>NZ_JRUQ01000038.1 GCF_000773975.1 Erwinia typographi
GTTTAACTTGACCAGTACATGATGAGCCAGGAATCAGGCTGAGTACGCAGAAAATTGCAGACCTGGCTAAAAGCGAAAATGCGGCGTTGGTAGTTTACGGACATGACTCCGGGCAATGGTCTTCGTTACGTCTTTCCCCTGCTTTTTATGAATGATTTACCAGGTCAGGATTTTCTAAACTCGTTGACAGACATTACGTTTGTAACGTCCGCTCCCGGGACAGGGCAGCCCCGGGTTTGTACATCGCCCACTGTGAGCGAGGAGCCGATATTAATACTCAGCTATTAATCTGAAAGATGGCTACTAAAACCGTGGCGATTCACTGCAGCTAATCATCACGGCGATTACGTTCATATCCTCTCCGTCCTCTTACCGCCTGTTCATTGTTGAGCGTAATATAGCGTTTAAATCGGTCACGCAACTGCGCAAGTCTCAGTGGCAGATCTTTGGTGACTAAGGCTTCTGGGATATTAAAGTCATCAGGATGCTCTACCAGAAATTGATGCACTCGTTCCAGTACGTCTAACAGTGTTATGTTGTTACTTTGCTGCTTCTCCAATAACGGCCCCTGCCAGGTGTGCCAGAATGCCTGCTGACGAAGACAATTCTCATTGCTCGCCAACTGCCAAAGTTCCATAAACATTTCCCGAGCAATCCTGTACGGTTCAACATCAAACTGGTCGATAAGAAAGAAGTAACATGGGATTTTAAGCGCGTTGATTCGGGCGATCTCAATTTCAGGGGCACGTCGTAAATCAATGAGGTTACTGAAGCGGGAGCGCATACAGGCAATAGGATTCAAGACCCTGACCTTTTCGCTCATTTCCGGCATACCGGGGCCGGTTGCCTCCACATAAAACGGGGTGGTATGAAGGTAAAGTTTATCCCCCAGAAAATCAGAACGCTCAAAACCTCCGGGCCGGTCGATAATATCCACCGTATTTGCTTCGTCTGGCGCATTCGGGTTGGCAAATTTACGCCCATCATCCTGCTTGATATCGTGCGTGTCCTGATCTATCAGCATGAACTGCGCGAGGGATGGTGGCTGGCCGTCTTTGTTCTGCCACGTCTTAACATTGAGTGTTTTGGCTATGGCCGCAATGTCCTCTTTCCGGGCGCTATAGTCGCAGTCAACAGAAGTGACGAGGCGTTCGTCAGGCAACCTGTCTCCGTATTGTGCATGATAATAGGATATCCAGTATTGCACGGCCTGGCCGCCGACTGTAATAACGGCATATTTGAACTGGTCAGCATTGCAGATCAGCTGCTGATTTTGCAGATACATCTGCTCATAGGAGGGAATAACGTCTTGAACAGGCATAAAAAAACCATCAGCGAATGATGGTTTATTGTGCTTCAAAGTTCGGGATCAGGCAAAGGCGATAGCGTGGGCAAACTTGTTGCTGGCTGACTTGCTGAAACGACTTTTCACGGCGGGTTTGTACCCGGCACGACCATGCGCAACTTGCACTGCTAAGGCATCGTAGCGTTCATGCTGCTTCTGTTTAGCTTGTGCGGGAGACATAATCTTGTACCTGACTGTAGTTATAAACAAATAAGTTGCAGTAACTATACGTCACCAATCCTCGTTTCGCAATAGTATACTATTGATGCAACCAGGGTGTACTTTCAAAGTACAAAGTAAGTAGCTAACTTCCAGATTGAAGCACTGACCTGCTCTCCGTTGATTAATACACCGTGATGTTATTAACGTCTTCATCAGTAACGTGAGGGCATCGCCATGAAGAAGCGTAGCTGGAGCAAGAATCCTGAGTGGCGCTCTGCTCAGTGCCCTTGACCGGATGGCGCTTATTGCCCCAGCGCTTCCACCTTTTCCAGCGCCGCCCGTAAGGTGGCAGGCGTCAGCGTAATTGGCAAATAATGAATCG
Organism: Erwinia typographi; assembly: GCF_000773975.1. Classification (GTDB taxonomy): domain Bacteria; phylum Pseudomonadota; class Gammaproteobacteria; order Enterobacterales; family Enterobacteriaceae; genus Erwinia; species Erwinia typographi. The sequence goes on from NZ_JRUQ01000038.1 coordinate 1,890, forward strand.
ACTCCACGGGACGTAACGTGTGTTGAATGATACGGTCAACTTGATCTCGTTGCTGAATGTCAATCGCCAGTTGAGCCAGCGTAGTGGGGAGTTCGAAGCGTTTATAGGCTTCAATCAGCTGTGCGGTGACGTCATCCTGTCCCAGCAGCGCACTCTGCACCAAAATGCCGTACGCCACTTTGGTACCGTGCAGGAACTGCGCCGTTTGTGGCAGAACGGTTAAACCATTATGTACAGCATGCGCTGCTGCAATGCGCGTATAGCGTTCCCCCAATCCGCCGACCATCCCCCCTCCCGCCACAATAGCATCCACCACATCGCAAAACGCCTGGGTTAATTGCTGCGCCCGCTGGTCAGCCAATGCTGACTCGCTTTTTTTTAACAGCAGATCGCGCACGGTTTTCGCCACATCCAGTCCAAGACGGACCGTAAGGGGTAACGCGGCAGGGTCGGTTGCCAGCACTACCGCTTCATACCATTTCGCCAGGGTATCCCCAATGCCCGCCAGTAAATAACGCGAAGGGGCTTGCAGGATGATTTGCGGCTCGAGCAGCAATAAATGGTTGGCCTTGGGGAATATCTCAAATTTGAGAGCCTCGCCCGCATCGTTGTACCAGACCGACAACGGTGTCCAGGCCGCGCAGGTCGCAGCAATGGTAGGAAGAGTGACCACAGGTAATCCCAATCGGTGTGCCAGCGCTTTCGCGGTATCCAGTACCGTGCCGCCCCCGACGCCAATCACCACATGACGATCCTCCCCCGCCACCTGCGCCAATGCGGCTACTTCAGACTCGCTGCAATGCCCACTAAAAACAGAGAGCTTTGCGCCCGGCAAATCCAGCCAGGGCTGTAACCACGGCCGGGCTGCAGCGAGTGCCTGTTGCCCGGTGACCCAAAACGCCTTACACAGCTGGGCCTCACTGTAGTAATCCGCTAAACGGGCTATCGCACCGGGATGGGAATAGTAATTGGCCGGCCCTGGCACGACCTGAATATGGTGCTCGCTCATGAGATTTCCCCGCAGAAATAATTCACTATAGTCTGCCGCCAGCACCGGCAAAACTAATGATTTATATGGCTTAACTTATGCATTTTACTTGATTGCCAAATTGCTAAAGAGGATAAAAAATCCGCTCAGATCTCTTATTTATTACAACCAAAATCTGGCGGATCGCCATCTGCAACTTATTCATCTTTTTTCGGGGAAAATATGAAAAATTGGGCCTTTTCACTGGTTACGCTGGCTCTGCTTAGTACCGCAGCCGCAGCCGCAGTTTCATTACCGCCCTTGCCCGCTAAACTGGCAGCGCATCAGGGTCCGGTACGGATTGCGGTGATCCGTAACCTGGGATCTGACGATAACACGACACAGTTTGTTGCCGGTGCTATTCAGCAAGGTAAGCAATTGGGCTTTAAAGTCAGCACGTTTCTGAGTCAGGGTGACGATGCACGATTTCAGGACTTCGTAAACCAGGCAATCAGCCAAAAATACGACGGCATTATTCTGTCGCAGGGCCGCGCGCCCTACTCCGAAAATTTGGTGAAACGCATTCACGACAACGGTATTGCGGTATCAGTATTTGATACCGCAGTGGATAACGTACCAGATGGCGTGACGGTGACTCAGCAGGACGATGCCTCGTTAACACAGGAATCGCTGAAACCGTTGATCAAGGATTTCAACGGTAAAGCCAACATCGTCAAGCTGTGGGTGGCGGGTTTCCCGCCAATGGAGCGCCGTCAGGCCGAGTGGCAGCGCATTGCCAAAGCCAATCCGGGCATTCATGAACTGGAGTCTGTTGGCGCGGTGTCGGCGGATGTACAGGGCGATACAGCCAACAAGATTGGGGCGATTCTGGCAAAGTATCCCAAAGGCAAAATCGACGCGATCTGGGGCGCCTGGGATGCATTCAGCCAGGGTGCATACAAAGCATTACAGGAGAATGGCCGCACCGAGATAAAACTCTACAGCATTGATATGTCAAATCAGGATTTACAACTGATGCGCGAGAAAAACAGCCCATGGAAAGTCAGCGTGGCGGTCGATCCCAGGCTGATTGGTATAGTGAACATGCGTCTGCTGGCGTACAAGATTGCCGGTGAACCCACACCTTCTCACTATGAATTTAAAGGTGCGGTGATTACCCAGGAATTGATAAATAGTCAGTCAGGCGTGGCGAACGTGGCAGGATTGCAGAAAGTAATCCCCGGCTGGGGCCAGAGCAGCGATTTCGTTGCCCCGTGGTTTGCCACCCTTGCCGCGAAAGCCAGGTGAGGTTACGTATGACACAGCTTTCCAAACCGGAATACAGCCGCAATATGCGGCTAATTGGTCACAGCCATCAGGGCGGCCGCCCTGATGGCGTACAGGTCATGGTACATCGCGGCTTTGCCTATATTGGTCATATGGTATCGCAGGGATTTAGCGTGGTTGACGTGCGCGATCCGCGTCAGCCAAAAACCGTTAATTATGTTGCCGCGCCGCCCGGCACCTGGAGTGTGCATCTTCAGGCTCACGATGACTTGCTGCTGGTAATTAACGCGCGCGATCTGTTTGCCGATGTGCGTTTTGCTGATGAGAAGGTTTACTACACTCAATCAGTCGGCAACACCACCGCCGATATTCAGGAGAAGAGCTGGCAATCAGGTCTGAGGATTTTTGATATCTCATCGCCTGAGCAGCCGCAAGAGATTGCTTTTCTACATATCGACGGTATAGGCATTCACCGTATCTGGTATGTCGGTGGACGCTGGGCCTATGTTTCTGCGTTGATCGACGGTTTCAGTGATTATATTCTGCTGACGATCGATCTGGCCAACCCGCGCCAGCCACAGGTAGTGGGCCGATGGTGGTTACCGGGCATGCATACGGCAGGCGGTGAAAAAACCGATTGGGAACAAAACAAACGCTACGCGCTGCATCATGCGATTATCAGTGGCTATACGGCATACGGTTGCTGGCGCGATGGCGGCCTGACATTGCTGGATGTTACCGATCGGGCGGCGCCGCAGTTAATTAGCCATCGCAACTGGAGCCCACCGTTTGGTGGGGGTACGCATACAGCTCTGCCTTTACCAACGCGGGATCTTCTGGTGGTGCTGGATGAAGCCGTGCTGGACGAGCAGCAGGATGGTGAGAAGTTAATTTGGCTCTTTGATATTCGTGAACCCGCGAACCCGATTAGCATTGCCACCTTTCCGCAGCCGAATGAACTTGATTACGTTGCCAAAGGCGCCCATTTCGGTCCTCATAACCTGCATGAGAACCGTCCCGGCAGCTTTATAAGCGATACTCTGATTTTCGCTACCTATCAGAATGCCGGTGTGCGCGCCTATGACATCTCCAATCCCTTTCAACCGAAAGAAGCCGGAGCGCTGGTACCCGCTGCCCCCGCACGCATGATGGATAAGCGCCCGGATCGTCCTCAGGTCATTCAAAGTTGTGATGTTTTTGTCGATGCGCAGGGCATTATTTACAGCACCGATTACAACGGCGGGTTGTCAATCATTGAGTATCTCGGATAACACCACTTAACAAAAACCCGACATTACGCAACAGACAGCAGGCTGGCAAAGAAATTACGCTTTTTGTCGGCCAGCCATAACAAATCGTGACATCAGAATAACTGTCACTTAGGGTCAATACGCCGAGCGTCATGGAGTCAATACACTGGCGTTAAACATATTCATAAATGGCGCCCGATGCAGTGTGCAGTTAAGTCGGAGCGATCTTCAGTAATGTACTAGTCCACCATCTACGGCGTACTGGCTGCCGGTAACATAGGAGGCGTCATCGGAAAGGAGGAAAAGCGCAACTGCGGCAGCTTCTTCTGCTGTTCCTGCCCGGCCGAGAGGAACCTGGCTGACCACAAAATCCTCAAACTGCTGACGCGACTCTTCAGGCATAAAATGCCTGAAGTTAGTTTCAATCGGGCCCGGTACCAATGTATTGGCGCGGATACGGCGTTCAGCCAGTGCAGAGGCCCAGCTTTTAACCATAGCGATAATGGCGCCTTTCGTTGCTGCATAGAGGCTGGTCATTGCCGCACCTTCATAAACAGAAGAAGATGAGGTGACAAGAACTGACGCACCGGAATTGAGTGATCCAGAGAGGGCTGCAAGCTGTAGCATCGGACCACGGACATTAGCATTCATCATACGAGTAAATGCATTTGCCGTTACAGACTCAGGAGAGCCTACCTCTGCGAAGCCGGCATTAAGCCATAATCCGTCAAGTGAACCCCAGCCGCTTATAGCTACCTGAAGATCACTTATATCTGCTTCGCTGGCAGCATCGTTTTTCAGAATAAGAGATGACTCAGGCAGCAGGCTACGGGCGCGCTCCAGCCTTTCATCATTGAGCCCGGTAATGGCTACATGACCGCCCTCACTAACAATGCGCTGTGCACCTGCCAGTCCCATGCCACTGGTACCGCCAGTGATTAGTATGCGTTTTCCCTGAAACCTGCTCATGATTACTCCCTCTTTGGCTTTAAAATCATCTGTTACCTTACGAAAAATAAACATCAGCCGTCATCTGTTTCATCACGTAACGATGACATTTCTGCTTCAAACTCCGCAATTGCCACATAGCGGACAGACTAGCCGAGCTGCCAGGTCGGCTAAGAGCGAAAACCGGAAGTTCGCAACTCCAACTGACCTGCTCCCCGTTAATCAACACAAACTAATGTCAGCAACGTCCGCTCCTGGCACAAAACAGCCTGTAAAAGGCTCAATGTGCCAACTTAGAGCGAGGAGCGGAAGTTCAGTTGTCCTGGTGCTCACGCAGCACGCTGTGCCTTCCACGGTAAACCGAAAAATGAAAATGATTAACTACTGACCTTTAGGACTATCGGCTACCGAATCGGTCAGCGTAGCCCTCACGCGAGGAAGGCTCTGCGGATAATTTTGCTGAATAAACTCAATCATTTTTTCCCGCACGTAGCAGCGTAAATCCCAGGCCGTTGGGGAATTCTGTGCCGTCATCAATAATCTGATAGTCATGGTTTTGTCAGTAGTATCGGTTACCTGGAGCACCTGGGTCTGTTGATCCCAGAGTTTTGTTTCACTGAGGACTTTTTCAAAATGCTTGCGGAGAGGATCTAATGGCATGGAATAATCGAGGTAAAGAAAAACAGAGCCTAATATCTGTGCGTTATTACGCGTCCAGTTCTGGAAAGGATTTTCTGTAAAGTAAGTAATGGGCAGCACCAGTCGGCGCAGATCCCAGATACGCACAACGACATAAGTCAGATTGATCTCCTCTATCCAGCCCCATTCATTTTCGACGACGACAGCATCATCAATTTTTATAGGTTGCGTAAAAGCTATCTGAATTCCGGCAAACAGGTTGACAAGCGACTTCTGCAGGGCAAACCCAATGATTATTCCGGCAACCCCTGCGCCGGCTAAGATTGTTGTGCCGAATTTTCGAAAACCGGGAAAACTGAGAAGTATCAGAGTAAGACAGAATGACACGAGTAGGACAATAGCGACCTTTTTTACATACATTATCTGAGTGCGAATTTTACGGGCACGAAGATTATTCGAAAGATTAATGTCATAGCGGATAAAAAGCATATCCTGCGCAACATTAATCAATCGAATAAAAATGGAGCAAAATGATAATATAATAAAGGTATTAAGGGTGGACGTAATAAAACCGAGAGAGTTTGGCTGAATGGTAATATAATTAATCCCTACATTTATTAACAGTAAGGGAATGAAAAGAAACATTGATCCACGAAGATTTTTTTCAAGTGATTTGAAGAGCTTCCGGTCTCGATTCTGCCAGTAGCGGATGAACCGGAGAAGTATAAATCGGGCCAGAAATCCCAGTGCGAGCGAGAGAGTGACGAGCAATACCGCAGGCACCCAAGTTGGAGCACCAGATAACTCATCGAATATCGTTAGCATTCTTTTCCCTTATATCCAGTCAACAACCTCTGGTTGTCAGATCAGTAATAAAAATTCAGTAACCGTTGTCTTACCGGTTATCTGCGGAGTAAATGGTGAACGCACATGAGTTTATGAGAAATGAAGTTAACTGAATTTTTTAACATAAAAAAAACCTCGCGAGGAAACCGATAATTTAAGCGTAGCATAAATGCAACTCACTGAAATTAATGATGACGTTTCGTTTACTCAATCCGCTAGCAGGGCCTTGCCCACGCGATCAAGTTGTCGCCCGTTCCCTCCCCCCTACCAGCGGCTTCATTGGGGTTTATCAGGACGATTACGCAATCCGCTTGCCAGTAGCGTAAACACCTCAATAACTTTTGGCAGCGCCTGCTGTGGATCGTCGCTGCTCGCTATCCACAGCGCGGCATTCAGCGCGGCACTATTTAACAGACAGGCGGCGGCATCCGCATCCACAGGTTTGAGTATGCCCTGTTCGATCATCTTTATAACGCTCTGGCGGGTAGCGTCAAGGCAGCTATTCTGGCTCGGCCATTGTGCGGGATCGCCAAGAAAAGCCGGACCATCAAGCAGAACGATGCGCCTCACCTCTGCATCCAGTGCCAGCTTGATGTAGGCAATTCCTTCAGCCAGCAGCCTTTCCCAGTCGTCACTGGCGGTAGCGGCGGCAGCTTTCGCTCGCTGTGCCATTTCACCATCCACCCGGTCGACAACAGCGGCAAGTAGCCCTTTTTTATCGCCAAAATTGTGGTACAGCGCGCCGCGTGTCAGACCGACGCTGGCGGTTAGTTCATCCATTGATGCGGCGGCAAACCCTTTTTCGGCAAATGCTTTTCGCGCTGCCGTAATCAGTTTCTCGCGGTTCTCTTCCATCGTTTCGGTGCGGCGTTTGGCAACCATGCGCTCTCCTTTTGACATACATAGCGTATGTCATTTGACATACGAGGCGTATGTGTGATTAATTTAGCATACGCTGCGTATATTAAATTAATTATGCGAGCCGTGCATCCCGCATGACACGCTGACTCAAGAAAAGGAAACGCTATGATCCACCGTGAACCTGTCTTCCCTGCCAGTCGCCACGAACTTTATGAAAAGCACGGTTATTCCGCCGCGATCCGCTCTGGCGATCTGCTGTTTGTTTCGGGTCAGGTAGGTAGCCGCGCCGACGGTACGCCGGAGCCTGATTTTGCCGCGCAGGTGCGGCTTGCGTTTGATAACCTGGAGGCAACGCTTGCTGCCGCAGGGTGTACGTTCGACGATCTGATTGATGTCACCACCTTTCATACCGATCCGGAAAATCAGTTTTCAACGATTATGCAGGTGAAACAATCTATTTTTCCGCAGCCGCCTTATCCGAACTGGACTGCCGTTGGCGTTAACTGGCTTGCTGGATTCGATTTTGAAATTAAGGTCATTGCCCGCATCCCAGCACATCAGGAATGAAAACCATTCCCAGTGGATACCGCAGAACAATTGCAGGCAAAGTCATGGTGCCGGGGAAGAGCTGTCCCGGCACTTTTGACCGGCTGATTGACAGATTGCGATACTTCTGGGAAATCCCGCATATATCCCCTTCTGCCGCCAGGCGCCCGTTTTAACATGGCGCGCCCTTAACCCCGGCTCCCAACCAACTCACAGCCGGGGAAATGCCTTACCGCTGGCAGAGAACAGTTGAACATAGCGGCTGCTGATACCCAACTGTACCGCCACGCCGACTTTACGCTGCGATTCCCCGGCAATACGCTGTATCAGCGGCTCCTCAACCCCTTCAACCTGGTAATAGAGCAACGTTTCGTGACCAAGGTTTTCACTCAGCATCAGCGTAGCGGCCAGCTGCGGCCCGACGGCATCCTCTGAGGATAAATGTTCCGGACGCACTCCCAGCCATGCCTGCTCACCCGCGACGGCATAACGACCATCCGCCGCCACCACCAGCGGTACATCGCCAGGCAAACTGATTGTAATGCCCTGCTCGCTGTTCTCCTCGATCCTCACCGGCAGAATATTCATTCGCGGCGAACCGATAAAGGTAGCCACTTCCAGCGTGGCCGGATGATGATACAACGCCAGCGGCGTCCCCACCTGGGCAACACTGCCCGACGACATCATGACGATGCGATCCGCCAGGGTCATCGCCTCCACCTGATCGTGAGTGACGTAAATCATGGTGGAGCGCAGCTTTTGATGCAGACGCGCTATCTGTACGCGCATGTCCACGCGCAAAGCGGCATCGAGATTGGATAAGGGTTCATCAAACAGAAACAGGGCTGGCTCTTTCACCAGCGCGCGGCCAATGGCCACCCGCTGACGCTGTCCGCCGGACAGCATCGCCGGTTTACGCTCCAGCAGCGGCGTGAGCTGTAAAATACTTGCCGCCTCACTGACCCGCCGGGCGATCTCTGGTTTCGGCCGCTTCGCCAGCGTCAGGCCATATGCCATATTCTCCGCAACCGTCATATGCGGGTAGAGGGCATAAGACTGGAATACCATGCCGATACTGCGCCCCTGAGGCAGCGTATCGTTTATCAGTTGACCATCCAGAAACATCTCGCCGGTACTGATATCTTCCAGGCCCGCGATCATCCGTAGCAGCGTGGATTTACCGCTGCCGGACGGGCCGACAATCACCACAAATTCGCCTTCCTCAATGGTCAGATCGATGTCCTGTACCACGCTCTGACCGTGGAAAGTTTTTCCCACGCCCCGTAATACTAATTGTCCCATGTCGTTCTCTGTTGTTATAAAAACCGCTGCGGAGCGATAAACGCCGTGTCGAGCTCAACCGTCTTGCCAACCGCCTCTGCGGCGATGATCTCACCGATAGCCGGGGCATGTTTAAAGGCATGACCGCTGTCACCGCCTGCCACCAGCACGTTTCTGCGGTAGCGTCCGACGATAAACTGCGCATCAGGCGTACGGGTGATCATGCACGGATGGGCGCTAACCGGTTGCGCATCAATCCCCCCCAGCCACTGGCTAACGGTCTGGCGCAGCTCGGCGGTATCCTCGCGAGTGATATGCCGGTCAATATGGTCAGGATCGAGCGAGCTACGGGGTACGCCGATATCACCAAGACCAAGCTTCACCGCTCCGCCGGGTAAAGCGCCGTGGCCCCACAGGGTCAGCGCCGGGTGAATTTCACGCACAAACACCGGAAACTCAGCCAGGCCGTAGCCCGGCGCAGCGTCAAACCAGGTCATCACCGTGCGAATAGGATCGAGCGGGAGATCAGGAGCAAAACGCGCTAACCAGGCCCCGCTCGCCAGCACGACCTGATCGGCCCGCACTTCCCCTGCCGAGGTAGCAATACGCACCCCGTTGCCGTCATCCTCAATCGCCCTGACGCTCACCTGCGTCAGCACCTTTGCCGACAGCTCTCCGGCGCGCTGCAATGCCGCGCGAATAAAACCTTCCGGGTTCGCCACTCCCGCTTCAGCATCAAACACCGCCACATCATCAGCGCGTAACCCGAGATGCTGCGGCTGCCGCGCCGCAAGCTCTGCGGCGGTCCACAGGTTCAGCGTTACGCCGAGCCGTTCTGCGGCCCGACGCGTGCCGCTCACCGCCAGTGAATCGGGATGGCCGATAATGGTTCCTCCCGTCACCGACAGCAGGCTTTCTCCCGTGTGCTGTTCCAGTTGCTGAAACAGGTTACGGGATAAGCGGGCATACTCCCCCAGCGCAGGGTGCTCCAGGCAGAAAGTACGGAACAGCCGGGTCTGACCGTGGGTAGCGCCGAGATCGTGAGGCGGAGTAAACCGATCAATGCCGATCGCCCTCACCCCCCGTTCCGCCAGACGCCACAGCGCTGCGGCCCCCATCGCGCCCAGCCCCACCACCGCCACATCATATTGCTGACCTGCCACGTCATATTCCTTTTACAGTTCGGACGACACTTTCCACGGATTTACGCCGCCATCGTGCACCGCGAAGTTGTCAATCTGCGCCAGTTCTTCGCTGCTGAAGGCCAGGTTATCCAGCGCTTTCAGATTCTCAGCCAGCTGCTCTTTGCTGGAAACGCCCACCAGCGTCGAAGCCACGCGCGGGTCGCGCAGCGTCCAGGCTATCGCCAGCTGCGACAGCGTCTGGCCGCGTTCCGCCGCGATAGCAGCCAGCCCGCGCAGACGGCGAAGGTTGTCTTCGGATTGCGCCTCAGCGGTGATATAAGTACGGCGCTGCGCACGCTGCACCTCAAACCCCTGCAAATAACGATCGGCCAGCAGCCCCTGCGCCAGCGGCGTGAAGGCTATCGCCGCCGCGCCGGACTGCGCGAGGTCGCTCAGCAGTTCGTCTTCAATCCAGCGGTTAAGCAGCGAGTAAGATGACTGATTGACCAGCAGCGGCGTGCCCAGCTCTTTAGCAATGCTGAGAGCCTCGCGGGAACGTTGCGCCGAATAGGACGAAATACCGACATACAGCGCTTTCCCCTGACGGACGAGGGTGTCCAGCGCTTCAATGGTTTCATGCAGCGGCGTGTCCGGGTCATAGCGATGGGAATAGAAAATATCCACATGATCGAGGCCCAGACGTGCCAGCGATTCATCAATGCTGCCCAGCAGGTGCTTTTTACCGCCGAGACGGCCGTTTGGCCCAAGCCACTGCGGCCAGCCCGCTTTGGTGGCAATCACCAGCTCATTGCGGTACGGGCGGAAGTCTTTACGCAGTATGCGGCCAATGTTCTCTTCGGCAGCGCCCAGCGGCGGCCCGTACTGGTTGGCGATATCAATGTGGTTAATGCCGTTCTCAAAGGCAAAACGGACGATGTCGCGCTGCTTCTGGAACGGCGTGTCGTCGCCAAAGTTGTACCAGGTCCCGAGCGCGAGGGGCGAAACCACCAGACCACTGTTGCCGACCCGGTTATAGGCATACCGCTTGAAACGGTTTTCGGGCGGCGTCCACGGGGTATTGGGGTCCGGTCGCTCATCAAGAAATTCAACGCGTTGTGTCATGCTATTCTCCTGCTGCATCCAGCATATTATTTGCCGCCGGTGTGGCTCAGCGAGCGGGTAAAAGAACGCTGACCGAAAAAGATCAGCAGCGCCGGGATCAGCGCGAGGATGAAGACTTCGGCAAAGGCCAGACCGTAGTCCTGGGTATAGGCCGAATCGGACAGACCCATCGCCACGGCGCCGGTTTGCTTACTGTTGTCGGTGATAATCAGCGACGGCCACAGCCAGGCATTCCACTGCGCCATCGCCAGAATCATTGCCGTACCAATCACCGCCGGACGCACCAGCGGCAGGTAAATCTGTAGCAGAATCCGCCACCAGGAAGCGCCATCCAGCAGCGCGGCCTCCAGCTGTTCACGCGGAATGCTCAAAAAGAACTGGCGCAGGTTGAAAATCGCCAGACCGTGCACCAGCCCCGGCACTATCAGAGCTGTCAGGGTGTTAGCCAGCCCCATCTGGGTAAACACGGTAGTTAACGGCAGCGCCACGACTTCAAAGGGGATCATGAAGGCGAATACCACGGCGACAAACAGCCAGTCACGCCCCGGAAACCGCATCACCGCCAGGGGAAAAGCCGCAAGGGTCGCCAGCGCGGTGCCCACCAGCGCCGAAACGCCCGTCACCCACAGCGAGTTAAATAAGTTGGCGGCGAAGCCCCGGCTGAATGCCGAGGTAAAATTTTCCAGCGTCCAGCGGCGTGGTAGGAATGTCCATACATCCACATGGGCCTGAAAGGTCTCCGTCACCGGGCGGAAGGCCGAAGCCACCAGCCAGATAAAGGGCACGGCAAACAGCAGCGAAATCAGTAATGCCGCGCTGGTGGCAAATAGCCGCCGCAGCTGGCGACGCCGCAGGGCGACATGATGCCTCACGGTACGCTTCGCATCCGGTTCAACAGACTGAATTGCAGCCATACCGTGATCCCCATTAATACAAATAAGATGGTCATCTCCGCCAGTGCCGATCCCGGCGAACTCAGGGCGTAGTAGCGGGTAATGATGTCGTACATAAGAAAGTTACTGGCGCCCTGAGGCCCGCCCTTGGTCAGAGCGCTGATCGGGGCGTACAGGATAAAGTTCCATACCGTGCTGGCCGTCAGCACAAACAGCAGCTGCCGCTGGATCAGCGGCAGCGTCACATTGATAAACTGTCGCCATTCTCCGGCACCGTCCAGCATCGCCGCATCGTAATAATCCTGCGGTACATCGCGGATGGCGGCAATCAGGAAAATCATCCAGTACCCTACCGCCGTCCAGGTTGATAAGATCACCAGCGCCGCCATCGCGCCGTCGACGTCAGTAAACCAGCCGCTGGTGGGCAGATGCGCCAGCGTCAGCAGGTTGTTCACCACCCCTTCCGGGCGCAGCAGCACGCCAAACACCACCGTGGTCCCCATCAGCGGCAGAGCCGTTGGCAGAAAAGCCAGCGTGCGCCACACCCCGGTTAGCGCCACGTTACGCGTCAGCAGCCAGGCGAGAAACAGGGCGAAGACCATGGTCAGCGGATTGACCAGCGCGGCGAACAGCAGCGTGCGCCACACGGAATCCCAGAAGCCGGGGTCTTCGAACAGATCGAGATAGTTCTGCCAGCCAACCCACTTCGGCGGGATCACGCTGCCCGGCACCGAGGTATAAAACGACTCCACAATCGCTACCCCGGTCGGGATAATGCGCAGCAGCAACAGCAGCGCCAGCGCCGGAGTCAGCAGTAACAGTGCGGTGCGCGCTTCGTGGCGGGTAGCCCTGCTGCTCACTGATACTTTCTCCATGCGGCTTTCAGTCTGGCATTAGTCGCGTCCAGCGTTTTCTGCGCGTCAGCACCGTTGATAATGTCGCCAATGGCGGCGCCCATCAGCTGAGTGAACTCCGCGCCGCCCACGGTCTGCGGACGAATGCGGGCGGAATGCTGCGCCTGCCAGGTCAAAATATCCTGCAAGCCGCTCAGCCGCGGATCGGCGTAGGTCGGATTTTTCCAGAATACCGCGCGGGTTGCTTCGGTGGTCGGGACGTTTTCAGTTTGCGGATCGGCAGAGATAAAACCGCCGTTCTCGCCAAACAGATACCAGTTGAGGAATAAGGCGGCCGCCTGCTGCTTTTCCGGGCTGGAAAGCGCGCTGACGCCTAACGCCCAGCCGCCGCTGGTGGTGGCGTCCTGGCCATCTTTAAACTTAGGCGCGGTGGTGATGCCAAAATCTAAGTTGGCATTTTTGGTAATCGTTGGCGAATTCCAGATGCCGCCATAAAAGAACGCGCTGTCGCCGTTGGCGAAGGCCAGCGCCGTTTCCCGCACGCCACGCGGCGCCAGGCCATCGGCGTACAGTTTGCCATACCAGCCCAGAGCCTTCGCCCATCCGGGATTATTAACGTCCGGCGTAAGCTGATTCTCGCCTTTGACGCCAGTTCCGGCACCAAGGGATTCCGCCAGCGGCTGGAGGTAGTAATACATATCCGGGGTGGAGAACGTCACGCCGTAAGACGAGGCTTTCGCATCCACCGCTTTGCGGGCCGTGGCTTCCACCCATTCCCAGGTCGGCGCTTCACCTGCCTTGTTGGACGGGTACGCCACGCCGATTTGCTTCAGTACTTTTTTGTTGTAATACAGGAAGGTGGTGCCAATCTGGTAAGGCAGGTTGAGTAACTTACCGTTGATGGTCGACTCTTTCAGCGCAGGCGGATCGATCAGCTGGCGTTTCGAGGCGAAAGCATTCGTTAAATCCGCTTCCCAGCCGCGTATCGCGTAGCTGGCGCTCTGCGGCTGGTCGATGTCGAAAATATCCACGTTACCCTGGGCAAAGCGCGCACCGAGCGTTTCGTTGTAGCTGTTGAAGGGCACCGCGTGGTAGCTGATTTTAATCGTCGGGTAGCGTTTCTCGAATGCTGCGATAATTTTATTGGCGCGCTCCGCCGGAACCGCTCCCCCAAAGTAATTGAGGGTGACGGTTTTCTCCGGTGCTTTCAGGTTTTCTACTGCCGGGATCGGCGCGGCGGAAGCTGCCCCCACCGCCAGGATGGCGCCCGCCAGGACGACGGCCGATGTTTTTGCTGGTGCTGTCATGTCATTACCCCTTCAAATCATTGTTGTTATTTTTGCGCTGTAAAACGTCCGCGAAAATCCGCTGCCGGGTGCGGCACACTCAGCCGGTCACCCTTTCCAAACAGTCGGTTTCGCAAAGATGACTCTTTTTCCGGCGGCAGGAACAGCCCGCGCTCCGTCAGCACCGGCAACACCTGTTCGGCGAATTCGGTAAAATCATGCGGGCTGACAAATTCATGCAGGTTGAAGCCATCCACGCCGGTGATACGAGCAATGTTTTCGATACCCCCGGCGATGCTTTCCGGCGTGCCCACCAGGGTCGGGGCGTAGGGGCTCAAATTCACCAGCCGCTGCCTGATGGCGCCAACGCTGTCAGGACGGGCCTTTTCGCTGGTGAAGCGTGCCGATTCAGATCGGGAGAAGTTATGCGGTTCGGCAGACAGCGTGTCGTCATCGCCATAGCGGGAGAGATCGAAGCCGCTGGCGCCGCCAAACGCCGCATACTGGGCTTCCGGCGACTGCGCGGCGCGGATTGCGTCCGCTTTTTTTTCCGCTTCCGCCTGGCTACGACCGATGACCACGGAAAGATCCGTCAGCACTTTAATGGAATCCGCCGCACGCCCGGCCGCGACAGCGGCGGCACGCAGCTTATCCACGTTGATGCGCAAAGCATCCGGGTTCATGCCATTGACGAACACCACTTCGGCGTGACGAGCCGCAAAGGCAAGCCCGCGTGCCGAGGCCCCTGCCTGGAAAATCACCGGCGTGCGCTGCACGCTCGGTTCCGTCAGCGAAGGCCCCTGTACCGAGAAATATTCACCCTGATGATTGATGCGATGCACCTTGTCGGCATCCGCGTAGCGTTTCGCGGCCTTGTCGTACAGCACCGCATCGTCTTCCCAGCTCCCTTCCAGCAGCTTGTAGAACACCGTCAGGAACTCTTCGGCCCGCGCGTAACGCACTTCATGCGGCAGCTGATCCGGCAGGCCGTAATTGCGCGCCGCATTTGGCAGATAGGAGGTCACCACGTTCCAGCCGATCCGCCCTTTCGCCAGATGATCGAGCGTGCCGAAACGGCGGGCAAAGGTAAACGGGTGTTCATAGGTCGTGGAGGCCGTCACCGCGAAGGCGAGGTTTTGAGTTACCGCCAGCATCGCCGGGATCACCATAAAGGGGTCATTCAGCGGAAAATCTACCGCCCCTTCAATGGCGGGAACCGGCGACTGCCGGTAAACGTCATAAACGCCCAGCACATCGGCAAAAAACAGCGCGGTAAAGCCGGCCCGATCGAGAAAACGAGCGCGTTCCACCCAGTAATCCAGATCTTTATAGCGGTGACGCTGCGAATCCGGGTGAGTCCAGCTTCCCTGGGCATAGTAGCCCACGCCGTTCATTTCGAAGGCGTTAAAAATTAGCGGGCGCGATGCGCTCATCAATGCGACTCCCGATCGACAGAGGATTCAACAAAGCGGAATATCTGGCTGCGCCCCAGTTCCTGATAGCGCAGGCGGACCGGGTCGTGCAGGGTGTGGGTGCGGACGTTGCGCCAGTAGCGGTCAAGACGTAGCGAGCGGTCAGCGGCGCGCGCGCCGCTCCAGGAGAAAACCTCGCTGCTGGCCGCCAGGCCGACCTCAGCAGCAAGCGCCTTGGTCGCGGCCAGCTGCGCCTGCAATTGCGGTAGTTTTGCGGCATCGCCCTGCTGTACCTCATCCAGCAATCGCGCCGTGCTCTCCAGCAGCGCGGCAACCGACAAAGTACGCGCGCTCAGCACGCCAACCTGATATTGCAGCACCGGGTCTTCCGCCAGCGAGGGATAAGGCGATTCAAACGGAATGCGTTTATCCGTTGCGACCGTCAGTAATCCCCACTGGATAACGCCTTCGGCGATACCCAGGTCAATAGCCGCGTGGATCAGGCGCCCGCTTTCATGCCAGGCCGCGCCGCGATGCTGCGCATCCCATACCGGGATAACATAATCCGCAGACACCTCCACGTTTTCGAGAATCAACGATCCGCTGGAACTGCCACGCTGTCCCAGACCATTCCAGTCGTCAATCAGCGTGACGCCTGGCGCATCGGTACGGATATAGGCCAGCGCCTGGCCGCCCTGCTCGTTTTTGCCAATCACCGTTATCCAGCGCGCGCCAATGGAGCCGGTGGCGTAATATTTACGTCCGTTGATGCGGTAGCGATCGCCTTCGCGGATCAGCGTGGTGGAAAAATCGGCAGAATGTTTACCGCCCCGCTCGCTGGCGGCATTGGCGATACGCTCACCGTTCAGGACGTCCTGAAACAGGACGCGCTGCGCCTCATCCGAGGGCAGCAGGGAAAGGGTATCGGTAAAACCATAATGAGGCTGGAGTAACTGAGCGATGCCGGCGTCCGCCTGCGCCAGAATGCGGCTGACGGCGATCGCCTCGGTCTGACTGCCGCCGTAACCCCCGGCGGCGCGGGGCAAGCGCAGCGCCAGCAGGCCAGACTGGCGCAGTTTTTCCCGCGCCTGCTGATAGTCACTGCGGAGATCGGATGTCACCGCCAGCGTACTCAGTTCCTCTCTCAGAGCGTGAGCAACAGCGAAAACATCGAAAAAAGACCAACTGCCGTCAGCCGCAGGCGACGACGAAGCGGATTGATTACGCATAATACCCCTGGCAATAACGGAAACGTGATGTTCCAGAAAAGCTCCGCAAATAAGCAGAGATACAACTTTGTGTATGCTAATTTTAAAAACAGTATAACTGACGGTTAACAAAATCAATCCCGCCCTTTATGCGTATTACAGCTATTTAAAGTCAAAAAAAATCAAACGACGAGAGAAGCTCATGTGCTCAGGTAATACCCATTTACGCATTGCATTACTGATTTATTTAGTAGAGTTCACTTCTTTATTATTTAATAATGTCGTAATTAAACTATTTATTGTAAATCATAAGCCTGCATGTAGGGGCGATCCACAGGGACACGGCGTTCGGCCTGTTGCGCTGCTGGAAAAAGATATTTTCGGCGGGTTTATTATCGCTCAACCGCGAACGAAGTCATTCACGATTAAAGGGGGAATTATATAAATAGCCTGTTCGCTGGTCTTTCCGGCCCCCTGATAACTCTTTTTCGCCTGACGGTTATTAAGGCCAACATGAGCTGGCCTTACTATTTTCCTGTCGGGCAGAGCCTTCCGTGGCAGTAAACTTAGTGACTTAATATTTGCTCAAGGAATTTTCTGGTGCGAGGATGTTCCGGCTGGCTAAAGAATTTCTCTGGCGGCGCGGACTCCACAATGCGCCCATCGGCCATCAGAATAACGTTATCCGCCACGGTTCGGGCAAAGCCCATCTCATGAGTGACCACGATCATCGTCATTCCGCCCTCGGCCAGATCCAGCATCACGTCGAGCACCTCTTTAATCATCTCAGGGTCCAACGCCGAGGTGGGCTCATCAAAGAGCATAATTTCCGGCTCCATGCAGAGCGCGCGGGCAATCGCCACGCGCTGCTGCTGGCCGCCGGAAAGCTGGAGTGGAAACTTATACGCCTGGTTGGCAATCTGGACTTTTTCCAGATAGTGCATGGCGAGTTCCGTCGCCTGCTTAGGCGTCATTTTGCGCACCAGCGTCGGGCCAAGCGTGAGGTTATCCAGCACGCTCAGGTGCGGAAACAGGTTGAACTGCTGAAACAGCATGCTGATGTTTTGGCGAATAAGATTAATATTGCGCACGTTATCGTTCATCTCGATGCCGTTAACCAAAATCTGCCCCTGCTGATGCTCCTCCAGCCGGTTGATGCAGCGGATTAACGTTGATTTCCCGGAGCCCGATGGGCCGCAGATCACCACCCGCTCCCCTTTTGCCACGTTCAAAGAGACAGTGTTTAGCACCTGGAATTTTCCGTACCACTTGCTAACGGCGTTTATTTCAATCACTGGACGTTGCGACATCAGGAGGTTCCTTCTGCGTTACGGCTGGCGTCAATGCGTTTTTCTACCCAGATGGCGTAGCGGGAAAGCATAAAGCCGAACACGAGATAAATAGCGGAGATAAAGAGATAAGTTTCAATATAATAGCGGCGCCACAGCGGGTCCTGCATCACCGCGCTGGTGGCGGTCAGCACGTCAAACAGGCCGATAATAATCACGAACGAGGTATTTTTCATCGCGGCGATAATATGGTTAGTGACCGCGGGCAGGCAGATACGCAGCGCCTGCGGCAGAACGATTTTCGTCGTGGTATGCCAGTAGCTCAGGTTCAGCACCGCCGCCGCTTCATACTGGCCGCGCGGGACAGACTGCAAACCGCCGCGAATCACCTCCGCCTGATAGCAGGCGAAGAACAGCGCAATGCCGACAATAATGCGCAGCAGCTTATTGATCTCCATATTGGTGGGCAAAAAGAGCGGCAATACGTTTACCGCCACAAACAGAATGGTGATCAGCGGCACGCCGCGCAGCCCTTCAATAAAAATAACCGACAGGCCGCGTAAGAACGGCAGCGGCGAACGACGCCCCAGCGCCAACGCTATCGAGACCGGCATACCGATAATTACCGTGCCGGAAAAAAGCAGCAGCGTCAGCGGCAAACCGCCCCAGTCAGCGGACTGAACCGGCACCAGGCCAAACGCCCCGCCACTCATCAAAATGGACATCACCGCCAGCGACACGCCCCACAGCGGCCAGAGGAACCGGGAGTGCCAGCACATGGGCGACAGAGAGAGCGCCACGCTGACAAACCACACCAGCATACATAGCGCCGGACGCCACTGCTGCTCATAGGGATAGAGACCAAACAGGATCGGGCGATACTTCTCGCCAATTACCGCCCAGCAGGCTCCGGCAGCGGCCCGACACTCCGTCACGCCGCCAGAAAAGACCGCATCGGTCACGCCCCAGCGCAGCAATTTCGACCCCACCAGCAGAATCAACAGCGCCAACGCCAGGGTGAGCGCCGTTTGCGCCAGGCTGCTGAACAAATTACGACGCAGCCAGTTAATAGCAGAATGTCGCACAGGCACTCCTCAACGTTCTTTAATGGCAACGTAACGGTTAAACAGGTTCATCAGCAGAGAAGTGGTGCCGCTGATAATCAGATAGACCACCATCATGATGGCGATGGCCTCCAGCGCCTGTCCGGTCTGATTCATTAGCGTGTTGCTGATATTCGCCAGCTCCGGGTAGCCCACGACCACCGCTATGGAGCTGTTCTTGGCGAGACTGACGTACTGGCTGGCCAGCGGTGGAACCATCACGCGCATCGCCTGCGGAATCACAATGTGGCGAGTCACATGCCATGAAGAGAGCGATAAAGAGCGCGCCGCCTCAATTTGCCCCTTTGGCACCGACTGGACCCCGGCGCGGACGATCTCGGCGATAAACGCCGAAGAATAGAGCGTAATCCCCAGAAGCAGCGAGGTAAATTCCGGGCTGATGGTTAACCCGCCGCGGAAGTTAAAACCGCGCAGCTCCGGCTGATTAAGCGCATGAGGCGCGCCGCTTAGCCACCAGACCAGCAGCGGCAGGCCAATAATCAACGCGGCGCGCAGTCGGGCCGTCGGCAATATACGACCCTGCCGTTCGCGCAGTCGCCGCGCCAGCGCCGACAGCGAAAGACTCAGCCCCAGCGCCGCCAGCAGCGCGCAAAACGTCCAGAACCAGCCGGGATGCGACTGTAGAATGGTCATGGTCAGCCCACGATTGGTGAGGAATCCGGCGCCTGCCAGCTCAATCGCTCCCCGGGGAGACGGCAGGTTGCGGATCACCATCGACCAGAAAATTACCTGCAAAATCACCGGCACATTGCGCAGAAGCTCCACATACCCTTCGGCAAGCTTTGCCAGCAGCCAGTTTTTCGAGGTCCTCCCCAGGCCGACGATAAAGCCCAGCACGGTTGCCAGCGCGATGCCGCAGATCGTTACGTAGAGGGTATTGAGCAGGCCGACCAGCACGGCGCGGGCGTAGCTGTCGCGCGGCGTGTAATCGATCAGCGTCTCGCCAATGGCGAACTGCGCGCTCTGATGAAGGAAGGCGAAGCCGGTGGTAATGCGCTGCGTTTGCAGGTTGTCCACGACGTTGCTGTAAAGCCACCAGCCAAAGCTGACCAGCAGTAGCGCAAGCAGCAGCTGGTAGCACCAGCCGCGAACCGTTTTGCTGCCCAGCAGGCTGGCAGGACGAAACGGGCTCGGCGGCCAAGACGTTTTTGATGGTGCCAGGCTATGGCTGGCGTGGTCTGGTTGTTTCATTTTTTCACGGTCTGTAACGGGCGCTGAGTAAAACGCGCCCGTTAAGCAGGGATGCCTCGGTTAACGAATCGGTAATCCATACAGCAGGCCGCCGTTGGTCCACAGGTTGTTCAGATCGCGATCGAGCGGTTCAGTGCTTTGCGGTCCAAAGTGACGGTTATAAATGTCGCCGTAGTTACCCACCTGCTTGACGATGTTGTAAACCCATTTATTATCCAGCCCCAGCTTCTGACCAAAATCACCGCTGACGCCCAACAGCCCCTGAATATCCGGGTCAGCGGATTTAAGCTGTTCGTCGACATTCGCCTGTCCGACCTGTAACTCTTCGGCATTAAACGTGGCGTAAACCACCCACTTCACAATATCGAACCACTGGTCATCGCCTTTACGTACCGCCATCGCCAGCGGCTCTTTTGAATAGATGCCTGGCAGGATGATATGGTCTTCCGGTTTTTCGGCATCGAAGTTTTTAACCCCCGGCAGCGCAACCTTGTCGCGGGCAATCGCATCGCAGCGACCGGAAAGATAGGCGGAAACGTACTCTTTATTATTCTCAATCACCACCGGCGTATAGTGCAGATGGCGGGAAGCGAAGATTTGCGCCACGTTCTGCTCGGTGCTGCTGCCCGGCGTAATGCACACCGTCGCGCCGTCCAGATCCTCAATTTTCTTCACGCCGCTATTGGCCCGCACCATAAAACCGGTGCCGGTGTAAAAGTCAGGCGGCGCAAAATTCAGCCCCAGCGACACATCGCGGGTCAGAGAAGCGGTGATATTGCGCGACAGCACGTCAACTTCGCCGGACTGAATCGCCGGGAAGCGCTGCGCGGTGGAAAGCGGCGTGAAGCGGACTTTGCTGGCGTCGCCAAATACCGCAGCCGCCAGCGCGCGGCAAAAATCCACGTCCAGACCGACCCAGTTTCCTTTGCTGTCAATGGCCGCAAAGCCGTGGCGAGCGGGATGAACGCCGCAAACCAGTTCTCCACGGGCCTTAATTTTCTTTAGCATCTCGCCATTGGCCGCTGGTGCATCCTCAGCAAAAGCGGTAAAGGCAAAATTTCCTAGCGCTATCAGCAAAACGGCTGCAAATGCTTTTGTTCTTTTCAGCATGGTGATTCCTTTTTTCTACTAAAATGCGAAAACAGACTAACCGACCCAGCTACGGGCGCCCTGCCAGATCAACTGCGCGCTTAATAACAGCATGGTCAGCCGGAACGTCACGCGGAACAGCTTTTCCGGCAAATTATCGAGCATCCGTGAGCCAAGCCAGGTGCCAAACGCCCCGCTGGCGATCATCGCGACCAGCAGCGGTAACCAGGCGGCCCAGGCAAACCCCATCAGACCAAACGCCAGAATTTTCAGTCCGTGCTGGAGCACCATGCAGGTGGCGTGCGTGGCGATCAGCGGCTGCTTTTTCAGCCCCTGGGAGCTGATAAGTCCGGCGACCATTGGGCCGGTGGCGCCAACAATCATCGTCCCCAGACTGCTGATACCGCCGCCGATAACGAAAAACGTTCGGTTCAGCGGCTTTGCATCGCCGCGCTTACGCAGCACCGACCAGAGGATAAATAGCCCGAGAGCGATACGCGCCGCACTGTCCGGTATCACCGCTGCCACCGGCGCGCCAAGCGCAATGCCAACGGCGCTCCCCAGTAAAAACCACAGCACCAGCGGCCAGACCACGTAGACGCGTTGGATAAGCGTCCGGCTCAGGTTCGACCCCAGCTGTACCATGCCATGCACCGGCATCAGGCTGCTCACCGGCATCCCCAGCCCCATTACCGCCAGCAGTGCGGTTCCTCCCCCCAGCCCCATCGCCGCCGTCAGCGCCGAGGTAAGAAAGCTACAGCACACCATTACGCCCGCGAACAGGGGAGTGATCTCCCCTGGGATTAACTGTAATGTCATCACCGTTTCGCTCAGCTGTAATCGTCTTGCAGCAGCCGTTCATAGAACGCTCGCGCGATCTCAGGCGACAGCACGCGCCCGGCGCAGTCGAGGAATTTTTCGGCCAGCAGCCCTTCTGGCAACGGGTTATCGGCGTTAGAGCCGCGAGCGCCCGCAATGTGCTGGTGAAACTGCCGTCCGTCCGTGGCGATCAGCGTCACTTCTGCGGTATGCGTGGTCTCACCGTTATGACAGCCCAGCGTCACCCTGTGCATTAACGCCTGAGTGGCCGGATCGGCAAATCGCGCGCTGTCGATAAAGTCATCCAGCGTCAGCGTACCGGCGACAAAAGCGCGCGCCACGCAGTAGTGCAGGCTGAATTTGCCAGCCAGCGGGTTTTCCGGCTGCGGAATATTGATGTGCGGGAAGCGAATCGGGTGAACCTGCACCTCAATACTCTCCACCTGGTCTGGGCGCAGGCCGGTCTGCTCACGCAGCGCCAGCACGCCGTCTACCGGCGATAAGATGGCGTAGCAGCAGGAGAAGTATTTAAAATTATTGCTCTTCTCCACGTCGAGAATAGACGGCGTCTCCTGCCAGGGATCGGTCAGTGCCTCAGGCGCAACGTTGTCACTGCCGTTAAACACGTTGAAATAGCCGTGATGATGTTCAAAGGCCATCTGTCCGGCGCTGAATCCTTCCTGCGCCAGCCGCACCGCCATTACGGCGCTGCGCGCGGCCTGCCCGACGGCAAGCGCCTTGGTCTGACTGCCGAAATTGGACTTAATGCCCGATGCCAGCGAGGCGCAAATCGACAGCGCCGTCGCCGTCTGCTGTTCAGTTAATTCCAGCAGCACGGCGCAGGCCGCGGCTCCGGCAAAAATGCCCACGGTAGTGGTTGGGTGCCAGCCGTGCCGGTACTGGAACGGACTCACCGCTTTTCCCATCCGCACGGCAGTTTCATAACCGGCGAGGTAAGCGCGAATCACCGCATCGCCGTTAAGATCCCGTTCGTCCGCCAGCGCCAGCAGCGCCGGCAGGACGGCAACCGAAATATGGCCGTGAAGCCAGGAGTTGGAATCGTCGAAATCCAGTAAATGGGACGATACGCCGTTCAGCAGCGCGGCATCGAGCGCGTTGAGCCGCAGGTCAGTGCCGAAAACGCGGCTTTTACCCATCGCAGCCGAAGGCACAATAACGCGCCGCAGCCTGTCGGCGCCGTCCTGCACGCCGCCGGCCAGCGTCACGCCCAGCGTATCAATAATGGCCGTCCTGGCCTGCTCGCGCGCGGCGGCGGAGAATGTCTGACGGGAAAATTGCAACAGGTTTCCGGCAAATTGTCGGGCAAGGGTCATGAATGAGTTTCCTTACGAAAGAATCAGTACTCACCGGCAAGTAACGCGGTGATTTGCGCCAGCGAACCCGGGCGCTCAAAATGCGCGGCGGCCTCATAGAGCGCATTGCTGCGTCCGACACCCAGCGCGGGAATAACCAGCGAATCAAATTTAGCCCGCAGTTCCTCATCGCTCAGAGGATTCTGCGCATGACCACGGTAGACCTCGGTATGAGCGCGAAGAACCTCGCCATCGTCCAGCCATACCTCAATAAACGCCGAGCTGGCGGACTGCCCCTCGACGGCTTCCACCTCCAGCAGCGGCAGCAGCGCGCGTGCAGTCAGGTCATCCACCGTTTGCTGTGTAAAATCGGTATCGTTCAGGGCATAGCCGCTCAGCGCCAGGGCAATGCAGTGTGGAATGCTGAATTTACTTTCCAGCGGCGTTTTCGGCTCCATAATCCCGGCGTTGACCATCCCCATCGGGTGCACCTTTGCCGCAATGCGGGTCATTGCGCGTCCTTTGAGCTGTGGATAGATCTTGCGGGCGGTTTCAATGGACGCATGGGTTCCCCGGCAGCTGGCATACAGCTTGTAGCCGTTGGTCAGCAGTTCCCACGTATCGCCGAAATCGAGCGGCGGGATTTCCGCGCTGCCGTCCTGAATAAAATTCTTAACCCAACCGTCGGTTTCGTAGAAGTGCTGCGCGCCGACAAACCCTTCTGCCGCCAGCTGTGCGGCGAGGATACCGTCCATTGCGGCTTTACCCGCGTGGAAAGGTTTTCCGTGCGTGCCGGAGGATTTCTGTAATCCCCCCATCATGGTGGCTGCCGCGCCAAGAGCGTTGCGGATCTGTTCTTCCGACAGACCGAGGATAGAGGAGGCCACCGCCGCCGCACCTGCGCGTCCGACAACCGAGGTGGGGTGAAAGCCGCGGCGCTGCAAATTGCGTCCCACGCCCGGCACCCAGCCGCCGCCCAGTTTCGCCATCACTTCAAAACCGGCGATAAAGGCGCTTAACACGCGCTCTTCGTTAACCGGATGCGCCTGCGCCATCGCCAGCGCCGCTGCCCAGCATGGGCCACCGGGATGACCAGCCCCCGCCGGATGGGTGTCGTCATAGTCCGCCGCGTGGGCCATGGTGGCGTTAATCAGCGCCGCCAGCGCTGGCGTGCTGGTTTTACCAAGAAAAATTCGCGCCTCGCCTGAGGCATTCCAGATTTTAGCGACCTGACGAACGGCACGGACCGCATCATCATTCACCGCACCAATCGCAACGCCGAGGTGATCAATCAGCGCGCGTTTAGCTTCATGCCGTACGGCGGGAGGGATCGCCTGCTCGTGCGCGTGGTGAATAAAGTGGCTGAGCTGCGCTCCCCTTAAAGGGGTTGTCACTGTCGCGTCTGCGATGGTCATGTCGGGTTTCCCTGAGGCTGGCAGTAAAATAAATCTTATAAAACAAAGTGATGATTTATTGAATTCATTTGTATACAGTAAATCATGCACTCAACATACCAGCGCTGAGGAGCAGGTCAAAAGATGATTTTGCGATATGCTAAGAACAAAATGTGCGATAAATCATGATTTACTGTGGCAATATGATCGCCTCGTCAACGCCTCCCGTTTTCGGCCCTTAGCGTTGTAAAAAACTTAAAAATAAACCTATAAAACATGAACTTAAAATCAACCAATCGCGATGTGACAATGTCACCCTTTGAAATTCTGATCGCCGCTATCGAAAAAGGCGAGCTGTTGCCGGGGGAGCGCTTACAGGAAACCCGGCTGGCAGAGCAGTTTGGCCTGAGCAGAACCCCGATCCGAGAAGCATTACACCGGCTGGAGACGCTCGGGCTTGCGGAGCCTGGTCCGAAGCGCGGGCTGATTGTGGCCAATATCAGCTATGAAAGGCTGCGCCAGCTGTTCGCGGTGCGGGAAGGGCTGGAGAGAATCGCCATCCAGCTGGCGGTTGCTGCCGCTTCCGACGAGGAGATTGCCCTGCTACAGAATATGGTCGACGCTGAGCAAACCCTTACCGACAGCCAGGCCCTGCACGATCATAACCGCCTGTTCCATCGCCAGATTTATCGTTCCACGCATAATCCTTATCTCAACGAAATGCTTGATAACCTGCGCATCCACCTCTCTCTCCTGCGCGGCACGACTTACGCCCTGCCCGAACGGGCGGAAGAGGCGAAAAACGAGCATCAGGCCATCGTCGACGCCCTCGCCCGCCACGACTCGCTGGCGGCGCAGGAAGCGGCCTGCCAGCATATCCGCAACGGCTATCGCGCGCGCCTGGCGATCGTCAGTCAGTTGGACCAGTGAGCCATTCCTCATTGAGCCTGCTGGCGGGCGGCTTTCCGGGTTACTTCGCCGGTTACCCCATAAAGAAATACGTTGACCGCCTCTCGCACCCTTTTTCTTATCTGGCAAAGGGTGACGGTTTGCGGTGTCCGCTCTAACAGCCTGATTTCACAAGCGACGCAAAGGAGTGAGAGCAACTGCTGGGCCATCACTCGCGGGTCACCCATGCGCAGTTCCTGGCGGATCATCGCGCTATCCAGCGCATGCGTTATTTTTTCCAGCGCATCCCGCAGACCGGCCTCATAGAACAGCAGGCCGATGTCACTGCGTGAGCCATCGGCAATGACGCGGCGATAAACATTCAGCGCGTTCCGATCGTCCTGCATGACCAGCAGCAGCCGCACGCCAAAACAGACCAGTGTTTCCCGCAGGGGTCGCCCTCCGGGTTCAACCATAACCGCTACCGCCTGGGTCAGATGCCGGGTGGCATACGTGCGGATCACCGCCGTCAGCAGGGCCCTGACATCGACAAAATGATTACACAGCACTCGCTCTGAACACCCAAGCCGCACGGCCAGTATCCTGAAGGACAATAGCTGCGTATCGGGGTGCTCAAGCAGTGCCGCTGCTTCAGCGATGATGCGTTCCCCTGGAATATTCTGCGTCGTTTTCATGCTTCTCCCCCGCCCCTGCGTCAGAGGCAACGTTCACCGCCGAAACATTTTGTTGACAGTCTGAAGATTGTAATCAAAACTAGCCCGTACAGTTATACAGTAATCACCCCCTGGCTGTCACGCTTTGCCTGACGGCTTTTTTAAGGACAAACGCCGCCTTATCTCAACCGGATTGGGCGGCGTTAAAAGCCAGAAATAATGGGGTTTCCACTCCCTAAACACTACAGGACATTTCAAATGATG
This sequence comes from Erwinia typographi, assembly GCF_000773975.1. Taxonomy (GTDB): domain Bacteria; phylum Pseudomonadota; class Gammaproteobacteria; order Enterobacterales; family Enterobacteriaceae; genus Erwinia; species Erwinia typographi. The sequence continues at coordinate 28,459 of NZ_JRUQ01000038.1, forward strand.
ACGCTATCCCGGGCCACCTGCCCAGTTTTGATTTCGCTGGCCATTCTGCTTAGCGGTTGCTCCAGTAATCAGCCCGTACGCTATGCCGGTATCGATTCTGCCGCACAACTCACTGCCAATACCGGCGATAATGCTGACCGCATTCCTTACCGCTATGCTCCTCCGGTGGACTGGAGTAAATACCATTCTATGGTGATCGAGCCGGTAACGCTTTATCAGGGTAGCGACAATCAGTTCGGCGACATGGAACAGGCAGACCGCCAGCAGTTGGCGAGCTACATGCAGAAAAAGTTTAGCGAGGAACTGCGCCCGCGTTTTCGACAAGTCTCTGCGCCCGCCCCCGATGCCCTGCGCCTGAAGTTAACGCTTACCGGTGCCGATACCACCACCCCATTCGTCGGCACTTTCACCAAGTTCGACCTGGCCGGTGGTCCCTACAATATCGTTCAGTCCATCCGCGGTGGTCAGGGGATGTTCAGCGGCTCGGTGAATTATGCCGTCGAAATTTACGACGCATCGACCAATCATCTCCTGCATGCCTATCTCGCCAAACAGTATCCGAACGCAATGAATGTCTCCGCCAGCGTTGGCTCGCTGAGTGCTGCGGAAGTGGGTATTGATAAAGGGGCCGAAGAGCTTGCTGAGCAATTGAAATAACGCCTGAGCCTCCTAAGGCAGCTTTGTCACGCCACACCAGGGCGACGGAGATCAACTCTCCCCACGGATAAAATAGCAGACCGGTTGTTGAGCCGGTCTGCGCTTACATTGTCTCTCAAGCGGGTTTCACTCAACTGAACATGAAAATATATCCTTCCCTGACCGTCTGCCCGCAGTGTGACAGCGTTTACCGCTATCGCCCTTATACGCCGGGGAGAACGGCAGTTTGCCAACGCTGTCAGGCCGTACTCTGGCGGGGCGACGGCAGCGCGGCCCATCACCTTCTGCCCCTTACGATAGCGGCCGCCGTCACTTTTTCTGTCGCCTGCATCAGCCCGGTGTTGCAGGTCGATTTTCATGGCGTCAACAATGAGGTGACGCTCTGGCAGGCGGCATGGGCGCTTTCATCAGGGGAGACACTGCCGCTGCTGGCGCTGTGCGCCCTGTTTTTACTGATGGCCGCGCCTGCGTTGCAGATTAGCCTGCTGAGCTGGCTGCTGCTGTTTGCCCGCTATCGTCGCCCTGCGCCAGGTTTTATCACCCTGATGAAAATGCTGCGATGGCTGCGCCCATGGAGCATGGTGGAAGTGGGAATGCTGGGCTTTGTGGTGGCCGCCGTTAAGCTGTCTTCTTTACTCGAGGTTGCCGTCGGGCCGGGCGGCTGGGCACTGGCCGCAGCTGGCACGCTGATCATTATCATTACCCGCCACGATCTTCACCCTCTCTGGGCGCTGATGCCCGTTGCCCCGGACAATCACCATGAGTAACGTGCCTTTTGCCCGTGAAGTCGGCGTTCGCGGCTGCCGTTTATGCGGATTAGTCTGTGAATATTTGCCGCCCCCATCGCCAGCCGGGTGCTGTCCACGCTGCCATTCAGAGCTGGCAGCCAGCCAGTCGCAGAATCTTTATGGTTGCTGGGCATTGCTGCTGGCCGCGATGATTTTCTACCTTCCCGCTAACGTCCTGCCGGTGATGTATACCAGCCTGTTTGGTCGGGGCAGCGAAAGTACCATTTTGTCCGGCGTGATCGAGTTCTGGCGCAGCGGTTCTTACGCTATTGCCGCCGTTATTTTTATCGCCAGCGTAGCGATCCCCTGTATGAAATTTCTGTCGCTGAGCGTGCTGCTGGTCGCTGCCGGTCGAAAAAGCCGCTGGGCCAGGCGTGAACGCACGCGGCTGTATCGTATCACCGAGTGGATCGGCTGCTGGTCGATGCTGGATGTAGTGGTGGTGGCAGCAGTCTGCGGTCTGGTCCGGTTCCACTCGCTGAGCGAAGCTGAGCCACGCCCCGGCATCCTGTTCTTTGCTCTGGTAGTCATACTGACCATGCTTTCAGCCCTGAGCTTTGAGCCAAAATTAATCTGGGAAGGTGATGAATGAACCATTGGCAAGCTGGCGAACCGCTGCTCAAACGGCGGCACTGGCGTAATGCCCTTATCTGGCTGGTCCCGGTTAGCGCGCTGCTGATCGCCATATCAATGCTGGTTCAGGTCCGGCTGGCCGCCGGGCCTGAGATCACCATCACCTTTCGCAGCGCAGCCGGGCTGGAAGCGGGCAAAACCGCCGTCAAATATAAAGACGTTACGGTGGGCGTGGTTAAAGACATTACCCTCAGCCCGGACGATTCGCAGGTAGTGGTCCGGGTGCAGCTGGCAAAAAGCGCGCATAACCTGACCCGTTCCGACACGCGATTCTGGGTCGTCCGGCCGCGTATAGGCGTTAGCGGCGTCAGCGGTATCGATACCCTGCTTTCCGGGGCCTATATCGGCGTGGATCGGGGGGAATCGACCGGGACCCGCACTGAATTTACCGGTCTTGAAATTGCGCCAGCGATCATCAGTGATACGCCGGGCAGTCAGTTTATCATTGAGGCTGACGATCTTGGTTCGCTGGATGCCGGCTCACCGGTTTACTATCGCCGGGTTCAGGTGGGACGAATTGCCTCGTATCATCTGCGCAAGGACGGCAAGGGTGTGGCGCTACGGGTGTTTATCGAGGCGCCTTACGATCGGCTGGTCACCGCTGATTCCCGGTTCTGGAATGTCAGCGGGGTTGACCTTTCCGTAAGCGGCGACGGTTTTCATTTAAAGACCCAGACCGTTGCGGCGATCATTGCTGGCGGCATCGCTTTCGCCACGCCGGAACACCGTTCAGCCCCCGCAGAAGATAGACCGGCCAGCTTTTCACTGGCGTCAGACCAGGATACCGCAATGGCTCCGGCCGATGGACCAGCCATACCTTTCCAGTTGCGTTTTGAAAGTACCGTGCATGGTCTCGCCGTGGGTGCTCCGGTAGAGTTCTCCAGCGTAAAAATCGGTCGGGTGATTTCCGTCAGCCTCGATTACAACCCTGACGGCTATCGTTTTCCGACGGTGGTGGGTATTGAGGTTTATCCCTCCCGTATGGGGCATGTGCTGGACAAACTGCCGCGCGCCAGCGCAAACAATGTCGCTTATGAGACGGCTGTATTCACCCGAGATCTGGTCGCTCACGGGCTGCGCGCGCGCGCAACCTCCAGCAGCCTGCTGACTGGTCAGCTGTATATCTCCATTGATTTTGTCCCTGACGCGCCGAAGGTGGCCTTTGACATGACGGCGCATCCGCTACGCCTGCCGACCCTGAACGGCGGCCTGGACAAAATTCAGGAGCAGATGGCCGGGATAGTCACAAAAATCAACAAAATGCCGCTGGAATCCATCGGTAATAATCTCAACGGCACTCTGGCAGCGCTCGGTAAAACGTTGGCAACAGTGAATAACCAGACGCTGCCAGCCGCGAACAGCCTGATGAAGCAAACGCAGAAGACCACGGAACGCGCTCAGGATCTGTTGGCAGAAGACTCTCCGCTGCTGCTCTATTTCATGCAGACGCTACAGGAGGTCAGCCGAACGCTGCATACCGTACGCAGCCTGAGCGACCAGCTCGATCGCCATCCTGAGTCATTATTGCAGGGACGACCCGCTGACCCAGCTATAGCAGAAAGTACCGGGGCGCATTCGGGTTCCACCAAAGGAAAATACTGATGAAAATAGTACTACGGCCTCTGGCCTTCGGCGTATTGCTGTCCCTGGCCGCCTGCTCATCGCCGCCGGTACGTTATCACACGCTGGTCAGCCCGGCGTTGCCGGTCAGCCCCACCTCCCCGGTCCCTTTTGTGATTGAGATGCTGCCCGTCGGCGTACCAGCCCAGTTGGACACGCAAAATGTCATCATCAGATCGGGAAACAGCAGCATTGCCGTGCTCGATAATGACCGCTGGCTCAGCCCGCTGGGCGATGAGCTGCAAACGGCGCTGTCGACACAAATTACGCAGCGCCTGGGAACGCAGGATGTTGCGGGACTGGCCCGTGAAGAGGATAAACCGGTGGTGCGAATACTGGTGCAGGTCAGGCGCTTTGACAGCTGGCCGGGGAATTTCGCGCGTCTTGACGCACACTGGAGCCTCTCAACCCGACAGGGAGAAGAACGACGCCGGATCGTATGCAGCAGCCATTTAATACAAAATACGACGGGAGATTATACGCAGCTGTTTGCCGCCTGGCAGGATCTGCTGGCGAGAATGTCCGCTCAAATTACAACTACCGCAATCCGGTGGTCAGCGAGCGGAACGGGAACCTGCCCTTCTTAGTGAGATGAGTCACGATCTCGAAAGGGGTAAAAGACCGGGCCAGTTACCTGGCCCGGGCAGAATACAGACTATTTTTTACAGATGGCTGCCGATAGAAAGGCAGCCGCTTAACATCACTACCGTGGCGATAACGCCGAGCACTCCCAGAATTTTCATTCCGCCTCCCGATTAACAAAGATTCGCCTGTTCATCAGAACAGCGACACGCAGCCAGTCAGAAGCAGCACGGACGAAATCACACCTATCATGACAACAACGTTCATCTTACTCTCCATAACGCCAGTTAAAATACTGTACGGTATAGTTTATTAAATGAGTAAAAATTGTCAAGCCTCATAGCGACCTGTACAAGGCGATGACGTTCAGTTGGTCGCGACTGTCGGAGATATTATGAAGAAGCTAGTTTTTACCGCCGTCCCGCGGCAGCGCGCCATAGAGGAACATCTTGACGCCGTTCCTGACCATTTGCTTGATCTGGGCCGGGGTAAAGCGCGGCAACTCCCGTTGAAAGAGTAAAATTTCGGTCTCGGCTTTTACCAGCGTGCCAAACTGCATGGCGAAGAACATGGGATCACCTTCCCGCAGCTCCCCGGTTTTTATCGCTTCGTCCATCACCTGCGCCAGTTTTTCCATACTCTGCCGGATACCTGACTCGCGGAACAAAGTGCCGATATCGGAATGCCCGGCCTCTCCCACCACCACACGGTAAATCTGTAGCGCAGGATTCTCACCGGTAAGCACCTGAAGCATAAGCTCGCCAAATCGGGTAAGCTTTTGCTCCAGCGAGCGCGACTCACTTCCGGGCTCGGTAAGAGAAGCCGCCGCCTCGGTCATAAAATTGGCGCTGTAAGTGCGTACGATCGTCTCAAAAAGCGCTTCTTTCGACGTAAAATAGTTATAAAGGGTGGCTTTCGAGCCCCCGACACGTTTGGCGATGGCATCCATCGACGCGCGCTCATACCCTATTTCCTGAAAAAGCTCCGCAGCGGCGGTGATTATGGCCTGTCGCCGCTCTTCTGTTAGTGTTCTCATAGATTCTCTCCCTGTTTTTACTGAGATCGTGGAGGCCAGTTATGACGATAAATAACTAAACAGTACAGTTAATTTACGCAATTATGCCACATTTCCCCGCGTCATGGTAACGCTGACATTATAAAACGGTAGGCGCAGCGCATTTACATCATGCTCGCCGACGGCCAGCGAGCGCATAATAACGCCCCACCAGCCGTTTGCTCACGCCAGAAACGCTCACGGAGTTAGCCGCTTGCCGCAAAGATAAATCACTGCTGACGCAGCCAGTCGATAAGCGCCCTCATCGCCGGAGACATCGATTTCCCCGCCGTCCAGCAAAGGTAATATCCGGGAAACGCCATTTCCCACTCGTCGAGAATGCGGCACAGCGCGCCGGATATAAGATGCGCGCTGACCCTTTCCGCCGTCACCTGAGCAACGCCGGTCCCGGCGATGGCGGCCTGAAACTGCCGCTCACGGTCGTCCACCAGCAGATTGCCGGTGACCGGAATATTTTTTAGCTGCCCGTTATCCATAAATTGCCAGGGTTCCGCCGCCAGCGCTCCCGGCCAGCGCCAGCCAATACAGTTGTGCTGGCGCAAATCCTCCGGCTGCTTAATCGCCGGATGCTTTTCCAGATAAGACGGAGCAGCCACCACTATTTGATGCAGTTGCCCGCCGACGGGCACCGCAACGAGTCCAGGATCGAGCACTTCCCCAAGCCGGAGAGAAAGATCGTAGCCTCCCGTAACAAGGTCGACAGGAGAATCATGAGTCGTCGTATCAATATGCACATCGGGAAAAGAGGCGAGAAAGCCGGGTAGCTTGCGATCCAGAAACATCTCGGCCGCCGAGCGGAAGGCATGAATGCGGATTTTTCCCTTTATAATTTTACTGTTGGTATGTGCGTGAGTGAGCGCCCCGGCAAGGTTCTCTAACAGGGGAGCGGCCTGCTGATAAAGCGTTTTGCCATCCTCAGTGAGATTTACCGAGCGCGTGGTGCGGTTGAAAAGTCGCAACCCCAGACGTCCCTCAAACCCGCTTATCTGCTGGCTGACTGCGGACGCTGACACGCCCAGCAACTCGGCAGCGGCTCTGAAATTCAGCTGTTCCGCTACGGTAATAAACATTTTCAGCGCCAAAAAGTCCGAACTGTTAATCATTGTCAGCTCTGCCATTATTAATTTCAGGTAATCACTTCAGTAAATAAATAGCAGATTATGTCATCAGGAAGAACAGTTATAGTGAGGGAATCGCTACACTCAAACCTTTATCTGGGGGAGAATCATCAATGGCAGATGAAAACAGCTTCACCGTAGAACAGCGGCTGCGGATAATCGAAGACAAACTGGCTATCTACGAACTTATCGCCGCTCATCCCCCCAGCGCCGATACCGGCCTCGCCGAATATACGGCTTCAGTCTATCGGCAGGATGGCGTTTTTTATCGCGGAGAGGGACTGGATGGCGCCACAGGCGTGGAGGCTATCGCGGCATTTATTCTCAGGCCTGCTCATGAGGAAGCCATTCAGGGTGGGTTAGCGCATTTTGCCGGGTTACCGCTTATCGACTTGCGCGGCGACACGGCCATTGTCACCTCCTATTTGCAGCTTTTACAGCTGGATAAACAGGGCGAGCGGCGCGAGATGGCGAATCATGGCTTTTCCACCGGATACCGCATCCATCGGGTTGTTGTCAACCGCTGGGAACTTGAACGCCACGCCGGGCGCTGGAAAATACGCAGCCGAACCCTTCTTCCCGTCGATGGCAGCGAGGCGCCACGTCAGCTGTTAGCGCGCGGTCTTTCCGATGTTCTCAACGCTACGCGCCAGAATTCACTACCGGTGGCGGCACGAGATGATGCAGTTTCCCCCTCTTCGCCTCGTCAAAATTCACCTGCTGATCGTGGCCCCTCTTTTGAGTAAGGAGCACTGTGGAGATGCCAGAAACATTCTGCGAGGTACCTCTCGCCCCAACTGGCGCCCTCTGTGGCGCGCTCAGGCAGCAAGCGCGATCGTGATGTTATCGATGACCGGCTGCACAATTTGCTGGAAAACGTCAGCATCATTAAAAGCACGCGCCGCCAGCATCGCACCATGTACCGTCGCCATCAGTAACCTGGCCTCGGAGGAGGGGGAGCCGCTGAATTGAAAGAGATGTTCACTTTCCCCTCTGATCAGTAAAGAGGCCAGCCAGTCGGAGAGATCGGTGAAATGCCCGGAAACTTCGGCGGCAACTTCCGGCGGCAAGGTAGGTAACTCGACGGCAAGCATGACGCAAATACAAAATGGCGAGGAGCCGTCCCGAATACAGGTTGACCAGTAATCGGCATAGGCCTGAAGCTCAGCCACCGGGTTATTTATCTGGCGACTCAGCGCCTGCATTCCCATCCGGGCCTCTTCGCGATAGGCGGTAACCACTACCCTGACCAGTTCCGCTTTACTCGGAAAATGATGGTGAACACTCGCTTTGCGAATATTTACCTTTTCAGAAATATCGGCAAAGCTGAAGCTCCGGTAGCCGCCGGAGGTCAGCAACTGTCTGGTATATGAAATAATTTCGTTTGCTTTCAGTGAACGCTCAGTGGTCATAGTCACGAATCCAGGGGTTAAAAAGCGGCTTACTAAGACAGAGGATATCAGAGCGTTGGCAACAAACCTACTAACAGGTAGCCTGACGGGGATTTTCTGCTTGTCTGGCTACGCTGCGGTAAATATAATCAGCAGGCATGTCCAGCATGTCGTAGGCGTTACCGTCATCCAACGCGCCCAGATACCCCAGGGTCTCAGCAGAGAAAACGGGGATCGTAAGGCGCGACCTCATCTCTTCCATCCAGGCTATCATCACAGACCTCCGGTCAGATAGCCGCTGTCGTCGCCTTTCCACCTGCTATAGCCGGAGAGGAGATTGTTTTGAACATTAGCGATAACACCATGCTGATTACGGGCGCCACCAGCGGTATTGGGCGCGCGCTGGCCGAAGCGTTCCACGCGCGCGGCAACCAGGTCATTATTACCGGGCGCCGCCAGGCTCTGCTCGACGAAATCACCACTGCCAATCCAGGCATGGCCGGTTTCAGGCTCGATATACACAATGACGCTCTGCTGGCTTCCCTTGGCGCACAGATCAGATCGCGCTTTCCTGAACTGAACGTGGTGATTGCCAACGCAGGGATTTCGCGGGCCGAGGATCTCGTCGATGATGACTGGAATGCCGACGCCGCAGACGAAGTAGTCAGAACGAATATCCTTGGCACTCTACGTACGGCGGCGGCGTTCCTGCCGCTTATTAAACGGCAGCCGGACGCCACCTTTATGGCAACCAGCTCCGCGCTGGCGTTCGTTCCCAGGGCAGACTTCCCAACGTACTGCGCCAGCAAAGCGTTTCTGCACTCCTGGCTGGTTTCTCTGCGTCACCAGCTGCGCCATATTCCGGTTGAAGTCCTTGAGCTTTCGCCGCCTTACGTGCAGACCGAACTCACCGGCAGCGCTCAGATAGCCGACCCACGAGCAATGCCGCTGGCGAAGTATATCGCCAGGGTGATGACGCTGATTGAGCACCATCAGCACCCGAACGGGGAGATTCTGCTAGCAGGCGATAAGGCGCGCCGCTGGGCTGAAAAAGAAGGCACCTTTGATACCCTGTTCCACGCCATGAACCCAGACTGATCTCCGGCCTGCGCCGTGGCCTGTTCGCTTTTAATTTATTGGCTATGCCGGTCAAGGACGGATAGCCCAGCGGCGCAATTTTCTCTCGCGCGTCATTAAGCGTCAGCGGGTTCCAGCCCGGTGAGCGACTCCCGCCTTTCATTTCCGGTTTTAGGTGGAATGCCCGGCGGTTATTTGCGACTCAAATCACAAATAACCGCCATTACAGCCGAAAACTGGCAACTTAATCCGGCGATTTCTTCAGTTTTCCGTCTTTCCCCCAGCAGAAATAATGACAGCTATCAGGAGCCGTTAACCGGTAAGTCGTCATCAAACTTTTGAGGAGATAGCCATGTCAGCTGAGGAAAAGAAACTGCGCGTCGGCGTACTGGGCTGTGGCCCGATTTCGCAGGCGGGGCATTTTGAGGCCTGTACTAAGGCCTGCAATGTCGAACTTTATGCCATTTGTGACGCCGCTGACGATCTGCGCGAGCGGATGAAACAACTCTGGCAGCCAGCCAAAGCCTATGCCGATTATCAGCAGATGCTGAACGATGAAAACGTCGATGCGGTGATTATCGCCACCGCTGACGCTTTTCATATTACCCTGGCCATTATGGCGATTAACGCCGGTAAACATGTGCTCGGTGAAAAGCCGCTGGGCCTCTCAATTGAGGAAAGTGAGGAGCTGGTCGATATTGTCAGCAAAACCTCACTCCTGTTCCAGATTGGACATATGAAACGCTTTGATGGCGGGATTCAGGCCGCACGAGATTTTATTCAGAGCGGAATGGGACAGCTCGTCGCCTATAAAGGCTGGTACTGCGATAACAGCCAGCGTTACCTGACGATTAATGCCGTCCAGCCTCAGGTGCTGCTGAGCGAGGCCAAACGTAAACCTAAAATTGCACCCAAGGCCGATCTGCAACAATACAATTTATTGTCCCACGGTAGCCACCTGCTGGACACGGCCATGCACCTGGCTGGCGACATCACCGAAATTGAAGCTCACTACCTGAAACGAGCCGGACACCAGTGCTGGTTAATGAACGCGACATTTGCCGACGGTACGCTCGGGCAGCTTGATCTGACGCTGGGCGTGCATATGGACTGGCATGAAGGCTTCCAGATTTACGGTGAAAACGGCAGCGTGGTGGGCAAAACCTATAACCCGTGGCTGTATAAATCCAGTGAGGTGGAAATCTTCAGTAAAATCACCGGTAATTTCACCCGCCCTCTGGCGGCAGACGGTCAGTTCTATCGTCGTCAGCTGGAAGCATTTGCTGACTGCATCCTCAATGATAAGCCGATTGCCCGCGCAGCCACCCTCGCAGAAGGCCTGCAAACCGTGAAGACGATGGTAGCCATTCAGGAATCTACCCGTACAGGTCAACCCGTGCGTGTGGCTGACGCAAAAGGATCGGTATGATGGATAAGGGAATTTTTTCTAAGACCTTCAGCACCGACAGCGTCGACCAGAATTTTGCCCTGATCGGCAGCTTAGGTTACCAGGCCACGCAGTTCAATTTTGCCAGCGCGGGCCTGCCAGCGCTGCCGGAAACGATTTCACCTCAGGTCATTGCCGCCATCACAGCGGCAAGCGGCAGACATCACGTCAGGCTTGAAGCCATTTCCGCCACCTTCAACATGACCCACCCGGACCCTGCCGTCATCGCCTCCGGCATGAGGTGCCTGGAGGCCATCTGCGCAGCGGCACAGCAGCTGGCCTGCCCGCTGGTTACACTCTGCACCGGCACCCTGGACGCAGAAGATCAGTGGCGTTTTCACCCGGATAATAATACGCAGCGTGCATGGGAAACGCTGGTTACCTCAATGCGGCAGGCGCTGCGCATTGCGGAAAAATATGACGTAACGCTGGGTATCGAGCCTGAACTGGCCAATGTGATCAACTCAGCGAAGAAAGCGCGGCGGCTGATTGATGAGCTGGGCAGTCAACGTCTGAAAGTTATCTTCGACCCGGCAAATTTGTTTGAGCAAGCCACGCTTGATCAGCAGCACACCGTTGTGCAGGAGGCGTTAGAGTTACTTGGGCAGGACATCGCCATTGCCCATGCGAAGGATCGCACGGCGGACGGGACGTTCACCACCGCCGGGCGTGGCGTACTGGATTATGGTTTCTATTTGAAGCAGCTCCGCGCCAGCGGATTCGATGGCTGCGTGGTAACGCATGGTCTGGCGGCCAGTGAAGCTGGCGAGGTATCAGCCCTGCTTGATGCCTGTCTGAAGATGGCCTGACGGGAGGCAATGATGCTGCACACTTTTCAGCATAACGGGCTGAGCTTACAGTATTACGATAATCAGCAGGAGGGTCCGGTCATCGTTTTTCAGCATGGCCTGACCGGCAATCATCTGCAGACGCGCGGCACCTTTACCGATGGTAATTACCGCCTGATCACCCTCAACTGTAGAGGGCATGGCGATTCTGACCTTGGCCCGCTCGCTGAGCTGAGCATCAGTACCTTCGCCGATGATGTTATTGCGCTACTGGACCATTTGCAGCTGCGCTCTGCCTCAGTCGCGGGGATTTCAATGGGAGCTGCGATCTGTGCGGTACTGATCGCGCGCTATCCCGGCAGAATTAACTCTGCGACGCTGGTGCGGCCAGCGTTTCATCGTAAAAGAGCGCCGGAAATTCAGCAGGTGCACTGTCTCGTCGCAAACTATATTGAATTTTACGGCCCGGAAGTTGGCCTCAAGCATTTTAAAGAGACGGAGAGTTATGAAACCCTCGCGCGCAAATCGGCCGATAACGTGAATTCACTGGTCGCCATGTTTGCTATGGACCCGGCGCGAGTGGTTCCTTTACTGAAAATGATCGGGATGGGCGATCCCTGTTTTGACGCCAAAGCCATTCGCCAGGCGGGCATTCCGCTGCGGGTAATTGGGACATTTTATGATGAAATCCATCCCGTCCGTAAGGCGGAAATTATTCGTCTGGATTTAGGCATAGCGTCGGTTGATATTGCCTATCCCAAAATACTGAACCGCGATCGCTACAATCAGGATGTTACCGCGGTGATTAAAAGCAACCTGGTCTGAAGCGTCCCCGCTATTGTTCATTCACCGCACGTTTTTCCTGCGGTGAATGCTCTTGCGCTGATGGCCTGAAACGCGCCTCCGCTTGACCTCGATCGCTTGCCAGAGGCATAAACCCGTTTGCCTTCTAACAGGTCTCGCCTGAGCCTGACCTCATCCCTGCACTAACTGTCGCGCCCCCGCTTAAGTTTCATCAATACGCTGCCGCCAGCGACAATACGGCAAGGCTCGCCGTTGCCATGCCGTCTCCCGGCATCGAACTCTTCTTCAGTGCAAGACGCAAAATGTGACCATTCCAGCATCTTCAGAAAAAAGATCCTAAAGCGTTCAGATTGCTATTGAAAGCCGTTACGTAAGGCGTATCTTCAAAGATGACTAGACATCTTTATGTTGTACAGTCTTATTAACAAAATCTTACTCTGACCAGATAACATGCCGCGACCCTACCCATGCCGACACCAGGTTACGAGTCAGCTTTGATGACACCAGAACAGGATAATCACTATGAGCAAGACATCACTACGCGCGAGAATGCAAAGCTTCGGCGGCTTTCTCACCGCTATGGTCATCCCCAATATAGGCGCGTTTATGGCCTGGGGGTTTATCACCGCGCTGTTCATTCCAGCCGGTTGGCTGCCGAACAAAGAATTTGGTTCTCTTGTCGAACCGATGATCCGCTACATGCTGCCGATGCTGGTTGGCTATACCGGCGGTAACATGGTGGGCGGTAAACGCGGTGCCGTCATTGGCACCGTTGGCACCATGGGCGTGATTGTCGGGACCAATGTCCCCATGCTGCTTGGCGCAATGGCGATGGGACCGCTGGGAGGGCTGGTTAGCAAATATATCGATCGTCTGCTTGAGAATCGCATTCCGGCGGGGCTGGAAAACGTGGTGCAGAACTTTGCCATGGGCCTTGCCGGCATGGTGCTGGCGCTGTTGGGTTATGAATTTATTGGCCCGTTTATGCTGGCGATCACCAACGTTATCGCTTATGCCATTGATGGCCTGTTAAAAACAGGCTATCTGCCGACGCTGGCCCTACTCATCGAACCAACCAGAGTGCTGTTCCTCAATAATGCCATCGATCAGGCCATCTTCTACCAACTGGGGATGAAAGATGCCGCGGTCAACGGCAGCTCTATCTTCTTCATGGTGTTTGCCAGCCCTGGTCCTGGCCTTGGACTGCTGCTGGCATTCTGTTTATTCGGTAAAGGGATGGCGAAAAAATCCGCTCCGGCCGCCACCATCATCCATATCTTTGGCGGCATTCATGAAATGTACTTCCCGTACGTTTATATGAAGCCATTAATGATTATTCCCCTGATGATTGGCTCTGCCGCAGGGATTGAAGTCTTCTCGCTGATGCATGCCGGACTGGTGGCCGGTGCCACCCCTGGCTCTATTTTTGCCTTTATGGCGCTGACCCCTCCGGGTAAATTCCTTGCCACGCTCAGCGGCATTGGATCGGCAGCGATCGTGACCTTTATCGGCGCCAGCATCGTGCTGAAGTTTGATCGCTCAACGGAGGAAAACGACAGTTTCTCTTCCTCTCAGGCGGTCATGCAAACGACCAAAGCCGCTGGGATGAGCGAAGCCTATGCCAACGCGAAGCAAGAAATTCAGGCAACCTCAAGCCGCGACAAAGAAAGAGCGGTTCCGGTCAGTCGCTTACGGTTTATTGCTTTTGCCTGTGATGCCGGCGCGGGTTCCAGCGCTATGGGCGCCACCACCTTCCGTAAGAAACTGCAAAAATTAGACCTCCCCTATGAGATTACGGTCAAACATTTTGCTATCGAGAGTATCCCTGACCAAGCAGACCTGGTGGTAGTGCATCAGAATCTTGCCGAACGCGTGCGAATGAGCAAGGACGTGCCGATTATTGAGATAAAAAATTATCTCGGAGATCCTCGTCTTGAAGAACTATTGCAAGAGATGAAAAAGCAGGCGCTGGATACTTCAGAAAACAGCCTGTCAAATGTCTAGGTTATCCCGGCCCTTCGGGGCCGTTTAAACGCAGGAGTGGGTCATGAAAAGCGTAAAAATCACCGCTGTCAAAGAGATCGAAATTTTTGATCTCCCCGCACCAGTAGCCGCCCCCGGGCAAGCGCTGGTAGATATCGCCTACAGTGGAATTTGTGGTTCAGATATGCATTTTTATCTGGGGCATCATCCTTCCTTAAAGCCACCAACAAATTTCATTCAGGGCCATGAATCTGTCGGGATTATCAGGGAAATTAACGGCTCATCACCAAAGTTTAACGTCGGTGATAAGGTGGCGATTAATCCCCTGGTTGGCTGTGGCGAGTGTTTCAACTGCCTGGATAATCAGCCGAATATCTGTCGGGTCAGTCGGAAGGTGATGGGCTTCAGGCTGGATGGCACCATGTGCGAATCACTGGCCGTGGGGACGGAGCAACTTATTAAATTAGACGCCCAGATTGATATGAAGCTGGCGGCAATGATCGAACCTTTTGCCGTGGGCTATCACGCCGTTTCTCTTGTCCATTACCGCGATCTGGTCAATACGCCAGTCATCGTCAGCGGAAGCGGAACTATCGGCGTAATGACCGCTTTGGTACTTAAGCATATTCATCATGCTAATCCGCTGGTGGTAGAGAAAGACGCGAAGAGAATCGAATTGTTACAGCGCCTGGGCTTTACCGTCTATGCCTCGATTGAGGACGTGGATGCCGTAAACCTGCGCCAGCGTCCGATTGCGTTTGAATGCACGGGCTACTATCCGGTGTTGCAAGCGCTGGTGGCGGCTAACCGCAAGCCTGAGCATATCGTGATCATTGGTCAGTACACCTCAGGTTCTACCATTGGCCTGCATGAGATCATGTCTTCAGAGATCACCCTCACCTCCAGCCATATGTATAACAGCGACGATCTTGAAAAAAGCGCGACGGCTATCAGGCAAAAAGAGATTGCCGACGCACTGCAACAGATTGTTTACCCGAAAGTTTACGATCTGGCTGAGGCAGCCGAGGCGTTCCAGAAAGCCACCTCAGGGAGCCTTGACGGCAAGCTTAAAGTGTTACTGGGTAGCCATGCCTGATCCTCGCCCTCTCGGTTCAGACATCTGATGATAATGAGAGCATTTAACGGCTCTCATTTTTTATTCGGAACGCTCAGAAATCTGTTTTAAATGCAGGATGTTAGTATTAACAATCGAGATATTGACCTCAAAAGGCGTGCCGTCATCCAGATACACCACCTCATACAGTTCCATCATCGCATCATGAGGCTGGATGTTCAGCAGCCTGATCATCTCTTCGTCAGTAGCATTGAAAGCGCGGACATTTTGCGCACGCCGCTGTACCCCCTTCCCGGTAATCCTCTCAATATAGGAATACTTGGAGATCTCCAGCTCTTTAAATTCCATTGAGTTAAAAAGCGTCGCCGGAAAATGGATGTACTCCAGCGAGACGGGGATATCATCAAAACACATCAGGCGCAGTATTTTGTAAACTGAATCACTGTTCTTGATGCGCAGCGCTTGCGCCATTGCCGCATCAGGCACCTTGATAATGCTGGCTGAAATCACCTTTCTTACCCCTTTATGACCGCTTTTTTGCGCCTGATAGTCAAAAGGTGAAAGTGCATGAAATTTACCGGAATGGTTGCTCTTGCCAATCGAACCGATGTACAGACCAGACCCTTTAATGCGATAGATTCTTTCCTGTTCAATAAGGATTCGCGTGGCTTCCCTTACCGTGGCTCTGGTCAGCTTTAACGCTTTCGCAATCGCAATTTCCGTGTCGAGCTTATCGCCAGGCAGCAACTCGTCATCTTTAATTTTCTTAAAGATGTAGTCAATTACCTCTTGTTGCTTCTCAGTAATGTTATCGGCCATCAATGGTATCCCTGTCTGCCTGCGCGCTTGTCAGCTGGTTTTAAAGGTTATTTTGCAGTTCAGGCTGTTCCCCGCCATCACGATAATTGTGACCTGGTTAACAACTCTTCATTTAGCCCAACCTGACTGAGCATGTTGCTGAGTTTATCGCTTGTGTCTGGACACGTCGAGGAGCATCCTAAAGATGACTATACATCTTTAACTTGTCTGTACGGGGTGTTAATGATCACAGAATTACTCACTGAAGAAAGAATCGCGGTCGTTGACGACGTCAGCGACTGGCAGAGCGCGATTGCCTTAGCTGTCGCCCCACTGATTGCAGACGGCACCGTCCGGGAAAGCTACCTGCAGGCCATTATTGAGAACACCTTTAGCAATGGCCCTTACTATGTGCTGGCGCCCGGTATCGCCATGCCGCACGCCCGCCCAGAGACTGGGGTCAATCAAAATGGCCTGGCATTCCTGCTGGTTAAAAACGGGGTAAATTTCCCGGATCAGGCTGACCCAGTGAAGCTGCACTTCCTGCTGGCGGCCCGTGCCCCACACCAGCATATTGATCTCATCACTCAGCTCTCAGAACTGTTCTGTAGCGAAACGGATCTGGACGCTCTGTTTAACGCTAACGATGTCGCAGAAGTGCTGAAGGTTATTTCTCGTTATTAATTATTGTGAAATGTCAGGAGAAAAAAATGGACCATAAACAACTCGCTAATGCGATCCGTATTCTGAGCATCGATGCCATTCAAAAAGCAAACTCGGGCCATCCCGGCGCGCCGATGGGAATGGCGGACGTGGCTGAAGTGGTTTGGCGAGGCCATCTGCGTCACAACCCGGCTAACCCCGGATGGTTCAATCGCGATCGTTACGTCCAGTCAAACGGGCACGGTTCCATGCTGCAATACTCACTGCTGCATCTGACTGGTTACGACCTGACCATCAATGATTTGAAAAATTTCCGCCAGCTACATTCCCGCACGCCCGGCCACCCGGAATACGGTTACACCCCCGGCGTTGAAACCACTACCGGCCCATTGGGACAAGGCGTGGCGAACGCAGTCGGCATGGCTATTGCGGAAAAAACGCTGGCGGCTCAGTTCAATAAGCCCGGCAGGGAGATCGTTGACCATCATACCTGGCTGTTTCTGGGGGATGGCTGCCTGATGGAGGGGATCTCTCATGAAGCCTGTAGCCTGGCCGGTACGTTGAAACTCGGCAAGCTGATCGCCGTATGGGACGACAATGGCATATCGATCGATGGTCATGTGGATGCCTGGTTCTCCGACGATACCCCTGCCCGCTTCCGGGCATATGGCTGGCATGTGATCGAAGGCATTGATGGTCATAACGCCGAGGCGGTGAATAAAGCGGTGACAGAAGCCCGCGCCGTTACGGATAAACCATCCCTTCTGTGCTGTAAGACAATTATTGGTTTTGGTTCCCCCAATAAGGCCAACAGCCATGACTGCCACGGGTCGGCGCTCGGTGCGGATGAAGTCGCCCTGGTGCGTAAAGAATTGCGCTGGCCCTACGAACCCTTTGTTATTCCAGATGAAATCTACCGGGCGTGGGATGCAAAACAGACCGGCGTGAAAGTAGAGGCAGAATGGAACGAAAAATTTGCTGCTTATGCGCGTGATTATCCAGAGCTGGCGAAAGAATTTACCCGCCGCATGGAAGGAAAGCTGCCTCAGGGCTGGCACGAAGAGGTCAATGCCTGGATAAAGGACCTTCAGGCTCATCCGGCCAGCCTGGCCACCCGCCAGGTCAGCCAGAAATGTCTCAGCTACTTTGCCCGCTCGCTGCCGGAGTTATTTGGCGGTTCGGCAGACCTGTCTCCGTCCAATCTGACCCGCCATCAGCTGTCGGTCGATTTCTCCGATCAAAATCCAGCGGGCAATTATCTCTCCTATGGCGTACGCGAATTTGGCATGTCGGCGATAATGAATGGGATAGCGCTGCATGGAGGCTTGTTACCGTATGGCGGCACTTTCCTGATGTTTATGGAGTACGCCCGCAATGCCGTGCGCATGGCGGCCTTAATGAAAGCGCACTCGATCTTTGTTTATACTCATGATTCTGTCGGGCTCGGCGAAGATGGCCCGACTCATCAGCCGGTCGAGCAGCTGGCCTCATTACGCCTGACGCCCAATATGGAAACGTGGCGCGGATGCGATCAGGTAGAAGCGGCTATCGGCTGGCAGCAGGCGATTGAGCGATCTGATGGCCCCTCGGCACTGATTATGACCCGTCAACCTCTTGCCCAGCAGCCGCGCAGCGAGCAGCAATTAAAGGATGTCCGCCGCGGCGGCTATATTTTGCTTGAGCCGGAGGGAGAGCCAGAACTGATTATTCTGTCAGCGGGATCGGAAATCGAGCTGGCGGTATATGCTGCTGGCGAACTGAATCGTGAAGGCCGCCGGGTACGGGTCGTGTCAATGCCGTGCACTGAACGCTTTGACCAGCAGGAACAGGCGTATAAGGATGCGGTTTTACCGCAGCACCTTCGTAAGCGCCTGGCTGTGGAAGCCAGTATCGAAGGCTTCTGGCAGCGTTATACCGGACTCGACGGGGAGGTTATCGGCATGCAGACCTTCGGCGAATCAGCGCCTGCCGCGGTGCTGTTTGAGCACTTTGGCTTCAGCAAAGAGCACGTACTTGAACGGGCAAAAGCGCTTCTTGCCTCATAGCGACAGTGCAGTCGGTGAGTTAAGAGTAAAAATGCTATTCAGTGAAAAGGGGTTATAAACCCCTTTTCTGTTTGTCTTATTCCCTATACACCCCATTAATAATTCACTATTCCACTCACGGAGTTTTCCTGCTGGTTTTTTACCGCACGAATACTTTCTTTCAGGCGGTCTGACTTCATGCCAAACACACTCTGTATATTGTTTCCTACTTCGACAATGCCAGCCGCCCCCAATCGTTTTAGTGTATTTTTATCGATGATACTTTTATCAATAACATCAATGCGCAGTCGTGACATACAGGCTTCAATACTCCGCATATTATCAAGGCCGCCATAGGCGATAATGATCCCTGTAATTAAATCATCAGACTGGGAGGAGGAAACCTTATCGTCACCGACTTCAGGCTTTTCCCGACCGGGAGTCAGTAAATTCCAGCGTTTTATTGCCAGGGTAAATAATAGGTAGTAAATAGAGCCCATCAGAATGCCAACAGGGAAGACCATATACCAGTTATGCCCTCTCGGTAAAATGCCGAAGAAGATGTAATCTATCAATCCGCCGGAGAATGACAGTCCAATATGAACGCTGAGTAATTCCATCAGCAGGAAAACCACCCCGGCCAATACTGCATGGATACCAAAAAGCACGGGCGCCACAAACAGAAAGGAAAATTCAATCGGTTCAGTAATCCCACAAACAATTGAGGTAATGGCGCCGGACAGCATAATCCCCTTCACCCGGCTTTTATTTTCCTCGTTGGCGCAGCGATAAATGGCTAAAGCGACGGCCGGTATGCAAAACATTTTCAACGGCGTCAGACCAGCCATAAACGCGCCAGCAGTAATGGGAACCTGATCTTTTAACTGTGCAAAGAAAATAAGCTGATCGCCGTGAACGGCCTGCCCGGCTTTATTGACATACTCCCCAAA
This sequence comes from Erwinia typographi, assembly GCF_000773975.1. Classification (GTDB taxonomy): domain Bacteria; phylum Pseudomonadota; class Gammaproteobacteria; order Enterobacterales; family Enterobacteriaceae; genus Erwinia; species Erwinia typographi. The sequence goes on from NZ_JRUQ01000038.1 coordinate 47,932, forward strand.
CTGTAGCCAGAAGGTGGGCCACCAGACGTGATTCAGACCAAAGGGAATCAGTAAACGCTCGATAAAGCCGAACAGGAAAGCCGAAAGCCCAAGACCTGAGTTCATCATACTGTTGGACAGCCCATTAATCGCGTGCTGGATGGGCGGCCAGATTAGCGCCATGGCAATCCCAACAAATACCGCCGCAAATGAGGTAATGATCGGCACAAATCGTTTACCGGAGAAAAACTCCAGCCACGAAGGTAAATTAATAGTAAAATATCTTTTGTAAAGAACAGAGGATATTATCCCAATAACAATGCCGCCAAACACACCCGTTTGTAATGAGGGTATGCCCAGTGCCAGAGTATAATCATGGTTATTTGCCACGGCATCCGCGGTTATACCAAGATACTGGCCAATGGTCACATTCATAATGAGAAAGCCAACAATGGCTGACAGGCCAGCAATTCCCTGATCGTTTGACAGGCCAACCGCTACACCGACGGCAAACAATAACGGAAGATTGGCAAATATGATCCCGCCGGCTTCAGAGAGTAACGTTAAAATGTGCACTAACCAGGCTGTTCCCAAAAAAGGAATTTGCGCCACAACATTTGGGTCCTGCAGGCTGGTGCCAAAAGCAAGTAAAATCCCTGCAGCAGGCAGCATGGCGATCGGAATCATCAATGAGCGACCTATACCTTGTAGCTTCTGCAAAATATTTAATTTTGACATGCTTTAACCCCTGGTACACGTTAGTAATAGCCTCGATATTATTTATCGGTTATCCGCCTTAGCTTGAGGTCATCATTCAAGTTAGCGGCCAGGTTAATTGTCTGTTGCGAACCAGAGTTAAAAAAGAGCAAAAATCGCGGCACAGCGCTTCCTGTTTACGTTTAAAACCGGAAATTATTTGAACAGAATCACAGCATATTAGCGAAATCATCGATAAAATAGGAAAAACTACACATTTCAGGGTAGTCATCAGATGTCCAATATTGAAGAGCATTTTCGCAAACTGTACGCAAGATTTGGTCTCGACCAGAACACCTCCGTTCAGGTGAACGCTATTGCGGGCATATTTAATTGCTCAGTAAGAAATGCACGTATCCTGTTGCAACGAATGCACGATGAAAGATGGATCGACTGGCAGCCGCAGCGAGGCAGAGGAAAACACTCCAATTTACGCTTACTCAACGCCCCTGACCGGTTGATTAACCAACATATTGAGGAGAGGATGGCCCTGCTGGATAATGGGGAGGCAATAAAATTTATCGGCAACGAAAAGCAGGCCCTTAACCGTATTATTCAGTATCGCTTTGGGGTTCAGGAAAACAACAGTCAGAAACGCGTTCGCATCCCTTTTTATCGGGATATTGATATTCTGAATCCCCTTCATCCACTGCGAAGAACGGAACGGCATCTTATTCGCCAATGTCTTAGTGGACTCACGCATTATGATACCGCTCAGGGAAAGATCGTTCCTGACATCGCGCACTACTGGACGCATAACGAGCAAGCGACCCGCTGGGTATTCTATATAAAACCGACGGCCTACTTCTCAGATGGCACCCCGATGACGGCGCCATTAATAGCGCGGAGCCTTAACGCCGCCATCCAGAGTCCGTGGTTTTCCGATCTGTTCAGCAATTTGACTCAAATTTATGACGAAGATATTTACCGTCTGGTGATTGAAACTTCCGTCCCCATGAAAAGGCTGGACTGTTTACTGGCAACGCAGCCAGCTTTAATTTTTGATCTGCATGAGGGACAAATGCGCTGTAGCGGTCCCTTTTGCATCCAGCGACATCAGGGCAGCTATCTGACCTTACGCCGCAATGAATATTATCATCAGGCACGACCAATGCTTAACGAAATAAATATTTTTACCTAGGTGCCTGAAAATATCAGCATGAATTTTATTCCCATCCTGCACGGCGAGCTGTCTACCGATACGCGGCCGCTTCGGGAACGCAAGCTGGAAAATGGGAGCTGCTTTATCGTTACTGACAGCAACGGTATTTTCGCCAGCGAGGAGGGAAGACGTTTTCTCAATCAGATAATACAACCAATGACGCTGCTCAATCGCAGTCAGTTACCAGAAGAGTATGGCAGCGCCCTCTCCATCGCCCAGGGTTTGCTTCCCGCATGGAACCACCGCAGAGTGGATTTTGGCAATATCACCGCTCCGTTCATCAGTCGCCGTCAGGTGACTATCGCCACCTATGGACAGCCTGAATTAGTGGAGCTGGCACATGCCATAGCCGCTACAGTGGGAGATTACTATTATCAGTGCACGGTACGAGTCTATTCGTTCGAAGAATTTGCCATGCAGAAACTGGAGCCAGCGGATATCTGGCTGACAAATTTCATGCTGGAAACCCTTACTATCCCTGCCGTTCTTGACTGGCTAACCTCGACCTCGACATTTAACCACCTGCCGCCGCATGAGTCACAGCTGCGGCAGCAGATGATCGTACAGTTATTAAATGAAAGCGATGATAGCGCGCGTGAGCATATTGCTGACTACTTTCATCAATTAACTCATCAGCGCTGGATCATCCCGCTTTTTCATCACTGGATAGAGTATGCCGGTGAGAACTCATTCACCTGGCGAGATCTCAGCATGTTAGGATGGCCCGACTTCAGCCAGCTGTGGCTGTAGAAGAAGGCAATCGGCACGCTATTTGTTGATAAAATTGACCACCAGCGGGTTGAGCTCTCGTGGACATTCTTCCGGCAGCCAGTGCCCGCAGCCTGCCAATACGTGACCTTCTACCTTAGTTGCGTAATCCTTCATTTGATCAACCTGAAATTGCCCCATGCCACCGTGTCCGCCGCCGCCAATCGCCATCACCGGCAGAGTAAGTTTGGTTTGCGCCAGCTTCCTGTTTTGCTCAATCGAGGTGTTCAGCGCCCGGTAATATTCAAATGAGGCGGTGAGCGTGTGGGGTTTTGCATAGGATTTGGCATACCTGTCCAGCAGCGCGGGCGTGAAAGCGGCCTTATTCGTGGCGTGCTCCAGGATGAAATGCGTGAGGAAAAACTTCTCATGCCCTTTAATCAGCGTTTCAGCGAGCTGATTTTTTGCGGCAAAAAAGCTGAAGTGCCAGACCAGCGACTCTCCTTCTGGAGAAAATGCGGGGAAATCATACATGCGCCGATCGGGGATCGGGGCCTCCATGTAGATAAGCCGGTCAATTTTATCCTGGTGCTTAACCGCCATAGGATAAGTATTCCAGATGCCAATATCATGAGCGACCAGCGTGAACTTTTGGTCTCCACGCAGGGAATCGGCAAGCTTATAAAGAGTGTTTGCTACGTCCTCACCGCTGTAAGAGGTGGCGGGAGGCTGCGACAGTCCCAACCCTGGCAGGTCGACGGCCACCACCGTGTGCCTGGCGGCCAGTTCGGGCATCAACTGGTGCCATTCGTACCACGACTGCCCAAATCCATGCACCAGATACACTAACGGCCCCTTACCGCCTTTAACATAGTGCAGTTTCACGCCGTCCACCCTTTTGTACTCACTGCTGAAGCCCGCAGGAACAGGGAATTCATCCGCCGGGGCCGCAGCTATCGAGGCGGCAGAAACCATCGCAGTGCTGAGCAGCGCGCCGCAGAGCATTTTTTTCACAAGTGTCATTTTTTACTCCATTCAGAGAGATAAAGACTACGAGCGGATGCCGTAGCCTGGGAAGATAGTTAGTTGCTCGTCGACTGACCAGAACGGCTGCTGGCTGCCGGAAAGCCCTGCTCGCCTCGCACAACAATCGCAACTGCGGCCAATAGCAGGACGAGGAGCGCCCACGGGAAGGACCAGGTCCCGGCGTGTTCCAGCAGTAATCCCCCGGTCAGGCCGCCAAGAGCGATCGCGCCATTCCAGGTCACCACGTTCATCGACAGCGCCACATCGGCATACTCGCCAGCGGCGTCCGCCAGCGCCGTCTGGAGCAGAGTTGCCGCGCCGCCAAAGGTCAGCCCCCAGACGGCTATCCCCAGATAAATCACCAGCGGGGACGTCGCGCCCAGGCCAAAAACGAGCGACACGACGGCGAAAACGGACAGTGACAGCAGCACCGCCTGGCGCAGATGGGTATCAATGATCCTGCCGGTGATAAAAATTCCGCACAGGGCTGCCAGACCAAAGACCAGCAGCACCAGGTCAACCCTGGCGGCAAGCCCGGCAGGCGCGATAAACGGTGCGATGTAGGTGTAGAGGATGTTGTGTGCCAGCATCCATGTCAGAACGACGCCGAGCACTGACCGTACGCCGGGGATCAGTAACACCGACCGGAGCGGCATTTCTTGCCCAGCAGACTGGCCTGGGTAATTCGGCACGGCCAGCATTATCCAGCCAATAAGGATCACTGACAGCCCCGACATTAGCGCGAAAGTGAGGCGCCATCCCAGCAGCGCCCCCAGCCATGTGCCAGCCGGTACGCCAAGAGACAGAGCGATGGGGGTGCCAACCATGGCAAGCGCCAGAGCCCGCCCCTGCAGTGATGGAACGACCATTCGCCGCGCATATCCGGCCAGCAGACTCCACGCCAGACCTGCTGAAGCGCCGGCAAGAAATCGCGCGACTAATGTAATGGCTATGTTTGAGGACACGGCGGTCAGCGTATTAAAAACCAGGAATCCGCACACGGTGCTCAGCAGAACAGCCCGCCGTGACCAGGTTCGGGTCAGCAGAGTGAGGGGGATCGCCGCCAGCAGCGAACCGGCGGCATAGGCCGTCACCAGTTGCCCGGCCAGAGAGGGTGAAACCGCGAGCCCGCTGCTGATTTCCGGCAGCAATCCGGCGGGAATGGTTTCGGTCAGTATGCAGATAAAGCCCGTCATCGCCAGTGCCAGCAGGGCAAATACCGGCAGTCGTTGAGCTTCTCCGTGTTGGTGCTGTGCTTGCATAATTCAGCCTGTCAGTCAGTTTAAGAGTCTGTGGGGAGTGCTACAGGTACGATGTCACCCGATTTACGCACTTATATACCGATCGATACATATGTTGCATTGCCGCTCTCCAGCTTGTCAATTAATTATGTATCGATTAGTATAAAAGACGGAGGAACAGATGATGAGAACAGGCCGACCAAGACAATTTGACCGGGATGAAGCGGTGATCGGAGCAATGCACCTTTTCTGGGAAAAAGGCTACGACGCCACTTCGCTCGCACAGCTAAAAGCGTCGATAGGCAAAGGGATCACCGCCCCCAGCTTTTATGCCGCCTTTGGCTCGAAGGAAGCGCTTTTTAACGAAGCGGTGAGCTGTTATCTGAAAACACATGCCAGGGTTACAGAGCCACTGTGGGACCCAGCGTTACCCCCCAGACAGGCGCTGGAGACGGCACTGCTCAACTCAGCCCGGATGCAGTATGGCGCCGGTCATCCGCGTGGCTGCATGGTTGCGCTCAGCGTGATGTCTGCCTGCTCTGAGGAAACCAGGCCTATCCTGAAACCGCTCGAAGAGTCCCGCCGCCGTACCCGTGAGGGAATAGGACACTGCGTTAAGCGGGGCATCGCATCAGGCGAATTGCAGGATACTGCGCACACGCCTGCCCTGGCGGTCAGCTTTGACAGTTTCCTGCTGGGAATATCGACGCTGGCGCGGGATGGGATTCCGCTGGCGGACACTGAACGGGCTATTGCTCAAATGATGAGGCTATGGGATGTTTCGCGCGTGACGCCGTAAGCCCTTGCGGGCGCGGGTTGTAATCAAAAAGTAAATATCGTATAACAGGCTGCTCCGAGGGGTGTCCTGTATGGGCTGAGATGGCGCGGTTTGCCGAACCCTTTGAACCTGATCTGGGTCATGCCAGCGAAGGGACGGGTTGGCAATAACGCCTCAGTGATTGCCTGTTCATACCTCTGCACGCCCGGATCTCCACTCACTTTCTGGAGGTCCCATGTCTGATTTCTTTTTTTTCCGCCGATGTAACCCGCCGCGCCGCCAACAGGCGAAAGCTGGCTGCGCTTTGCCGACGCCGCTGAGCAGGGAGCGTGCAGCGTGAGCGATCGGGATTTTGCTTTGGGCGAGCCGGCTCCGGGAATTCAGATACGGGATTTGACGCTGCGTTACGGCCCGCGCACGGTTTTCGAAAACCTGAGTTTTACCCTTGCTGGCGGCGAATTCACCGCCCTGCTGGGCGCCAGCGGCGTCGGCAAAACCAGCCTGCTGAAGATCGTCGCCGGACTCGCCAGGCCGGACTCGGGCAGCGTGACCGGTAGCGATGGGCAGCCCGTCGGGCAACGCATTGCCTGGATGGGGCAAAAGGATCTGCTGTTCCCCTGGCTGACCGTTGGCGAGAACGTCACCCTCTCCTCGCGGCTGCGTGGCGAGAAGCCAGATCGGGCATGGGCGGGCGACCTGCTGAAACGGGTGGGGTTAGCGGAGCATGTCCACGCTCGCCCTGCGGCCCTTTCCGGCGGGATGCGTCAGCGCGCGGCCCTTGCCCGCACGCTCTACCAACGCCAGCCAATAGTGCTGATGGATGAGCCCTTTTCCGCACTGGACACCCTCACCCGTACCCGCATTCAGACTTTAGCGGCAGAGCTGCTGGCCGGCTGCACCGTTTTGCTGATCACTCACGATCCGATGGAGGCCTGCCGCCTGAGCCACCGGCTGCTGGTGCTCTCCTCTACCGCCATAGATGACTCACACCAGATTGCCGGGTTACCGCCCAGAGCCCCCGACGATCGGCTGTTATTGCAGAGTCAGGGTGAGCTGTTACGGCAGCTGGTCAGGGCGGCCGGATGAAGATTTCAACGGAAAACTCGTTCTCACGCTGCCGTCGCGCTGTGACAATTTTCGCTGGAGCGATCGCCGTCTGGTGGCTTATCACCCGCAGCGGCATCCCCGCTTTTTTACTGCCTTCTCCTCTGTCGGTGGCAGAAGCCCTGTGGGATGGCCGCGCTTACCTCGCGACGCATACGCTGGTCACCGCGGCAGAGATCGGCCTTGGGCTGGTTACCGGTGTGCTGCTTGGCGCTCTGCTGGCCCTGAGCATGATGTTTTCACCCCGCTTGCAGCGCTGGCTGATGCCGGTGGTGCTGACCAGCCAGGCCATTCCCGTCTTTGCTCTGGCCCCGCTGCTGGTGCTGTGGTTCGGCTTTGGTATTAGCGCCAGGGTCGCGATGGCCGTGCTGATTATTTTTTTCCCGGTGACCTCAACCCTGTTCGATGGCCTGCGGCGAAGCGGCAACGAGTATCTCGATCTGGCCCGCACGATGGGTGCCTCCCGCTGGTCGCTGCTGCGCCACGTCAGGTTAATGGCAGCCCTTCCATCTTTTGGCTCAGGGCTGCGCATGGCGGCAGCCGTTGCTCCTATTGGCGCAATTATCGGTGAATGGGTTGGCTCGGGCGAAGGTCTGGGCTACGTGATGCTTAATGCCAATGCGCGTATGCAGACCGACGTCTGCTTTGCGGCGCTTTTTATTCTGGTCGTGATGACCGTACTGCTCTGGCTAACGGTAGATGCCCTGGTGCGGCGTCTGATCGACTGGTCGCCGGAACCTCAATAACACCGCCTTCAATTAAGGGACCAACATGTTCAAAAAAAGCCTCTGTGGACTGCTGTTTTGCAGTGCAATCACCAGCACCGTTCAAGCTTCCGAGCCGCTGACGCTGGTGCTGGACTGGTATATCAATCCCGATCACGCGCCCATCCTGGTCGCGCAGCAGATTGGCGCGTTTAAAGCGGCGGGGCTGGATGTGAAGATTGTCGCGCCTTCCGATCCGGCGCTTCCGCCCAGACTGGTGGCCGCTAAGCAGGCCGACCTGGCAATTACCTATCAGCCGCAGCTACACTTCTTTGCCGACCAGGGCCTGCCGCTGATGCGCGTCGGCACGCTGATCGATTCGCCGCTGAATACGGTGATGACGCTGGATAAAAACGTCACCTCGCCAGCCGATCTGAAAGGCAAAAAGATCGGCTATTCTGTCAGCGGAATTGAGCAGGCAACGCTGGCAACCATGCTTAATCACCAGAACGTCAAGGCGGATCGGGTGAAGCTGGTAAACGTCAATTTCCAGCTAACCAGCGCGCTGATGACGGGCCAGGTGGACGCGGTGATCGGCGGCTTTCGTAATATTGAAGCGCTGGAGCTGAAGCAGCGCGGCAAAGACCCGGTGGTGTTTAACGTCGAGGATTATGGCGTTCCTGCCTACGACGAACTGATTATCGTCGCTAATCGCGATAAGGTCGGCGACCCCAAAATCAGGAAATTTCTCGCCGCGTTGAAAGAAGGCAGCGCCTGGCTGCGCGCCCATCCGCAGGAGAGCTGGAATAAATTCGCCAGCGATCGTCCAGAGCTGAATACCCCGTTAAATAAGGCCGCCTGGCTGAAGACCCTGCCGCTGTTCGCCCGCGATCCGGCCCATCTGGATAAGCCGCGCTATCAGGCTTACGAACAGTTCATGTTTGATCACCAGCTGATTAACAAGATAACGCCGGTTGAAGCCTACGCGACGGAGCTGAATTAAAACAGATCGGCCCAGCGCAGGGCGGTGCCCCAGGCCATTTTAAGGTGCTGATTAGACTACCGTAGATGGCATTATCCTGAAAAGCGGCCCCGCTCTGCTGACTTGCCAGCAACTTATGCCATACTGGATCCCTCTGTACAGGTCCATCGCAGCCTGTTCCTCCGATAACGAGTGATGTCCATGAGCAACTTCCTCAGTCCTGCCGCTGCTTACCTTAATCGCCGCAACGAATTGCTGGCGGAGCGCGCTGTGGTGCAATCTCCGGTGGTTATTCAAACGATTAATAAGGCGCTGTTAGCCAGCGAGATCGCCATGGCGACCTTTCATGATTTGGAGTCGCTCAACACGCTACAGCAGCGCAAGGCGCGGCTGATTGACTGGCACGAAACGCAAAGCCAGCAGGAGCTGCAAAACTTTGAGCTGCTCAGTAACCGACTTTCACTGCCTGAGGAAGCGGATGAGCAGGCGTATCTGGGCTATCAGCACGATTTCACCCGGCTGGCCGACTCATTTCCCTGGCAGAAAGCCAGCCTGCAAATGGTGCAGAACGACCTGTTCTCCACCACGTTTAATCTGTGGCTGGAGACGCTGGAAGAGCTGTTTTCCGCGCAAAACAGAAAGCCGCTGTTTATTCGCATTGAAAAGATTCTCGCCTTTTCCATCAGTAAAATTCCGGTGCTGGGCGAGGCGGTAGATGCTTACCGGCAGCTGGCCCCGGTGATGACCGCCAGCCATGAGAAGGCCAGAAGCAGCGATGACTATTTCAGGACGCTGGAAAGCTATACCGAAGCCGCCAACCTGTGCTGCCGGGGTATTTTGATTTTCTGCTTCACCACCGAAGCCGTCCTGCGCGGGCGAAAACTGCCCACGGAAGCGATACTCGCTGATAAAATTAAAGGCCATTACGACAGCGTGATTGACGGCACTCACCCCTATTTTTAACGACGCTGGCGTCCGTCGGGCCTGCTTCTTAAAACGTCCCCCGCGCTGACAGGTCCCCCCTGCTCACGAAGCCTTAAGTTTTCTGTGGTAATATTAAGGATATAAGCCCTGAAGGGGTCCCTGTAGATGACGGACTGACTGAGTTGCTATGCCTGCTACCGCCAAAAGAAAAAACGACCCCGAAGGGTTAAAAAAACGCATTCTTGCCGGTGCGCTTGCCACCTTTGCCGAATTCGGCTTACAGGGTGCCCGCATGGAGCAGATTGCCGAACATGCACAGACCACTAAGCGGATGGTGGTTTACCATTTCAGCAGCAAAGAAAACCTCTACATGGCCGTGCTTGAACAGGTTTATCAGGCGATCCGCCAGCATGAAACTGGCCTTAACCTGGCCGAGATGCCGCCGACAATCGCCATGGCGCGATTAGCCGAGGCCAGCTTTGACTACCATATTTCCCACCCGGACTTTATGCGGCTGGTATGCAGTGAAAACCTGATGCGCGGGCGCTATATCAGCCAGTCCAGCAGGATCAAAGAGCTGAACCAGAGTGCGCTGGTGGTGCTGGATGATATTTTGCTGCGAGGCAAAGCGGCAGGCGTGTTTGACAGCAAGGTCGAAACGGTCGACGTGCACCGTCTGATCAGCAGTATCTGTACCCACAACGTCGCCAACCGCTACACCTTCCACACGCTGTTTGGCGGAGGTGAAAGCGAGCAGCAAAGCATCGCCCGCAATCGTCAGTTGGTGGTTGAGGCTACGCTGCGCTATCTGCGCCCTGCCTGAGCAGCAATCTGTACAGAATTGCAATATCACGTACAATTTTTCCCGCCATATCCCGCCGCAAAACGTCTTTTTTAATTTACGATGACGTTAAAAAGTAGCTGTCTGGATTAATTATCGGCTGATTTTCTGCCGGGGCTCTGTTAAACATTCCCTGGTTTCCCGTTCCCGACGCGGATAACCCTTCCGCAATACAGGTCCCCGGTTGAGTCGGTATTTCATCATCTTTTCGCTCATTTAGACGAGACATTAAATCCTGTAGCTCCACCAGTTCCTGGGGCATGTTACCCCACCAAGCCCACTGACCGAGTTTGAACGAGAACTGATTCCTGAACCAACGATTGTTGGCCTAATATCAGCAAGAGTCCGTGGGCGGAAAGGCAGGCGGCCATGAGATTGCAATTGGCAATGGCATCAACGAGACGATCAGAGACAAAAGTCAGTACTTTATGTCAGGAGTTGAAGATAACCCGGCAATTACTGTAGAGACATATATCCCCTGATGGTCAACTGCAAGCTGCCGGAATAAAGATGTTCCGCCGGGTACAATTCCGGCTGCCAGAAAAATCTGGAATTCCAGCGTAGCCCCCCTTTATAGTGCCGCAGTCTTATCCTTTTGCGATCAGTGGTAGTCAGACAGAGAAAATTGAAATCGGGTTGACTACCTGGAAGATATTTATAGTTAAGTGTCGTACGGTTGTGATTCTGATAGGTGGTCAGCTAGCTATTTATGATGTAGCCTTAACTGAATGGAAGGAGAACAGATCCTTTCCATTTTTCTAATAAATGGATAATTAAACTTTAAGGAAATTATATGTCTTCTATAGCTTACTACCGAGATGGGGTACCTACGACTCACTAAATCACCCCGTTATAATTATTGGCCCAAAAACAGGAACTCCTTCAAAAGGTGGTTTTCCTCCAGGATTTCTACCGCCAGGAGGCGGATCTTTCGATCCTGTAGATGATCGAATGAAACATAAATGGGGTGGAAATGATTTTGTTGACGATACCCCTACTAAAGCTGAGCTCAAACGTGCAAACGCTGTTTTAGCCGAACGCAAAAAAGCTACTTTAGAAGCGAAAGCTGCAACCCAAACTTTGTTAGCCAAAAATAAAAAGGTTGAGCATGAAAATCATGTTATTTTAACTAATTTCACTACCAATTTAGCTAATGCAGAAAAAAGACTTGCGAACTCCAAGAGTATTCTTGATAAATATTCATCTCAAATCAAAATCAGTGAAACAGAATTAGCACTGAAGCAAGCTGAGTTAAATTTCAACCTTTCTATCGCTCAACGTCTTGGTACTGAGTCCTACTATTACAGCGTTATTGCTTTTGATAGTTACCAACAAGGTGGTTTAAGCGCAGCAGAAGTTAGAAATAGGCAAAAAATTTCTCTGGATAAAAATACTGAATCGAAAAATTATTTTTATAAAGTAAATAATCTGCAAGCACAACTTGCCACAATTAAACAGAAAATCGCACAGAAAAACATTGATAACTCTGTTCGCTTTGCCGCAGAACTAATTGCAGATACTGGAGAAAAAATCACAAAATTATACGGTGATACATTAGGAAATCAGGCAAAAGAGCTGGCAAATAATATTAAAGGGAAAATAATTCGCAGTAAAAAAGATGCTTTATCTACCTTTAATAAAATAAAAACCAATCCAAAACTAACGATCAATGCTAAAGATAAAGAGGCTATATCTCAAGCTTTAAAATCACAAAATATAAAATCCATTTCTGAAAACCTAAACATGATGAGCAAAAGCTTTGGTCTTTTAGGAAAAGGATTCACCGCTGAGAATCTTATCGATAAGGCTAAGGTCGGTTTTCAATCCGGAAACTGGGAACCTTTACTTGTTGAAGTTGAAGCTATCGCATTGAGTGGGGTTGTGGCAACATACTCATATAGCTTTGTCACCTCTGTTTTAACGGGGATAGGCATTGTAGCTCTAACGACTCCAGTAGCATTAATTATAGTCATTGTATTGACAGCATTCATGTCCTCTTATGTTGATGCGGATGCAGCTCGTAAATTCAATAACATAATTTTACCTTCAGTATACTAAGCTATAATTTTATAAATGGAGGACAGCAATGGCCTCCATTAAATTTTAGCTTAAATTATTTTTTATAATAGAATTTAAAAAAATAAAAAATATCAGCAACGAAAAATACATCGCTGGGAATACTATAATAGTATAAAACAGACTCAATCCTAAGATGCCGTTTGTCAACCCTCGTATTAATCCATTTGCCTCAGTCAGCTCTAAATGACAAAAATAAAATAGATAATAAATTACAAAAACAAACAGAGCATACTGAAAAAAAGTAGCATATAACTTAAAATTAGTTTCGAACTTGTGCTTTAAATCCAAAGCTCTGTATAAAGTTAAAAATGCTATAAATGAGAGTAGTGGTGCGACAATCCCTACATAAGAGTTAAGCCTGTAACTTACTAATGGGAAATTCCCCGAAGTTATTCCACCATTGTTATTGATTATTTTTCCAAATAATATGACAGGAAAGTCAACACCACAAACAATCAGGAACATTGGCAATATACCAATTAAAAGAAAACCGATTGTAACCTTAGAAAAATTGCGTGCTATTGTAGATTTTTTATCCATAAAAACCCCTAATGGCGTTGTATAAAGTACCTTAATTAAGGCAAGAGTACACCGATAATATAGCATCCCCCTGTAACTTACTGTAGCCCTACTCTTTCGCTCTCACCGTCGACGGTCCTTCTTTTCGAGCCAATAACGCCGCCAGTTGTTAGTTATGCGATTTCAATGATTTAAATTCACCTGTCATAGCCGCTTTTGTTTCGGCACCTCAGTTGCTTCTTTCAGCGCCTTATCCAATGCTGTTTGTCAGGATTTCAGTTTTGTTTTAGTATGTTACGACTGCACTGGACTCAGGTCAAAAGCATCATTGTCTTCCCGGCGTTAGCGCACATTTCCCGTTCTATTACCCCCTCAAAACCGTTCTGAGGCATTTCTACTATGCTTACCGGTACTACAGGACGCCACGAAAGTGCATTTCTGTGCTTTTTCCCCATATTAATTTGTTATTGTCCTTTTGGAAGGAGTCGTCGATGACCAGTGAAAATGGCGGATACCCTCGTCGCAATCCTCAGCCCGTTGCCGATGGCAAAGTGTGGAACTGGGCGCAAAACGCCACGCTGGGCGATAAAAGCGCGGTCAGCACGCCGGAAACCGAAGCCGAACTACAGGCGCTGATCGCCGCCAGCGGTGGAAAAATCCGCGTGATGGGCAGCAGGATGTCGCCAGGGCGGATGCTGCAACTGGCCGACAGGGGCGATACCCTGCTGGATCTGAGCCGCCTGCGCGGGCTGCTGGCGGTGACCGAAGAGAGCGCAACCTTTGCTGGCGGTACGCCGCTGCACGAAGTGTATGAAATCCTCTCCGGGATGGGCAGAATGCTGCCCGCTTCGCCGGGGGTGATAGCCGCACAATCGCTGGCTGGCGCGCTGGCGACCGGCACCCACGGCCAGGGCCTACAGCAAAGTTCGATTGCCGATGAGGCGCTCAGCATCCGTATGGTGCTGGCGGACGGCAGCGTGGCGGAATATGACCGCCAACATCGCTGGTTCGGCGCCGTACAGCTCGGCTTAGGTTCACTAGGGGTTGTCACGCAGGTGACCCTGCGCACTCAGCCCTCGCTGGTTTATACCTGCTATAAAAATGCCGTCGCCGCCGATACGCTGGAGCAGGATCTTATCGACTGGAACCGGAACTACGCGCTGAGCAAAGCCTGGTGGTTCCCCAATGAAAATCAGGTTCACGTCTGGGCAGCCCGGGAAGCGACTGCGGATGAGGCTGCACGTTATCACGACAATAACGACGATCTGCTCAGGCAGGAAGAGACCAGCGATGCGATGAATGAGACCATCGATCAGACGCTTGAGCATATGCGAAGCGACACTAAAATTGTCGATGAAAACGGCAAGCCGTTCCGCACCGTCACGCGCTTCAAGGATTTCTCAGACGTCACCGGCGATGTCTATCAGGTCTTCTGCCGGGGCATCGCCACGCCACAAATCAATGTGGAAATTGCGATTCCGCTAGCCATAACTGGCGAGACGATCGGTAAGATTAAAGCGTGGCACAGCGCGACCCAACCTCATATGCACTACCCGATTATTCTGCGCTGCACCGGCCCTTCCTCTTGCTGGCTCAGCCCGGCGTATCAGCAGGAAACCTGCTTCTTTGGCTTCGTGGTCTATTACGCCGAAGACGGATCGCTTTCAGAAGAGGGCGTGAGCTTTCTGCGGGCGGTCGAAGAAGTGCTGGCGGAGGTTGGCGGCAGGCCGCACTGGGGAAAATATTTTGAGGCGCCGCTCTATAACTGGTCCGCGCTCTACCCGCACTGGGCTGACTTCGTTGAGGTTCGCCAGGCGTTGGACCCGCAGCACAAATTTGACAATGCGTTTACCTCAGCGCTATTTGACTGATTATCAAGGAGAAGGCCAATGAAGGCTTGGACGACCCTGCTGACGCAGCCTGGCTATCTGGCTGGCGTGCAGACGCTGAAGAAATCGCTAACGCAGGCTGGCAGCGCTTATCCGCTGGTGGTCATGGTAACGCAAAACATTGATGCCAAAACCCGCCTGACGCTGGAAAAGGAAGGCTGTCTGCTGCGCGATGTTCAGCCCATCAGCCCCAACCGCACCCTGAAACATAATTACGCCAACGCCCGCTTTGCGGAAGTCTGGACTAAACTGGCCGTCTGGAAGCTCATTGAATTCGAACGCGTGGTGTTCCTTGATGCGGACATGCTGGTTACGCAGAATATGGACGAGCTGTTCGATTTAGCGCTGGAAGATCAGGAGATCGCCGCCTGCCACGCCTGCCGCTGCAATCCGAACAAAATCCCCAGCTATCCCAAAAGCTGGCGACCGGAGAACTGCTTTTACAGCTATTGCCGGGGTTTGCAGCACAGCGAAGAGCTGGAGCAGGTAGATAACTACCTCAACGGCGGTTTTCTGGTGCTGAGGCCAGACGAAGCGGTGTTCGGGGAGATGGTGCAACAGCTGTCAGAGCTTGAGGATCTCTCCCGCTACCTGTTTGCCGAGCAGGATTTTCTCAACGACTTCTTCCATCAACGCTGGAAACCGCTGCCCTACATCTATAACGCGTTAAAAACGCTGCCCTTCCAGCACGCCGCAATGTGGGAGATCGATGAGGTGAAGAACCTGCACTTTATTATCGATAAGCCCTGGGAAAAGCCGCTGGACCCAAACGACAGGTACTATGCGTTAAATAAAATGTGGTGGGACACGGCAAAAAGCTGACCGTCGGCCGTCCCGCTACTTTTGTCCGAACAGCGGGATCGGCTTACCGGTGATGTAACGCTTGCGCAGCCTGGCGGAGACGTAATCCATGGCCATCACAATCACCACCAGAATCATGGTGATAAACATCACCACATCCCAGTTCCACAAGCGCATATTCTCCGCATAAACCAACCCTACGCCGCCAGCGCCGACAAAGCCCAGTACCGCCGCAGAACGGGTATTCGACTCAATCTGATACAGGCTCAGCGCCAGAAACGCCGGGAAGGATTGGGTAAAAATCCCGTAGCGGTGCTTTTGCAACGCGTTCGCGCCGACGGCGTTCAGGCCACGACCAGGCGAGCGTTCTACCGCCTCATGTCCTTCCGCATACAGTTTGCCGAGCAGCCCCACATCCTGCATCACAATCGCCAGCACGCCAGCCAGCGGTCCCATCCCCACCGCACGGACGAAAATCAGTCCCCAAATCGCCATATCAATCCCGCGCAGGATATCGAGCAGGCGGCGCACGACAAGCGCCACCGGACGAAGCGGCTTGGCAGACATCACGTTGCGGGCGGCCAGAAAGGAGATCGGCAGCGCCAGCAATGTCGCGGTGATCGTGCCGGCAAATACGATAGCAAGCGTGATAAATATCTGGTTGAAATAGTAGGCAAACGGCCAGTTTACCACGTCGTGCCAGACAAACATGCGCAGGAAATAGCGGCTAATCTGCGTGCTGCCGGTAGCCAGCTGCGCCCAGGAAATGCCGAACATATTAAAGAAGAAAACGTAATAGAGCAGCACGGCGGCGGCGAGCAGTCCAATCCTGCGCAGATAGCGGCGCTGAACGGCAAAAAGTTCGCGGTGCTGCGTCTTCAGGTCGTGTAATGCGTCCGAACTGGCTAATGCGATCATGCTGCCTGCCCCTCAACTACCCAACGGCGTAACCGCCCGGAGAGCGTATCCAGTAACGAGACCACCAGGATAATCAGCAGCATGGTCATGCTGACCTGATCGTAGCGGTCCAGCTTGATATTGGTCATCAGCTCCTGGCCGATGCCGCCCGCGCCCACCAGCCCCAGAATGGTGGACTGCCGGAAATTGACCTCAAGACGCATAAAGCTATAGGAGAGAAACACCGGCTTCACCTGCGGCCAGAGCGCGAAGCGCATTCTCTGAAGCGGCCCGGCGCCACAGGAAGCCAGCCCGCGACCGGGTTTGTCAGAAGTGCTTTCAATCGCTTCGTAAAACAGTTTGGTCAGGCTGCCAATGGTATGCAGCGCCAGCGCCATAAAGCCGGGGATCACGCCGATGCCAAAGGCCATCACAAACATCACCGCCCAGGCCAGCTCCGGCATAGTCCGTAAAAAAGCCACCGCAGCGCGGATGGCGTAGCGCAGCCAGACTGGCGACTGAGTATTGTCAGCGGCCAGGAACGCCAGAATCACCGCGGCGGCGACCGAGAGCAGCGTGGCGGCCAGCGCCAGGTTCAGCGTTTCCCAAATCAGCGGCAGCTGAATATGCAGCCGGTATCCCCAGTAAGCCAGCGACCCTTCGGTGTGCCCGTCGGCAAACAGCAGATTCCAGTGCAGCACCGGCACGGTTTCAGCAAGATAGTCGAAGAAGTGCGGCACAGAGGTCCAGAGTGTGCTCAGGCTGAATTCGGAGAGCGCGCCGGAGCCGAGGTAGAGAGCCAGAAGAATCAGCGACCAGAGAACCGTATCGCGTTTCTGCCTGCCACGGATCTGCTGATAATAGCGCTCGAAATCTGTGTTTTGCATACGTAAACCGGTTTTGAGTGGCGACCGCTAGCGGCCCATAAAACTTTCCGCACACGCAAGGTGGCGCCCGTCCCGCCCCGGCAAGACAGGCGCTACGGGTTAGCGCGCCTTCGTCAGCTCGCGTTTCATATCGATAATGTTCTGGTAATCCGCCACGGTACCCGGCGCAATATGCTGAGTACCGCCCATCGCTTTGATAAAGCAGCCGTGGTCGCTGGTATCCAGTTTCTTGATCGCGGTAATCAGCTTCGCTTTGAAATCAGCATCCAGCTTGTTGCTGACCAGGATTGGGCCGTTGGGGATCAGCGGCGATTCCCAGATAATGCGGATCTGCTTCATCAGGTCCGGGTGGTCCATACGAATCATGCGGGTGAACGCGCCTGCGGTGTAGCCAGTGTTGTAGTCGCCAATCATCGAGGCCCAGGTCACTGCGCCTTCGAACTGACCGTTCAGTACGCCCAACACGTCCTGTTCGTGACCGCCGGAGAAGGTCACGCTGGAGAAGAAGCCGTTGTATTTGTCGTCAATCGAGCCACCGAAGGTTTTCTTGAAGGTCTGGTTCGGGATCAGGAAGCCGGAAGTGGAGTCCGGGTCAGCCATACCAAACGATTTACCCTTCAGGTCTTCCAGCTTTTTGTACGGGCTGTCGGCTTTGACGATCACCACGGAGTGGTAGCCGGTAGACTTATCGCTGTCATCAGCGGCAATCCCTACCACCTCGACCGCGTTGGGATCGTTGAGGTAAACGGAAGCGTAAGAGGATGGCGACATGCTCAGCACCATATCCACTTTACCGCCCAGCAGGCCCTGGATAACGCCAGAGTAGTCGGATGAGTTGCGCAGTTTGGTGTCGGTTCCTAACTCTTTATCAAAGAAGGTTTTCACGCACTGGTTATCACCAATTTGCTGCGTGGCGTTCTGACCACCCAAAATGCCTAAGTTCAGTTCCTTTGGCGTGGCAGCCTGAGCAACGCCAGATGCCATTACGCTGACCAGAAGTGCCGATAAGAATAATTTTTTCATTGCTGAGTCCGTATCCCCAAAAAAGGTCTTAGTTAAGTTGCGCTCTTTCTTCGCCATACAGCGTATGGAGAAGATCTTCTGTTAACTGCGACGGATGCCCGTCAAATACAATCCGCCCTTTGGCAATGCCAATGGCGCGGGTGCAGTACTCTTTCACCAGCTCAACCGAGTGCAGGTTGACCATCACGCTGATGCCGTTGTCACTCACCTGACGCAGCACGTCCATGATGCGCCGGGTATTTTTCGGGTCGAGCGAGGCGACAGGTTCGTCGGCCAGCAGAATTTTCGGGTTCTGCATTAGCGCACGGCAAATCGCCACGCGCTGCATCTGTCCGCCGGAGAGGTTCTCCGCACGCTGTAACGCCTGCGGCAGCATATTCAGCCACTCCAGCAGGCCAATGGCGCGAGCGCGGTCGCTATCGGGGAACACTTTGAAGAAGGATTTCAGCGTGGAAGTCTGGCTGAGGCGGCCAAGCAAAACATTGGTGAGCACATCGAGGCGTGGGACCAGGCAGAAGTCCTGGAAAATCATCCCGCACTCGCTTCGCCACTGGCGCATCTGGCGGGCATTCAGCGCAACGATATTCTGCTGCTGACCGGATTCACGGTAATTAAGGATTTCACCTGCGGTAGCGGGCAGCGTGCCGTTCAGCACATGCAGCAGCGTCGACTTACCGGCACCTGAACGCCCTACAACCGCCACCAGCTCGCCAGCGTGCAGATCGAAATTGATGTCGTCCAGCACGCGACTCTGCGCGTTATACGCTTTGCCCAGCCCCTTCACGGCAAGCACTTTTTTCTGCGCCGAACGCAGTGGGGTGACCTCAGGAGCGGGGGCCGGTTTTAACATTGCCTGTGCCATAATTTTTCCCGTAGTGAGCCAGGCGTTACGCCTTGTGGGCCCTATTAACGGCGAGCGCAGTGACAGTTTAATGACGCCGGGATGATGAAAAAATGACGCGGGCCGATAGCCGGTTCCACATCTTGTGTTCAGACGCAGCGATTCCGCTGCCGGACCAGCCTGCGAGCAGCCCTCCACATTTCAGATCTCCAGCGTCAGCCCGTCATACGCCGCGGCCACGCTGTTCGGCAACTCGTTCTCCGCCAGCCAGTTATCCACCTCATGGCTGATATGCGTCAGCCAGGTCTGTCCCGGCGAGAGCTGATGATGAAGCGTCAGCGCCAGCGAGATATCGTTGTGGTTGTGCGGCGGGTCGTTGGCCGGCGCGTAGCTACAGTCGAGCACCAGATGATCCAAATTCCGCTGCTGTAGCCAGCTCAGGGTCTGCTCAGGCAACCCGACCGTATCCGTCAGGTAGGTCAGACGCCTGCCCTGATGTTCAATCAGATAGCCGTAGGTGACTTTAGAATGGATTAGCGGCAGCGGGGTGACCAGCAGCGTGCCGCAGGGCAGCGGGTCGAACGGCCGCAGGAACGGCTGAAACGCCAGCAGGCCGGGATGACGATAGAGATCGTCACAGCCCTGCTCGTCAGGCGGACAGTAAACCGGAATTTTTGGCCCCTTTCCCCAGCGCAGCGCAAACAACCCCTGCACATGGTCCATATGAAAGTGGGTTAATAAAATGCGATCCAGCTCGCCGGGAGCAAACTGTTTCTCCAGATGGCAAAGACCGGCGTCCAGCAGCGTGGTCTGCCCGTCGTGGCGGATCACCGCGCTGGCTGGCCCTCGCCGTCGTTCGGGCTGCTGCTGCGCCAGCTCGCAGGCCGGACAAAAGCAGCCAAATACCGGAACCTGGCGCACGTCGCCGGTGCCTGAAAAGGTAAATTTCATAGCCGAATGACTCCATCAGCAGGAGCAGGCCCTGTCGCTTACGGGCCTGGCCTCGCGCCGCAAGGTTTCAGGATCGCCCATTCACAGGATCGGCCAGCAGCGTAAGAAACTGGCTAAGCGTCTGACTCAGCGGGCCGTCGTTGTTAAGCATCATGCACGAGGCGGGCGGCAGCGCTTCGACAGCCCGCCGCAGCCGCTGGGCAATCTGCTCTTCCCCTTCCCTGCCGCGCTGCCTGAGGCGCTGGACCAGCACCGCGGGCGAGACCTGAAGACAAACCGGCAGCAGCCTGCTGCCATAGCGCAACTCCACCGCTGGCAGATGCTGCCGCGAGCCGTTAACCACCACCGCCAGCCCCTGCTCAAGCCAGAGATCGATTTCCACCCCGAGCGCGTAGTGGTGCTGATGCGCCTGCCAGTCGATGGCGAACAGCCCTTTCTCCCGACGGCGGTGAAATTCGGTTTCGCTGAGGGCAATATGATTTTCGCCCCCGGCATCGGCCGCGCGGGTAATATAGCGATGCGCTACCAGCACGCCCGGCGGCGCCGTTTCCCGCAGCGCATCAAGCAGGCTGTCCTTACCTGAACCCGACGCGCCCATCAGCCAGATTAGCCTCGCCATCACCAGACGGCCCGACCTTTCGCCCACACCGACTTCACGTAGACCTGCTGCTGATGCTGCGTCACCAGCACCAGATCGGCCCGTTTCCCTTCGGCAATCACGCCGCGATCGGTCAGACCAATTGAGCGCGCGGGATTACTGGTGACCATCGCAATCGTCTCCGGCAGCTGGTAGTGATTGCTTTCATCTCGTGCCAGCCGGAAGGCGGCGTCCAGCAGGCTGGCAGGATAGTAATCCGACGAGAGGATATCGAGCATGCCGAGCGATGCCAGCCGGTGCGCCGCTACGTTGCCGGAGTGCGAACCGCCGCGCACAATGTTCGGTGCGCCCATCAGGACCTGCAAACCCCGTTCGCGAGAGGCCTGCGCGGCCTCTTCGGTGGTCGGGAATTCAGCGATGGTGCTACCGATACTCATCGACTCTTCCGCGTGCGCCAGCGTGGCGTCGTCATGGCTGGCCAGCGGGATGCGGTGCTGGCGGCACCAGGCCGAAATCGCCTGCCGGTTCGGCTGCGACCAGCGCTCGGCAAAGCGCAGCTGGCTGGATTCGAACTCATCCATCTCCGTATCATTCAGGTTGTACTTGCCCTGGAAATAGACGCGGTACTTTTCCAGCGAGGTGTACTGGCGTTGCCCCGGCGAATGGTCCATCAGCGACACCAGCGACAGCTCCGGCGTGCACATCAGCTGCTCAAACAGCGGCAGCGTGGAGTCGTGCGGCAGTTCGCAGCGCAGGTGAATGCGGTGCTCAGCGCGGTTCAGGCGGTGCTTCTCGCTGTACTGGATCGCGCCAATCATCTTTTGCAGATTATCAAGGCGGTGGCCGCCGTCACGCACGTCCCCCACCCCAATCGCATCCAGCACCGTGGTAATACCGTTGGCGACCATCAGCGCATCGTGGCTGCTCATGGCGGAGTGTGCCGGCCAGTCGACCTTTGGCCGGGGCGTAAAGAATTTGTCGAGGTTGTCGGTGTGCAGCTCCACCATGCCAGGCATCAGCCAGTTGCCCTCGCCGTCGATCGCCTGCGGCAGCTGGCTTGGCGTGTCGGAAAAGGCCTGAATCACGCCGTTCTCACACGCCAGCGAGCCGCTGACCACTTCATTTTCCAGAATCAGTTTGACGTTATTGATGATCATAAAACGCTCTCGGCAACAGGGTTCATAACATGGAGACGGTTGGCTATACGCTCGCGGATCGCGTTGTCATGGAAAATACCAACAATAGCGGCGCCCCGCTCGCGGGCTTGTTCAATCAGGCTGACGACCGCGGCGCTGTTGGCGCTGTCCAGCGAGGCGGTCGGCTCGTCCAGCAGCAGCAGCGGGTAATCAGCGATAAATCCTCTGGCGATATTCACGCGCTGCTGTTCACCGCCGGAAAAAGTCGAAGGGGCCAAATCCCACAGCCGGGCAGGCACGTTCAGGCGGCTAAGCAGCGCCTTCGCCCGTTCTTCGCTTTGCTGGCGATCCGTCCCGCGCTCCAGCAGCGGTTGCATCACCACCTCCAGCGTGGAAATGCGTGGGATCACCCGCAGAAACTGGCTCACCCAGCCGATGGTGTCACGGCGTAGTCTCAGGATCTGCCGGGCTGGCGCGTTGACCAGATCGACCCACTCCTGCTGATGCTGATGCTGAACCCAGATATGGCCGCTGTCCGGCAGATAGTTGGCGTACAGCGAGCGCAGTAGCGTAGATTTTCCACTGCCCGAATGGCCGTGCAGCACCACGCACTCACCGGCAGCCACCTGTAGACTGGCGTTATGCAGCACCGGAAGCTCCGCACCGTGCTGGTTATGCAGCACGAACGTTTTTGACAAATTTTCGACGCGAAGTTGAAGAGTCATATTTATTCTCTGTTTAGCCCAGCACGGAGGAGACCAGCAGTTGCGTGTACGGATGGTGCGGGTCGTCCAGCACCCGGTCAGTCAGACCGCTCTCCACCACTTCGCCCTCTTTCATCACCAGCAAACGGTGCGCCAGCAGACGTGCTACCCCCAGATCGTGGGTGACGATCACCACCGCAAGATTGAGATCCCTCACCAGGCTGCGCAGCAGGTCCAGCAGGCGCGCCTGGACCGACACGTCCAGACCGCCGGTTGGCTCATCCATAAAGACCAGCTTTGGATGGGTGACCAGGTTGCGGGCTATTTGCAGGCGCTGCTGCATACCGCCAGAAAAGGTGCCGGGGAGATCGTCAATCCGCGCCAGCGGGATCTCAACATCCTGCAACCACCTGCTGGCCGTTTCACGGATGTTGCCGTAGTGGCGTTCGCCAACCGCCATCAGCCGCTCGCCGATGTTTCCGCCAGCAGAAACCTGCGCACGCAGGCCGTCCATCGGATACTGATGCACCACGCCCCATTCGGTGCGCAGCAGGCGGCGGCGTTCGCTCTCGCTCAACGCATAAAGCGCCTGCCCCCGGTAGACAATTTCGCCCTGCTGCGGGGTTAGCCGTGCTGAAATCGCTTTTAGCAGCGTCGTTTTGCCCGAGCCGGACTCGCCGACGATGCCCAGCACTTCGCCCGGATAGAGTTCAAACGAGACGCCGCTAAAACCTTTGCCCGGCGCGTAGAGGTGGGTTAACTGGTTGACCGCCAGCAGCGGTTGTTCGCTGATCATGCTTGTTGCGCCTCTTGTTGCTGATGGCAATAATCGGTGTCGGAGCAGACGAACAGCCTTGTTCCCCGATCGTCCAGCACCACTTCATCCAGATAGCTGCTGCGCGACCCGCAGATTGCGCAGGGTTCTGACCACTTCTGCACGCTGAACGGATGATCGTCAAAGTCCAGGCTTTCCACTTTGGTATAGGGCGGCAGCGCGTAAATGCGCTTTTCGCGCCCGGCGCCAAACAGCTGCAGCGCGGGCATCATATGCATCTTCGGGTTGTCGAATTTTGGGACAGGCGACGGGGCCATGACGTAGCGATCGTTCACCCTCACCGGGTAGTCATAGCTGGTGGCGATATGGCCGTAGCGGGCAATGTCTTCGTACAGCTTCACCTGCATGATGCCGTACTCCTCCAGCGCGTGCATGGTGCGGGTTTCGGTCTCGTGCGGCTCGATAAAGCGCAGCGGATCGGGGATCGGCACCTGAAAAACCAGAATTTGATCTTCGGTGAGCGGCGTTTCAGGAATGCGGTGACGCGTCTGGATCAACGTGGCGTCAACCGTGCGCTCCGTCGTTGCCGCGCCGCTGACGCGCTGAAAAAAACGCCGGATGGAGACGGCATTGGTGGTGTCATCCGCGCCCTGGTCGATCACTTTCAGCACGTCGTGCTCGCCGATAATGCTGGCGGTCAGCTGAATGCCGCCGGTTCCCCAGCCGTACGGCATCGGCATTTCCCGCCCGCCAAACGGCACCTGATAACCAGGGATCGCCACCGCTTTGAGGATTGCCCGCCGAATGGTTCGTTTGCTCTGCTCATCAAGGTAACCGGGGTTATAACCGCTCAGTTCAGTCACGGTGCTTCTCCTGATAGTCGGCACGCAGGCGGTTGAGCAGCTCAAGCTCGGCCTGGAAATCAACATAGTGAGGAAGTTTGAGGTGGGAAACGAAGCCCGCCGCCTCAACGTTATCGGCGTGGGAGAGTACAAACTCCTCGTCCTGCGCCGGGCTGGTGACGCGCTCGCCATACTGGTCGGTTTGCAGCGCGCGGTCGACCAGCGCCATCGCCATCGCCTTGCGCTCGGTGCGGCCAAAGACCAGGCCGTAGCCACGGGTCAGGTGCGGCGCCTTATCGGCAGGAGTGGTAAAACCGTTGACCATTTCGCACTCGGTCAGCAGAATTTCGCCAATCTCAAGCGGAAAACCCAGCTCTTCAGGCTCAATTGTCACCGTGACATAACCGGTGCGAATCTCACCGGCAAACGGATGATTGCGCCCGTAGCCACGCTGGGTGGAGTAGCCCAGCGCCAACAGAAAGCCTTCATCGCCGCGCACCAGCTGCTGGAGTCGGGCTGAACGAGGCGAAGGATAGGAAGGCGGGGCGCGGGTGATATCCACCGGATCGCTGCCGTCATCCCGCTCTTCCGCTGCCAGCCCTTCCCGGGTCATCAGATCAAACATATGCGGGCAGCTTGCGTCCAGCGGCTGTTCAGCACGCGGAGCCTGCGGGGCTTTGCCCTCGGCCAAGAGCGTGAAGTCCAGCAGACGATGGGTATAGTCATAGGTTGGGCCGAGAACCTGACCACCGGGCAAATCTTTATAAACCGCAGAAATTCGGCGCTCCAGGCGCATATTCTCAGTCGCCAGCGGCAGACTGTCGGCGAGGCGAGGCAGCGTAGTGCGATAAGCCCGCAGCAGAAATATAGCTTCGACCAGATCGCCGCTCGCCTGCTTGATAGCCAGCGCGGCCAGCTCCCGATCGTGGATGCCGCCTTCAGTCATCACGCGATCGACCGCCAGCCCAAGCTGTTGGTCAATTTGTTGACACTGCAACGCCTCTTTCCCTGCGCCCCGGCGCAGGTTTTCCTGTAGCTGATGGGCCGCCTGTATCGCTTTTTCGCCCCCTTTAACGGCAACGTACATCAGCAGACCCTCACGTCGGTGGTGCGCGGCAGCGCCATCATGTTTTCGCCACAGGTGAAGATCAGATCAATCCCCTGGGGGAAAGTGTGCGGGCGGTCACGCAGATATTGCAGCACGCTTTCCGGCAGCTGCGGAGCAATCGCACGAGTCTCCAGCAGGCCAGGGCCGCTCAGTCGCAGCGTCAGGCCGCCGTTTAACGCTGGCACCTCAATAATCACCGTGGTGCTTTTTTCCGGAGAGACGTTTTCACCCGGCGCAAACTGCCCGATAGCGGTATCGGAGCGGGGATGCAGTAAAGCAAAGGGGGCGTCGGTCTGCTCGGTGACCGGCGCGCCGGTATGGAAGCGCAGATTGGTCAGCAGCGCGTCGTCGCGCAGGGTCTTGTCGAGATACAGCGGCGTTTCGCGGTCTACCAGGGTCATCAGCACCGCCGTTGCCGCAGAAGAGGCGTTGCCCCAGGCGGGCAGCTGAGGCAGCGACACCATCACGCCAGGCTCGCTCATGGCTTTCAGAATGCGGCGGAAGGCACGCTGCGAATCCGCAACGGGGTGGGTAAAGCTGGCGAGTAGAGTCATGAGTTATTTCCCCGGACAAGGGTAAAGAAGTCGACGCGGCTGCTGGCGATTTCGCGAGAGCGCAGCGTTTGCTGCTCCTGACGAGCGGCGGCCAGCGGCGCAATGATTGTCTGCTGAATCAGCTCGGCGTGGCTGCTTTGCTGTAATAATCCATCGATCAGGGCACAGAGTTCGGCATGTGCTTTATTACGGGTGAGAACGTAGCTGTAACCGCAGACGCCATCTTCCAGACGCACCACGGCGCGGGTAACCACGGTATCGCCAAGAATAAAGCGGCGACCGGTTCCCCCCATTCTCGCCTGCAGGCGGGTCAGGCCGGTTTCCGGCGCGCGTAACTGTTCATAACGCGGATGAAGTTGCAGCGGCTGCCAGTGAGCCAGCAACTGGTCGGGCTGGCTGTGGGCCAGCACCGAGAGCCAGCGCTGCCTTGCCTTGATTGGGTCCATTTAGTGCTCCAGCGTCAGTTCAATCATGTCGGCGCGCGTCAGGCTGACGGAATATTCCGCCAGGTGGTCGTCACCGGTGGTGTTAAGCGTGCGGACGCACAGCAGAGGAGAATGCAGCGACACTTCCAGCAGCTTGCTTTCCCTGGCCTGAGCGCGACGGGCGGTGATGCGGGTTTGCTTACGCGACAACGAAAGCGTCAGCTCCCGCTGCATAAAATCGTGCAGCGACCCGCTGCTAAACTGCTGCAACGTCGGCCACCAGCGCGGGTCCGGCAGATAATGATTGATTACGCAAACCGGCACGCCGTTGACGCGGCGCAGCGTGCGCAGGTGAATAACCGTGTCGCCCTCGGTGAGGCCGAGCGCGGCGGCGATCTCGGCATTACAGGGGCGCAGCACGGCGAGCAGGCGCTCGCTGGTGGGATGGCTCCCCTGCTCCAGCAGGTTCTGGCTGAAGCGCGCCTGCGAGTGCAGCGGATAGTTATAGGGACGCATCAGCACCAGGATGCCAACGCCCTGCCGCCGCTGAACCAGGCCTTTATTGACCAGTTCGTCTACCGCGCGACGCAGCGTGTGGCGGTTGACGGCGTAGCGTTCCGCCAGCTGTTTTTCAGAAGGGAGGTATTCACCACAGCGATAGTTTTGGCTCAGCTCCTCTTCCAGCTGAGCAGCGATAGCCTGATATACAGTGGTCGGATGTCTGGACAGGTTCAGCATATAAAAAATCCTCGATCGCAGGGGAAGAGGCGACGTCGCTGAGGGTGAACTCTGGCGACCTGACTTTTTCAATGCAGTTATGGTGACGTGAAAATATGACAGCGGGGTTAAGGCGGCGTGTCGGCGAGATGAATTCGTTGACGAAGTTCCTCCGCTGCCGCCAGGCAGTCTCTTCAGCCCGGCCAGGGCGATCGGGCTGAAGTTGTTTTGCTAGTTTTTAGGGAAATCCGTGCCTACAGACGTCGCCTTCCAGCTCTCGATCTCGCTCAGGCGGGCTTTAATTTTTTCGGTTACCGTATCGTAGCCCCAGGCGCCCATCACCAGATGGCGCGGCGCGTCACGGCTTTCAGTGATAGCGATCATCGCCTGCGCCGCACGAACCGGATCACCCGCCTGTTTGCCGCTGTTATCTGCGGTTCCCTTCATCCTCGCAGCCGCAGTTTCTGCGTAATCGCTAATTTTGCTCGGCGTCTG
This sequence comes from Erwinia typographi, assembly GCF_000773975.1. Lineage (GTDB taxonomy): Bacteria > Pseudomonadota > Gammaproteobacteria > Enterobacterales > Enterobacteriaceae > Erwinia > Erwinia typographi. The sequence continues at coordinate 75,378 of NZ_JRUQ01000038.1, forward strand.
GCGCAGCGAACGTCCTGCCCAGTCGGTACGGAACGGGCCCGGCTCAACGCAGGTGACCTGAACGCCCAACGGCCCGACTTCTGCCTGCAGCGAATCGGACCAGCCTTCCACCGCGTGTTTGCTGGCGGAGTAATAGCCCGAACCAGGGAAGCCAACCAGGCCAGCAACGGAGGTAATATTGATCACATGCCCACTTCTGGCCTTGCGCATGGCGGGCAGTACCGCTCTCGTCATCGCAAACAGGCCAAAAACATTGGCATCGAACTGGGCACGAATCTCCTGCTCGTCGCCCTCTTCTATCGAGGTCTGATAGCCATAGCCCGCGTTGTTGACCAGCACGTCAATGGTGCCGAATTTCGCCAGCGCCGCCTCGACGCCCTGTTTAATTGCGCCGCTGTCGGTGACGTCCAACGCCAGGGCCAGCGCGCGATCTTCCGCCCCTGAAACAAGGTCGTCGACTTTACTTTTATCGCGGGCGGTAACCACTACCCTGACCTTCTTTTTCAGCAGTTCTTTTACCAGTTCGCGGCCGAACCCCGTTGAACAGCCGGTGATAAACCAAACGGGATCTTTTTCGATAGCCATGTCGTTATCCTCAATGTGGTTGTGTTGAAAATGAGAACCCCGCCACGAACGCAGAGGGGATAAAGCGTGAACAAAGCTTAGCCCTTCACCAGAGCCGTCGCTTTGTTGGTTTGTGCGCAAATGTTTCTTATGGCTATAGGCAGCGGTGGGGAGTGGCGATTTTACCGCTTCAGGACATCGCCTGGCTCATCAGCCCGAACGCCAGCATCCCATCAGGCTGCCAGGGTACGCCGCGAACCATCGTTACCCCGCGGTCCACTATGATTAGCCCCTGGCTGTTCAACCATTCGCCGAGACCATAGCCACTATCGGTATCGATACGGACAAACTGCCCGGCTAAACCGGCCAGCAGCGTGCTGATTAACACTTTAGCCCGAGGTAAGTCGCGGCAGATAACCGGCCCGATCAGATAGCCGTGACCAAAGCGGCGCAGGCAGGCAAAACCAGCCGCCTTCCCCTGTTCCTCCAGCAGCAGAATGCGCTCAGCGCTGTCGAACAGGTTGGCGAACAGGTTACTGCGATACTGGCCGTGAGCCTGACGATCGAGGACCGTTATCAGTTCAAGGTCATCCGGGGTTGCCAGGCGCAGCTGCTGCCCTGGCCCAGGCTCGATCGGATCAACCTCTCCCAACTCGCGGCACTGATGCTGTGCAATACCGCCGGTAATCGCAAAGCCCAGCTTCGCGTACAGCGGCATGCCCATTTCGGTGGCGTGCAGGCGCACGGTATAGCCCTCAAGCTTTTGCAGCAGCGTCTGCATCAGCTGTCTGCCCAGGCCTTTTCCCTGCGCCCGATCGGCCACAATCACCAGCCCCAGTGAGGCATAGTCACTGCCCCAACGCCAGCAGGAAGCGGTTCCCAGCACTTCGCCTTCCTGCTCCGCAACCACACCTTCTCCCAACTGTAGCGCCTGCCGCCAGTCGACCAAACGGTGTGGCCACGTTAACTGCTGAGTCAGGCCAAAGGCCTGCTCAAGATGCTCCTCACGCATAGCGTTGATCTGGATGATCATGTCTTCCTCCCCTGGGTCAGAAGTCATGATAGCGTATGTAGCTTAAACCTTACTATTCTCCGGCAGCTGGAACGCTGACATGGTCTGAACCAGCCTCTGCGCCTGACTATTCAGCCCGCTGGCCGCAGAGGAGATCTCTTCCACCAGCGTCGCATTCTGCTGAGTGGCCTCATCCATATGCGTCACCGCAATCCCCACTTGCTCCACACCCTGAGACTGTTCCCGGCAGGCAATGCTGATTTCGTCAATCAGCTTCGCGACATTTTTCACCTCGGTCACCAGCTGGTTCATCGTTTCACCCGCTCCGATCACCAGTTCAGATCCCTTCTGCACCCGCCCCATACTGCTGTCGATTAAGGTTTTAATCTGTCTGGCCGCATCAGCCGAGCGCTGCGCCAGGCTGCGCACTTCGCCAGCCACCACCGTAAACCCTCGTCCCTGCTCTCCGGCTCTGGCTGCTTCTACCGCGGCATTCAGAGACAGCAGGTTGGTCTGCGAGGCGATATCATCGATAAGGGCGGTAATGCTGCTGATTTGCCGGGCGCTTTCGTCAATATCCCGCATGGTGACGATAACTTCCTGCATCACGTCACCGCCCGTCTGGGCTACCGACATCGCATTGCGCGCCATTTCGGAAACCTGGAGAGCGCTGTGCGCATTCTGGCTAACCGTGGCGGTCAGCTCCTCCATCGCGGCAGAGGTTTCTTCGAGGGCGCTAGCCTGCTGCTGCGTCCGGCTCGCCAGGTCGCTATTGCCTTCCGCAATCTGTGCCGATGCGGTGGCAATTTCACCGGCGCCCAGGTTTACATTACCCACGATGCGTTGCAGGCTAGCCTGCATATCTTTGAGCTGGGAAATCAGGCTCTCAGGACTGCTGCCCTGTTGCAGGGTGACTGGCACGGTGAGGTTCCCTTCCGCTACGCGCCTTGCTACCGATACGGCCACATCTGGCTCGTCGCCCAGCGCCCGGGTAATGGAATGGGTGATCATGTAACCCGCCACCATCGCCCCCAGTACCGAGAGGATCGAAACCGTTATAACGATCGCCTCATCAAAATGCGCTTCCTTCACGCTGGTTTCATAGGCAATTTTAGTTTGAGTCAGCTGTAAATCGATAAGCTCAGTCAGGGCATCCAGCAGCGGGTCGAGCGCCTGATACATCTGGTTGGCCGTAAACTCTTTCAGTCTGTCCCGGTCGCCAGAAAGAAACAGTTCTTTCAGTTGTTCAACGGCCTGATTGGCAATCCGCTGCTGCGGAATAAATTTATCGATCAGGCTCTTTTCTTCGCCGCTGAGACTGGTACTGGTATAGGCTCCCCATTTACTCTCGACATCCTGCATGGCCGTTTTAATCCCTTCCAGTCCCTCGGCAGGCGTCAATGCGCCATCGCGAACCTTATGCGCCGCGTCAACAATGTACACAGCATACGCATCGGAGATCGTTTTAATCTGCTGCAAAGGGATCACCTGATTCTGATAAACACCTTCCAGTTGACGCTGAATAGTCAGCGTACTGTACAGCCCCATGGAACCCACAAAGGCCAGGCACAAGCACAGGCTGACCAGAAGTCCCGTCATTTTATGCGATATTTTTTTTGTAGTTTTCAATGGCTATATCCTTATAAGTCACAATGCAAAATTATATTATTCCGGGGAGAGTGAATGAGATTTGTTAGTTCATGCAGGCGGCAGTATAAGTTTCTGAAAATTAACGCGTCAATTCAGTTACTCTTAAGCTGGGGAGATTTTACGCGGGGAGTATTCTTTAATATAACGTTAAAGACAGGTGGCATCGGGGCGATTTATTAAAACAAAACAATTAATTACATTAAATTTAAAAAATAATCAAGACTGATCTTCAGGCTATATATTCACTGATTGCATAATTAAGTGGCAAAACTGACAGGTATTCCATAAAACGAATTAGCCGCCATTTTACAGCGGCCCTGTATATTATTACATTAAATCTGAAAATCTATCGCCGGTTCGTCTACGTCAATAGAAAGCGCCTGCCGTTTGATCTCTTCCAGCGACAGATTGGCGTTACACAGCTCCAGGAACTGCCAGACAAAGTTGCGCTGTAACTGGCCGCGCTTCAGCCCCAGCCAGACGGTGTTGGATTCAAACAGATGCCTGGCATCAAGACGCGTCAGCGTCGAATGTTCATCCAGCTGGCAGGCCTGGTCAGCCAGTACGCCAACGCCCAGCCCAAGTTCGACGTAGGTTTTCACCACGTCGGAATCCTGCGCGCTCAGCACGATATCCGGCTTCAGGCTGGCGGAATGGAACGCCCGATCCACACGGGAACGTCCGGTAATCCCCTGCCGGTAGGTCACCAGCGGATAACGGCTCAGCACCGCCAGTGATACGGGCTGCTGTTGCTCCAGCTCATGGCCTTTCGGCACCAGCAGCGCGTGATGCCAGCTAAACCAGGGAAAGGCCGCCAGCGCGGGGCTGTTCACCACCTGCTCGCTGGCAATACCAATATCGGCTTCGCCAGCTGAAAGCATCGCCACGATTTCCTGAGGCGATCCCTGATTTAACTCAACGCGCACGTTGGGATAGAGCGCACGGAAGGCTTTAATCACTCTCGGCAGGCTGTAGCGTGCCTGGGTGTGAGTGGTCGCAATGGTCAGCACGCCGCTGGATTCATTGGTAAACACGTCTGCCAGTCTGCGAACCTTTCCGGCCTCGTCCAGGATGCGTTCGGCAATGGTCAACAGCGCTTTCCCCGGTTCGGTCATACCCAGCAGGCGTTTCCCCCGGCGGATAAAAAGCTCCACGCCCAGCTCATCTTCCAGATCGCGAATGTGACGGCTGACGCCAGACTGAGAGGTGAACAGCGCATTGGCGACCTCGGTCAGATTGAAATCGCAGCGGGCTGCTTCCCTGACGATCTTAAGTTGCTGAAAATTCACGCGCCTACCCCTCTCCGCTCGATATTAGTTAGCTTTATGTTAAGGAGGCAACGAGTTATCAACAAATAATAAAAAAGGGTTTTATATGCTTTTTAGTGCTAAGAAGTGAGGCGCGCAAAAGCGCGCCCGACGGAGGGGACTAGCTCACTAACATCAGTTCACGATCTTCCACTACCGGTTTGTTCAGCAGCGACAGCAGAATGTTTTTCACGGCCTGGGCAGAAGGAGACAGCGGCAGGCGGGCAGACACGTTCAGCGACAGCGGCAAATTCAGCGTTGGGCTGTTGATGCGGGCCATCCACGCGTTGGTAGAGCTGACCAGCGAGCGAGCGGCAGATTCTGGCAGCACGGTCACCCCCATCCCGCTGGAAACGGCGGCGGTCAGCGTGGCGATTGACTCAATTTCGCCAATAATTCGGGCGCTGAGTCGACGCAGCGAGAAGGCTTCGTCAACGCGCTTGCGTACCGCGCTGTAGTCACGCGGCAGGAACAGATTCATCAGCGCCACGTCGGCCAGGTCTACGCTCTGTCCGGGGCAGTCAGTCGCGCCCACCAGATAAAGCTCTTCTTTCATCAGCGGCAGACTGGTGATGCCAGCGGTCGGCGCACGATCGTACAGAACCGCCATGTCAAGCTGACCATTCATCACTTTTTCGTTTAATGAAGCGCCGCTGTTTTCATGCAGGTAGACCAGCACTTCGGGGAATTGTTCGCGCACGGTTTGCAGCAGCGGCATGGTCAGCGAGGAGGCTGCGGTGCCCGGCGCAAGCCCGATTGAAACCTGACCGTTCAGTGACTGTCCGGCGTTGATCACCGCCGTTTGCGCCTGTTCGCACTGGCGTAAAATAGTGCGGGCATGAGAGTAGAGGATCTTCCCCGCTTCCGTTGGCGTCACGCCACGCTTGGTGCGGATCAGCAACTGCTGGTCCAGCTCATTCTCCAGCGTCGCGACCTGCTGGCTAAGCGCAGGCTGTGCAATATGCAAGACTTCAGCGGCCTGGGTCAGGCTGCCGATATCGACGATTTTCACGAAATATTTGAGTCGTCTTAAGTTCATGTTGCCTCCGTCACGGATCCCCGAATGCCATTGTCACTGGCGGTAAGAAATAAGTTTTCATTCTGGTGCACAGGACTATTTGCAAGGGACGTGCCAGAATTTTCTTAAGAGTTGTTATCAGGGTCAGCTTATGGCTAACAGGCGGTAAAATAAGAGAATCTGATTACCCCTTAAGGGTTAATCACTCTTTTTCATCTTCAGACGGTGATTGCTGAGGCGGGAAACGCACTGCGATGGTGCAGGAAATGCCTTATGCCGTGCATGTAACCGTTACCACGGCGACAAAAAAAGGGCCTGAACAACCCGTCCCAGACCCTGAAGCAGTTAGCCACTAACGTTACCGCTTTTTGCGGTTGCGGTACATATCAATCGAAACGGCAGCGACAATAATGATGCCCTTGATAATATCCTGCACGTAGGCATCCACGCCGACAAAGGTGAACCCGCTTTTAATCAGCCCGAGGATGACCGCACCAATCAGCGTACCGGTGATGCGCCCTACTCCGCCCATCAGGCTGCTGCCCCCGATCACCGCTGCGGCGATCGCATCCAGTTCATAGGACAACCCCATACTGGACTGACCGCTGCTGACGCGAGCCGCCAGCACCACGCCCGCCAGGCCGGAAAGACCTCCAGCAATGGTATAAACGATAATCAGGTATTTATTAACTTTGATCCCGGAAACTTTCGCCGAGGTCATATTGCCGCCAATGGCGTAAACATATTTCCCGTAACGGGTGTGCTTTAAGGCGATGTGGAACAGCACCGCCACCACCAGGAAGATGATCACCGGCATTGCGCCCTGTCCGATAGCGGTGAAGCCATCGGAGAGGAAACTGATAGGGTTCCCCTGAGTGTAATACTGCGCCAGCCCGCGTGCCGAGACCATCATCCCCAGCGTAGCAATAAAGGGAGGAATGCCGGTTCGGGTAATCAGCACGCCGTTAATCACCCCGGCAAGGAAGCCAACGCCGACTCCGGCGAGAATCGGCACCACGGCGGGCATATTAACCAGCGAGGGGTAGACGGGCGACAGGCTGTCAGAGGTTTGCGCCAGGCTGGCCGCCACCACGGCACTTAGCGCAATAACCGAACCGGATGAGAGGTCGATGCCGGTGGTGATAATGACCTGGGTCACCCCCACGGCAATGATGCCGATAATCGCCACCTGCAAAATAATCAGCACCAGACGGTTGGGGTTCATCAGGAAAGACTGATCGCGCACATACCAACCGAACGCTTCAAAGATCAGCGCAATACCGACCATGACAATGAAAATACCGGTATCTTTCGGCAGTTTACCTTTCAGACTGGTGAAAAAGGAGGCCGATTGAGCCGGCTGTTGCGTAGTCATTTTTACGTCACTCATAGGGTTACCTTACGTCCTTACTCGGACGCCAACGACAAAATGGTTTCCTGGTCAGCCTCTTCTTTGTCGAGGATGCCGGTGATACGACCGCCGTGCATCACCATCACCCGGTCACTCATGCCGAGAATTTCCGGCAGTTCGGAAGAGACCATAATGATGGCGACGCCACGGTTCGCCAGTTCGCTTATCAGACGGTAAATTTCCGCCTTGGCGCCCACATCGATGCCGCGCGTTGGCTCATCGAGGATCAGGACTTTTGGCTGCGCCAGCAGCCAGCGGGCAATCAGCACCTTCTGCTGGTTACCGCCACTCAGGTTATTAATGATTTGGTCCATGGTCGGCGTTTTGATGTTCAGCCGCCGGATTTGCTCCATGCAGTCCTTCGCCATCTGGACATGGCTGACAAAACCGCCTTTGCTGCTGTACTCCGGCATGTTGACGATGCTCATGTTTTCCATCACCGACAGCACCAGGAACAGCCCGGACTTTTTGCGATCCTCCGTGAGAAACGCCAGCCCTTTTTCAATGGCCGTCGAAGGCGAATCAATTTTGACCGGTACGCCATCAATCAGAATTTCACCGCCGTCGAGGCTGGTCATGCCAAACAGGCTCTCCATCACCTCGCTGCGGCCCGCCCCAACCAGGCCCGCAACGCCGAGGATTTCGCCCCGTCGGACGCTAAAATTGATGTCATGGAACACATCTTTCCTGTACAGGCTGCGTACGGTCAGCACGTCCTGGCCGATATCATTATTAAACTTAGGGAACAGCTGGGTCAGCTCGCGTCCTACCATCTGGGTGATTAGCGACTGGCGGGAATAGCTGGCGGTACTGTCGCTGCCAACCCACGCCCCGTCGCGAAAGACGCTGACCTCATCGGTGATGGCGAAGATCTCATCCATTTTATGGCTGATATAGATGATGGCTTTACCCTGTTCGCGCAGGTCACGGATAATGGCAAACAGATGCGAAACTTCCGTTTCGGTCAGAGCCGAGGTCGGCTCATCCATAATGACGACATCCGCATTCCATGAAACGGCCTTGGCGATTTCCACCATTTGCTGAGCGGCAATGCTCAGATCGCCGACCAGTTGCTCCGGGGTCAGGCGGATATTGAGCTTGCTCAGCAGATCTTTAGTCATCCTGTTGAGCTTGCCGTGATCGACAAAACCAAACCTCATCGGCTCACGCCCCAGCCAGATGTTTTCGGCCACGGTCATATAGGGAACCAGATTGAGTTCCTGATGGATCATCGAGATACCTGAACGCAGCGCGTCCATCGTGTCGATAAACTGCACCGGCTCTCCTTTAACCTTAATGTGCCCCTCATCGGGACGGTAAATCCCGATGAGGCACTTCATTAAAGTGGATTTGCCCGCGCCATTTTCGCCCATCAGCGCATGGACTGTTCCGGCCTTTACGCGTAAAGAGACATTACTCAATGCTTTTACGCCCGGAAAAAACTTGCTGATGCCTTCGGCTTCAAGCGCATATGTGGCCATTCTTCACCTCCGTACGGCGGGGTTATTTTTGGTTCATGCCGGTAAATTTTGCCATGTTGTCTTTGGTAATCAGCTGGAACGGAATATCGACCACTTTCTTCACGTCTTCCCCGTTCACCAGCTTAACGGCGGTCTGCACCGCGCCCTGGCCCTGGCCTTTAGCGTCCTGGAACACCGTGGCGACCATTTTGCCGTTCTTGATCATCTGTAGCGCATCCGGCGTGCCGTCGACGCCTGCCACCAATACGTGGGCGTCGTTTTTACCGAGGGCCTGTAGCGCGCCGATAGCCATTTCATCGTTGTTGGAAGCAATTGCCTGAATATCATCGCCCGCCGTCAACCAGTTGCTGACCACGTCGACCGCATCATTACGGGTAAATTTGGCGGTTTGTTCCTGCACGACTTTCAGACCAGGGTATTTAGCGACGATAGCCTTAACCCCTTTGGTGCGCTCACGGGTGGATTCGTTAGCCAGATCGCCCAGCAGAATGCCGATGTTGCCTTTATAGTCCATGCGTTTTGCCAGCGCTTCCATCTGTAAACGACCAGCCAGCTCAGAGTCGGAGCCGACATAAGCCATTTTGCCGGTCAGTTCCGCCGCCGGACGGCGGTTAACGAAAATCAGCGGCACACCCGCTTTGCTGGTCAGATCGATAATCGGTTTGACCGCGTTGGTATCTACCGGGTTGACAATGATGGCGTCGACGCCCTGGCTGATAAAGTTCTGCACCTGGGAAAGCTGCTGGGAAACATCCCCTTTCGCGTCTTCAATCTGCCCTTTCACATTGTCTTTCTTCATCTCTGCCAGCATAGAAGTGCGCAGAATGGTTAAAAAGTTGTCATCAAAAAGCGCCATAGAGACGCCAACCTGGAGGTCTTTGGCAAAAACGGCGGCGGGTAACATACACACTAACAGCGATGCTAAAATCGTTTTTTTCACGTTCATGGTTTGGCCCTTTCTATCGTTAGTCTGCGCAGGCTGGCTGGGACCCCGAATGAAAAATATCTTTTACATTCACACAGCTTCACCGACGGCTTTATTGAGATGTAGGTTTTTTCTTGCTTAAGGTAAGACCTGATTGCTGCCAACTCTCCTTTCAATTAGTCTTTTTTTATCATGCTGTTAATTTCAAAATCTGGTTTCATTTTTATCACGTTCTCACCGGCACCCGATAAATCAGTTCATTTATTTCAAAACATCGTAATTTGAAATTTTCAATATGAAAGCACCGAAACGCCTGTTTTAGAATCAACAAATCACAAAAATTTGACACACCTCTAACATCGGCAAAGGATTCCGATCAAAGTGAGATCTGGCGCATGAGATTGCATTTTGTGCAGAGGGGTGGGAAAAACACCGAATCGTTGATTTTGCCAGCAAACGCGCACGAATTTTGCATTCGCCCTTTGACATCAGACGGGGCTGCCGATAACATGCGCCCCGTTGAAACAATTCCTCTGTAGTTCAGTCGGTAGAACGGCGGACTGTTAATCCGTATGTCACTGGTTCGAGTCCAGTCAGAGGAGCCAAATTTAAAGAAACCAGATGTCTACCGGCGTCTGGTTTTTTGCTTTTTATCAATTACTTGCCCCTCCCGCTTGTCTACTCACGTGACCCTGACCCCGAATATGCTCCAGTCATAATCAGGAATAACCGGCCTACGGCATCTGTTGCATTTCCTCCATTACCAAGAGACGAAAAAACGAGAAAATTCAATCCTGCTAAAAACCCAATAAAATCAAGACATAAGTTACAGATTATATGGAAAAAGCACGGCGAATAAACTTACTATTCAGGTGCTTAATTGATAGACATATGTTTTTTCATACAGTATATTTACAGTGGTATATGTACAAAAAAGGCTACTACCTCTATGGCGCTTCCCAACATCCCCAATAGTGATCTGCCAACCTTTGCTGAGATGGTAAGGCAAGTTTTGACTATTAGCTCTCCGATTCGAACTCCCGAAAAACTATTCCGTTTGAGAAATGACACTGTTAAAAATGAAGAACAATAAATTGATTTCTCAAGAAAATATTGCGGCTATGAAATGCAATATATCGTATACATGATTTTTTAATTGTTTATCCCATATATTAATATTGAGAAGGAATTTTTCACAATGGCAATAAGTATTGACTACAAAAAACCAATAAAAGAAATATTCACTTTCCTTCCATTACTTTTAGCATCTGGTTATTTTATTTTATGGCTATACCTAAACGACATTGGACAATTAGTTCTCCTGCCATCTATTCTTAATGACAAAGGAACTTTGATTGCTTTAATTATATCATTTATTATTTTATCATTAGGATTAGTCTTTACTTTCTCCTTTCCAAGCATGATTCTATGTCAAATGTGTTTTCTAACATGGAATAATGAATTCTCACGAGTTATAAATCTCAATAAAATTCCTTTAATTTCTTGTTGCATATCTATATTATACATTGCAACCATAATAGCTTTTTCCATAATAAATGGAACTCCTAGTTATATACAGGATTAAATTTTTATCATAACACTCCTCTTGTTTTCACCCATTACGTTTGCTGTAATTCATTTCCTCTCAAAGAAAAGAGAAAAAACTCATATTTACTATAAAAAAGGAAAAGAAATAAGAAATAAAAATTTCGTTAAGGAAAAATGTATAATTTCTTTTTTCTCTTTATATTCAGGCATGGCTATAACAATACCTTTGTTATTCATTCTGCGTCTTAGTACTGCTTATAGTAATACTGGACTCTTCATTTTTTTTGCCATCTCGCTTATTTTGGTTTTTATTGCGTTCTTTCCAGCTATAGTATTTTTTTCTGATAATAATTTAAAATCACACATTAAAACCAATATAATACTATTCATTACAACTTCGCTGACTTTATTTTTTATTATAATGCTGTTGCTTCCCAACTTCTCAGCCCTCGTTGTAAGGGGCGCACTAAAAAATATCGGTGTGATTGAGAGTAATGCTCACATTTATTCATTAAAAAAACAAAATTACACAAATGATATGTTCCCTACCTCAGTATGGACTCACATTGAAACATCCTCAACCAACGACAAATATCTATTTATTAAGGGGACGATCATTTTTTCTCTTGGCGATAATGTTTTGATTTGCCCTGAGTTTGTAACAAAAGCACAGGATAAATACAAAAAGTATAATCTCGATAACATCCTCACTTTTAACAAATCTGATTTTCAGGATAAATACTTAAAACAATTAATTAAAAGTTGTGCTCTGATTAACAAATCGGATATGACTCGATGGGATAGCATCATGGATGGGAGAAATATTTTAAATTTATAATATCTATATCAATAAATTATATTCACATTCTAAATTATAACTTTTAAATACTATATGGTCTTTAGAAAAGGCCATGTACATTTAATGAACTGCTCCATCACGCATCTTTATCACCTTTTCTGCCATATTACCATTATTATGCGTATTAAATGTCCTGTCGCCGATGTCATAGACAACACCTGTAATCGTGATCTTTTGTCCTTTCCTGATTTTCAGGATATCTTCATCCTGACCCAGGTAGTAAGACAACAGCACAGCCCCACCGCAATAGTTCGTATCAGGCGTCTGGAAGATAATAGCGTAGGTTTTATGGTCTCGTTGAGCACCAAGATACTTCATGGTATCGTAGGCTTCCTGCGCTTCTAACACAGTAGCATTACTTATGCTGATTTTCTTACCAATCCAGTTCTTTTTACTAGCCATCGCGTTAGCTTCATAATCCCGGCAAATAACGCCTAAACCGTTAACGGTGTTCACAGGAAGATTATCAGAGGCAGAGTCGTGCTCTTACTGTTTGATGGGCTTAAAGCCCCGCTCAGAGAAGATAAGGAAGAGTTGATTGACTCCCCTACTTTCCCGGTTACGTCGTTGAGTTGCTGGCAGCCTGCAAGCGTGAAAGTGGTGGAGACTAACAGAGCCGTAATCGTTTTTTTCATTTTAACTAACCTGTACAGCTTCATAAAAAAACTCACTAAACTGACATCTTCATTCAGAGCAGTGAGTGGAGGTGTTTTTCCTTGGCGTCGGCAAAGCCATTAACGTGCAGTCGGACGAACCCAGCTGACTTTATCTTTGGTTTTCAATTTCTGAATCAGTAAGGGACCAAGCATTAACGCGAGCAAAGTTATCACCATTACTGGCGTGGATTTGGTGAGATAGGCCATGACAAATCCCGCTGGAATACCAACGATGGTTCCACCAACTACCAGCCCTTTCATGGTCTGCTGACTGACATAGCCTTTTACCCTCTCAGCACCACATCCCCTGCACACTGACACATGCTCCTGGACTTCTGTACCGCAAAATGGACATTCTGATATGCTCTTTTCCTCGCCAGATTAACTCTAAGTAATTGATATAATTGATCTTAACAAAGGGCCTGTCATATCGTTTTTATCGATCAAATCCATAACATTAGATATGTCATAAACTATCAAAATAAATATATCGATCGATTTAGACAATTAATAACCGATCAATAAGAGCTTATTGATTGTTATTATCTATTAAATATACAAATATCGATCAATTATACAGATCAATAAGTTAATGAAATGTGAGATTAGTTGACTGATTTTGCACTCCGAAAGCGGGCATCTGCTGAATCAGCCTGTTGCTGAACCGATACTTATCTCAGAACATTTACCTTCCATAAGTAAATGAAACCTCTGTATAGCAAGCTATCTGACCCTGTGGCACACTTAAACCGTCCTGAAGCATACGGAAGCTGCTTAATGCCTGATAATCTCCCTCTCTGCGTTTTTACCGAAGGCCGCATCACCCTTCCTGACCACTATCAGGATCGCACCGTTAACGTCTTCACCCTACCCGGTGAGAATACGCCTGCCTTTAACCTCTCCCGCGATACCCTCAGTGATGGTGAAGCGCTGGAAGACTATATCAACCGTCAGCTAACGCTGATGCATAAGCATCTTAAAGGCTGGAAACAGACCGAACGTGTTTCTATTGTGCTCGGCGATAACCTGTTACAGGGTGAATGTGTGCATGCCAGCTACCTGCGTGACGATAAGCGGGTCTTCCAGCAACAGGCGGTATTTAACACGTCTGAAAACCATATTCTGGTGTTCACTATGTCGTGCACCGCGATACTGACGGACGGGGACAGTCAACAATTTCAGGCGCTGCTTGCCAGCTTCTGTTTTAACACCTGACAATTAAGGAACGTTGTTATGTTTGAAGCGGCACGCATGGGCGATGATATCGGCCATTCTCATGCGCTGGCAGGGATGATTGCCGGAACGCTTGTCGGTGGACTGATTGCTGCAGCGGGTGGTATCGCCGCAGGTGCGCTTATGGTGGCAGGTATCGGGGCGTCCTGTCTGGGTATTGGCGTGCTGCTGGTCGGGGCCAGCCTGGCGGTGGGGTATTTTACGGGCGAACTGGCAACGAAGGCCAGGGACAGCATTGCGGATGCCGGGGCCGCCAGTATGGAGAAGGAAGGCGTAATCGCCACCGGCTCGCATAACGTGTTCATTAATGGCAGACCTGCCGCCATTGCCACTAACAGCATGGTGGAATGCACTAAGGACGGTGGCTCCCAGCAGATGGCCGAAGGCTCCTCACGTGTCTATATTAACGGCCTGCCTGCTGCCCGCATCGGTGACCAGACCACCTGTGGCGGAAAGGTTATGACCGGTTCAGGCAACGTGCGCATTGGCGGTGAGCCGGAACAGACACTGCCGATACAGTCAGAAGTGCCAGAATGGCTCTATAAAGCGTCTGACCTGACGCTATTATTTGCAGGATTGCTCGGCGGAGCAGGTGGAGCCGCTAAGGCCGGGGCGTTGGCGAAGCTATTCAGTAAAATTCCCGGTATTAATAAGCTGGCCCGTATCGCCTGCCGCGCTGGCGTGCTGATGACCGGTGCCGCCGCCGTGGGCATAGTCGCGCGCCCGGTCGATATCGTCAGTGGGCAGAAGTTTCTCTCCGGTGATGACGAGCTGGACTTTATATTACCCTCCCGCCTGCCTGTACGCTGGCAGCGTTACTGGCGCAGTGGCAATCCCGGCGACAGCGTGCTGGGCCGTGGCTGGTCACTTTTCTGGGAAACCCGTCTTGAACGGTATCAGGACGGGCTGGTATGGCGTGCACCGTCCGGCGATTACGTGTCATTCCCTCTCGTGCCGAAAGGGAAGCGTACCTTCTGCGAAACCGAAAAACGCTGGCTGGAACACCATCAGGACGATACATGGTCAGTGTATGACATCAGCGGCGAGCGCTGGCATTACTCATCCCTGCGGGGCAATTCCCCTTCCCTGCCGCTGCGACTCACCGAACCCTGTGGTAACGATATTCTCTTTGACTGGAACGACGACGACAGGCTGCATGCGCTCACCGACAGCGCCGGGCAAAGCGTGGTCTGCCGCTACGTAACCGTCAGCGGACAGGTTCGCCTTGCCGGAGCCTGGCTGGACGATGAGATTTGTCTGGTCAGCTACAACTACGATGACAAGGCCAGGCTGATTAGCGTCATCGGATGCGGCGGTCAGGTACGCCGCCGCTTTGGCTGGTATGACGACGGCGACGGCACGGATTTACTGCGCAGCCATGAGGACAGCAACGGTCTGTTGAACGAGTATCTCTGGCAGAGCCTTGACGGACTGCCCCGAGTAGTGGCATACCGCAACGGCGCAGGTGAGCAGCTTAATATTGATTACGATTTTGAAAACGGCACCCGACGCGCCACCCGCGAGGATGGCGTACAGGCACACTGGCTGGTTGACGACGATGACAATGTTGCACGTTTCACAGATTATGACGGTCGCCAGACCGTCTTCGTCTGTCGTGATGGCGAGTTGTGCGACATTATCCTGCCTGACGGAGCAATGCGGCGCAGTCAGTGGGACCGTTATGGCCGCCTCACGTCAGAGACTGACCCGGCAGGCCGCACCACAGAGTACTACTGGTTCAGAAACACTGACCGCATCGCCCGCACGGTATATCCGGATTTGACCGCCACACAGGCGACGTATGACCTGAACGGTCGCCTGCTGTCGGAAACCGATGCGCTGAGTCACATCACCACGTACCACTATCCTGATAAAGAAGAAACGTTACCCGAACGTATTACCGACGCAAACAGCGGAGACGTCCTGCTGGTGTGGAACCGCCAGGGACTGCTGACACAACGTACCGACTGCTCCGGCAGCGTGGCCCGCTTTACGTATGACCGCTTCGGTCAGCTCCTGAGCAGTGAGGACGCAGAAGGCAACATCACACGCCGCGAATGGAACGATGCAGGCCAGCTCACAGCCGTTATTCGTGCCGATGGCAGTCAGGAAACGCTGCGGTGGAACGAACACGGACAGCTCACCGCCTGGCGTGACCCGCTGGAAAGCGACGTGCTCTGGACGTATAACCGCCTGGGGCAACCGCTCAGTCAGACCGGCCGCAACGGCATCATGCGCCGCTGGCACTATGATGCACGAGGCAATCTGCTGCGTCTGGAAAACGGCAACGGCGGTGAGTACCGGTTTACGTATGACCCGACCGGCCATCCTTTGAGCGAAGTCCGCCCGGACGATACATACCGGCAGATGGAATGGAATGAACGTGGACTGCTCACCACGCTGATGGAAAATGGTAGACCGGACGATGATGGCGGCATCCCGCGACGCGCTCAGCAGTTCAGCTATGACAGCAGCGGCCTACTGACCATACGCACTACCCGCGATGCTCAGTACCATTACCAGCATAACAACAGCGGGCAGCTTACCGGCCTGACACGCACGCCAACCGCCGAAGGTGTGGCGCTGGGAATGGAAGCGGATGAAATTCAGTTTACCTTTGATGCGGGAGGAAAACCGCTCAGTGAGCGGGGCAGTAATGGTGAACTGCATTACGACTATGACGCCCTGGACAACCTCACTGCGCTGACCCTGCCCGGCGGGCAGCAGATAAGCTGGCTGCACTACGGTTCCGACCACGTCAGTGCCATCCGGTTCGGTCAGCAAGTCATCTCTGAATTTACCCGCGACCGCCTTCACCGGGAGGTGTCCCGCACTCAGGGAACCCGTGAACAGACCCGCCAGTATGACAGTCTGGGCAGGCGTACCCTGCAACGCAGTATCGGCGGATTAACGCCAGACCTGCCGGAACAGGCAATCTTCGAACGCGCCTTTAACTACACCGGGCGGGGAGAACTGTCAGACGTCAGTGACACACTGCGTGGCAACACAATTTATGGCTATGATGAAGAAGGTCGTCTTCTCAAACATTACGAAGCCCGTCCGGGTCACAGCACCAGGACATTCCGCTACGACGCTGCGGATAACCTCCTGCCGGATGATGGCCTGCCTGCCCTGCCACTGACGGAGAATCGCCTGACGCACTGGCAAAATCTGTTTATGAAATACGACTGGTGGGGTAACCTCGTCAGTCGCCGAAGCGGCCTGTATCAGCAGTACTACCAGTACGACGCAGAAAACCGACTGATCAAAGCAGAAGGCACCGGCCCGGAAGGCCGGTTTACGGCACGCTACCACTATGACGTGCTGGGGAGACGCACCTGTAAAACGGTTACCACGCAACACGGCACCACGGAGACCCGCTTCCTCTGGCAGGGCTTACGACTGTTGCAGGAACAGCAGCAGAACGGACAGTGTCGGACATATATTTACGACCCGAACGAAACATACAGCCCGCTGGCGCGTGTTGACCACTTGTGTGACGAAAATAGCGGAGAGATTCTCTGGTTCAGTACCGATCTGAACGGTGCACCACTGGATATCACTGATGAACAGGGACAGCTCCGGTGGAGCGGACATTACGGGAGCTTTGGTGAGGTTATCCGTCAGACAGAAGGCTTCCACAGATTCACGCAACAAACTGCCCTCGCTCATCAACCGCTGCGCTATGCCGGGCAGTACGCTGACAGTGAAACGGGTCTGCACTATAATCTTTTCAGGTATTACGACCCGCAGGTCGGACGTTTTACCGTTCAGGATCCGATTGGGCTTGCAGGTGGCTGGAATCTTTATCAATATGCTCCAAACCCTTTAATGTGGATAGACCCGCTAGGACTATCAAGTTGTAGCGGGGAACAAAAACTTTACCGTGGTGTAAGTGCAAAACATCCAGAAATTGAGAATGCTAAAAAGGGTATTGTTAAACCTGCTAAACCTGACGCGGACCTTACTCCGGAGCAACATGCTGAGGGCGGAATGACAGGGGAAAGTCAATATGTTTCCTGGACACCAAACAAGGATATGGCTTTGCAACACGCCATGAAGGAAGGGTCAGGTGGTGTTCTACTTGAAGTACCTACTGGTGCGCCTCCTGATGGGGCTGGATGGTCGTGGGGATGGAGTCATATTAATCAATGGAATGAAATTGAAATGCTTCAAATGGGAACACGTACAGGTGCCAAGGTAACAACTCTATGAGAAACAAAGTAGATTCAATTAATTATTTAATAAAGTTATTAAATGAAAATGATGAGAAGGTGTGGATGAAGACGCTGCACAATCTATTATCTTCACCTGACATTGAAGAAATACCTAACAATCCTGAGGTAAGTAGAGCTGATTTCTTTTTGAATTTGTCAAAAACAAGATTAAAAATGGCCATGAAAAATAAAACCTCCATTTTTGGCCTTAATGATTTAATTTTTACTTTAGAAAAACTACCTGCTGATACATTAGTAGAAAGATATGGCTTAAAGAGCAAAAAATACTTCGGTGATTGTTTTGTCATTGAAAAAAACATCATTGGTTGTGGCTTTGTGATTAACGGTCATACATACTCATTCTCGCATTCCACATCTGAATATTACGTTGACGGAATTAAAAAAGTTAAATAAAAAAAAGAAAAACAAACGTACCCCAAAAAACATATGAACTGCATATTAAAAATTTTTTCGTATCATGGATAAGGGCTCGAAGTTTTCTCCCGTATTACCGAGACCCGCTTCCTCTGGCAGGGCTTGCGACTGTTGCAGGAACAACAGCAGAACAGTAAATGCCAGACATATCTTTACGACCCGAACGAGAAATACAGCCTGCTGGCGCGTGTTGACCATTTTAGTGAAGAAAACTGAGGATTTAGACAGACGTTAGTCTCGCGAAGGCAATCACTTGCAATCCAAATAGCAAATACTTTGTAATCTTCGTGAAGCCATCATTCTACTTTAATTCTTTTATCGAGGGTTATTTTTTTAAAATATATGATTTAACAAATGACAGACGATCACCATTAAATATGAAATCAGGATTAATAAAATAAGAGTTCTGAACTTTAGGATTTTCTCCATTGCATTAATCTGCAGACTGGTAAGCCCCCCCCCATACCGGCAATAAAATCGTTATATTCCTCATCCGTCCAGGCCATAACTCTGGCTATTTCTGGGAATTTTTCTTTCGGTATATCAATTTCGAAAACGAGTAGTTCGTCTACTCGCTCGAAGGCTTCAACAGTATAAATAATAGTCATTTTTCTACCTTTCTGGTCGGATCCGCTGGTTTAGTTT
Organism: Erwinia typographi; assembly: GCF_000773975.1. Classification (GTDB taxonomy): domain Bacteria; phylum Pseudomonadota; class Gammaproteobacteria; order Enterobacterales; family Enterobacteriaceae; genus Erwinia; species Erwinia typographi. The sequence goes on from NZ_JRUQ01000038.1 coordinate 94,339, forward strand.
GTTCACCTGTTTCTGGGGCAAACTCTCCTAAATGGTTGCGCCATGAACGGTCATACATTTCAATCGTACCGTGCTATGAATCCCATTCATAAATAAGTCCTTTAGAATCTTTCCATCTTGAACATAATGAACCGCCCCCTTAATTGGCGTCTTTTTCTTAGCTGGTTTAGCATCCGGGAACGCAGGTAATGGAGGACTACCTTTTGGTGATGCATGGTATTTATAATCTGTAGATACGAAGTGGGCCAACGCGGTGATCTCTATGCTTCCCTCACGTTGATGTGCGTCTACAGATCCTTTGACGGGGTTTCCGCCATCGTCCTTTAACCATAAATAAACAGGTATAGCCATTCAGCGAACTCCTTTTCCGTGACAGAGAGGATAATTATTTCCTTCCCTTCCTATATGAATTAATCACCATTTGAAGTTTATTGATATACATTAAAAAATCATCATTTTGATTTTCTTTTTAAAAGAAAGTATTTTCCCGTGCGATGCCGATTTTTTCTGTCACAGAGCCCATATTTTCACCTTGCAGGATAAGCGTCAGGATAGCAAAAAAATATTTCATTAAAAAAGGTGGGCATTCTGGCGGTCTTGATAGCGAATGCATTCTGATTTAGCTTTTTTATTAGCCAGTTACTGGCTAAGGCGATCCCAGTCAGATGAACCAAATTTATGTTTTCATGCATCTTCACGAATATTTATACGATGTAGATTCAAAAAGTTAGTCTGAAAGACTTCCTGATGCATTTTCATTTCCCCCTCCGCATCGGGCAAGAAAGAATCCCACCTCGGCTTAGAGGCTTATCCCGATGTTTCTCTGGCTTACGCCCCACAGCAACGTGACGGCATACGCAGGCTATGGCTTCATAACGATGCGGCCAAGCGGTTTCGTTGTCTCGGCGAATTCGTGGGCCGCGGCAGCATTGGCCAGGGGGAAGATGCGGTCAATGACAACCTTAATGCGCCCAGCTGCTACAGCCTGCAACATGTCGTCCACACTTGCCCGAACTCCGGGCCTTTCAAAAAGGGGTCCCATGAATACCCCCATGAGTGTCTGGTTAGACTGCATTGGCGGCCACAAGTCGACAGTCAGGCTGCCACCGCCCGCATTACCGACGAAGACGAGACGTCCTTCCGGAGCGAGTGCAGAAAGCGAAGCAGGCAACGTCGTCCCCACCGGATCGATGACGAGGTCAACACCGGCGCCATGGGTATACTGTCGAACATTGTCCACGACGTTATTCTCCGCACGATCCACGACATGATCGGCACCAAGTTCAAGCAACCGGCTTCTTCGCTGCGTTCCGCTTGCCACGGCGATGACCGTCGCGCCTGCTTGTGAGGCAAGCTGAACGGCCGCGAGCCCTACGCCACCAGCTGCTGCCTGAATAAGGACTGTTTCTCCGTGCCGGAGCATACCTCGTGTGAAAAGGCAATGATGCGCGGTTCCGAAAGAAATCGGTAACACCGCCGCTTCTGTCGTATCCACCCCACCGGGTATAAGCCAGGTTCGTTCTGCGGGCACAGCCCAACGTTCCGCATGTGATCCCTGCAGGTTAAAAGCCGTGACTCTGTCCCCAATCGTACGGCTACGGACTTTCGATCCGACGGCAACAACTGTGCCCGCGGCCGCGTAGCCGACAATCCATGAAGGAAAAGGCGGCGGAGTTGAACGGCGGTTGATCAGATCTCCCCCTTCAATCGAGATAGCCTCAACAGAAATCAGGATGTCGTCAGGCCCGGTGATCGGATCTGGGATATCGACATATTTCAGGACGCCGGGAGCGCCTTGCACGTCATAAACCGCTGCTTTCATAAATTTTCCTCTGTCTCATCAGTAAATCCAGACCAGTCTGGCAAACCATCCCGATCCGGCATTTAGCACGTCAGAAATCTCTCTGTTGCCTCTACAGGCAGCGCGGGCTGACCTGTTAAATTTTCGACTGGCGGAAAGATCCGTAACGCTCAGGGCAGCCAGGCGATCACCTTAATCTTAAACTTAAATCTGTAAAGCCACGTCACACCGATCCCGGTCAACGTAGGGTAAGGCGCTTCCCCCCAATATTCTGGCAGGATACTCCAGATAGCGTCGAGGTTACCGTAATCCGAAACAGCAGATGCGACGGGGACTGTCCCCTTCCCGGACCTGTTATATTCAGACGCAATACCAACCATCAGCAGCAAGAGATTTGGGGCAACGCCTGGATCGGCGAGCGTAACCTCGCGAGCTGGTATACGGCGGTCAACTCTGGGGAAAAACCGCTAATGATGATGATGCAAACTCAGGAAAGCGCTTTCCAGTGGCGACATATACTCCAGTCGGGTATCGAAACCGCCCGCGTACCGCTAGAAGAATTGACATCACGCGCCAGAGAGCTGACCCCACTTCTGGACCAGTGGCATCGGGCCGGTCTGACCAAAGATGCTTCCACTTGCCTGCGCCTGACCGATGAAGGGCGATTCTGGGCGAGCAATATCCTGCTGTCACTACAGGAACTAATCCAGGCACTGAATACCCCGACCAGCGGAACAGGAATCCCCGTAAGGAATTGTTAATGAATCATATTGCATTACAAGAATTTCTAAAAACCCAGCCCGAGAGCACGCTGGAATCCATTGCAGGCGACTACAACACTAGCGTGCTGGAGGTGGTAAGGCACTTGCCGTCCCACGCGCTAACGAGCGGGGACCGCTTTAATGCCGTGTGGGATAACGTTATGGCGTGGGGAAATGTCACCTTACTGGTGCATAGCGACGATCTAATCCTTGAATTTAGCGGTGAGCTGCCATCAGGGTTCCATCGCCACGGTTATTTTAATCTGCGTGGGAAAAACGGTATTTCAGGGCATATCAAAGCGAAAAACTGTGCCCATATCGCGCTGGTTGAGCGTAAGTTTATGGGTATGGACACCGCTTCTGTCCTGTTTTTTAACGAGGCAGGCAACGCTATGTTCAAAATTTTCGTGGGGCGCAACGATCGTCGTCAGCTCCTTGAGGACCAGCTCAGTGCCTTTCGTACTCTGGCTCACTTAATTCTGACCAACGGAAAGGATTATCATGAGCCCGTCACCCACAGCCCCCTCTCTTGTGGGTGATCCACTTATATTACAGGTAGTTGAGCGCATGAATGCAGAGCGCAAACGCCTCACTGATGAAGCGTTTAGCGGCCCCCATTCAAATGATTTATAGGATGAATGATGACAGAACATCCTGACCTGAACGGTTAGCAGAGCAAACCAGGATGTTAAACAAGGTTATTTGATGTTCCCGCCATGCGGGTCGAAATAATGACCTGTAAATTCAGCGAAAATGACTGACCTGTTCCGCCACCGCTCAGAGGGATGAGTGCCTGTATTTTTTATAATCAGCTGTCCACCAGGTGTTATTAATACTGTCTGACAGAGCCTCATCACTCATTGCCGGAGCAACACCTTCATGCTGAGCAGTGCGGGCTACTGCAACAGCAATGGCTCTTGAAACAGTTTCAATCATCTCCACCGGTGGCAACAATCCCCCCTTCCCGGTTTTCGCCAGGGGTGAATACGCCGCAAGCGTTTGACTGGCTGCAATCAGCATCACTTCGGTGACCCGACTGGCTTTACCAGCAAGGACGCCTAATCCAAGCCCTGGGAAAATATAGGCATTATTGCACTGAGCAATCTCATAGTTTTTCCCCTGCCAGAATACAGGGTCGAATGGACTCCCGGTGGCAATCAGCGCAGCCCCCTGCGTCCATTCGATCAAATCCCTGGGTTGAGCTTCTGCGCGTGATGTCGGGTTGGAAAGTGGCATGATAACCGGACGCGGGCAGTGAAGGTGCATCTCTTTGATAACTTCTTCATTAAACAATCCGGGCTGTCCGGATACGCCAATCAGCACACTCGGATGAGCGTTACGCACCACTTCGAGCAGTGAAATATTGCTCGACTCAACGTTCCAGTCAGCAATACTTTCTACCGAAGTAGCCAGATTTTTTTGGAAATCCAGTAAATTAGGCATATCGTCCGTTAACAGACCAAAGCGATCTATCATAAATATGTTATGTCGGGCCTGCTCAGCACTCAGTCCTTCAGCAATCATCAGTTCCATTATTTTACTGGCAATACCACATCCCGCCGAACCACTGCCAAAGAAGACTAATTTCTGCTCACTTAAACGCATGCCCGCAGCCTGAGATGCCGCTAACAGCGTACCGGCTGTGACAGCGGCAGTTCCCTGAATATCGTCGTTAAAACAGCATAACTGCTCACGATAGCGGGTCAGCAGCATCGTCGCATTCTTCTGAGCGAAATCTTCGAATTGCAGAAGAACATTTGGCCAGCGGTTTTTCACCGCGTTAATAAACATGTCCATAAATTCCAGATACTCATCATTGCTTATCCGCGGGTGACGCCAGCCCATATATAACGGATCTTCCATGTGGTGCGTGTTATTGGTGCCAACATCCAGCATTATGGGTAAAGTTGATGCCGGATGAATACCCCCACAGGCCGTGTACAGGGAGAGTTTACCAATAGGTATCCCCATCCCACCTATACCTTGATCGCCAAGCCCGAGAATACGCTCGCCATCCGTTACAACAATTACCCGGATATCGTTTCTGGTGAAGCTTTGCAGCATTTCATCAATGCGATGGCGATTAGGCCATGAGATAAATAACCCCCGTGCGCGACGATAAATTTCAGAAAAATGTTCACATGCTTCACCCACTGTCGGCGTATAAATAATGGGCAGGGTTTGCTGAATATTTTTTCTCAGAAGATTATAAAAAAGAGTCTCATTGGTATCCTGTATGTTACGCAAATAGATATGGCGGGAGATGTCTTTTTTGAAATGACAAAACTGTTTCCATGCTCTCTCGGTTTGTTCTTCAATATTTTCAACACGCTCAGGTAACAGACCATTCAGATTAAATGCATGACGTTCTTCTTCAGTAAAAGCCAGTCCTTTATTAAGTAATGGGTTTTCCAGTAACACAGCACCATTATAAGGTGTATATAACATTTCTTGGCTTAACATTGTTGTTGCTCCTGACTGAATGATAATAACATCGTTTCGACTTTATTTTGTTAATACATAAAAGGATTATGAAATCAGATAGATCATTATGCCCTCGGTGACAATGCCGATCGCCGTGCCAATAAGAATGGAAGATGATGCAGATTCAATATAAGTTTCGCTGCGTAAAGCAAACATACCCGCGGCAATGGCTGAAGGCGTTGCGCCAATGATGACGACCTGTTGCATCAGGGTATGACTCAGACCAAAATAGAGCCCGGCGGCCGCCATAATAGCGGGTTGGATCAGATTTTTTATGCTGACGTTGGTGAATGTCTGGAGATTAAATGACGGACGTTCGCCGTAAAACAAAAGCCCAAGAGCAAACAGTGACAGGCCGCCGGCAATTTTTCCGACCATTTCAATAGGCGTGATAAGAATATGCGGAATCGTAACCCCCGCCAGGCTAAGCAATACGCCGGTTATCGGTATCCAGACAATGGGGTTACGCACAGCCAGAAAAAGATTTTCCAGGATCAACCTGGCTGGATGAATATCTCCAACCTGGCTGTTTCTGTCGCCCATCCGGATAAGGATGATAGTTAATGGAATCATGACCACACTGGTGATCAGATTTCCCACCAGAACACCTAAAAATCCCTCGGGACCGATCAACACTGCCAGTACCGGGGCACCAAAATAGGCCATATCAGGAAAGGCGCAGACTAAGGATTGTATTGCGCATGTTTTAATATCGTGGCGAAAGACATAACGTGAAAAAATTAATGCCAGAAAATACGATCCCATCAGACCAATGATGAGCACCGTCATAAAAGAGATATTTTTTATTTTATCCGGATTGGTATTCAGCGCACTAATGAAAAGATGAAATGGCAGAGCAAAGCGGATGACAACTGTCGCTAATACGGTAGCATCTTCACGACGTGTATATCTTAACTTTCCGCTTGACCATCCCAATAGCATAATAAAAACCAGCGGAAATAGTGATTGTAAGAGTAACAAAGGCATGAGCATTCCTGTTTTTTTGGTTAGGCTTTACTATTTAAAAATTTACTTCCCCCTCCTTGCGCCTGTAAGTGACTGAGATCACACTCATATATTTAAATTAGTTTCAAAACAGATTTATTTACTTAACTATGTTCTCCAGCATGCATAACCCGTTATTTTAAATAGATAATTACAACAACTTTCCACAATGCTTACTTTACTTACAAATAACAGAATTAAGTTTTTTAAATGCGAATCACTGGGTGGTTCACAATTCAGGAAACAATCCTATTCCGTGCATTTACATTCGTCATGCTTTAGTGCTTTATTTAATAAACCATCCTGAATTTTTTTAATTTTGTACCTTATCTACCCGTATACGGCTAACGCTGATGTTGTACCCCACACTTTTCTAACAAAAATATCAGGTGAAAATAATGAAGAAAGACAACCCGTTAAATCCCTCTGTCGAAATCTCCAATATGCAAAGATACAAATCGCTGATGCAAAATAGTGAGGTTGGCGCTGTGCCGCTACTGCTTTTTGTAAGCATTACCCTAATTGTAGGGTGCTCAGCCTATGCGGGGGTATTACCCAAAAATATGATCGGCGGTCTTGCAGTGATAATGACGCTGGGTTTCGCATTTTCCAAGGTAGGCCGCGTTCTTCCTTTGTTGAAAGATATCGGCGGACCAGCGATATTGTGCCTGATCATCCCCTCTATGCTTGTCTACTTTGACCTGTTTGAAAAGCATACGCTGGATACCGTTCATCTCCTGATGAAAGAGGCAAACCTCCTTTATTTCGTGATCGCCTGTCTTGTCGTGGGCAGTATTCTTGGCATGAACCGGATAATACTGATTCAGGGAATGACTCGTATGTTTGTGCCGCTTGTGGCCGGTACCGTTGCAGCCATCATCAGTGGACTGCTGGTGGGCATGTTATGTGGCTACACGCCTTACCACACATTTTTCTTTATTATTGTACCCATTATCGGCGGCGGTATCGGCGAAGGCATACTACCGCTTTCCCTGGCTTATTCGGCAATTCTGGGCCAAACACCGGATGTGTATGTTGCCCAACTGGCTCCGGCAGCGGTTGTGGGGAATATTTTCGCCATTGTCTGTGCCGGAGTGCTTGCACGTATCGGTCAGCGCTGTCCGTCACTGACGGGGAATGGCATGCTGATCCGCAGCGATGCCGATAATCGAATTTTTACCCACACACCCAATTCACCTCAACAGACAGATTTTCAGTTGATGGGCGGTGGGTTATTAATGATATGCGCTTTTTTTATCGCTGGCGGTTTACTTGAAAAGCTGGTGCATATTCCTGGCCCGGTTCTGATGATCCTCATTGCGGTATTATGCAAATACTCGCAAGTGATCCCGTCATCAATGGAAAAGGGAGCCTATAGCTGCTATCAGTTTGTTTCCACAGCGTTGGTATGGCCGCTGATGATTGGCCTTGGTATGCTTTATGTTCCGCTGGAAAACGTGGTCGCTGTTTTTTCAGTGGGTTACGTAGTGGTTTGCGGAGCAGTGGTATTCGCCATGTCACTGAGCGGCTATTTTATTGCCTCATACCTGAATATGTATCCGGTGGAAGCGGCAATTGTGACCAGTTGCCACAGCGGTCTCGGCGGTACAGGCGATGTGGCAATCTTATCTGCATCCAATCGCATGGCACTTATGCCCTTCGCCCAAATCGCTACCCGCATTGGCGGCGCATCTACCGTGATTGCGGCTACATTACTGCTTTCTGCTGTTTCGCCGAGCCTGTAGCCGGAGTGGCCGAATAGCCACAGGATTCGAGGATGACTAATGCCGGCGGCAGAATAATCCTTTTTGGCGGCTCCTCATTACCCCGAATACGGCTGTACAGCAGTTCACCCGCCATACGGCCAATTTCTTTGGCAGCCACCGAAACGGTCGTGAGTGCGGGCTGCACCAGCGCCGCTTCGGTAATATCGTCAAAGCCCACCAGGGCAAAATCGCGGCCCGGTTCACGCCCTATTTTACGTAGCGCCTGCATCACGCCCAGCGCGACAATATCCTGGTAACAAACCGCGGCGGTAATTTCCGGATAACGAGTCAGCAGAGATTCGGCCACTTTGGCCCCATCAAGCTGGCTCGCCTGGGTGCTAACAATCCAGTCTGAATTTGGCGAAATGCCCTTTTCCAGTAATGTGCTGGTAAAGCCACCGATACGCTGCGACCGGCTACCTGAATTCGGGCTGCCGCCGATAAAGGCAATATTTTTATGCCCCATGTTCAGGAGATGTGACGTTGCCATTTGCGTACCGAGAAAGTTGTCGGTGCCGACGAAATCAAAATCGGGATCGTTAAGCGGACGTACCACCATAATCGCCGGAATATTACGCCTTTTCAGCGCCTCAAAGAAAGACGGCGGCGTATCACGGGCGGCACATAACACCATGCCGCAGGCGCTGTTACGCATCAGCGAATCTACAAAGTTTTGTTGCCGCTCGCCCGACTCTTCGCTGTTCGCCAGAAACAGCAGTAAATCATGCCGCTCCATCTCGTGGCTCAGACCAGCTGTCATCTCACCGTAAAACGGGTTGGTGATGTCATGCAGCAGCAATCCTACCTGGTTGCTGCTGCGGTTGCGCAAATTAGCGGCCGTCTGATTGTAAACATAGCCGGAGTCATCCAACGCTTTCAGCACACGTTCGCGCGTTGCCTGCGAAATACGTCCTCGATTACGCAGCACCATTGAAACGGTAGCTGCGGAGACCCCTGCCTGCTGTGCGACCTGCGCCAGCGTCACTGTCGTCATGATATCTCCCGTTTCCTTTCTGGGTTAATCGAATAATCAAAAATTACCTTATACCATGTGAAAGCCTTCACGATCGCGCACACATTTGCGCTTTATTTGCTGATAATGACAGGTTAATCGCGTTAACCACAGTGTCAGCAACCGGGTTAATCGATTAATCTATTTATAACCAATGAGGAGGCTGAAATGTACATTACCTACAGTAAGTTCGAGCCGTTCGTCGTCCACTATGCCGGGACAGTTATTATTCCTGCCGCAGAGGGGAAATACCGCATTTCGCCTTCAGATAAAAGCATTGGGCGTCGACCTACTCCCCTTAAAGCCTGGCTAAGAGGATCGGCTCATGATTAACGTTATTGTCGCCACCCACGGTCCGTTGGCCGAAGCCATGCTCGCCAGCAGTCGAATGGTTTACGGAGAGTTACCCCATGTCTCCGTCGTCACGCTTAGCGAACAAAGGGGCATCGAAGGTTTTAAGCGGGATTTCGCTCGCGAGCTGGTCCATGCGGGGCAAAACGCCGACGGCGTGCTGGTTCTGTGTGATATGCAAAGCGGTACCCCGTGGAACATCGCCTGCCAACATGCGTTTTCAGAACTGACAACTCCGCCTGTAGCCGTCGTGGCGGGGGTCAATTTTCCCATGCTGCTGCAAAGTGAAGAGATCGCTCAATTAACGGACGTACACGCCGCTGCCGTACACCTGTTAGAGCTGACGGTCCCAACTTTGATCATAGCTGCCCCGGTATTTTCTAATCAGTCAGATGATTTTTAAAGGAAACCACTATGAGTCTTTCTTTTGTCCGTATCGATGACCGCGTTATTCATGGACAGCTTGTAACACGATGGGCCAAAGAGCTGCCCTGTGACGGCATTGTCGCCATTGACGACGCCGTCGCGGCCGACCCGTTGCTCTCATCGGTGATGAAAGGCGCCGTCCAGGACACCAAAGTCTGGCTGTTCGATACCGCGACGGCCATCGAAAAATTGCCCAAAGTGATCGCCAGTGAGAAGCGCTATTTCGTTATTGGTAAATCGCCCGTCACGCTGCAACGCATTGAAGAAGCAGGCATCAGTTTGAAAAACGCAAACGGAAAAATCAACGTTGGCCCGATGAGCGCACGAGCCGGGACTACCACTATTGGTCCAAATCAGTCGGTCAACGCGGATGAAATCGCCGCCTTTGACTGGCTGACGCAGCGTGGACATCAGGTTGAATTCCGGCTGGTACCGGATGCCAGCTATTACAGCTGGCAGGACGCACGCCAGAAGCTGAAATAAAATAAGGGGCAAACGATGATTATCGAAGCTACGTTGATTGGCATTCTTTGCTATCTGGGCGCCCTCAGTAGCCCCTGGCTTTTAGGGCTTACCGGCGGCTGGTATCTGATTACCCGACCGCTGGTTTCAGGGATGCTGGTCGGGATTATTCTCGGCGATCTGAAAACCGGGATCATCATTGGCGTTGCCGTTCAGGCAGTATACATTGCGATGGTGACACCCGGCGGCTCAATGCCTGCCGATCTGAACTTTGTCGCCTACCCGGCAATCGCCTTAGGGATTCTGTCAGGAAAGGGGCCGGAGGTGGCGGTTGCTTTGGCGGCCACTATCGGTATCGCCGGAACCATTCTGTTCAATGCGATGATGGTTCTCAACTCCTTCTGGAACCACCGGGCTGACGTGGCTCTGGAACAGGGAGACGAGCGAGGCATTTACCTGAACAGCGCCATCTGGCCTCAGGTGACCAACTTCCTTTTGCGTTTCGTGCCTGCTTTTATCGCGGTCTATTTCGGCGCGCAGTACATCAGCGGCTTTATGGACAGCCTACCAAAAATGGTTCTGTCGACGATGAACGTTCTGGGCGGCATTCTGCCAGCCGTAGGGATCGCCATACTGCTCAAGCAAATTATCAAAAACTATGCCATGTTGGTCTACTTTCTCGTAGGTTTCATCTTCATCGTCTTTTTAAAACTCAACATGGTCGCGCTGGTGATAATGGGCTCGCTGCTGGCGATAATTCATTACAACTACAAGCCGGAACCGCAACAAACTTCGGGCGAGAAATCAGTTATTGATGATGAGGATGAATTCTGATGACCAAATATACTCTGACCCGTAAAGATCTGCGCCGCTGCTGGCGAGCGTGGATGATGCATAACCTGTCATCAATGAGCTATGAACGCCTGGCCTCCTTCGGTTTTTGCCTGAGCATGCTGCCGGTAGCCAAAAAGCTCTACCCGGAGGCGGCGCAACGCGCCGAAATGCTGCGCCGTCACGCTTCGTTCTATAATACCGAGCCGCAGATTGGCGCCATTGTTAACGGCATGGTGCTGGGGCTGGAAGAGAAAAAGGCGAACGGTGAACCGATCGACGGCGAGACGATTAATGCGCTGAAAGTCGGCCTGATGGGGCCGATTGCCGGAATCGGTGATTCAATGATCCCGGGGATGTTAATCCCCATCCTGCTGAGTATCGGTATGGCGCTGGCGGCAGGCGGCAATATTCTTGGGCCGCTGTTTTATAGTGTTGCATGGCTGGGGATCATTATTCCCGGCTCATGGTATCTGTTTCTTAAAGGTTACAAAATGGGCTCAGGCTCGGTGGAAATGCTGGTAAGCAGCAAATCAACCCGCTTGCGCGAAGCGTTGTCGCTGCTGGGCGTTTTTGTTATGGGCGGCGTTACGGCAAGTTACGTTAAGCTCAGTACCGGCCTGGCGTTTATCACTAAAGAGGGCGTTAATATTCACGTTCAGCAGATGCTGGACGGTATATTCCCGCAGCTGTTGCCGCTTGCCGTGGTGCTCGGCACCTGGTATCTGATGGCAAAACGGGGGGTTTCGCCGGTGAAAGCCATGATTATGCTGTTGGTGCTTGCCGCTGTGGGCATCGTGACCGGCCTGTTTGCGGCGTAACGCCAGCCCAGGCCCCGGGCAAGAGGATGATGCCCTCTGCCCGGGAGCCTGATTACAAATCTGATGTCCGGCACCATAAATCCTGTCATCTTACAGGCATCAGGCACCAAAACGCCGGTCTTAAGCCCCCCTCACCCGCGTTCTCTGAAGAGCAGTGGCAGGAACAGAAACGTCAGCGCAACCACCGCCATAATCCAGTAAATGTCCAGATAGGCCATCATCCTCGCCTGCTTATACAGCGCCTCCCCCAACGTTTGCACGGTAAACATCACCGTATCAGCCGCTGTTAAATGCTCGCCCAGCCGCTCATAGTGCAGATGGGTACGCTGATGCATCAAATTCACTACCCAGGCAATACCGATACTGCCGCCCAGATTGCGCAGTAAGGTCGAAATTGCCGACGCCTCATTGCTTTTATGCCCTGCTAATCCTTTAAAAGACAGCGCGGCAACCGGGATCAGGATTAACGGCAAACCGATAACCTGTAGCACTCTCGCCCATACCAGGCTGGAAAAGTCGATATCCGGCGTTAACCGGCTGAAATGCCAGAGAGAACATGCGCTAACCAGCAGCCCCAGCAGCACCAGAAAACGCTGGGCGCTAAGTTTACTGGCGATAACGCCGGTCACTATCATTGACAGCATAATCGCCCCGCCGCCCGCGCCAAGCGTCAGTCCGGCGGTCCAGGCATCGTAGCCCATCAGTTCCTGCGTCATCTGCGGCAACAGCTGGGTGGTGCTGACTACCAGGATGCCGATCAGAAACATCAGCAGGGAACCAGTTGCAAAGTTGCGGTGCAGAAACAAACGGATATCGAGGATCGGCTGAGGGTGAAACCACTCCCACAGCGGCAGAAAACTCAGGCAGACGAAGGCAATCAGCGCGGTCACGATGATAAAGACGGAATCAAAGCCGTCATACAGATCAAAGCGATCGAGGCAAAGCTGCAGCGCGCTGAAACCAACGATAATCAGCAGCAGCCCAATATAATCGATACGCATCCCCTCGATTTTGCGCTGCTTACGTTCGCTTACCAGTAGCGGGGGCTCATCAATCAGGTAGTAGCACAGCACCAGCGACAGCAAGCCTATCGGCACGTTAATCAGGAAAACCCAGTGCCATGAGAGCGCATCGGTCAGCATTCCCCCCACCAGCGGACCGATGGCGGGCGCTACCAGCACCGCCACGCCGTACAGCGCAAAAGCCTGAGGGCGTTTCTTCTCGCTGAAGGAGTCCACCAGAATAGATTGCTCGACCGGTGCCAGCCCGCCGCCGCCGATCCCCTGTAGCACGCGAGCCAGAATCAACCACTCCAGCGTCGGCGCGACGCTGCAAAGAAACGAGGCCAAAGTGAACAACGCCACGCTGATCATGTAATAGCACTTGCGGCCCAGCGCATTTGCCAGCCATCCGCTCACCGGCAGGATCAGCGCGTTAGCCACCATATAACAGGTAATCACCCACAGCGATTCGTTATAGCTCACCCCCATGCTGGCGGCGATGTGATAAAGCGACACGCTGGCTACCGTGGTGTCCAGCACTTCCATAAAAGTGGCGATGGAAGCGACCACCGCAACCAGCCACGGGTTGTGATGCCCGGCCGCAGAGCGCGGTAAAAGGGGGTCCACGCTCAGCGCCTTACGTTAACAAATGGCACCACCGACATTCCCGGCGAGAGCGGATAGCTGGCGATATCCTTATCGGTAAAAACGATCTTCACCGGAAGCCGCTGAACGATCTTCACATAATTCCCGGTGGCATTTTCAGATGGCAGCAGGCTGAAAACGGACCCCGTCGCCCGCTGAATACTGTCAACACGCGCCTGGAAACGCTTTTGCGGCCAGGCGTCAACGCGGATTTCAACCGGCTGCCCCGGCTGCATTTCCGCCAGCTGATTTTCCTTAAAATTGGCCGTAACCCAGATGCGGTCGTCAATCACGTACATCAGTGAACTGCCAGCGCCGATCACGTTCCCCGCTTCGGCGCTGCGTTTTGCTACGTAACCATCGAACGGCGCGGTAATACGGGTATAGCTCAGCTGCTGTCGGGCATTATCGATTTCAGCCTGGTCCTGCGTCAGCGTGGCCTGATACTCCTTCAGCACCGCCCTGGCCTTCAGCAGCTGCGCCTGGCTGTAGCTGACGTTCTTACGCTGAGCCAGCAGATTCGCCGCGCTGGTTTTTGCGCTGGCCGCTTTAGCATCCAGTTCGCTGTGACTGACGGCCATACCGGACTGGCGATAGCGTTGATACTCTTTGTTGTCGCGCTGATATTCAGCATCGGCCAGCTGAACGTTAGCCTCGCCCTGCTCCAGGCTGGCGGCCAGCGCCGTCAGCTCCGCGCGGCTTTGCTGCACGCGCGCTTCGGTAATGCTGCGCGCCGCCAGCGCTTTTTCTAAGGCAATCTGCTGGTCGCGGGCGTTAAGCTCCACCAGCAGCTCGCCTTGCTTAACATGCTGATTATCATTGACCTTGATCGCTGCCACCTGGCCTGAGATCTGCGAGGCGATCTGGGCCAGATGACCATCGATAAAGGCATCGTCGGTGGTCTCCACGCCGCGCCAGAAGCACCACCACCAGACTGCCAGCGCCAGAGTGGCGACGATAAGCAAGAGTGCAAAACCGGTAAATACGCGTTTTTTTTGCCGCTGCTGCCGATCCACTGGCTCACTCATTGTTGCCGTTCCCCTGTTCCTGCACCTGCCACAGCCGGTAATAGCCCCCCTTTTTAGCCATCAGCTGCTGATGGTTCCCTTGTTCCACTATTTCACCCTGGTCCAGCACCAGGATCTGCTCAGCGTATTCAACGGTTCGCAGACGGTGAGCAATCATTATCACGGTCTTACCGACGGCCAGCCGGGACAGCGCCAGCTGGATCTCCGCCTGGGTCAGGGGATCGAGCAGTGCGGTGGCTTCATCCAGTAGAATAATCGCCGGATCTTTCAGCATCATGCGGGCGATGGAGAGCCGCTGCCGTTCACCGCCGGAGAGCCTCTGCGCACCCTCACCAAGCCGGGTATGGTATCCCTGCGGCAAGAGGTCGATAAACGACTGGCAGCAGGCCGCACGGCAGGCGGCCATTACCGCCTCATCGCTGGCGTCTGGACGGCCAATACGGACGTTGTCGATCACCGAGCCGTCAAATAACTGCACGTCCTGGAAGACATAGCCGATGCGGTCATAAATCTGCGCCGTGCCTAACCGTGTAATATCCACACCGCCCAGCGAAATGGTGCCCTGCTGCACATCCCAGAAGCGGCCTGACAGGTGCAGGAGCGTACTTTTCCCGCTGCCGGATGCGCCAACCAGCGCGGTAACTGTTCCTTCCGGCACGCTGAAAGAGATATTTTTCAGCACCGGCTGACGGTCATAGGCAAAGCTCACCCGATCGAAAGAGAGCGCGTTCTGTGCGGGGAGCGGTTGAGCGCTCTCTTCCTCCTGCGCCGTTTCGGCCATCAGAGCGTTCAGACGCCGGGACGACTGGCGCATCACGTTCATCAGCGTGAACCAGGCGGCGGCATCCAGCAGTGGGTCAATGACTTTAAACGCCACTAAGACAAACAGCAGCCAGGTGAAGGGATCGAGTGCCTCATGCAGCAAAAGCTGGCTGGCGCAGATAAACATCGCCACCAGTCCCAGTTCAGTAAACAGCCGGAACAGTTGCACCCCGCCGCCGCCCCAGGCCTCAATGCCCATACTGGCCTGCTTTATCTCGCCAAAGGTGCGATCCAGCGTGGCAAGCATTCCCTGGTGGCGGTTGAACTGCCGTAAGGTTTTTATCCCGCCAATAAATTCCAGCAGCAGCCCGGATGCCAGCGCAAAGCGTTCGCCCTGCCGTTGGGTGGCGCGCAGCATAAATACCGACATGCCCCAAAGCAGCAGCAGGCCGACGGGGAGAGTACAAAGCAGCGCCAGCGTCAGCGGGACGTTGATGGTCAGCAGCAAGATGACAAAAATCACCGGCGTGCTGAGGTTGACGATCACTTCCGGCAGCAAATGAGAAAATATCTCCTCCACCCGGCGCATATGATCGGTTAGCAGCGAGCTGGTTTCTCCCAGCCGACGGCGCTGAAAATACCCCAGAGGCAGCTTGCGGAGGTGATCGGCCACGGCTTCACGATAGCGCATCATGATTTCATAGCTGCCGAGAAAACAGCCCAGTTGGCCAAAATGGGAGCAGATTAGCTGGGCGATAAAACAGATCGCCAGAGCGAAGAGTAGCGCTGACCAGTTTGGCCAGTCGCCCTGGTGAAACGCCACGGTCCGCAGCGCCAGCCAGGCGATAAAGTACGGTGCAATAGCGAACAGCTGGGCCAGAATACGCAGTATTACGCCCCCGATAATCTGCCTCACTCCCCGCTTGCCCTCTCCCTGGATCTGATTAAGCATTGACATCGGATGACTCTCCAGAGCGAATATGCCAGTGTTGCAGCTGAAACTGGCTGTGCCAGAGTTGCTGGTACAGGCCGTTGCTTTCTATCAACCCGGAATGGCTGCCGCTGGCTACCAGCCTGCCGTTTTCCATCAGTAAGATGGCGTCCGCCTGCTGCACGGCAAACAGGCGGTGAGCAATAGTCAGCACCGTGGTATTGGGGCGAGCCAGCCGTAAGGCTTGATAAAACGAGGCTTCGGTCAGCGCATCGGCAAAGGCGGTGGCTTCGTCCAGAATCAAAATCGGCGTATCCGCCAGCAGCGCACGGGCAATAGCAATGCGCTGTCGTTCTCCGCCGGAAAGCCTCAGCCCGCGCTCGTCCAGCGGAGTCTGGAGCCCCAGCGGCAGCGCCTGCACAAAACTGTCGGCCTGAGCGATATTGAGAGCCTGATAAATCTGCGCCTCCGACGCCTGCGGATTGCCAATCCGCAGGTTTTCCGCCAGCGTGCCTTTAAACAGGAAAACATCCTGACTGACTACCGCAAGCCTGTTTGCGCGGGTGCGGTCATCCAGCTCGCTCAGTAATGTGTCGCCAATATGGATTTGCCCGGCAGAAGCAGGCAGCAACCCGGCAAGCAGCCACGCCAGGGTAGATTTCCCTGCACCGGAAGGGCCAACCAGCGCATAAAAACCGCCCGGTTCCAGACGCAGAGAAACGTTATTTACCACTTCCCGCTGTTCATAACGAAAGCTGACGCCCTCAGCGATCAGCGTGGAATTTGCCGGTGTATTAGTGCCCTGAGGGGACGAGTCTTCCTGCAAAAAAGGCTGAATACGCGTGATTCCAGCCAGAATTTCGCGCATCAGCGTGCCGAGAAAGGTTACCCGCAGTAGCGGCTTCAGCAGGCCGCTGCCAAGCATCAGCGCCAGCACGAGTTCAGCGGTGGTCAGCGTACCCTGACTGATGCGCCAGATCCCCAACGGCAGAAGAATAAAGATATTGGCATTGAGCAGCACCACAAACAGCGACCAGGCCGGTACGGCGCGCCGGGTGAAACGCCCGACCAGTTGATGATACTGCGTCAGGCTGTCATGCAGCAGCCGGAAAGAGCGCGAGGTCTGGCGGTAAGCCTTCATGACCGGGATACCCCGGATAAACTCCACGATCGCGCCGTTCAGTCGTTCGGTAGCCTCATGATATTCCGCGGTTCGCTGTTGCATACCGCGCGAGAAGATTTTTTGCGCCAGAATCGCCAGCGGTACGGTAGCCAGCGCCGCCAGCGCCATTTTCCAGTCCAGCCAGAACAGAAAGAGCGCGGCCGTCAGCGGGCTGACCAGCGCGGCGGTCAGGTCTACGGTATGGTGGGCGATAAAGCTTTCCAGCCGTTCCACATCATTGATAATGATTTCACGCAGGCCGCCGGAACTGTAGTGCGAAAGCTGCATCAGCGGTAAGCGAGTCAGCGCGCGGGCAATACGCAGACGTACCTGATAAAGCACGCGAAAAGCGGCAAGGTGACTGAAATAACCGGCGAATGCCAACAGCAGATATTTCAACAGCAGCGCTCCGGCCAGCCAGCCAGCCAGCTGGAGCAGTTGCCCGCCAGCCAGAACGCCTGCCTGTAGCACATTAGCCGCCATCCACAGCAGGTAATAGGGGATCAGTTCCAGCAGCACCGAAAGCGCGGCAAGGCCAATCGCCCATCTCAGCGACGTTTTCTCGCCGGAAATCAGGGCCAGCAGCGTACGGACTGGCGAAGGAGAGTGCGTTGATGACATGGTGTTTCCCTGCCCCGGTTAATGAATATCTTCTAACCAGCGTTGCGCCTGCTGTTCGGCCTCATCCTGGCTGGCAACCACCTGATAGGGATAGGGAATGGTACGGGTGGTGAGATAGCGCAGAGCTTTGCGCCAGAAAGAGCGTCGAATCGCCTCATCAGGCTCCACTCTTACCGCTCCCCGGCAGTAGCGCTTCTGCGCCTCTTTGGTGCGGGCGCCCCAGGCCTTATACAGCCTGAAAAAATGCGCGGAGTCCCTGGGCATTTCAACGCCGCTGAAAATAAGCACAAAGGGCTGTTGGCGATCGAGTACCGCCTGGAGGGCAGCGATATGCTGTTCCGCCTCGCTATCCGGGATTTGCTCGGGCATGACATAATGCACCAGCGGCCAGTCTTGGGTATCAATAATGGATTCTGACATGCATTGCTTATCCTTGTGTGGTCGGCAATATCGCCTGTTGCAGCACGGTAAACAGCGTCGGTTGGGTAATAATGTTCTGGTGGTTACTGTCGGCAATCACGCAATAATCAGGCGGAGTGCCGAACCAGTCGTCGAGCCCCCCTTCACCACTCCCCCATTCTGGCTGGCGATGACTGGCCAGCACGACCCGCGCGGGGATATCCAGCGTCCTGCGCGGCGCGCTGACCATAGCCTGAACGTTGGCGCGGAGGGTGGCGATCAGTCTCTGCAACAGGGCGTCATCCATCTCCAGCTCTGACGGCAGCACGCGACGCCAGCAGGCCAGTCGATCGGACGGCGTCAGGGTATCAAAGGTGGTGATGCTGGCGGTGAGCGCTGCCGTCGCCATGGATTGCCACAGGGCATATTCACTGGCGGCGCAGCGACGCATGGCCGCCTGGGGCGCAGGATCGATCAGCGTTAATGAGGCTACCTGTTCACCGGCAAGCAACAGTTGATGCGCCATCTCCATTGCCAGCCAGGCGCCCATTGACCAGCCCGCCAGGTGCCAGGGACCGTCTATACCCTGCCGCCGCAACGCGCCGATCGCGCGCGCGGCCTGCTGTTCCATCTGCTCTATCGGCGCTTCATCCAGCGTTAACCCGCTGGCCTGAAGGCCAATGCACTGTAGCTGACCATTCAGCGCGGCAGCCAGTCGCTGATAAGGCGTAGCGAAACCGTCGCTGGCATGCAGACAGATGAGTTTGCGCGGCCCCGCTTCATTCAGTTCGATCAGCGGCGGCGTCAGCGCAGGCTGCGTTAGCAGCGCCAGCTCCCGTGCCATTTGTTGTAGCGTTGAGTGGGTAAAGATCAGCCTGATGGGCACCTGCTGGCCCCATTCGGCGCTAAGCTGAGTGGCAAGCCGGGTCGCCAGCAGGCTGTCGCCCCCGGCAGTGAAAAAGTCCTGCTGACGGCTGACCTGGTTGACGCGCAGCAGCTGACACCAGAGGGCGGCCAGACGCTGCTCGGTCGGCGTTTGCGGCGCTTCGCCGCTCAGCTCCCGCTGCGTAAGCTGATGGGCTGGCTGGGGAAGTTTTTTGCGGTCGATTTTGCCATTGGCGCTCAGCGGCAGCCTGGCCACGGCGATCAGACGATCGGGCAGCATATACCCAGGCAGACGCTGGGCTAGCCGCGCGTGCAGCTGCTCCGGCGAAATAGCGGGCTGTGGGCGACAGGCAAGGAACAGCTGCTGGCCGGTAAAGGCCATCGGCGTCCCGGCGTGCGGCCAGACGTCAATCAGGGCAAACCCTGCGGCGGTCAGTAATTCACGCCACTGCGTTTCGCTGAGTAACGGGGAATCGCGGTGGCTTTCACCGCCTTCGGCGGCATGTTCAAGCACCGCCGCCGCCGTCACCCACTGCAACTCTTTGTCGTGGGTGGCCTCCAGCAACAGCAGGCACGCGCCGGGCTTCAGCAACTGGTAGATGTCAGCTAACGTCTCCTCCGGCCGGTGGGCGTTATGCAGCACATTGGCGGCCAGAATCGCATCCATCGAGCCCTGCTCATAGCCCTGAGCGGCGGCGGGCTGATTGATGTCATAGCGGCCGGTACGCAGGGCGTCATACTCGCCAAAACGCTGTTCGGCATAGTGGGTAAACCACGGGCTGACGTCCGTATGAAGATACGAACCTTCCGTCGCCAGCACGGCAAAAGCGGGCAGCGTGCTGGCGGTCAGGCCGCCGATACCTGCGCCAATTTCCATCACCTGCGCGGCGGTATTTTTCCCGACCGCCGTCTCCAGTAACCGGGCGGCGACAGAGCCAAGATAGTCAGCGATGATATTTCCCTGATACAGGGCTTCCGAAGCCCGGCTGTCGCCCTCTGGGAACAGCAGGCTGCTGGCAAGCTGAGGCTCGTGCAGTACGGTTTCAATCGCGCTGCTGCTGGCAAATAGCCAGTCGGCGAACAGCGGCCCGTTGTCCAGCCAGTTGAGGAACTGCCGCAGACGATGTTTACCATCATCGAGCCGCTGCTCCAGCGCCAGCGCAGTTGGCGCGCATTCGCCGAGCCGCCATTCGCCCTGCTGCTGCTCAAGCAAACCCTGCTCCTCCAGGCTGTGATGCCAGCGGGTCAGCAGCCGTCTGAAGCAGGGAGCGATGCGGAGCTGTTGAATGCGTGTTTCAATGCGCCAGCCCTCCGGCAGGAGGAAGTTCATCTGCTGCAAAATGTGCAGCATCATCAACGGCGCCAGTGATTCGCTCTCCGTCTGAAATGCCGCCAGCGACGCCAGCCGGGTCGGTTCAGGCAGCCGTTCGGCAGCGTGATGGCCTGCCGCCAGCAGCGTTTCCTGCGCTGAATCCCCTGGCGCTATCACCAGCCAGGCCGCCAACTGCTGCGCCCCGGACGGGGTTTTCACTACGTCGGCGACCGCTGCCAGCACCGGTTCTTCCGCCAGCAGCGCCGCTTCGATCTCGCCCAGCTCAATGCGGTAGCCGCCAATCTTCACCTGAGCATCGCGCCGACCGAGAAACTCAAGGCAGCCCTGCGCGTCATAGCAGGCGAGATCGCCCGTACGGTAAAGACGCTGCTGACTGGCGTCGTGATGAATAAACGCCGCACGGGTCCGTTCAGGATCGCGCCAGTAGCCGGATGCCAGCCCAACCCCGGCGATATACAATTCGCCCGCCACGCCGGCCGGACGATCCCGCCCTTGCGCATCCAGAACCGCATACTGCTGGTTAGCCAGAGGATAGCCGTAGGGCACGGCGTTGCCGCGCGGGTTCAGCGGATCGATGTCGTACCAGTTTGACCAGATGGCGGCTTCCGTTGCGCCGCCAAGCGCGATCGGCCGCGCTGCGGGCGCTACGGCTGGAATTCGGGCCACCAAATCCCAGCCGATCCAGTCACCGGAAAGCAGAATGTGGCGCAGATCCGGCAGCGTAGCGTTGTGCGCCTGGAGGTGCGCCACCAGCATCGCCATCAGCGAAGGAACGGAATTCCAGCAGGTCACCCGATGCTGGCGCAACAGCGTCAGCCAGTGCGCCGCGTCGCGCATCCCTTCCTGCTGAGGAAGAACCAGCGCGGCACCCGCCGTCAGGGTGGCAAAGAGATCAAAAATAGCCAGGTCAAAGCTCAGTGAGGAGAGACCGAATACCCGGTCCTGCGCATTCAACGCCAGGCGTTCGCTGACATCGGTGAGCGTATTGGCGGTAGCGGCGTGCGCCATCGCCACCCCTTTCGGTTTCCCGGTGGAGCCGGAGGTATAAATGATATAAGCAATCTGCGTCAGCGGCGGCATCACCGGCGTGGCGAGAGCCTGCGGCAGTGAATCAAGGCTGACGCCGTCAGTCATCGGGCAGAGGCTGAGGCAGTCGTCAGCGGCAATCAGTGCCACGGCCTGAGACTGTTCGATTACTTCATGCAGGCGGGCCAACGGCCAGTCGCTGGCGGCGGGCACCAGAATCGCGCCAGCCGCCATCACCCCCAGCGCGGCGATAATCTGCGGCGCGCCTTTGGGTAGGGAAACAATCACCGGCTGACCGTAGCAGTCCGACTCAGCCAGGCGGCTCGCCACCCGTAGCGCCTGCTGCGCCAGCTGCTGATAGGTCCACTGCGTCTCTCCGGCGATCAGGGCAATAGCCTGCGGTTGCCGCTGCGCCTGCCTGAAAAAGCCCGTATGAAGCGGTTCGCACGGCAGCATTTTAGCGGTACGGTTTACCGCCTCCCGCACCGCCTGCTCCTCCGCCGGAAGCGGCAGCTGTAGCGGCTGTCGCCAGATCAGATCGTCGTCGGTAAGCCTGTCCAGCAGGTCGCCCCAGGCAGCGAACAGGGTATCGATCATCCCGGAGGGGAACAGATTATCGATGACAATCCAGTTATATTCCAGGCTGCCCTTGCGCACCATTACCTGATGATCGAGCCAGACCTGCGGCGTGGCGGTGTAAAGATACGCCGGTTCGCCCAGCAGATCGGCCCCGTCAACCAGCGTATCAAGGTCCATCCCCAGCAGGCTGGTAAACACGATCGGCATGGCGCTGCTGTCTGCTCTGCCGTGGCGCTTCGCCCACTCGCGCAGAACATCGACGCCGCTAAAACGGCTATGGGCCAGACGTTCCCAGAGCATCTGCTGGACCTGTTCCGCCCGCTGACAAAAAGGCTGTGCCGTGCTGCAATCAATGCTCAGCAGCAAAACGGAGGTGAAATCCCCCACCAGTTGGGCCACATCAGGATGGTGGGCGCGTCGGTTGAAGTGCGTCAGGTTAAGGGTAAAGCGGGGCTCTTCGCTCCACAGCGTCAGCAATTCGCCAAACGCGGCAAGCAGCATAGCCGAGGGAGTTATTCCCGCCGCCGCCGCGCGGCCGGATAAACGCTGCCAGCGTTCCGGTTCGATACGGCGCTGCAAGCGACGAAACTCAGGGCGCGCTACCGCTGAAGGCTGGCAGCGCAGGGGTAACTGGGGAGCCGGATGCAGCTGGTCAAGCCGCGCCAGCCACCATGCCCGATCCTCGGCATAGCCGGACTGCTTGCGGGCCTGCGCTTCATCCAGCTGATAATCCCGGAAGCTGTAGTGGATCGGCGGCAACGTCAGCGTGGGCTGACGGTAAAAACGCGCCAGCTCAGCCAGCACAATGTGGAAACTTTGCACGTCAAAGGTCAGCAGATCGAGGTCCAGATGGATACGGTATCCGTTTTCGGTTTGCTGACTGGCGCGCAGGTCGAACAGCGGCCAGCGGCTGGCGTCCAGCACCTGCTCACACATCTCACGGCGAGTTTCCTTAAGCCTGGCGTCACGCTCCGGCGTCGTCAGCGCACGCAGATCGTCAATGGCGATAGCGTAGTGCGGCACCTGCGGTAAAATTCGCTGTAGCCCGTCATGATCGACGCAGGCCCGCATCATGCCATGCCTGGCGATCACCCGGTTCCAGGCGGACTCAAACAGCGGCAGATTAAAATCCTCAATCCACCATTCGAAATAGACGTGACAGGAGACGCCGCCCAGTGAGAGAGACTGGCTGCGGCCAATCCAGTAGGCGTGCTGAATATCGGTAAGCGGGAAAGGGTCAGGCGGGACGCTTGCGGGCTGATGCTGCCAGCTCTGCCAGCGCCCTGCGCTGCCGGCGATCAGCCATCCGCCGTGTCGCAGCAGCTGCTGCCACGGCGCCAGATCATCCGGTGCCGAAGGAAGTAACACCACGTCAAAACCGGGCTGGCTGAGGCGACGGCGCGAGAGCGCATTGCTGAAATCCAGGTACTGCCAGTCAATATCCGGTTCATCGCGGTGCCGTTTCGCCTGCTCCAGGCGGGACCCCACGGCTACCGTGTAGCGTTTCGCTCGCTGCCGAAGCTGACCGCGCAGGGCGCACTCTTCCCGCTGCCGATCCACGTCCAAATCCAGTACGTGGGTCAGGTTATCGGCGATCCTCTCCAGTAGGAGATGAATGTCACTGTCTTCAGAATTCACCGCGGCTCCCGTTGCAAGTAACCCGCTTACCGGCCGTTCCCACCGGGTATATCAGGTTTTGACATACTTTATTCACTCTAATGATATTGCTAATGATAATTATTTCTATTACGGTTACAAGCGAAATTTAATGAATAAAACAGCACAACCTGTAGTGCTTTATGCGCTTAATTTGGCGCAAATAGCTGAAAAATCCTTTATTAATTATACTGAATGCAGTGAGCGATGCTTAATTCCACGAATAGTTAACGATTTGGGGTCTAAGCAAAATGGCATCGCAGCAACCTTCATTGAATCAATTTACGACGCTGGTCGACGGCATAGAATTTTATGCCCGTCAGCAACACGACTTCCCCGCCCTGCGATTTGTCGCCCATGACGGCAGCGAGCAAGTGTTAACCTACGGGATGGTCGCCGCCCGGTCGCGCGCGCTCGCCGCCAGGCTACAGCAGCGATACTCTGCCGGTTCCGCCGCGCTGATTCTCTACCCATCAGGCGTCGAGTACGTAATCACCCTGCTTGCCTGCTTTTACGCCGGAATAGTCGGCGTGCCGGTCAATCTGACGGGACCGTCGCGGGTCAAGCGGGTGCTGGAGAAGCTGGATGCCATTACGCAAGACTGCCAGCCGGTAGCCATCCTCACCGGGTCAGACATTGTGGCGGCATCGCGCGATTCGCTGATGCACTTTGCGCAGCGCCATCACCTCGACGTCATGGATACCCTGGCTGAAGACGCCTCCTCCCAGAATTTACGCTGGCGCCCGGCGGCAATCAGCGGTGAAAGCATTGCCTTCCTGCAATACACCTCCGGATCAACCGGTCAGCCTAAAGGGGTGATTAACCGGCACCACAATCTGCTGGCGAATCTCGATTTCCTCACCTGCCTGACTTGCCCGACGAAGGAGAGCGTGGTGGTAAGCTGGCTTCCGCTGTACCACGATCTCGGGCTGATCATGGGTATCCTGTCACCGCTGATCTCAGGCAGCACGGCGGTGTACTTCCCTCCGGCGGCCTTTGTAAAAGATCCGCTGCGCTGGCTTGAGCTTGCCAGTTCACATCGGGGCACGGTGTTGCCCTGCCCTAATTTTGCCCTGCAACGCTGTACCGAGGCCGCTCAGCAGCAGCCGCACCGCCTCGTTGGCCTGGACCTCTCCTCAATCGTCAGTCTGGTTCCATCGGCGGAACCGGTCTCCGCTGAGCAGCTTGAGGCTTTCTGGCGCTGTTTTAGCGCCTGCGGCCTGCGTCGTGAGGCGCTAAAACCCTCTTACGGCCTGGCCGAAGCCACCCTGATTGCCGCCGGCAACAGCGCCAGCGCACCGGTCTATCTGGACATTGATAAGACTGCCCTGCTGCGGGATGAGGTGGCGGTGGCGGATAAACCCGGCAGCCAGACGCGGCGCTATGTCGGCTGCGGCAATGAGTTCGGTGGCCAGGATTTACGCATCGTCGATCCCGTCCATCGTCTTCCCGTGGCCGAAAATCGCGTAGGTGAAATATGGATTAGCGGCCCGGCGGTGGCACAGGGCTACTGGCACCGCGAGCAGGAGACCCGGGAGACTTTCGCCGCAACGCTGGATACGTCCAACAGGCACTACATGCGCACCGGCGATTTGGGGTTTCTTCATCAGGGGCAACTGTTTATCACTGGCCGCCTGAAGGACTGTCTGATCGTCCGCGGACAGTGTCACTATCCCAATGATATCGAAGCGACCGCCGTGACGGCTCACCCACTGGCCGTTGCCGATGGCGCGGCGGCCTTTGCCTGCCAGGAGGAGGATGAAGAGCGGCTGATCGTGGTGCTGGAAGCTCAGCGGGCCGGAGAAGAGGCGCTTCGGCAGCTGGTCTCCGCCGTCAGAGAGGCTATCGCCACGCAGCATCAGCTAAATGCCTGGCGGGTGATACCGGTCCGGAAAGGCACCCTGCTGCGCACCACCAGCGGCAAAGTGCGCCGCCATGCGATGAATGAAGCGTGGCAGCAGCAGCAACTGCACATACTGTGGGATGAAACAACGCGAGCTGAACCGGAAACCCCGCCAGCAGCAGATATTCCCGGCTGGATTAGCCAGCAGGCGGCCCTGCTGCTGGGTACGGTGGCCGCCCGTAATATCGATCCGCATCAGTCACTGTTCAGCTACGGGCTGGATTCCGTTGACGCGGTTACGCTGCAGGCGAAGATCCAGCAGGCGTTTGGCGTCGAACTGCCGGAAAGCACGCTGTTCGATTCTCCAACGGTGGCGGGATTAACTGCACGCATCAATGCCTTCAGACAGCCGGTGGCAGAGTTGGCACCGCGAGAACAAAGAACCGCCATCGATGAACCGGTGGCGATCGTTGGTATGGCATTCCGCCTGCCAGCAGCCGACGGGGAAGAGGCGCAAACCGATGAGCAGTTCTGGCAATTGCTGTCAGAAGGACGTTCTGCGATCCGTCCTATGCCCGCTGAACGCTTTAGCAGCAGCGAAGATATCCCCGGTTTCGGCGCCTTTCTGAATCGTCCGGCCGATTTCGATGCGGCCTTCTTCGCCATGTCGCCGCGCGAAGCGATTAACACCGATCCCCAGCAGCGCATACTGCTGGAGGTAAGCTGGCACGCGCTGGAAGACGCCGGACAGCGGCCTTCCCTGCTGAGAGGCGCTGATGTTGGCGTCTACGTGGGTATCGGGACTAACGACTACTCGCACATTCCCTTCATTACCGGCGACAGCGCGCATCTTGATGCTTATTACGGCACGGGCAACTCTTTCGCCGCGGCCTGTGGCCGTCTCTCCTATTTTTATGGCTGGGAAGGCCCGTCGGTGGCGGTGGATACCGCCTGCTCTTCGGCGCACAGCGCATTACATATGGCCTGCCAGGCGCTGAGGCAGGGAGAGTGCGAAATGGCGCTGGCCGCTGGCGTCAAGCTCCAGCTGCTGCCGGAGGTGGACCAGGTGCTGCACAAAGCGGGGATGCTGGCTCCTGACGGTCAGTGTAAAACTTTTGACGCCAGCGCGGATGGCTACGTACGCGGTGAGGGGTGCGTGGCCTTCCTGCTCAAACCCCTGTCGCAGGCGCTGGCCGACGGCGACGCCATCCGGGCGGTGATCCGCAACAGCCTGATCCGTCAGGATGGCGCGAGCAGCAGCCTTTCCGCGCCGAACGGCGAGGCGCAGCGTCGCTTGCTACAGCGAGTCCTGTCGCGCAGCGGGCTGCAACCCGGAGATATCGATTACCTGGAGCTGCACGGCACGGGAACCCGACTGGGAGACCCGATCGAGTACCAGTCGGTGGCTGAAGTGTTCGCTGGCCGGTCGGCTGACGATCCGCTCTGGCTGGGATCGGTGAAAACCAACATCGGCCATCTTGAAGCCGCTGCCGGCGCGTCCGGCGTGGTAAAAGTGGTGCTGGCGCTGGAAAATGGCATCATTCCGCCGCACATCGGGCTGAATCAGATCAACCCGCTGATTGATTTGCAGCGCATCCCTGCCCGCCTGCCGGTAAGGCCAGAACCCTGGCCCGATCGCGGGCATATCCGTCGCGCGGGAGTCACCTCGTACGGTTTTGCCGGTACGCTGGCTCACATAGTGCTGGAGCAGGCGCCGCCGCGCCTTCCCACGGCGGCGGACAGCCGTATCACCCCGCAACTGATCCTGCTTTCCGCCAGGTCCGTCGATGCGTTAGAGGCCCTGCGAAAAGCGTGGACAGATCGCCTGGACGACTCGCTGCCGCTGGCCTCATTGGCTGCCAGCCTTGCCCGACAGCGCGATCATCATCCGCTCCGTCTTGCGCTGGTCGCCAGCGATATTGCCGGACTGCGCGATCGGCTGACGCAGCTTTCCCCGGGTGAAACCTCCCACAAAACGCCGCGCGTCGGTTTCATGTTTACCGGTCAGGGCGCGCAGTATGCCGGAATGACCCGAGGGCTCTACGAGAACGAACCGGTATTTCGCGCCGCGCTGGATGAGGTGGAGGCAGCCGTCGCGCCATACCTTGGCGAATCGCTGCTGGCGCTGATGCTCGGTGAGGATAATGACCGTCTTAATCAGACCGCCATCACCCAGCCCGCGCTGTTCGCCGTGGGCTACGCGCTGGCGCGCCTGTGGCAAAGCTACGGCGTGCAGCCTGCGGTGATGCTCGGCCATTCAATTGGTGAATTTGCCGCGCTGACGCTGGCCGGATCGCTGAGTCTGGCAGACGCCGCAAAATTAATTGTGCGCCGTGGCGCGCTGATGCAGGCGCTGCCCGCTGGCGGCGGTATGCTGGCAGTGCGTCTTAGCGCCAGCGCTGCGCAACAGCGGATTGACGCGCTGGCTGACGACGACCGCCAGCACATTGCCATTGCGGCGCTGAACGGCGTGGAGGATACCGTGCTGGCGGGCGCTCTGCCGGTGCTGAACACGCTGCGCATACGGCTGGAGAAAGAGGAGGTCAGCGCCCGCCCCCTGAGCGTTTCTCACGCGTTCCACTCGCCGCTGCTTGACCCGATGCTGGCTGAATGGCAGCAAAGCTGCGGGCAAGTTGAGACGGCCCCGCCCGGCATCCCACTGATCTCCACGCTGACGGGTGTCCTGATGGATACCGCGCCGGATGGCGATTACTGGCGACGCCACGCCCGTCAGCCGGTGCGCTTCCATCAGGCGCTGGCGGTGGCCGGTGAACATTGTGACGTGCTGCTCGAAATCGGCCCGCACGCGATTCTCAGCGCCCTGGCGCAGCGACAGCTGCTGGCGGAACCGCCTGAACATCCGATCAGGGTGATTGCCAGCCAGCACCGGGCCAGTGACGATCTGACCGTGCTACGTGAAGCAATGCGCGACCTCTATCTTCTGGGGGTAAATTTCGACTGGGAAAACGCCGCCAACAGCGCGTTTAGCGCCCCGCTGCTCTCGCCCCGTCAGCTGCCGCGCTATCCGTTCCAGCACCAAACCTACTGGCTTGATTATGACGGCGACGCCCCGCGCGAACCGCTGCCGCTTCAGCCATTGCCGGTACAGATTGGCGCCAGCGCCGTGCCACTTTATACCCAACAGTGGGAGAGTATTGAAACACCGACGGCTTCACGGCAGAAAGGGCGTTACTGGCTGATTGGCGACGAGCAAAGCGCCAGCCGCCTGACGGAGACCTTTGCGTCGCAGAACGTTGAGGCCCACTGGTGCGATCGTCCGCAGCAGCTGGTGAAAGAGTGGCAACAGCACGATGTGGCGGTATTCTTGCCACCGGCGGAAGACGCAACGTGGCAGCTGATCGCCTGGCTACAGCAGATCCAGCAGTTGGGTGGGGCTTTGCGGCTGATTTTGCTGACCCATAATGCTCAGACGCCGCAAGCTCAGCCCTGTAATGCCGATCATGCGGCCCTCTGGGGCGCGGCGCGCGCGCTGGCGATTGAATATCCCGCCTGTAAATGGCTGATGCTCGACGTCGGGCAGGAACTCAGCCCCGGTCAGCAAACTGATACCTTGCTGCGAGCTGCCAGCTGCTTTGAAACGGAAGATGCGCTGTGCCTGCGCGGGGAGCAGTGGCTCCACCCCTGCCTGACGCCAGCGGAAGACGCAATGCTGAAGCAGGACGAGGCGTTTCATATCAATGAGGATATTGCCGTACTGGTGGTTGGAGCCTGGGGAGCGCTGGGCCGTCATATCAGCGAATGGCTGATCCACAACGGCGCACGTCACCTGATCCTTACCGGACGCCAGCCGCCGCGCAGGAGCATGCAGGCCTGGCTGGCGCACTGGCGGGCGCGGGGTATTACCCTGACCTGTATTGAGGCGGATATCACCGATGAGTCCTCGGTTTCCGCGCTGTTCAGCCGCATAGAAAAGCTGGATCAGCCGCTGGCCGGAGTCTTCCACTGCGCCGGGGTTGGCCGCTTCAACCCGCTGGAAAGCATCAGCCAGCAGGATTACCAGGCGGTGGCGGGCGCAAAAATTACCGGCACCCGCCTGCTGGATAAATTCACCCGTCAGCATTCTCTACAGTGGTTTGTCTGTTTCACGTCTATTTCCGGCGTCTGGGGTTCCCGGCTCCAGATCCATTACGGGGCGGCCAATGCGTGGCAGGATGCGCTAATGCGCCAGCGCCGCTATCAGGGCCTGCCCGGACTGAGTATTTCATGGGGGCCCTGGAGCGGCGGCAGCGGAATGTCCGAAGTCGACGCCTCGCTGCTGCAATACCTGCGAATGGCGGGTATCCAG
>NZ_JRUQ01000039.1 GCF_000773975.1 Erwinia typographi
AGAATCGTGTACAGGGTCTTTCATGGGTATTATCGCAATTCGGAGGTCAGAGCCCTGGCCCGTACCTTGTTTAAATCAATATCGGGCTACGCGCAAGAGGCCGTCAGCCCACCGTTTTCACCGTATCCCGTACGCCTGCACCAGCAGTCAGCGGGAGCGGGTGAGCAGCAAAAAGTCATCCATATAACGGGCATAAAACACCTCATCCGGGTCAAAAGAGCAGTAGTAACCCTCAATATGGCGTAACAGACTGCCACCAATGAGCGGGCTTAGCGCACATCCGCAAGGAATACCATTCTGTGGTGTCCATATTTCGCCGCTGCACATATTGATTTATCAGGTGCTGATATGCCGGGGAGACCACATACCGGTTCACCAGGTTTATCATCTGAGCCTTCCGAATATGCTGATAGTCGCCCCGGATATCCGTGCGGTGAACAAACCTGAACCTGCCGCTGTGCGTAACATCCGCAACCTGAGACAGGCTCATTCTGGCGTTCCTTCCCCGCAAATGCATACAGGCATCATGTTGTGGAAGCAGAACCTGGATTTTAAGACTGACCCATTTCAGCAGCAGCGTATCCCGGGCTGAACATCGGGTGCACACCTTTTCCCCTCTGCCCTGAATCAGCATCGGGGAGAGGCGGTAGTGGCCGGAGGTGACCAGATGAAAAAGGTCTTTGCCTTCCTGCTCCCAGCGTCACCGCTGGTCCCACACATCAGCTCCGGCTGGTGCTCCTTTGCGCTGATGGCAAAGCCAGGCCCAGGCAGTCAGCCAGTCCGTATCCACGAGTGATACCAGACTTCCTTCCCGGCAGCGCAGACGAATTACCTTTTTATACCGCCCCAACATGTACGGTGAGGGTACCTGAGTAGCTACCAGCCGGCAGTTCCTTATCTCCATTATTATTTTCAAGATGTAACGTCGTTTCCTGATCGCCAGTTCCCTTAACTGTGGTCATCATTTGGTGGTTGGTTTTATCGAATTTCGCTTTATCATCATTAGCTATTGTGGCCTTGACCTGATACAGGTCATCACCTTTAGTCAGGCTGAAATGGTCATCCTCCCCGTTAGCCGAAGTTATGGTCACCTTTGCTTTGGTCGCATTCGTATGTGTTTTTATCAATACATCATGGTTCTTTTTAGTCTCATTCAGTGTCACAGAGTCGATAGGTTCCACTGAGAATATTGCCTGCACGGTAGCGTTGATTTGTACAGTCGCAGTATCTGCCGCCTGCGTAGCCAGCGGCAGTCCTGCCGCCGCCAGAACCAATGCACCCGCAATCTTCTTACTGATAATGCTTTTCATTAATAGTACCTTCTCTTTTTACTGTTAATCATACTGATTTTGTTTAAATTATTATGTTTACTGGCAGGCTACTGTCGTTCTGAGCAGTCCGGTTGCCTGCCGGTTTTCACTGACACTCCAGGCCCCCTGGCACATCTGTGTTTCTTCGCTACCCCATTTAACCTTCAGGGTTCCGCTACGGGGGAGGCCGCTCAGGTAAACCTGTCCTTCCTCCCCCACAATTCCACTGCTCTCTCCCGCATTCACCATTGCGCCAAATGGCAAGGGTTTGCCGTTTCTCATCAGCGTCATCAGTACCCGCAGGCCCGTTTTCGCCGCAAAATCAGCCCGGACTATCGCACCACGCGTCGGCACCACCCGCTTCACGGGTTCCGCCACTTCCGTATGCGCATCCAGGTGCACGACATCCAGTGCCACACGGTTCTCTCTGAACTCTCCCGCCCAGGGCTGCACCGCATAACCCCGCCAGTCCGTTATCACCCCGGTACCACCTTCCAGTGGCACGCCGGAGGTCCCCGGCACCGCGACCAGAACGCTGGTATTTCCCAGTGGCTGGCCTGCCGTCAGACCACCACTGTGCAGGATGAGGCCGCCAGCAGCGTCATAGCTCACCTGATGGTAATCCCGACCCTGACTGTAACCGGCAGACACATCACCGTAGCCCCCCCGGTATCCCAGCCGCACGCTGCCGGTGTTTCCGCTCTGGCGCGAGTAACCCTGCGAAACGTTCCAGCTCAGGTTGTTCAGCTCCAGCGCCGTTCCGCTCAGACCAGCCTGCTGAGATACATCACCGTTGCTGTCCCGCCCCGCACTGAATGAGGCATAGGTGGACTGCCCCGTCCCGGAGAACAGGCGTTCCAGTGGAACGGACAGAGACAGATTTACCCCCCGGTCCGTTCGTCCGGCAGACGGGCTGTGGCTCTCGCTGTAGCTCAGGCTGTAGCTGACCGGTCCCAGTAAACTGCTGTACCCCGCCTGCAGCGATGTGTTTGTCCCACGCCCGTGCCAGTAGGTCTGCCGGCTTCCCGTCAGGTACAGGGAGCCCCTGTCGCCCGCTCGCTGGGAAACGTTTATATCCATCCGCTCACGTCGGTTGTCCTTCAGGTCATACCAGTCACTCACAGGCCGTGGAAGCAGCCGGCCGGACGCGTCACGCAACTGCTCTCCACGCCAGCCCCGCATCACTGGCCGATGACTTTCATCCAGGGTATAGAACCCCCGAGTCGAATAGCGGTAGCCCGCCAGCTGAAAGGTCGTGCCGGTGCTTTCAAATCCACGACTGTACAGGAATCGTACAGACTGCCCCCGGTGACGACTGCCGTCTGCCAGCGTGCTGTCGGCATGCGTGACATCCGCCGATACTGCACCCCAGGAGCCCATATTCAGACCGGCGCCCAGTGCGGCGGCCTGATACTTACGGGTAAACTGCATCCCGCCGAAAGCTGTCATCCCGTGCGGCAGCCCCCATGCCAGAGTTCCCTGAAGTACCTCAGGATGGCCTCCGTCACGGTGCCCCACGTCATACAGTTGTCCGCCGCTGAGCGCATATTTCACGCGCCCCTCCCTGAGCAGATTAGGCACCGTGGCATAAGGCACGGTGAAGATACGTACGCCTCCATCTGCCTCTGTTACCGTCACCTCCAGGTCACCGCTGGAATACATCGGGTTAATGTCATCAATCTCAAATTCCCCCGGAGAGACGTTGGTCTCATACATCACATAGCCGTTCTGACGTATGCTGACCCGGGCATTGCTCATCGCGGTACCGCGAATGACCGGTGCGTAGCCCCGCTCCTGTTCAGGATACATACTGTCGTCAGTCCTCAGCTTCACGCCCCGGATGCCTGCAGAGTCAAAAATATCGCCTTCCGTGACGGTGTCTCCCATCGTCAGGGTGCTGCGCCAGGGGATAATGCCCCGCTCAAGCCAGGTTCGTCCGTGTCGCCACTGCTGGCTGTGGTATGACGAACTGCGGTAGTCACTCATCGTCCGTCCGTCACGTAAACGCCAGGGCCCGGCGTTAATTCCGCTGTTAAGGCGCAGATAGTGATTACTGCTGCTCCCGTAGCGCCCCCGACTGTCAGTGCCGCTGAACGACCAGTTCAGCAGGGCAGCCGGGATGCCGTTATCCCAGCGCTCCGGCGGAACCCAGTTACGCGGGCGTTTCTGTACCCATTTATGGGGAATACTGATATCCAGCCGCATTTGCTGAAAATCAAAAAGAACGGTCGCATCCGGTATCATGCTGACAGGCGAAACGGTCTCTCCGGTTTTATCTTCACGCGCCTGGTTGTCTCCGAAAGCCTCCGGTTTTACCCCTGCGGACATTAAATCCTCGCGGCTCAGGCAGGCCACCAGGCCCGTGTGGTCTTTAATGCCAGCCTTCTGTGCTTCGGTTTTGGCCGCAACGAAACGGACATCGCGGGTCTCAATCAGAACCCGATTGAGGTACACGCTGACCGGGTACGTACCGGGCATCTGCCCCCCACTCTCGAACTGAGAGAGGTCTACCGTTTCACCAGAACCGGACACCAGCTCAGGCGGGAACCAGAGCTCCTCTGCGTACACTCCCCGGCTGCAGAGCACTGCTGTAGCCAGTACGGTCAGCCGGAAAATCGCTAAATGTTTATGCCTCATCACGATCATTGCCTTTTAGCGAATGCGACTCTGTCCCTTGTCCAGACCACCGTAATCGTTAATGGACTGCCAGGTGACAGTATTCCCACTGCCGGTCGGCAGACTTATGGTTCCGGTTCCCTGTGGAGGTACCATCACATCCGTAAGAGCCTGAGAGCCCACTTTCATACCGCTCAGAGTCAGGTAATAGGGGGTTGGATTGCGGATGACCAGTTGCTCTCCTTTTCGGGTAAACGCCAGGTTATCTGCCGCATTTTGCCGGGCCGGTTTCAGCCCCGGCGGGCGGACAAATAGTTTTATCTGCATGACCGTCGCCACCACCAGGCTGGCCGGGCTGCCCTCAGCAGCCTTTTTGTTGACCGAAGGAATAGCCTTGACGTTGAAGTAATACAGCGTCTCCCGGTCCCGTGCGTGCGGAGCCCCGCCGGATATAATGCGCAGCACGTTTTCATTGCCCGGTGCGCTCGTATAGAGCGGCGGGGTAACAATAAAGTCGCTGGTTTTTGTTCCGTCGGCCTTTTCCACCCAGGACTGAATAAGATAGGTCGATGCATCGCTTTGATTAGCGACGGAGATGGTTGTCTGTGCTGCATCTGCCGGATACACCACGCGGGTGCCACCAAGAGATATTCCGCCTGCTGAAACAGAAGCGGACAGCAGACTGAATGCGCACAGCAGGCCGCACCCAAAAAGCTTCAAAGATATATATTTCATTTTTTCACTTTATATAAAATGCTAATCAATGAGGGGGAGCCTGAAAAACATCCACCTGTGATAATTAAGGGCAGCCATAAAGAATGCACAGGCGCAACAGAGAAAACACCATGCCTGATTTTTTTTCAAGGGAGGGTATCGATACTGCTTACCCGGTATATAATTTCGTTATCGATATCACGAACCAGTCTCTTTAAATCATTAAAATAGTCACTTTCATTATCATGTATATTCAGGCACTCTTTTGTTTTCTCACGAATATAAGTCAAATCGCTTATCTCCGGTGGAGTTGCGCAGATCAGTTGCAAAAACTGCAGCATCGCACCGCATTCAATAAACCCGTAAGGACGTACCCGCTCAAGAATGACATGACGACTTATACCGCAGTATGTTTTTTTCCTCTCATCTTTTCTGAATTTATAATTTCCGCAAGACATAATTAATCATAACGCTAAGTATTAAAAAGAATGCTGTCATTTCAGCCGCTCGTACATGGTATGCAGTGAATTATCCATACATAAAGTTAACCGTCAACACAACCATAATCCTGAATATTTCGATATTTGGTTATTTATTAAAAATAAATTCACCCATACTCATTTCATTCAGATTACACAACGTGTTGTTGTCATTGGTGTTATTGGCAAGGAGGGGGTAAACTATGATGAATGTTATTCTGACTAGTCAGAAAACCATTGTGAGATGAACAACAGGAAGATGTTTAACAATGGTTTAGGAAGACCGAAATGTCCCAATAAAATACCCATTTAATAATAACATAAAAATAACATTTAACTGGCGTTACTGGGTGGGGCGGGCTGAAGCAAAGGAGCGCGCCGAGTATTTTCTGCAAAAAGTTGGGCTGAGCGCGTTTCGCAATGCTTATCCCAACACCTTATCCGGCGGAATATGGATATGCCGTTGACGACAGCCGCGCTGGGTATCGGCGATAATATCGTTTTGCTGGAACACATTGCCGCAGGCGTAAAAATCAAGCCTGAGGCCAGTGAAAATCTGCCCTTTGCCGTGGATACTATCAGCCTGACGGCGGCGCTGAATGCCACGCTGACGGTAAACCCGGTTACGGGGTAGCTGGCCGGATCAGTGAATTCAATGCATTACCCATACTGTCAATGTATGCGCAAAACATATCTGCCATGGCATCAGCCCAGGCGGTTATTTCCTGCTGGGTACGTGGGCTCTCCGAAAAAGCATGGCCGACCGCGCCAAGCGTGGTAATAATCAACTCGCTTGCCTGAGCCAGGACCTCATCTGGCGCATCAGGTAACACTTCCCGCATAAATGCCTGATATATCTCGTCACCTTCAGATTTTGCTGCCTGAGCCTCCGGCGCGTCGCGGTAGAGCGGCGCGGCATCGTTAAGCGCCACTCTCATCGCAGACTCATCGCATTCAGACTGAATAAACGCCTGTACCAGTCTCCGCAGCCTTGCCTGCGGTGGCTTGCCGTCATCTTCGAGAATCTGGCGTAGCATTGCGGTGGTTTGTTGCCACTCATCGTATTGCAGACGGAACAGAATGGCCGCTTTGTTCGGGAAATATTGGTAAAGCGAACCAATGCTGATCCCCGCCTTTTCTGCTACCCGGGCGGTAGTGAAACGCTGTGCCCCCTCCGTTGCCAAAACCTGAGTAGCCGCCTGCAAAATGGCGGCGACAAGTTCTGTTGAACGCGCCTGTTTAGGTAGCTTTCTTGAGGATATCCGTGGGCTCTGGCGATATGTCATGGCGTTGCTTCCTCAGTGAAATGAATGCGAATAGCGAAAACGACTAATTCATCGCATTATATCAATGTGACGAATTAGTCACATTAGTTTTTAGACTTATTACACTTATGGAGTGCTATCGATGACTGCAACACTGACTTCTCCGGCTTTAGCGACGCTGCTGGATCGCTTGTTTAAACAGGCGGAAAAAGCCTCCAGCCCGGCATTAGCCAGTATGCCGCGTGCCGAACGTGAACGCCTGATGAGCAGTAAAACCGAGTATCTGGATTTTTACGGTTACCTGAAAGACCTCTGGTTACCCGTTTCACGCGAGACCGGTGTCTTATTGTATATGCTGGCGCGGAGCACGCAGGCACAAAATATCGTCGAGTTCGGCACCTCGTTCGGTATTTCAACGCTGCATCTCGCTGCGGCACTACGTGATAACGGCGGAGGGCGATTGATCGGCAGTGAGTTCGAACCCGCAAAGGTGCTCCAGGCGAATGCACATCTGAAAGAAGCCGGATTAGACGATCTGGTCGAAATCCGGGAAGGGGATGCTTTACAGACGCTGGCGAGAGATCTCCCGGAAACGGTCGATCTGCTGCTGCTTGATGGGGCCAAATCAATCTATATCGATGTGCTGGCAAAGGTGGAAAGCCATCTGCGCCCCGGCGCGTTGGTGATCGCCGACAACGCAGATTTCAGCCCAGATTATCTGGACTATATCCGTTCTCCGAAGAATGGCTATCTGTCGGTGCCCTTTGCGGGTGATGTTGAACTATCGATTCGCCTGCGGTGAGTTTTTAAGGGTTGCTGACAACGTGGCGGTTGCAGGCGACTTTCAGGGACAGTAATGAAGAGGTGAGAGCCTGCATCACTGGTTATAAAAATATATTTATTTGATGATATCTATGACTGAAAAACAAAATCACTCTTCCCCGACGATGGCTGACATCGCGCCGCCTGTAAAAAGCGTTTTCCTTACGCTGCTGCCGCTGGTGCTGTCCGTATTTATCGGGTTTCTTATTATTGGGATGCAATTACCGGTATTACCGATACATCTGCACGTCACGCTGGGAATGAGCCCGCTGGTTGTCGGGGTAGTTATTGGCGCCCAGTTTGTGGCGGCATTACTTTCCCGCTCGTGGGCCGGGAATTTTGCCGATATTAACGGGCCAAAGCGCGCCATGGTTATTGGTCTGCTTATCGTTACAGTATCGGGCATAATATTCTTAATCTCGCTGATGTTTATTTCCCTGGCGGTGGTCTCTGTCTGGATCCTGCTGGCAGGTCGTATTGTGCTGGCTCTGGGGGAAAGCCTTATTGTCACTGGCGCTATGGGCTGGGGGATTGGGCTGGTAGGAACGCGTAACGCTGGAAAGGTGATGTCCTGGAATGGCATAGCCATGTATGGCGCTTATGCGCTGGGAGCCCCCTTAGGCGTGGCTGCCAGTACGCAGGGCGGTTTTTTCGGTATCGCTCTCTCAGCGACTCTTATTCCATTTATCGCTCTGGCCATTATTGCCAAAGTTACCGGGGTCGCCCCTGTTGCTGCTGAGCGGACGCCGTTCTACAAAGTGCTTAATGCGGTGTGGAAGCCGGGGATGGGGCTGGCGCTTTGCAGCGTGGGCTTCGGCGTGATTGAAGCGTTTATTGCCTTGCTGTTCACCGCGCGGCAGTGGGGCGATGCGTCTCTGGCGTTCACTACTTTTGGTCTGGCCTTTATCGGCGCCCGTATTTTCTTTGGTCATCTGCCGGATAAACTCGGTGGGGCACGCGTCGCGTTAGTCTGCGTAATTATTGAGGCGCTGGGACAGGTGCTGATCTGGCAGGCCGACACGGCAAATGTGGCGCTGCTGGGCGCGGCGCTCACGGGCTTTGGTTATTCGCTGGCGTTTCCCGGATTCGGCGTTGAAGCGGTGCGCCGCGCGCCCCCGCAAACCCGCAGTCTGGCAATGGGCGCTTATGTCGCTTTCCTCGATCTTTCTTTGGGAATAACCAGTCCGCTGGCCGGGGTGCTGGCGGGAGAATGGGGGATCGGTTCTGTGTATCTGGCGAGCGCCGTCGCCGTTGCGCTGTCTGTTTTCATGGCTGTGATTCTGTTGCGGGGGCGCTAAACCGCGAATCAGTCTCAACTTCAGTTGGCGAACTGTCGGATATGGAATCGCACCTTGATCAAAGGCCTTGATTGAGGCAGTTCATAAGAACTGCCTCACGGTGCAAATTAACTGAGCTTTACTGCGTATCGGTGCCCGGTTTTCCGGGCACAGGTAATAATGTTGACCCGATCAGGCATTATCCTCTGCGATAATCAGTTCTACCTTGTCTTCTTCCAGCAATTGTCGAAATGCCGCAGGCGGCGGTTTATCGGTAAAGAATGCTTTGACCTTCCGCGCGTTGCCAATTGAAACGGCGGCAGATGCATGGAATTTTGTATGGTCGGCGACTAACAGCGTGTGACGGGAATGGCCCATCATGGTTTTCGCGACGGTGGCTTCATTAACATCAAACTCAAGCAAGGTGCCGTCGTTTTCGATAGCACCCACGCTGGTGATAAGGTAGTCCGCCCGGAAACCTTCAACAAAATTCACCGTTCCCGGTCCGACAATGCCGCCGTTATGCGAACGAAGCACCCCGCCGGGAACCATCACTTCCAGATCCTGGTTTTTGTATAGAATTTGCGCCACGCGCAAGCTGTTGGTGATGATACGCAAATCCTGACGTCCTAGCAGTGCACGGGCGACGGCTTCGACGGTGGTTCCAATCGTGAGAAACAGGGTACAACGTTCAGGAATGTAATCTGACACGGCATCGGCCATTTCCCGTTTTTCCTGGGTTAAAGACAGCTCGCGCTCTTCAAACGCCGTGTTCATCACGCTTGAAACGCGTCCGGCCCCGCCATGGTGTCGGGTGATTAGACCTTGTTCACTTAGCTTGCGAATATCGCGGCGGATGGTTTGGGTCGAAACATCCAGTAATTGCGCGAGTTCCTCAATATTCATATAGCCACGCTCAGCGATATATTGAACAAGCTGATCGTGCCGCGGATTACCCGTTAGTTCGGTGATGCTCATGAACACTCCTGTCAGTTCCCCTGTAAAAAACCGTTATTTTAAGCATAAAGTGACAAAAATGACGCGATTTGCTGACGGTCAGGTATCCCCGCACGCCCTCCGGGACGCGTACATTTCATTGCTGCAACGGCGCTGGCGAATTGTACGGCGATTTCTGTCGACATTTTTTCCGCCAGCGCAAGGGCGAGTGCGCCGTGGAAAACGTCGCCAGCGCCGGTGGTATCGATGGTTTTGACGGAAAAGGCCGGTGAGTAACAGAAACGATCATACTCTTTCCATAATGCGCCTTCCAGGCCCTGAGTAACATAAACGCGCCCATCCGTCAGGGCAGCAGCCTTGTTCAGCCCTTCTTCTCCCTCCGTGCTTCCGGTCAGCCGTTTCAGGCCTGGGGCAGAAAAAACGGCGTGGTCTGCAAGGGCGACCAACGAGGTGATGTCCTGCGGCGTGACATCGGCATCCAGCAATGTCGGTACGCCAGCCGCCTGCGCCAGCGTAAAAGCTTTCAGGGTACCGTCATGCCAGCGAACATCAGCAAGCACCATATCATATTGCGAAAAATCAATGGTATCGAGCCAATGTGCGTCGGCAGGGAGGTCCGGACTGGGAGAGTTGATGATAATCCGTTCACCTTGTTTATCAACCAGAATAGCCGATTGTGAGGACCGAGCTTGCGGTACCTGGCGGCAATATTGCGTATTCACACCAAGCTGCTGGAGTTCGGCAATTAACGTATTACCCGTGCTGTCATCCCCCACGCGTCCAATAAAATCGACCTCTGCGCCAAGACGTGCAATTGCTACAGCAGCCGTAGCCGCAGGTCCGCCGCCCGTTTCCTGGTAGTGGTCAGACTGGTATTTGCCGCCTCCTGTGGGTAATGCATTCACAGAGTAAATACGATCCTGTACGGCAATCCCTACACAAGCAATTTTGATCATCTTTGTCTTTTCCTGTTTTATTTTGTCGTCTGATGCTTATTTTAATGACGTAAATGATCAAATTAGTGACGAATGTCTGGTTTTTAGCCATGAATTACAAATATGATCAAAAACAGACGAAAAGTGACTTGGTGTTTGTGTTTTTTTGCTCATTAAATGACAGGAGAGTGTTCATGTCTACTATCGCATTTTTGGGGCTTGGTCAGATGGGAAGCCCAATGGCCAGCAACCTGCTGCAGAAAGGCCATACCTTACGCGTTTTCGACCTTAACCAACAGGCAGTCAATGCGCTGGTGGAAAAGGGCGCGGTTGCTGCTGATACACCCGCGCATGCCGCCCAGGATGCCGAGTTTATTATCACTATGCTGCCTAATGGCGACATTGTCCGTAATGTCTTGTTCGGTGATTCGGGCGTTTGCCAGACCATGAGTGCGAATGCGCTGGCGATTGATATGTCCACCATCCACCCCCTGCAAACCGATGCGCTGATTCGCGAAATGGCTGAAAAAGGGCATGACATGATGGACGCGCCGGTGGGTCGAACCTCCGATAACGCAACAGATGGCACCTTACTTATTCTCGCCGGCGGGACTTCTGTGCAGGTTGAACGCGCACGTCCAATCCTGATGTGCATGGGTTCTGAGCTGGTCGAGGCTGGCGGACCGGGAATGGGCATCCGCGTCAAATTGATTAACAACTACATGAGTATTGCGCTTAATGCGCTTTCTGCCGAGGCGGCGGTACTTTGCGAATCCTTAGACCTTGACCTCGGCGTCGCTATCAAGGTGATGAGCGGTACGGCGGCGGGTAAAGGCCACTTCACTACCACCTGGCCGGGCAAGGTTCTGAACGGCGATCTCTCTCCGGCGTTTATGGTCGACCTTGCGCTGAAAGATCTGCGGATTGCTGTTGATGTCGCCAAACAGACTGGGGTGCCATTGGGTATGGGCGAAGTCGCCGAAACCTATTACCAGTCTGCCAGCCATGATGGCCGGGGCCGTCAGGACTGGAGCGCCTTGTTATCTCAGGTTCGCCATCTTGCTGGCCGACCAGACTCTCTTTAATCATCGACTATGACAGGAGTAATTATGTCTTCCCTGAACACCCCTTATACCCTGAAAGATATTTCGCGCCCGGGCGGCGGATTCGCCATGCTGGCTGTCGATCAGCGTGAAGCGATGCGTTTGATGTTTGCCGCTGCGGGGCAGCCAAAACCTGTTGCTGACAGCGTACTGACCGATTTTAAAGTGGCGGCGACGCGCATTCTTTCACCGTGGGCGTCTGCTGTGCTGGCGGATAAACAATTTTGTCTCGATCAGATCATCAAGCAGGGCGCGGTAGCCGAAACTTGCGGTCTGATTGTCGCCGCCGACCATTTCCTGCCGGGTAACGGTATTCCGGTGGATAGCGTGGAAATTGACCGTGCAATCGATCCGATCCGCGTGCGCGAAATGGGCGCTAAAGCCATGAAGCTATTGGTACTGTGGCGTGAAGACGAACCGGCAGATGCGCGTCTCGCTATGGTGGAGGAATTTGTTCAACGCTGCCGCAGTGCAGGTTTGGTGAGCATCATCGAGCCGGTTGTCCGTCCGCCGCGCCGTGGCTGGGAATTTGATCGTGAAAGCGCCATTGTGGCGGCGGCTGCGGAATTAGGCAGTACTGCTGCGGACCTTTACAAAGTGGAAATGCCGCTGGGCGGGAAAGGCAGTGAGCAGGCATTACTTTCTGCCTGCCAGAAACTGAATGACCAGATGAACATGCCGTGGGTCATTCTTTCAT
Source organism: Erwinia typographi (assembly GCF_000773975.1). Classification (GTDB taxonomy): domain Bacteria; phylum Pseudomonadota; class Gammaproteobacteria; order Enterobacterales; family Enterobacteriaceae; genus Erwinia; species Erwinia typographi. The sequence goes on from NZ_JRUQ01000039.1 coordinate 12,176, forward strand.
CAGGCGTAGAGGCCGATATCTTTGGCCGCGCCGTGCGTATTGCCATGAAAAGCGGTGCATCCGGCTTCCTGGCGGGGCGCGCTGTCTGGGCCTCGGTTATTGGCGCACAAGATCCGCAAACGATGCTACGTGATGTGTCAGTACCACGCCTTCAGCGGCTGGCCGAGATTGTTGATGAAGGTATTTCTCAGCGTTAATACAAAACCATAAGCGCATCAGGAGAACAACCATGGACAAAATTACCCAAGTTTTATTTTCCGACATCGGAAAGGTCACAACGCAGTATGTCGAACAGCCACACCAGGAACTTAAGCCTCATGAAGTCCGCATTGCTCCTGCATTCTTCGGGATTTGCGGTTCTGATTTACATGTATTGAAAGGTGGCCATCCGTTCGCCAAACCGCCCGTCGTGCCAGGGCATGAAGTTGCTGCCCGCGTGACTGAAGTGGGCAGTGAGGTGGTGAATGTGAAGCCTGGCGATCAAGTTGTGGTCGATCCCATTATGGCCTGCATGGAGTGCCGCGCCTGTAAAGCGGGGCGTTTTAACTTGTGTGAGCCGCCGCAGGTAGCCGGTTTTCGTGCGCCAGGATTTGCCCGTTCGCAGCATATCGTTCCGGCGCGTAACTGCCATGTTGCGCCTGCCTCAATGCCATTAAAAGTGCTCGCGTTTGCGGAGCCAGCCGCCTGTGCGCGTCACTGCGTTAGCCGTATGCCGCAAGATTCGCTGGAAAGCGTACTGGTGATTGGTGCAGGCACCATTGGGCTGTCGATTGTTCAGGCGTTACGCATCATGGGGGCGGGTGACATTACCGTTATTGAACCCGATGCCGCTAAACGCGCTCTGTCACTCAAACTGGGCGCTGCGCAAGCGTGGGCGCCAGGCGAGCTGGATGCGCTGGCCCGTTTTACTGGCGCAATTGACGTGGTTGCCGCTCAGGCAACGCTCAATGAGGCATGCACACGAGTGTATGCCGGCGGCACAGTGTTGTGCATGGGTGTACCAAGCGGTCCGCGTGAAATTCCGTTGCCGATGATGCAACGTTTCGAACGCGACCTGCTCAACTCCGGCATGTACATTCCTGAAGATTTTGACGTGGTGATCGGCTGGCTGGCGGACGGACGATTTGATACCAGCGAACTGGTAACTGACATGTTCCCGGTGAGTGAAGCCGCCGCCGCCTTTGAGCGCGCGCAGCAAAATGATTCCATCAAAGTCATGCTGCAATTCGCCGAAGCCTAACGGATCACAACCTCTGACCGACGCCGCACCAGGGCGGCGTCCTCTACAACATAAAGAAAGGATATTGTGATGGTACAAATCACCAGTCCTGCACCTTACTCAATTAGTTGACCACAAGATGTGATTGATATTGTTAATAAAAACTCAGCTGTTAACGCAGGTGCAGGCGTTATATTCATTGCGCTTGGAGGCATTCTGATCGATGCCTATCAGGCCGCAATGGTGGGTTTTGGTAATAAATATATTGCCGCGCAGTTTGGGATCTCTCCCGGACTTGCGGCCACGGTAAACGCTTCTGTCCTGATCGCTGCACTGATTGGTGGCCTGCTGGCAAACCGCGTGATTAGCCGTTTTGGTCAGCGACGTGCATTTTTGATTGGTATGGCGCTGTGTACGCTGGGAGCGGCAGCGGTAGCGGTGGCACCAAATATTTGGTGGGTACTGGTATGCCGTGTGGTGATGGGGTTTGGCCTCGGTATCGACTTCCCGTTGGCGACCAATGCAGTGGCGGAACTTCGTGGCTCGACGTCGAAAAAAACCGGTACATCAGTCAATTTATGGCAGATGGCCTGGTACGTGTCGACCACCGTGGTGTATCTGGTACTGCTGCCACTGTTGCTCTCCGGGATCGCGGAAGATCAGCTCTGGCGCTACGGCATTTTCATAGGCGCCGTGTTCTCTGTCATCATCATGATCCTGCGTTACGTTTTCATTGGTGAATCGGCAATGTGGGCGGCGCGTGTCGGTCGTTATGATGAAGCCTGCGATATCTTACGTAAACGTTATGGCGTGCATGCCAGCGTCGCGCTGGAGAAATCCATCACTCAGGCATCTCAGGGTGAAAACAAAATTCATACGGGGTATGCCATTCTGTTTAATGCGCGTTACCGCAAGCGTACCGTTCTGGGATGTGTTGTTGCCACGATGCAGGCATGGCAGTACAACGCGGTAGGGGTCTATTTGCCGCTGACGCTGGCGGGAATTCTGAGCGGCGGTCTGACAGGGGCGCTTTCAGGCTCGGCTGTGGTCAATGCCCTGTGTGGGATCTCCGGTGGTTTGATTGGCTCTTTCGTCCTGCAGCGCTTAGGGACTCGTCTGCAATCCATGTACGGCTTCGTTGTGGTCACTCTGGCACTGCTGGCGCTGGGTGCGCTGGCCACGACCAACCCATGGCTCTCTTTGGGACTGCTGGGTGCCATCATTTTCTTCCACTCAGCCGGGCCTGGTGGGTTGGGGATGACTATCGCCACGCTTTCTTATCCGCCGAGTATTCGCCCAACAGGCGTGGGATTTGCCCGAGCCATTATGCGTACCGGTGCGATTGCAGGCCTAATCTTCTGGCCCATGCTCTGGGGCGCATTAAAGACGGATGCCTTCTACTGGCTGGCGCTGGTGCCATTCATCGGCTTCATCACCTGTGCGCTGATAAAGTGGGAACCGCTTGGTGCCAACGTCGACGCGGAAGACGCTCAGGTGTTAGCCGAACTGGAAAAATAATAACGCGCCCGACATGGATTGATGCGCGATGACCTGTCCTTGCTGTGGGTGAACTTCACCCACAGTTTTCTCACCGCTTCGGAGAGGAAACATAATGTCTGAAAGATTACATGAACCCACTGCCGGGCTTTCCGGCAAAGCGATGCGTCGCGTCGTATGGGGAAGTTTCGCTGGCGCGTTACTTGAATGGTATGACTTTTTTATTTTTGGCACCGCCGCCGGGTTGGTGTTTGCGCCCTTGTTTTTTCCCGATAGCGACCCGTCTGTGGGTGTTATTGCGGCTTTCGCTACTTTTGGCGTGGGTTTTCTCACCCGCCCGCTGGGAGGTATCGTTTTCGGCCATTTTGGCGACAGGGTTGGCCGTAAAATTACGCTGATCTGGACATTAGGCATTGTCGGTACCTCTACTTTCCTTATTAAATTTATTCCTACCTACAACGATATTGGTATTTGGGCGCCGCTGCTGCTGATGGTTCTGCGCCTCATCCAGGGGATTGGCCTCGGTGGTGAGTATGGCGGGGCGGCACTGATGACTATTGAATCTGCGCCGCAGAAGAAACGTGGCTTTCTTGGCTCATTACCGCAAACGGCCGCTTCCGTCGGCATTATGCTGGCTACCGGCATTTTTGCGCTCTGTAACCACCTGTTGACCCAGGAGCAATTTCTTGCCTGGGGTTGGCGTATCCCTTTCTGGCTGTCGGCGTTAATGCTGGCGGTGGGGATGTTCATTCGACTGCATACCGAAGAGACGCTGGACTTTAAACATCGGCAGACAAAGCCACAGGAAAAGAAAGCGCCGCTGCCGCTGATTGAGCTGTTTCGTAAACACCCGAAAAATATCTCGCTGGCGCTGGGTGCGCGTCTCGCTGAGAGCGTTTCCTCAAACATTATCAACGCCTTTGGCATCGTCTATATCTCTACGCAGCTGGCGCTTTCCCGTGATGTCCCGTTAACCGGTATGTTGATTGCCTCAGCTATCGGAATAGCGATCTGCCCATTGGTCGGCTGGATCTCCGACCGCACAGGGCAGCGGAAAATCTATCTGTTGGGTGCCGGCTTTTGTGTGCTGTTTGCTTTTCCCTTCTTCCTGCTGCTGGGCACCAAAAGCGTGGCGATAATCTGGATAAGTATGATTCTGGGTTACAACTTTGGCCCAACGATGATGTTTGCCGTTCAGCCAACGCTATTTACCCGCATGTTTGGCACCCAGGTTCGTTACACGGGACTCTCTTTTGCCTATCAGGTCTCTGCCATTCTTGGCGGCATGAGCCCGCTTATTGCCTCAAGTTTACTGGCATTAGGCGGAGGCGAGCCCTGGTATGTTGCCACGTTCTTATTTTTTATCTCTGTGGTGTCATTTGTCTGCGTCTGGTTTATCGAACCGCTGCCGCTAAATACATCACCGGGAAAGACGCAACAATTGACGCATGACTATCACTTTCTCAGGAAGCAATCTCATGAACAATAAAGGAAATAATGAGCATTTTCTGGCTCTGCAACAGGCGTTTGATGCACCATGGCCGGGGCCGATGGGGGATGCCATTACTCTAAAAAAAGGGCATGTTGAGGTGACGGTCTTTCCTCAGGATGCCGCCAGAATCACCTCACTGCGGGTATTTGGCTATGAATTGCTGCGCCAGTGGAACCCGCAGCGTCGCGCGTTTCAATATGGTTCGTTTCCTATGGTGCCGTGGGTAGGGCGTCTGGGAAAGGGGCAACTGGCTGCTGATGGTAAAATCTGGCAGTTGCCCGCCAATAAACCTCCTCATGCGTTGCATGGGATGGCGTGTTATTCCTTGTGGGAGGTTGTTGAACAAACTCATGAGAGTCTGACACTCCGTATGACACTGGCAGACCCGTGGCCGTGGAAAGGCTATGTTATACAGCGGATTGCGTTACAGGGCGATGCGCTAATCATGCACCTGGAAATTCACAGTGACGCAGATACGTTTCCGGCCTCTGCAGGGTGGCACCCCTGGTTTTTGAAACATCCGTATTCCGATGGTGAGCAGAGTGAACTGAGCGTTCAGTTTTCAGCGGACTGGCAAGAGGAGACTGGCGATAATGAACTTCCCACCGGTAAGCGGATAACACCTCAACCAGGACCCTGGGATGATTGTTTTGGTTTTATCCGAGGGGGACACGCCAGTCTTGTTTGGCCCGGCCAACTGACGCTGAAGATGACTTCTACTGCCCATAGTCTGGTTATCTTTGATAAGCAACCTGATGCGACTTGTGTCAACCCTCTAACCCAGGCACCTAATGATATTAATCGAATACCACAGTATGTGACTCAGAATCAACCGCTTATTATTTCATCTGAGTGGAAATTTACCAAACATATTAATTAGCAGATTGTCTGATGTGGAGAAAAATCATGTCCAAATTATGTTGGTTACATATTGGAGCAGGTGTATTTCATCGCTCACATCAGGCATGGTATTTTAATCAGCTTATTAAGCTGAAAGAGGCAAAATGGGAATTTGCTTTAGGTAATAACAGAAGTGATGCCGATCAAACTCTGAATGCGCTAATGTTGCAAAAAGGAGAATATTGAATCGCCACGGATAATGCAGACACTTCCGAACCGTTGTGGAATGACCCTGAGTCAGTAGACAACGCTACCCTGTATGTCGAGATACAAAGAAAAGTCTATGGGCACACCACAATTTGCCCCTGAATTTTACATTATTCATCATCCCAACCAGTGATGGATGAGCAGATTTATCATCCCGCCACCAACGACTAACCAGATAAACAAAATTAACCCCAACAAAAACGGACGTAATCCGGCGTTTTTAAGTTGACTGATTCTTGTTGATAATCCCAGCGCAGCCATCGCCATCGCCAGCAATACGTTATCCAGGATATTGATGCCTGATACTATGGCGGGCGGTAAAAAGTGGAATGAGTTAAACAGTGCGACCAACATGAATATCAGCGCAAACCACGGAAAGGTGATGCGTTTCTGGCGAGTTCCGACTTCGCCCGCGTACCGGTTCACCATCACTCCCAGTACCAGCAGAAAGGGCGCCAGCATCATGACCCGCAGCATTTTCGCTATCACTGCGGCGTTTTCGGTGTCCACACTCACCGCATGACCGGCAGCGACCACTTGTGCCACTTCATGCATGGTTGAGCCGGTATAGATGCCAAACTGTGTCAGTGAAATGCCGGGCAGCGCATGGGCAAATTCGCGCCAGATAAAGGGATAAAGAAAAATACCCAGCGTGCCGAAAATTACCACCGTTGCTACAGCCACCGAGACTTTTGACGATTCTGCTTTTACTACGGGCGCGGCTGCCAGGACTGCTGCAGCACCACAAATGCTGCTGCCAGCGCCGATTAACCAGGCGGTTTTTCTATCGATTCCTAACAAGCGATAGCCCAGAGTGCTGGCAATAATAAAAGTGCTGCACAGCATTATCACATCGATCATGACACCACTGACGCCTACATCCATCACCTGCTGAAAAGTCAGGCGGAACCCGTACAGAATGATGCCAAGACGCAGTAATTTCTGTTTGGCAAACTGCATTCCTTCATCACAATACGGATGAATCGACGGATACACAGTATTGCCCACCGCAATGCCGACGATGATGGCCAGTGTCAATGCACCCAAACCGAGGCCTGACATAATGGATTGATTGCCCAACCACGCGGTAGTAAAAGCGATAATCGCCGTTAGCAATAGGCCAGGGATGAAACGCTTGAAGCTTTGTGAATGTTTCGCCAGGGATAATTCGGCCATAACTCTCTCCTCATGTATAGGACTGAGCATGAGAGTAAATCGGCCAAAAGAATAATTTATTATAACGTTATCGCTAATCTGAATATCAGATATAGACCCATCGGGAACAAGGTTTCTGCGTCAGCGCCACTCAGGATTAAGTTAATACTGGAGTATTATCAGATAATTAATTGAATTCACGGCCAGTGTAGCGAGATAAAAATCACGCATCTCAGAGCAAAAACGTGAGCCGTGCTGAAGAGTAACAATAAAAAACCAGCTGAATAGCGTGATTAAACGCGATCAGGATGCTCCGAACTCCTCTATATGTCATAGTATGAATAGTCAGCATTGCCCTATGTCGTTCTTAGTGAGGGAGACATCATGAGTCAGGACATTCCTTTATCGGCTGAAATGAAATCCGCCGTCTTTCAACCGCTTTATCTGCAAATCAGCCAGCTATTGCTGGAAAGAATAGCCTCCGGCGAATGGCCAGCAGGCACTTATATCCCCAGCGAGGCGAGTCTGGCAGATTCCTATAATGTCAGCATTGGTACCTTGCGTAAGGCCTTAAATGAGCTGGTGAGTAACAACGTGGTTATCCGCTACCAGGGTAAAGGCACGGTGGTTGCTGCACATGATTCCGATAGCGCATTATTTCGGTTTTTTAATATCCTGCGTGAAAATGGCGAGCGTTCACTGCCGCTGTCGCGAGTGCTGGCGCGTCATCTGCGCACCGCATCAGAAGAAGAAGCGCTGGCGCTGGATATTGAGCCTGGCAGTAAGCTTATCCATATCTGGCGCGTGCGTGACCTGGATGGTGCTCCCGCCATTCTTGAACACGTCTATATTGATGCAGCACGCTTCCCAGGCATGGATCGTGAACCTGACATCCTGCCGAACACGCTTTACCAACTGTACCAGCAGAAATATGCCTGTACCGTTGCCAATGCGCATGAGCAAATCAAAGCGGTAAATGCAGGACCGGATGAAGTCCTGCATCTGGAGGCGGAAGAGGGGGAGGCACTGCTGCGCATCTACCGCATTGCGCGGGATTTCCAGGATAAAGCTATGGAGTATCGTGTATCCACTGTGATGACGCGCCACCACGCCTACTTTAACCAGCTCTGATTCGCAGCTGCTCAAGCAAAGCAGCTGGCAATGAAATCTGCGTGCTGTTTTGCTGCGCTACTGCCTGACGACGTTCTCCAGGCAAGCGCACGCCGGGTTGCTGCAGCATGGCTGCAAACAACTGTTCGCTGTGTTGCAAATATCCTGCGGAGAAAAACGCGGGGTTCAGCAATAGCAGCAACTGTGCAATATGTGGCGGTCCTCCCTCGGTATTGAAAAATGAACTGGCCTGAAAACCATAATTGCTGCCAGTCAGACCAGCGGTGAGCAGTTCAACCATCAGTGCCAGCGCCGCCCCTTTCGTACCGCCCGCTGGTGCCATGCTGCCCTCTAGTGCGGCGTCAGCATCCTGCGTGGGATGCCCCTCTCTGTCCAGCGCCCAGCCCAGCGGAATAGCCTCTTGCTTCTGGCTTGCCAGCATAATCTTACCGCGCGCGACTTCAGAGAGTGACAGGTCAATCACCAGCGGAGGCTTGTTCTCTCGTGGCGAAGCAAAAGCAATAGGGTTGGTGCCAAACAGTGGGATATTGCCGCCCCAGGGTGCCATCGCAGCCGGTCCGTTGCTAAACGCGAGACAAACTAAGCCCTGACGCGCAGCCTGTTCAGCGTAATAACCTGCCATGCCGAAGTGGTGTGAGCGTCTGATCGCCACAGCCACAATACCGCTATGCTGTGCTAAGGCGCTCCCGCGATCCAGACCTTGCTGAACCGCAGGAAACGCCAGACCGGAATCGGCATCAACATTCACCACGCTGCCATACTCTGCCAGCACGGACTGCGCATCTGGCTTCAGTTTACCGCTATCCAGCTGATCGAGATAGAACGGCAGTCTGGCAAAGCCGTGAGAGGCGATGCCAGCTTGCTCGGCTGCCATCAATGCGGCGCAGGTATCCGCCGCTGATACAGGGCTGACGCCGGATTTTCGTAGTGCCTGCTGAGCAATAATGCTGAGTTCTTCTACCGTCAGCGTCACATGACTCATTGCAATGTACTCCTCTCTTCTCGTGTGGCCGACATCGGCGTGTCGACATTTTGCTGTTCTGGCAGAACGATCACCCCCGGCCCCTGTCGTAGCTGTTCATGTAGCTGTGCCAGATCGAGTTTCTTTTCCCAACGGGCGATCACCAGCGTCGCCACCACATTACCGATCATGTTGGTGACGGCGCGCATCTCATTGAGGATGCGATCAATGCCCAGCACCAGCGTGATACCTGCCAGCGGAATAATGTTATGGGTTGCCAGTGTGGCGGTTAACGCTATCAGCGCCGCCCCCGCAACGCCTGCGCCACCTTTTGATGTGAGCAACAGAATCAATAGCAGGCCAGTTTGTTGCCACAGCGTCAGGTCGGTATTGGTGGCCTGAGCAATAAATAGCGAAGTCATAGTGAGGTAAATCGCTGCACCATCAAGGTTAAATGAGTATCCCGTCGGCAATACCAGCCCGACAATGGCGCGGTCGCACCCCAACGTCTCCATTTTTACCATCAGGCGCGGCAGTACCGATTCGGTGGTTGAGGTGCCCAGCACAATTAATAACTCTTCCCGGAAATAGAGGATGAGCCGCCACAGGTTGACGCCGACCAGTTTACAAATCAGACCCAGTACGCCGCCAATAAACAGAAAACTGGTGATATAGAGACAGACAATCAACATGCCAAGGTGTTGCAGGGAGGTGAGGCCATATTTACCCACGGTAAAGGCGATGGCACCGAAGGCACCCAACGGTGCCAGGCGCATGATGAGCTCGACAATCCGCATCAAGACTTCGCCGCACTGCTCGATCGTTTTGGTGATGAAGGCGCTGCGCTGCGAAACCAGCGAGAGCGCAACCCCAAACAGCACCGAAAACAACAGTACCTGGAGTAAGTTCCCCTGGGCAAAGGCGCCAATCACCGAGTCTGGAATTATCTGCTCCAGGAAGCCTTTACTGTGCTCACTGATGCTAACGTAATGATTTACGGTGCTGCCGTCCAGCTTACTGGCATCAATATTCATGCCTGCGCCTGGTTTGATCACATCGGCCACCACCATGCCGATAATCAGCGCCAGCGTGGTGACCACTTCAAAGTAGATCAGCGTCTTGCCGCCGACTTTGCCGACCTGCTTCAGGCTCTCCATCCTTGCAATACCAATCGCCACGGTACAGAAAATCACTAAGGTCACGATCATCTTTATCAGACGGATAAAGGTATCGCCGAGGGGTTTCATCTGAACGGCAAAATCAGGAAAGGCGTACCCCACAGCAACTCCGGCGACCAGGCCAATAAGAACCTGGACGTAAAGGTGCTTGAGCATTCGCATTGGGTTGTCCTCGCGAAGCCTGGCGGCTGCGAACCGGCGCTCGGGAAGCCGCCGCAGGCGAGTAAAGAGATGACGCCCGCCACTGATGGCGGGCAGGTATGTTACGCACTTTCAAAAATACGGGTCAGGACAAACTCACGATGGCCGAGCGCTTCAGCGGCGGTGAGTCGCCCGTTAGCGGTACGCAACAGTGACTCAAGCAGCGCATCCCCGGCCCCATCCATATTCATTTCGCGGCGCAGCACGGCTGAGACATCCACATCGATATGCTCTGACATGGTGCGCACCGTGCGTGGATTCGCACACACTTTGATGACCGGCAAAATCGGGTTGCCAATGACATTCCCCTGGCCGGTCGGGAAGAAGTGCGCTACATAACCGGCCGCCGCGCACAGCGTGACCATTTCGGCTGCCGCAGATGAGGAGTCCATGAACCACAACCCGGGTCTGGTGGGGGGTTCTGCTTTATCCAGTACGCCATCGACCCGACATTTCTTACCGATCTTCTGAATATTGCCCAGCGCTTTCTCTTCGATGGTCGTGAGCCCGCCCTCAATGTTGCCTTTGGTGGGCTGCGATTCCGAAAGATCGCTGGTTTTCCAGCGGTCGATCATTGCGCTGTAGCGATCAAACATGAACTGGAACTTCTGGCGCACATCGTCATTGGCGCAGCGCGCAGCCACCAGATGTTCGCCGCCGGTCAGCTCGGAGGTTTCGCCAAAGACCAGGGTGTTACCGTTTTCATACAGGCGGTCAAACAGGTTGCCCACAGAAGGATTAGCACCGCATCCCGAGGTCGTATCAGACTCGCCGCATTTGGTCGATACCCAAAGCTCGCTGATGTCGCAAGTTTCCCGCTGCAGTTCAGATGCATATTGTGAAAACTCCCGCGCTTTGCGTGAGGCGGCGCAAATGGTGTTGTGATCTCCGTTCTGCTCGATCCAGAAACCGGCTACCGGTTTACCCGTGGCTTTAATGCCGTCAACCACGCGTTGAGTCCAGCCTGGCTCGATGCCAATCACAATTACTGCCGCCACATTCGGGTTGCAACCCGTACCAATCAGGGTGCGGAAATGGAGTTCCAGGTCTTCACCGAACTGCAGGCGACCATAAGGATGGGGCAGCGCTATGGTCCCTTTGATATTGTTTGCCACCGCTTCTGCTGCTGCATTGGAGATATCATCCACCGGTAGCACAATCACATGATTACGAATACCGACACGACCATTTTCACGGCGATAGCCAGCAAACTGACGTCCTTTGATTTCCATCATTACCACCTTTTAGTTTTAACGTTGTGTACGTGCAGATGCTCGCCCTGCTGGATTGTCGCCACGACACGGCCAATGTCTTCACCGTATTTGATCACGGTGTCATTTATCGCCAGATCGCGAATCGCCAGCTTATGGCCGATTGGAATGGCATCTTTTACTGCAAATTCAATGGTTTTGTTTTGATCCATTATCCAGCCTGTCAGGGTTTGACCGGCCTCGATCCCTTCCACTACCACGACTCCTACCGAGTCGCCATCATCGTGAACCACGAAATCAATACTCATTACAGCCTCCGATTGTCGAACAACAAATGAACTCATATATATGACATATTATAGATGAATTGAGATGGCAAAATTTATTTCGATTTTGCCGACTTTTTTGCGAGCGGCTTCACGAATGCAGGAATAGATGAAAGCAGGAGATGAGAGGACAAATCTCTAATCAGTTAAAGTGGTGATTTATAATGGTTTAATTTCTAAGGCTTAAAGCCATGTGGTTAAAATGTGATCGCCTTATGAGTTTTGCGGATTGAAGTCGATCGCGATCACTTTTTGTTCAATTCGATTTTGCACTATTTACACATGCTCACTATAGATAAATGCAGTCATATATATGACACATGATTTCACCTTTAATTTTGTCTGGAGATGCGTATGTCAGTTACCTGGTTAAAGAAAGCAACTAAATCACCGGAATCCAACACGCCTGAAGCGCGGCAGGTGGTGGAAGAGATGCTCGCCACGATTAAGTCGCAGGGTGAAGAGGCAGTGCGGCAATACGCCAGGAAACTTGATAACTGGAAAGGCGACATCATCCTGACACCGGAACAAATCGCGATGCAGGTGCGCGATGTGCCAGCGGAAGTCAGAAAGGATATCGACTACGCCATTGAACAGGTTTACACCTTCGCCTGTGCGCAGCGTGAATCCATCAAGGATTTTGAGGTGACGCTGCCATCAGGTCTTGTGGCCGGACAAAAGGTGCTGCCGGTGACCAGCGTAGGTTGTTACGCACCGGCTGGTCGCTATGCGCACATAGCTTCCGCTTACATGGGCGTGGCCACTGCCAAAGCGGCTGGGGTAAAGAACATTATAGCCTGTTCAGGCCCCTATCTGAGCCAAAGTATTCATCCTTGCGTGCTCTACGCTTTTCACCGTGCTGGCGCGGATACCATTATGACGCTGGGGGGTGTACAAGCCATTGCCAGTATGGCGTGGGGGTTGTTTAGCGGTAAGGCGGCGGATGTTGTGGTGGGACCGGGCAATAAATTCGTTGCTGAGGCGAAACGTACGCTGTTTGGTCAGGTGGGCATTGATGTCTTTGCCGGACCTTCAGAAGTGGCGGTGATTGCCGATGAAAGCGCTGATGCCGACATCGTTGCCAGCGATCTTGTTGGTCAGGCGGAGCATGGTCATGAATCCCCTGCGTGGCTGTTTACCACATCACGCGAACTGGCTGACGCGGTGATGCTCAAAGTCCCACGGCTGATTGCCGAACTGCCGCCGGTAGCTCGCGATGCAGCGAGCTGCGCCTGGCGCGATTATGGCGAAGTGATTGTTTGCGACAGTCGCGAAGAGGTGGTGGAAGTTTCCGATCGTTACGCTTCCGAACATCTTGAGGTACATACCCGCGATTTGAACTGGTGGCGAGATGCGCTCAGCTGTTACGGCTCGCTGTTCCTCGGCGAAGAAACCACGGTGGCATTTGGGGATAAGTGCAGCGGACCGAATCATGTCCTGCCTACTAAGGGCGCAGCACGCTACTCCGGTGGACTCTCCGTTCACAAATTCCTCAAGACCCTGACATGGCAGCAGATGCCCCGCGATGCCATACCGCAGATTGCCGAAACCACCGCGCGTATTTCACGCATGGAGGGCATGGAGGCACATGCGCGCACGGCCGAGGTGCGTCTCGCGAAATACTTCGCGGGTCAATCATTCCAGCTTGGTTCACCTGTTACGCGCTAAGGAGGTTGCGATGCAAGCGGCAACATTATTCAACTTAACGGGCAAAACCGCGCTGATAACCGGCGGTGGCAGCGGCATCGGTTTTGCTATCGCGCAAACGCTGGCTGCAGCAGGCGCGCAAATCGTTCTTGCGGCGCGGCGCGAGGGGCAGCTGGCTGAAGCCACACAGCAATTGATTCAGCAGGGTGCGCAGGCGCGTTATTGCTGTGCCGACGTGACGCAGATGGCGACATTACACGCTCTGGCGCGTGAAAGTGCAGATGCCGATATTCTGGTGAATGCTGCAGGCGTTAATCTGCGCCAGCCATTCGAAGAGGTAACAGAATCAGATTGGGATCAGCAGCTGTCGCTCCATCTTAAAGCCCCGTTTTTTCTTACTCAGGCGCTGGCGCCCCGTATGGCACAGCGCGGTTGGGGGCGCATCATCAATATCGCGTCACTGCAATCACACCGCGCTTTTGATAACAGCGCACCCTACGGCGCGGGCAAAGGAGGCATTGTTCAGCTTACCCGCGCGATCGCACAGCGATGGGGACGTGACGGCATCACCTGTAACGCTATCGGTCCGGGCTTCTTTCCTACCGCACTGACCGGCCCCGTTTTTGCCGACCCCACCATTCGTGAGCGACATGCCGCGCGAACTTGTCTGGGGCGCAATGGCGAAATGAACGATTTACAGGGCGCGACATTACTGCTTGCCAGTGACGCCAGTGCCTATATCACCGGGCAAATATTGATGGTGGATGGCGGTTACAGCGCTATCTGAATCAACACTTATGTGGAGAGAAATACATCATGCAAACACCTGCTGCCGGCAATCTGCGACGCGTCACGTTGTCGAGCCTGTTTGGTTCGACTATAGAATGGTATGACTTTTTCCTTTACGGCACAGTCGCGGGAATGGTGTTCAACAAACTCTATTTTCCGGAAGGCGACCCCTTTATCACCACGCTGCTCTCTTACGGCGTCTTTGCCATTGGCTTTTTAACCCGGCCATTAGGTGCCATCATTTTTGGCCATTTCGGCGATACGCTGGGCCGAAAAAAGATGCTGATCCTGACGCTGGTGATCATGGGGGGGGCTACCGTGGTGATCGGGCTTATTCCTGGCTATCACCAAATTGGTCTGTGGGCACCGTGCTTACTGATTCTGTGTCGATTAATTCAGGGTATCGGATTAGGTGGCGAGTGGGGGGGAGCGGTGCTAATGACATTTGAATCTGCACCGCAAAATCATCGCGCTTTCTTTTCCAGTATTCCGCAAATTGGAATGTCCCTTGGCCTGCTGCTGGCGTCAGGTGCGATTGGTTTGGCTTCGTTTTTGCTGCCCGATGAGGCCTTTATGTCGTGGGGGTGGCGCGTGCCGTTTATACTTAGCGGTGTCTTTGTGATCATCGGCACTTACATCCGTAAAAACGTCGCAGAAACCGAAGATTTTCTCAAAGCGCAGGAGGCGCGTCAGTATGCACCGAAACGCATCCCGCTGGTGGAGCTGTTCCGAAATAACACAAAACTGGTGTTTACCTGTATGGGGATGCGGCTGATTGACGGTGTGTTCTTCAATATTTTTGGCGTGTTTTCCCTGACTTATCTGACGCAAAACCTGAATATTCCGCGCGATCAAGCCATTGTCGCGATCCTCGCCAGCGCCTTTGTCATGAGCTTTTTTATCCCGTTCTGGGGCTACATGGCGGATCGCTGGGGGCGTGCGCGCATCTTTGCCATGGGGGCAACGCTTTCAGCACTGTCGGCGTTTCCATCGTTTGCCCTGATGCATAACCATCCGGACAACATCTGGCTGGTATGGGCTGCCATTGTGATCCCGTTTGGCATTTTCCATGCCGCCGTGTTTGGCACGCTTTCATCGGTCTATGCTGAGTGTTTTGATGCATCGGTGCGCTATACCGGTATCTCGTTCGCCTATCAGATTTCCGGCGTGTTTGCAGGGGGTCTGACACCGGTGCTGGCAACGCTATTCTCTAACATGCTCGGTGGTCGTCCGTGGCTCATCTGTGCCTATGTGTTGATTATCGGCCTGACCAGCGCTGCATGTGCACTCTATCTGTGGCGACAAACACACGGCGCAGGTCGGGTTGCGGTGACAAATTCTGTCCTGATTAAGTGAGGGCTTATGAAAACGTTGATTTACAGCCGTCCTTATCAGATGGCCATAGAAGAACGCCCCTACCCGCTGCTGGGAGACGGGTGTGAGCAAGTAGTGATCCGCATTGGTGCTGCGGGCATTTGTGGCTCTGACATGCATGCTTTTCATGGCCAGGACCCACGCCGACAGCCAGGGTTGGTTCTCGGCCATGAACTGGCAGGAGAAATTGTGGAGAGTCAGTCGCCGCGTTTTCTACCTGGCGATCGTGTCACCGCCAATCCGCTGATTACCTGTGGGAAGTGTGAATACTGCCGCCAGGGGCGCGATAATTTATGCAGCGACCGTCATATGGTAGGAATGGATTGGCCTGGCGCGTTTGCTGAGTTCATGGCCATTCCTGCTCGTTCGGTGGTTCCGCTGCCAGCTGGTATTTCTATCCAGCATGCGGCGCTGACTGAACCGGCGGCAACCGTAGTTCATGCCATGCGTTTAACCCAGCGGACGTTAACGCAACCGTTGGCGGAAACGCGAACGCTGGTGATTGGTGGCGGTGCGATAGGTTTGTTAACGGTATTAGTGCTGCGGGCATGGGGCTGTCGTCACATCACTCTGGCAGAGACCAATGCGCTGCGTGCTGAGGCGGCTGAGCGCTATACCGGTTGCGTCAGTATTAACCCAATGGAAACCAGCATCAGCGAGTCGAGTCATCAGTTGGTGGTTGATGCTGTGGGTGCGGCTGCAACACGTCAGATGGCTATTCAGGCAGTAAAACCAGGTGGGGTGATCATGCATATTGGCTTGCAAGCGTGGGCTAGCGAGATAGATATGCGAAAAATCACGCTTGGCGAGATCACGCTGCTGGGCACCTATACCTACACCATGGACGATTTCTGCCTCACTCTGTCGATGCTGGAAGAGGGGGCACTTGGTGAGCTTGGTTGGGTGGAATCGCGGCCACTTAGCGAAGGTGAACAAGCCTTTTCCGATCTGGAATCACAGCAGGTTTCAGCTGCGAAGATTTTACTTATACCTTGAAACAAAAGCGGTGCCAGGGCGCCGCTTTCGCCGACTCATCTCATCCATACTCGTTGATTTTGATATTTTCATATTCATAACTGGACTAGTGTTCAATTCAATTATGCATTTCCGGTTTTAGAATTTCTGAGAGGTACAATCTTTTTGAGCTATACGATAGAGTACCGAATGAACGCCACTTTCTTCCTTACAACAGCCATGACCGACCTCTGCCACAATTCTTTTCAGTGCGTTGCGCCTGGACTAAAGCCGCAGGAACGTATCTCCGGCGAACATCGACATAGCTTTACGTCTATTTCCCGGACTGGGTTTTTTGCACAACAATCCATTCCACTTCATGCAAGCCAGTAGTCGATCCTGCTATGGCTCTACTATGTTGAGACTGTCGATTCAATAGTCAGGTCGTAGAATTACTCTATTTCCTACCTGGAATATACGGTGGTACATAAGATTTATGGCAAGTATCAAGATGATCCGACCACCCCTGCATTATCGCCTTGCGGGCTTCCAGATGCTCAGCTTTATGAATGTAAGCCAGACGCACGGTGTTGCCAAGGGTAACAGCGCCAGACCGGAAAGGGCCAAAGGGCTTAAAAGGGCCGCTGATGCAGTTCGCTGTTAATTCGCTGACAGCTGGTGCAGCCCTGCAATATCAGAGGGCAGGAGTCTGGTGCAGTTTAAATCGGGTGAGGACGAACAGGCGTACTTTCGATGTGGCAGAAATAATGGTCGCTGTCGCTCAGGCTGAGCGCATTCTGGATCGCACCAATGACGGAAGTATTATGGCACTTGCATCATGCGTTAGTTTGTCAGAAAAATTCATCCCAGAACGCCAGCAACCCTGACGCTTATCCTGCAAGGTGAAACTATGGGTTCTGTGACAGAAAAAATCGGCATCTCACGGGAAAATACTTTTGTTCAAAAAGAAAAATAAAAAAATGAGTTTTTTGATGTATATCAATAAATTTCAAGAGGTGACTCATTCATATTGGAAGAGAAGGCAATAATTATCCTCTCTGGCACAGAAAAGGAGTTCGCTGAATGGCTATACCTGTTTATTTATGGTTAAAGGACGATGGCGGAAACCCTGTCAAAGGCTCTGTAGACGTACATCAACGTGAGGGAAGCATAGAGATCACCGCGCTGGCTCACAGCGTGTCACTCCCCACGGATGACCTGTCCGGCAAGATAACCGCAACTCGCGAACATGCACCCTTTATTCTCACCAAAGCGCTGGACTCTTCCAGCCCGTACCTTTATCAATTCGTTAGCTCAGGAAAACGATTAAAATCCGCAGAGCTGAAATTCTATCGAATTAATTGCGCCGGACAGGAAGATGAATATTTTAACGTACTTCTTGAGAATGCCCGGATTACCTGTGTTGTACCCTTTATGGAAGATGTTAAAGACCCGGACTACGAACGCCACGATCATCTGGAAGTATTCGAAATGACGTATGAGAAAATCATCTGGAAATATCTGGACGGCAATATTATCCACTCTGATTCCTGGAAAGAGCGCAGCACGGCATAAGGAGCACGGCACATGGCATGGACATACTCTCAAAGTACCGGCGAGCTATGGCACAACGGTAAGTTAATCGGCAAAGGTTATTCGGGTAATCTGACTAACAAAAATAATCCGGACCGGCAGCATGTTAGAGGAATGGGGCCAATTCCTCGCGGCACCTGGCATATTGGCGGGCATACCAGTACAAAAGGGCCATTTACCATAAATTTGACGCAAACATCTGGCGAAAGTTATGGCCGTTCTTTGTTTCGCATCCACGGCGAGAGGAAGCCGCCGAAAGTACCTGGATTCGCTTCTGAGGGCTGCATAATACTTGGGCCAGTCACCCGTACAAAAATCATCCAATCGACAGATAAAACGCTGGAGGTGGTAAGATGATTTGGCGAACCATCTTGCTGACCGCCTGCATTATCTCGTCCTCCTGCATGGCATCATCAAACGAATGGAAAGTTTATATTCAAATGATAGAACAGGCAGACAACAAAACGCTCCATGCATTTCCGGGGAAAATTGACAGTATTGGAGATACCCTTGACGCTGAGCATACAGAAGAACTGACGACGGCTCTTAGCATGGCGCTTATTAAAGACCCAGTTTCTGTAATTAACGCAACCAACGCGCTGGACAAGAGTACCGACCCCTTAAAGCAGCGGTTCGGTACATCAATGGTATGCGGTATACCTTTAATCACACATGCAAATCAGATGAAGGTTGAGGAGTATTTCTCGAAGGCAGAACCAGTGCTGGAAAAGGCTGGAACTCCAGCCGCAGAATGTCTGAGTAACATGCGCGACACGATTGAAGAGATTAGACAAGAAACAGCACAAAACCCAGCAAAGTAGTCCTCAGAACAAACCTGGCTGTTGCCGGGTTTTCTTAAAAGATGTAAATTGTATTAAATTTCATTTAATACAATACGTTATGCAGTTCGGCTAACCGCTCTGGAGGCAGGGCAAGGTAATGATTTTTAACCGGAGGAGCGGTAACGCCTTCCAGATGCTGCGCTGGATTACTCTCGGTGAGTCCCTGCTGCACGGCATAACGCATGATGTTGCAGAGCTGCTGCCGGGTACGGGACGCGACTTCCATAAAGCCTTTATCCTCAATAACTTTCAGCAACGCCGTGAAATGCTGCGTTTTTAGCATCGTGACAGGCAGATGACCAATTGCCGGGCAGATATGGTTTTTCATACTGGCGAGAATGCGTTCCGCATAGTCAGCCGACCATTTTTTGTTGGTTTTATGCCAGGCCCGCGCCACGGCCTTAAAGCATTTTTCCGGTGAAGCGGCGGCTTTTTCAGAAACGCGCTGCTGTACCGGATTGATATTCTGCGCCAGCAGCTTGCGGATGCCGTCGCGTTTCTGACGGGCGTCGGAAAGTGAAATATGCGGATATGCGCCTAATGCAATGCGGGATTCTTTTCTGTTGAAGCGGTATTTGAGATACCAGAGGCGAGAGCCGCAAGGATTGACAAGCAGATACAGACCCTGCGAATCGGTCAGTTTAAAGGGTTTATCAGAAGGCTTAATGCTGCGAATTTTCGCGTCGGAAAGGGACATGTGGTGGTCATTCCATTATCGAACTGAATGACCCCAAATCAGACCACCAATTTCGCCGGATGCGCCGGGAAAACCAGATACGCATCGGGAAAGATTTTCACGCTAACCTGTTGAATAAAAAATTGATAAGGACTCACGGGGAAGCATGAAAACAATAATATGGCTCCTCTGACTGGACTCGAACCAGTGACATACGGATTAACAGTCCGCCGTTCTACCGACTGAACTACAGAGGAATTGTTGGAACGGGGCGCATAATATCCAGTGGGCAGGGGGATGTCAAAGCCTGATTGCAGCTTTTTTTTTGACTGCTGAATAAAACAGCATTTTGCGGAAATTTTCATTAATTACCGGCTAATTGGGCTTACATCCCTCCCGTTCACTTCGGCGGTTCCGTTACGCAAGTCAGACTGTCTCAGCGGAATCCCGCATAGCGATCCGCCATTGCAGCATCCGTTACAGCGACTTTCGTCAGAATGATCACGTTTATTTCATTTTCCCGTTGTGAAACGAAATTATGAAATATACATTCCACAAAATACTTCGCAAACCTGTAAGGAACCGCTGTGGAAAAGGTCAGAATTGGACTGATTGGTACCGGCTATATCGGACGCTGCCATGCTATTGCCTATGCTCAGGCTTCTACCGTGTTTTCGCTGAAGGGCGAAATCGTGCGCGAGATGGTCGCTGAGGTCAATCCTGAGGTGGCGAAGCAGCAGGCGGCTTTGCTGGGGTTCAAACGATCGACGGGAGACTGGCGCGAGCTGGTTGCCGATCCGGATATCGACGTGGTGGATATCTGCGCGCCTAACTTCCTGCACAAGGAGATGGCGCTGGAGGCGATCCGCCACGGTAAGCACGTCTATTCAGAAAAGCCGCTGGCGCTGGATGTGGCTGACGCCGAGGAGATGACGCGGGCGGCCGAAGCGGCGGGGGTAAAAACGCTGGTGGGCTTTAACTACATGAAAAACCCTACCAGCCAGCTGGCGAAGGAAATTATCGCCAGGGGCGAAATTGGCGAAGTGGTGCATTTTTATGGCACCCACAACGAAGACTATCTGGCCAGTCCGAACACGCCGCTGGACTGGCATTGCCAGCGGGCTCTGGCCGGGCTGGGCGCGCTGGGAGACCTGGGCGCGCATATCGTCAATATGGCTCACTTCCTGGTTGGCAACATCAGTGAAGTTTCCGGCGACATGCTGACGGTGATTAAACAGCGTCCGGACCCGAAAGACCCGTCGCGACTTCGCGAGGTGGAAAACGAGGACCAGGCCAGCGCGCTCCTGCGCTTTACCAACGGCGCGCACGGTGTGATTGAAACCTCCCGCATTGCCTGCGGCAGCAAAATGGGGCTGACCTACGTGGTGACCGGCACCAAAGGCACTCTCCGCTATACCCAGGAAAGAATGGCCGAGCTGGAGCTGTATATCCATGACGACCCGGCGGGTCGCCAGGGGTTCAAAACCATCCTCACCGGCCCGGCGCACCCGGACTATGCCAGTTTCTGCATCTCAGCCGGACACGGCATTGGCTTTAACGATCAGAAAACGGTGGAAATCCGCGACCTGATCAACGGCATCGCCGCCAATGACCGTATGTGGCCTGACTTTGCCGAGGGGCTACAGGTGTCGAAAGTGCTGGAGGCGATAGCCGTTTCCGCGCTGGAACGTCGCTGGATGCCGGTCTGATCCCGCGTCAGGTGCTGGCTCGCCACTTAAGGGTGTAGCCAATCCGCTCAACCAGCGGCTGAGCAGGGGGATCGTCAAGCATCCTCATCAGCCGCTCGCCAACCTGCTGTCCCAGCGCGCCGTAGTCCATGCGCATGGCCGTCAGCGTGGGGAACGTGTGCTCGCAGTCGTCAGAGCCTTCAAGGCAGGCGATGGCCAGATCGTACGGAACCTTGAGCAACCGCCGCTGGCACTCGGCCAGCAGGCCGAAGGCAATTTCCTCATGGCTGCAAATCACCGCGTCCATATCGGGGTGGCTTTGCAGCAGCTCGCTCATGGCATAGCGGCCAAATTGCAGGCTGGGCGTATCGGGTACGGTGCGGATCAGATCGGCATTCTGATAGTGCGACAGCATCGCCTTGCGCCAGCCGTTAAGCTGCTGTTTTTGCAGCGGGTTATCCGTATGCGCGCCGATATAGGCGATTTTCTGATAGCCGGTTTCCAGCAGCTTTCTGGTCAGCTGCTCGGCCGATTCAGCAAAGGCGAGCTCAAGAGAGATATCCGCACTGAACGCGACGGCGCCGCTGATGTTGACCGTCACCAACTCGGCTTCGGCGATCAGCGCCAGCGTCTGGCTGGACAGGGGCGCACCTAACAGCACCAGCGCAGAAGGGCGGTTTTGCAGCAGCTTTTGTAGAATCCGCGCTTCGCTATGCTGGTGATATTCGTGGCAGGCCATCACCAGTTCAAACTGGTGTTTACTCACGGTGGTTTGCAGCGCCTGTAAAAACCGGGCGCAGGCGCGATCCTGCTGGAACGGGTAGAGCACCGCTATCGTATTATGTTGGGCCGTGGCGAGCGCGCTGGCCGAGACGTTAGGCACGTAGCCCAGGGCTCTGATCGCCTCGTTGATCTTTTTCAGCGAGCCTGCGGAAACCTGGCCGGGATCGCGGAGCGCTCTTGAGACGGTCATCGCGCCGACGCCCGCGTGGCGCGCCACGTCCTGTAGGGTGATGCGCTCCGCGCTGTTCGCCACCGCGCTGGCATCCTGATTGGGCGTGTAGCCGAGCGCGTGCGCGGCCTGCTCCACTTTGCTGCGAATGCTGTCAGATACAAGTTCTGGCGTGCGCATCACGCGTGAAACCGTCATCGTGCCCACACCCACGTAATCGGCAATATCCTGCAGCGTCACTCTGCCGCTGGTACGACGTTTGCGCATTTCCTTCTCCACTTTCTCTCACTGCTGAGGTCAACGCCTCTCATCCAACCAGTTTGCCTGCGCACGGCGCGGCGCGGCAAGCGGCAGCCGCACTTGTGATAAGCGGATCACACTTAATGATAGTTATAACTGTTAGCGCTATCTTTTACGATCTCCATCACATTATTCGCTCCCGCCGATCGCTACGCTGCTGTTGCCCATTCAGAGAGGTGACCTTTTAATGCTGAACGATTTACTTACCCCGGACGTCATTCGTATCCATCCAGCCTGTAAAGACTGGCGTGAGGCCGTAGCGCTGGCCTGCGAGCCGCTGATCGCTAACGGTGCCATCGAACCGCGCTACGTGGAGGCGATCTACCGCAGTCATGAGGCGATCGGTCCCTATTACGTGGTCGGTCCGGGTATCGCGATGCCACATGCCCGCCCGGAAGAGGGCGTCAACCGCCTGGCGCTGAGCCTGACGGTGATTGAACAAGGCGTCAACTTTGATTCCGACGGTAACGATCCGGTGCGGTTGCTGATCGTGCTGGCGGCGACAGACAGTCACAGCCATATCGAGGCCATTGCTCAGCTGGCAGCGCTGTTCGACTGTGAAGAAGATACCGCGTCGCTGATGGCGGCAAAAGAGATAAACACTATCCAGTCCGTAATTTCACGTTATTAATCCAGAGGAAACACATTATGAAAATCACCGTAGTTTGCGGCAATGGCCTCGGTACCAGCCTGATGATGGAAATGAGCATTAAAAGCATCGTGAAAGATCTGGGCGTCGCCGCCGAGGTTGACCATGTGGATTTAGGCTCGGCCAAAAGTACGCCCAGCGATATCTACGTAGGCACCAGCGATATCGCCGAACAGCTCGAAGCGCAGCAGGTAAGCGGCAAAATCGTCTCGCTGAAAAACATGGTGGATAAGGCCGCGATGAAGGAACGGCTGTCCGTCGCACTGTCAGAACTGGGCGCGTTATAAGGGACTGAACAATGGAATTTTTCCGTTTTTTAATGAGTGACGTGCTGTCTGAACCCTCGATACTGGTGGGACTGATTGCGCTGATCGGCTTGATTGCGCAGAAAAAACCGGCCACCGAGTGCATTAAAGGCACGGTGAAAACCATCATGGGCTTCCTGATCCTCGGCGCCGGCGCCAGCCTGATCGTTTCCTCACTTGGCGATTTTGCCGTGATCTTCCATCACGCTTTCGGCATCGCAGGCGTAGTCCCGAATAACGAAGCTATCGTCGCCGTGGCGCAGAAAAACTTCGGCACCGAAATGGCGATGATCATGTTCTTCGCCATGGTGATTAACATCGTGATTGCCCGCTTTACGCCGTGGAAATATATTTTCCTGACCGGGCACCATACGCTGTTTATGTCGATGATGGTGGCGGTGATCCTGGCGACGGCCGGAATGAAAGGCGCGACGCTGATCGCGGTGGGATCGCTGGTGGTGGGCGTTTCGATGGTGTTCTTCCCGGCCATTATTCACCCCTATATGAAGAAGGTCACCGGTTCTGACGACGTGGCGTTCGGCCACTTTTCGGCCATTTCTCAGCTTCTTTCTGCCTTTATCGGCAGCAAGTTCGGCAATAAAGAGAAGTCGACGGAAGATATGGACGTGCCGAAAAGCCTGTTGTTCCTGCGCGATACGCCGGTTGCCATTGCCTTCACCATGTTCTTTATCTTTATTTTCACCTGCCTGGTCGCCGGACCGGCAGCGGTGAAGGAGATGAATGCCGCTGGTAAAAACTGGTTTATGTTCTCGCTGATGCAGTCCATCACCTTTGCCGCCGGGGTCTATATCGTGTTGCAGGGCGTACGCATGGTGATTGCCGAAATCGTCCCGGCGTTTAAAGGCATCTCTGACAAGCTGGTGCCCAACGCCAAACCGGCGCTGGACTGCCCGGTCGTGTTCCCGTATGCGCCTAACGCGGTGCTGGTTGGCTTCCTCAGCAGCTTTGTGGCCGGGGTGGTCGGCATGTTTATTCTCTATTTCCTGAACATGACGGTGATCATCCCTGGCGTGGTGCCGCACTTCTTTGTCGGCGCGGCGGCGGGCGTGTTCGGTAACGCCACCGGTGGGCGTCGCGGCGCAATGCTGGGGGCGTTCACTAACGGCCTGCTGATTACCTTCCTGCCGGTGTTCCTGCTGCCGGTACTGGGCAGCATTGGCCTGGCAAATACCACCTTCAGCGACTCCGACTTCGGCGCGCTGGGCATCCTTCTGGGCATTATTGTTCGTTAACCCTGCGCGGGGCTGCCCGCGCTCGTAACGAGAGGTAAGCATGGAATTTTATTTAGATACCGCAGATGTGGACGCCGTCAGCCGCTTAGCCAAAGTGCTGCCGATTAAAGGGGTGACCACTAATCCCAGCATTGTGGCGCGCGGCAGACGGGATATTTCTTCAGTGCTACAGGAGTTGCAGAGCATTATTGGCGCAGAAGGGCAGCTTTTCGCTCAGGTACTGGGGCGTGAGGCGGAGCAGATGGTGGCGGAGGCCCACCGGCTGCGCGAGATCGTTCCTTCGCTGGTGGTAAAAGTCCCGGTCACACAGGCGGGACTGACGGCGATCAAGCAGCTTAAGGCGCTGAATATTCCTACGCTGGGCACGGCTGTTTACGGAGCAGGGCAGGGATTTTACGCCGCGCTGGCGGGGGCGAGCTACATTGCCCCTTACGTCAACCGGCTCGACAGCCAGGGGGGAGACGGCATCGGCCTGGTTCGCGATCTGCAAAAGCTGATCGATCTCCACTGCCCGGCCACGCAGGTGCTGGCCGCCAGCTTCCGCACGCCTCGCCAGGTGCTGGACTGCCTGCTGACCGGCTGTAGTGCCATCACGGTTGATCCTGCGCTGGCGGAGCTGTTCCTGCAGGACCCGGCGGTAGATGACGCGCTAATGCGTTTCGATCGGGACTGGTCAGCGGCGTATGGCAGCATCGGCTTGAAATAAGCCGTCGTTCTCGCAGATGCGCAGGGAAGCGCATTCCTCTCTAACGCTGGCTCTCCATGGCAGCCAGTAGCGTGTCCAGCAGGCCGGGAAAACGGGTTTCCAGATCTTCCCGCCGCAGCGACAGCAAATTCTCCCGCCCGTTAGGCCGCTGCCAGATTACGCCGCTCTCCCGCAGAACTCGCCAGTGATGGGTCATGGTCGACTTCGCCAGCCCCTGTAACAGCGTCCCGCAGGCCTGCTCCCCCTGATTCGCCAGCACTCTGACCACTTCCAAACGGAGCGGATTACCCAGCGCGAAAAGCACGTTTTCCAGGCGAATATGTTGCGGTTCAGGGTGGTTGGCAATCATAACGATCCTTTTATTACGGGTGAAGGCTCGGGCGGCGCGGCGGCTACTATACCTGAAGGTCAGAAGTGGCGCGAGCCGATGGCTATTAGTTTAGCCGATAGCTTAAATAGTTCGAATATACTCGTACAGTTGTACTATAGTAGTCGCACTATTAACCCGCTTCTTCGCTGGCCGGGTGCTGCCAGCCTGAAGCCTGTCCCTGTGACTAAGGAACTTTTATGCCCCGAACAATCCCTCTCGCTCGCTACCGAAATATCGGTATCTCAGCCCATATTGATGCCGGAAAGACTACCACTACCGAGCGCATCCTCTTTTACACCGGCATGAGTCATCGGCTGGGTGAAGTGCACGATGGCGCGGCGACGACGGACTGGATGGCGCAGGAGCAGGAACGTGGGATCACCATCACCTCGGCAGCGGTTAGCTGCTTCTGGCCGGGAATGGATCGCACGTTTGAGCCGCATCGCATCAATATTATCGACACGCCCGGACACGTAGACTTCACCATTGAGGTGGAGCGTTCGATGCGCGTGCTGGATGGCGCGGTAATGGTCTATGACTCGGTCGGCGGCGTACAGCCGCAGTCGGAAACGGTCTGGCGGCAGGCGAATAAATACCGCGTTCCCCGGCTGGCGTTCGTCAATAAAATGGACCGCCAGGGGGCTGACTATTTTCGCGTGGTGCAGATGATGATCGATCGGCTGAAAGCCAATCCGGTGCCGATTGTGATCCCGATTGGCAGCGAAGAGAGCTTTCGCGGCGTGGTTGATCTGAACAAAATGCGCGCCATTCTGTGGGACGAGGCAAGCCAGGGCATGACCTTTAGTTACCAACCTGTCCCGCAGGCGCTGCTTGCCACGGCGCAGGAGTGGCGAGAGAAAATGGTTGCGGCCGCAGCGGAAGCCAGCGACGAGCTGATGGAGAAATACCTTGAGACTGGCGACCTCAGCGAAGAAGAGGTGACCGCCGGGCTGCGCCAGCGCACCCTTCGCGGTGAAATTCAGCCAATGCTGTGCGGCAGCGCGTTCAAGAATAAAGGCGTGCAGCGGATGCTGGATGCGGTGGTTGAGCTGATGCCGTCGCCGCTGGATATTCCGCCGGTCAAAGGTCTGGACGATCAGGGCAATACGGTTGAACGCCGGGCGGACGACGAGGAGAAATTCTCGGCGCTGGCGTTCAAGCTGATGACCGACCCCTTTGTCGGACAGCTGACTTTTGTGCGGGTCTATTCTGGCGTGCTGCATAAAGGCGACAGCGTTTACAACCCGATCAAGGGCAGGAAGGAGCGTATTGGTCGAATTGTGCAGATGCACGCGAATGCCCGTCATGAGGTGGATGAGATCCGCGCCGGGGATATTGCCGCCTGCGTAGGTCTGAAAGAGGTGACCACTGGCGAGACGTTGTGCGACCCGAACGCGACGATTACTCTGGAGCGGATGGTGTTCCCTGAACCGGTGATATCGCTGGCGATTGAGCCGAAGACCAAAGGCGACCAGGAAAAAATGGGCATCGCGCTGCAACGGCTGGCGGCAGAAGACCCTTCGTTCAGGCTGCATACGGATGAGGAGTCGGGCCAGACCCTCATCTCCGGGATGGGCGAACTGCATCTGGAGATTATTGTTGACCGCATGAAGCGCGAATTTGGCGTGGAGGCAAATATCGGTCGGCCGCAGGTAACCTACCGCGAAACCATTCGCGCCACGGCGAAAGATGTGGAGGGGAAATTTGTGCGCCAGTCGGGCGGCAAGGGCCAGTACGGTCACGTAGTGCTGACGCTGGAGCCGCAGGAAGCAGGAAAAGGCTTTGCTTTTGAAGACGCGACCAAAGGCGGCGTGGTCCCTCGCGAATATATTCCTTCTGTAGAGAAGGGAGTACGTGAAGCGATGAACAACGGCGTTCTGGCGGGCTACCCGCTGGTGGATATCAAAGTCACCCTGACCTTTGGCTCCTACCACGAGGTGGACTCTTCGGAAATGGCGTTCCGCATGGCGGCCATTTTTGGCTTTAAGGAGGCGGTACGGCGTGCCAGCCCGGTGATCCTTGAACCGATAATGAAGGTGGAAGTGGAAACCCCGGAAGAGTACGCGGGCAGCGTGATGGGGGACTTGTCCTCCCGCCGCGGCCTGGTGCAGGGCATGGACGAACTGCTGGGCAGCCGGGTGATCCACGCCGAGGTGCCTTTATCGGAGATGTTTGGCTATTCGACCACGCTGCGCTCGATGTCGCAGGGACGGGCCACCTACAGCATGGAGTTCCATCACTATGCTGAAGCGCCGCGTAACGTGGCCGAAGAGATTATCGCCGCACGGGGCGGCAAGGCATAACCGTTAACGGGAGCGCAGGCTCCCGTTTTTTTTCACTCTGCCCACCCGCTCACGTTCGGCACAAAAATTTGCCCACACTGTTGATCGCTCCCACAATTTTGCACCAACGCAGTGCGCAGCTTAATCATAGTGCAGCTATGTTTACGTTTCTGGCCGGTCCGGATACCGCGCTTCCCAGTCAGCCATGTGATGGCGAAGGCACCGCTTACTTTTCCATAAAGACGCCTGAACAGTGGGGCGGTAACGCGTGATTGCCGCGTGTCACCGCTCATCTCTGTAAGAAATAAGGCGTTTCCTGGCGAAATGGCGGGATTTTTGCTTAATCAATGCTAGCCGTTCGCGGCCCGCTCTCTTATCAGATTATCGATCCTGTCTACGCTGTTTCCCGCGCCGCTGGCTGGCGTTTAGCTCTGAACCGTGCTGAGGAATACTGAATGTCTTTTAAATTTAGAACGTTATCACTTCAGGTTGCAATCGTAGGTTGTTTAGGCACCGCGCTGTATGCCCAGGCGGACGTGACGATTGGCGTTGCCGGGCCGTTCACCGGTCCGAATGCCACCTATGGCGCGCAGTACTGGAAGGGCGCTTCGCAGGCGGCGGCGGATATTAACGCTGCGGGAGGGATTAAAGGTGAAAAGATTGTGCTGGTGCAGGGCGACGATGCCTGTGAGCCAAAGCAGGCGGTAGCGGTGGCAAACCGGCTGGTCGATGAGTCAAAAGTTTCAGCGGTGGTCGGGCATTTCTGCTCCTCCTCCACCATGCCAGCCTCTGAAGTCTACGATGAAGCGGGCGTGCTCACCATTACCCCTGGCTCCACCAATCCGCAAATTACCGAACGCGGCATGAAGGACATGTTCCGCATGTGCGGGCGCGACGATCAGCAGGGCGCGATAGCCGCCAACTACATGCTGGACGTGCTGAAGGCGAAGAAAATTGCGGTGATCCACGACAAGGACACCTACGGGCAGGGGCTGGCGGATGCCACCAAAGCCGCGCTCGAAAAGCGCGGCACCAAAGAAGTGCTTTATGAAGGCTTGTCCCGTGGGGAAAAAGACTTTAATGCGCTGGTCACTAAAATCGGCGCGCTGAAGCCGGACGTCGTCTATTTCGGCGGTTGCCATCCTGAAGCTGGCCCATTAGTGCGCCAGATGCGGGAGCAGGGCGTGCAGGCAAAATTCTTCTCCGGCGACTGTATCGTTACCGAAGAGCTGGTGACGGCAGCTGGCGGCCCGCAGTACACCGACGGCGTGCTGATGACCTTCGGCAACGATCCCCGGACCATTGCGGCAGGCAAATCGGTGATTGATAAGTTCCGCGCGGGCGGCTTTGAGCCGGAAGGCTACACGCTGTACGCCTACGCCTCCATCCAGGCTATCGCGGCGGCCTACAACGGCGCAGGCAAAGATAACGAGAAGGCCAGCGAGTGGCTGAAATCGCACAGCGTGGATACGGTGATGGGACCGAAATCCTGGGATGGCAAGGGCGATCTGAAAGTTTCGGATTACGTGGTCTACAAGTGGGATGACAAGGGTAAATATCACCAGCTGTAACCGCTGGCCCACTTCTCATCCTGTCTGCATGGCAGGACGTCGCAACAGTTAAGCCAGCCCGGAACGCCCGCGGCTGGCTTGCCCCAGACGAGACCGCGCACAATGGAAGCATTCTTTCTGCAACAGCTGATCAATGGGCTGACGCTGGGGGCCGTATATGGCCTGATCGCCATCGGCTACACCATGGTTTACGGCATCATCGGTATGATTAACTTCGCTCACGGCGAAGTGTATATGATCTCTGCCTATCTCTGCGCCATCGGCCTGGCGCTGCTCTCTTACTTCGGCATTCACTCTTTTCCACTGCTGATCTTCGGTACGCTCATTTTTACCATCGTGGTGACCGGCGTGTATGGCTGGGCCATTGAGCGGATCGCTTACCGGCCTTTGCGTAACTCAACCCGCCTGGCCCCGCTGATCTCCGCGATCGGCATGTCGCTCATTTTGCAGAACTACGTGCAAATCAGCCAGGGGCCAAACCAGCAGGGTATTCCAACGCTGCTTACCGGCGTGCTGCGTTTTGAGGTCGGTGACGGCGTGGTGCAAATCACCTGGACCAAAGTCTTTATTCTGTTCGCCGCGCTGGCAGGGATGGCGCTGCTGACCTGGATAATTCAGTACACCCGGCTGGGCCGGATTTGCCGGGCAACGCAACAGGATCGCCGCATGGCCTCGATTCTCGGCATTAATACCGATCGGGTGATCTCAATGGTCTTTGTGATCGGTGCGGCGATGGCCGGGCTGGCGGGCGTGCTGGTGACCATGAACTACGGCACCTTTGACTTCTACGCCGGATTTATCATTGGTATCAAGGCGTTCACCGCTGCGGTACTGGGCGGCATTGGTTCTCTACCCGGCGCGATGCTGGGTGGCCTGCTGCTGGGCATTGCCGAAGCACAGTTCGCTGGCATGGTGAACTCCGATTATAAAGACGTGTTTTCGTTTGCGCTGTTGGTGGTGATCCTGATTTTCCGCCCACAGGGGCTGTTGGGCCGACCGCTGGTTGCCAAGGTTTGAGGAATCAATCATGACGGATGCTTCTCTGAAGCCGGGGCTGGACGTGAAACAAAGCCTGGTCGATACGGTATTGGCCGGGCTGTGTGCGCTGGTGGTCTTTGGGCCGATTGTCGGCATTGTATTAAAGGGCTACAGTTTTGAACTTTCGCCGCAGCGGGTGGCGCTGTTGGTGGCGCTAGTCATGGCTGGCCGCCTGCTGCTGAGTCTGGCTTTGCAGAGCAGCAGCGGGCGAAAATTTATCTCGCGCTTTGAAAGCGGTGACGATGGCGTCTACGTCCGTCCGGTGGATTACCGCAGCCGACTGCGCTGGATCATCCCTCTGCTGTTACTGCTGGCTATCCTGTTCCCGTTTATCGCCACCAAATACCTGTTGACCGTCGCCATTCTGGGGCTGATCTACGTGCTTTTAGGCTTAGGGTTGAACATCGTGGTGGGGCTGGCTGGTCTGCTGGACCTGGGCTACGTGGCGTTCTACGCCATCGGCGCCTATGGCCTGGCGCTGGGCTACCAGTATCTCGGACTGGGGTTCTGGTCGATGCTGCCGATTGGCGCGATACTCGCCGCGCTGGCCGGAGCGCTGCTCGGTTTTCCGGTGCTGCGGATGCACGGCGACTATCTGGCTATCGTGACCTTGGGCTTTGGTGAAATTATCCGTCTGGTATTGACCAACTGGGTGAGCTTCACCGGCGGCCCTAACGGCGTCTCCGTCCCGGCGCCAACCTTTTTCGGCCTGGAGTTTGCGCGCAGAGCGAAGGAAGGCGGGGTGCCGATCCATGAGTTTTTGCACACCACCTACAACCCGAATCTGAAGTTTATTTTTATCTACGCGGTGCTGATTCTGGTGGTACTGCTGGTGCTGTTTATTAAACATCGCCTGACCAGAATGCCGCTTGGGCGGGCGTGGGAAGCCCTGCGGGAAGATGAAATCGCCTGTCGCGCCATGGGGCTGAATCATGTGCTGGTGAAGCTCTCCGCCTTTATGCTTGGCGCTTCCACCGCCGGGATCGCGGGCGTATTTTTCGCGACTTACCAGGGGTTTGTGAATCCGACCTCGTTCACCTTTTTTGAGTCCGCGCTGATCCTCGCCATTGTTGTGCTGGGCGGGATGGGGTCAACGCTGGGCGTGGTGCTGGCGGCCTTTGTGCTCACCGTCGCGCCTGAACTGCTGCGCAGCTTTGCCGAATACCGCGTGCTGCTGTTTGGCGTGCTGATGGTATTAATGATGATCTGGCGGCCACGCGGGCTGGTCCGTACCAGCCGCACCGGCGTTCCGGTGCGCAAGGGGGTGGCGCCATGAGCGACAGCATCCTTCGCGTTGAACACCTGATGATGCATTTCGGCGGCATCAAAGCGCTGAACGACGTCAACCTGGAGGTTGAGCGCGGGTCGGTCACCGCGCTTATCGGGCCAAACGGCGCGGGAAAAACCACGGTTTTCAACTGCCTGACCGGCTTTTATCAGGCGACCGGCGGCTCGATCCTGCTTAACGCGCAGTCGCGCACTACCGACGTTATTCAGGTGCTGGGGCAAAAGCTCCGCGCTGGCGATCTGCTCAATCCGGCCCGTCTTGGCTCGCGCATTTACTACAAAATGTTTGGCGGCACGCATCTGGTCAACCGCGCCGGGCTGGCCAGAACCTTTCAAAATATCCGCCTGTTCCGGGAGATGTCGGTAGTGGAAAACCTGCTGGTAGCGCAGCACATGCAGGCAAACCGTAACCTGATCGCCGGAATACTCAACACGCCCGGCTACCGCAAAGCGGAGAATCAGGCGCTGGATCGGGCCTTTTACTGGCTGGAAGTGGTGGATCTGGTTGACTGTAGCAATCGCCTGGCCGGAACGCTCTCCTACGGCCAGCAGCGCAGGCTGGAAATTGCCCGCGCAATGTGTACCGGCCCGGAGATGATCTGCCTGGATGAGCCTGCCGCCGGTCTGAATCCGGTGGAAACTCAGGCGCTGAGCCGCATAGTGCGCTTTCTGCGTCAGCAGCATGGCGTAACGGTGCTGCTGATTGAGCACGACATGGGGATGGTGATGGAGATTTCCGACCACGTTATTGTGCTGGACCACGGCGACGTGATTGCGCGTGGCGCGCCGCACGAGATCCAGAACAACGCCAGCGTCATCGCGGCCTATCTCGGCGCCGATGAAGAGGAGATCGCCGGATGAGCCAGACTCTGCTGGAGTTCCGCAATGTAAACGTGTTTTACGGCCAGATCCAGGCGCTGAAAGAGGTTTCGCTGACCGTCAACCAGGGCGAGACGGTCTCGCTGATCGGCGCGAACGGCGCGGGGAAATCGACGCTGCTGATGTCGATATTTGGCCAGCCGCGCATCGCTGGCGGACAAATTCTCTACCGGGGAGAGGATATCAGCCGTAAATCCACGCATTTTATCGCCAGCAACGGCATTGCTCAGGCCCCGGAAGGGCGGCGAATTTTTCCTGATATGACCGTTGAGGAGAATCTGCTGATGGGCACTATCCCGATTGGCAGCCGCTATCAACAGCAGGATAAAGCGCGGATGTACGGTTTATTCCCGCGTCTTGAGGAACGGCGTAGCCAGCGGGCGATGACGCTATCCGGGGGCGAACAGCAGATGCTGGCGATCGCCCGCGCGTTGATGAGCCGACCAAAGCTGCTGCTGCTGGATGAGCCGAGCCTTGGGCTTGCCCCGATCGTCGTAAAGCAAATCTTTCAGATCCTGCGGGAGCTGACGCGCGAAGGAATGACGCTGTTTCTCGTAGAGCAGAATGCTAACCACGCGCTCAGGCTTTCGAACCGGGCTTATGTGATGGTGAACGGACAAATCCGCCTGAGTGGAACCGGGCAGGAGCTGCTGGTCAATCCTGAGGTCAGAAGCGCCTATCTGGGCGGGGCATGAAAAAAGGGCGGCGGCTGAGTTCAGAGACAGCGTCAATTTCCCCTGCTTTTTCTCTGAGGCGTCCGTGCCAGAGAGCGTTGGTGTTTAACGTGCAGCGTAGCCGGAAAGCAAAGGGCCAGATTTAGCGGAACGGCGGCTCGTTAAAGGTGCGCAGCTTGCGGGAGTGGAGTTTTTCTCCCTCCGCACGCAGCAGGTCGATGGCGCGGATGCCAATTTGCAGGTGCTCGGAAATCGCCCCTTCGTAGAAGCGGTTTGCCTGTCCGGGCAGCTTGATCTCGCCATGCAGAGGCTTGTCGGAGACGCAAAGCAGCGTGCCGTAAGGGACGCGGAAGCGATAGCCCTGGGCGGCGATAGTGGCGCTTTCCATGTCGACGGCTACGGCGCGGCTGAGGTTAAAGCGCAGAGCGGAAGCGGAATAGCGCAGCTCCCAGTTACGGTCATCCGTGGTGACAACCGTACCGGTGCGAAGCCGCTCCTTGACCTGATCGCCCGGCATTCCGCTGACCTCTTTTGTGGCGTCGTACAGCGCTCTTTGTACCTCGGCGATGCTGGGCACCGGGATATCCGGCGGCAGCACCGCGTCCAGCACATGATCGTCACGCAGATAGGCGTGCGCCAGCACATAATCCCCAATGCTCTGGCTTTCGCGCAGGCCGCCGCAGTGACCAATCATCAGCCAGGCATGTGGACGAATTACCGCCAGATGATCGCAAATCGTTTTGGCGTTTGACGGCCCTACGCCGATATTAATCAGCGTGATGCCCTGACCTTCCTTAGCGATCAGGTGCCAGGCGGGCATCTGGTGATTTTTCCACGCCAGCCCGGAGATGGTTTCATGCGGGTTGGGCGTCTCTGCCGTCACCAGAATGTTGCCCGGGCAGGAGAGCGCCTCATAGGGGGAGTTGGCGTCGGCTATCTGCTCGCAGCCCCAGCGAACGAACTCGTCCACGTAGCGGGTGTAGTTGGTGAACAAGACCCAGGACTGGAAATGCTCGACCGGCGTACCGGTATAGTGGCGCAGCCGCGCCAGGGAGAAGTCGGTGCGCAGGGCATCGAAGTGCGACAGTGGAAACGCT
Organism: Erwinia typographi; assembly: GCF_000773975.1. Classification (GTDB taxonomy): domain Bacteria; phylum Pseudomonadota; class Gammaproteobacteria; order Enterobacterales; family Enterobacteriaceae; genus Erwinia; species Erwinia typographi. The sequence continues at coordinate 46,580 of NZ_JRUQ01000039.1, forward strand.
TCGCCCGGCTGGTACAAACCATCGGCATTTTCATCGCCAATCTGCGCCAGCTCGGTAGTTGGAAAATGTTTCGCCAGCCCGGCGCTCATCGTGCGGTCCAGGTTCAGATTGGAGCCATCAATAACATAGGGGAAGGGGATCTCCTGCTTTGACGGCTTCACTTCCAGCGTGACCGGATATTCACCGGTTAACATTTCCAGCTGTTCTGTCAGGTAGTCACGCCGCAGATCCGGACGGGTAATGGTTGTCGCATAGCTACCGGGGCGGGTGAAACGACCAAAGGCGCGGGTCAGGCGATGGCTGGACTCGTCATTTTCCCAGCTGACCCGCAGTTCAGGATAGACAAACAGGCCGCTGGCCCGCCCGGTTTCATCCGGCAGCGTTCCGCTGCTGATGTAGGTGGTAATCGCCTCGCGCAGGGCTTTCACGGCGGATTCATACAGCGCATCAAGCTTATCCAGCGCCTCGACGACGGATAAGCCCTGGGGGGCAGAAGGCTGAGTCATGGTGTCTCCCTGTTAATGTTTCTCGTTTCTTCACAGCATGGTAGCTGAATTTACCCCAGTGCGCCTCGCTGGTCAGGACAGAAATTGTTTGAGCTCAGCGGTGGCCGGTGATGAAAACAGTGTCTCAGGCGCGCCCATCTCATGTACTCGTCCCTGATGCATAAACACCACTCGGTCACTCACCTTGCGGGCAAAGCGCATTTCATGGGTGACCATAATGATGGTCATTCCTTCGCTGGCCAGTGACTCAATAACCTGAAGAACTTCACCGACCAGCTCGGGATCGAGGGCTGAAGTTATTTCGTCACACAGCAGAATTTTCGGATTCATCGCCAGGGAGCGGGCAATCGCCACGCGCTGCTGCTGTCCGCCAGAGAGCTGATCCGGCCAGTGCGAGAACTTATCGCCAAGGCCAACGCGTTCCAGTAAACGTCGCGCGGTGCGTTCGGCTTCCAGCGGCTGAGCCTTCTTCACCAGCGTCGGCGCTAGCATCACATTGCGCCCGACGGTCAGATGCGGGAAGAGGTTAAAACTCTGAAAGATCATGCCGACGTTTTGGCGCAGCTCTCTTAACGACGCCGCGTTATCATGCTCCAGCGGTTGACCATCAACATGGAGAGAGCCTTGATCAAAGGTTTCGAGCCCGTTAATGCAGCGCAGCAGGGTACTTTTACCGGAGCCGCTTTTCCCGATGATACAGACCACTTCCTGGCGTTTGATCCGCAGATCGATCCCTTTCAGCACCGGGTTATCGCCAAAGCTTTTGTGCAGGCCGTTGATATCTACTAATGCAAAATCTGTCATTTGAGCGCTCTCCGCGAAAGACGGTGTTCAAGGCGTCTGCTCCACAGCGACAGCGGAAAACAGAGCAGGAAATAGAGTAAGGCAACGCTGCCGTATACCAGAAAAGGCGAGAAGGTGACGTTGGCGATAACCTGCCCGGAACGCGTCAGCTCCACAAAGCCGATCACCGAGGCCAGCGCAGTTGACTTCACCGCCTGCACCATAAACCCGACCGTCGGGGCAATGGCGATTTTCAGCGCCTGGGGGAGAATGATGGTTCTTAACTGCTGCATGAAGGTCAGCGCCAGGCTGCTGGCGGCTTCCCATTGCTGGCGCGGAATAGATTTAACCGCGCTAAACCAGATCTCGCTGAGAAACGCGCTGGCATAGACGGTCAAACATAAACTTGCCGCCATCAGCGGCGAGGTTTCAATACCGAACAGAGCCAGCCCGAAATAACAGAGAAACAGCTGCATCAGCAGCGGCGTTCCCTGAAAGAGCTGTACGTATAAACGCACCAGCCGGGCTCCTCCCGGCAGTGAAGAAAGGCGCAGCACCATCAGTAATCCGCCGACAATCCCCCCGCCCGCAAACGCAATCAGCGACAGCCCAACGGTCCAGCGCATTGCCAGCAGTAGATTTCGGTAAATATCCCAGGTGGTAAATTCACTCATCGACTTGTCCTCAGGTTAACGGCCAAAAATGAACCGGGGACCGGCCCAGCGGAGCAGTTGTCTTACCAGCAGCGCCAGAATCAGATAAATCGCCGCCGCCACTATGTAAGACTCGAAGTTATGGAAGTTGCGGCTGGCAATCAGGTTCGCCGCGAATGACAGGTCGGGGGTCGAGATCTGGCTGCACACGGCAGAGCCAAGCATGATGATCACCACCTGTCCGGCAAGCGTATCCCAGACTTTGCTCAACGCGGGCGGTAAGACCACGCGAGTGAATATCTGCCAGCGATCCAGCGCCAGGCTCATTGCGGCTTCGGTCTGGCTGTGCGGGGTGCTTTGAATACCCGCGCGGACAATCTCACTGGCATAGGCGGCGAGGTTGAGAATCAGCGAAAGGATGCTCGCGGTCAGGGCGGACAGCTGAATACCCGCCGCAGGCAGACCAAAGAAGATAAAAAATAGCTGGATGATGTACGGCGTATTTCTCAGCAGCTCGACATAGCAGGCGGTAATTAGCCGTAACCCTCGCGGACCATTAGCGCGGGCCCAGCCGCAGGCGATGCCCAGCAGCAGACCCAAAACGGTGGCGATCAGCGTCATCAGCAGCGTGATCCCTGCACCGCTCAGCAGTGAAGGCCATTCCGTCAGCACGCTGGCAAAATCGAGTTGAATCATGAAGTGGCTCTCCAGTAAGAGGACATGTGCTGATTGGCTGGCTCCTCAATGCGCCATAAGTGAGTAAGCAGCTTGTGCGCGCTGTCGCCTGGCATGACTGACTGACAGCACTGCATAAATTTATTGCTCAGCTCGTCATCACTCAGTGGGGCAGAGGCAGCGCCGCGCGCCTTCGCCACGAAGTGGCTGTGAGAGTTCCCATTGTTGAGGTACACGGTGATCTCCGCGCCTTCTGGCGCCAGCGTTGCCAGCGTTGCCTCGCTCCAGCGCGTTCCCGTGTGGCTGGACACCTTAGCCATCAGCGTCTGAAGTTCAGGCGTGAGCACATTGGCATCGTCAAGGTGACTGAGCGTCACATCGCCAGCGATAAGAGCCTGAGCCAGGGCAAAAGGCAGACTGAACTGCGCCTGCTGGCCGTTGACCGGTCGGTCATACTTAAGATTTATGCAAACAATTTCAGGCACATTGCATTCGATACGCGTTACGTCCCTGGCGGTAAAACCGTGCTGCTGTCGCAGACAGAGCAGGGCATCGACCGCGGCATGAGATGACAGGCAAACCGGGATGCGTTTAACGTCGATCCCCGGTTCGCGCAGACACCACTGGGAGGACGGCTCCTGAACCCACTTGCGGATCAGCCGCCGGTTATTGCACAGCGCGACAAGGCCCGCTGGATGCTCAATCACGTCAACCGGGCCGCTCATTCCCGCCTGCGCCATAAAGGCGCACATGATCCCGCGCTGTGCCGCCAGGCCAGCCAGCAGAGGTTTGCTGTCGGTGCCAAAAATGGCCTTCATCCCGGAAGCGCAGGCGATTGCCATCCCTAATGCGTTGGCGCATTGCCCGCTATCGAGGTCGAGGAGCACGGCGGCGGCCGCGCAGGCACCGACGGCGCCTAGCATGCCCGTTGTCCACCAGCCGGCATGGTAGAGTTGGTTATCCAGCGCCATACCCAGCCGATACTGACACTCACTGCCGAGCGCGACAGCCCTTAACAGCTGCTCGCCGCTGGCGCCGCACGTATCGGCAACGGCCAGCGCCGCCGGAATGATAACGGCAGAACCATGGACAAATCCCGCATAGCAGTTGTCATCAAAATCTAGCGCATGGGCCGCCACGCCGTTGATTAGCGCGGCCGACAGAGGATCGGTCCGCCGATCCAGGCCAATCAGGCAAGCTTCACCCTCACCCAGAGGGAGCGTTTGTCTGATTTTCTCAGACACGCTGCGGGTACTGCCGGGCAGCATCACCCCCACGGTATCGATCAGGCAGCGTCTGGCGATGTGTAGAATATCGTCAGGCAGTACTGCCGTTCTTTGGTTAATCAGCCATTCAGCCAGTGACGCAAGCGCGGGACGTTGATTCATTATTGATACCTGAAAACGGGCGACCGCACGGACGCCCCAGTGTCATTATTCCGGGAGGTCGCCTGCCGGCGCGCTCAGCCACTTCTCTGAGATTTTATCCAGCGTGCCATCCTTTTTAGCCTCGCGGATAATGTCATTCACTTTGGCCGTCAGCGCCTGCTGGCCTTTCTGGATGCCGATATAGCAGGGCGAATTTGACAGGATGACTTTCAGGGTAATATCTAATTTGGGATTCTGTTTCTGAATAGCCGCCGCCACGGTCGTCCCAATCGCCGCCATCTGCGTCTGGCCGGAGGCGAAGGCGGTGATGGTGCTGTTATTATCTTCGAAGCGTCGAATAATCGCCTTGGGAGCCAGTTTGGTCAGCTCATCGTCCTGCATTGAGCCACGGGTGACAGAAACCGTTTTGCCCGCCAGCTCGTCCGGCGTCGAGGCTTGCAGATCCTTTGGCCCAAAGACCGCATCAAAGAAGGGCGCATAGGCAATACTGAAATCAATCACTTTGGCTCGCTCTTGCGTTTTACCGAGTGAGGAGATGGTCATATCGGCCTTGCCAGTTTGCAGATAAGGTACGCGATTAGGTCCGGTTACCGGGATTAACTGCACCCTGACACCCAGCTGTTTGCCGATAAGTTTGGCGACATCAATATCCAGTCCCTGAGGCGTCATGTCCGGCGAGACAAACCCGTAGGGCGCATAATCCTGCGGCACGGCAATACGAACCAGATTGCGGCTTTTAATACTGTCCAGCAACGATTCGGCCGAGGCTGACATACTGATGGCAGAAATAAGGCAGCAGAGGGCCGCAGACAAAAGTGTATTCTTTGTCATGATATTACTCCGGTATGTGTTTAATTTAAGGGTGAAATATCCACCGCGTTACCTTATTTATTCTTTTTGAAATAGCCTGCTCGTACTGCCATGCCAATTAAATTAATAAAGAAGCGGCAGGCAGTAATTGAAGTGATATTATTCAGATCTTTCTTCGGGGTGATCTCTACGATATCCATTCCGACCACGCGACCTTTTTTCACCAGTCCATGAATTAATTTACGCATTTCACCGTAGGTTACCCCGTCCAGCGCTGGTCCATTTACCGCAGGCATAATTGTCGGGTCGATGCCATCTGCATCGCAGGTAATATAATAATTACCGCCATCGGGAATCCGCGCCAGCACCGCTTCCATCCCCTCATCATGCAGCTGGTGGGCTGGAATCAGGTGCGCGCCATAAGCCAGTGCTGCATCCACCTCTTCCTGACGCGCTGAGCCGTTCGCACGTAAGCCAATCTGGAAAATTTCGTGGATATGATCCATCTCTGAAGCGCGACGGATCGGGCTGGAATACCCGTCGGTCACGCCATTGACGTGATCGCGCCAGTCAAGATGCGAATCAATGTGAATCAGGGTAATCGGCCCCACGGAGTCCAGCGCCTTTAATACCGGGATCGGAACCCCATGATCGCCACCGATCACCAACGGCATCCCGCCCAGCGCGAGGATTTTTCGCACCACGGCTTCAGCGGCAGCATAATGGTTACCCAGCTCGCGGGCGTTACCTGCGATATCGCCGCAGTCCACCATTCGAACCGGCTGGTTGTCGGTCATTGAACCGCCGATGTCGAAGTCGTAGCGTTCAAAGCTCCGCAGTGCGCGGTCAGTGGCCTGGCGGACTGCCGTCGGACCGTTAGTCTGGTCGTTGGTCACTTCATCTATGGAATAAGGTGAACCGTAGGGAATACCCAATACGGCGATATCGACATAGTCCAGCGTATTCAGATCCGTAACGACCTCGGAGTACAGCAGACTTTTATGACCATGTTTTGGCGCAGTTGTTAATTCAGGTTTATAAGCTGTCATTTTAATACCTTATCTTTGCAGGAGTAAGTTACTCAGGTGGTTTTCAACCATTCGCCCAATGCCCATATTTTCTCCTCAGTATTTTTTACTTTGGAACGGACATCGCCACGGGTATTTGCGGCAAGGAGCGCGATTAATATCTCTGTTGTTAGTAAAGCGGGTGTTAGCGTGTCAAAAAAAGAATTCGTCTGTTTTTTTACTACAATGGCTTCGTCGGAGATTCTGGCGACCGGAGAACTGGCGTTATCGGTAATGGCGACAATTTTCACCTTATGTTGAGACATATATTTCGTCAGCGAAATGGTCTTTCTGGCATAGGGTGAAATGCTGGTAACAAATAACACGTCTTTATTGGACAGGTCATGCAGCAGTGTCATGATGCCACTCTCGCCGGAACCATCAACCAGGCGCACATCACGGTGAAAATAGCTGGTGACGTGCGCAAAGTGATGGGCAATAGGGTACGAAGAACGCAGGGCCAGGCAGTAAATACGGCGGGCGGCAGACAGAATTTTTCCCGCTCTGACAATGGATTCAATTTGCTGGGGAGTGCATAGCGACTGGATGTGCGCAACCGTGGTGTCAGCCAAATCCAGCGCCAGCGAGTTGTCGCCCACCTGTTGTTTCATGGCGACCAGGCCAGCCATACGTGATTCATAGGCATGACCCTGACCACGAATCTCAGAAATGTAGACCGAGCGAAGCTGGTCAAACCCAGTCAGCCCCAGACTCTTGGCGAAACGCGTCATTGTTGAGGCGGGTAATTCGGCCATTGAAGCCAGCTCACGCATCGACATTACGGCCACTTCATGGGGATGTTCCAGCACAAAGGCTGCCGCCTGTTGCTCACGTTTTGGCAGCGAGTCGTAACGCGTCTTAATGAGCTGGTTGAGAGTTTGCAGATCCATTCGATACCCCTTCGGTTGTCTCTGTGATACGTAGCAACAGATGGGCCATGTCTTTTTTGCTTTGATTCATCTGAATCAAAAATGGCGCGGTTCTGCCGCACGCCTGGCGGGGTTCCCGTTTATAAACCCCACGTTTTATGATTGTAATGATTCAAAAATGAATCAAAAAAAATCACCTGATTCAATTCAGGCAGGGGAAAACTGCAGCTTATCGCGCGTTATCGCAGGCACTATTTTGGTGAGGGCGCACCATCATGGTGAGGTTTTTGAACCAAACTGTTTTTAGCGCGAGGCGTGCCTGATAAGCAGAAAAAAACCATTGACAGAATGTTGCTGTACGTTATCTTTTATCGGTAAGGTGTAATATATTACATTCCATGTTCCCCGGAGGATTCAGAATGCGCTTGCGGATAAATGTCGGTTTGATGACAGGTTTAGCTCTTATGCTTTGCGGAGTCTCTCTCAACGCCAGTTCTGCTCAGAACATGCCCGCCGGGCAGGTGAGCCGCGTCGAACCCGTTGCGGAAATCGCTGAGCTTGTCCCCGATACGATCAGGAAACGGGGCGTGCTGCGCGTTGCCACGATGACCAAATATCAACCTTTCGCTTTCGTTGTGGATGGCAAAAATGTCGGCATGATCCCAGAGATGGTGACGGCGGTTGCACAGACGATGGGATTAAAGGCTGATATTCACGGCATGGACTTCCCCAGTATTTTGTTAGGGCTACAGGCGCAGAAATACGATATAGGCATGGGGGAGTTCTTCGTACGAAAAGATCGGGTTGACGTCGCCGATTTTGTTACGGAATGGAGTAACTTCGACGCCTTTGTCGTCAATAAGGGCAGCAAATACCTGCCGGAAAGTATCGCTGATGTTTGTGGTCATAAGATAGCGATCCTCGCAGGCTCCTCCGGCGTACCGGCGATGGAAACCGGCAAAGAGCGCTGTGCGCAGGCGGGCAAAGCCGCGCCTCAGGTTAGCGTCTTCCCGCAAATGGCAGATGCCGTGCTGGCCCTGTCCAGTAACCGCGCGGACGCGGTCCTGACCGGCCGTGAGGTTGGGCTGACGCTGGTCGCTTCAGGTCAACCCTTTGTGCCGACCGGTCGTGTAGGCGGCGGTCCCTGCGCTACTGCCGTCGCGCGCAACGCGGATTCAGCGAAGCTCGCGCAGGCGATTCAGGCTGCCTATGTTTATCTGATCAAGTCGGGTAAATATGAGGAAATCCATAAGCGCTGGGGAACCGATTACGGCGCGATCAATAATCCGACCATCTACCGTCAGGGTGATGCGCTGCCGGATTATAAGATATAAAACAATCAGCAGGTTAGCCTGTCCGTTAAGCCGTCGGCTCTGGCTGCCTGCTGCTGTTTTATTCGTGGTTTAATCACTCAAGGAGAGCAGATGCGTTCTCGATATCATTTTTCGGTGATTGATATGCACACCGCTGGCGCACAGGCGCGGGTGGTTATTGGCGGCGTTCCGCAGGCCAGAGGCGACACCATCAATGAAAAGCGGCACTATCTGGCCGCTAACTTCGATCACGTCCGCAAGCTTTTAATGTATGAGCCGCGTGGCGGCGCCCAGATGAGCGGCAGCCTGATTATGGAACCCTGCGATCCGCGAGCTGACGTGGGCATTGTTTTCATTGAAAGCGGCGGCTGGCTGACGATGTGCGGCGCGGGGACTATCGGCGCGGCGACGGCGTTAATTGAAACGGGAATGTTCAAAGCGACCGGGCCGGAAACGACCATCGTCTTCGATACCCCCGCAGGCTTGGTCACCGCGCATGTGATCATCAAAGAGGGCAGTGTCGAAAGCGTCTCGCTTTATAACGTGCCTTCCTTCCTGGCGATAAAAGATCATCCGCTCGATTTAGCAGAGCATGGCGCGGTCAATGTTGATATTGCCTATGGCGGCAATTTTTATGTGATTGTTCCTGCCGACCGGTTTAACCTGGAGGTGGCTCCGGCATTTGCTGAACAGCTGGTGTCGGTGGGGCGCAAAGTGAGGGACGCCGCCAACGCGACGGTCACTGTCCAGCACCCCCTGCAAGCGACGCCGTCCTCCATTCCCAACGTCATTTTCACCGGACCAGGCTCAAGGCCCGGCGTCCACCGGAATCTGGTGCTGTTTGGCGAAGCCGGGGTGGATCGTTCTCCCGGCGGCACCGGCACCTCAGCAAGGATGGCGCAGCGCTATGCGCGCGGTGAACTAGCGCTGGATGAGCCATTTTTGCACGAGAGCATTATCGGCTCCTGTTTCGAAGGCAAACTCACCGGCGTGGAGAGCGTGGCTGGCTATCAGATGGTGACTCCTCTGATCAAAGGGCGCGCTTTTTTGATCGCGCTACGTAACTTTTTCGTCGATCCGGAAGACCCTTTCCAGCAGGGATTTGGCGTTGGCTATGCCGCCGACGCGCAGCGCCCCGCCTTTTTAGCCAGTAAGGACTCAGCATGAAATCAATGGTTCATTATTCCGTGATAGATGCTCACAGCGCGGGTGCGCCTGCCAGGGTGGTGGTGGGCGGCGTTGCGCCAGCGCCTGGCTCTTCTGTCAGTGAAAAACGCAGCTGGCTGATGGAACATCACGACGAGATCAGAAAGCTGCTGATGTATGAGCCGCGGGGCAGCTCGGAGATGTGCGGCAGCATCCTGATGCAGCCTTGCGATCCCCGGGCTGACATCGGCATTGTCTTTATTGAAACCGGCGGATGGCCGTTGATGTGCGGCGCAGGGACCATTGGCGCGGCAACGGTAATGGTTGAAAATGGCTATGTTGAGGTTAGCGAGCCGGTCACCACTATTTCATTTGATACCCCGGCGGGGCTGGTCACTGCTCAGGTTGAAGTCACCGACGGCGTGGTGAAAGGGGTCACTATCCACAACGTCGCCTCTTATATGGTGGCGGCCGCACGGACGCTGGACATCCCTGAATTTGGCTCCGTCACCGTGGATATCGTCTTCGGCGGCAATTATTACGCGCTGGTCGCGGCTTCCAGTCTGGGACTGGAGGTTCAGCCAGCGTTTGCCGAGAAGTTAGTTATGGCCGGGCGCGCCATCCGCAACAGCGTCAACGACACGCTGAATATTCCCGATCCCGCTACTGGCCAGCCGTTTCATGTGCCGATGGTGATCTTCACCGAAGAGCAGAACAGCAGCGGTAGCTATCGCAATCTGGTGTTCTTCGGCGAATCGGGGGTGGATCGTTCCCCCGGCGGCACGGGAACCTCGGCGAGAATGGCCCAGCGCTACTATCGTGGTCAGCAGGATAAAGGTGAGAAGTTTTTGCATGAGAGCATTATCGGCTCCGTCTTCGAAGGCACGATTGCGGATACGACAGTGTTAAACACTGTTCAGGCTATTATTCCAGCCATACGCGGACGCGCCCATATTATCGCGCAGTCGACGTTCCTGCTCGATCCTCAGGACCCCTTCGCTGAAGGTTTCGGTGTGGCTTACGGTAGCGACGCCAAACCCCCCGTTTACCTCGCCGAATAGTCCGTCTGAGCCACGCCGGGCGGTGCCCGGTGGTGGCCCGCGAGAATCTTACGCTAGTGCTGATAACGGTTGCCTTCCTGTGGCCTGGCTTACATTCACCGGCATTCCATTGCCGGGTTTACCTTTCAGAACGTCATGATGCAAGGCTGTCGCGCGTGTGTACGCCATTAACAAGGCGCAGCAGATTGAGCGGGTTCTCATCTTTCAGCGCGTCAGGCAGCAAAGCGGGCGCATAGTTTTGATAACAGACAGGCCGCAAAAAACGTTCAATGGCTAGCGTTCCTACCGAGGTGCCGCGTGCATCGGAAGTGGCTGGCCACGGACCGCCGTGCACCATCGCATCACTGACTTCCACGCCGGTGGGGTAACCGTTCAATAACAGACGACCGGCCTTGCGCTCCAGCAGGGGAACCAGCGTGGCGAAGTTGGGTAAATCACTCTCCTCAGCCAGTAACGTGGCCGTTAGCTGACCTCGTAACCCGCTCAGCGCGCTGGACAATTCCGCTTTATCGGCAACGGAGATGGCGATCGTCACCGGGCCAAACACTTCTTCCTGTAGCAAGGGGTCGCCATTAATCAGCAGTCCGGCCTGCGCCTCAAACAGCTGCGGAACGGCCTGAGTTCCCTGCTGGGATTGTCCGGCGAGATGACGTATGCCGCCATGCTCTCGCAACGCCGCCAGCCCTTTTTCATAGCTGCTGAGCACGCCGCGATTCAGCATGGTCTGCGGAGGACTCTGGCTGATGTTTTGCGCCATCTGCCGTAAGAAAGTGCGATAGTCGGGCGAATCGATGCCGACGATCAGTCCGGGATTGGTACAAAACTGGCCGCAACCGGCCACCACCGAGTCGGTCAGCTCGCGGGCGATTTTCTCGCCGCGCACCGCCAGCGCGTCCGGCAGTAGGATCATCGGGTTGATGCTGCTCATTTCGGCAAACACCGGGATCGGATCGGGGCGGGCCGCCGCGATATCGCACAACGCTCGCCCCCCCTTCAGCGAACCGGTAAAGCCTACCGCCTGAATAGCCGGATGGCGCACCAGCGCCTGGCCAATGCTGTTGCCGAAGATCATATTGAACACGCCCGCAGGCATACCGGTTTTGCGCGCCGCCTGGACGATGACGTTAGCCACGCAGTCGGCGGTAGCCATGTGACCGCCGTGCGCCTTCATCACTACCGGACAACCCGCGGCCAGCGCCGAGGCCGTATCACCACCGGCCGTGGAGAAGGCGAGCGGAAAGTTGCTGGCGCCAAATACCGCTACCGGCCCAACCGCGCGCTGCATCTGACGGAGATCCGGGCGAGGCAGCGGCGTGCGTTCTGGCAGGGCGGTATCAATGCGGGCGCCGAGAAAATCTCCGCGTCGCAATACGCTAGCGAATAAGCGCATCTGGCCGCTGGTGCGGCCACGCTCGCCGCGAATGCGTCCTTCCGGCAGCGCCGTTTCGCGCATCACCAGCTGAATAAAGTCGTCGCCGGTGGCGTCCAGCTCGTCAGCAATCGCCTCTAAAAACAGGGCGCGCTGCGCCGGCGAGGTAGTGTGAAAGAGGGGAAATGCCTGTTCAGCGGCCCGACAGGCCAAATCCGCTTCGCGTTCCGTTGCCTGATAAAACGTCCACGGCAGCGCTTCGCCGCTGTGTGCGTCAACGCTCTTCAGCGTGAGGCTGCCTTGTTTGCTACGTTCGCCGTTAATGAAGTTTTCACCAAGGATATTCATGGTACAACCTTTTGCAAAAGCGACGGCGATCCCGTCGCTTTGGGGAGTGATCAGGAGAGGGAAACCCAGATGGTCTTCAGCTGTGTGTATTGATCAAAGGCCTCAATGCCTTTGTCATAACCGCCAAAGCCTGACGTTTTCATGCCGCCAAACGGCGTGGTGATATCCCCTTCGCCGTAGCCGTTAACCGCCACGGTGCCCGCCTGTATCTGACGCGCCATGCGCACCGCAACGTTGATATCACGCGCAAACACCGTTGCCGCTAAGCCATAAGAAGAGTCGTTAGCGATCTGAATCGCCTGTTGTTCGCTGTCGAAGCTGAGGATCGCCACTACCGGGCCGAAAATTTCATCACGCGCCAGCGCCATCTCTGGCGTGACGTTATCAATGACGGTGGCTTCAATAAACAGGCCGCCGCTCTCCTGCCGCACCTGATTACCGCCCAGCACCACGCTGGCGCCAGCCTGTTTTGCCGCGTCGATAGCGGCCAGTACCCGCGTCAGGGCTGAAGGCTCAATCAACGGGCCAAGGCGGGTGCTGCGGTCGGTGGGGTCGCCGGTTTGCCAGACCTGGGCCGCGCGAATAAAGGCCTGAAGGAAGGCGTCTTTAATCGAGCGGTGCACCAGAATGCGTGAGCCGCAGGTGCAGTTTTGCCCCATGTTCCAGAACGCGGCGTTCGCCAGGTTTTCCGCGATGGCGTCGAGATCTTCCGCCACGTCCGGCATGACGATTTGCGGACTCTTGCCGCCGCACTCCAGCACCACTTTTTTCAGGTTGCTGTCGGCAGCATAGCGCAGGAACTGACGGCCAATCTCGGTGGATCCGGTGAAGGTGAGGGCATCCACATCGTTATGCAGGCCGAGTGCTTTTCCGGCGATATGTCCTAAACCCGGCACCACGTTAACGACCCCGGCTGGAATGCCAGCTTCCAGCGAGAGTTCGGCGATGCGCAAGGTGGAGAGCGACGCCAGCTCGGCGGGTTTGATCACCAGCGAGTTACCCGCCGCCAGCGCCGGAGAGATTTTCCACGACAGGGTGGCCGCCGGGAAATTCCACGGCAGTACCATGCCGACCACGCCAACCGGTTCACGGACGATAAGCCCGAGCTGACCTTCACCGGTCGGCGACACTTTGCCGAACACTTTATCGATGGCCTCAGCGTACCAGCGCACGTTATTCACCACGTCCGGCAGGTCGAAACTTTCACAGTCGGTGAGCGGCTTGCCGGCATCAATCGAGTCCAGCAGCGCCAGCTCCGGCGTGTGTTGCTCAATCAGGCTGGCAAATTTCAGCAGGATGCGCTTGCGTTCGCGCGGCTCCATTTTGCTCCATACGCCGCGATTAAATGCTTCACGCGCTGCGCTGACCGCCTTATCGACGTCTGCTGCTGAGCAGGCCGCAATCTTGTTGAGTAATTTGCCGGTAGCCGGATTGAAATTATCAAAAACCTGTTTCTGCTCAGCGTCAGTAAACCGGCCATTAATAAATGCCTGAGTACGCACCGTTTCGGGTAAGGAAGTCATAGTTTCTCCGTGAACGTTCGGTTACAGAACTTTGCCAAGAAAGGCTTTGGCACGTTCGTTTTGGGTATTGTTGAAAAATTCGTGCGGGCTGCCCTGTTCAACGACGATGCCGTTGTCCATAAAGACCACCTTGTCGGACACTTCGCGGGCGAAGCCCAGCTCGTGCGTGACAACGATCATCGTCATGCCCTCCGAGGCCAGCGAGCGCATGACGCTCAACACCTCGCCTACCAGCTCGGGGTCGAGGGCGGAGGTGGGCTCATCAAACAGCATCAGTTTGGGTTTCATCGCCAGCGCCCGGGCAATCGCCACGCGCTGCTGCTGGCCGCCGGAAAGGGTACGGGGATAGGCGTTGGCTTTGGCGGTCAGTCCGACTTTCGCCAGCAGGTTCATCGCATCGGAGGTCGCCTGGGCTTTACGGACTTTTTTGACGTGCATTGGCGCTTCGATGATGTTCTCAAGCACCGTCATATGCGGAAACAGATTGAACCCCTGGAATACCATGCCGATGTCGGCACGCTGGCGCGCCACTTCGGATTTTTTCATTTCATACAGTTTCCCGTGGTGTTCGCGATAGCCGACGGTTTCGCCACCCACCTGCAACAGGCCTTTTTCGATGCGCTCCAGATGGTTCATGCAGCGCAAAAAGGTGCTTTTACCTGAACCCGAGGGGCCAAGGATGCAGCAGACGTTGCCATATTCCACCGTCAGATCGATACCGCGCAGTACCGGCAAGTGACCGAAGGATTTTTCCACACCGCGTGCCACCACTGCGTGTTGCGAGGGAGGATAAGAAGTAAAAGACATCATTATGCGCTCCTTAGCGTTTCATCTTCGGGTTTGGCCTCGGTGGAGGCGGCCAGAGAGCTGTGCTCACTGCGGGCGAAATAGCGCTCGACGTAATGCTGTAACACCGAAAGCACCGAAGTCAGCAGCAGATACCAAATCGACGCGACGATCAGTAAAGGAATGGTCTGGAAGTTGGCGGTGTAGATAAGCTGGGCGGAGTAAAGCAACTCCTGTAAGGCGATAACGCTCACCAGCGAGGTGGTTTTTAACATGCCGATCAGCTGATTGCCGGTAGGGGGAATAATGATGCGCATAGCCTGCGGCAGAATGATTTTCATCATTACGCGGCCCCCTGACATCCCCAGCGCTTCAGCCGCTTCACGCTGACCATTCGGCACCGAGTTGAGGCCCGCGCGGACGATCTCCGACATATAGGCGCCCTCATTCAGGCCCAGGCCTAGCAGCGCGGCAACGTAAACGGTGATGAACTGGTTGGCGTCGAATACCCCGAGATTGGGCCCAATCGGAAAGCCAAGGGTGATTTCGGGATAAAGCGCCGACAGGTTAAACCAGAAAATCAGCTGCACCAGCAGCGGCGTGCCGCGAAATGCCCACAGATAGGCGAAAGCGATGCTGTTCAGCACCGGATTTTTCGACATCCGCATCAGCGCCAGCAGGGTGCCAAGCACCATGCCAATCGCCATTGCGCCCAATGTCAGCCAGACCGTCGCCATCAAGCCGGAGAGAATGGAGTCGTCGAATAAATACTGCGCGACCACCGACCAGTGGAAGCGAGGATTCGTCACCATCGACACCACTAAACCGGCGGCAATGACGAGGATCAAAATGGCGGCGACCCAGCGCCCATGATGTTTCAACGGCACAACGGGTTTAGCTTCCATTTCGTTTTTGTCTCTCATTATCTGCCGATTTAACAATTGTGTTTGTGTCACTTTCGTTCCCCTAAACATGCTTGAAACTCGCTGTGAATGTATGTGAGACTGTGCGGTAATCGATAACCGATAGCCGTTAACACATAATGTGTGTTTAGATTTTATCCGTCAAGTTCAATCACGAACAAATTGGAGGAGGGTGATCATGGCGACATTTACCTGGACAAACTGGGGTAAAAATCAGTCGTTTAGTGCGGCGCAATTCGCAAAACCAGCCAGCGAAGAGCAGGCCGTCGAGCTGGTGCGCCGGGCATTGCGCCAGGGGAACAGCGTGCGGGTCGCCGGCAGCGGACATTCGTTCACGCCAGTGGTGCAAACCGACAGTCTGCTGCTCGATCTCTCCGCGTTCAGCGGCGTAATCAGTGTGGACCATGGACAACGGCAGGCCACTGTCGCTGGCGGTTCACCCCTCGCTGCGCTGGGAGAACCGCTGTGGCAACAGGGCCTGTCAATTGAAAACCAGGGTGATATTGACGCGCAATCCATTGCCGGGGCGATCGCCACCGGCACCAAGGGTTCTGGTATCGCCTTCGGCTCGCTCTCTTCACGCGTGACCTCGTTGCGCGTGATCAACGGCCTTGGCGAGGTGGTCGATATTGATGCGCGCAGTGAAGATTTTCTCAACGCGGCTCAGGTGTCGCTCGGGATGCTGGGGCCGGTACTGCGCGTCGGATTGCAGCTGGTGCCAGCTTACAGGCTGAAAGAAGAAAATGTCATCCTGCCAATGCAAGAGGTGTTACGTCAGTGGGATTATTTTCTTGAAAACTATCGCCACTTCTCATTCTGGTGGATGCCGACGGCGAGGTCGGCCGCTATGTACCGACTGGGCGATGTGCCTGCCGATCACTGTTTCGTCAAACTGCTGCGCGAAGTGCCGGTCGGCGAAAACGATCGCCCTGAAGGGACGCTCAACCAGCGCACCGATCGCGCTTATCGCATCTATCCCGATGGCACCACCGATGCCGAGTTTCATGAACTTGAATATATGGTGGCGGCCGATGACGCGCGGGAAGCGGTGGCGCGGATGCAGCACCTGATGCTGAAACAGTTCCCGGAGGAGATTTCGCCGCTACAGGTGCGCTGGCAAAAGGCCGATCGCGGTTTTCTTTCGCCGCAAAGCGGGCGCGACAGCACCTCCATTTCGGTATCGGGCGAGATTGGCCGCGACTACACGCCGTTTTTGCAGGCCGTCGATCGCACGCTACAGCCGCTGGCAGCAAGGCCGCACTGGGGAAAACTGCATTTTCTCGATGGTCAGCGCGTCGCCGCGCTTTACCCTGACTATGCGCGTTTTCTGCAAATCCGTCGGCAGTTCGATCCACACAATCGCTTTCTTAACCCCCATCTGGCGGCGCTGTTCTCCTGAAACCGGCTGGCGGAAAAAAGCGCATTGACAGCCTTAAAGTTGAATGTAATATATTACCCATAACCAATCACCAACATGAGCGGACCCATGAAGATCACGGCAATTGAAGTTTATGGACACCAACTGACCTATGCGCACGGTGAATATGTGATGTCGGGCGGACGTGCCGCGCAGCGCCAGCACTCCACGCTGGTCCGTATCCTGACCGATGAGGGCGTGGAAGGTTGGGGCGAAAGCTGCACGCTGGGCGGCACTTATTTACCGGCCTTCGCGGAAGGGACGCGGGAAGCTGTCCGGGTTATGGCGCCGTCATTAATTGGCGAAGACCCGACTAATCTGGTGGCGATCCATCAGCTGATGGATCGCTCACTGCTCGGACAGAACAGCGCCAAAAGCGCTATTGATATCGCCTGCTGGGATCTGTTGGGCAAAGTGGCCGGGTTGCCGATCGCGCGTCTGATTGGCGGCATTGCCCAGCCGGATTTTCCGCTGTATGAGGCGGTACCGCTGGCGTCGCCCGCCGACATGGCGGCATTTGTCCGTATGCGCAGCGAAGCCGGGATCAGCCGCTTTCAGCTGAAGGTCGGCAACGACCCTTATGACGACGCCGCCCGCACCCGCAGCGTGGTTGAAGCCTGCTCTAAAGATGTGGTGATCGTGGCGGATGCCAACGGGGGCTGGAACCTCCAGTCGGCGGTGATTGCCGTGCGCGAGCTGGCTGGATTGAACATCTTTATTGAACAACCCTGCCGCGATACCGCTGATTGCGCACTGGTGCAGCGCATGAGTTCGCTGCCGCTGGTGATGGACGAATCGGTGGTCAATGCCGCAGAGCTCTATCGTGCGAAATATGATGCGGGCGCGGTGTCCGTCAACATTAAGCTGGCGCGCGTCGGAGGGATCACCGGGGCCGTGCGTATGCGCGATCAGGCTCAGGAGCTCGGCATGACGATCTGTATTGAAGACGTGTGGGGGGGCGATCTGACCAGCGCGGCAGTGGCCCACGTAGCTGCCAGCACTCGCGCTGATGCGCTGATGCACGCCTCATTTTTTAATGACTGGACGCTCGAACACGTTGCTGGCTACCAGCCGCGCTCGGTGCGTGGCCGGGGTAAAGCGCCTGAAGCCCCCGGACTGGGCATTGAGGTCGATATCCATACCCTCGGCCCGGCTCTGTTCCGGGTGGAAAAGTGATGAGCGGCTTTTCACTGCCCGCCAGCGCTATTGACTGGCTCCAGCGGGCCGATCGTCAAACGATACTGGCGGTGGATTCACACACCGGCGGCAATCCAACCCGCATCGTCTTATCCGGCATCGATCTGCCTGCACAAGCGTCAACGGTGGACGGTGCGCGCAGATGGTTGCGCGAGCACGACGATCGCTGGCGCCGTCGTCTGGTGCACGAGCCGCGTGGCGGAGGACTGACCTGCGCGGTCCTGCCCGTCTTTACGCCAGAAGATGATTGCGATATTGGCGCCGTGTTCCTTGAACCGGGGTCTTATCCGCCGATGTGCGGCCACTGCATGATTGGCTTTGCATCAACGATCGTTGAGCTGAATCTGCTCCCTGACCTGTGGCGCGACGATCCCTGCCGCACCTCGTTTCGCGTTCGCACCCCTGCGGGAGCGATTGGCATAACCGCAAGGCGCGAAGGCGACAGATTCACCACCGTGACGCTGGTCAACGTAGAGTCTTTTGTAGTCAGCCAGTCCACCTGCGAGGTTGACGGGCGAGGCATTCCGGTCGAGCTGCTCTATGGCGGCGATTACTATATTTCGGTGGATGCCAGAAAAATCGGCCTGGCGCTAACGCGCGATAGCGCGACCGAGATTGTGCAATTCGCCCGGCAGCTGCGTGCCGCCTACACGCGAAACGGCGTGCGCGATCCGCTGGATAACGCCACGCTGGATGTCTATCAGGTCCTGTTTTATGACTACGACCCGGCGCAGCCGCTGCGCGCCAAAATTGTGGTGGTGGCGCCGCCGGGGGTCATTGACCGCTCGCCCTGCGGCACCGGCACCAGCGCGCTGTTCGCCAAACTGGTGACGGAAGGCCACGTACGGCCGGATGAGGTGGTGACCACTGAGAGCATTATCGGCTCAACCTTTACCGTCACCGCCGAACGGCTGCGTAACAGCGGACAACGCTGCTTTATTACCCCTGCGCTCACCGGGCGCGCTTACATCAACGGATTCCTGACTATCGCAGCTGATTCAGATGATGAACTGGCTGATGGTTTTCCGCCGCTCTGACATACATTAATGGAGATTCAGCACAATGACCCTTAAAGGTGTACTTTCCGCCATCGTCACGCCGTTCACTGCTGATGGTGAACAGATTGATGAAAAGGCGCTGCGCAAGCTTGTGGACCAAAACATCGCCGATGGCGTAGACGGCTTTGTTCCTGCGGGCGG
Source organism: Erwinia typographi (assembly GCF_000773975.1). GTDB lineage: Bacteria > Pseudomonadota > Gammaproteobacteria > Enterobacterales > Enterobacteriaceae > Erwinia > Erwinia typographi. The sequence goes on from NZ_JRUQ01000039.1 coordinate 65,613, forward strand.
TACGGGAGAATTTTCCGTTCTGTCGCATCAGGAGCGCCTGAAGCTGGTGGAGATTGTCTGCGAACAGTCCGCGGGCCGCGCCACGGTGCTGGCACACGTTGGCGCAACGTCATCGCGTGAAGCCGTGACTTTTGCCAGGCACGCTGAAAGCGCCGGGGCTACGGCTCTGATGCTGGCGACGCCTTACTATGAGCCGATCGGCTTCGACGAAGCCTTTTCCTACTACGCCGACGTTGCTGCCGCCACCGATCTGCCTGTCTGCGCCTACAACTTCCCGCCGGCGACCGGTCTGCATCTGGATGTTGATTTCCTGCTGAAGCTGGCGCGCGAGATCCCGCAGGTGAAATATGTCAAAGACTCCTCCGCCAACATTATGCAGATGAATTCGCTGCTGATGGAACATCGCAACGACATCACCTTCTTCAACGGTGAAGACGTGCTGATGCTGCCAGCCATGCTGATGAAAGCGCCGGGTATGGTGATGGGCACCGGTAACTTTATGGCGCCTGCGCTGGCCACTATGCAGCGTGCGGTAGAGAAGGGCGATGACCAGACGGTGGTGGATATCTGGCGACAAATCTACCCGCTGGTCTTCCTGCTGGGTTCCGGCCGTTACAACAGCGGTATCAAGGCCGCCTGTGAACTGCTGGGCCTGCGCGTTGGGCCAGTGCGCGCGCCGATTCCACAGTACAGCGCCGCGCAGAAAGAAGTCCTGCGTCAGACGCTGGCTGCGCTTGACCCGGCCTTACTCACTGGCGCGGCGCGCCAATAATTTCAATTACGGCAATCCGCGGTTGCCTGATTTCACTGAACGGGATGGGAGAAGTGCTATGAAAGCAAAAATTTTTTCCGGCGTTATCCCGGCGTTAATGACGCCGTGCGATGAGGGCAGGCAACCTGATTTCGATTCGCTGGTGCGCAAAGCCAAACAGCTGATCGCCAGCGGCATGTCGGCGGTGGTGTACTGCGGTTCGATGGGCGACTGGCCTCTGCTGACCGATGCTCAGCGTATGGAAGGCGTCGAGCGGCTGGTCAAGGCCGGTATTCCGGTGATTGTCGGCACTGGCGCAGTCAACACGGCTACGGCAGTGGCGCACGCGGCGCACGCGCAGAAGGTTGGGGCGAAAGGCCTGATGGTTATCCCACGCGTGCTGTCACGCGGTTCGGTCATTGCCGCTCAGAAAGAGCACTTCAAAGCTATTCTGACTGCCGCGCCGGATCTGCCTGCGGTGATCTATAACAGCCCGTATTACGGCTTTGCCACCCGCGCCGATCTGTTCTTCACTCTGCGCAGCGAACATCCGAATCTGGTTGGCTTTAAAGAGTTCGGCGGCTTTGACGATCTGCGCTATGCCGCTGAAAACATCACCAGCCGCGACGACGATGTCACGCTGATGGTGGGGGTGGACACCGCGGTGGTGCACGGTTTTGTCAACTGTGGCGCAACCGGCGCAATTACCGGCATCGGCAATGTCTTGCCGTTTGAAGTGCTGCATCTGTGCAAGCTTTCACAGGCGGCGGCAGAAGGCGACAGCGACGCGCGCCTGCGCGCCCAGGAGCTGGAACAGGCCCTGGGTATCCTCTCCTCGTTCGATGCCGGTCCTGATTTGGTGCTGTTTTTCAAATACATGATGGTGCTGCGCGGCGACAAAGAGTATGCGCTGCACTTTAATCAGTCCGATGTATTGAGCGACAGCCAGCGCGGATATGTGGAGAAACAGTTAAGTCTGTTTGACCGCTGGTACGACGAATGGAGCCAGCTGCCGGGCGCAGTGCAACGCTGCAAAAGCGGTATGGAACGGGCCGCGTAACGGCGGCCAGTAAAACAGAAGGGCGGTTCATGGTGAACCGCCCTTTTTTGTGGGCAAACTAAAGGGGAATTCTCAGCGAATTCCCCTTTGTTCATCCGTGCAACTGGGGGCTTGCGATCCCCCCTGGTCATGCTGCTGGTAACGCCGGTTAGCCGGAGAAAAACCGGGCTTATGCCTGCTCCTTAAAAGGCGCGGTTTTGCGTTCAACCACTTTCAGCGGCGTCCATTTCTGCTCCTGACCGCTGAGGTGAACGCGCGCGCGGCGTGCCGCTTCATGGCCGGAGCCGGTCGCGATCTCCATGTTGCCAATTTCGGCAAAGTAATCGCCGGCAAAATGAATATTCACATCATTACGTTCGCAATAGCTGAGCATCGGCTGGAAATCAAAACCGGCAGGGCGATAGGTGTTGCCCGGCGTCCAGCGCTGCACAATCGTCTCTTTAACGTGGCCCTGTAAGGTGGGGAACATTTTGTAGACGTCCGCCAGATAGCGGTCGCGGATCTCGTCATCGGTTAACTTCAGCATCTGACGCGCCGGTTCACCGCCGGAATAGACCATCAGACTGCCGCCCGGCTTGCGCTGTCCGGTGGTGCGCAGTGGGTTGGCGTGGTTGAAGAACATATCAAAGGACGCGTCCGGCGTGGTAATCGCATAAATATCATCATACGGCATCGGGCCTGGCTCATCGGTAATGATCCCCATTGTCGGGAAGGGACCGTACTGCACGGCTTGCAGCGTCTGACGGACATCGTCCGGGATCTCTTTGACAATATCTGAGGCCTGATAAGCGGGCACTGCGATGATCACTTCCGCAGCGGTAACAACCTGTTCCTGACCTTCACTTTCATAGACTACGGTAACCAGATCGCCGGTTTTGCTGACGGATTTCACGCTGGTGTGATAGCGCACGCGATCGCCCAGCAGCTCCATCATCACTTCGCCAAAACGTCCCGACCCGCCATTTAGATTCAGCGCCATTGAGTCGCCTTTGCCGGCCCACACGGCGCCAAACAGCGAGACGCCAACGCCGGCATGTTGATCTTCCATCTCGGCGGCTGCCCGGCGGGCGGCTGACTGAAACAGCGCTTCAAGGCGTTTTGGCAGCGGGCCCATAAAATCGCGGAAAGACTGGTCTGCCAGATAGCTGGCAACGCGCGCGCGGCGGCGCTGATTGTTCTCGCCATAGACGGGCGCCATCGCCTGTTGCCAGCCCTTTACCGCTTTCAAAATCTTTAAGCCACGAGTCGCCATGACGAAGCGTTCGCGAAGGGTCATGTTCAGCGTCAGCGGCAGCGCGGAGACCATTTTCGGCTTGTAAACTTTACCGCCCCAGCAAATAGCAAACTTATTGCCGGGGATCTTGATCACCTCTAAACCGATGGAGTGGAGGATGTTACGCATATGCGAGCCCGCTGGCGGAAAAAGGTGGCCACCCAGGTTCAGCCAGTAATCGCCACGGGACATCGAATACAGCCGCCCGCCCAGCCGGTGCGTTTTTTCCAGAACCAGAATTTTTTTATCTCTGAGTTCCCAGGCCGCAGACAGACCGGAAGGGCCGCCGCCAACAACAATGACATCAAAATCGGGTTTAACCATTTTCTTGTTTCACCTCAATTGCTTGCTTGTACGATTGTCTCGCCCTGACGAGGGGGTTGTCCTGCACGCCGCCGATCGTGCGAGTGTGAATTTGCACAGTTGCAGTGGCTGTGTGTAACGGGTAATATATTACACGTAATACCTTATTGTCAAACTGGCGTACTTCTTCCAAACCTTTATCGTGACGTGCATTCACCAGAGGAGAGTTGTATGAAATCAAGTCGTTCTAAGGGGTTGTGTCTGCTTGCCTTACTGGCAACGGGCGCGCTCGCAGGTAGCCATGCCATGGCGCAGACCGGCGCAACCAAAGCCGATAATGTCGCGGCAATGCTGCCGAAGGCACTGAAGGACTCAGGCGAGCTGCGCATCGCCGTTCCTGATATCGGTAAGCCGCTGGCCTACAAAGAGGGCGGTAGCCTGAAAGGCATGGATGTCGATTTGGCACAGGCGGTAGCCGCCACCATGGGGCTGAAAGCTAACATCAGCCTGATCCCCTTCTCGGCCGCACTGACGGGCTTACAGGCCAATAAATTTGATATCTCCTACGGCGAGTTTTACGTCACTAAGGAGCGCCTGCAGGTGGCGGACTTCGTCACCAACTGGCAGGACTACAGCACCTTCCTGGTGAAGAAAGGCAAAGCCTTCCAGCCTAAGGCGCTGACTGACATTTGCGGCCAAAAAGTGGGCGCGATGGCCGGTTCTGCCGAACTGGCCACTCTGAAATCCGCCGGAGCCGGCTGTTCCGGCAAGCCGCCGATTGTGAGCGCCTTCCCATCAATTAACAACGCGGTGCTGGCGCTGAACAGCAGCCGGGTTGAGGGGGTGTTAATTAACCGGGGCGGGGCGCAGGAGTCTATTCGACTGGATACCGGTTTAGACGCCTCGGGTGAAATTGGGGGCGGGCCAACCGCCACGGCGATCGCGCGCAACGCCAACGCCGGAGAGCTGCTGGTGGCGATGAAAGCGGCCTATGACCATCTGATCCAGAGCGGTGAATATGGCAAAATTCTTGATAAAAACGATACCGCTTACGGGGCGGTGACCGCCGCCGAGACGTTTAAAGAGGGCTCCACCCCGCCAAAATACGGTTTTTAGTGGTTTCCCAGGGACGGGGCACTATTTTCACGGTGAAATAGCAGCAAACGGCTCCGCTGAACGATAGAAAAAACTAATGCATCCGGCGAAGATTTTCACGCTGAATGCGGTCTGGCATTTCCATTATGATAAGAAAAGTGAATCACTGTTGAGAAAGTCAGATAACGGAATTAATATGTAGCATGTTATCGACTACTGCAGTATGCGTCTGAGGTTTATATGGAACAGGAACATCAAGTTTTACGGCAATCAAATTTGCGCGATCAGGCGCTCTCTATTCTCAAGCTACGGCTGATCTCTGGCGACCTTGCTCCGGGGCAAATTTACTCCGCCTCTGCGCTGGCGGAAGAGCTGGGGGTGTCTAACAGTCCGGTGCGTGAAGCGATGCTGACCCTGGTGAATCAGGGATTGATGGAAACGGTACGCAATCGTGGTTTCCGCGTGGTGCATTTCAGTGATAAAGAGCGGCAGAATGTCTACGACCTGCGCGTCCTGCTGGAAGTGCCGTCAATGGTCAAACTGGCCACGCTGAAAGATCGCATCGCCGTGCGCAAGGACGAATTCATGAAGATCGCCGCGGATATGGTTATTTACGCCAAAGAGGGGAACATTCCGGGGTATCTGGAAATGGACCACCGGTTTCATCTTGGTCTGCTGTCGCTGCTGGGGAACGAGCCGCTGGTGGCGATTGTTGAAAATCTGCGCGACCAGTCGCGTCAGTATGGCCTGAAAGCGCTGCGCGAAAGCGGCGGGCTGGTAAAATCAGCCGAAGAGCACCAGCCGATTCTGGAAGCGATGCTCGCCGGGAAAACGACGCTGACCTCAGAGCTGATGACGCGCCATTTGAGTCATTTTATGTCTGACTGGGCTGGCTGAAGGCAACACGCTACGGCCTGACGCGTGCGTCCGGTACCGCAAGCGCCCGTCCGGGCCGCTAATGATTGCGCAGATCGCTGATGAATTGCCGGGCGCGCGAGTGGCTGGGGGAAGTAAAGAAGTGCTCAGGCGTTGCCTTTTCCAGGATCCTGCCTTCATCCATAAACCAGATAGTGTCGGCGACTTCCCTGGCAAAATTCATTTCATGCGTCACGCAGATCATGGTCATACCGTCTCTGGCAAGGGCGCGCATCACGTTGAGCACTTCACCGACCATCTCCGGGTCTAGCGCGGAGGTTGGCTCATCAAACAGCATCACCGGCGGTTTCATCGCCAGCGCACGGGCGATAGCGACGCGCTGCTGTTGCCCTCCCGACAGCTGACCGGGATAGGCATTGGCCTTGTGTGATAATCCCACCCGCTCCAGCAGCTCGCCAGCGAGCGCCTGAACCTCATCGCGCTTAACGCCAAGCACCTTAGCCGGGGACAACATAATATTTTCCAGCACCGAAAGATGCGGAAAAAGATTGAAGTTCTGGAACACAAACCCTATTCGGGTTCGCAGCTGGTTGAGCCGGGTGCTGGTGCCATGAATATCCAGACCATCAAACAGTATTTGCCCTTTCTGAATGGATTCAAGACGATTCACCGTGCGTATTAACGTTGATTTTCCCGAGCCGGAAGGCCCGCATATCACCACCACTTCCCCTTTTTTAATCTCGCCATTCAGTTCTTTTAGCGCAGGGTACTCGCCGTACCATTTACTGACCTGATTAAAAATAATAAACGGGGTCATACTCACTCCCTAATCTGAACTGAACCAAGCCAACTAAAAATTGGCGCCGGACGCCAGTGAGACATCACTCAGAACACCCTGAATTTTGACTGTAGCGGGACAGGCACTGAGTGCATAAGACAGGATGATTTTGATGACATAAACAGCAATTATAGTAGTGGGCGTCCGTTTGCCGCTTACCGCCACGCCGTGAGAAATTCTTATAAGCGCTGGTTATCACAACATAGTGCATGAATATTTTTTTCTTAAGACTCAGAACATTAGTCTGGTGCTATCAACGCCATTCGGAGTTCTGAGTCATGAACGATTGTCCCGTAATTAGTTGCCTGGGCACCAGCGCACTGCTGTTTGATGCGGGTGGGGTAACAACGCTAGCCCAGCAGCAGCGCATCTGGGCACTCAGCATGGCGGCCTCAGGCTGGAAAGAGATCCGTGAAGCGGTGCCTTGTCTGAATAATTTGCTGCTGTTCTTTTCTGATACTCCGCCCCGGCAAATTGACTCTCTGCGTGAAAAGCTGCTGAACGAGTGGAACAAAAACGAATACCTCCAGTTAGAAGGCAAAATTGTTGAGCTTCGCGTCGACTACGGCGGCGAGTTTGGCCCACGGATGGAACATGTCTGTGAACACACCGGACTGAGCGTTGAGAGCGTCGTCGAGCTGCACAGCACGCCTCTCTATACCGTTTTTGGTCTTGGAAGCCATCCCGGTCACTGCTATCTGGAGGGGCTGGATCGGCGACTTACCACCCCGCGACGTAAGGTTCCCATTCTGGATAATCCGCTCGGATCGGTGGCTATCGGCGGGTCGCAAACCAGTGTTTCAGCCTCCGCCGGACCAAGCGGCTGGAATCAGATTGGGCTGACGCACAAAGCGTTCTTTGATTACACCGCTTCTCCGCCTGCCCTGATGCGGCCGGGAGATAAAATTCGCTTCTGCCCGGAAAAGGTGATCCGATGATTGAGATTATCTCAGAAACTCGCCTGAGCAGTGTCCAGGATCTTGGCCGCTATGGTCAATTACATCAGGGCGTCGGGATGTCCGGCGTAATGGACAAACCGGCGCTGAGCATTGGCAACATGATGGTGGGCAACGATCCCAACGCGGCGGGCATAGAGATTCCGTTTTTCCCCTTTACGATCCGCTTTCACCAGACCTGCACCTTTGCTGTTACCGGCGCGGATACGCAGGCCAGCCTGGAGCAAAAACCGCTGTTGCCCTGGTGGACTGCGCGCGCGCTGGCTGGACAAACGCTAACGTTACGCCGCCCTCGCTCAGGCGTGCGGGCCTATCTGACCGTGGCCGGAGGGATTCAGGTTGATAAGGTGCTGGGATCGCGCAGTACCCAGTTACGCGGCGCCTTTGGCGGCATGGAAGGGCGAATGCTCCAGCGGGGCGATCGGCTGCCGCTGCATCAGGACACAGACCGGGGAGCCGGTGACTTCGGCATCGTGCCGCCAGACGAGATATTGCCGTTACTGAAAGATAATCAGCCAGCGGTCCGGGTTATTCCCGCCGCTGAATATCCGCTGTTTCCGCCGGCGTGTCGTCAGGCGCTGTGGCAGGAACCCTGGAAGATCACCTCGCAGAGCAACCGCTATGGCTTCCGGCTGGAAGGCACGCCGCTGCTGCCGGAGAAGCCGCTGGAAATGCGCTCTCACGGTATTGTGCCGGGAGTGATCCAGGTTCCTCACGGCGGGCAGCCGATTATTCAGATGCGCGATGCTCAGCCGATGGGAGGCTATCCCAAGATTGGCGCGGTGATTGAAGCGGATATCTGGCGGTTAAGCCAGATACCGATTGGCAAATCCGTGCGCTTTATTGAGACGAATTATGAGCAGGGCCTGGCGGCTCTGGAAGCGGTTCAGGGGTATTTGAAACAGGTACGGGAGATGGTGACCCTTCACCAGATATCCCGCAAAACGGCATAACGCTGACGGGGAAAGAACCATGTTAGAAGTCGATATTAATGCCGATCTCGGTGAAGGATTTGGTCCATGGAAAATGGGCGAGGACGAGCAGTTAATGCAACTGATCTCTTCAGCCAATATTGCCTGCGGATTTCATGCGGGCGACCCCTCGATCATGCGCAATACGCTGTTGCGCGCAAAAGAGCTGGGCATTGATGCTGGCGCGCACGTAGGGTTTCCTGACCTGGTTGGCTTTGGCCGCCGTCGGATGATGATCGATCCCCAGACTTTATGTGACCTGGTGCTGTATCAGCTTGCCGCCATTTCGGGCATGGCGGAGATGATTGGTCATCCGATCAGGCTGATGAGCTTTCATGGCGCGCTGGGCAATATGATCGCTGAAGATGAAGAGCTAGCTACTCCGCTGGTCGCCGCGGTGGCTGCCTTCAATCCTGAGCTGGTGATCAAGTCTTCGCTCAGCCCCTGTATTCGCAACGCGGCGGCCAGATGCGGCGGCATTAAGGTTGAAACTGTTTTTCATGCTGACCGTGAGTATGACGAGCAGGGATTACTGGTATCACGAAAGCTGCCGGGCGCGGTGATTCACGATAATCAGAAAGTGATGCAGCGCGTCAGTCAGTTCCTGCATGAAGGCACCGCTAAGACTATTGCAGGCAACACTATTACTATCCCTGCGCGATCCATTCTGGTTCATGGGGACAATGCCGGTGCCGTTGAGTTGGCTCGTGCTATCAGAGAAGAAGTCATCCGCCTGGGCGGAAAAGTGGTTCCTTTATCAAAATTGTCTTCCACTCTGGGTTAAGGGGAATGGTCATGCGTATACGAACACTCACAGCACTGCTGTTGGTCAGTCATCTTGTGCCACTGGCTGCCCATGCCGAGCAGTTAGATGACGTGCTGGCGAAAAAAACGATGGTATGCGGCGTGCAGTCCAGCACGCCGCCGTTTGGCTATCCCGATCCTGAGACTCGCGCGCAGATTGGGCACGATGTGGATTTATGCCGCGCCATCGCCGCGAAGTTAGGCGTGGCGGTGACCATCAAACCGGTCTCTACCGAAGCGAAAGTCCCGGAGATTAAGCTGGGGCATGTGGATATCGGCATTATGAACCTTGCCTACACCGTTTCCCGGGGTAAGGAGATTCACTTCAGCGATCCCTATTACGTCACCCGGGAAATGCTGGTGGTGTTAGCGAGCAACCCGAAAAATACGCTCGCTGAATTTAAGGGCCAGCGCATTGGCGCCAGCAAAGGGTCGACATCGGAACTGGCGATCCGCCTGCAAGGCGCAAAGCCAGTGACCTTTGAAGATGCCGCCTCGGCCTATATCGCCGCGATTCAGCACAAAACGGTTGGCTTTGTGAATAACGAAATGACCGCTAAGCAGTTTATTCAGCGGGCGAAGAAAAGCGGCGTTGAGCTGAAGATGATTGCTGAGCCGATGGCGCTGGAGCCCGTTAGCGTAGGAATGCGTTATGGCGAACCGAAAATGTACGACAAAATAAACAGCATTCTTTTTGAACTCGAAAGCGATGGGACGCTGAATAAAATCTGGGATAAATGGATTGGCGCAGGCACGACCTACAATATGGTCCGCAAGGACAAAGTCCAGAAAATGTCGGACATTAATTTTAAACCACTTCCCTGATAATAATGGGTGAGCGAGGTTACTGCCTGGCTCACTTATTAACGTCGACAGATTGTAAGTTTGCTGAAAAGTAAACGCGGCTGATAAAGCTGCGTTTCATTCACGCATCTCTGCTGTGTATCCGGCGGAGATAAATAAAGAGGTGAATATGACTACGGAAACATCGAAAATTATCTCCAGGGTGACTGGTCCAATTGGCTGGATTTCCTTTAACGACCCGGCTAAGCATAATGCCATTTCTATTGATATGGCGCGCGCCGTACCTGAAATTGTCGCCAGCTTTGAAGACAATAAGGATATACGCGTCATTATTTTACGGGGCGCGGGGGAACGTGCCTTTGCCGCAGGCTCGAATATTTCCTCTTTTGGCGAAGTCAGAAATAATCCCGAGCAAAATCACCAATACCATCTGATTAATGAAGCCGCCTACAATGCATTCTATTATTGCTCTAAACCTACCATTGCAATGATTAAGGGTTATTGCATCGGCGGCGGCCTGGATTTTGCCACCAGCTGCGATATTCGCCTGTGCGCTGATAACGGCGTCTTTGCTATTCCCGCCGCCCGGCTGGGGCTGGGTTACGGCTATGAAGGTCAAATCCGGCTCAACCGCATTGTCGGCCCCATGTATGGTCGCGACATTTTCTTCACCGGCCGTCATTACAACGCGCAGGAAGCGTTAAAGATGGGGCTGGTGCATAACGTGGTGTCCGGCGAAAACTTTGAACAGTACGTTAACGAATATGCGATGAAGGTGGCGCAGAATGCGCCAATGACGCTGGCCGCCATTAAACGGGCGTTTATTGAGCTGGAAAAAGACGAAAGTGAGCGCGATATGTCCGCCGCGCAAAAATTAATTGATGCCTGCTTCAAGAGTGCAGATTACCAGGAAGGCCGGGCAGCATTTGCTGAAAAACGGCTTCCACAGTTCAGGGGAGAATAGGCCGTGACTGAGAAAGCCAATCGCCAGGGGCCGCTGGCGGCAATTAAAGTACTGGATTTAACCCGCGTTCGGGCAGGACCGGCCTGCGTCCGTCAATTTGCTGACTGGGGGGCTGACGTTATTAAAATTGAAAGCCCTGAATATATGGAGGTCAGCGACGGCTGGGGAGGATTACGTGACGGGCCAGATTTTCAGAATCTCCACCGTAATAAAAGATCGCTGGCCATTAATTTAAAAGATCCCGAAGGTATAGCCATTTTTTATAAATTAGTCGCAGAAGCGGATGTGGTGGTTGAGAACTTTCGCCCCGACGTTAAATTCCGCCTTGGCATTGACTACGAAACGCTGGCTGAGATTAACCCGCGCATTGTTTATGCCAGCATTTCAGGTTTTGGTCAGGATGGGCCCTATGCGAAACGTCCGGGTTTCGATCACATCGTACAGGGAATGGGCGGACTGATGTCCCTGAACGGCGATGCAAGCCACGGCCCGATGCGTGCCGGGTTTGCCGTGGCTGATGTCGGCGCGGGGATGTACTGTGCCATCGCCATCATGACGGCGCTGCTGGAACGCCAGACTTCCGGTCGCGGCCAGTGGGTCCAGGTTTCCCTGCTACAGACGATGGTGTCGATGCTTGATTTTCAGGCCGCGCGCTGGCTCTTTTTGCAGGAGATCCCACAGCAGCCCGGCAACGATCATCCGACTTCCATTCCTACCGGCGTTTATCCCACTTCAGATGGCTATATCACCATCGCCGCAGGCGAACAGGCGATGTTCCGGCGTCTGTGCGCCTCTCTGCAGCGAATGGATTTGATGGAGCATCCCGACTTCTGCTCCGAATCGCTGCGTTCAGAAAACCGGGTCGCGCTGAATACCATCCTGTCAGCTATCACCCGTACCCGTACCCGCGCGGAATGGATCGCCCTGTTTGAGAAAGATTCGGTGGCAGCCGGTCCGATTAACAGCATTGATGAGGTCTTTGCCGATCCCCAGGTTCAGCACCTTGGCATCGCGCAACCTTTGCATCATCCAAGGCTTGGTGATGTGGAGGTCGTCGGCCAGCCCTTTATTCTCAACCGCACACCGAGCCAGATGCGTACGGTCGCGCCCGATCGCGGCGCGCACAACCACGATATTTTGTCCGACATCGGCTATTCGCCGGAGCAAATTACCGCACTGAAAGAGAAGGGTGTGCTGTAGCGCCTGCGTGCAGTGGTCAGGTCATCGTAAAAGCAAAAACAGATGGAGAAGGCTATGAGTAATTCCCGTATTGCACAACGAATTCAGCAAATTAAGCAATCCCCCAGTGGCGCCGCCGCCGACCGCGCTCTGGAGTTGAAGCGTCAGGGTAGCCCGGTTATCAGCCTGGTGGTGGGTGAACCTGATTTTGATACGCCGCAGCATATTCGCCAGGCCGCGTGGGAGGCGATGGAGCAGGGCGATACCCGCTATACGCATAACTCCGGCACAGTCGCGCTGCGTGAGGCGATTGCGCAGAAACTCCAGACTGAAAATGGCGTGAGCTATGCGCTGAACGAAATCATCGTCACGCATGGTGCGAAAGGGGCGGTGTTTCTGGCATTAGGGGCCACGCTCAATAAGGACGATGAGGTGATTATTCCCGCGCCTTACTGGGTCTCCTACCCGGATATGGTGAAACTGTGCGAGGGCAAGCCCGTGGTGGTGCCCTGCCCGGAGTCTGCCGGTTTCAAGCTGACGCCGGAAGCGCTGGAAAGCGCTATTACCCCAAGGACGCGCTGGCTGCTGATCAACTCTCCCAGTAATCCGACGGGAGCCTGCTACACCGCTGAGGACTATCGGGCGCTGGCGCAGGTCCTGCTGCGACATCCGCAGGTGATGGTCATGACCGACGAAATTTACGAGCACATTCGCTACGGTTCCCTTGAGAACCCGAATATTGTGGCGGTGGAACCACAGTTACGCGACCGAACGCTGATCGTTAACGGCGTCTCTAAAAGTTATGCCATGACCGGATGGCGCATCGGTTTTATTGCCGGGCCAGCCGATCTGATCAAGGCGATCGCCACCATGAAATCACAGACGGCTGGCGCAACCTGTTCCATCAGTCAGGCTGCGGCTATCGCCGCCTACTCGGGCGATCAGTCGGTGCTTGCCCATAACCGGGAAATCTATGCTCAGCGTCGCGACAGCGCTATTCAGCTGATCAATGCGATTGAGGGTTTGTCCTGCCTGCCGCCCGACGGCGCGTTCTATCTCTATATCAACTGTGCCGAAGTGATCGGCAAGCGCACGGCCAGCGGAACGCTGCTGGAAACGGACAATGACGTGGTGCTCTATCTGCTTGAAAAAGCCAACGTGGCGCTGGTTCCCGGCTCTGCCTACGGACTTTCTCCCTATTTCCGCGCCTCCATTGCGACATCAATGCAAAATATTGAGACGGGCTTTTCCCGCATCGCCAGCGCCCTGTCAGCATTGCAATAGAGGGGCAGCATCATGGCGGAATCTACACCCTCACTTGCGCTGCACGATGGCCAGCCGCGTGACTTCAGAGCCTCTCTGTTGGCGATGTGCGGCATTTCGCTGGTGATGCTGCTTTCTTCACTGGAACAGACGATAGTGGGCAATGCGCTGCCCAGTATCGTGAACGACCTGAAAGATTTTGATTTGTATGCCTGGGTGGCCACCAGTTATCTGCTGGCCAGCATGGTGGCGATCCCCATCACCGGCCGACTTGGGGATTACTACGGGCGAAAGCCCTTTGTCCTGGCCTCCACGCTGATTTTTACCCTTGGCTCGGTCTGGTGCGGCCTGGCCCGCGAGATGCTGGAACTGGTGTTTGCCAGGGGGCTACAGGGGATTGGCGGAGGGATGGTGATTGGTAGCGCCTTCGCCTGTATCCCTGAGCTTTTTCCCGACACCCATCGTCGTCTGCGCTGGCAAATTATTCTTAGCGTGGTTTCCAGCGTGGCGAATGCCGCAGGCCCGGCTCTTGGCGGGTATGTCAGCAGCCACTATGGCTGGCGCTACGTTTTCTGGCTGAATATTCCGTTAGGGTTTATCGCGCTGCTCTTTGCATGGCGATTCCTGCCCTATTTTCCGCCGCGTGCCAGGGGCAAACCGCGGGTCGACTGGCCGGGGGCGGTGATGGTTGCGGCGGCATTAATCTCCCTCCAGCTGCTGGTGGAGTGGCTGCCTGAGCGGCATCTCCAGCTGATTTGCGGCCTGGCAGGCATCCTGGCGATCTCGGCTGTCGGTCTCTGCTGGTGGGAACCGCGGGCGCGCGATCCGCTGCTGCCGGGGGCGCTGTTTGCTCATCACGCGCTGCGTAAGCTTTATTATCTGGCCCTGCTGATCGGCGGCGTGATGTTCTCCTTCTTTATCTACCTGCCGCTGCTGTTTCAGGGGGGCTACGGCTTTGCTGCCTCAGACGCGGGCGTGCTGATCACGCCGCTGGCGCTGTGCATGACGCTCGGGGCGATAGTTAACGGTCGGCTGGTTACGCGTATTCCCAACCCCTCACTGTTACCCTTCCTCGGCGTCAGCCTGCTGTTGCTGGCGAGCCTGGGCTTTGCGTTTATCGGTACGCGCGCAGGTTTCTCCAGCCTGCTGGCGCTGACCTTTACCGCTGGCTGCGGGTTGGGTTTTACCCTGATCAACCTGACGCTATTTACCCAGTCGCTAACGCAGCCGCAGCATATGGGGATTGCGACCGCCATGCAAAAATCCCTGCGGCTGGTTGGGGCTTTAATCGCGACGGCGGTGATGGGAACGCTGGTGAAAAGCCTCTATCAGTTTAATGTGACGAGGATCTTCACCCGTGCCGGGCAGGTTCAGCACATCATGCTTTATAATGATCCTCAGATGCTGATTCGCAGCGGGCAGCCCATTGATGCCCTCCATCAGACGCTGTTGCCGCTAGCCAGGCAGGCATTGCTTCATGCCATGTCGATGAGCCTGGCGTTTGTGGCGCTGTTGGCGGTGATTGCGCTGATTCTGATCGCCAAACTGCCTTCTATCCCGCTGAGCCAAAAAACGTCGGATAAGTAAACGTTCAGGCCATCAATCAGACCTTCACTTCTTTATATGCCGGCCGAGGGTCGGCAGCGCATGCAGGAGTTCTCATGATCTACCAGTTAGGTTCTTACCGCGTTGAGATTGACGACAACGCCTGGGTAGCGCCCAGCGCCAGCGTGATCGGCAATGTGAAGCTGTCCGCCGGGTCAAGCGTGTGGTTCAACGCGGTGATTCGCGGAGACAACGACCATATCTTTATCGGCGCCGATGCTAATGTGCAGGATGGCGCTGTTTTGCACGCTGACCCCGGCACGCCTCTAACCGTGGGGCGCGGCGTCACCGTGGGCCACAAGGCCATGCTGCACGGTTGCGAGATTGGCGATTACAGCCTGATTGGCATGAATGCGGTGGTGCTGAACGGGGCCAGAATAGGGCACCACTGCCTGATTGGCGCCAGCAGCCTGGTGACCGAGGGAAAAATCATCCCTGATTATTCTCTGGTGGTGGGGTCGCCCGCCAGGGTCATCCGTACCCTGACAGAACAGCAGTGGCGATCGCTGGAGGAAACCAGCGCTAATTACGTCAGTAATGCGGCAAAATACCGCGAATTACTCTCGCCACAGGGGTAATTACCCCTGTTCACGCACTGATGCGGAACTCATCCGGGCAGCGGCAGCAATATCCCCCTTACTGCGACGCTTGCGTTCAATGCGGTTCTCAAGCGAGCCTGCTATTCGCGTCAGGCCATAGCAAAGAATAAAGTAAGTTATCGCCAGGATGGCGTAGACCTGAAAAGGCTTGGTCAGCAGTTGGTTGTTCACCTGATTAGCGGCAAAGGTCATTTCCTGCAGATTAATAATATAGCCGAGGGTGGTTTCTTTAATGATGCTGATGAACTGGCTGACGATGCTCGGCAGCGAGTTATAAAGCGCCTGAGGGAGAATGATGTACCACAGGTTGCGAAAATACCCCATCCCCAGTGCTCGTGCGGCTTCGCTCTGGCCTTTTGGTATCGCCTCCAATCCTCCCCTGATCACCTCGCTCAGATAGGCGCTCTGATAGAGCACCAGCGTGCAGAGCATGGTGACGAAGGCGCTAATGCTGTGTCCGATCAGCAACGGCACCAGAAAATAGGTCCAGAAAATAAACATGATCAGCGGCACGCCGCGGACTATGTATACCCAACAGGTCAGCGGGTAACGTAGCCAGCGGTAGTGGGAAATGCGCGCGGTAGCCAGCGCAATGCCGACCGGAAAGGCGATCAGTAAGGCCAGTACCGAGAGGATTAAGGTACAGGCCAGGCCGCCGAGCGGACCATGAGGGTACTGACCGATTAAAAACAGTTCCCAGTTGTTGCGTATAATGTCAAAGAAATCAAACATAGTGTGTTATCCCGCGTTTTCAATTCGGTAACGGCGGGCCAGCAAAGCACCTGCCCCCATCATGGCAAGTGAGATCAGCAGATAAACCACCGTCGCAACCAGGTAGACTTCAAAGGTGCGATAGGTGTAGTTCTCGACTTCACGCGTGGCATAGGTCAGCTCGCTCAGGCCAATCGCCATCGCCAGGCTGGTGTTCTTAAACAGGGTGACGGTGTGATTAATCAGGGAAGGCAGGCAGTTACGGATCGCCTGGGGCATGACCACATTATGTACCGCGCGGATATAGCCCATGCCCAGCGCCCGTGACGCTTCCATTTGCCCCTCGGGCACCGCCCTCAGTCCACTGCGCAGGTCTTCAGAGAAGAAGGCGGCTTCACACAAACTCAGCGCGATAACGGCGAAGATAAATTCATAGCCAAAGTCGGCAAGCCATGCCTGCAATGCCTCAGGCAGCAATGAAGGGATTGCGAAATACCACAGCATCAGCTGCACCAGCGTCGGCACATTGCGATGATAAGCAACATAGCCCGCCACCAGGCGACGGCCGAATGCGCTGCCGCTTAAGCGGACGGAGACCAGGATCATCGCCAGCACGATCGCCAGAATCCAGGTGGTCACCGCCAGCTGTAGCGTTGTTTCTAAGCCATGCAGTATCTGCTTACCGTATTCACCCGTGAGAATCGGGCGTAAATCAAAATGCGTGCTCATTGATCATTTCCTGTTGTAAACAGTGATATGACATGGCGGCCGCTGAGCGGCAGCCCACCGACGCTGTATTAAACCGACAGCCCGTCAGGTCCCCTGATGGTGAAGAGGGTCATGCCGTAGCCCACCAGTTCGCCCGTCTTTACCTGAGGTTCACTCAGAATGCCGCTGCCGGTAGCCAGAACGGGCAGGAGTAATGCGTCAACGCGCAGGAATGCCACCATATCCCCCTCATGAACCTCCGTGCCAGCCGCGACGGGGGGCGTGGAGTGAGAGGGATGAAACGGCAGGAACGTGCCGACGTTGAGCGCTTTGACCGCCTGCTGCTGCTGCGTGACGGCGACTGATGCACCGTCCTGCTGGTGAGAGCGGGGGACTGGGCCTGTTGGACGCCGCCGCAGCAACAGATGGCTGTCCGGCAGCGTCAGGGTTAGCTGGGTTAGCTGCGTCTGCTGCATCCAGCCCAGCATGAGTCGCAAATCAGAAATTTCCATCGAGCCTCCGATACAGGTTAAAGGGATTCCGCACGCGCTGATTTTTCAGCCAGCCAGCGTTCGAGATGATGAATATCTACCCCGCCTTGACAAAACTCAGGCTCGATAAGGATTTGCTGGTGCAGGGGAACGGTGGTGGTGATGCCTTCCGCGCGTAGCGTGCTCAACGCCAGGCGCATACGGCTGAGCGCCTCATCGCGATCTGCACCGAAGGTAATTACCTTGGCGATCATCGAATCGTAATAGGGCGATACGCGAAACCCGCTGCTGACATGAGTGTCGACGCGGACGCCGCTGCCTGCTGGCGCCGTCCAGCGGCGGATGATGCCTGGCGCTGGCATGAAGGTGGCAGGGTCTTCCGCGTTGATGCGGCATTCAATGGCGTGGCCGCTACTTTTGATCGCGTCCTGGGTTAATTGCAGTTTTTCACCCCCGGCGACGAGGATCTGCTGCTGAACAATATCGATGCCGGTAGTCATCTCGGTGACGGGATGTTCCACCTGGAGTCGGGTGTTCATTTCAATGAAATAGAACGCGCCATCCTGATAGAGAAATTCAAAGGTGCCGACGCCGCAGTAGCCGATATCCAGGCAGGCCTTAACGCAGCGCTGGCCAATTTCGGCTATCAGCGCCGGATCGATACCCGGCGCGGGCGCTTCTTCCAGCACCTTCTGGTGACGTCGTTGCAGGGAGCAGTCGCGGCTACCGAGCCATAGTGCCTGGCCATGGCTGTCGCAAAGTACCTGAATCTCGACGTGACGCGGATGGCCGAGATATTTTTCGATATAAACCCGATCGTTATTAAAGGCATGACGTGCTTCCTGCTGCGTCAGGCTGATGGCGCTACTGAGCGCCTCGCGATTTTCCACCACGCGCATACCGCGTCCGCCGCCGCCGCCCGCCGCTTTGATCAGCAGCGGGTAGCCAATGGATGAGACTTTTTCAGCCAGCTCATGGTCATCATCGGGCAGCACGCCGTCATAACCCGGAACGCAGGGCATACCTGCGTTTAGCATGGCGTGTCTGGCGGCGATTTTATCTCCCATGGTTCGCAGGCAGTCAGGCGATGGCCCGATGAAGGTTAATCCAGCGGTGGCCACCTGTTCAGCAAACTCAGCGTTCTCGGAGAGGAATCCATAGCCCGGATGAATGGCGTCGGCCTGGGTAGCTCTGGCGGCGAGCAGCAGAGCCGCCGGGTTCATATAGCTGCCTGCTAAAGGCGCAGGACCGATGCATACCGACACATCTGCCAGACGCAAAAATTCGGTGTCCTTATCCGCCTCTGAACAGACCACGACGGTTTCAAGCCCAAGCCCCTGACAGGCACGCAGAACGCGCAAAGCAATTTCGCCACGGTTAGCGATCAGTACGCGCTTAAACATTATTCACCCCCGGCAGCGTCGTCAGCGTTTGCAATGCGGAACAGCGGCTGCTCAGCATCGACGTCTTCGCCGGCATTCACCAGAATCGCCTGGAGCCTGCCGCTGCACTCCGCTTCAAGCGGGTGGAACATTTTCATCGCTTCCAGCAGCCCCAGCGTTTGCCCTTTTTCAACGCGATCGCCAGCTTGTACAAACGGCGGTTTGCCGGGGGCGGGCGTCAAATGGAGCACCCCATAAAACGGGGCACATTGGGTATGGCTGTCGCTAACCTGCGGGAATGGCGCTGACGAGGCTGATAATGCCGTCGCGTCGGGTACAGCTGGTTCTCTCTCACCAGACAGAGAGGTCTCCCTGAGCAGCTCAAGCGTGCAGTCATTCTCACTGAATTTAAGCTCTACCAGGTCGCTGGCTGCCATCAAATCAATCAAGGCCTTAATTCGTTGTTGATCCATATATTTTCTTTCTCCGTTTATACGCAAACTGGGGGAGGGAGTGGATTAGGGTTGAATATATCGCTCCGTAGTGGTGCACGATAAGACACATCCTCTCTGAGGTAATAAACGGTGTTTATAGAAAACTGAATCTGGATTAGAACGTTACCAGAAAAAAGAGCCCTCATTCATAAGAGTGGCATATATCCTGCATCATATCTCTCCATTCGGGTTTTCAACTCTTTGTATTCAGACAAATAAATTATGAATCTTCGACGCCTACAGTATTTTGTCAAAAGCATTGAAATTGGCAGCCTGACCCAGGCGGCAGAAGTTTTATTCGTCGCCCAGCCAGCGTTAAGCCAGCAACTCTCTGTTTTAGAACATGAATTAAAGCAAACGCTGTTAATCCGTAATAAGCGGGGCGTAAAGCCTACGGAAGCGGGGAAAGTCCTTTATCGAAAAGCTCAGCTTATATTACGGCTGTGCGAGCAGGCGCATATGGAGGTGCAGACCGCAGGGCAGAATTTATCCGGCAGCGTCAGCGTCGGTCTTTCACAGTGCACAATAGCCGAACAGCTTGCTATTCCACTGCTCAAAGCGGTGCGGGAAAATTATCCGGGGATTTCACTTAACCTTAATCAGAATTCCGGGGTGCGCCAGAGCGAGCTGGTGATGAATGGCACTATTGATTTGGCGTTGCTGGGAACCAGCCTGTACGGCAGCAATATGCCGCACGGGATTCATTTCACGCCTTTATTAGAAGAAGAGATGTATTTCGTCAGCGACCAGCCGATTGCCTGTGAGAAACAATTGAATTTGCAGGATGTGCTGGATCAAGAGCTGATCTTACCCAACCGCAATCACTTTATCAGAAAAACCGTGGATGATGCCTTTATCAGCCTTGGCAGCACGCCACGGGTGGTGGCGGAAATTTCAACGCATCTGACGCTAAATCAGGCGCTTGATGCAGGCATCGCCTCAACCATCCTGCCTGCCTCCGTGGCTATCCACCTGTGCGATAATTCTCCTCGCCTGCACTGCGCTCGCATCCAGCCGGTGATGGTGACGACGCTCGCGCTGTGTGAGTCTAAGTCGCTGTCGCTGTCGCTTCCGTCTCAGGCGGTGAAGCAGACTTTACTTAATATCCTGGCGGAATATACCCTGAAGCTCCGTATGCGTCACGACCACGGTTCAATGAGGTCATTGCCGATCCCGACGCTGGCATAAAGCGGCGCTGATGCGGCTTCACGTTGCCCTGTTCAGGGCGACGCTTTACCTGCCGCAACCACCAGTTGGATCTCCACCGGCGAGCTGCCCGGCAGCGAGATGACGCCGACCGCCGCACGGGCGCCAATACCCGCGCTGCCGTACCTTTCCAGCAGATAATCCGAGGCATAATCCGCCAGCTGCGCATGTGCCGTGAAGTCGCTGCGGCTGGCAATAAACACGGTCATTGAAAGCACGTCAGCCACGATCTCGTCCGGCATCAGCAGTGAATGCGCCGCCGCTATGGCGTTAGCGCACGCCAGCATCACCGCCTCGCGATACTCTGACAAAGGAACATCGTTAGCTACCGGGCCATGCTGAATCAGTACGCCCTCGCGGCGTGGCGTCATCCCTGCTGTATAGATAATATCGGCATGGCGTTTCGCCGGGCGGTAGTTGCCCTGGGGAAGGGGGATAGTGTTCATTTCCGGTAGCGTCCAATCAGGGTTGCCATTCTTTCTACCGCTTTAATTGCCGCCTGATGATCCTGCGAGAAGTTAAGCCGTACGCTTTGGGTTGCATGAGGGCTGAATTCGGTCCCGGGGGTGACAATGACATTGGCCTGATGGCGTAGAACCCGCACAAAGTCCTCCGACCTCAGACGCAGCTCAGGTAAGCGGGGGAACAGATAGCTGCCAGCCTGCGGGCAGCGGATGGCGACCCCGTCGATGGCGCTAAACGCGTTAATCAGGTCGTCGCGAATGGCCTGGTGCAGGCGAATACGCTCTTCCATCCAGCCCGCGGGTTCGCTAAACCAGCCTTGCAGCACCGACTGACTGTAACCGCCAGCGCGCAGCGAAACGATGGCCTGAAGTTTCTCCATGCGATTGATAATGTGAGCCGATCCGAAAGCGACGCCAAGACGATAGCCACTGAGTGATTCGGTCTTTGACGGTCCCATAATGGTGATCAGATTCTCAGGTATTACCGGCTGCGCGCACAGATGGGTATAGCTTTCGTTGCTGTAGAGCAGGCGGGAATAGAGCTGGTCGACAATCACCGTTACGCCATAGCGCTCTGCAAGTTGGGCGATGATAGCAATCTCTTCGGCAGAATAAACGACGCCGGCGGGGTTGTTGGGATTGGAAAAGACGAACACTTTGGCACCCGCTTTAAAGGCGTCTTCCAGCTGGCTGAGGTCCAGCCCGGCACTTTTGTCGTTCGCCAGATAGTCCATGCTGACCGGCACTATCTCGCCGTCGAAGAACTCCACCAGTTTTCTGTTGGCAAAGTAATCAGGCTGCACGATAGCGACTTTGTCACCCGCAGAGGTGGTGGTGGCGATAGCCAGAAAAAGCGCGCCCTGCGAGCCAGGCGTCAGGATCAGCTGCTGGTGGCTGGCAATCGAGGCGCCGGTAAAATCCCCCAGCCGCACGGCCAGCTTTTCACGGATCTGGCTGTCGCCGCGGTACTCTGTATAAGCGCGCTTGCCGCCAATGTGAACCCCTTCGACAAATCGCTCCAGCGAACCCGGCGTGGGTTCAAATGCATCGACATCGCCATGCGAAAAGTCGACCTGAATGCCGGGTAACGCTTCTCCGAGGGTTAGTGAGGCAAGGCTGCTGTCATTCTGGCGAACCTCCTGGCCTGGCGCATTATCCGTAGCCAGTTTTCTGAATTTATTTTCAAGTGCTGTCATAGGGCCCTCAGCGGCTAAGTGAATAAAATCTGACCGATCGTGCTGTCATAAAAATGTTTGTTTAAGTGATGTAACCAGCGCGTCGTCGAACTTAACTCACCCTCAGTCAGTAAGATAGAAGACAGTCTGTTTGAAGTAATAATCAGAACTTATGGATGGCGGGGCGGGGGCATATTCAGTGCGTTAGTTCACTGATGGCGCCCTGAATGGACTCCGGCGAATGAGGTTCGATCGGTCGATCGGCGAGGAAAGAGGGGGGCGTTAGCGAAAGCAAAAAACCAAAGGTATTGACCCCGTTGGCGCTATTAACAAAGACCTCTCCCCGGTGCATCAGCGCGATAGCTCGTACGATCGACAAGCCCAGCCCGTGATGCATGTCACTGTGTACCCGTGAAGAGTCAACCCGGTAAAAGCGCTCGAACAGCCGCGCCAGATGCTCCGGCGCAATCTCTTCACCGCGATTGGTGACGGCTACCCGGGCAAAGCCGTTTTGCTGCTGTAACTGGATACAGACCGTACTCCCGGCTAAGGCATGGCGGGCACTGTTCTCCAGCAGGTTGGCCAACGCGCGGTGAAACAGGCGTCGATCGACATACGCCCGGATCTCGCCAACGACTTCAATAGTCAGACTGTTTTCAATAAACGAAGGCTCGACATATTCCGCGGTTTTCAACGTTTCTTCGCGAAGCGAGACATCGCTCAGCTCCGTCGCGTACTGGCCTGCCTGAGCATGTGACAGGAACAGCATGTCGTTGACGATAGAGGTCATGCGTTCCAGTTCTTCCAGATTCGACTGCAACAGCTCTTCCAGCTCATGCGCGCTACGTTCTCGCGCCAACCCCAGCTGCGTCTGGCCGATCAGGTTGGTTAGCGGGGTGCGCAGCTCATGGGCGACATCGGCGTTGAAACTCTCCAGTTGGCACCACGCCACTTCCTGCCGCGCCAGAACGCCATTAAAGGAGTCGGCCAGGTTATGGAGTTCCGACGGCAGGGCGGCACTGTCCAGACGCTGGCCGGCATGGCCGGGCACCAGATGGTGCGCCTGCTCACTCAGGCTGACCACCGGGCGCATACCGATGCGCGAAATCAAATAACCCAGCAGGGCGGCCAGCGAGACGGCTAGTAGCGAGATCAGCGCCAGTGCATGGGTAAACTCGCGCAGCGTATCCATATAGGGCGTGGAGTCCATCGCCACCACATAGCGTATGGATGGGCGATCGCCCAGCGCCGGGAGAGTGGAAATCAGAATATAAAGCGGGTAGTCGCCTTGTGGATTGGGCGTGCTGGCGAAGCCGTCCGTTAACGTGGCCAGGTTTTTGCTGGTCGGTGGCGGCGTGCCAATGCGATAGCGCGGATCGCGACTGATAACCCAGTGCTTTACCATTCCCCCTTCGCTGCTGGACATATTGTTGAGCTTTTGTTGTACCATCGGCCAGTCGTGCACGGTGCCTTTACTGGCGATAAACGGCGCGATCAGCGAATGGCGAAAGTGCAGTTCCTTGTGCATCTGATTTTGCAACGAGGTCAGCAGCGAGCCGCGCATCACCATAGCTAACGCCAGCATTAGCAGGGCCATGGTCACGGCAAACATCAGCGCCATACGGGTGGAAATGGATATTTTCATTGGGTGCGGAGCCGCAGGGCGTTATCGTCGTGGGCGCGCGCTTCCAGCACGTACCCCATGCCGCGTACCGTATGCAGCAATTTTAGCGGGTAGGGCGCATCGATCTTGGCGCGCAGCCTTTTAATCGCCACCTCTACCACGTTGGCATCGCTTTCAAAGTTCATGTCCCATACCTGTTCGGCAATCATCATTTTTGACAGGATCTCTCCCTGATGGCGAGCCAGCAGGCTAAGCAGCGCGAACTCTTTGGCGGTCAGATCGATGCGGTCGCCGCCCCGGATCACCCTGCGCGCCAGCAGGTCGACGTGCAGATCGTTAATCTGTAGCTGGGTAACGTCAACGCCGTCGCTGCTGCGGCGACGTAGCAGCGCCTGAATGCGCGCGACCAGTTCGATTAGCGAGAAAGGTTTAGGCAGATAGTCATCCGCGCCGCGCCGCAGCCCTTTAACGCGTTCATCTACCGACCCGCGCGCCGACAGCATCAGTACCGGCGTCTGCTTACTGGCGCGCAGACCTTCCAGCACCGCATAGCCATCTTTACCCGGCAGCATCACGTCGAGGATCACCGCATCGTAGTCCTGCTGTACCGCCAGATGCAGTCCTTCAATACCATCGCTGGCGACGTCAACAGTGTAGCCAAGTTCGCTTAACGCACGGTTAACGTATGACGAGGTTTTCTCTTCATCCTCAACCAACAGTAATCGCATGGCTTCCTCCGTTATTCAGCACCAGTCGTCAATTAATCACGTAATCCGTCGCCGCGCCAGGTAGTTTATGCCAGTTATCAGGTCGCCAGGCTGACGGCTGGCTGACATTTCTGTCAGCCAGCGCTGCCGTTGCTTATAAAGCACCGTAGCTGACACGAATGTTATCTGCCGGTCACGTTGAGGTCAGTTATCCGCTCGTAGAGTAAATCCCATGCCGCTCTCCAGCGCTGTCCAGCATGTAAAAGGAAACCTCTCTATGAACGCCAAAATCGCCTCTCTTTCCGTCGGCGTGATTGTTATCGCTGTCTCTCTCTCCCTGTGGATGGTGATGGCAGCCCGAAAAGCGCCACCGGCAGCGCCACCCCCGGCGCCGCGAGTAGGCGTGGTCACCTTGAAAACTCAGCCTGTAACGTTGACCAGCGAGCTGCCGGGGCGCACCAGCGCCTTTCGTAACGCTGAAGTACGACCGCAGGTGGGGGGGATTGTGCAAAAAAGGTTGTTTAACGAAGGTGACGAGGTAAAAGCGCAACAGCCGCTGTACCAAATTGATCCGGCGCTCTACCAGGCGGAGTATAACCGCCGCAGCGCCGCGCTGGTTCGGGCCAATGCGCAGCTGCGCACGGCAACGCTATTAATGCAGCGTTATCGTCCGCTGGTTGAGAGTCGGGTTATCAGTCGTCAGGCTTATGACGACGCCGTTGCCGCTCAGCAGCAGGCGCAGGCCGATGTTCAGGCTGCCGAGGCTGACCGCGTCACCGCGCGCATCAATCTGGTGTATACCCAAGTGCTGTCGCCAATAGACGGTGTGATTGGTCGCTCAGCCGTAACGGAAGGTGCGCTGGTGACGGCGCAGCAGACTGGCGCGGTGGCGGCGGTACAACAGATTGATCCTATCTATGTGGATATCACACAGTCCAGTGCTCAACTGTTACGGCTGAAAAGCGCGCTGACCAGCGGCGTGTTAACGCCGGGAGAGGACCAGCAATCGGCAGCCGTCACCTTAACGCTGGAGGACGGCACGCATTACGCCCACCCTGGAAAACTGCAGTTTTCCGAGATTTCAGTCGATCGATCCACTGGCTCGGTAGTACTGCGCGCGGTATTTCCAAATCCCCAACGTCTGTTACTGCCGGGTATGTTCGTTCGTGCGCGGCTGATGGACGGCATGGCGGCAGAAAGTGGCCTGCTGGTGCCGCAGCGCGGCGTAACGCGCAACCCGCGCGGGGAGGCGACAGCTCTGGTGGTGGAGTCTACGGGTAAAGTCGCGCTGCGTAAGCTGATCACCGAACGCGCGCTGGGCGATCGCTGGCTGGTATCGGCAGGCCTTGCACCAGGCGATCGGGTCATTGTTGAAGGGGGGCAAATGGTGCGTCCTGGCTCGCAGGTAACCGCAGTGGAGTGGCAACCTTCCCCGGTCACGGTCAGCGTAAAACCGGAAGGTCAGTCTGAGGAGGCAAGCAATGGCTAAATTCTTTATCGAACGGCCGGTTTTTGCCTGGGTTCTGGCGATTATCATGATGCTTTGCGGTCTGCTGGCCATTCTTACCCTGCCGGTGGCGCAGTATCCGGCCATCGCGCCGCCAACCATCAGTATTCAGGTTACTTATCCGGGGGCATCGGCGAAAACGGTGCAGGACACGGTAGTGCAGGTGATTGAGCAGCAGATGAACGGGCTGGACAAGCTGCAATATATTTCCTCCGAGAGCAATTCAGACGGCAGCATGACTATTGCGCTGACCTTTGCGCAGGGCACCAACGCTGATACCGCTCAGGTACAGGTGCAGAACAAGCTGGCGCTGGCCCAGCCGCTGTTGCCGCTGGAAGTACAACAGCAGGGTATCCGCGTAACTAAGGCCTCGACCAGTTTTCTGATGATACTGGCCTTTGTGTCGAATGATGGCAGCATGACCCGCCAGGATTTGGCGGACTACGTTGCCTCCTATGTGCAGGACCCCATCAGCCGCACCAGCGGCGTAGGTGACTTTCAGCTGTTTGGATCGCCTTATGCCATGCGTATCTGGCTAAATCCGGCTGCGCTGGTGAACTACAGCCTGACCGCCAGCGATATCAGCAATGCCATTCAGGAGCAGAATGTTCAGATATCGTCCGGCCAGCTGGGGGAGCAGCCCGCACTGCCGGGGCAGGAGCTGAACGCCACGGTGATTGGCCCCTCGCGTTTGCAGACGCCGGAACAATTCGGCCAGATTCTGCTAAAGGCCAATCCGGACGGCTCGCGAGTCAGGCTGGCGGATGTGGCGCGCATTGAATTGGGGGCGCAGAACTACTCCACCGATAGCTACTATAACGGTGCTGCGGCGGTGGGATTGGGGGTTCGGCTGGCGACCAACGCCAACGCGGTGGAAACGGCAAAAGCGGTGCGCGCCACCCTGGATGAGTTAACGCCGTTCTTCCCACCGGGCATGGAGGTGGTTAATGCCTACGACACCATTCCGTTTATTAGTTTGTCGATTGAGAACGTGGTGCGAACCCTGGTGGAGGCGATCATTCTGGTCTTTGCCGTAATGTACTTGTTCCTGCAAAACCTGCGTGCCACGCTGATCCCGACGCTGGCGGTGCCGGTGGTTCTGCTTGGCACTTTCGGCGTGCTGGCGGTGTTTGGCTACTCGATCAATACCCTGACTATGTTCGGCATGGTTCTGGCGATTGGCTTGCTGGTTGATGACGCTATCGTGGTGGTAGAAAACGTTGAACGAATCATGCATGAAGAGGGGTTATCACCCCGGCAGGCTACCCGCAAATCGATGGAGCAAATCACCGGGGCGCTGGTGGGGATCGCCATGGTGCTGGCGGCAGTGTTTGTGCCGATGGCGTTTTTTGGTGGATCGACCGGCGTTATCTATCGGCAATTTTCCATCACCATCGTCTCCTCAATGGCGCTGTCGGTGATTGTCGCGGTAGTGTTTACCCCGGCTCTGTGCGCCACGCTGCTCAAGCCGGTCAATACTCAACAGCATACGGAGCGTAAAGGCTTCTTTGGCTGGTTTAACCGACGCGTAGCCTGGGCTAATCAACGTTACGCCGCTTCGGTAATGCGAGGGCTCAGCCGTCCGCGCAGGCTGATGGCGATCTATCTGGTCATTGCCATCGCTACCGGGTGGCTGTTCACCCGTATTCCGACCTCGTTCCTGCCGCAGGAGGATCAGGCAATGCTGTTCGCCCAGATTCAGGCGCCAGCGGGCGCGACAGGGGAGCGTACCCGCGACACGCTGCACAGCGCCACTGACTATCTGCTCAGAATGGAAAAAGACAGCGTGCGCTCGGTGTTTGCCATTTCCGGTTTCAATTTTGGCGGTCGGGGGCAGAATGTCGGCACATTGTTTATCCGGCTACGCGACTGGGATCAGCGACAAAATCCTGAGCAGAAGGCCGATGCGCTGGCCGTCCGCCTTAATGGCCAGTTCGCCAGGGAATTCCGTGATACCCGCACCATAGTCGTATCGCCGCCAGCGGTGCGGGAATTGGGTAACGTGTCGGGTTTCAACTTCCAATTAATGGATCGTGGCGGTATCGGTCATGAGCGACTGCTGGACGCGCGTAACCAGTTTCTGGCTGCGGCGGGGCAGAGCCCGATATTAAACAGGGTGCGATCCAACGGTATTGAGGATGCTCCGCAATACGAATTGCTGATTGACCGTGAGAAGGCTCGGGCGCTGGGTGTGTCGATTGGCGAAGTCAACCGCACACTCTCTCTGGCCTGGGGCACCGGCTATGTAAATGATTTTATCGATCGTGGTCGGGTGAAACGGGTATATATGCAGGGCGATGCTCCCTCACGTATGCTGCCACAGGATTTAGAGCAGTGGTTCGTTCGTAATGATAATGGCGATATGGTGCCGTTCTCGGCGTTCGCCAGCGCTAAATGGAGCTACGGCGCGCAAAAGCTCAATCGTTATAATGGTGCGCCGTCGTTTAACCTGCAGGGTGAACCTGCGGAAGGATTCAGCTCAGGCGAGGCGATGGCGGAAATGGAACGCATTGCCGGCACTATGCCGCCCGGCGTAGGGTTTGACTGGACCGGTCTGTCGTTTGAGGAGCGGTTATCCGGTGCCCAGGCCCCGGCGCTGTATGCTATCTCGCTGATTGTGGTGTTTCTCTGCCTCGCGGCGCTGTATGAGAGCTGGAGTATCCCCAGTGCGGTAATGCTGGTGGTGCCGCTGGGAGTGGTCGGCGCGGTGACGGCCACTTTGCTGCGCGGGCTGTCTAACGACGTCTATTTTCAGGTAGGACTGTTGACCACCATCGGGCTGGCAGCGAAAAACGCCATTCTGATCGTTGAGTTCGCCAGAGCGCACTTCGAAGCCGGAGCCAGTCCGGTAGAGGCAGTGGTTCATGCCGCCAGGCAGCGACTGCGGCCCATTCTGATGACTTCGCTGGCGTTTATTCTCGGCGTGGTACCGTTAGTGGTAGCCAGCGGGGCAGGCTCCGGCAGCCAGAACGCCATTGGCACTGGGGTCATTGGCGGTATGCTGACCAGCACTTTCCTGGCGATTTTCTTTGTACCGGCGTTCTTTGTCATCATGCTCCGGCTGTTTCGGGTACGACGCCTCAGTGAACGGCTGAAAGAGGAAGAAGCCGCAGAAACCAGCGCCACGCCCCAGGAAGGGGCATCATCATGAAGCCGTTGCTTTCGTCAGGACACTGAGCGGTAGTGCACTGACGCCGGGTTATTAGCGGGCCAATATTTCCCGTGGCACGCTATCCAACAGTCATTCTCTTATCAAAATATCCCCCTTGTTGAGGGGGATTTATCCTGCCGGACTTCTGGTGCTAAAGGAAGCCGAATTTAAACCCGGGGCATTTCTCTCTTCGATTGTGAGTTTATTAAATACTCCAGCTTCTCTTTGGAATACCCTTTTTTTACTGAGTGAAACGAGGAGGATTATTTCTGATTGTTTTTACCATCTGGTAAAATAAACGCCATGGTGCCTTTTACTGGTGCACCCTGCACCTTGATGGTTAATTTTTGTCGAAATTGAAGTTAAAAAATATAAGTAATTGGTATACTTAATTGAGATCAATATGTTAGTGACGTACTGACTGCACCCGATCGGAACATCCCCGCCTAACCGTTTAATTCCATTGATTATAAACAACTTTATCGTCCGATTTGACAAGATTAAAACTGATTGACAAAAAGTGGATTGTTGACAATCATCAATCCTCCGTTTCGGGAAAAATACGCATTACTCCTTTAAAGGTGAGAAAGCGCTATGTTTAAAAAACTGATAACAGTGTTGCTCGGTGTTTTCGTATTATTACTTGCCGTGAATGTTGCCAATGCCAGGACCTTAGATGAGATTATTAAAAGTGGCGTAATCCGCGTCGGCGTATTACCCAATTCGCCACCGCAATCGTCGATTGGCGCGACTAATCAGCTGGAAGGTTTTGACGTCGATATTGCTAATAAACTGGCGAGCGAATTAGGGGTGAAAACCGAATTCGTGATGACCGAAATTGCCCAGCGCGTGCCGTTCCTGGTTGCGGACCGGATCGATATTTGCCTCGGCGGCTTAACCCGTACCGTGGAGCGCGCCAAATCTATTAGCTATACGGTGCCGCTGCATACTGAATCGATGGGCGTGCTGACCACCAGTAAAGTGGACATCAAAAGCTGGAAAGAGCTGAACGACGAAAAATATACCCTGGTGCTGATTCGCGGCGTCTGGACCACAGACTTCCTGAAGCAGAATCTCCCGAAGGCGAAAATTCTCTACGTTGACACCATGGCGGATACCATTCGCTCACTGGCGCAGGGGCGGGCCGATGCGCTGGTCGAGAACATTGAGTTCTACGTGCCCTTTACCAAAAACTATCCCAACGTGCAGTGGAAAGTGCTGCCGGAAGCGCTGAACACCGCCTATGACGGTATCGGTCTGGCGCAGAACAATACCGCGCTGCGCGACGTGCTGAATACTGCGCTATACGATGTGCACACCAGCGGCTTCGTTAATCAGACGTGGGAAAAGTGGTTTAAAGCCCCGATGCTGGTGAAAGTGGTGCCCTCACCGTACTTCTGATGTCTCAGGACGCAGCCACACAGGAGTAATCCGCTATGCATTACAGTTTTCAATTTGGCGAGGTGATAAAGCACTGGCCTGAGCTGCTGTCGGGGGCGCTGATCACGCTACTGGTTGCTTTTCTCGCCTTCTGGATTGGCTGCGTGATTGGGCTGCTCGGCGCGTTAGCCGTGCAGCACGCCCGGCCAGGCGTTCGCCGTATGGTGCGGGGCTACGTGGTGTTTTTTACCAACACGCCTTCGCTGATTCAGATCTTCGTCCTGTTTTATGGCCTGCCGGATTTTGGCATTGTGCTGTCGCCGATGACGGCAGTGCTTATTGGGCTGTCGCTCAATGCCGGAGCCTATCTCACCGACATCATGCGCAGCGGGCTGGTATCGGTGAATAAAGCGGAGCTGGAAGCGGCGGAAACGCTCAATATGTCCCTTATGCAGCGCTTTCGTTTCGTCACGTTGCCGCATCTGGCGAAAACCATCTATCCGCTGCTCTCCAACTTTTTTATCTGGATACTGCTCGGTAGCTCGATCGGCGGTCTGTTCGGCGTCAACGAACTGACCGGCGCGGTGATTGAAATCAGCGCCAGTACCTTCCGCAGCATTGAATCGTTCGCCGTTGCCGCCGGACTGTACGTGGTGCTCACCTTTATCGCCAGCGCCTTTCTTTATGCTATCGGCTACTGGTGTTTCCGTGTACGGGCGAGGTTTATCTGATGCTTACATTGTCGCAGCAATTAACCAATCTGTTCAGCCAGTTCACGCTGGAGTTTATTCTGGAGGCGGCGCTTAACACGCTGAGCCTGTCAGCCATCGGCTGTTCAGTTGGGCTGCTGATGGGTTTTTTAATTGCCTGCCTGCGCCAGACGCGCCATCCCCTGTTTCTGCCGCTGCGCGCGGTGGCGATTGTCGCGGTGGAATTACTGCGCCGCATTCCGTTTCTGGTCACGCTGTTTCTGATGTTCTTTCTGTTCCAGGGCTTCGGCTACAGTCTGTCGTTTTATGTGATTGCGCTGATCTCAGTGTGTCTGATCGCCAGCGCCTATATGGCCGAGATCTTTCGCACCGGCTTCGAGTCGGTGTCACACACTCAGATTGAGGCCGCGCAGACGCTCAATTTCAGCTACCGCCAGATTGTGCTTTACGTGATCTTGCCGCAGGCGTGGAAGGTGGTGATCCCGCCCGCGTTCAGCTTTATGGTCTCCTTTATTAAAGACACGGCGCTGGCATCGCAACTTGGCGTGGTAGAACTGACCTTTTCCGCCAAGATCCTTATCAGCCGTGGGTACTCCGAGTTCCTGATTTATGGCGTGATCCTGCTGATTTACTTTGCCATGTCATATCCGCTAAGTCTGGTGGGACAGCGGCTGGAACGTCGTCTGGCCTCGCCGGGGACGGCGGCAGCCCGCGTCCCAGCCAGCATGACCAACCCCCTTTCACCCTTATCGCCGCCCTGATGGCGTGTACCGGAGTGATGCTATGTCGCAGTTAGAAATTGTTGAACTGAAGTGCTCTTACGGTGAGCATCGGGTGCTGAACGGCATCAACCTGACCGTGAAGCCTGGTGAAATTGTCAGCCTGATTGGCGGTTCCGGCTCTGGGAAGAGTACGCTGCTGCGGGTAATTATGGGACTGACCAGGCCCGAAGGCGGGGCGGTGCGCGTGCAGAACAACGAGGTGGATTACGACTCGATGTCCAGCGTGAGCGAGATCCGTGAGAAGGTTGCTATCGTGTTTCAGCAGTACAACCTGTTCCAGAATATGAGCGTGCTGGAAAACGTCATGGTGACGCCGGTTAAAGTGCAGAAGCGCGACCGGAAAGTGGTGCTTGAGGAGGCGATGGCGCTGCTGGATAAGGTCGGTATGCGCCACAAAGCCGAAGCCTACCCGGCCAGTCTGTCCGGGGGCCAGCAGCAGCGGGTCGCTATCAGCCGCGCGCTGGCGCTGAAACCGCAAATTTTGCTGCTGGACGAGGTGACCTCGGCGCTGGACCCGGAACTGGTAAGCGAAGTGCTGAATACTGTACGTCAGCTGTCGCGCGAAGGGATCACCATGATTCTGGTCTCCCACGAGATGCGCTTTGTCCGCGAGGTGTCGCACAAAGTGGCGATGATGGATCAGGGCAAAATTATTGAGTTTGGTACGCCGGAAGAGATTTTCACGGCCCCCAGACATCAGCGTACTCAGGATTTTATGAACCGGATCGCCTGGCATTAATCCGTTGCGTCAGCCTCACTCCCCTTAAGCGACCTGAGCCGGTGCTCAGGTCTTTCTTCGTGCCGAAGATTGTCGACAATCAGCGACTTCAGCCGCTATGCTATTTTTTTGTTTCCTTAACTCAGGGATGTCTTACCGTCATGCCGATCAAAAAAGATGCCGTAAGCCGGGCGCAACTGGTGCCAATGAACAATATTGCCAGCTCGGAATATGCGGCCGACCAGATTCGGGCCGCCATTATTAAGGGGCTATTTCGGCCTGGTGACCGCCTGGTTGAAAAGAACCTTACCGAACAGCTCAATATCTCACGTCATCCTATCCGCGAAGCGCTGCGCCGTCTGAACCAGGAGGGGCTGGTGGATGTTCGTCCCAATCGGGGGGCGGTGGTGGCGAAACTTGACCCTGCCAGCATTCTGGAGGTGTATGCCATCCGTTCGGCTCTGGGCGAACTGGCGCTGAAGGCGTTTCACGATAATCCGGCGCTGCCGTTTGCCAGTGAGATGAAAGCGCTGGAGAAGATGGCTAACGCGGCCCTCAGGCTGGCGCGTCAGGACAATCAGCAGGCGACCATTCTGAACGACCTTGAGTTCCAGGAAACCATCGTGATCGCCAGCGGGCTGGAGCGATGCGCGCGCTATTTCGCGGAAACTACGGTGGAGGTAAAGCGTTTCAATAACCTGACCGGTATTGTTTATACCGAACGTGAAGCCGACGCGCAGCAATACGTGGTGGCCCTGGTCGCGGCGATTAAAGCGCGTGATATCGACAAAGCGCTCGCCATCTGGAAAGACAAATTCGCCAAAGCCGTGTCGCGGTATATGGCGCTGGTGGAGAAAGAGCAGAGTGTCGGGAAAATTGTGAAGAAGGTGAAATAAGCCTTAATCCAGGTCAGCATCAATGCCGACCTGGAATACTGCCCCAAACAGGGTTTTACAATGCAATCACCCGTCGCTGCTGCGGCAATTCACCCGCGCCGCGCCAGGCGGTGATCTCTACCTCAAACAGATATTCCGGACCGCCGAGCGGTGCGCAGGTAACGCAGCTGGTGGGGTCGATACCGCGATACTTCTCGCCAATAAACGCCATCACGGCTTTAACATCCTCCTGGCGTGGAATAAACAGGCGCGAACGCACCACGTCGGCCAGCGAAGCCCCGACCGAGGCCAGCGCGCCTTCGACATTGCGAAACGCCTGTTCAGCCTGGGCCACTGCCGTGTCCGGCATGATGCGCGTTTTGTAATCGCGTCCGGCGGTCAGGGACATAAAAATCCAGTCGCCCAATACCAGCACGCGGGAGTAGCTCTCCTGATCTTCCAGAATGCTGCCCGATTTCACTTTGATGATTTCGTTGATCATGATGTTCCCTGAGGATAGTGGCAAAAGTTAAATGGAAATTCCGCCGTCGATGATCACCGTTTGTCCGGTGATCATCCGGCCGGCAAAGCCGAGAT
This sequence comes from Erwinia typographi, assembly GCF_000773975.1. Classification (GTDB taxonomy): domain Bacteria; phylum Pseudomonadota; class Gammaproteobacteria; order Enterobacterales; family Enterobacteriaceae; genus Erwinia; species Erwinia typographi. Next base: position 99,636 of record NZ_JRUQ01000039.1, read on the forward strand.
AAACAATCAGTTCCGCTACGTCGTCAGGCGTGCACCAGCGCTGTAGCGGGGTGGCCGCCACGGTGCTGCGGCGGCGCTCTTCGGACCATTCAATCGCCCACGAGCTTTCCACCGAGCCAGGCGCCACGGCGTTAACGCGGACTTCCGGGGCCAGCGCATGGGCGAGGTTTTTCGTCAGGTTAATCACGCCCGCCTTCGAGGCGCTGTAGGCGAGGGTGCTGGCAATCGATCCAAAACCGGCAATGGACGCGGTATTCACAATCGCCCCCTGGCTGGCTTTGAGGCTGGCGGCAGCGGCTTTTGAGCAGCGAAAGACGCTCATCAGATTGACGTTGAGCAGCGTTTGCCACAGCGCTTCCGAGACGCTCTCCAGATCCTGTATTGGGATCGGTTTGGTAACGCCGGGCGTCCCGGCGTTATTCACCAGCAGGTCGAGGTGGCCGAGTGCCTTAACGGCCTCTTTTACCATGGTCTCTGCCTGAGCAGGGTCCGACAGGTCACCCGGCGCGGCTATTGCTTCCAGCCCTTCGGCTTTCAGCGTTGCCAGCGCCTGCTCGCCTCGTGGATCGCCGGGGAGGTAGTTAATCGCCACCAGGGCGCCGCTGCGCGCCATCAGAGACGCGACTTCAAAACCAATACCGCTGGCCCCGCCAGTGACTAACGCCGTTTTGCCCTGCAAATTGAATGTCATCATGTGCTGCTTCTCCTGAATAAACGAGGGAGTAATGGCCCGATCAGGCCGCCTGTTCGCTGCGCCGTTCGCGCCGCATAAATTTGCGTGTCTGTTCCTGGCTGGGGTGGTCGATCACCTGAACCGCGCTGCCGATCTCACCTATATTGCCCTGATGCAGAAAGGCCACGCGGTCAGCGGATTCACGAACAAAGCCAATGTCGTGGGTCACCACCACCATGGTCATCCCTTCCGATTTCAGCAGCCGCATGGTAGCCAGCACTTCGCCCACCAGTTCCGGATCCAGCGCCGAGGTCACTTCGTCAAACAGCATGTAAGAAGGATTCATTGCCAGCGCGCGAGCAATTGCCAGCCGCTGAAGCTGCCCGCCGGAAAGGTGCGACGGCATCATCAGGGCTTTGCCGCCCAGCCCGACGTGCTCCAGATGCTTTTGCGCCAGCTTGAGCGCTTCCCGTTTGCCGAGTTTCGCCACCACCTGCGGCGCCAGCGCCACGTTCTCCTGCGCATTGAGATGGGGAAAGGCGTTGTATTGCTGGAACACAATGCCCAACTTACGGCGCAGCTGGTTGATATTGGTACTGGCCGCGTGTACCGGAATGCCGTCGACCACAATTTCTCCGCCCTGGATGTTTTCCAGTCCGTTAATACATTGCAACAGCGTGGATTTGCCGGAGCCACTGGCGCCAATCAGGCACACCAGTTCGCCCTTATCAATGGTCAGGTCGATACCTTTCAGTACGTTGACGGCACCGAAGGCTTTTTGCACATTGCGAATTTCGATCATAGAGCCACCTTTTTTTCCAGATAACGGCTGTAGCGGGAAACCGGGTAACAGATGAGGAAGTAAAACAGGCCGGTGCCCAGCAGCAGCAGCCAGGTTTCGTGGGTACGGTTAATCAGCGTCTGGGTAGCGCGCATAAATTCGACGTAGCCGACGACGCTAGCCAGCGCGCTGTCTTTGATCAGGCTGAGCAGCAGATTGACCCAGGCGCTCAGCCCGTTGCGCAGCGCCAGCGGCAGCGAAATATGGCGTAGCTCCTGCCAGCCATTCATCCCCAGCGAGCGTGCGCCGCGGCGAAAGGTATGCGGCACCGCCAGAAAGCTGGCGCGCGAGACTTCCGAGGTGACGCAGGCCATCCAGACGCCGAGGGCCAGGCTACCGAGCACGTAAGGCGATGTCGGGATGTTCATTAATGAAAACAGGCTATTAAGCACAATCAGGATGATGATCATCGGCACGCTGCGGAAGATATCGACCAGTGGCGCGCTCAGTAACTGAAAACTGAACGATGAAGCCCGCGCCCAGCCAAGCGGAATGCCGACTAAGGTGCCGAGCAGCCCGGCAGTGCCTGCCATCGCCAGCGTATTAAGCGCACCCAGCAACAGATAGCCGCTGTCGGACCACTGCAAAGGTTGATAGCCAAGAACAAATTGCATGGTTACCTCCGGTACATCAGACGGAAGGTCAGCTGCGCGCCAAACTGGATGAATTTGGCGATGGCGTAGTAGATACCGGCAGTGACAAGGAAAAATTCAAAGGTGCGAAAGCTGACGGACTGCGCGTATTGCGTCGCGCCGGACAGCTCGCGCAGCCCAACCAGCATCCCCAGCGAGGTATTGAGCATCGCCCAGACGCACTGGGTGATGAACGGCAAAAACACCACCTTAAATACCTGCGGGAAGATCACATGACGAAAAGCCTGGCGCGATGTCATGCCCAGCGAACGGGCGGTAGACATTTGCTGGCGTGGAATCACATTCAGGCCGCCACGGAAAATCTCCGCCATATAGCCTGCGTTATTAAAGGCAATGGCAATTAATACCGCCCTGTAGCTGGAGATGTTAATTTCCAGCGCGCCAAGGCCGAAATACATGATATAAACCTGAAACAGCACCGGCGTGTTGCGTGATAATTCCACCCACCAGCTGGTGAAATAATATTTCCAGCCACTGCCGTTTTGGCGAATTACAGACATCGGTATGGCAAAGGCCATACCGATTACCACCGATAATAGCGTGATCTGCAATGTCACCCAGGCGCCAGATAATAATTGCGGCAATGCGTCAAAGACGATTGACCAGTAAAACTGATAATCCTGCATGGGCGTAACCTGGTATGTCAGACAATGTTTACGGGTGACTTAGAAATCGACGCCGGCCATGGTCAGGGAAGGCAGCGGACCGTCGCCCATATATTTTTTATACAGTTCGGCGTAGCGGCCTGAGACGACCTGATGCCAGACGAATACCCGCGCCCAGTTGAGGAATTCCGGGTCGCCGCGACGGACTACAAGACCATCCATATCAGAGAGCGGCGCCAGCCCGGCGGCGGTGAAGGTGGGAAACTGTCCGCTTTTTTCCAGCGTGCTATAGACGGACGTCGCCTGCAAAATACCGTCAACTTTTCCCTGTTGCAGCGCCATAAACACATCGGCGTCGCTGCCGTAACCGGTATAAGTGGTGCCGGTATCTTTCCAGCGTCCCTGGAGCTCTTTATTGAATAACTGTTCGAAGGTTGAACCGGTAACGGCACCGAGCTTTTTACCCTTCAGATCGTCATAAGATTTGATGCCGGTCTCTTTGCGCGTCATCACCGTGATGGTGTAGTTGACGTAAGGCTGGGTGAAGGCCACGGTCATGGCGCGTTCCGGGGTGATGGTGGTTGAGCCGACCACAATGTCGACGCGTTTGGAAACCAGCGCCGGAATACGGTCTGAGGCTGGGGTTTGTACAATCACCGGTTCGACGCCGAGTGATTTTGCCAGATCGTTACAATAAGCCACATCGTAACCGTCGGGTTTATTATCCGGCGTAATAAAGCCCGACGGCGGTGCATCTAATACCACGGCGCAGCGTAATTTTTTCGCTTTAATAACGGTATCCAGCGTTGATTCCGCCTGCGCAGCATGAAGGGAAAATAAAGAAGAAAATGCAATGAAAAGGACTGATTTAGTCGTCTTGTTCAACATAATGACTTCCCCGCGATGGTTTGAAATAATAACAACGGCTCCACATAACACTGTTTACTTCTTAACGGACAAGGTACGGCAACACTAAGCAGGTAAGATTATTTGAGGCCAATTTCGGCGATTGGTCCTAACTCTTTTTCAATTAACGGCAGCACTTCTTTACTAAAGCGATACAGCGAACGTTGTGCCCGATCGAGCGGCATACAGCCAAACTGGAAATTGCAGGTGTAATTTACCGGGTTGAGGCGTTTAATATCGGCAATCATTTTTTCCGCCACGCTATGCGGATCGCCAACCACCATATTATTGGCATATTGTTCCAACGTATATTCGCCGTCGAACGGTTCATTGCGGATATAGCCGGTTTCGTCCAGCGGCAGCACCGGCTTACGCAGATGGTTCGCCATACGGCCAACGTAGCGTGCGCGCTCGGCGGCTTCCAGCGCTTCGGCTTTACTGTCGGTGATATGCACGTATTGCATAATCGCCAGCGGTTTCGTGGCTGGATTTTCACCGATGCTCTCCCAGCTTTGGTTGAGGCCATCCACCATTTTGTACAGCACAGGCGACCCAAGAGTGCTGGCGGCATGGAACGGCGTGACCTGCCACTTCTTCAGGCGTTCCAGCAGGCGAGGATGGGAAGTGGTGGCAAACAGCGGCGGCAGCGGTGACTGATACGATTTGATGGCGAAGGTAGTCTGTGGAATCGACAGGTGTTCACCCTGATATTCCACTTCGCCGGTGACCAGCGCCTGCTCAATCACCTCCCAGTATTCAAGGAAAATGTCGACTTTTTTGTCCAGCTCGACGTTATAGCGGTCAAACTCATACTGCTGATAACCGGTGCCCATTCCTACCACCAGACGACCATCGGTCATGGCATCGACGGCAGCAATTTCCTGCGCCAGACGCAGCGGATGGTAGAGCGGCAGCACCAGTACGCCTGGCGCCAGTTTGATTTTCGACGTCCAGCCCGCCGCATTGGCGACCATCATCAGCGGCGATGGACTGCTTGAGTAATTGGCAAAGTGGTGTTCGGCAAACCAGGCAATATCAAAGCCGACTTCTTCAGCGGTTCTGACCATGGTTTGGGTGTCATTCAGTACGCCTTTTACCCCCTGCGGATGGTCTCGCAAGGTCATGAGGCTGAAAAGTCCTAGCTGCATTCTGTTCTCCTGCTTGAAAAAAACGCGTTGCTTAGCCCGCAACGGCGGTGGTTAAAGGGGTGGATGTCACGTACGCGCCGTTCTGATAGAGCAGCGGCGCTATGGTTTCACTGAACTGGCAGTCGCTAACCTGACCGATAACGATATGGTGCGTGGCATAGGGCAGGGTCTGATCCAGTTCGCAAAACAGCGTGGCCTGCGCATCGGCCAGGTAAGGGACGCCCTGCGCATTGCTGCGCCATTCACCGGTGGCGAATCGTTCGTCTGACGGGAGCGGCGTACTGAAGCGCTGTGAAACGGCGGTATGGTTGTGGCTCAACAGGTTGATGCAATATTTGCCGCTTGCCAGCAGCGGGTGTAGCAGGCTGGAGGTACTGTTGATACACGCCAGCACCGACACCGGTTCAAAGCACAGCGAGGTGACTGCCGTAGCGGTGATGCCGTAGCGCATCCCTTCATGCTGACAGGTGATGACGCAAACCGTGGCGGTCAGCCGCCGCATACTGTGACGAAAATTATCCCGAACATGGTTATTCAAGGTGATGTCTCCGCATGATGCTGAAAATAAAAAGGCTGATTATCGACAGTTTTGTTAAGGCTTAAATGGTAGATTGTCAACAATGTTAACGCCGTGTACGCATCATTGGTTATGCGGGTTTTGTTGTCAACGGAATGCTTATTTTATCGCCATAGGAAATTTTAATATTTCTATCATTTTGCTAATTATCAGTAGGATATGAAGTATGGTTGGTAAGTGGGAAGGGCAGCGGTCTGCGGTCTGCCCTGGGAGGTAACGCCAGGAAATGAGCGAAAACAGGGGGGTGATCCCCCTCGACATATTGGCCTTTGCAAGGTAAGGAAGGTCACTTTTCCGTTTCACTCGGCCTGTAGAACTGTATGAGCCGCCGAGCGTTTTTTAATGCTCAGCGAGCACGTAGGGAGCGGAAAAAGGCCCGAACATCTTCAGCGTACAGTTCCGGTTCTTCCATGGCCGTAAAATGGCCACCCCGGGGGAGTTTGCTCCACCTGGTAATGTTTAACTTCTTGCTGGCCCAGGAACGAGGAGGTAACAGGATGTCTGCCGGGAAGCAGGCTACGCCGACCGGGACATGAATCTGTCCGATTGGCGGAAGCGAATGGGCGTTGTCATAATACATATTGGCGGCTGAACCGGCAGTGCCGGTAAGCCAGTACAACATGATATTTGTCAGCACCTGATCATAGTTGAAACGGCTCAGCAGGTTGCCATTACAGTCACTCCAGTTGCGGAATTTTTCCATAATCCAGCTTGCCAGCCCGACAGGGGAATCATTCAGGGCATAGGCCAGTGTCCAGGGACGGGTAGCCTGTAACGACATGTAGCCACCTTCCTGGCCGATCCAGGCGCGGGCGAGCTGGCCGTACTGTCGCTCTTCTTCCGTTAATGACGATGAATCATCAACCGCCATCAGCTCCCGGAGAATTCCGATGTCCGTCAGATGAATCCCCGTTACGTTTTCGGGGTGCTGCTGCGCCAGGTAGCGGGTGACGCCCGAGCCGATATCACCGCCCGCAGCGGCAAAACGGTTGTACCCGAGTTCACGGGTCATCAACTGGTGCCAGATTTCCGCAACGACGGCATTATTCACCCCGTTACCGGCAGGAATAGCGGACAGCCCGAATCCCGGCACGGAGGGGATAATCACGTCAAAGGCATCTTCAGGAGAGCCACCAAAACGTGCCGGGTCAGTCAGCAGGGGGATGATTTCCTGATATCGCAAAAAAGAGTCCGGCCAGCCGTGAGTGAGGATCAGAGGAAGGGGAGACGGACCTTTGCCACGCTCATGAATAAAATGGATTGCCGTGCCGTTAATCGTGCAGCGGTAATGGGCGACGCGGTTCAATTCCGCTTCCTGCCTCCGCCAGTCAAACTCGTTTTTCCAGTATTCTATCAGCGCCTGCAACGCATCTCGCTGAGTACCCCTTTCCCATCCGGTGTCTGTGGGTTGCTGCGGCCAGCGTATCTGTTCCAGGCGGCGGGATAAATCATCAAGCTGCTCCTGAGGAAAATGAATGCTGAATTTTTCTGCGGCCATAGATACTCCTTAACGTGCGTGTTTGAACCCTGAGGTGATTGGTTCAAGTTACGGCGTTATCGCCTGACCTGAATGACAATCAGCGAACAATTCAGGACAAGTTACGGCTGCCGAAGCGCTGCCTGTATTCAGACGGCGTCACCTGGAGGTGGCGAGCAAAGACCCGTCGCAGAGAGGTGCTGTTAGCGAACCCTACTGAGGCGGCAATTTTTTTCAGGCAGGTATTTCCCTGTTCGAGCGATCTACGGGCGGCATCCAGCCGGGCCTCTTCCACAAATCTGGCGGGTGTGGTTCCTGTTTGTCGGGTAAACACCCGGGTGAAATTACGCGGGCTCATGGCGACTTTTTCTGCGAGCCTCTCAATCGTGAGGTCCTCACGCAAATTTTCCAGTATCCAGGCCTGCAACTCGCGCAGCGGGCCTGGCGTTCTCGCCTGGCGGGCAAGATAACGGCTGAACTGGGACTGTCCGCCGGGACGCCGCAGAAACATGACCATATCCTGAGCCACATCGCGGGCCAGAGAGAAGCCATGATCTTCTTCAACCAGCGCCAGGGTCAGGTCAAGCCCGGAGCTGACCCCTGCCGATGTCCATATGGCGCCATCCTGAATGTAAATCGGGCCTTTTTCTACCCGTACTGCCGGCCAGCCGCTCTGGAGCGTGTCCAGCAAGCGCCAGTGTGTCGTAGCCCGACACCCGTTCAGCAGATCGGCCTGTGCCAGTAGTAATGCGCCACCGCACACAGAGACTACGCGCTGCGCATTTGGCGCGGCGCGGCGTAGCCAGTCGGAGATATCAACCCGCTCTTCGTCCGTCAGGCCGCGTCCTGTTACCATGATGGTATGGCGCTTTTCTTGCGGGTCGAGCGAGTAAAGAGAGGTGTCAGCCAGCAGATTGAGGCCTGAAAGTCCATGGATAACCTGATGGCGTTGTGCAGTGGCAATGGTGACCTTATAAGGCGCAGCGGAAGGGATTCTCAGGCGGTTGGCGTGACCAAGAATATCAGCGATACCGACCGCTTCCAGCAACATTCCGCCTTCGGGAGCGATGATCAGAAATGTATTCATAAGACCTGTAGAGATCTGCTTAACCAGGAGGGGCATTGTGATAGGGGATGGGCTTCTTCGTAAAGATAAAAAGACCGGATAAGCACGGCGTGTGAATGAAGCGCCGCGCATTGCCTGCAGGCTCTGGCACTGGGGCGGAACGAAAGGGAACATCCGCTATACTCAGGAGCATATAGCGAAGCCGGTACGCGATCCTGCCGGTCACGGCAACATCTCTGTTAAAAGGTAACGGGTATGAAGCGACAGATAGTGCGCGATGTAGCAACCCTGGAGAGCATTTATGGTCAGCCAGCGTCACCCTCGCTGGTCAAGGAGACCCCTTTCATTCATCCGCTCTATCGTCCATGGATAGAAAAAGCGCCCTTTGTGGCGCTGGCTACCGCCGGGCAGGGCGGGCTGGATGTCTCGCCACGCGGCGATGCGCCCGGTTTTATCCATATTGAGGATCGGCATACGCTGTTGCTGCCGGACCGCCGGGGCAATAACCGTATCGACAGCCTGCGTAATCTGCTGGAAGACGATCGCGTGGCGCTGCTGTTCCTGATCCCCGGAATAGGTGAGGCGTTGCGGGTCAACGGACGGGCTACTATCGATATTGCCCCCGAACTGTTAGCGCGTTTTGCCAGCAACGGACAGTTGCCGCGTTCGGTACTCCGCATCGAGGTGGAAGCGGTCTTTTTCCAGTGCAGTCGGGCTATTTTGCGCGCCGGTTTATGGTCGGTGGAAAGTCAGTTAACTAAAGGCGATCTGCCGACGCCGGGGGAAATTTTGCAGGCGCTAAGTCAGGGAGCGGTGGACGGTAACGCTTATGACGCCGCCTTACCGCAGCGCGTGCGCGATACGTTGTACTGATGACGATCTGCGCCGGCAGGGTTTGATATGGCGTCTCAAATATTATTGGGATGCCAGTCACATTAACCGCGGCTGTTTTTGACTTCTCTGGATCATTGGATGTAGTTTGTACACAAAATGAAACGTTTCATAATGAGACTGGCATGGTTTCGACGATTAAAGATGTGGCAAAACTGGCAAATGTCTCCCTTGGTACGGCCTCTAAGGTGATCAATGGCGACCCGACAGTCAGCGCGCGTCGTAAAGCATTGGTGATCAATGCTATCGCCACATTGGGCTATTCGCCGAACAGCATTGCTCAGAATCTTCGTACCGCAAACTCGCGAACGCTTTCTGTTCTGCTGGCGAACATCACCAACCCCTTCCAGATGGCGCTGGCTAAGGGCATCGAAGAGGTGGCCGTCACGCACAATTATAATATGGCGATCGGTACTACCAACGAATCCGTGGATAAAGAACTCGATAGCCTGGATATGTTTGAGCGCAATCGCAGTGACGGCATCATTATCTGTAGTACGGGTCAAACGCAGGAAAAAATCTGTTCGCTGATTGAACGCAACATTCCGATTGTGATGGTGGATCGTTATGTGCCAGGTATTCCCTGTGATTATGTCGGGGATGATTTTCCGCTGGCGATTGTAATGGCGTTGCAATACCTCCAGTCACTTGGCCATCAGCGCATGGGTATCCTGCATGGCGATCAGAACACTTACCATGGTAGTTATCGTTACCAGCAGGCGCTGGTGAAAATGGAGACGCTGGGCATTGCCTATGATGCCGCTCTTCATACCCAGGGTGCTTACAGTTATGAAGAGGGCGGGAGGGCATTTCGCACGCTGATGAGTCAGCTACATCCCCCGACAGCTCTCCTTTGCGTAAACAACATGCAGTGCGCAGGCGCGATTAACGAAGCGAAATCTTTAGGCATTCGCATCCCGGATGACGTCTCGCTAATGCTGATTAACGAAAATAACTTTATGTGGGACATCATCTCGCCAGGCATCACCATGGTCACTCAGTCACCGCTGCGTATTGGAATGCACGCCGCAAACACCATTTTTCAACGCCTTCAGGGTCGCGATGCTGCTTCTTACACCACTACGCTACTGGAGCCAGGATTAGTTGTTCGCGATTCCACGCGGGCGATTTGATTTTTTTTTCATCAAATATGAAACGTTTCATTTTCTGGGGTTGCTCGAAAATAAGGCAAAAATAATGAAAAGCTCAGTTGTTCTTACGCTGGATATCGGTACTACCTCCAGCAAGTTGGTTCTTATCGATAAGCTCGGACACAAGCTATTTTCTGACAAGGCATCTTACCCACTGTATTTTCCTTCGCCAGGCCATGTTGAGCAGGACCCCTGGGAGATTTGGCGGAAAATTTGCGAGATGCTTGCGCGTTTATTCAGTGAGGCAGGGCAAACATACTGCATTGAGGCTGTCGCGATCAGTTCGCAAATCAGCGCTCATTTTCTGGTTGCTGCTGACGGCGAACCGCTCACCAGGGTCATCTCCTGGATGGACAGCCGGGCGAGCCAGGAAGCGAAAGAGCTGGTTGAAACGTTCTCCCGAACAGAATTGCATGATGAGCTGGGTATGGACATGCTTGTTGGCCCTGCTTTCATTGCCCCAAAACTGAAGTGGCTGGCCCGCCATGAGCCTGCACAGCTATCGCGGGCACATCATCTCGTGCAGTTAAAAGAGTACGTCATCTGGCAACTGACCGGGGTGTGGCGTTCCGATCTCACCAGCCTTAAGGGGATCGTTAATCAGCGCACGCAGGTGCTCTCAGCCAAATTACTTAAGTGGGCGGGGGTGTCCGCGCAGATTATTCCACCTCATGATAATCCGTGGGCGGTCGCCGGAACGCTAACTCCGGCCGCTGCGGCGAACCTCAACCTTCCAGAGGGGATTCCGGTGATTCTGGGGTGGAACGACCTCAACGCGGCGATTATGGGCACGATCGGTATCCCGCGGACATGCTGTGGCTTTGATATCACCGGAACTTCAGAGCATATCGGTATTGTCAGTTCCGAATCGCTGAACGCTGCTCCTGAGGGCATTAATTGTCTGCCGTTTGTTGATGATGTGAGTCTGTCTTACGGCGTGACCTCATCGGGTGGTCAGGCACTGCAGTGGTACATGGAGAATATTGCGGTGAGTAAGAATTACGTGGATATCGAACGCCACGTAAACCGCGTGCCCGCAGGCGCTGAGAAACTGATTTTCCTGCCGTATATCAATGGCGAGCGTAACCCATGGTGGAACCCAAATGCGCAGGGCGTGTTCTTTGGTATGCGGGCGCATCACAACAAAGATCACATGACTCGCGCGGTACTTGAGGGCGTGGGTTTCGCACTTAAAGCCAGCGCGGTCAGGCTGGAAACCCTGCCTGAGCAGTTTGTGGTTTCTGGCGGCGCCAGCGCGCTGGATATCTGGAACCAGATCAAAGCTGACATCCTCGGCGTGCCGTTCTGCAAACTCAATACTACGGAAGCGGGTTGCCTTGGCGTGGCTATCCTGGCCGCGTATGCCCTGGGATGGTACGACTCGTTAGCCACTGCATCAGAAAACATGATCCGCACCGCGAAAGTCTTTATGCCGAATGAAGCAAACCACGCGATGTACAACCGCAAATTTGAAATATATCTCAGCCTGTATGACGCGCTCAGAGATGTGTTCGATGCCAATATTCATCAACTTGAGGAAGCTGAATAATGAAAGCCATCATCTATGGCGCAGGGAAGATTTCCCGTGGATTTATCTCGCAATTGCTCTATCTGGCAGAGTGGGAAATAGTGTATGTCGATCTCAACGAGCCACTGTTGCAACAGCTACGGACTCGCGGGCATTTCACCGTCCATGTAATGGGCGCGGAGCAGATGAACACCCTTGTTGATGGCTATCGCTGCCTGAGTTTAAACGACATCGAGGGGGTCGCTTACGAACTACAGGATGCAGACGTTGTTTTTACGTCTGTGGGCGGTAAAAACCTGGTCTCTCTGGGGGCGAGCATTGCCGCCTCGCTGACGGATTGCTATCAGCGCGATCAACGGCAGTCTGCGCTTAACATTATTACCTGTGAGAACTGGAAAGATCCTGCGCGCGTTCTGTCCGAAAGCATTCGCGCGCATCTCAGCGCAGAACATGCCGCTCTGTTTACCGGGCGAACAGGAGTCGCACAAGCCGTTGTGATGCGTTCAGCCGTCGATCCTACCCCAGAGATGTTACTGCATGACCCGTTGATTGTGCCGGTTCAGGACTTCTGGGAACTTCCAGTTGATGCGGCTAACATTCGTGGTCAGCAGCCAGCGATTAAGGGGGTTGTCTATCAGGACAATTTTGCCGGATTCCTCGAACGAAAGATTTTTACCTACAATACTGGCAACGCTACCATTGCTTACCTGGGCTACCTCAAAAAACTCTACTCGCTTGCTGATGCGGCGAACGACAGTTTCATCGTTTCGGTGCTGGAAAACGTCTATACGGCAACCAACCTTGCGTTATCCCGCCGTCATCACTGTAGTCTCGAAGAACAAACCGCGTTTTCACTGCAGGCAAAACGTAAGTATCAGGATTACGCCATCATTGATGACGTCCGCCGTCATGCGGCCGATCCTCTTCGCAAGCTAGGGCCAGACGATCGGCTAATCGGGGCGGCAAAGCTGGTGAGTGAATACGATCTGCCACTGGACGGCATTGCTACCTCCATTGCCGCTGCGCTTTATTACGATAATCAGCAAGATCCCCTCGCGGTAAAATTAAAAGAAATGCGTGAGCAACAGGGTATCGACCACATTCTTAAAACTGTCTGCCAAATTCCGACAGACGGACTTTTAGCTGCTGCCATCAGGGAAAAAATTATCTTTCTTAAAAATGCAGGAATCATTACTTATGACTAACAAACCCTCTGCTGTTGTTATCGGTGCCGGTCAGTCTGGCCGTGGATTTGTCTCTCGTTTCTTTTATAAGAGCGGATATCATCTGACCTTTATCGATAAAAATGAGAAATTAGTTAACTATCTCAGGGAAGACAATTTCTTTACTGTCCACTGCTTCGATGAATCGGTAAAACCTGTACATATTCAGAACTTCAATGCTTATCAGGCGGGCAGTTCTGATGCTAATAATGCGGTTGAACATGCTGACGTGTTATTGATTTCAGTGGGTCAACAAAACTTGCCGGGCGTTGCCGCGGATATTGCGTCCGCAGTACAGCGCCGCCGCGAAGCTGGGGTTTCTGCGCTAAAGATTTTGGTCTGTGAGAACGGTGTTTCGCCGGGACAGATTTTTTCTGAAGCATTAGCCGGGCGATTGGGTGGGCATGACGATTTCAACGTGGCGGAACTTGCCATTTTCTGTACCACCAATGTACTGAAGAAAACCCGGCTTGATATAGGTACCGAGGACTATAACCGAGCCCCTTACAATGCCGCTGCGCTGGGGGAAGTGCTGCCGGTTGATGGTCTTGATCCTGAACCAGACATGAGCAATCTACTGAAACGTAAGATATATACCTATAACTTCATCAGCGCGATTGTTACCTATCTCGGTGCTTACAAAGGTATTGAAGACTACGCCACGGCCGCCAACGATCCGGAGGTTCGTGCTGTTATTCACTCTGTTGTACCTGAGTTGAACCAGGCGCTTTGTCAGGTGCTGGGTGTCGATGCTGATTCACAAACGACCTTCTCCGATAATGCGTTGAAAAAATTTAGTAACCCTACGATTGAAGACTACGTCAGTAAAAATGCGCGCGAAGTCAGCCGCAAACTTCGTTCGGACGATCGCATGATCGCACCGGCTAACATGATTAAAGGCATTCAGGGCGATACCAATATCATCGCCATCGTCATTGCTGCCGCAATTCTCTGGGGGGAGAAGAATGAAAACCTCCTTGATACCTATAAATCTCCACGAGAAGTATTAATTAAACTCAGCGGTGTGGGAGAGAACGCAGAACTTATTCACCAGGTAGAACACCATTACGCGGAGCTAAAAACAGGAAAAAAAATCAGTCAGCTATTGCAGTAAGTTTACGCTTAAATATTAAAAAAATAGCAGTGACGGGTTGGGCATTATTGTCCAACCCGGGTTTTTGTACATAAAAACGTACCTTACGATAAAAGACAGAGGTTAACATGAGTACTAAAAAACCAACGAAGGTCAGGTTTTTCATTCTGTTTATGGTATTTGTTTCCGTAGTCATTAACTACATGGACAGAAGTAATCTTTCAATTGCAGGACCTCATATTGCAACAGATTTTGGACTTTCAACCATTGAAATGGGCTATATATACTCTGCGTTTGGTTGGAGCTATGCTTTGTTGCAAATACCGGGCGGTTTTATGGTAGATAAAATCGTCCCACGTCTGCTCTACACCGTTATGCTGATCGGCTGGTCCGCCATGACCATGTTGATGGGCGTGGCGCAAGGTTTCATGACGCTGTTTGGCTTACGACTGGCTATCGGCGTGTTTGAAGTCCCGGCCTTTCCGACCAATAACAAGGTAGTGACGGCCTGGTTCCCTGAACATGAAAAAGGGAAGGCCATTGCTTGCTATACCTCCGGCCAATTTGTTGGCGTAGCATTTTTGACACCGGTGCTGGTTGCTCTTCAGAGCTGGATCGGCTGGCAGGGTATGTTTATCCTCATGGGGCTGACCGGGGTTGTCTGGGGCATTATCTGGTATGCCCTTTATCGCCAGCCGGATGAGCACCGCCGTGTGAACCAGGCCGAAATAGAGTATATCCGCGAAGGTGGCGGGATCATTTCCGCAACCGTGGGTGATAAAGGTGAAGCTAAGCAAAAGATGGACTGGTCACAGGTAAAAATGGCGTTCTCGCGCCGTAAGCTCTGGGGAGTGTACATTGGTCAGTTTGCGTCGACGTCAATGCTGTGGTTCTTCCTGACATGGTTCCCGACTTATTTGGTGCAGTATCGCCATCTTGATTTCATCAAAGTTGGCTTCCTGACCTCGATTCCTTTTCTTGCGGCATTTGTTGGCGTGCTGCTGGGCGGCATCTTCTCAGACTGGCTGATCAAGCGAGGCTATAGCATCACGTTCGCCCGTAAGTTACCTATTATTCTTGGGTTACTGCTGTCCACATCCATTATTGGCGCCAACTTTACTGACGACACCACGCTGATCGTGTGTTTCATGACGCTGGCCTTCTTTGGTAATGGATTCTCCTCGATAACCTGGACATTGATTTCGGCGATTGCGCCAGTGAGAGCGATTGGCGTGACCGGTGGGACGTTCAACTTTATTGGCAACCTCTCTTCAATTATTATTCCAATCGTGATCGGTTATTTAGTCAGCAACGGTAATTTTGCACCTGCGCTGATCTTTGTCGCGGCTGTCGCGCTAGTTGGCGCTTTGTCATACATTTTTATTGTGGGCAAAGTAGAGCGAATCAGCTTTTGATCGTCCCCGGCCGGCATGTCCGGCCGATATCTTGATGCTAAGGAGCCTGGCGATGAAGATCGTGAAATTCGTGCGCCGGTCCTGTTCCGCTATTAACATCTCCTGGTGTGATATAGCGGATTAACAGCGGCATTAGTCTGGCCGTCTTTCTGTCTCTATACCCACATGATGCAGCGTTGAAATTAACTCCCTGAGCACGCTTTTGACGCCCACGATGGCGGGATCGCGCAGGCCATCATGACGCCACGCCAGCTCAATGGGATAAGTGGGTAGCGCAAGCGGGCAGGCGATGAACGGTAAATCGAAGGCTTCCGCCAGCACATGGGCAGCATGTGCCGGTAATGTGACCACCGCAGACGACCCCTTTAACAGGTAAGGAATGGCTGAAAAATGCGTAGTGGATGCCTCAATGGTGCGCTTCATGTGCAGCTTCGCGAGTTCTTCATCCACGATGCCGATCAGGCCTCCTGCTGAAATGAGGATATGCTTGCGCGCCACATATTCTGCGAGCGTCAATGACGCCGTTGCGCACCCTTTTTCATCCATAAGGCACGCATAACGTCCGTTGCCCACCAGTTCGCTCTGTAGCGCGTTCGATAACAATCCCCCCGTTGTCACCACGATGTCGACCGCACGGTTCATCAGCATTTCGGCCGCGATTTTACGGTGAGTTTGCTTGAGGACTAAGCGAATGCCGGGAAAACGGCTGGCAACCCGGTCGATCAGCAGACGCCCTAGGGCAATTTCATAATCGTCCGACCAGCCCAGGGTCAGGGTGCGATGCTGTAAGCGATTCTCCTCAACGTTTGCCAGAGAAAGACTCTGGCGAAATTTATTCAGCGCGTCGCTAATAATCGGTTTGAGTTCATCAGATTGCCGCGACGGTTTCAGCCCTCGTCCCGTACGGTAAAAAAGATGATCGCTATAGATATGCCGCAAGCGGGCAAGCGCGGCGCTTACGGCGGACTGGGTGACGCCAAGCCGCAGTGCGGCCTTGCTGGCGCTGCCTTCTTCATAGAGCGCTTCAAAGACCCTTAGCAGATTCAGATCGATTTTTTCGATATTCAGGGGGTTCATCTTATCTGTCCGCCTCGTCGCTGGTGTGAAAAAACAGCGTAATCAACAGGATATATGATATGAGTGTCATTAATATCACATATCATCAATGCCTTATTGAACAATATCATACGACGGTTGTATATCTGGATCTTCAGCGAAACTACAAGGTAAAACCCATGTCAGCAGTGACCGTCGTCGCTGCGCTTCAGATTGGCTCAATGCCAGGCGGTAAAGCGCAGACGTTAGAAAAAATTCTTTCCTTTGAAAAAGATATCCTGGAAAGCCGGGCCTCGCTGGTGGTGATGCCAGAGGCATTATTGGGGGGCTATCCTAAAGGCGAAACGTTTGGCACTCAGCTGGGATATCGTCTGCCGGCAGGCCGGGCCGCTTTTGCCGACTACTTTACTCATGCGGTGGACGTACCGGGGAAGGAAACCGAGGTTCTGGCCGCATTATCACAGCGTACCGGAGCCTCGCTGGTAGTTGGCGTGATTGAACGTGATCAGAGCACGCTCTATTGCAGCGCGCTGTTTTTTGAGCCGCAGCAAGGCCTGGTGGCTAAACATCGTAAGCTGATGCCGACCGGAACGGAGCGGCTGATATGGGGGCAAGGCGACGGCTCGACGCTTCCCGTGGTGGCAAGCCAGGCTGGCCGTATCGGCGCGGCAATTTGCTGGGAAAACCATATGCCGCTGCTGCGTACCGCCATGTATGCCAAAAATGTTGAAATCTGGTGCGCACCGACCGTGGATGAGCGCGATATATGGCAGGCCTCGATGCGTCATATCGCGCATGAAGGGCGCTGTTTTGTGATCAGCGCCTGCCAGGTCCAACCCTCTCCTGAAACGCTGGGTATCGATATCGCCGGGTGGGAAAAAGACCGCCCGCTAATCCAGGGAGGCAGCCTGATTATCGGTCCATTAGGCGATGTTCTGGCGGGGCCGCTACGCCAGCAGGAAGGGCTGGTGACGGCGGAGATTGATATTAGCGATATCGTTAAGGCGCGTTACGATTTTGATGTGGTGGGGCATTATTCCCGGCCGGACGTGTTTTCGTTGTCCGTTGATGAAACGCGAAAAAAAACGGTTAACTTTAAGTAATCTGGCGCCTGCCGAAAAGAGCGAGCTATTTTGCCTTTGCTCAATTTTTCCGCTGCCACCAGGCGCTATTATTGCGGACACAGGAAATTAGCTTAAGGACGTTACGTGGCTTTACATGGAAAGTTTATCCTCAATAATGCTGATATAGCCCCTTTATCTTTTCCCGGTGTGGGAACATTTATGGCTTTTTCCGGCAATGGTGCTTATCGGAATCGCGGTGGATGTGGCAAGATCGCTGAAAATGGTCCGCTTCCGGCTGGAAAATACTGGATTGTTCAACGGGGCGAGGGTGGTTTTTTCTCAAAAAGAATTGCCTGGGTGAAAGATACCTATAACAAATATCATAGCGGCGCTGAGTTCAGGCGTTCGGAATGGTTTGCCCTCTATCCTGATAACTGGAGTATTGGAGATAGCCTTTGGGTTGAAGGGGTTAAACGTGAGCACTTTCGTTTACATCCTGGAGTCTTGTCCAATGGCTGCATAACTCTGGCTAATAACTCTGATTATGCCATGTTACGTAATGCATTGCTCAGGACGCAGCTGATGCGTGTGCCGTGTATGAAGGACCTGATGGCATACGGATCGATTGAGGTGATCGCATATGGCAACACTTGCCCGTAGGTTCGCCAGAATGGCGATATTTATAGCCTTGTTTTGCCTGGGGGCACGAATCATTGATCCGTCTACGTTCATTAGCCTGGAGCTAACAGAGGCTTATGCGCAATGGCAAGATGGATACGTGAGTCAGGAAAATTTTGAGGATCTTTGGGTAATTGCCTGGCTTCTGTCCTCGCTAATATTCGCTATCATAGGCGATGTACTAATTATCAGGATTGCCAGGAGAGTGCGCCGGTAAAGGCGCACTGCTTCTTTACGATCTCACGTTCCAATCGTCAGTGTACTGGACATTCCCGTCAACATAACGCCATGTGATCTTGTCATACATCAGGGATACAGATTCCATATGATTGATCTGTGAATTTCCCATCATTTTCACATTAGGCATTCCCGGATTAACACCAGTAATTTTTACACCTTCAGCTAACATGACAAAATAACATTCTTCCTGGCCTGAATGATTGATGCGATACCAACGTATCTCTGCACTTTTCAGCGTCTGACCATTTGCAACCGCTTTATAAAGGTACGGACTGGAACTGTCAAAATCCTTTTCAATCATCATGGGAGAATGGGAGCGAGTCCCCGTGATCTTACCGTTGGCGCTGTCTACGGGAATATTTAAACCATGACTGAAACCAATAATCTCAATACTTCCTTCACGGTACTGAGCGTCTACAGAGCCTTTAATATCTGCGCCGCCATCATCCTTAAGCCACATATACGCGGGTATTGGCATACGAAATCCTTTTATATCAGAAAGAAAGGATTTATATATTACGGTTATTAACTAACCCGAATATTGGTTTGGATCAATTCCCTGTGCTGGGATGTTGAAGTGGTGGTGATTAACCCTTAGTCGTGGCCGGTGAGGGCCACGACGACAGGTCAGAACAGATCGACACGTACGTCAACGCCGACGGTACGGCCCTCATTCACCTGGGCCAGCGCGGTGGTGCCGTTCAGGAATGCGTAGGTGCGGTAGCGGCGGTCAAGCAGGTTATTAATATATGCCGCCACGTTGATGCGCTCGGTGGCCTGCCAGCCAAGGCGCAGATCGGTCGTTACATAGCTCCCCTGGCGCAGGGTATTATCGCCGTCGAAGTATTGCGGACCCACTGCGTTCAGCGCCAGCCGGGGCATCAGCGCTCCCCAGGCGGTATCAATCGTACCATTCACGCTAGTGCCGGCACCGTAACGCGGTACGAACGGCACGCGCTTATCCTGATAGAGCTCGCTGTCGCTGCTGAACTCCGAGCGGATATAATTGCCGTTCAGGTTCCACGACCAACCCGGCGTAAACTGCCAGCTGGTGTTCAGTTCCACGCCGTTGGCATCGGCACTGCCCGCATTACTTAACGTCTGATAGCCCACCGGACCGGAGTAGAGCTGCATGTCTTTGGTGTGGGTGTGGAACACCGCGCCCTGGACCTGAACATCGCCCTGGTCATAGCGCGTACCAATCTCATAGCTGATAGATTTTTCCGCAGAATAAGGCGTGGCGGAGGTGCCAGCGGTTGGCGTCAGGTTAAAGCCGGTGGGCTTATACCCCTGGGCAATACGCGTATAGCCGCGCAGCGCCGGGGTAAACTGATAACCGGCCGACAGCTGGCCCATCACCTGATCGTCACGGGTATGGTTACGGTCGCCATAACCGTAGCCCAGCGAGTTACCGTCGTAGCGCGTTTTGGCTTTATCATGTGAATAGCGCAGACCGCCGCCAAGATCAAACTGGCTGGTCAGATGCCAGGTCAGATCGCTGTAGGCCGCCAGCGTTTCCGCTTCCGTGTTCGAGTTAAGCGAGGTCATTGGGACGCCGCCATAACTGTACGACGAATTCAGCTTTTCCCGCGTATTCTGGCGATACAACCCAAATACCATATCCACCGCGCGACCGCCTCCATGGGTGGCCGCCCGCAGTTCCTGTACGTCCTGATTCCAGCGTTCCGGCAGGCTGGCCTCGTAGGCGGTGTAGGGGAACTGGCGATCGTAGCTTTGCTGCTGCCAGGCGCTCATCAGACTGAAGATCCAGTCATCGGTGGTGTAGCGCCCGGTCAGCGACTGACTGTGAGTACAGCGCCGCAGGTAGGGATCGCCGGAGCCGCTATTAATATCCAGCGTGCGGCCTTTGACGCTGT
The DNA here is from genome assembly GCF_000773975.1 of Erwinia typographi. GTDB lineage: Bacteria > Pseudomonadota > Gammaproteobacteria > Enterobacterales > Enterobacteriaceae > Erwinia > Erwinia typographi. The sequence goes on from NZ_JRUQ01000039.1 coordinate 119,798, forward strand.
TGAACGGGACATAGGTGTCCTGTGTGGCGTGGGTACATTCTTCACTCAGCGCGACGTTCGCTTCCCAGGGCTGATCGTCAGGCGCCAGGCGCAGGCGCACGTTGCCAACGTTACTTCGCGATCCGCCCAGCTTATCGCTGCCGGTCGCCGGGTTGGTAAACGGACCGTTATCCACCGCGCGGAGCAGGGTGACGCTGCCATAGAGCAGGCCGTCCTGAATCGGACCGCTGACGTTAATCTTACTGTTATAGCCATCCCGGCTGGCGATCCCGCCTTCAATATAGCCGCGCGGGGTACTGTCGGGTTTTTGCGTGACGATATTGATAATACCGCCCTGAGCGCTCTTGCCATACAGCGTTCCCTGCGGGCCGCGCAACATTTCCAGACTCTCCACATCGCTCAGCGTCTGCATGGCGTAAGTTGACAGCTGCGGTACGCCGTCAACGTAGAAGGTCACCGCCGGGTTGTAGAAATCTTGTGCCGAGGAGACGCCGCGCAGCGAGACCGACTGAAAAATCAGGCTGCCGCTGTTGCCCATGTTGAGGCCGGGCAGTACTCGTGAAAGTTGATCGGTGCGGGTGACGTTGGCATCACGAAGCTCTGCATCCGTGACGGTGGTCGATGAGACGTTGCGTGATGACGCCGAACTTGGGGACTGTTTGCTGGCGCTAACGATCAGTGTGTCGTCCTTACTGACAGCAGCAGAATCGTCGGCCGCGTAGGTCTGCGACGTCAACAGCAGGCCGCCGATAATCAGAGGCGTAACTCGATGAATTTGCATGTGTGCATCCCTGAAGAATAAAAATCTCAGTCTGGGGCAACGGCTGAAAAACGTGTTGCATCTTAAGGTCAGAAATTGCACGATAAAGCTAAATAAAAATCATTATCATTGTGGTGGGTTTATGGTGAAACATAAGGGTGGTAAGGAAACACTGACCGGAATTGATCATCTGCAACTGACGCCGCACATCGTGCTGAAACATGTGCAGACCACATTGCAACAGGATCTATTGCTACAGGGCGAAAGCGCGGCCCATTTGACCCTGGTGATCATGATGGAAGGGGCGGGGCATTTCAGCCTTAACCAGCAAACGTTGCAGCATTATCGCCCGCAGTCATTCTGGCTGTCCTGCGCGCAGACCGCCTGTCATGGCTATGATTTTTTCCCACGCCACCATTTTTACCATCTGCTGATCCTGGAATTTTCACCCGATCTTATTCCGCTGGTTGACGAATGCGGGTTGTCCGTCCCGGCGCAGGAGGATGCGTGGATTTTGTCAGCGGTGCTGACGGATGAAATCGCGCGGCAAATGCAGCAGATACAGCAGGGCTTTAGCGATCGTTCAGCGCTGGGCCGACTCCGGCTGGAAAGCCTTGCGCTCGGCACGCTGTGGCTGGCGGTGAGAGAACTGTGCCAGCAGCGGAAAAGAGTAGTGCCCGCCGTCCGTTTACCTAACCGCGAGCGCAGACGCCTTATTGCCGCCCGAGATTATATTCGCCAGAACGCGGCCCAGCCGCTGTGTATTGAAGAGGTGGCGCAGCACGCCGGGCTCAGCCTGATGGCGCTGAAAAGGGGGTTCCGCGCGATGTTTGCCATCACGCCGTGGAATTATGTGATTGAATGCCGCCTGCGGGAAGCGCAGCGGCTACTCGAAAGCAGCCCGCTGCCTTTAAACGATATTGCCCTGCACTGTGGCTTTGCTCACGCCAGCCACCTGTCGCGTTTCTTTCACCGACAGTTTGGACAAACGCCTGGCCGCTACCGCAACAGCCGGGGACAGGCAATGCTCAGAGGTTAACCCCGGCGACGAGGGTCCGCAGTATGGCTTCGCGGTGGCGCTGCAGATAAAAATGACCGCCGGGGTAAACATGCAGCTGGCCCCGCCCATCTCCCCAGTTGAGCCACTCTTTCATCGCTTCCACGCTGACTTCGGCATCGTCATCTCCGCAAAAAGCATGCAGCGGCAGGCGTAGATCCCGTGGCACCCGATCCCATTGATAGCGTTCCGTCAGGCTAAAGTCTGCGCGCAGCGCGGGCAGAAACAGCGACACCAGCTCCGTATGCTGGAGGATATCATCCGGCGTTCCCTCCAGACCTTGCAGCTCTTCCGCCAGCTGGTCATCGCTCAGCAGATGACGCAAAGGTTCAGGGGTTGGCTTGTCAGGCGGACGCCGCCCTGACACAAAAATCCCCCGCAGATTTCCGGCTGGCAGCCGCTGCGCCAGTTCGAAGGCCAGCAGACAGCCCAGGCTATGGCCCAGCAGCGCAAAGGGGCGCTGGCAGTAGGGAGCCAGTACAGCTTCCAGTTCGTCGATCAGCGCGGGCAGGTCGGTTCGGGGGGATTCTGTAAACCGGCTGGCGCGACCGGGTAGTTCAACCGGACAGAGTTGCAGACCTGAGGGCTTCGCCAGTTCCCTCCACTCTCGCCAACTGGCCGCGTTGCCTCCGGCATGATGGAAGCAGAACACCGGCAGCCCTGCCGCCTTATCCGGTAAACCAAAGGGAAACCAGCGGGCGTCCGAAGGCGGGGGAGAACTCAGGCGTTTTTTCAGCAGCCCGATCAGCCATTCTTCCAGCGTTTCGCGCTGTAGCCGCAGGAAAAAGTGCCCCCCGCTGACGCGCCTGATCTGGACCTCTTCCGTCAGGTGATGTTGCCAGCGCAGCATATTGACCACCGGCACCAGCGCGTCATCCTCCGCCAGCACCAGCATAGTGGGCACGCTGACCTTAACGCTGACGGCGGCCTGATAGTTCTCCGCCAGCGCGCAGTCTGCCCGTAGCGCCTTGCCGACCGTTTTCATCATTTCAGGGTCAAGCAGTACGTCTTCTGGCGTCCCGCCCAGACGGCGAACCTCGTGGTTAAAAGAGGCGTCGCTGCACTCGGAAATCCGCTGGGACAGCGGCACCGACGGCGCGGGACAGGCCATCAGAAACAGCTGACAGGGCGGCCGGTTCAGCCGGGTAAAATAGCGGGCGAGTTCAAACGCCACCTTGCAGCCCAGGCTACAGCCAAGCAGCGCCCACGGGCGGTGGCTGTATGGCTCAATCTGCCGGGCCAGTTCCGCCACCAGACTCTCCATCCGTCGGTGGGGCGTCTCATCGATACGGTTCTCGCGACCGGCAAGCTGTAGGGCGCAGAAGCGCCAGTCAGCAGGCCACAGGGAAGACTGCCCCCATTCGCGATAAATTGTGGCGCCGCCGCCCGCGTAGGGTAGAGCGAACAGGTTTAGCGCGGCCTCGTGCGTTGGCTTGCCCAGCGGAAACGCTTCGCTACTTTCTCCTGTGCCTTTCACCACGTTTTCAAGCCGCTGGTTTCGCTGTTCAAGGAGATGAAGTAGCGCGGCAGGCAGGGCGCGGGCGGGATCGTCCACTATGGGCTTACGCCAGTGAAAATAGTGATAGTCAGCCTGACCTGATGCCATTGCCTGGTAAACCGGCGTCCCCGGCAGGGCAAAATAATTGCGTAGTCCGGCGATATCCTGCCCGCCCGACGGCAGCGCAGTCTGTAATCTGTCTATAACTTTATCCCCGGCGCCGCGCCTTGCCGCCATCACTTCCCGACTGACCGAGCGGTCGCTGACCAGCACAAAGCCCATAGTCTCCAGCGCCTGCCGGGTGTGCTCCAGCGTCTCGCGATCGAAGATATCCGCATAGAAAAACTCGCCGCCGGCTTTAAGTACACGCCATACCTGGCGGAAGAACGCCGCGATATCCGGATAGGCGCCGGATGACTCAACGTTCAGCAGCAGGTCAATGCTGCCGTCGGCCTGAGGGAGCTGGCAGGCATCCGCCAGCTGAAAACGCAGCCGTGGCTGGCGGTGACGCTGGCGGCAAAAGTGGATGTTGCTACTGCTCAGATCCACACCGGTAACGCTCAGCGGCCGCCATTTTTCGACCAGCAGCGCTGCGGCGCCCCCCCGGCCACAGCCAACGTCCAGCACATGAAGGCCATCCAGCTGGCGATCGCCAAGCAGTTGCAGAATTAACTGGCGCTGGGCCTCGCCGGGCGAGGTGTTTTTTTCGTCTGGCGACTGATAGCCCCAGTTCAGAAACAGGGCGTGTTCAGCCAGTCCGGCGGCGTCGAGCAGCGCCGACAGGTCGCGGTAAGCATCAGAGGTTGACATAGGGCTTATCCATCGTGCGGTGGGCTGCGTAGTGCAGCGGATCGGGGAAGGGCGCAGCCGGTGCGCTAAAGGCGCAGAGCTGCGGCGCACCGGCGTTGCGCATCAGGGTTGTCCAGACGTCTCCGTGCTGCTGCCACCAGGCAGGCTGTTGCCACCATGGCTCCTCTTCGGCGGTCAGATCGCCTAGCGCCGTCAGAATAGCCAGCGGAAAATCATGCCTGGTGGCCTCTATCAGGTTAGGTGCCTGTGGCGGGCCGAAAACAATCGCCGTCGGCTGCCGGTTATAGCGTGAAGCCAGATGATGCTCAGGGGAGAGCAGCCACGAAGAGGCCACATCGTCCTGCTGATAGCCCTCGGCATAAATGGCGTGACTCCATACCACCGGGCCAAAGCTGCCCGCGAGACAGACGTTGCCTTCGCTGCCGCCAATGGCGATACGGTGCATCACCAGGCTGTGGTGGTCGGGATCGCGGGGATCAAGCGTGGTTTGCAGATTGATGCATACTGGAATACCGGCGAACTCGCCCTGCATTTGACGGAAAGGCCAGATTTGCGTCCCGGCGGCGTGCGGCGCAGGTTGCGGTAGGGCGGCGCAGAACGGCGTCAGCGAGCCCAGCGCGCGGCCAATAATATCCAGCGACGAATAGAGCAGCTGCAAACTGGTCGTCAGCTCGATAAATGCCGGTTTCTGCTGCCGCGCGCTTTGGCGCGCATAGTCGATAAAACAGGCGGCGGCAGGTAGCGAAGGATAGAGCGTATTGACGTGATAGCGGGTGCGGTGCTCGGCCGCCAGCGCCTGCATACGGCGAATATCGGTCGGATGCAGCGGATGCTCCTGTAACACGGCGATCCCCCGCCTTAATAGCTGTTCCGCTATCGCCGAGCCCTCTCCGCCGACAATGCGGCTGCGGATTGCCACGCAGGCGAGATCAATGCCTTCCGGAACCTCTTCGATGGTCCGCCAGAGCGGGACAGCCAGTTTTTCCGCCAGTAGCCGTGAGCGCTCGCTTCCCCGCGCCACAATCCCGGCCAGCTCAAAAGTGGAAGCCGGATGGCGCAGAGCCGCCAGATAGTGCTCGCCAAAGCGGGTGCCGCAAACCACCACCCGTTGTCTGTTGCTCATGGCTTCTCCTCCCTGGTCTGCTGCGCCAGCGCAACAATCTGTTCGTCAACCGGCAGTAAATCCGTCAACGGGGCGAGCCAGGCTTCTTCCACCTCAGAGAGCGTTTCCAATAGCTGACGCAGCGTTATCAGGGCAATCTCGCCCATCTCGTCCGGCAAGGTGCCGCACTGCACGTCAATATTGAATAGCAGGGCGCTCTCTTCCTCCAGCGCCTGTAAGTGCAGCGGCGTCAGCGGCTGAGCGGCATACTCGTAGCCGGGCATCCCCAGCAGCGGGTCGGAGGTTTCTGGAATGGAATAGGCCTGTCGGACGCCCAGCAGGCTGGTGAACGCGACCGGCAGCGACGCCAGCCAGTCCGCTTCGTAACTCGCTCCGGGCAGATGCTGGGCGAGATGTTGCTGCCGGTACCGTGCCGCCTGTCGGGCCAGTTCGGTAAAATCTGTCGCGGTGCTGAGATCCAGAGGAACTGGCGCAATGGTCGTGGCATCCGCGATCAGCTGCGAGGCGTGCGGATGCAGCGGCAGGCGGTCGGTGAAATCAAGCCGCAGGGTAAAGGCGCTATCCGTTATCCAGTCCCGCAGCACCAGTCCCCAGGCGGCCAGCAGTAAATCGCTGCCGCTGAGATCCTGCTGTTCGCCACGGGCTTTCAGCCGTAGCCACTGCCCGGCGGGCAGCGCATCGCGCCAGATGGCAAATCTCGTCGGTGAAGCCGCTGGCTGCCACGGCAACGCCGGAGGAGCAGGCAACTCGGGAGCGGGATAAGATGCTGCCGGGGTAGTGGCCAGCGCCAGCAGGGCGTGATGGTAATCCTGCGGGGTGAAAGCGCGCTCCGGCAGCGCCACATCGGGCTGATGGATCAGGCTGTCCAGTTCACGCAGCAGCACGCGGAAGCTTTCAATATCCACCAGCAGAGTATTAAGCACGATATGCAGCCGGTAACCCTGCTGACTCTGGCTGGCCGCCAGCACAACCTGCGGCGGCGCTTGCAGATCGAACGCATGGTTCGAGAGGGTTTCCCGCAGCCGCTGCTGCTGCGCCAGCAACGCATCGGATGCCAGCTCTTGCCAGTCGTGATACTGCATTTCCACCGTAGGCGCATCATTGACGATAGCGATTTCACCCTGCGCCGTTATCGCCGCGCGCAGCATGGGATGTCGCTGCTGCAAACGCTGCCAGCCCTGGACAAAGGCCGTCAGCGGGAAGTCGTGCGGCTTGTCGTACTCTACGTACAGCAGGCGCGGAGCGTGCTGATGCTGCTGCCAGCGCAGTCGCTGAAGCGGCGTCAGCGGCAAGGGCATTCCGCCAGCGGCCTGACGGGTGACGTCACCTCGCGAGTCGAGCCAGCCAGCCTGCGCCGACTCCAGCTCGGCCAGCGCTCGTCGGAGCAGCGAGTCGCTACCCGCGCCTGCCTGCATCTCCTGTTGCAGGCAGGCGATCAGTTCCCTGACGCTACCGGCGCGGAACACGCTTTCAGCGTTGAGTTTCACCCCGAGATCCCGGCCCAGCGTCTCATTAAGATCGAGGAACAGCAGGGAATCCAGCCCCAGCTGCACCAGATTGCTCTCCAGCGTGACCTGTTCCGGCGGGCAGTTCAGCTGCCGGGACAGCGTTTCCCGCAGATACCGTTCAAGCTGTTCCCCCTGCGGGGTTTCAGTTTTAGTTTCAGCTTCTGTGCTAACTACCGGCGCGGCTGGGGACTGTGGCAGGAAGGCGGAGAATCGTTGCCTGTCATCAGCGGAAAGCGCCCCTTTAGCCAGCGTCTGCCAGTCAACGCGCATTGCCGCCACCACCGGGTGTTCACCGGCGAGGGCGGTTTGCAGCAGCGCCAGCGCCGTGGTGGTTTCAAGCGGAGCCATTCCGCTGTCAGCCAGATGGTCCGCCAGCTTCGCGGAAACCGATTCGGTGATCTGCCAGTATCCCCAGACGATGGCCAGCGTGTCATGACCCCGGGCGCAGCGCTGTTGGGCAAGCCTTTCCAGTGCGCCACAGGCGGCGGCGTGAACCGCCTGACCCTGCGGGCCGAGAACCGTGGCGGCGGAAGAGAACCAGACGCTTTGCTGCGGCCGTAGCCGCACCTGCCAGCGATCCAGCATTCTGGCGCTGTTCAGGCGGGTAGCCAGCCCCTGTTTCAGCTGCGGCCAGTTCAGCCTGGCAATCGGCATGTCGTTGACCGCCCCGGCCAGGTGCCAGACTGTGCCAATCGGCAAATGACGTTGTGCAAGACGCTCCAGCGCCGCACCGAACGCGGTTTCGCTGCTGGCATCGGCGTCGCTGTCGATGATGATTTCCGCACCCCGAGCCATAAGGTCAGCCAGCTGCCGCCGTTGAGGGTCATCCGGCTCGCGGCGAGTCAGCAGGACCAGCTTTTTCACCCCGCGGCTGACCAGGTCTTTCATCAGCGCCATCCCCAGCGGCGAGAGGCCGCCGGTCAGTACGTGACAGCCTGGCGTGACAGCCGCTCCGCCATGTCCCACCACCGGCTGAAGAACCGGCGTCTGCCAGCCGCCCGCATGCCAGCGCAGCTGTCCGTACCCGCCGTGGACGATCTGGCGACACTCTTCATCATCAGGCGTCTTCTGCGGCAACCCGGCAATATCCAGCAGCACGATGCTGAGCTGGGGGTATTCATGGCGTGCGACGGTCAGAAAACCAGGCAGCCAGGCGGCGGGGTGTTCATTCCCGCCGGGATCAAATATGCCTTCGGCCAGCAGCAACAGCGCATCAGCAGGATCGGCGGCGGTCAGCTGCTGTTGCAATTCGCTGAAGAATGCCTGCTGCCGATCCTCATTTTCAGGCACCGTTTTTTTGATTATGCTGCGGGCGGGGCTGCTTTGTGACGGCGTCACTTTCTGCCACTGCCAGCGATAGAGTTCCCCCTGATGACGCCAGGGCTGTAACAGATCTCCCGGCCACGGCGTGCTTTCCACGCCCGCTACGCGGGAGGGAAGCAGGCTGGCGCTGAACAGTGGAATCCCTTCAACCTGTGCGTCCACGCGCTGTTCCCGCTGCTGAAGCGTAATCCGCAGCGGATGACCGGCGCCTGACGGATCGTTATGCCAGTGAAGCTGGCACAACCTCGAAGGATGCTGAGGCGCAAGCGCGCTCAGCGCGGCCTGCAATATTGCGGCCTGCGACCAGCCGGTCAAGCCATCCGGTTGCTGAACATCCGCTGGCACTTCAAGAGTGAAAACGTTCAGCGGATCGTGCGTGGCGCGCTTCGTACTCTGCGCCGTCCGCGCCAGCAGGATCTGTTCGCCAAGGGCGGCGGCAGGAAGATCGGCTGCGGGGAAGGCGTCACTGGCGACAAAGCCCGCATCGCTCAGCGCCGCGCGCCAGTCCTGCTCGGAGGCGAAGAGTTCGTCATGGCGCAGCGCGGTATCGCTAATCGGCGGCACCAGCGCGCCAAACACAAAATCGAACAGCTTTTTAGGCGCGGTGATTTCCCGCATCAGCAGTATGCCGCCGGGCTTCAGCAGGCTGGCAAGATTACGCAGCATCTGGCGCAAATCCGCCGCATTATGCAGCACATTGGCCGCGACGATCGCGTCATAGCGCTGGCGCGGTAAATGCTGAGCGGCCGCCGGTTTCTCCATATCGAAAGGCACGTATTCGAGGAACGGCCAGGCGGCGAATTTTTCCCGTGCGCGCTGGAGGAACAGCGGGCCAAGATCGGTAAAACTGTAATGCTCACAGCTGCCCGGCGGCAGTGTATGCAGCACATCGTGCGTGGTGCCGCCGGTGCCGCCGCCCACCTCCAGAATCGTTAACGGCTGGCTGCTTTTGCCGGCCAGCGCGGCCAGCGTCTGTGCGGCTATCTGGTTGAAATAGCGCGACCAGGGCTGCTCCTGATACATATGCTCAACGTCCGCCGTGGACGCAGCCGGGAACACAATGCTGACCGGATCGACATCGCCCCGCAGCATGGCGCCCAGCTGTGGACCCGTGCGGCTAATCAGATCGGCAAGGTGCTGATAGCCCACCTTACGCATACGTGTCAGCCAGTCGTTAACATCCGTGGCGGTGGCGGTTAGCTCGCCATACAGCCATTCGCCCTCCTGCTGTCGCCGCGTTATCGCGCCGCTTTGCGCCAGATCGCGCAGCAGGCGGCGCATCAGGTCTGCATAGCGCGGCGGGATGTTCCCAGCCTGCATCAGCTGGCCGACGGTGAAGAATGACTGAGGCTGTTGCAGCAACGGTATTTGTCGCAGCATCGCGGTGACGTAATGCTGATGCAGCGCATCGACGCAGCGTTCTTCTTCCCCCAGTAATGACAAATCCAGCGCCGTGCCGCTGTCGCGGGCGGTTTGTGCGGCCTGTTTGCACAGCGCCAGCCAGCCATCCTCATTTTCCTCAGTACTGACCGCGCGCTCGTTCTGCGTTGGGCTGCCGGTAATGGCGGGCGCACAGTGTTCGCCATCAAACGGGCTGACCGGAAGCAGGGCGCGTTGCGCCATCGGGGCTATCCAGCGATCCCATTGGGGAACCTTCAGCGCCGCCTCAGCGAGCAGCGCCTCCGGCAACTCCCCGGCGGTGAACAGGACTACGCCGTCATCTCCTGCAACCGTTTCTGGGCGTACCTGCTCAACGACGTTCAGCAGATGCGCTATCCAGCCGTCGGCATCGCTGGCGCTAATCAGCAGGCGGTGAGAAAACAGCGTGCGGTGATAAAAACTGGTGGCGGCATAACACCGGGCGTCAAAACCCGCCTCGCGATCGCTCAGACGCAGCAGATGCTGGCTGGCCAGCGCCCACAGGCTGGCTTCACTGCGTGCCGAAAGCAGCAGCACCAGCGGTTGGTCATCGTGCGCTGGCAGCGTAGCGGAGGCTTCATCGACAGCACGGAATAAGGCCGCGTCGGGGGCGGCCTCAAGGATTGCATGGGCATTGCTGCCGCCAATGCCAAAGGAGCTGACGGCCGCGCGCAGCGGAGCGTTCACCGCTCGCCAGGGCTGCAGCTGCTGCGGCACGTAGAATGGCGTCCGGGCGAAATCAATCGCCGGATTAGGCGTGTCGAAATTCAGGCTGGGGGGAATTTGCTGCTGCCAGAGCGCCAGGCCCGCTTTCAGCAGACTGCCAATCCCGGCGGCGGTATCGAGATGTCCCGTATTGCTTTTCAGCGACCCCAGCGCCGTTTGCTGCGGCTGCGGTGACCATGAAGCCCAGGCTTGGGTCAGCGCGCTGACCTCTATCGGGTCCCCCAGCGGCGTGGCCGTGCCGTGCGCCTCCACCAGACCAATGGTATCCGCGCCCACATCGGCCATCGCCAGCGCATCCTGAATAACCTCGCGCTGCCCGCTCAGCGAGGGCGCGGTGAATCCCGCCTTATCGCTGCCGTCGTTATTAATTGCGGTGCCGCGGATCACTGACAGGATCGCATCGCCATCCTCAAGCGCATGGTCGAGCCGTTTCAACAGTATCACGGCGGCTCCGTTGCCAGGCAGGGTGCCATTTGCCGCCGCATCGAACGGGCGGCAGTGTCCATCGGCGGAGAAAATCATGCCTTCGCGATAAAAATAGCCGGACTGCTGAGGGAAACTCAGGCTGGCCCCGCCAGCCAGCATCATCCGCGCATCGCCGCTGGCTATCGCCTCGCAGGCCAGATGAACGGCAATCAGCGAGCTGGAGCAGGCCGTCTGCACCGTGTAGGCCGGGCCGCGTAAGCCCAGCTTGTAAGCGGTTCGGGTGGCGAGATAATCCTTGTCATTGCCGATCAGCTTCTGGAAAACCTGCGGCGAGGCGATGTGCTGCGCATCCTGACGCTGCGCCAGCTGCCAGGTGCTCATTCGCGAAGCGCCAATCACCCCGGTGCGCGCACGGAGGCTGTCGGATGGATATCCCGCCATTTCCAGCGCGTCCCAGGCACACATCAGAAACAGCCGCTGCTGAGGGTCGATACTTTCCGCTTCCTGACGCGAATAGCCGAAAAATGCCCACTCGAAGCGTTCGGCTTCCGCCACGATTGCGGCGGCCGGAACGTAGTCCGGGCGCTGCAGCAGGGCGGGATCGACGCCCGCGCGTTGCAGATCGTCGCGATCGAAACGGGAGATCAACTCTTCACCATCGGCAATGCGCCGCCAGAATTCAAAAACAGAGGCTGCATGAGGGAAGCGACAGCCTGCGCCGATAATGGCAACCGGGACGGTATCGCCATAGCGCTGGGTAAACTGCTCGGAATCAATTAGGTTCATTTGCGTACTCGTTTTTCACAGAGACAATTCGCGGGCCGCAGCCCGCGAAGGGATCTTAACGTTGACGTTGCTGACGTCGCCGCTGACGGGCCTGGCGTCGTTCACTGACGTCGCGAGGCGCTTCGGCCAGGCTCTCTTCCTGCCGCGACAGCCAGTTGGCCAGGGCGCTGGCATTCGGGCGGTTAAACAGTTCAACCACCGGGAATGACCGCCCGAACTTCTGTTGCAGCGCCTGACGTAAGCGGATCAAATGCAGCGACGTTGCGCCAGCCTCGAAGAAGTTGCGCCCGATCGGCACCTCGTCTAATCCGGCGATGCGCTTCAGTTCGTCCGCAATGTCAGCCGCCAGCCGGTCGCTGCCTGCTGCGGTTTCATCCGTCGGAATGACGTTGTCCATCGCGGGCAGGGCGCTCAGCTGCCAGTCATTTTTCGGTAACCGTTGCGCCAGGTCCTGCTGCCAGAGATCCTCGCGTGCGGCCAGCGCGGCCAGCAGTTCGCAATAGTGATGGAACATGATGTCCAGCAGCCCGTCGGGGAACAGCGCGTCGACGCAGTCCCAGCTGAACACCAGCTCGCCGCGCCGTTCAACCACCTGGTGATCAATCCAGACTTGAGGCGTCTGGCTGACGCTCCAGCCAAACTCGCCCAGCCAGTCGGCCGCCACGCTGCTGTCGCTGCCGCCGGCATCCACCCCCAGCCCGCTGGTGAAGACCACCGGCATGGCGACCGCCTCAAGACGACCACGACGGCGCGCGGCCTCACGCAGTACCCGTACTGCTGAAACTTCGCTGTGGCTGAGATCGTCCCATAGCTGCTGTTGCAGCGCGGCGGCCCGTGCCTGAAACTCCGCTTCGCCGTCCATGTCGCAGACCAGCAGGCTCAAAGAGGTGAAATCGCCGACCAGCGCGGGCAATTCGGGATGAATATCAGGACGCTGGAACAGCGTCAGATTGAGGGTGAAACGGCGGTCACGGCTCCAGTTGCCGAGCACCGTGCCCCAGACAGTCAGCAGCAGGGCATTAGGGGTAATGCCAGCCCCGGCGGCTTTCCCGCACAGCGCCTGCCACTGTTCTGCGCTGAGGCGGGACTCGCGGCGGATAAACTGCGGCGACAGCAGGTCCGCGCCGCTGCCGATCTGCGGTAACTGCGGCCCGGCTGGCAGATGCTCCAGGCGGTCCAGCCAGTAACCCAGCGCCGTTTGCCAGCTGGCCCGCTGACTCCACTGCGCCTGCGCCAATACATAATCACGGAAGCGAATGCTCAGCGGCGGCAGCTCAGTTTCCGGCTGGCGGGCCAACAGCGCCCATTCGGACAGCAGCATGACCATGGATCGACCGTCGCAGATCAGGTTATCAAGGCTGATGCACAGACGCAGACGTTGCGGACTCAGCTGCGCCGCACGCAGGCTGAACAGCGGCCAGCTGCTGGTTTCATGAACTTCATGGCTCAGCGCCGAGCGGGTCTGGTTCTGCCAGGCGGCACGCTGTGTTTCGCTGGCGGTACGCAAATCCTCGCAGGGGATCGAATAAGCCGGGACGTCAGGCAACACCCGCTGATAGCCATCGTCGTCAACAACCGCGCGCAACATATCGTGACGGACGATCAGCCGTTGCCAGGCGCTTTCCAGCGCGGCATGACTCAGTTGGTCAATGTCGATTTCCACATACAGATGCGTTGACACGCCGCTCAGCGGCAGACCGCTCTGGCGCCCAATCCAGTAGGCCTGCTGGACATCCGTCAACGGGAACGGCTGGTAGCGCTGCGCCTCATCGGCTTGCCAGGCCGGATGGGCGTCCTGACACTGCGGCGCGGCCTCGACCTTAACGGCGAATTCAGCAAAGCGCGGCGACAGGAACAGATCGCGCAGGGCGACCTGACGCTGTAGCTGATGGCGAATCTTCTCCACCAAACGGACGGCGGTCAGACTGTCGCCCCCGGCTTCAAAGAAATGCGTTTCGGCGGCGGGGATCTCCCCGTCAAGCAACGAGCTCCACAGGGCCGCCAGTCTGGCGCTGAACCCCTTCCAGTCTGGCGCTGAGCGGGCAGTGAGCGTCATGCTTCCGGCATGGGGGCGCGGCAGCAGGGCGCGGGCCACTTTCCCGGTTGGGCTGAGCGGCAGGGAATCCAGCACCATCAGCGTTTGCGGCACCATATAGCCGGGCAACAGCGTGGCAAGATAGTCGCTGACCATGGCAGGCGAGAACTGCCAGAGGCTGTCCGGCATTTTCGCCATCAGCAGGTGCAGGCCGCTGTCCGTCAGTTCCGGCAGCGTTAGCGCGGCAGACTGCTGGTAGTGGGCAAACTGCTGCTGCCAGGCATCAGCGCTCAACAGCGGCAGCGCCTGTTCGCGACGCTGGTCCTCAAGCTGACTGTAGCCCGCCTCAAGCAGCGCCACGGTGGCAAGCTGGAAGGGGCTGTTGCGGGTCATTTCCGGGGCCAGTAACCAGCCGCCGGGACGCAGCAGAGCGCTGATATGCCGCAACAGTCGCGGAATATTGTGGCTGCGATGCAGGGCATTGAACGCCAGTACGATATCGTAATCATGTTCAGCGAGAGCCTGCTGTGTTGGCGGCTGCTCGCTGTCGAAGACCCGGAACTGTAGCTGGTGCTGCGGGCTGGCGATGAGTCGGGCCTGCGCCTGCTGCTGCAAAAGGCGTGACGCATCGCTGAAGCAGTAATCAAGCGGCACATCTTCCAGTTCTGCCAGTAGCAGCTGCGTAGCCAGACCGCTACGCCCGCCGATCTCCAGGATGCGCGGCGCGCGCCCCAGATTGTTTGCCAGACTGCGCAGCAGGGCGGCCAGTACCAACGTTACCGGACCGGAAAGCGGATTGGCCTGGGTCAGCTGCTCAGGTGAGAGCGTCTGATCGTCGCTGTAAAACAGTTCCATCGCGTCGGCTTCGCCGCGCAGAATGCGCAGTCGATCGGCTGCACCCGACCGCAAGCGAACCAGCGCCTCACGGGGCAGACCACAGCGACCGGCCTGCTGTAACAGCTCATCCCAGTCTGGCGTTGTTGGGGTGCTCAGCGACTGCCACCGTTGGGCCAGCGGGGCCAACGCCGCTGACGCGGCCACCGGCTGCCCGCCAGCCACCGCCAGCGTATCGGCTATCGCCCGCTCACCCAGGCTATCAATCAGGGTCCAGAACTGACGCAGTTGGGCATCCGTTGGCTGATGGGTTAACTGCGAAAAATGCCTCTTCGCCAGCCCGATAAGATCGCTGGCCCGTTGCCATGCCGCGTCGGCCACTATTGGCAAACACAGCGCCTGCGCCTCCGACTCCAGCACCAGCCACGCTGCCAGCCGTTTATCGCCGCGCTCGTTGCCGATCGTATCGACCACCACATCCCTGATAGCCTCATGCTGCTGTAATGCTGCCTCAATCTCGCCCAGCTCAATGCGGTTGCCGGCGATTTTTACCTGATTATCGCTGCGGCCGAGAAACTCCAGCGTGCCGTCCTGCCAGTAGCGGGCCAGATCGCCGGTACGGTAGAGTCGTCTGCCCTGATGCAGCATAAAACTGGCGGCCGTTCTCTGCGGATCGTTTTCATATCCTCGCGCGACGCCAAGCCCGGAGATGTAAAGATCGCCGCTGACATAGTCAGGCCGGTCGCGCAGCTGGCTATCCAGCACATGATAAGCCTGATTGGTTAGCGGATAGCCGTAGGGAATGGTTTTCCAGCGGCTGTCGAGCGTCTCTACCCGGAACCAGTTCGACCAGATGGAGGCCTCGGTCGCCCCGCCCATGGCGATTAGCTGGCTGTCAGGCGCATGATTTTTCAGTCTCGCAGGCAGAGGAAGCGGTATCCAGTCGCCGCTAAGCATTACCGTACGCAGACCCGACAGAGCCTGCGGATGGTAGTCCGCCTCAGCCAGCAGCAAATCCAGCAGGGCGGGAACGGAGTTCCACACCGTGATCCTGTCGCGTTCAATCAGCTCCAGCCAGCGCGCCGGATCGCGGATCGCCTCTGGTTCTGGCAGCACCAGCGTGCCGCCTGCGGCAAAGGTGCCGAAGATATCCCACACCGAGAGATCGAACCAGAGCGAGGAGATGCCCAGCACCACGTCCCCGGCGCCAATGCCGAATCGCTGATTGACATCCAGGATAGTGTTCACCGCGCCACGGTGATCGATCAGCACGCCTTTCGGCACGCCGGTTGAGCCGGAAGTATAGATAACGTAGGCGTCATCGTCGGGCTGATGCGTCGGCGCGGGAACAGAGTCGGCCATTTGCGGCCGGGACGCATCCACCGTAATAATGTTTCCGGCACTCATCAGCCGTGCGGCATGTTCCGGCTGGGTGAGCAACACCGCGATATGGCTTCCGTGCAGAATAGTGTTAAGTCGTGCCTCAGGCGTGTCCGCCGACAGGGGAACCCATGCCGCGCCCACCGTCTGAATGGCCAGGCAACTGGCGATCTGAGACGCCCCTTTATGCATCACCACCGCCACGCGGTCGCCTTGCCTGACGCCCGCCTCGATCAGCTGCCGGGCGATCCCGCGGCTCCAGGCCGCCAACTGATGATAGCGCCAGCTTCCTTCAGCACTCTTCAGCGCCAGCGCATCGGGCTGCGCGTCGGCGCGCTGATAGAACAGTCCGTCCAGCGTTTTATCGCTGGCGGGAGCAACCACCGCATTACGCTTTTCTCTTACGCTGAGCTGCGCTGGCGGCAGCAGGGCATCAAGGGGATGCTGCCAGCAGCGGTCGTCCGCCGCCAGCCTTTCCAGCAGGTCGCCATAGGCGCTGAACATCGCGTCCAGCACGCCAGGCTGAAACAGTTGGTCTACGGCGTCCCAGTTATAGATCAGCGCGCCATCCTGTTCGCTGGCCTGATGATCCAGCCACACCTGCGGCGTCTGGCTGATGCCCCAGACAATCTCGCCGAGCGGGCTTTCCGCCGCTCCCTTGGTCGGATCGTTAACACCCAGCTGGCTGGTGAACACCACCGGCATACCGACCAGCGCCTGCTGTTCCCGGCCGCGATTCCATTCGCGCAGCACATCTACCGCGCTGAAGCTGCGATGGTCCAGACTCTCCAGCACTTCGCCGTTTACCTGCGCGGCCCGATCGGCAAAGCTGAGCGGCTGCCGGTGATCGAGAGCCAGCAGGGTGACGGCGGTAAAATCGCCGACCATGCGGGGCACGTCGTCATGCCAGGGCAGGCGGTCGAAAATCGTCAGGTTCAGGCTGAAAGTGGGTTCGCTGCTCCACGCGGCCAGCACTTCGGAAAACGCCGCAATCAGGAGAGAGGCTGGCGTGACCCCGTGATGAGAAGCGCGATCGCGCAACTGTTGCCAGGCGGCAGCGGGGAGGGTGCGCTGTCGGCGGCTGAACTGCGGATGAACCAGACTCAGGTTCTCCACCAACAGCGGCAACTGCGGCGCGGTCGGCAGCGTGGGCAGGCGCTGTAACCAGTATTCCCGATCGCGCTCCCACTGCTGCAGACGCGCGCCTTCCCGCTGCTGTTTCGCCAGCACATAGTCGCGGAAGCCAATGCTGAACGGTTGCAGTCCGGCCTGACTCATCTCGCCGTCAGCACGATACAGCGCCACCAGTTCATCCCACAGCAGCTGACTGCTGGTGGCATCGTTGATTAACATATCGATACTGATATGCAGCCTGCTGCCGCCCTGCGGCAATAGCGTGACGCGCAGATCGAACAACGGCCAGCGATCGGTCGGCAGGACCTGATGGGAGAGCTGCTGCCGCCATTGATCGCAATGGCTGGCCGCAGATGAGCGGCTGGCCTGCTGCAAATCAGCCACCGTAATCTGGTAGTCGGGCACCTCTGACAGCACCCGCTGGCGCCCCTGTTCGTCAATGACCAGCCGCAGCGCGTCGTGGCGATCGATCAACAGGTTCCAGCAGCGCTGTAGCCTGGCAATATCCAGCGCTTCAGGTGCGTCGGCCTCCAGGTAGGCGTGACAGGCTACGCCGCCCAGCGCATAGTGATCCTGACGCCCAATCCAGTAGGCATACTGTAGCTCGGTCAGGGGGAACGGCGCGTAGCGCTGTGCCGCGTCATGAACAATATGCATCTCTGCCGCTGGCATTGCATCCGCAGCGGAGACGCTCAGCTGGCTGGTGAGGTAATCGATCAGTCTGGCCGGGGTGCTGTGCTCGAAGATTGCCTTCAGCGAGCACTGAATGCCCAGTTCACTGTCGCATCGGCGGGAAAAATCCATCACCAGAATGGAGTCCATTCCCAGCGCCAGCAGCTCGCTGTCCGGCTCGATGCTGTGTGGGGCAATGCGGAGCGTGCGCGCCAGCTCGCTGCGGACGAAATCGTGAATCAGCTGTTTTTGTTCCGCTTCGCTCAGCTGATGAAGATTTCGTGTCTGTACAGCCGACGGCGCAACGCTGGCGGCCTGCTGCGTCAGGCAGCGCCTGAACAGATGAACCGGGCTGTAAAGCGCGAACAGCGGCACGAACTTCTGCCAGTCTATTTCAGCCGCCAGCCAGACGGCCGGGAAGTCGGCGCTAACGGTCGCGGCGGCAAACAGCTTGTCCAGCGTAGCCAGATAACGCGCTGGCGGCTGCCGCTGGATACCCGCC
>NZ_JRUQ01000004.1 GCF_000773975.1 Erwinia typographi
CGGTTGGACAGGTCGGACGCCCTGCGGACGAACTGCCCGAAGGGCGAGCAAAGCGAGTCAATCCCCCCCTCACCGCCATATTTGAAGAGAAAGTCTGAGCTTACGTTCAGACTTTTTTTTGCATATTGCTCCGTAGAGGGTGGGTGAGAAACCCCGACGGGGGTCGACAACCGGCTTCAGACGGTTGGACAGGTCGGACGCCCTGCGGACGAACTGCCCGAAGGGCGAGCAAAGCGAGTCAATCCCCCCCTCACCGCCATATTTGAAGAGAAAGTCTGAGCAACCGTTCAGACTTTTTTTTTGCATAAATTTCAGGTCGGACTATGAAATGGCATTGAGCGATTTACGCATGAAGACACTCAGCGGGTCTTTTGCATAGGGAGGAAACGCCTCGCATGTCTTATAGCCGCATTTAAGGTACAGGCTAATCGCGGGTTCCTGATGAATACCGGTTTCCAAACACAGCAGATGACAGGCGGAATCCACTGCATATTCCTCAAGATAAGCAATGATCTTCTCACCCAGTTTTCTACCCCGATACCCGGGACGAATATAGACTCTCTTGATTTCTCCGATGCCAGCGCCCTGTAAAACAACAGCACCACACCCGATTGCCATCCCCTTGCTGTCACGCATAATAACGCAGCAGATCTGCTCATCCTTTACTGCAGAAAGATCAAGACAATGGTTGCTCTCTGCAGGGTACAGTCCACTTTGAAAAGTATCGAGCTCGCTGACTAATGTCATTAATTCAGCAGAGTCCGTCCCGACTTCCGTAATAGAGAACGTCATTTGTTCATTTAGCATTTATCTGTTACCTCAGAATGCACCGCATCCCACTTTAAACATATTTATCAGGTTATGCGCTAAACCGAAACGTGGTAACTGGTCATCGCGTTATCCACATATCTGTGGATCATCAGCGCCGGCGGATCGTTGACCAACGGAACATTCTCCGTACCAAACCACAGCGGATTTGCCGGACAGATTGAACCGCAGATATAAGCAGGTATCCCTGCAAAGACGCCTGCCACCGGTCGGTGAACGTGTCCAGAGGCTATCGCAGCAGGCTTGCCAGGCAAGCGATTCAGAAGGTCTGCCAGTTCAGTCGCACCTTCACACAGCGTGCTGTCCAGCGTGGGAATACCGGATTCGAAGACATGATGATGCAGAAAGAGAAGCGACGGGTACGCTGGTTTACGCAAAAGCTGTTTTTCCAGCCATTCAAGGTGCCTGACCACGCACCCTGAGGCAGTGCCCTCTACCGTTGAGTCCAGGCCTATCAGGCGCAAATCTCCAGACTCATGAACAAAATGCAAAGACTCATCCGGAGCATCATCTGCCCACGCGTATTCTTTCCATGCCGACCTCATCATGTGGCGGTCATCAGAGTTACCCGGCAGGATCAATGACGGCCATTTTTTTTGGCTGAGACGATCTGAAATCTGCTGATAGCCGTCATACCACTGGTCATCAATAAGATCGCCGCTCAGCACCAGAACATCCGGCTTTATCTGCTCAAGCCATTCAAGAGCCCGGTCAAACCGGAGCAGGTTGTCATTATGGTGGGAAGCGTGAATATCCGATACCTGTGCGATCAGCATTTTTTACCTCTCTCCGCCTTTTTAAAACAGAAAGCCTGAAGACCCCATACAGACTTTTTTTGCATAAAAAAAGCCCGGACTTTCATCCGGGCTCCATTCAGCGCTCGGGCGATTAGCCGTAAGCAAGAAGCGTACGCTGGCAAAGCTGCGAACGGACGCAGTCCTCTTTACCGAAACGCACCACGCTGACCATATCATCATCCTCAAAGCGAGACAGCGCGTCGCTGAGGCCAGAAGTGACGTGTGACGGCAGGTCGCACTGGGTGATATCGCCGTTAACAATCACGGTGACGTTTTCCCCAAGGCGGGTCAGGAACATCTTCATCTGGGCGGCGGTGACGTTTTGTGCCTCATCAAGGATCACCACGGCATTTTCAAACGTACGTCCACGCATATAGGCGAAGGGAGCAATCTCCACTTTGCCGATTTCGGGACGCAGACAGTACTGCATAAAGGAAGAACCGAGACGTTTAACCAGAACGTCATACACTGGCCGGAAGTACGGGGCGAATTTTTCTGAGATATCTCCAGGGAGGAATCCCAGGTCCTCATCCGCCTGTAGCACCGGACGTGTCACAATAATCCTGTCAATATCCTTATTAATCAGGGCCTCAGCCGCTTTCGCCGCGCTGATCCAGGTTTTACCGCAGCCGGCTTCGCCCGTGGCGAAGATCAGCTGTTTGCTTTCTATGGCTTTGAGATAGTGCGCCTGAGCTTCATTTCTGGCTTCAATGGGTGAGTGGTCGCGACTGTCGCGAGCCATGCCAATTGAGTCCAGCCCACCCATCTGCACCAGCGAGGTGACCGATTCTTCTTCACGCTGACGGTGACTGCGTGAATCGCTACGAAGCACACGTTTTGCTTCACGACGAGCTTTGATCACTGCTTTCTGTCTTCCCATAGTGGCACCTTACAGTTGGTTTCATTTCCCGCATCTTAATTATCGACGCGATTACGTGAACGCTTTAGAGGTTTCGGTGGCTTCCTTTTAAGCCTTGTCTGGCCATTGTGTTAGCGCATAGCTTTGCCAAAGCGCAGCCGTGCACCGGTTGGAGAATGTAAAATTAAGGACGGTTGAAAATAAAACAGAAGAGAAATTTGTTGGGGAAGTATCGCCCTCGCATGAAGCAGCGAAACCTTTTTTGTTGTGTACCTGTCCGTTTAAGGACTTTACCATTCGCGATCTCCGTTGTGAACCTGACAACACTTCTGACTACCGCTGTTAATAAGGTGCAACAGATCTCCAGCTGAATGCAACATCTATTTTACGTGATGCGTAACAATTTACCCGCAATAGCGATAAAGTGGATATCGGGAAATAAAATAAACTAACAAATACAGTTTGTTGAGAATTCTTCGATCCTTTATCTGAAACAGATAAAGCGTTTAGCAGCAGGAAAAAAAGCGTACGGCAGGATATTTGATTAAAAAATAACCTCCCCTTCGGGCTGAAGCAGGAGGTTATCGGTAAACTATCAGGCTTCGAGCAAAGACTGGCCGAGATAATGGTGCTCATCGCTGACGCCGGGTAACACGAAGAAATAGCCTCCGCCAATCGGCTTGATATATTCCTCCAGCGCCTCGCCATTTAGTCTTTTTTGCACGCTAAGAAAACCCTTTTCTAAATCATGCTGATAACAAACGAACAGCAGCCCCATTTCCAACTGACCCGCATTCGACACGCCCAGTGAATAGCTGTAGCCACGGCGCAGCATTAAATTACTCTGCGTCTCCGGCGTTCTGGGGTTGGCGAGGCGGATATGCGCATCCAGCGGCGTGACGTTGCCATCCGGATCGTGGATATAGTCAGGCACGTCATGCTCATGCTCCATGCCCAGTGGCGCTCCACTGTGCTTCACGCGACCAAAAATCGTCTGTTGCTCCTGGAGCGGCGTTCGGTCCCAGAACTCAACGTGAAACTGGATAATCCTTGCAGCCTGATAGCTCCCGCCTACGGTCCAGGCGGGTTCGCCCTGCCCTGCGCTCACCCACAGAATCGAATCCATCAGCTTCAGATCGGCGGTATCCGGGTTCGCCGTACCGTCCTTAAAGCCCAGCAGGTTTATCGGCGTCTCTTTACCTTTGCTGCGCGCGGCATGATCGGAAATAAAGCCCTCCCGACGCCAGCGTACGCTGAGCAGATCCGGCGAGTGCTTGATAATATCGCGCAGCGCGTGGATTACCGTGTCGTTAGTGTTAGCGCAGATTTGCAGCAGCAGATCGCCATGGCACAGGCTGGCATCCAGCGCATCGTTAGGAAAACGCGTCATTGCCTGAAGCTTCAACGGCCTGTGGGCCTGTAGCCCGTAGCGATCGTCAAACAGCGAATGGCCGACCGAAACGGTAATGGTCAGGTTATCCGGGTAGATGTCGTCCCCCAAAATACCGGAGTCCATCGGCGGCAGACGAGGATTAGCGACCGGCGGGGCTTTACCGCCTCGGGTCAGGAAAGCGATTCTGTCATTGAGCAGGCGGAACAGACGCTCCAGATCCGTTTTATCGGTTGCCAGCACGTCAAAGGCCACAATCATCATCGCCGCCTGCTGCGGTGTGATAATGCCCGCCTGGTGCGGGCCGTAAAACGGCTGGGCTTCCTGCCGGGCAGAGGGAGATAACACGCCCGGCGAGAAGGATTTCGCATCCGCTGCCGCATGAACCGGGCAGCCGCCACCAACGGCAAGGGCACCGCTAAGGATGCCCATGCCTTTTAATAAACGACGACGCGACGGCTCCGCCGCGTCATCAACAGGTTGCCTTGCCATCTTGGGTTAGTCCAGTCCAAGCGTTCCGCGCAGTTTAGAAAGGTCTTCGGCCAGGGTGGTGATCGGGCCCTTCATTGCGTTACGGTCGGCGTCAGTCAGTTTGTCGTAAGATTCGTAGCCGTCTTTGGTGCGGTACTTAGCCAAAATAGTATCGACTTTCTTAAAGTTAGCGTCGATTTTCGCCAGCAGAGCCGCATCGTCTTTTTGCAGCATCGGACGCAGCAGGTTAACAATTTTCTGCGCGCCGTCAACGTTGGCCTGGAAATCCCACAGATCGGTACGGCTGTAGCGATCTTCCTCACCGGAGATTTTGCTGGAGGCCACTTCTTCAATCAGCCCTGCCGCACCGCCCACCACTTTGCTCGGCGGGAAGGCCAGTTCGTCGATGCGTTTTTGCAGATCGAGCACGTCAGTGTTCAGCTGAGTAGCGAAGCTTTCCATGCCTTTGGTGCTCTTATCGCCCCACAGCGCCTTCTCAATACGGTGGAAGCCGGTGAACTTAGGATCCTCGGCTTTCTTCTCATAGTCATCTTCGCGGGCATCAATGCTGCCGTCCAGGTCGGAGAACAGTTCAGCGATTGGCTCAATACGCTCGTAATGACGGCGGGTTGGCGCATACAGCGCTTTTGCCTTCTCGAGATCGCCCGCTTTCACCGCGTCGGTGAAGGCTTTGGTGCCGACAACCAGATCGGCCACTTCTTTGGTGACGTAAGCTTTGTATTCAGCAATGGGTCCAACCAGCTGCATCACGTCCTGCTTGCCGTCAGAGGCAGTGTTAGTGCCCTTGACGATCAATTTGCCTTTCGGATTGCTCAACAGGCCGCAGGTCAGGTCGTACTCTCCCGCTTCCAGGTTGGCGGTCAGCTTCTGGGTAAAGCCTGGCGCGATGTTTTCACGCTCTTCCACCACCATCACCCCCTTCAGGATTTCCCACTCCAGCCCTTTCTGGCTGTTGTTCTGAATCACGAACTGGGTTTTGCCCGCATTGACGGTCACCGTCATCGGATCGCACTGCTTGTCGTTGACGGTAATTTTCACCTGAGGAATATCAGCCGCCATAGCCGCGGCAGAACCTGTCAGCAAAGTAACGAGTGCGGCACTCAGCGCGTGCCGGCGGAAACGAAGAGTCATAGTAGATCCCTGTAAAAAGTTGACGCGCCTGCAAAACAGGCGCGGACAAAGGCTTAGCGCGTAGTACGCACTGCAGCAGCCTGAGGACGCACTGGCATAAAGAACAGCAGCAGTGCGGGAACTAAATAGATAAACCAGACCGCCACTTCACTGACGCTTGGCGCTTCCTGATAGCCCAGCATCCCTTCGAGCAGCGTACCCACCAGCGTGCTGGTGGAAAGCGTGTTGCTGAGGTCAAAAGCGATCGACTGAAAATGGTTCCACAACCCGGCTTCGTGGAAGGCGCGGATAGCCCCGGCAGCCAGGCCAGCGGCAACAAACAGGATGAACAGGCTGGTCCATTTGAAGAAAGAGGCCAGGTTCAGCCGTACGCCGCCCCAGTAAATCAACATCCCGAGGATTATGGCTGTCGCTAAACCGAGCATAGCGCCAAGCGGTGGCCCGATGCCGACATCCTGCTGAAACGCCGCCAGCAGGAAGAACACGGATTCCAGCCCTTCACGCGCAACCGCCAGGAACACCATCATAATCAGCGCCCAGCCGCTGCTTTTGCCCTTCTGCAACGCGTTATCGACCGCGTCTTCCAGCTGTGCCTTGACGTTGCGGGACACTTTACGCATCCAGAAGACCATATAGGTAAGAATGCAGACGGCAATCACCGCCACGATCCCTTCAAACAGCTCCTGCTCTTTCTGCGGGAACTCGCCGGTGGTTTCGTTGATGAAATAGCCCACGCCCAGGCACAACGCGGCAGCCACGACCACGCCTACCCACATAGCGCCAAACCATTCGCTGCGCTGAGTCCGCTTCAGGTAGCTGGCAATCAGGCTGACGATCAGCGCGGCTTCCAACCCTTCGCGTAACATAATGAGAAACGGGACAAACATGCCAACACCCTCGAGTGTGAAAGAAATTCAATTCGGGTAAAGAAACGTAAATCTAAACGATACCGATTATCATTATCGCAGATAAAAAAACAAGTGGCTGACCGGGTATTTTCACACTTTGCGAGCAGGGACGCGCTGACGCCCCTGTGGGAATGAGGCGGATTTACTCTTCGCCAGAAAAGTTTTTGCTGCCGATCAGGCTAAACCCGTCGTTTTTATAGGCCAGGGTCACTATGCTGGCCCCCTTCTCAGGCGTCAGCGTGACGCCAGCAAGGCGCTTGTTCAGGAAAGCGTTCAGGATCAGCGGATGCGTGAATACGGCAACCCGCCCTTTACTGTATTCATACTGCCAGCCTATATCATTCAGCAGCGCCTCAAGACGAGCGGCCGCCACGTTGCCATCCTCGCCAACATCCTGCGCGATGAATTTAAGTGTGTTATCAGCCGAGAATAACGCGTCCGCCATGGCTGGTTCGGCGGCTTTAAAAGTGGCTTTTTTTTCAGCCTCCCAGCGGCCGAGGAATATTTCATTGGCGCGTTTATCTTCCGTCACCGGCAACCTATGCTCGCCCAGAACCGACTGAGCCGTGGCGAGACTCCTGCCCAGTTCGCTGCGCCAGGCGGCCAGGAAATGACTGTCTTTAAGGCTTTCCGCCATTTGCTGACTGGCTCGCCTGCCTTGCCGGGTTAAATCAGAATCCGTTGTTCCTTCCACTACCCCAATCTGGTTTAGCTGGGTAAGCGGATTGACGATCAGCGTGATTTCCAGCGGCGGCAAAGCTTTTTCTCTGACAAAGCCGCGCTTCAGGTAGTCGGTATTATTAAAATCCAGCAGCCTGAAGCGCCCGTTCTTCAGCTCCAGTACCGATACGCTGGTGTTAGATAACCCGGAAAGCGGCTGGTCAGGACGATATTTTTGCAAATAAAAAGCCATGGAAGAGTGAGCGGCAACCAGCAGATTGCCGCTCTGCCCTTGATGGCGCTCAGCAATCCGCCGTAAAGCCTGTTCAAAGCGCTGGGAAAATGCCGCCATGTTTTCGGCTTTAACCGGGGAGATGAACTCAGGCTGGTCGAAGCGACCAAAATAGAAGGGAAAATCGTTGCCCGAGTGGCCGAATTTACTGGTGAGATCCCCGACACGGCCGCCTTCAGCCTCTCCCCACGAGATATCCTTGAGATCTTCGATCTTAACAACCGGCAGATCTCTTCCACGTAATACCCGGCTTGCCGTTTCGTACGCTCTGCCGAGCGTGCTGCTGTAACCGCCGATAAAATCGATTTCCGCCAGTCCCAGCCCAAGGCTGTTCGCATCATAGCGGCCCTTCGGCGTCAGCTGGGCATTTCCTCCGCCGCCAATCGTCATTTCTTTAATGTTTGACCAGGTCTGACCATGCCTGACCAGATAGAAATGCAGGACGGCATCCTGCCGATCTGCCGGCGGCGCGCTGAGCTGAACGGCTTCTTTTGCCGGGGTGAGAAAGGGAAAACTGAGGCAGAAAGTCAGCGCCAGCAGGCTGAGGGTAGAGAAAGTGATGGGTCTCATTAACAACTCCTTTGTTATGTGGTTTCACCACAGGAGTATAAAAAAGACGGATATCAGAACCTTTTCAGGCGCGTCAGTGGACAGCAGAGCATGGCAGAATTTTCATTATCGCCCCGGACGATATCTCAAACCGCTAAATGGCTGACCGGACGGCAGTCTGTCGCCCGGTCAGCCGTCGTTTAGTTCGCGTTATATTCCCGCTCAGCGGCGCTGAACCGCTGCTGAGCGGCGGCTGAAGGCTCGCGTCCCAGCAGGCTGACCACCACAATCGCCACGCTGGCAAACAGGAAGCCAGGGATGATTTCGTACAGCCCCAGCCAGGCGTACTGTTTCCACACCAGCACCGTTGCCGCCCCGACGATCATCCCCACCAGCGCGCCGTTACGGGTCATGCGCTTCCAGATCAGGGAGAACAGCACTACCGGACCGAAAGCCGCGCCAAAGCCGGCCCAGGCGTAGCTTACCAGACCCAGCACCCGGTTATCCGGGTTAGCGGCCAGGGCAATGGCGATCGCCGCCACCAGCAGCACCATCAGGCGTCCTACCCACACCAGTTCACGCTGCGTCGCCTTCTTGCGCAGGAAGTTTTTATACAAATCTTCGGTCAGGGCGCTGGAGCATACCAGCAGCTGGCAGCTCAGCGTGGACATCACCGCCGCCAGGATGGCGGAGAGCAGAATCCCGGCAATCCACGGGTTGAACAGAATCCGCGCCAGCTCAATAAAGATGCGTTCGCTGTTTTCCGATACCCCGGTCGCCTGCTCAGGATTGTTTTCAAAGTAAGCAATTCCGAAGAAGCCAACGGCAACCGCACCGGCCAGGCAAAGAATCATCCAGATCATGCCAATGCGTCGCGCGCTGCGGATTGAGCGGTGGGAGTCGGCCGCCATAAAACGCGCCAGGATGTGCGGCTGGCCAAAATAGCCCAGCCCCCAGCCCAGCAGCGAGATAACGGCGACAAAGTTGAGATTTTTCAACATATCGATATTTTCGAGGCTTTTCGCCTGAATAACCTGTAGCGAATCGCTCAGGCCGCCGACGGAGAGGATCACTACCACCGGCGTCAGGATCAGCGCGAAGAACATCAGACTTGCCTGCACGGTGTCCGTCCAGCTTACCGCCAGGAACCCGCCGACAAAGGTATAGACAATGGTTGCCGCAGCACCGGCCCACAGGGCGGTTTCATAGCTCATGCCGAAGGTGATTTCGAACAGGCGCGCGCCCGCCACGATGCCGGAAGCGCAATAAATAGTGAAGAACACCAGGATGATCAGCGCGGAGATGACCCGCAGTATTTTGCTGGTATCTTCAAAGCGGCTGGAGAAAAAGTCGGGCAGCGTCAACGCGTTGTCATGATGTTCGGTCTGCACGCGCAGACGCCCGGCAACAATTTTCCAGTTGAGCCAGGCACCAATCGTCAGGCCAATCGCAATCCAGCTTTCTGAAATACCGGAGAGGAAAATGGCCCCCGGCAGCCCCATCAGCAGCCAGCCGCTCATATCAGAAGCTCCCGCCGATAGCGCGGTCACCACGCTTCCCAGACTACGTCCGCCCAGAATATAGTCGTCAAAGTTTTTTGTAGACCGGTATGCAATAAAACCAATCAGCACCATGCCGAGGATATACACGCAAAAAGTCACCATCATTGGTGTGCTTATTGTCATTAAGATTCTCCACTTATTATTGTAAATGCGCCGCCGCCGGGTCTGTCTGGGTAACGCCGCTGGAACGTCGCGGCGACACCTCCCTGGCTCAGCGCGGGGTATCCTGCCGTAAACCGCTCTGGGGCACAAACGGTTTAACACAGTAGTTACACCAATTTCACCCTTCGTCACATCTCAGGCGTTAACAGGTTGCACTTGATCACAGTTTGTTCGGTTGCACCCTGACAAAAAACCTTACAAAGCCAGGAGTTATAAGCCATATCAACTCTGGCCGGATTTTTGCAGCAATATCCGTGCCGCTATTTAATAGCCGGTTTCAAACTCTGCAAACGAGGTCACATTTAACAAGGTTGCACTAAGTTGCAACTTAAGTGATATTGCTTGCCACTCTCGTTATCCCTCTTTTAAGGAGTTTTCAGGCATGGGCACTACCACTATGGGCGTCAAGCTGGATGAAGCTACGCGCGAGCGTATTAAGCTGGCGGCCGGGCAGATTGACCGCACTCCACACTGGCTGATCAAGCAGGCGATTTTTAACTACCTTGAACAGTTGGAAAACGGCCATGCCCTGCCTGAAATGCCCTCTCCGGCGCAGGTGCTGGACAATGAAGAGGCCCCGGCAGAAGAGCCGCGTCAGCCGTTCTTACAGTTTGCCGAGCACATTCTGCCGCAGTCGGTGACCCGCGCGGCAATCACCTCTGCATGGCGTCGCCCGGAGACGGAATCCGTGCCGATGCTGCTTGAACAGGCTCGCCTGCCGGCGGCGCTCGCTCAGCAGACCTATAGCCTGGCTCATCAGTTGGCGGAGAAGCTTCGGCACCAGAAAGGGGCAAGCGGGCGTGCCGGAATGGTGCAGGGCCTGCTGCAGGAGTTCTCCCTCTCCTCTCAGGAAGGCGTGGCGCTGATGTGCCTGGCTGAGGCGCTGCTGCGCATTCCTGATAAGCCGACCCGCGATGCGTTAATTCGCGACAAAATCAGCAACGGTAACTGGCATTCGCACCTTGGCCGCAGCCCTTCCCTGTTCGTTAACGCCGCCACCTGGGGACTGTTGTTTACCGGCCGCCTGGTCTCCACGCATAATGAAGCCAACCTCTCCCGCTCGCTGAACCGCATTATTGGTAAAAGCGGCGAGCCGCTGATCCGCAAGGGTGTGGACATGGCGATGCGCCTGATGGGCGAGCAGTTCGTGACCGGAGAAACCATCGCCGAAGCGCTGGCCAATGCCCGTAAGCTGGAAGAAAAAGGCTTCCGCTACTCTTACGATATGCTCGGCGAAGCCGCGCTGACCGCGCAGGATGCCAAAGCCTATCTGCTCTCTTATCAGCAGGCTATCCAGGCTATTGGTAAAGCGTCAAACGGGCGCGGCATCTATGAAGGCCCCGGCATTTCCATCAAGCTCTCTGCCCTGCATCCCCGCTACAGCCGCTCCCAGTACGAGCGCGTGATGAGCGAGCTGTACCCGATTCTGAAGTCGCTGACGCTGCTGGCCCGCTCTTACGACATCGGCATTAATATTGATGCGGAAGAGGCCGACCGCCTGGAGCTGTCGCTGGATCTGCTGGAGAAACTCTGCTTTGAGCCGGAGCTGGAGGGCTGGAACGGCATTGGCTTTGTGATCCAGGCCTACCAGAAGCGCTGCCCGTTTGTGATTGACGCGCTGATTGATCTGGCCCAGCGCAGCCGTCGCCGCCTGATGATCCGTCTGGTGAAGGGAGCCTACTGGGACAGCGAGATCAAGCGTGCCCAGGTTGATGGCCTGGAGGGTTATCCCGTCTATACCCGCAAGGTCTATACCGATATCTCTTATCTGGCCTGCGCCCGCAAGCTGCTGGCGGTGCCGAACCTGATTTATCCGCAGTTCGCCACCCATAACGCGCACACGCTGGCGGCTATTTATCAGCTGGCTGGCAACAACTATTATCCCGGTCAGTATGAGTTCCAGTGCCTGCACGGAATGGGTGAACCGCTATACGAACAGGTGGTAGGCAAAGTGGCGGACGGCAAGTTGAATCGTCCGTGCCGCATTTATGCGCCGGTCGGCACGCATGAAACCCTGCTGGCCTATCTCGTACGCCGCCTGCTGGAAAATGGCGCTAATACCTCTTTCGTCAACCGTATTGCGGACAACACCCTGGCGATAGAGGATCTGGTGGCCGATCCGGTTGAAGAAGTGGAAAAAATGGCCCGTACCGAAGGCGCAGTCGGTTTACCTCACCCCAAAATTCCCCTGCCGCGCGAGCTGTATGGCGCTAAGCGTCAGAACTCCGCCGGGCTTGATCTTGCCAATGAGCACCGCCTGGCTTCACTCTCCAGCGCGCTGCTGAACAGCGCCATCCAGCCCTGGCAGGCAGGCCCGCTAATTGCGGGAGAGCTGGAAACGGGCGAGTCTCTGCCGGTGATCAACCCGGCGGAGCCAACCGATATTGTCGGCTACGTCCGCCACGCCAGCGAGGCCGAGGTCAGTTCTGCGCTGGACGCCGCCGTCAGCGCGGGCCCAATCTGGTTCGCCACCCCACCGGAAGAGCGCGCAGCCATCCTGGAACGCGCGGCGGTCCTGATGGAAGGCCAGATGCAGCGCCTTTTGGGCGTGCTGGTACGTGAAGCGGGTAAAACATTCAGCAACGCCATTGCCGAAGTGCGAGAGGCTGTCGACTTCCTGCATTATTACGCGGGCCAGGTGCGCGACGATTTTGATAATGAAACGCATCGCCCTCTTGGCCCGCTGGTTTGCATCAGCCCGTGGAACTTCCCGCTGGCTATTTTTACCGGGCAGATTGCCGCCGCGCTTGCCGCTGGCAACAGTGTGCTGGCTAAGCCAGCCGAACAAACGCCGCTGGTGGCGGCCGAAGCCGTGGCGTTACTGCATGAAGCGGGCGTACCGACCGGCGCACTGCAACTGCTTCCCGGACTGGGGGAAACGGTAGGCGCTCAGCTCACCGGCGACCCGCGCGTTCGCGGCGTGCTGTTTACCGGGTCGACCGCCGTCGCCACGTTGTTACAACGTAACCTTGCCGGACGTCTCGATCCGCAGGGCCGTCCGACGCCGCTGATTGCCGAAACCGGCGGCATGAATGCGATGATCGTCGACTCCTCCGCGCTGACCGAACAGGTGGTCATTGATATCGTCGCCTCCGCTTTCGACAGCGCCGGACAGCGATGTTCCGCACTGCGTCTGCTCTGCGTGCAGGAAGACGTGGCCGATCACACGCTAAAAATGCTGCGCGGCGCGATGGCTGAGTGCCGGATGGGCAACCCGGAACGCCTCTCTACCGATATTGGCCCGGTCATTGACGCGGAAGCTAAAGAGAACATCGCGCGCCATATTCAGGCGATGCGCAGCAAGGGGATGGCCGTTTACCAGGCGGCCAACGTCTGCCGGGAAGACAGCAAAGAGTGGCAGAGCGGCACCTTTATTCAGCCGACGCTGATTGAGTTGGGCAGCGTTAGCGACCTTGATAAAGAAGTGTTTGGCCCGGTGCTGCATGTGGTGCGCTATTCACGCAGCGAGCTGCCGCAGCTGATTGAACAGATTAATGCCTCCGGTTATGGTCTGACGCTGGGCGTACACACCCGAATTGATGAGACCATCCATCAGGTAACCAGTCACGCGCACGTCGGTAACCTCTACGTCAACCGTAATATGGTGGGAGCCGTAGTTGGCGTTCAGCCGTTCGGGGGAGAAGGTCTTTCCGGTACGGGACCGAAAGCGGGCGGCCCGCTCTATCTCTATCGCCTGCTCTCACACCGTCCAGACGACGCGCTGCGTATCACGCTGGATCGCCAGGATGGCGACCACCCGGTGGATGCCGCTCTGCGTGCTGGTCTGCTGGCAGCCCATCAGGCGCTGACGTCATGGGCGAAAGAGAAGCCGGAGCTGGCGGCGTGCTGCACCCGCTTCGCTGAACTGAGCCAGGGCGGTACCGTGCGCCTGCTGCCCGGACCAACGGGCGAACGCAACACCTATGCTCTGCTGCCGCGAGCGCGCGTGCTGTGTCTGGCGGATAACGAGGACGATTCGCTGGTTCAGCTGGCGGCGGCAACGGCCGTCGGCAGCCGGGTGACGTGGAGTGATGATGAGCTGCACCGTAGGCTGCTGAAATCGCTGCCTGCTGAGGTACAGCAGCAAATCGACCTCAGCGCTCAGCCGCTTGCTGCTGGGGCAGAATTTGATGCGGTGATCTACCACGGTGACGCCGATCAGCTGCGCGCGGTGTGCGAAACGGTGGCCTCACGCGAGGGAGCGATTGTGTCCGTACAGGGTTTTGCCCGTGGCGAAACGAACCTGCTGCTGGAGCGCCTGCTAATCGAGCGTTCACTCAGCGTAAATACCGCCGCCGCGGGGGGGAATGCCAGCCTGATGACCATTGGCTGATCTTCACTACGGAAAAACAGGGCGAACGGATTCGCCCTGCGTCTGGTTACTGAGCCGCCATTTTAACCGCATCCGCGCCGGCAGGCGTCCGCATCGGCGCATCAGGGTTGTTCACCACCTCCCACACCGCTTCGGCAACTTCCTCAGCCTGAGTCAGCTCGCCGTCGCTGGTCATGCCCGCAAAGCAGCGCTGTACGAACGCTTCGTAAGCCGCCGGAGTGGCCCCGCCCATCAACGCTCTCGCATTATCGCCAAAGCGGGTATCCGGCGCCCTGCCAGGCAGGACAAGGCACGCGCGCACGTTGAACTGTTGCAGCTCCAGCGCCAGCGATGTGGTAAAAGCTTCGACGGCGGCTTTGCTGGCGCTGTAAACCGAGAGCAGAGGCAACGGACGCCAGGTGACCATTGAGGTGACGTTAACGATCGTCCCGGCATTGCGCTCTCTGAATTGGGGAATGACGGCCTGGGTCACGGCGAAGGTGCCGAGCGTGTTGGTTTCGAACAGCTGGCGGGCCGACTCCATAGAGGTTCCCTCTAACGGCGCCAACAGCCCAACGCCAGCATTATTGACCAGCACATCAATCGGGCCAGCGGCGTCCAGACACGCCCGGATACTTTGCGAGCTGGTGACGTCAAGCGGCAATAGCGTCAGATTTGCCGATTTGGGCAGAACAGTCTGGTCGGGATGACGCATCGTGGCAATAACCCGCCAGTCACGCTGTAAAAAAACTCGGGCAATCTCGAGGCCAAAGCCAGATGAACAGCCGGTAATCAGAATGGTTTTCATGGCAAATTCCTTCAGGTGTTGAGCAGAAGAGAAACAATAGGCGCTCGCCGATGGACTTGCTAGAATCATAAGTCCGTTATTTATTCGCAGGAGTCCAGATATGATCGATCCGCTCGCAGAAATGGTTACCCTGCTTCAGCCCGGCGCACCGTTCTCGAAAGTGGTCAACGGCGCGGGACGCTGGCGCGTGCGGCGCAGCGATACCGGGCAGCCCTTTTACTGCCTGCTGCTGGAAGGCACCTGTCGGCTGAGCGTTGATGGCCTGGAGCCGGTGATCCTCCAGCAGGGAGATTTTGTGCTGATCCCGGCCGCCTTTGGTTTCGCCACCTCCAGCCTGGACGCGACGCCAGAGGATGACGTGGTTTCCTCACCGGTAAGGCTAAGCAACGGCGAATACGGCGTGGGCGATCGGCATCAGCCGGTCAATGTGGTCATGCTGGTTGGGCACTGCGTTTTTGGCTCGCCTGATGCCGCGCTGCTGGTTTCACTGCTGCCGCAGCTGGTACTGGTCAGCGGACAAAAACGCCTTTCCACGCTGGTGCAGCTAATCAGCGATGAGTCACGCGCCACACGTCCGGCGCGCGAGGTGATCCTGGAGCGCCTGCTGGAGGTGCTGCTGATTGAAGCGCTTCGCTCTACCTCAGGCACTTCCGCCTCGCCAGGTCTGGTGAGAGGAATTGCCGACGAGCGTCTGGCCGCCGCCCTGCGCAAGATGCACGAGCACCCTACCCGCAACTGGACGGTTGCGCAGCTGGCGAAGGAGGCGTCGCTCTCCCGCTCGACGTTTTTCGAGCGGTTCAGGGAGGCGGTTGGCATAGCGCCGATGGCCTATCTGCTTGCCTGGCGCATGGCGCTGGCTAAAAATCTGTTGAGCAGGCAGCAGGCCATTGCGCAGGTGGCAGAACGGGTTGGCTACAGCTCCGCCAGCGCATTCAGCGTCGCCTTTACGCGCTACGCTGGCGTATCGCCAGGGGCGTGGGTTCGTGAGGAAGGAACGGTGAAAACGGCACCGTAGCGCTACGCTGCCGCTCAGTGATGCACGATCTGGCGCAGAATCAGCCCTGAAGGTTGAGCTTCATACGCAGCAGCTTAGGGTAAATAAACAGATTCTTGCCCACGCCCCGGTTGAGCAGCGTCCAGACCGCTACCGAGCAGCCCGCGCAAACGGCCACCATCGCAATCGGGAAGCCAACGGCCCACAGCAGTGAGAAGGCTTTGCTGGCAAACAGGTGGTGGCTGACGGCAAACAGAATCGCCGACATGCCGAAGAACTCAATAAAGATGCGGTGCAGTACGTAAATTTGCAGCGTATTTTTACCGATCCAGTTTAGCCAGCGCATACTGAACGCGTTATTAAGCGAGCGGCAAGCCGCGATACAGAACAGGATCGCGATAATGCACAGGAACAGACTGTGCGGCAGCCCAATGATCATATGTAAGCCCGCCAGAACGCCGAGCGCTGCCCACGGAAGGACATTGCTTCGATGCCACTCGCTCCAGCGCATCATCGTGCTGCTGTAGAAGGCGCCAAACAGGAAGAAAATAAAATATTGCGACAGGCTCTCGGGTCCCCAGCCGGGTATTATCTTACTAATTGCCGCATAGTTCAGCGCCACCGCGACCAGCATCATCAGCTTTTGTTGCTGGCGGAACAGTTTGGCAAAAACAAAGAACAGGCCCAGCGCATACAGATACCAGGAGGAGCTCATCGCCAGAAACATCAGCTTGATAAATTCCCACGGCGTGGCGGCCCAGGCCGCATTGACGTTATCCGAGAGGTGATCGCCCATAATTTCGCCCGAGACGCCGTTGATCATCAGCCACTGAATCAGTCCCCATAAAAAATAGAGATAGAACAGGTTGGTCACACGGCTGGTGAAGACCTGTTTCCATGGCCGATTAACGATGGCATTGGCCGCCAGCAGACCGGAAACAAAGAAGAACGCGGGCATTCTTAGCGGAGAGAGATAATCATTGAAGGCGACCCATAATCTCGCCGGGACGGCTCCCGCAGTCAAATGCGTGGTCATCTCAGCATAGCCAGGCAGCACCACATGATATAAAACCACCAGCAAAATACAGGCGCCTTTCAGGCTGTTCACCCAGGCAATTTCTTTTCTGTCTGTCGTAGTCACGTTATTACTCCAGCTGTGTTCGTCATATTTTTATAAAAGCGTGGCAGCAAAACTTTCTGTTGCCGTGCATTATTTTATTATTATCCGCTACAGGGAAACGCAATAATTGAAATTCATCAGGGCCATTTATTCCTGAGCCTGACCAGGATCGTCGGTTATTACTGACCGTATTAAAACCGGCAAAAATATTAATGAATTATTTACTTTTACCGCAGAGAAGGCCATGAGGTTACTCCTAATTGGCCGGGTGACGCCGGGTATTATCAGTGTAATAAAAATAGTCAGAAAGGTTTTCTGGCGTTATTGGTAAGCCGTGACGGGAAATAATTAAGATTAACCTTAGCGGTATTCAGTCAGATGTGGTACGGGGAAATATCGCCGGAATAACCGGCGACGGGCTATCAATTATTCAGGAACTTCTCCAGGAATTGGCGGGTACGCGGCTGCTGTGGATGGCTGAATAACGCTTTCGCCTCGCCCTGCTCGACAATTCTCCCCTGATCCATAAATATCGCCCTGTCCGCGACGTCACGGGCAAAACTCATCTCGTGGGTAACGATCACCAGCGTGCGCTTCTCTTCCGCCAGCGCGCGAATGGTGTTCAGCACTTCCCCCACCAGCTCAGGGTCCAGCGCGGAGGTAGGCTCATCAAACAGAATCACCTCGGGGCGCATCGCCAGCGCGCGGGCAATGGCCACTCGCTGCTGCTGTCCGCCGGAAAGCCTGCGGGGATAACTCTCTTCCTTGCCGTGCAGGCCGACTTTTTCCAGCAGCTGACGGGCGCGAGCGATAGCTTCCGTCTTTGGCTCCCGTTTAACGATGGTCGGCCCCTCAATGATATTTTCCAACACCGAGCGGTGAGGAAACAGATTGAAGCTCTGGAAGACGAAGCCCACCTGCTGGCGCAGCTGGCGCACTAACGCCTTCTGCTTGTGCATCCCGAGGGCGGCGTCAATCCTGATATTGCCCACCTGAATCGTACCGCTATCCGGCACTTCCAGCAGATTGATACTGCGCAGCAAGGTGGTTTTGCCGGAGCCGCTGGGGCCAATAATCGCCACCACTTCGCCCGGCTTCACTTCCAGATCGATGCCGTGCAGCACCGTCTGCCCATTAAACTGTTTCACCAGCTTACTGACTTCGATGGCGCTCATTTTGACTCCCGATCCTGACGGTTAACGCGATCTTCCAGTCGGCTTTGCAGTATCGACAGCAGCGTAGCCATTACCCAGTAAATCAGCGAGGCCGCCAGATACATAGTGAAGACTTCCAGCGTGCGCGAGGTGATCAGCTGCGCCTGGCGGAACAGTTCCGGCACCTGGATGGTAGCGGCCAGCGAGGTATCCTTCACCAGACTGATAAAACTGTTGCCCAGCGGCGGCAGCGCCGTGCGGGCAGCCTGCGGCAGAACAACGCGGCGCATCGTCTGCCAGCGCGTCATGCCAATACTCGCCGCCGCTTCCCACTGTCCGCGCTCAATCGCGGCAATCGCCCCACGGAGAGATTCAGACGCGTAGGCGGCGGTATTCAGCGAAAGACCGATCATGGCTGAAGGGACAGGGTCCAGCTCAATACCGAACTGCGGCAGGCCGTAATAAATCATAAACAGCTGCGCAATCAGTGGCGTACCGCGAAAGATCGACACGTAGCCGCGCGAGAGCCAGACCATCGGCCAGAAGTGCGACAGGCGCATCATCGCCAGCAGAAAGCCGAGCAGCAGGCCGAAAAACATGCCCCCGATACTCAGCTGTAGCGTAAAAACCGCCCCTTTCAATAAAAAAGGTGCTGAATCCAGCACCAGTTGAATACTTTCCTGCATTATTTCGTTACGTCCGCGCCAAACCATTTTTCAGACAGTTTAGCCAGCGTGCCGTCTTTCTGCATCTCCGCGATGGCTTTATCAATGGCGTTAAGCAGATCGGTATTGCCTTTACGCAGCGCGACGCCGGACTCCTGACGGGAGAACGCCGGACCCGCGACGGCCAGCGTATCGTCGGTTTTCTTCACCAGATCCAGCGCGGCCAGGCGGTCGACCAGAATCGCATTGATGCGGCCTACGCGCAGATCCTGATATTTGGTTGGGTCATCATCATAGGTACGGATATCCGCGCCTTTGACGTTGGCACGCAGCCACTCTTCATAGTTGGAGCCCAGGCCGACGCCGACTTTCTTGCCGTTCAGATCTTCAGGTTTGGTGATGCTGCCTGCGTTCTCTTTTTTGGTCAGCGCCTGAATGCCGGAAACGGTATAAGGCGTGGAGAAATCATATTTTTTCTTACGCTCGTCGGAGATGGTTACCTGATTGATCACCACGTCGATGCGCTTTGAGTCCAGCGAGGCCAGCATCCCGTCCCACTTGGTCGGCTTCAGGCTGGCCTTGACGCCAAGATGCTGCGCAAGAGCGTCGGCGAAATCGACCTCAAACCCCGCCAGCTTGCCATTTTCATCCTGGAAACTGAACGGCGGATAGGTGCCTTCCAGCCCAACGAGCAGCGACCCGCGCTCTTTTACTTTGTTCAGCAGATTTTCCTGCGCCGCAGAGGCATTCATTGCGACGCCAGCCATTAGCGCCATCGACATTACGCCCATCGCCAGGCGGCGACGTACCAGAGAGAAATTCATAAAGACTCCACTATGTTATTAGATTGCAACCCGTTGAATTTATTTGAGCCGTTGTAATAATGCCAGCAGGCGTAAAGATTTTTTCGATCCAAATCAGACCGAAGGATGATAAGCAAACAGCGCTGGCGCGCCGCCGGTATGCACAAAAGCAATCGGGCCTTCGCGGCGAAAACGCTTTTGCGTAATGCCATCCAGTAATCCAGCCATCGCCTTGCCAGTATAGACCGGGTCGAGGAATATCCCCTCAAGGCGGGCCAGCAGCTTAATCGCTTCCATGCCCTCTTCGTTCGGCATACCGTACTGTGGGCCGAAATAGTCATCCCACAGCGTAATAGCAGCACCAGCGTTCAACGCCAGCGAGGCCGCCAGCTGCTGCTGAATAGTGACCACTTTAGGGCGCTGCTCTTCCGCCCGGCGGGAAACGGTGACGCCGACCAGTTCGGTATCCGGCATCAGCACCTCCAGGCCAACCGCCAGACCAGCATGGGTCCCGGCGCTGCCGGAGGCGACCACCACGGCCGCAAAATCGACCACGCCTTCGCTCTGATGCGCTATTTCCTGCGCACACTCTACGTAGCCCAGCGCGCCCAACGCGTTCGAACCGCCAACGGGAACGACATAAGGGCGGAACCCCTGCGCTTCCAGCCGGGTGGCCTGCTCTTCCAACTGGGCCTGCGGATCGTGCAGCGCATCAACCATCACCACTTCGGCATCCATCAGCTCAAGCAGCAGGCGATTACCGTTGGTCAGGTAGTTTGCGGAATGGGTTGCAATGGGGTTTTCCAGCAGCGCGACGCATTTCAGGCCCAGTCGGGCGGCAACCGCCGCCGTCTGGCGCACATGGTTGGACTGGATCGCACCGGCGGTCAGCAGCACGTCAGCGCCCTGGCGCAGCGCGTCGGCCGCCAGGAATTCCAGCTTTCTCAGCTTATTGCCGCCAAGGGCGATCGGCGTGACGTCATCGCGCTTGATAAAAATATCGCGGCCGAGATAGTCAGAGAGACGCGGCAGGTGCTCAAGCGGCGTAGGAGCGCCCAGTAGCTCAAGCCGGGGAAATGAGGATAAAAGATGTAAGGACAATGCCGCCTCCAAAAAAAGCGCTAACAGTTATCCTTACAGTCTCACAGAAGATTGCAAAAAGGTAACGTAAAAGAGCAGAGTGTTCTCACTCTAATTGCGTTGCCAGCCTAAAAATTGGTCATATTTGCGCAGGGCAATGCGATAGTTATTGTTACCGGCGTCCGGTAAATCATTTTCCAGGCACGCGTGCCAGCTGTTGCCGCGCAGTTTTTCGGCAGGAAAATTGCGCGCCGACAGCATATCGTCAAGGCGTCGCAGGCGAACGACATATTCGCGGATGGTGCTATGACTCATCTCGGTCTGCTCGAACAGATACTGTTTGAACGCCATGATGTCGAAATAATTTGGATGGGTATTGCAGTAAATATCGCTACAAAAGCGGCAAAGCGCCGTCAGCTCATTCTGAAGCTTCAACCAGACCTGATCGTCGATCGGCTGATCCATCCGGGCTATGGCCTCTTTATTTATTATCTGACCGCGAAACACCAGCGCCATGCGATCCAGCACCTTGCCACAGTGTGAACAGTTACTCTGGCTGTGTTTGTAGTCTTTCAAATAGCGGCTTAACGGCCTCATTTTTGTTTTGGATCCCATCTGAGAGTCCCCGGTTGGTGTTGAGAGTGCAAAACTGACTCTGTCAGCGCGCTCCCGTCAGCCGGGCGCGCAGGCGTTTAATCGCCTGACTGTGCAGCTGGCTAACGCGGGATTCGCCCACTTCCAACACTGCTCCAATCTCTTTCAGGTTCAGCTCTTCCTGGTAGTAAAGCGTCAGCA
This sequence comes from Erwinia typographi, assembly GCF_000773975.1. Classification (GTDB taxonomy): domain Bacteria; phylum Pseudomonadota; class Gammaproteobacteria; order Enterobacterales; family Enterobacteriaceae; genus Erwinia; species Erwinia typographi. Next base: position 21,362 of record NZ_JRUQ01000004.1, read on the forward strand.
CCATTTTTTCGCGTTCGGGTAAGGCCTCGATCGCTTCAATGACGCTTTCGCGCAGATTCCCTTCCATCAGTTGGTGCAGGGGATTGGCCTCTTCATGGCCTTCCGTGACCATCTCCGCGCTGTCCCCGTGTTCTTCACGAAACTCGTCGTAAGAGAACAGCTGGCTGTTGTTGGTATCCAGCAGGATCTGGCGGTACTCCTCGAGGGACACCTCCAGCGAGGCGGCCACTTCCTGCTCGGTCGCGGTGCGTCCCAACGCCTGCTCAACCTTGTGCATGGCGCCAGCCACCTCGCGCGCATTACGGCGCACGCTGCGCGGTGCCCAGTCGCGGCTGCGCAGCTCGTCGAGCATTGCCCCACGAATGCGCTGTACGGCGTAGGTGGTAAAGGCGGTGCCCTGCAACGCGTCGTAGCGCTCCACGGCGTTCAGCAGCCCAATCCCCCCGGCCTGTAATAAGTCATCCAGCTCCACACTGGCCGGCAGTCGAACCTGCAGACGCAATGCCTCATGGCGCACCAGCGGTACGTACCGCTGCCACAGCGAGTTTTTGTCCATCACCCCATCGGCGGTATAGAAGTCATTCACTCTGACGCCCCTGCGTTAGTTAAGTTATCGGCATGATTATCCGTTTCTGTAGGGAGTTTGATTGGAGGAATAACGCTAAAAAAGGCGGGTTATTTCATTTTGTTTAAAAAAGCGGCGCGTTGTGCTGCCGCCAGGCCGTGGGCTATCGTAAAAGCCGGAGTTTTTCCCGAGTCGCGGCGGGAACCTGCTGCCAGAGGGCGCAGATTCTGCCGTCAATCTCCTGATAATAATCGCTTAGTTGTCCATTCTCCGGCGACGCATAGCGAATGTGCACCGTGCCGCTGGCCGCATCAATCCTCAGCAACCGACTGTTGAAGAGCCGCTGTAAATCGCTGCGCAGGAACAGCCCATTATCCGCACTGTTGTCCAGCAGCAATCCCTCTTCATTCTCCTGAAGATCGATGTGGCAAGCTTCTACCCATGGAAACAGGCTGTGCTCCATCAGTTTCGTCCCAGTAATGACACAGGCGCCGTAGCGCGTCTGCACCGCATGGGAAAACGCCGCCTGGCTGACGCGCTGCCAGACCTGAGCCTTCACCTGCCTGCCCACCTGAGTACCGGCCATCACCCCTGCCGGTATGCTTAACAGCGGGCTGGTTAATACCACCAGGAACTGAATACGGCGAGAAACGCTAAAACAGGGATGCGCCAGCGCGTCAAACAGCTGCCAGTAGTGATCCTCGCCCTCTTTACGCATCAGCGACAACCGGTAACCGCGGCTGGAAATCAGCTGCTGCGCCGCTGCCGACGCGGGGTCCAGCATCGCGTAGACGTGGCTCTCTCCCATCACCTTCCAGCGGTTCTCCTGCTTCGCTTCAGCCGTCCTGCGAAAATAGAGGAACGGCTGCTGCTGTTTAAGGTAGTGCTCCAGCCGCCGCAGGTAGTTTTTACGCTCGTTATCATTGGCGATAAACAGCAAGTCCTCCAGCGGGCTGTTGGTTTCTTCATTGGCGAACACCGCCCGGATCACCAGACTGCGCGAGCTGGTCGACGGGCTGAGCAACGCACGCGCCGTCAGCTCCTTCTGTCCGGGATATTTCAGCGCATAGCGCTGCGCTATCTCCTCAAAACTCAGTGTGTCCCCAGGGATTAAATCAGCGTTGAAGCGCATAGACACTCCAGAAAAGGCAAAGGCGCTCTCCGGCTCCCGCTGGAAAACGCAAAAAGGGTTATCTCTTCAGTTATCGGCAGAACGTAAGGATTCTGTAAGGGCCGCTGACGTTATGTCGCCCAATTAGGGCATAAATCACCTTCTGTTTAGCGAATCGGCCTTATGGCTGGCCTCGTACACTGTGATAAAGCCACCTGGTAACGACTTCCCGGCAACGGGGACACGCCACCGCAAGATGAGAGAACTGCCGGTGAAAATTTTAGTGACAGGCGGAGCAGGCTTTATTGGCTCCGCCGTGGTGCGGCACATTATTAACGACACTCAGCACCGCGTGATGAACGTGGATAAGCTGACCTATGCCGGCAATCTGGCGTCGCTCGCCACGGTCAGCGCCAACTCGCGCTATACGTTTGCTCAGGCGGATATTGCAAACAGCGAGGCACTCGCCGCCATTTTTTCCGCTTTCCAGCCGGATGCGGTGATGCACCTGGCGGCGGAAAGCCATGTCGATCGCTCGATCGCTGGCCCGGCAGACTTTATTCACAGCAATATCATCGGCACCTATGCCCTGCTGGAAGTCGCCAGGCGCTACTGGAACAGCCTGGACCCGACGCGAAAGGCAACCTTTCGCTTCCAGCATATTTCCACGGATGAAGTCTACGGCGACCTGCCTCACCCGGATGAAGTCCGTGACGACACCGCGCTGGCGCTGTTCAAAGAGAGCACGGCTTACCGGCCCAGCAGCCCCTATTCCGCGTCAAAAGCCGCCAGCGATCACTTAGTTCGCGCCTGGTTTCGAACCTATGGTTTACCCACGCTGGTCAGCAACTGCTCGAATAACTATGGGCCATACCATTTCCCGGAAAAATTAATCCCCCTGACGATCCTCAATGCGCTGGCGGGAAAACCGCTGCCGGTGTATGGCAACGGCGACCAGATCCGCGACTGGCTGTATGTGGAAGATCATGCCAGGGCGCTTTATGCCGTACTGACCCGAGGCCTTCCGGGAGAAAGCTGGAATATTGGCGGCCATAACGAGATGAGAAATCTTGAGGTGGTGGAAACGCTCTGCGATCTGCTGGACGAACTGGCACCGAAAAGGGACAGCTACCGCCAGCAAATTACCTTTGTCGCCGATCGTCCCGGCCATGACCGCCGCTATGCGATCGACGCAGGAAAAATTCAGCGAGAGTTGGGGTGGACTCCCTCTGAAACTTTTGCCAGCGGCCTACGTAAAACGGTGCGCTGGTATCTCGATAATCAACAGTGGGTTGGCGATATTCAAACCGGCGACTACCGGCAGCAACCGCAACTTGCTGAGCCGCAGCTATGAACATTCTGCTGTTCGGTAAGAACGGCCAACTGGGCAGGGAGTTGCAGCGTTCCCTGGCTCCGCTGGGCGCCCTCACCTGTCTGGCAACCGATTCGACGGACTATTGTGCCGACTTCACCAACCCGAATGGCGTGGTTGCCACCCTCAGGGCGCTGCGGCCGGAGGTGATTGTCAATGCTTCCGCTTATACCGCCGTCGACCAGGCAGAAAGCGAGTCGGAAAAAGCCCATCTGCTCAACGCCATCACCGTGGAAGCCATCGCCAGAGAGGCGCAGCGTTCAGGCGCGTGGCTGGTTCACTACTCAACCGACTATGTTTTTCCCGGCAGCGGCAGCAGGCCGTGGGATGAAGCAGACCAGCCCGCCCCACTCAACGTCTACGGGCAAAGCAAGCTGGCCGGGGAGCAGGCGATACGGCGATATTGCGCGAAGCATCTGATTTTTCGCACCAGCTGGGTCTATGCCAGCAGGGGGAATAATTTTGCCAGAACGATGCTTCAGCTGGCGGCAAATCGCAGCCAACTTTCGGTAATCAACGATCAGTTCGGCGCGCCGACGGGCGCGGATCTGCTGGCTGACTGTAGCGCCCAGGCCGTGCTGAAGGTGATAAATACGCCTGAGGCCGCTGGCTTATATCACCTGACCGCTGCCGGGGTAACCACCTGGTACGACTATGCCTGTCTGCTCTTCGCTGAGGCCCGCGCGGCGGGAATTGAGCTGATGCTGGACAACCTGCTGGCGGTGCCGAGCAGCGCATGGTCTGGAGCCGCCAGACGCCCGCTAAATTCCCGAATGAACAACGCTAAGTTTGAGCAGACCTTTGGCATAACGCTACCGGCATGGCAGCCGGGCGTCAGGCGCATGGTGAGCGAACTTACCGACCAGAAAATCTCCGGCCAGACCGTGAACGCCGCGGGGAATAAGAGTGGAGCAACATGATGAAACGCAAAGGTATTATTCTTGCTGGCGGGTCTGGTACTCGCCTGTATCCGGTCACCATGGCGGTCAGCAAGCAGCTGCTGCCGGTCTATGACAAACCGATGATCTATTACCCGCTCAGTACCCTGATGCTGGCCGGGATCAAAGATATTCTGATCATCAGCACGCCGCAGGATACGCCACGCTTTGAGCAGCTGCTGGGCGACGGCGGCCAGTGGGGACTGAATTTGCAGTATAAAATCCAGCCAAGCCCGGACGGCCTGGCGCAGGCCTTTATTATCGGCGAGGATTTTATTGGTCAGCATCCCTGCGCTCTCGTGCTCGGCGATAATATCTATTATGGTCACGATCTGCCGAAGCAGCTTGAGACCGCCGTGAGCCAGACCAGCGGCGCCACGGTGTTCGCTTACCACGTCAACGATCCTGAACGTTATGGCGTAGTTGAATTCAATCAGGAAGGCATTGCCATCTCTCTTGAAGAAAAGCCCGCCGTAGCCAAAAGTAACTTCGCCGTCACCGGGCTCTATTTTTACGACAATAGCGTGGTCAGCAAGGCAAAAAGCCTGCAACCTTCTGCGCGCGGCGAATTAGAGATTACCGATATTAACCGGCTGTACATGGAGAGCGGGTCGCTCTCTGTCGAAATTATGGGCCGGGGATACGCGTGGCTGGATACCGGCACTCACGCCAGCCTGATTGAAGCCAGCAACTTTATTCAGACCATTGAAGAACGTCAGGGGCTGAAAGTTTCCTGCCCGGAAGAAATTGCCTGGCGCCAGGGGTTTATTAATGCTGAACAGGTGCAAAGCCTGGCGGCGCCGCTGGCGAAAAATGCCTACGGGCAGTATCTCATGAACATGGTTAAAGGATACTGAGCCATGAAGGTGATTCAAACCGCGATCCCTGAGGTGCTGATCTTTGAGCCGGAAGTGTTTGGCGACGAGCGGGGTTTCTTTTACGAGAGCTTCAGCCAGAAGCAATTTGAAGCGTCAGTGGGACGAAAAGTTAACTTCGTGCAGGATAATCACTCAAAATCGTCGAAAGGGGTTTTACGGGGTTTACATTATCAGCTTTCTCCACACGCTCAGGGTAAATTAGTACGCTGTGCCGCCGGTGAAGTGTTTGATGTAGCGGTAGATATCCGGGAGGGCTCGGCCAGCTATGGTCAGTGGGTTGCCGTGACGCTTTCCGCCGGGAACCGCCGCCAGATGTGGATACCAGAGGGTTTCGCCCACGGTTTTCTGGTGCTGAGCGACACGGCTGAGTTTCTTTACAAGACGACCCATTATTATGCCCCGCAGAGCGAACGGGCGATCCTCTATAAAGATCGGACCCTGAATATCAACTGGCCGCTGGCGGAGGATAAATTGCTTCTTTCGCCGAAGGATCTCGCCGCCCGCCCGCTGGCTGGTTAGCTAATGCCGCCTGCCGTCAGCGCTGAAACAGTCAGCTGACGGCATTAAGCTAGCGGCCATGACTCAGTGCGATTGTTTTGATTTAAGAATGAACAGCGGACGATTAAGAAACTCACCCAGAGAATCATCCCGGCTACTGTTTTTCTCGCTCAGCGGCGCGTAGGTAATGCTGGTTTTACTGCCTTCGGCGATACCAATATGCTGGATGTCCCAGTGCTCACTGGTCCCCTTGCGGATGAAATCAATCAGCTCTGCTTTTGTTCCCTGTTCGAACAGGCAAGCATGGCGGTCGCCTTTCCAGTTAAAGCCTATCTGGAAGATAAGCGTATCCACATTGCGGCTGAGTTCATTCAGATGATCAAGCATCAATTTCCTGGCGTTGTCGATACTGAGCTGGGTTGAACCAAAATCATCGCCTAAATGATGCAGTACGTTGAGCAAAATCCCGACGTCATAATGCGCCGTCGACGCGTTAAACTGATAATACTCATTTTTAAAATTAAATTTATCTTCGGCGCCGCGCAGGGCTATAGCCCGACGAATAAACTCTCCGCAGGAGGCTTTGCCTTCATAGCCTGTCACCTTTTCCGCCCCGGCATCGAGAATATCAAACAGAAAATAGCCAATATTGCAGCCAATATCGATCACGCGCTTTGCCGAAAAATCAACGTGGCTTTTGAAAAAATGAAATCTTTCTCGCTCGAAGAAAACATATTTATTCTCCTGCTCGCTCCCTTTCAGCCAGGCGTTAAAATACTCAGGAAGAATATGATAGCCAATATGCTTTTCATTGCTGGCATGTTCAGCCAGCATCTCTTTTAACCTGACGACCTCAGTCGTTGAAATACTCATTGCTCTCTCCTCAACTTTTACCGTTCAGCCAGTGCTGAACGGCAGGAATGGCCTGTCCGTTAAACAGGGTATCAAAGACCTGCTGCGCCTCATGCAGCTGGAAAGTTCCCTCAGCGACATGCTTCCACCACAGTGCATCAACTCGGCTTATCACCAGGTTAATCCGCACGGGGATAGAGCCATAGCCGAGAGCCGCCGCTGCGGCAGCGCGATGATTTCCCGCAGTAATAAGCCAACGCCATTCCTGATTATCATTTACCAGCGCCGTCGCCTTTACATCCCCATCGCTGGAGTCGGCACGCTGATACCCTTTCGTCTCTATTTGCTGAAGAACGTAGAGTATTCGTTCCCCTTCTATACGGATCTTATCGGGGCTGACCGGACCACAAAACAGCCATCCTTCCTCAATACCCGCCTCGCGACCAACCGCACGATTTTCTGCAATCGCGGCGGCCTCATACGCCTGTTGATAAGAAGCCTGCGTCCGCGCTCGCCAGGGAAACACCGCGCCCCACGGTGGCGCGGCAAGCAGCAGCGCGCTGCCGGTGTTTTCCAGCCCCAGCCAGACAGCGGCATTTGCTGGCCCGACGCGGAGGTAATAGTCAGTCAGCGAGGCGACAATAACCTCAATCGTCTCGGGCTGGTACAGACCAAATTCAACCGCTTTACGGGCGGCGATAACAAAAGGCGTCTCTCCGCTTAACGCTAAGCCGGGCTGCGCCCTGCCGTGTTCGAAACGCCCCTCCAACAGAGCCGCCTCGAAAATTTCGCTGTAGCGCAGCGAAAGAGGATGGTTAGAGCCGCTCCTGAGGTCCAGCAAACTGTTCGCCGTGGTCAGCATCATTGATTCCCTCCCGGTTTTATATTCAATTCATCCGACAACCCCGTCGCCGTAAAAAAGTCAGTATCTAAATTTGGCGAGAATATTGCCGGAGAGTAAGCCAGTCCGCTTACCCTCACCCGATCATCTTCAGCGAGGGTTATTCTTCCCTCAGCGATCCATTTAATAAACTGCAAGGTTGAGTAATATTGCGCCAGAAAGATTTTATGCCGGTTCTGCTGTTCAGGTAGCGTTCGGTCGACCGGGATTGCCGCCTGAATAATGCTTTTCCCGCTATCGATACCAGAATCGACCTGGTGCAACGTACAGCCCATAAAAAGCGCGCTCGATGATAACGTCTCGCCGAAACCGTTCATCCCTTTAAAAGCGGGTAATATTGAGGGGTGGCAGTTAAAAAAACGCCCCGGATGCTGTTGCAAAATGGCAGAAGAGAAAAGACGAGTATAAAAACTGATAAAAATGAGATTCTGTTCGCTGCGATAGCGTTCACTCAATTTTAAGGAGAATTCATGACCCGTCTCAGCAGCAAGTAGCACCGATGCAATGCCAAACTTTTCAGCCACCGAGAGAAACCCGCACGCCCGGTCTGAAACCACTTCCCGGGTGCTTTCGCGCACGAAGGAATGAGCAAGAAGTTTATTAAGCACGCCGCCGCCGGTGCTGCCAATCAACACAATACTGTATTTCACCGTCCGGCCCTCGTTAAACTCGTTCATAACTGAACAGCATTTTTTTAATATCGTCAGCGTTATTGTTCATTAACACGTCTATTATCGACAGGCCGGGAATAAACTTTTCCGTTTTCCTCTGACCGTAGGGTAAAATCTGCGGATTGATAAACTCAAGCCTGACGCCAGCAGCGCTAAAATCATCCCGACAATATAAGTCCATTCCCCCCATCGCATTCACATAGTTCTCCGCGTTGAGCTGCTTAGAAATCGCTATCAGCCGCTCAGCTTTACCCATACCCCTGGTTTCAGGAGAGTGAAGGGATGAGCGTAGAAAATGCCTCTCTGTCGCCAACAGGCGATAAAACTCCCTTACTGAAGAGATTGCCACATCCGCAATATTTTGATGCGTTGCGTTTAGCACCGTTTCGATATAGCCCATTGTCGACTCAAAATAAGGGGCATGGGAATAACAGCGCTCGGTCATTTTGATAAAATCAGTTTTGAAGGCGCTAAAATTATGCAGCCGACTCTCGCAGATCAAACTATTCTGACTGGCATTCACCAGCGGCACGGTGAAACGTAGCGCCTGTCCATTACCCAGCAGACGGTTTCTGTTTACCCAGCCTTTCTTGATATAATTGACATCATCATAGAAAACAAAGGTGTCGCAGGCTTCAATAAGATTGAAGTAGCCGATGTAAGGAAAAATATAGGGCTGCATAATCGCCACGGTATGATTCCCCTTCCCTTCAGGGAGCGCCGAAGAAAAGCTATGCAACATTTTCACTGAGAGTACCGGTAATCAATGTTGCAATCGCCAGCTGCTCATCGGCTGTTAAGTCAGGATAGACAGGCAGGCAGAGTATCTGGCTGGATAACCGGTTAGCACTGGGCAGGTGAGCGTCATCAGCACTCGCAAGCCCGCGATACATCGGGAAGCTATTGATTAGCGGGTAAAAATAGCGGCGGGTTAAAATCCCCTTATCCTTAAATAGCTGATACAGCTGGTCGCGACTTACCGGGAAGGCGTCATTTACCAGAATGGGGAAATAGGCGCAGTTCCAGTCGACGCTCTCCGGCACGGTGATTAGCTCAATCCCTTTAATATCCGTGAGCAACTGCCGGTAACGGGCGGCCAGCTGCTTTCTTGCCAGTAAAGCCGCATCAATGTGCTGGAGCTGCAGCAAGCCAAAGGCCGCCTGGAGCTCATTCATTTTGCCATTGATACCGGTGGCAACAATGGTGGTTTCATTAGCGAAACCGAAGTTCTTCAGGTAATCAATGCGCTTTTTCGTTTTGGCATCCGGGCAAATAATTGCCCCACCCTCAATGGTATTGAACACCTTAGTGGCGTGAAAACTCAGAATAGACAGGTCGCCCTGTTGCAGAATAGATTTTCCTGCCACCCTGACGCCAAAGGCATGGGCCGCATCGTAAATGACCTTCAGGCCATAATCGTCCGCAATTTGCTGAATACGCCCAACATTGCAGGGAATCCCATAGCAGTGCACAGGAAGGATTGCGGAAGTACGTGGGGTAATCGCCTGCTCTATTTTTTCCGGGTCAAGATTACAGGTTAAAGGATCGATATCGACAAATACTGGCGTTAAGCCGTTCCACAACAATGAATGTGAGGTGGCGACAAAGGAATAAGGGGTGGTAATGACCTCGCCAGTGATGCGCAAAGCCTGTAAGGCGGTCAATAAAGCCGTGGTGCCATTATTAAACAGGCAGAGATGCTCAACGCCCAGATAGGCAGCCAGCTCCTGCTCAAACTGTTGGTGAAATGGACCACCGTTAGTCAGCTGCCGGTTCTGCCAGATTTGCTCCAGGTAGGGAATAAACTCCTCCAGAGGCGGCAGCAGCGGACGGGTAACGGCTATTGGTGCTGCGGCAGCGTTCGCGCGGGCATTTTTCATCTTAGTTTACCTGTCATTCACAATGGGCCGCGCCTGCCGTTAATTCGGCAAGCAGCCACTCGATGGCGGCCGGTGTCCGGAAATAGTCAGTCTTATCCACTTCTGCCAGCGCGGCGCTGAGCTGTGGCAATGACTGGCCGTTGAATGCCCGCTCACGAAGCGTGCGGATCCACAGTTGCGGAGAGTTGCCTGCCCGCCAGGCCGGAATACGGTTATTCAGCCCCGGATGGTCACTGCACAGCAGCGGAATAGCGCTGGCAGCCAATTCAACCAGCGCCAGATCGCTTTTGCCGTTGCTTTCTTCACCCGGCAGTCTGGGCAACACGGCCAGAGACACGTTCAGCGAGGCCAACTGGGCTGCACGCAGCTCTTGCCTGCCGGCGCGGTACGTGACGGCCACCCATGGCAGCCAGTGGCGCGGGCAGTCACCAAGGATGATCCACGCCACATCGCTGGCCGTCTGTTCGATAACCGTCGCCATAAACTGCCGTTCAGCCTCAGTGAGTAGTCCCGCCTGGCAAAGTACGCGTAGCGGAGTTTCCGCAGGGCTCCGCTCCGTCTGGAACCCGTAACGAGGGTTCAGCATCGAGGGCAGCAGCACGGCGTGACGCTTCCGTTTGCTGAGCCATTTATGCTGGGCGTGGCTGTAAACCAGCCAGCTATCGATCAGGCTGCTATGAGAATAAATGCGGCCGGAGGCAACGTTCATTTGTGCGTCCGGCAGAAGATGCACGGCACAGCGGGTAAACTGTTTTAACAGAAGTAGCTGTTCCGCCAGCTGCGGGCTGATATCACCGGACAGAATCACCGCCTGCGGCTGAAGACGCATCAGCTCAGTAAGCCAGGGCACACTCTGTATGCAGATGAAATTCACGCGCCCCTCTTCTGCCAGTTCGTCAAGGGTGGCGAACAGCTGTAGCGTGCTGGCGTTTGTACGTTCGATAATGCCGACTATCAGCGGAATAACCTGCTGCGGCTGCGGTTGCCAGCTTTCCTGCAGCGTCGATTCCGCGATAAAGGGTAAATTGCGTAGCGCCAGGCGTGCCGGGTAAGCCGGATCGCAGGCTAACTGCGGCAGCCACTTCTGATACAACAGATGCAGCTGTTGACCATCGGGCACTCCGTCGCGATGTTGAATCAATTGCGGATGATCCGTAGCGACAATGCTCCACGGAGTCCAGACCGACAGATAGCCAGCCTGTTTCACTTTTAGTGAAAGGTCGACATCGGCAATCAGCGGCGCGTTAAGTTCAGCAGAAAAACCCCCGACGCGTTCCCAGACGCTGCGGCGAATCATTAAGCACTGCGACGGTAGCGCTGAGCAGGCCCGGTCGCTCTGCAAATATTGCCAGTAGCCGTCACTTTCCCACGGTTCGCCAAAGCCCGTCCGCCCCAGTAACCCTCTGAAACCGGTGATGTAACCCGCCGCCACAATACGCTGGTCAAAATTAATGAATTTTGGCCCGACGCAGCCCACTTCCGGGCGCAAAGCGTGATTCATTAAGGCAGCCAGCCAGCTGTCATGGACAAAAGCGCAGTGCGCGTCGAGCAAAAGGAGATACTCGCCGCTGGCCTCAGCCACGGCATAATTGATTGTTTCGCCAGCTTCAGCAGCATGAGGGTTGCGCAGTACGCGAATTTGCTGTGGATCGATAGCCGCCAGACCATTGAGCCACTGCTGCATGTCCGGACTATTTTGCTGTTGGCTCACCACCAGTAATTCAAAATTCCCCCAGTTCACCTTTTCGAGTAGCTGGGTAATACAGCGCTGCAACAGCGCCGCATCGTTGCCCGACGGCAGGATGATCGACACGCGCGGCATGGAAGAGTGACCATAGATCAAACGATACGGTTTGCCTGGCGTAACGCCAACCCCGCCCTGTTCATACCCCTGACGCAGCAGATATTGCTGTAAAATATGACGCTCTTGTTCCGGCGCTGAAGAGATGCCGTCATTCGCAGGCAGCAAGGCCATAATTTCATCGGCATGAGTGATGGCCCCGGTACCACGGGTCTCCAGCAGCTGTACCAGCATGGCGAACTCAAAGGCTTCAGCCGTCTCCGGGTTAAAACCCCCGACAGAAGCGAACGCGGCTGCCCGGATAAACAAACGCTGACAGTAACGATGAGGGCTGGCAAAAAACAGCGTCTGATCAAACTGGGGTTTAAAGCAGGGAAGCGCACTGCCATCGGCCTGCTGTAGGTACTCATCAGCATAAAGCAGGTGACGGTCAGTATGGCTGTCAAGGCGATGCGCAATCAGTCGCAGGCTATCCGGGAAGTAACGCACCCCGGCCTGAGTACAGTGGACCCAGTCGCACTCTTCGGCCCTTACCCGCTGATTAACCTCCGCCATCCAGCTTTCTGCCGGAATGCAGCTGACCTGAGCACCACGGGGGAAAGTCGCCTGCCCGACAATCAGGATCTGGCTTCCGGGAAGCTGTTCCATCTGCGGCAGCAAGGTTGCCAGCGTGACATGCAGTAACGCCTCGGCGGCATCACCGCCCGTAATCACCACCAGCAGGCGTGGCAGGGTCTTTTTCGCATTCAGCAGAGAAGCGACGTGCTGTTTTCGCGTGCGATGCGACAGCCAGTGCAGCAAGCTGTTTTTTTCTCTTCGGCGCGCCGCGGCCTGCTGGCCTTTTTGCTGAGTCAACGCGATGAACTGGCTGAACTGCTCAGCGGTTTTAGCCCGACGCAGCAGCAGATGCTCGCGAAGTTTCCACAGATTCTGCCGGACCTCCGCCACATCCTCAGGCAGCTCGCTCCAGCTGAAGCCTGCATTGCCGCTATCCTGCATAATTTCCGGGCTGATCGCGTATTTCTCATAGCCGGGCGCGGTGCGGACGATGACCGGGCAACCGCAGAGGATCGCCAGCGCGCAGGTTCCGGAGGATTCATAGCTGTAGAGCGTGCGGGCGCGCTTGAGCACCGTGGCCAGTTCGGCCAGCGATAAGGGATTACGCATACTCAGCACCCGGATGCCGGGCGGCAGCGTGGAAAAATCTATGTTTTTCTCTGGCACCCGGTTGAGGTAAAGCAGGTCGAGATCCTTTTCAGGATGGTCGTCTTTAAACAGTTCGAGATCGTAAAGGCCAATATCCAGCAGTTGAGGGTTGGCCGTTTTTTCGGCGAACTCCCGTCGATACCAGAAAAAAAGGTCGTCAGGCCCGGCATTGATACTGTTACGCTCGATCACGCCCTCACGGTTCAGCATATAGCGCACGCTGAGAGGCGCGTTAAGAGGATTACCGCAAATCACCTCAGGATAAACGGCAATAAAAGGCTGGCCTCCGTCGGTATGCGCCACAAACTGTTCGTAAGGCATGACCGGCGTATTCCACTGCGGATTCACCGTGCATTTTTTCAGCCACGCCTGCTGCCCCGCTTCGTTTAGCATATGGCATAAACGATGGATCACCTGGACGCCGAGCGACGACTCGACATAATCCGGCGACATAAAAATGTAGGGCAGTTGACCAGGGGCGGACATGCGTATTCCTTTTAAATAACGGCTGATTTGACTTTGCCATAGCCTTAAGCGATATCAGGCGCGGAATACCCCGCTTTTTGCCCCTCTTATTTGGCTATTGAACAGCGAGGGGTCGCCCCTCCCACTTGTCTTAGTCCGCACTCCAGGCTCTCACCCACTCTTTAACGTTTTCGCCGGTTAGCATCCAGTCGCGGCGCACCGCGGCCTGAAGCGCCTCACCCATTTTTGCGCTCGCGTCGGGATCGGCAAGGTGCATACGAATCGCGTCACGCCAGTCAATAAAGCGGTTGCTGACGCGCGTGACCGGCAGATCGTCATCGCAATAGCAGGCCACATTGCTACAGATGACCGGAATACCGCATGCCCCGTATTCCAGCAGGCGAAGGTTGCTTTTGCAGGCGTTGAAGATGTTGTCTTCTACCGGCGCCAGCGCGAGATCCAGGTTCAGGGCCGCCATGGTTGCCGGATACAGGCTGATATCCACGCCATAATGAATCTCGTGCACGTAAGGCTGAAGTTTGGGCGGACAAAGCCCCATAAAGACCCATTCAACCTCATGGGTAAACTCTTTCACCACGTCGGCGATCATTTCCAGATCGCCGCGATGGCTGGAGCCGCCCGCCCAGCCGACTCGCGGCTTACGTCCCTGATTACGCCGGCTTTGCAACTGGCCCCAGATGCTGACCGGCAGGCGGTTTTTAACCACCACGATATTCGAATGCATATCGCTCATGGCCTCAGCCAGCGGCGCGGTAGAGACGACAAAACGGTCAAAATAGCTCAGGCTTTTACGCATCTGCCCGGTGGTTTCCTGTTTAAAACTCGACCGGCGATAGTGTTTCATCGGCACATTAAGAATGTAGTCATCCAGCTCAAACACTTTGAACACGTCGTGCAGTTTGCCGGTGCGCTCAATCCAGTTATGGAAAGCCGGCGCATAGCGGCGCTGGATAATCAGGCTGTCCGGCCGGAACTGGCCAATCTCACCGATATTCAGCAGCGTCAAACTCGCTTTCCCTTCGGCCAGGCCTTCACGCTGCATCGCCTCAAACGGTTGCATAATACGGTAATGTCCACACCCGGAAATATCCGCGTTATGCGCCAGGAAAACCGGTAAATTTTCCCGCTGTGCCGGACGCCAGCTCAGCAGGCTGTCGCTGTTCAGATCGAAATGGCGACTGCGGAGCGACAGATTGGCGTTAAAGGCAGGGTCGTTGGCAATCAGCGGCATCCAGCGGCTGAACAGCTTATCTTCTTCAAGCTGTTTCAGTTTGTTTGAGGAGTGCACCGTTTCACCAGGGAATGGGTTCTGACGTGCGGCCGGACGCAGGATACGCGCATACGGCGTCCACACGGTCATATAGCCTTCGTTGCGCGCGCGTAAGCAGAAATCGACGTCGCCATAAAGTTGGTTTTCGCCGGTAAAGCCACCAAGCGCGCTGAACACTTCGCGGCGTACCAGCATAAAATCACCGGAAACCGCACTGTAGTTTTGATCGAGGTGCAGGCGCCCCTGATAGCTCGGCTGATTATCCTCAAGGCCGCGAAAGGCTTCCCCGGCCGCGCCGTTCATGCCCAGAATGTAGCCCGCATGGCGTATCTTATTATCAGAGGTCAGCTGTTTGCCGCCCACCACCGCCACTTCCGGGCGCTGGCCGTGGTTAAGCAGGTTGTCCAGCCATTCGCCGTCGGTCACCGCCAGCTCACAGTGCATAAATACCAGGTACTCCCCCTGCGCCTGCTCAGCTGCCAGATTAGCCATCGCGCCATGCTGATACGGCTCGCTATAGTGCAGTACGCGAATGCGCAGCGGGTCAACGCTCGCCATGCTGGTTAACCAGCCGTCGCGCTCCTGGCTACCCTGGCTGTCCGCCACAATCAGCAGTTCATAATTGAGGTAGCGGGTTTTCTCCAGCAGCGTGGTCACGCAGCCGATCAGCGACGGCAGGTGCCAGTTAGCCAAAACGACAATGGTCACTTTGGGCTGAACAGCGTGCTGATAGCGCAGACGATAGTTGTAGTAGCTGTCGAGCGCAATTTGCGCCTGAGGATAGCCGCGGTTGTTCAGATGGCGTTCAATAATCGCCGCATCTTCAATAATTCCGCGCTTTTGCAGCCGCGCGGTCAGCAGCGGTTCGGCCAGATGACCGGCGACGTTCAGCCCCTGCGATTCAATCATTTTGACGATCAGATCAAATTCTGCCGCCTGCGGATAGCTAAGATCGAAGCCTTCCGCCGCCTGCAGCAGCTCACGGCGAAACAGCCAGTGCTGCGCCATGGTTTTAGGCGAGCTGAGCAGCAAATCGAGATTGAAATCCGGGCGGAAATTGATGCCGCTCGGCTCATCGCCCAGATAAAAGTATTCATCGGCGAAGATCGCCAGCACGCCGTCAGCCTGGGCTAGCGTCGTGGAGAGAGCAATCAGCCCGGCGGACATAAAATAGCTGCCTGCCTCAATAAAAATAAACCAGTGCTCATCACGCTGCGCGATAAGCTGATTGAGCGTAGCCAGACGGCTTTCTTCCGTCGCGGGATAAGCGGCTATCTTTTCCGGGATGCTGTCCATCAGGCCAGTCACCACCGGGATCAACCGCAGGTTGCCCGCGCTCTGATGAATCAGCGAGTCGAGCGTTTGCGTCAGCCCGTCGCGATTCTCCGCCGTCACGTTGATCACCACCGCTACGCGCGTCGGCTCCGATTGTTCTGCCGCCAGTTGCTCAAGACGCTGCTGCTGGAACGGTTGCAGCGTGCGCACGCGGTTCCACCACGCCAGGGTATTAAGATTCAGATAGTGGAACTGGTGGCTGACCAGATTTTTCGCTTCGGTCTTATGCCGATCGTCCAGCGCCGTGACCTGCACCATATTCACCGGACTGCCGCTATCGTTGAACCAGGGAGCGGCTCGCAGCGTATTCAGGATAATGTCGCGGTTCTTTTTGACATGCTCCACGCTATCTCGCTGATGCGGCTGTTTGTAAACTTCCGAGGCGCGAATTGAACAAAGCGCCTGCGGGAACCACAGCACATCACTCTGCCCCAGCAATTTGCTGTAAACCAGCAGGCCTTCAACTTCCAGCAGCTTTTGATCTTCGATAGCAAACAGCGATCCCTGCTCGGGCAGCAGCGCCACAATATCCTCAAGGTAGAATAAGGAAGCGGTCAGCTCTCCCAGCAGGCTGTAGCTTAACCGACTCTGGCAGCGCAGAAGATCGCGGCCGTTGAGGATCGCGTCATAGTCAAGTAAGGGGGAAGTCGCAACAATATCAGGCAGCAACTCGCCATGCGGGTCGATGCGTTTACGCCTTGATGAAGCCACCCGGCACTGCGGATAACGTTGCAGGCCCGCGACCATAGCACTCACGCAATCTTCCGCCAGCAGTTCAGCGTCGGTCACAAATTTCAGGTACTGGCCCTTCGCCTCACGGATGGCCGCCTCATAGATACCTTTATCATCCTTGCCATAGACCAGATGGCGGATCGGATGCGCCGGGTTATCAAGCCGGGTAGCCAGCAGCTCAGGAATATATTTATCGCCACCGCTGTCGGCGATCAGAATTTCGCAGTTGGCATAATCCTGGGCCAGCACGCTATCCAGTGCGGCAATAAACCAGGTAGGAATTTGGGCGGTAAGAATAATACTGACAAGCGCTGGCTGGCTCATAACGGGCAACTCTCCCAGGCCCCCCGCTTGCCCGGACGAACGCCTGGCGCAGGGAGCAATTAATTTTAGTTATGATAGCCAGCCCGCACGGAATCAATCGCTCAAGGAACGGGGCAAATTAAGGCTAAACTGAGCCATAACTCTGTCGTCGCGCCTTCGCCAGAAGCCTAAAAAAAACCCCGCCGAAGCGGGGTTTCTTAAGACGTTTATCCTGAGGATAATTAGCCCTGCAGCAGAGACAGCACCTGCTGTGGAACCTGGTTAGCTTTCGCCAACACGGAGTTACCAGCCTGCTGAATGATCTGAGCTTTAGACAGGTTCGACACTTCCGTGGCGTAATCCGCATCCTGAATTCGCGACTGCGCCTCAGAAAGGTTGGTCGTGGTGTTATTCAGGTTGGTGACCGCAGAGTCCAGACGGTTCTGCACCGCACCCAGGCTTGAACGGAATTTGTCAACCTGCGCAATCGCTTTGTCCAGCAGCGCCAGAGGGTCATTGGTTGAAGAACCGGTGAACACCTTGGTGTTAGCTGAGTCAGAGATATCATCAACATCGGTAGCAACGCCAGAAGTTGGCGTGTTGCCGCCGTTGACGATAGCGCCAGTATCCGCTGTGTAGTTTTTGCCCTGCACGGTAACGAAGCCAACTGCGCCGCCGGTGGAGTCGCTGCCCACTTTAACGAACTGACCAGTCATAGAACCGGAAGTCACGCCATTTTTAGCATCGTCATAGGTAACGTCAGTGGTGTTCAGCTCAACGGTGCCGCCTGAACCAACAGAAACCGCGTAGTTGTCGCTGCCGGAAGAGACAACGTAAGTGGAGGTTGCTGCGCCGCCGGAGGTCAGCACGTTGTGCAGAGACAGGCCGCTGACATCCACGCCCAGCTTGGTTGCCACATCGCTCAGGTCAACTTTAGAAACGGTTGCACCAGAGTCAGATGCGTCACCAACGGTGGTAACAGTGTCGCTCAGTTTCAGCGCGTTGCCGTCTACAGAGAAGCCTTTCAGGCCCAGAGTAGTAGAATCGATTTTCTGCAGGTCGATAGTGATGCTTTCGCCATCATTAGCGCCAACCTGGATTTTCATCTGACCATCTTTAGCCAGTACATTCACGCCGTTGAACTGAGTCTGACCGGATACGCGGTCAATTTCGTCCAGACGGGATTTGATTTCGTCCTGGATGGAAGACAGGTCGGAATCAGAGTTGGTGCCGTTCTGTGCCTGTACGGTCAGTTCACGAACGCGCTGTAAGTTGTTGTTGATTTCTGACAGTGCGCCTTCAGTAGTCTGCGCAGCAGAGATACCGTCGTTAGCGTTACGCGCCGCCTGAGTCAGGCCGTTGATGTTAGAGGTGAAGCGGTTAGCAATAGCCTGACCAGCCGCATCATCTTTTGCGCTGTTGATGCGCAGACCAGAAGACAGACGCTCAATAGAAGTAGAGAGAGCAGACTGGTTTTTGTTGATGTTGTTCTGAGTGATCAGCGAGAGGCTGTTAGTATTGATGACTTGTGCCATGATAACGTTTCCTATTAAAATCGAATCTGTTAAAGGTGGTTGGGCTTGTTTGCCGCCCGGCTTCATCGCCGTCAAACTTGTTATCGTCAGCCCTTAAGCAACCTTTAACGTTTTTTTAGACCCGCTGAAAAATTTCTCACCCTGTTTCTACTCGTCGAAATACCCCTCTCTATTACCGCTATTCCCGTCATTACCCCTGAACAAAAAATCGTAAACTTTCCTCATCAGTGGCCGATAACCACGGTATTCATTCTCCGTGTTGACTCTATAAAGGAAACATTATGGCCAGTATTTCTACCTTGGGGATCGGCTCAGGCCTTGATTTAGCCTCTATTCTGGATAGCCTGCAAACCTCAGAGAAAGCGGCATTAACGCCGATCTCTACGCAGCAGTCCTCCTATACGGCAAAGCTTAGCGCCTACGGCACGCTGAAAAGCGCGCTGACTACCTTTCAGACGGCAAACACCACGCTGAATAACGCCGACCTGTTTAGTGCGACAAAAACCACCAGCAGCTCTACGGCATTTAGCGCCACTACCGCCGCAGGCGCGGTGGCGGGGAAATACAGCATTAGCGTGACTCAGCTGGCGGCAGCGCAAACGCTGACTTCAGCGGTGCAGACCAGCAATACAACCGCGCTGGCAACCGCTGCCAGCACTATTACGATTCAGAATGCCAAAGGGGATGCCGCGGTTAACGTCTCTATTCCGGCGGCCAGCTCTTCGCTGACCGGTATTCGCGACGCGATCAATAAGGCTGACGCCGGCGTCACCGCCAGCATTATTAAAACCGGTGACGGCAGCTATCGTCTCTCCCTGACCTCGGCGGAGACGGGCACTGACAACGCGGTGACGCTCAGCGTCAGCGGCGACAGCACGCTGCAAAGTATGCTGAACTATGACGGCACATCAGGCAGCAATATGACGCAGAGCGTGGAGGCGAAAAATGCTGAGCTGACGGTAAACAATGTTGCTATCGAAAACAGCAGCAACACCATCAGCGATGCGCTGGAAGGGATTACGCTGAACCTGAGCGACGTGACCACCGGCAACCAGACGCTGACCATTACCAGCGATACTTCGAAAGCATCCAGCGCCATCTCAGCCTGGGTTAATGCCTACAACACCTTGCAGGATAATTTTGCCAGCCTGACTAAATACACCGCTGTGGATGTCGGCACGACCACGCAAGACTCCAGCAACGGCGCTCTGCTTGGCGACAGCACCCTGCGCACCATTCAGTCTCAGTTGAAAACAATGCTGACCAATGCGCAAAGCTCCTCCACCTATAAATCACTGGCTCAGATTGGCGTCACTTCCGACCCCACCACCGGCGAGCTGGAGCTGGATGACGACAAGCTGACCACCGCCCTGACCGACGATGCCGACGGCGTAAAAGAGATGATCATTGGTGATGGCAAAACAACCGGTATCGCAACCACCATTGCCACCAACATGACCAGTTGGCTATCCAGCACCGGTATCCTGCAGGCGGCAACCGACGGCGTCAGTAAAACTCTGAATAACCTGACCGATCAATACAACACGGCCAGCACGCGCATCGATAACACCATCGCACGTTACAAAACCCAGTTCACCGCGCTGGACGTACTGATAAGCAAGCTGAACAGCACCAGTAGCTATCTGACGTCTCAGTTCAGCACCACAAGCAGCTCGACAAGCAGTTCATCGTCATAAGGAGACAAAATGTATAGCGCAAGCGGCACTAAAGCCTATGCAAAAATCGGGGTGGAAAGCGCAGTGATGAGCGCCACCCCGGATCAACTGGTTACGCTACTGTTCGACGGGGCACTCAGTGCCCTGGTTCGCAGCCGGTTGTTTTTGCTGGATGGCAACATTGCGGGTAAAGGAGAGTCGCTCTCCAAGGCCATCAACATTATTGAGAACGGACTGAAGCTGGGTCTCGAAGAGAACCGGGGCGATGAGCTGGCTGATAATCTGGCCGGGTTATACCGCTATATGGTCCACCGCCTGCTGCAGGCCAACCTGCATAATGATGCGGAAGCGATTCTGGAAGTCGAAACGTTGCTGCGCAACATCGCCGACGCCTGGAAAGAAGTTTCTGGAACTAACGCCCTTCAGGACGCCGTTTAAATGAATATTGCTCCGCAACTGCTCACGATTTACCAACAGTTATTGGTCCTCAGCCAGTCAATGTTGCGCCTGGCAAGCGAGGAAAAATGGGATGAACTGATTGAAATGGAAGTCGATTACGTTAGTGCGGTTGAAGTTCTGGCACAGAGCACCAGGGTTGCGCCCATGTCGGCCCAGACACAGGATCAGCTACGGCCTGTTCTGCGCCATATTCTTGATAACGAAGCCGAAGTGAAAAGCCTGTTACAATCGCGAATGGCTGAACTCTCTTCACTGATTGGTCAGGCAACCCGGCAGCAGTCCGTTAATAAAGCCTATAGCGGAGTGTCCGGCGTGGTGCTGTTCCCACAGGAATCACCCGGCGTATAAAAAGCCCTCTTACATGAATCCAACACACACCAGCCGGCGGGCAGAAGGTTAAAATATTTTTAGCTTCTGACCCGCTCTTTTCCCCAGCCTGCTCCATACTTCAGATCCCAGCCTGATCAACCGGAGCAAGGACATGCCTAATCTCACCCTGTTGCAATTCTTCCACTGGTATTATCCCGACGGCAGTAAATTATGGCCGGAAGCTAGCGAACGAGCGGAAAAACTGGCTGAAATCGGCATCACCGACGTCTGGCTGCCCCCGGCTTATAAAGGGGAATCCGGCGGCTATTCGGTGGGCTATGACAGCTACGATCTGTTCGATTTGGGCGAATTCGATCAAAAAGGCTCCCGCGCCACTAAATACGGGGACAAGGAGCAGTTGAAAGCGGCGGTTGAGGCGCTTCGCGCCAAAGAGGTTGGCGTGATCATGGATGTGGTGCTTAACCACAAAATGGGCGCTGATGAGAAAGAGCTGGTGCAGGTGAACCGAACCAATCCAGATAACCGCGACGAGATCGACCCTGAAGTCTTTCAGGCTGAAGCCTGGACAAAGTTCACCTTCCCGGTCCGGGCAGGTCAGTATTCCAAATTTATCTGGGATTATAAATGCTTCAGCGGCGTCGACTATATCGAAAATCCCGATGAGAGCGGCGTATTTAAAATCGTCAATGACTATACCGGCGAGGGCTGGAACGATCAGGTAGACGATGAGCTGGGCAACTTTGATTATCTGATGGGCGCTAACATTGATTTTCGCAACCACGCGGTGACCGAAGAGCTAAAGTACTGGGCGCGCTGGATGATGCAGCAGGTTCCCTGC
The DNA here is from genome assembly GCF_000773975.1 of Erwinia typographi. Taxonomy (GTDB): domain Bacteria; phylum Pseudomonadota; class Gammaproteobacteria; order Enterobacterales; family Enterobacteriaceae; genus Erwinia; species Erwinia typographi. The sequence continues at coordinate 42,999 of NZ_JRUQ01000004.1, forward strand.
ACCGGATTTCGTCTTGACGCGGTCAAGCATATCCCCGCCTGGTTCTATAAAGAGTGGATTGATCACGTTCAGGAAGTGGCGGAAAAGCCGATGTTTATCGTCGCTGAATACTGGTCGCATGAGGTGGATAAATTGCAGCAGTATATCCATCAGGTCGAAGGCAAAACCATGCTGTTTGATGCCCCGCTGCAGATGAAATTCCACAACGCCTCGCGCGAGGGAGCCGCTTACGATCTCAGCCAGATATTCAGCGATACGCTGGTCGAACACGACCAGTGGCACGCGGTGACCATCGTGGCCAATCACGACACTCAGCCGCTGCAATCCCTTGAAGCGCCGGTAGAGCCGTGGTTTAAACCGCTGGCCTATGCGCTGATCCTGCTGCGTGAACAGGGCGTGCCGGTGGTGTTTTATCCCGATCTTTTTGGCGCCAGCTATGAGGACGAAGGGGGCGACGGGGAAACTTACCGCATTGAGATGCCGGTAATCCCTGAGCTGGAAGCGCTGATCCGCGCGCGTCAGCTTTATGCTCACGGCGTGCAGACCGAATGGTTCGATCATCCAAACTGCGTGGCGTTCTCCCGCAGTGGGACCGAAGAGCGCCCAGGCTGCGTGGTGATCCTGTCAAACGGTGAGCCGGGTGAGAAGACGCTGCCAATGGGTGAAGCCATGGCGGGTAAAAGCTGGCGGGATTATCTGGGCCATCAGACCGATAATGTGACTGCGGATGAGCAGGGACAGGCCGTTTTTCGCTGCAACGCGGGCAGCGTAAGCGTCTGGGTGGTGGCTGATTAAACCGCAGGCTGCCTGACCGTCCAGCCAGGCAGCCCGTTAACCTTACGACTTGGCGTTTTTGAACGAGGCTTTGTGGTGATTCTTGCTGCTCGTTCCGCTGGCCTTCGGTTTATCCTCTGGAGTTGCTGCAGCATCCTCGTGAGCCAGCGCCTGCTGGCATTCAACCGTGGGCTGCTGCACCTTTTGCAGCGTCAGCTTATCGTAATGCAGCTCGGTGCCCTCAAGCTCCAGCGGCATAACGCGAACCTCATTATTAACATTGACCCAGTCGCCGCTAAACTGCGTCACTTTGCCTGGCTTGGCGATCACCCGCTGCCACTGGCGGCAGTCCAGCGTGTCGCCTTCTGGCGTAATAATCAGGCTGGCAATCGCTTCCTTACTGACCAGACCTTTCTGCGGCCCCATGGTCTGCCAGTTTCCCACCAGATTTTCCGGCGGCGGCGTTTTTATCGCGCTCTGGTAATTAGGTATATCCGCGCAGCCCGCCAGCGTAATAGCGGCGAAGGTCGTTATCATCCACTTTTTCATTTTCAGTTCCTGAATCTGCAGTCAGGCGCTACGTTATAATTTCTCCCTAATTACCGCAAGCGGCATCCCGGTTCTTTCCTGTTCCTTGCGCAATTATTCAGCATATAGCGACGCTCCGGTCTCCGGCATTTCACCCCAGCTCCTGGCGGTGTAAACTAGCACCATGACTGACTGCCGGATTTGTTATGAAAAGCATTGAACAGTACTACGCGCTGGCCCGCGATCTTTTTCTTGAGGCCCACCCAGAGATTAAGGCGGGGATTGCCCAACTGACGGAGCAAGATGCGGCCACGGTTGGCATGACCCTGCCCCAGTTGCAAAACATGCAGGCCGATCGGGCTTACGCCGCCTTCACCCGCGAGAAAAAGCTGGACGGTATGCTGTTCGCTATCCAGCTGGCCGAGCCGGATAAAGAAGTGGCGGCAGAGGCCATCGAAGCGTACCTGCGCCAGCATGCGGCGGCGCTGGGTTTGAGCTGGGAAGCGTTTTGCATTAAGAACGAGCTGTAACCTGCTCATTTTCTGGCCTGCTGCCAGGCCAGATATTTTACTCTCTGCTTTCAAAACCCGTTATTCCCTCTGACCGTTATAAAGCTAAGAATGCTCCCAAATCGAAAACGGCAGCAGATTATCGTTCGAAAAAGCAAACTGATTACGATATATATGCTTGCGATTGGCGTTTAGCCGCCGGCAATGTTGTGAGCGCCAGTAAACTTTGGTAGTGATTGAATTTAAACGGCCTTCGCTATATTCTGAGTCGCCCCGGCCATCTTAAGAAAATCCTTAACACATTGCTTTACTGCTCATGACAATGCCGTACGCACTTTATTGTTAAAAATCGGTGTAGTAATCATGTTGTCAGCACGCAGTCGGACATGACACGGCAGTTACCGCGCGATATCTCACGCCGGGCGTCGGTAAGAACCTTGAGCCATCTAAATGCAACTAAATAAATATAAGTTTGACCAGGTCATATTATTATTTTTTCTCGCATTATGTTTAGCGATGCTGGGTCTGCTTTGCCGTAGCTATCAAGCTCTTTCTCTTTTCTGGCCCTGTAATTCGCTGCTTCTGGGGTTACTCATTCGCTTCCCCCGCTTTGATACCCTTTCCAGCCTGCCAGCTATTTATCTCGGCATGGTGACCGCTGATGTTCTTTATGGCACGCCGTTTATCGTTTCGCTGGGCTTGGATGCTGCCAATATCGCTTTTATTATCACCGGCAGGGCCATACTGCTTTCTCCTTATTTAACGCGCACCTATCCCCGCAGGCTTCAGGCGCTGATACGGGTATTTCCGGCTTCGGTTCTCGCAGCGGCAGTTTGCGCGGTGATAGGGTCTTACACCGGACAGCGCTATTTTCATGACAATTTAGTGCAGGGCTGGATCTCGTGGTTCTGCGAACAGGTTTCGACGTCTATCCTGATGCTGCCGCTGGTGATTACCTTCCCGCGCAGGGATGAACTGGAGCAGATGGTTGCCGACGTGCGGGAAAGCAACCTGATGCCGCTGATTTCGCTGCTGGTCTCTACCCTCTTCGGCATCTATGTCGGCGGCGGCGGCAGCCTGATTTTCCCGCTGCCCGCGCTGATGTGGTGTGCCGTCAGCTATCCCCTATTCCTGACCTGCGTGCTGACGATGTTAACCGGGATCACCGAGATCTCGCTGGTTGCCAGCGACGTCCTCAACATTCAGGGGTCGGATGACTTCTTCCGCATTGATAGCCTGGCTTCAGCCCGGCTTGGCGTGGGGGCTATGACCATCAGCCCGCTGATTGTGGCGTTGAGTACCACGGCGAATAAAAAGCTGGTAGCGAGGATCACCAAACGTGCGGACTATGATTTTCTGACCGGCGCATTAACCCGCAGCGGTCTGTCATCGCAGCTTGACGCGCTGGCTTCGCGCAGAAATAAACAGAACGGGTTTTACGGCGCGGCTTTTGTGATTGATATCGATCGGTTTAAAAATATCAACGATACCTACGGCCACGCGGCTGGCGATCATGTGCTGGCGCAGACCGTTGAGTGTATTCGCCAGTCGCTACAGCAAACGGCCATTATCAGCCGCATGGGCGGAGAGGAGTTCCTGGTGCTGATTGAAGGCATTTCACAGCCAAGAGCCTGGCTGCTGGCCGACCGGCTGCGAAAAAGCATTGAACGCAATAGCATCATCCTCAATGGCCAGGATCTGAGCATCACGGTCAGTATTGGTATCAGCACGTTAAATATTACTGACGCAGGCAGCCTGGATGAGTCGATTAAACATGCTGATGAGCAGCTTTATATTGCCAAAAGCAGCGGCAGGAATCGCGTCAGTCCCGAGTTTGTGCTGTAGCCCACAGGCCTGGTGCAAAAAGCCTTTAAGCAGAAATAAAACAACCCGCCGTAGCGGGTTGTCTCTTTTCAGCGGTCAGGGATCAGGCTTCGTTTTCGATACGGTTAGCTTCGATTTCCATATCCTGAATGGTTTTATCCAGCTCATCCAGTAAACCTCCCTGCTTAGTCAGCAAATCATTTACCCTGTCGGCAAATTCGGTGTTCTTGTACTCGCCCTGATCGAAAGCCAGCCAGTGGGCTGAGAGGGTTTCCACGTTGGACTGTGCATAGTGGCGCATTTCTTTTAACTGAGAAGTCACATCGCGTACGTGGTCGGTCGGAGATTTGCGTTCTTCATTATCACTCATGCAGTTATCCTTCTTGGTAAAAAAACACTCATCTATTCTGACCGCAGGCCTGAGCAGAGGTTCATTAACATTTTTTTAACCAAAGCAGATCGCACCTTCACTCATGAAGAAAGCCCATCCTGGCGCTTCGGTAGCCTGGCTTTTGCTGGCTATCCCGTAGCCAGATCCGATGAAGCCGCAGAGAAAGAAGAGCAGGATAAAAAGAAGAAGGACAGTTAATTAAGCTCGCCAACCGGATGGTTTTTTATTATACCAACCAATTAAGAATGAAGCTGGGATATTATTTTCTATAATATAACACCGTGTGAAATAAACCGCTTTGGCGTTTGGAAACTTCAGCAACGGAATAACTGCACTCCGTGATTTGACGAACGTCTTCTTCTTTAAAATAAGCGTAAATCATGGTATGCCCATGCACTCCTCCTATGCTCAACTATAGGGCAGGATCGTCTACGGGTAGGGTCAGTCCAGTGAGCCGAATGAAGTTTTTTAGTCGAATATTACAGAAAGAAAAAACCACCGGGCGGCGAGATTGGGAATAATCCAGTGGCGCATGCATATAGATATCCGGGTATTGAGCGGTTTTATGCCAATCTCGGACAAAAGTACGATATTTATTTTTGCCCGATTGTCCACAATTGGTTAATATGGATTAAGCATAGTTTCTAATCAGGGAGAAATATGGATATGGATATGCGCATCGTTATGTCACCGGTTCAACTTGCCGCAGTACTTTCTGACAAAACAGTAACGGAATCGGATACGTTAACCAACCGGTTAACAGGAGGACTGGAGCTCATTATAGGAAGTCTGGAAATGGCTGGCGCCACCGCTCTTTGCATGGCCCCAGAACCTACAGGTCTTACCAAAGTCGGCTGTGTTGTCATTGGCGCACACAGTATGGACAGTATCAACTCTGCCGCTAACAGGATGCTCTCAGGAACTAATACGCGCTCAGCAACTTACCGGGCTGCTGCTGCACTTGCTAAACAGTTTGGTGCCGATGATGAAACTGCCTGGAAAATTGGTCTGACGGTCGACATCGCCGTTCCTGTAGGATTTGCATTAGCGGCCAGTGCTTCGCGCGTGGCGGCAGTCCGCATGGGCCGTATTAAGCTCATTAAGAATGAGTCAGTTACCGGACTCAAGCCCGGTGGGCATACCCTTGAAAGGCATATTGGCAAGACAGAGGCCGAGCTTCGACAGCGACTTAGTCATCGTCCTACAATGACAGACAGCAGCACGTTTTATAAAGTAAGCGTGGCAGAAGACGCCCTCTCTCGCGCATTGAAATTTAACGCCCAATATATAAAAAATTGGGCCAGCACTGGCAGAACGGGATCAAGGCTGGAGATTGATTTTTTTGCAGGCAATGAAATAGGTTTTGGATTAAAGACAGCCTCAGGGCCGGTCATTAAATCCTGTAAACTGAGGGTGGTGCTCGTTTTGCAGACCTTCCAGGGGAAACCTTACTATGTGCTAACCGCCTTTCCCAAACTGGATTAAATAAAATGATTTATTCGTACCTTGACCACCTGATGGGGGCATATCTCAACCAGGACTATGACCTCTCCGGTGAGACGATTACTGATGTTGTTCAGTGCTACATTGACAGCGAAGGCCCTGAGATGTCATCAGGGCTGGCTACAGACTGCCATAAATTTCTTGAAGAAACGGATATTGAAGGAAAGTTCAGAGAACTTTACTCATCTGACTTCGATCCTTCCCTTTGGGGTATAACAGCGAAAGAATTTCTCGTCAACACCAGACAGTTGGCTCATAACTAAGCGCGGCTGTTTATTACTAAATATTTGTATTAGCTCAGACCTGATCTGACAGTTACCGGTTATTTATCCAGGTGTCTGTCAGATTACGTCCGGCTTAAATTTTTCTCAGCCCAAATGTGTTTTCCACTAAGCAATGTTTCAATTGGCATCCGGCCACAGCACATTTTCCCCTGATGGATTCGCTCATTATAATGCCTCTGATGTAATCTGCGTTGATATGACGAAACAGTCTCCACGAATCAGGTTTTAGGATTAAACGGCTCATTCCGTACAATGATAAAACGATATCCATACTGCTGTTTGCTAATAGCAACCTTTAGGATGCGTCTGGTAAATACTATGGTCCGTTATCCTGGTTCTCCCTATCCACCCGTTCGGTCAGTAATACATTAAGTTAAATATTACATCTGCATATTCATCATATCCGTATAGGCACTGACCAGCTTATTCCGCACCTGAATCCCCATCTGCATCGAAACGGAAGATTTCTGCATATCAACCATCACATCGTTCAGGTTGATGCCTGGCTTACCTAACTCGAAATCCTGTGCCTGAGTACGGGCTTCATTCTGCGTATCGCTGATTTTGTTCAGCGCCGCTTTTAGCGCACCGGCAAAATCGGCCTGACTGGAGGACTCGGTACTCTTACCGCTGGCCTGAATTGCTGCGGTTTGCAGCTGCTGCACCACACTCTCAATACCCTGAATCGCCATGTTTTTGCCCCGATCGGTTAACGGTTGATTTTTAACTGTGTGAAAACTTAACACAGTGTCAATAAGACAAAGCCGCTAAATGAGAGCAAAAATCATGGCTTATCCGGCCATCGAATTTCCCATTTAAGAAAATAATGGCAGCTATCAGACGTGAAATTTTACGGTCAAGCCGCTCAGGGAGTCAGTCTTGTTACGACACTACACGAAACAGTCCGCTCAACTGTCACGCAGGAAAGAGTCATGAATGCCACTGTCACGCAGGATCAACCGGCGAAGCGAGGGTTGAACGACCTGTTTGTTCGCCTGCGCGCTAATCCTCGCATCCCAATCATCATTGCGGCGGCGGCGGTAATCGCCATTGTTATGGCGATGGTCCTGTGGGCTAAACAGCCTGAATACCGCGTGCTGTACAACAATCTCAGTGATGAAGATGGCGGCGCAATCATTACTCAACTGACTCAGATGAACATCCCCTATCAGTTTGATGATAAGGGTGGCGCATTAATGGTGCCGGCTGAGAAAGTGCATGAGCTGCGCCTGCGTCTGGCCCAGCAGGGACTGCCGAAAGGCGGCGCCGTAGGTTTTGAGCTGCTGGACCAGGAAAAGTTTGGTATCAGTCAGTTCAGCGAACAGGTGAACTACCAGCGTGCGCTGGAGGGTGAGCTGGCCCGGACTATCGAAACGCTCGGCCCGGTTAAAAACGTTCGCGTACACCTCGCCATGCCGAAACCGTCGCTGTTTGTTCGCGAACAGAAATCCCCCACCGCTTCGGTGACCTTAACCCTCCAGCCCGGCCGGGCTCTGGATCAAGGGCAAATTAGCGCTATCGTGCACATGGTCTCCAGCAGCGTCGCTGGCCTGCCGCCGGGCAATGTGACCGTGGTTGATCAGGCAGGCCACCTGCTGACGCAGTCCGACAACGCCGGTCGTGACCTGAACGACGCGCAGCTGAAATACGCTACCGACGTGGAAAATCGCTACCAGCAGCGCATTGAAGCCATCCTTAATCCTATTGTTGGCAATGGCAACGTCCATGCCCAGGTGACCGCGCAGATCGACTTTAATGCGCGCGAGCAGACCGATGAGAAATATCAGCCCAACAGTGACCCCGCGAACCAGGCCGTTCGCTCACGCCAGACCAGCGACAGCGAACAAAATGGCGGCCAGTACCCTGGCGGCGTGCCTGGCGCGCTCTCTAACCAGCCCGCTCCGGCCAACAACGCGCCAATCGTTACGCCCGGCAACAATCAGAATGGGCAGAACGCAAACGCCGCGACTAATCCGGCTGCGAATCAGGCAGGCAGCAGCACCACGGCTAAAGCGACGCCGACCAGCAGCCGTAATGACAACACCACGAACTATGAAGTAGACCGCACCATCCTGCACACCAAAATGAACGTGGGTGAAGTTCAGCGCCTCTCCGTGGCGGTGGTCGTGAACTATAAGACCGATGCAGCAGGCAAACCCATTGCCCTGTCGGATGCCCAGATCAAGCAGATTGAGAACCTGACGCGTGAAGCGATGGGCTACTCCGACCGGCGCGGCGACAGTCTGAACGTGGTCAACTCACCGTTTACCGAAGTAGCCGACGACAGTGGCGACCTGCCGTTCTGGAAGACGCAGTCCTTTATCGACCAGATGATCGAGCTTGGCCGCTGGCTGCTGGTGTTGATTGTGGCCTGGGTTCTCTATCGCAAACTGGTTCGTCCACAGCTGCGCCGCAAGGCTGAGCAAGAGAAAGCGGCCGTTGAGGCGGCGGCGCTGGCCAGACAGGCGCGTGAAGAATCGGGTGAGGATGCTGTTACCGTCAGCCTTTCCAGAGATGAATTGGATCAGGAACGTAAGTCTCAGCACCGCATGAGTGCTGAGGTAATGAGCCAGCGTATTCGCGAGATGTCAGAAAATGACCCGCGCGTGGTGGCTCTGGTTATTCGCCAGTGGATGAAGGACGAGCTATGAGTCTCACCGGTACCGAAAAAAGCGCCATCCTGATGATGACGATTGGCGAAGACCGCGCGGCCGAGGTGTTCAAGCACCTCGATTCCCGCGAGGTTCAGCACCTTAGCTCCGCCATTTCTAATATGCGTCAGGTATCCCATAAGCAGCTGACCGACGTGCTGCGTGAATTTGAGATCGATGCCGAACAGTTTGCTGCGCTGAGCGTTAACTCCAACGATTACCTGCGCACGGTGCTGGTAAAAGCGCTGGGCGAAGAGAAGGCCGCTACCCTGCTGGAGGACATTCTCGAGACCAGAGAAACCACCACCGGCATGGATACCCTCAACTTTATGGAGCCGCAGGCTGCTGCCGACCTGATCCGCGACGAGCATCCGCAGATTATCGCCACCATTCTGGTACACCTCAAGCGTGCCCAGGCTGCCGACATTGTTGCCCAGTTCGACGAACGTCTGCGTCACGACGTGATGCTGCGTATCGCCACCTTCGGCGGCGTGCAGCCTGCCGCGCTGGCGGAGCTGACCGAGGTTCTGAACGGCCTGTTGGATGGACAAAACCTCAAGCGGGCGAAGATGGGCGGCGTGAGAACCGCAGCGGAGATCATCAACCTGATGAAAACCCAGCAGGAAGAAGCGGTTATCGAGGCGGTTCGCGAGTTCGACGGCGAACTGGCGCAAAAAATTATCGACGAAATGTTCCTGTTCGAAAACCTGGTGGAAGTCGACGACCGCAGTATCCAGCGCCTGCTACAGGAAGTGGAGTCCGAGTCGCTGCTGATTGCCCTGAAAGGATCCGAACAGCCGCTGCGCGAGAAGTTCCTGCGCAATATGTCCCAGCGTGCGGCCGATATTCTGCGAGACGACCTCGCCAACCGTGGTCCGATGCGTATGTCTGCCGTAGAGAGCGAGCAGAAAGCGATTCTGCTGATTGTGCGTCGCCTGGCGGAAAGCGGCGAGATGATGATTGGCGGCGGCGAGGAACAGTATGTCTGATCACTCCTCCCTGCCCTGGCAGCGCTGGCAGCCTGACGATCTGACCCAGTTGAACAAGCCGCTGGTCGAGCAGCCGGTGGAGCCAGAGCTGCCTGAAGAGTCGTTTAACCAGCAGCAGATTGAGCTGGAGCAGTTGCAAAACCAGCTGCGTAATGAGGCCCAGGGGTTGGGTTACGCCGAAGGTCAACAGAAGGGGTTTGCCGAAGGGCAAAAAGCCGGTTATGACGCCGGTTTTCAGCAGGGCCTGGCGGAGGCTCAGCAGCAGCAGGCGCCGCTTCAGGCGCGGATGCAGCAGCTGGTGTCAGAGTTTCACCACACGCTGGAAGCGCTGGACAGCGTGATTGCCGCCCGCCTGATGCAGCTGGCGCTGGAAGCCGCCCGTTCGGTGATTGGTCAGGCGCCGCACGTCGACGGCACCGCCCTGCTCCGGCAGATTCAGGGCATGATCCAGCAGGAGCCGATGTTTAGCGGTAAGCCGACGCTGCGGGTGCATCCTGACGATTTGCAGCGCGTTGAGCAAACGCTGGGCGCCACGCTGAGCCTGCACGGCTGGAGACTGATGGCCGACAGTACGATCCATCCTGGCGGCTGCAAAGTTAGCGCTGAAGATGGCGATCTGGATGCCAGCATCGCCACGCGCTGGCACGAACTCTGCCGCCTTGCGGCACCTGGAGAGCTGTAATGACCACTCGTCTTTCACGCTGGCTTGGCGCTCTGGACACCTTCGAGCAGCGCCTCTCCCATCTGCCGGAAGTTCGTCGCTACGGACGGCTGACCCGCGCTACTGGCCTGGTGCTGGAAGCCACGGGTTTGCAGCTGCCGCTGGGTGCGACCTGCGTGATTGAACGCTCCGACGGCAACAGCATCGCCGAAGTTGAAAGCGAAGTGGTGGGCTTTAACGGTCAGAAGCTGTTTCTTATGCCGCTGGAAGAAGTGGAAGGCATTTTGCCCGGCGCTCGCGTCTACGCCCGCGTAGCCGGTGACAGGCAGCACAGCGGCAAACAGCTGATGCTGGGGCCGGAGCTATTAGGCCGCGTGCTTGACGGCAGCGGCCGTCCGCTCGACGGGCTGCCAGCGCCGGAAACAGGTTATCGCGCGCCGTTAATCACGCCGCCGTTTAACCCGTTACAGCGCACGCCGATTTCCGACGTACTGGATACCGGCGTTCGCGCCATCAACGCCCTGCTGACGGTTGGCCGTGGTCAGCGTATGGGCCTGTTTGCCGGTTCCGGCGTCGGTAAAAGCGTGCTGCTCGGCATGATGGCCCGCTACACCAAAGCTGATGTCATTGTGGTTGGCCTGATTGGTGAACGCGGCCGCGAGGTAAAAGACTTTATTGAAAACATCCTCGGAACTGAAGGGCGCGCCCGCGCGGTGGTGATTGCCGCGCCTGCGGACGTTTCTCCCCTGCTGCGTATGCAGGGCGCTTCTTACGCTACGCGCATTGCGGAAGATTTTCGCGATCGGGGGCAGCATGTGCTGCTGATTATGGATTCGCTAACCCGTTACGCCATGGCCCAGCGTGAAATCGCGCTGGCGATCGGTGAGCCGCCAGCGACCAAAGGTTATCCCCCTTCCGTGTTCGCCAAACTCCCGGCGCTGGTGGAACGGGCGGGCAACGGCATCGACGGCGGCGGCTCAATTACCGCTTTCTATACCGTCCTGACGGAGGGTGACGATCAGCAGGACCCGATCGCTGACTCCGCCCGGGCGATTCTGGACGGGCATATTGTGCTGTCGCGCCGCCTGGCCGAGGCCGGACACTATCCGGCCATTGATATCGAAGCATCAATCAGCCGCGTTATGGCGCACCTGATTGATGACACGCACTATGCGCGGGTGCGTCAGTTTAAGCAGCTGTTGTCGAGCTATCAGCGCAATCGCGATCTGGTTAGCGTTGGTGCCTATGCAGCAGGCAGCGACCCGACGCTGGATAAAGCCATCAAGCTTTACCCTGAGCTGGAGGCGTTCCTGCAACAGGGCATGTTTGAGCGCAGCGCCTGGGACGATGCCTGCCTGCACCTACAGGCAATCTTTGGCTAACGGGCAACGCTGGCGGAGGAAGTATGGCAAAACAAGCATCACCGATTGAAACCCTGTGCGACCTGGCGCAGAAAGATCTTGAAAAGGCGGCTATCCAGTTGGGTGACGTCAGGCGCGCGCAGAAGCAGGCCGATGAACAGTTAGCTATGTTGCTGAATTACCAGGACGAATACCGCAAGACGCTCAATAACACCATGGCGGAAGGGATCGCCAGCACCCGCTGGTACAACTATCACCAGTTTATTGAGACGCTCGAAAAAGCGATTGAACAGCACCGCCAGCAGCTGAACCACTGGAACGGCCGTCTGGAAAGCGCCCTGGGCTTCTGGCGCGACAAACAGCAGCGGCTCCATGCCTATGAAACCTTACAGGCACGCGCGCTAGCCAACGAATTATTACAGGAAAACCGTCTCGATCAGAAACGGATGGATGAATTTGCCCAACGGGCATCATTGAGGAAAGGCGAATGATCACTTTGCCACTTGCGACCAACGGGACCACCCAAAGCAGCTCAGGCCATAGCGCCACCGCCTCAGCCACTACCGATGTGGCTAACGACACCACAGCAGCAGAAGAGTCTGCCGCAAGCGCGAAGACGTCTGAAGGTTTCATCACCCTGTTAGGCAATAAGCTGCTTTCGCTGACGCAGCAGAGCGACACCGGTCAGGCCACTGCGGCTTCAACCGATACCGCCGATGCGGCACAGTCGCCCAAAGCGAAGCTGAATGCCCTGCTGGCCGCGCTGGATAAGCCTGAAACGCTGAATGACCTGTTGCAGCCAGCAACAGGCGGCAAAGCGCTGAAAACTGACGAAGCCAGCGACGATCAAACGCAGTCCGTTGCCCCTTCGCTTAACGAAAGCGATGCGCAAGCGCTCCAGGCCCTGTTCGCCATGCTGCCGCCCGCGGTCGCACAGCAGCCCGCAGCCGCTGAGGCTAAAGGTGCCGACACGCTGACTGCTGAACGGGAGACGAAAGGCGCGATACAGTCCACGCTCTCATCACTGGCGGCCGCCGACGGCAGCACCAGTGACGGCAAGGAGAAAGCCAGCGTCAGGACGGATAACGTCGCTGCCGCCAGCGCCACTCAGAAAGCCCCCGCTGAGACTGCCTTGCTAAACAACGCCTTCCAGCAGGCTATTAACGCTACTGGCAAAGAGGCTGATAAAGAAAATTCAAGTTCTGCCCCTGCCGCGACGATAACCAATAATGTTCTCAGCGCCGCCTCTGCGCTCTCCACGCCTGCCACTGCGTACACCGTTACGCCACCGGCAGGCGGGCAGCTAAGCGCTCAGCTTGGCAGCCAGGATTGGCAACAGGCGTTAGGTCAACAGATCCTGATGTTCAGCAAAAACGGCCAGCAAACCGCTGAGCTGCATCTGCATCCTCAGGATCTGGGCAGCATTCAGATCAGTCTGAAGCTGGATAACGACCAGGCGCAGCTGAATATGGTGTCGGGCCATAGCCAGGTTCGCGCAGCGTTGGAAGCCGCCCTTCCGCAGCTGCGCACCGCCCTGGCGGAAAACGGCATCAGTCTCGGCCAGAGTAACGTGAGCAGCGATGCCTTCCAGCAGGGTCAGAGCTTCAGCGGCCAGCAGGAGCAGCAGCGCAATAATCAAAGTGGCAACGCATTTAGTCTTGCAGCAGAAAATGATAGTGATGTAACCCCAATCGCCGTTCCTGCCGCGCTGCAGGCGCGCGCTGCCGGTTCCAGCGCTGTTGATATTTTCGCCTGACGGTGACAAACGCATAAGCTAGTGGCAAAACCCGCGTCTTTTCTACCTATTGGTTAGCGTAAGACGCGGGATAATCTGCCCATAACACCGTGGGATAGTGGATTAAGTGGTACCGCACCTCGAAAATAATCACAGGAAGTTATAGCTCATATGACTGATAAAAAAGCCAAAAGCGGCAAACGTAAGCTCCTGATACCCGTGCTACTGATTGTGGCGCTGGTTGCTTGCAGCGTGGCGGGCTATGCGGTCTGGCGCATGATGAAGACCCCAGCGGATGCCGCTCAGGCCGCCAGGCCTGAAGTGCCTGCCGCACCGGTCTTTTATGCGCTGGACACCTTCACGGTTAATCTAATCAACCCGGATAACGACCCCGACCGCGTGCTGTACGTTGGCTTTACGCTGCGGCTGCCTGACGAAGACACCCGCCGCCGTATCAATGATTACCTGCCGGAAGTCCGCAGCCGCCTGCTGCTGCTGCTCTCCCGTCAGGATGCCTCCGCGCTGAGCAACGATCGGGGCAAGCAGGATCTGATGAAACAGATCAAAGACGTGCTGGCCCCTCCGTTGGTGCAGGGTCAACCTCAGCAGGTGGTGAGCGATGTGCTGTTCACTGCCTTTATCCTGAGGTAGAAAACCATGGGCGACAGCATTCTCTCACAAGCGGAAATTGACGCGCTGCTCAACGGCGACAGCGACAGCGCGGCAGTAGAAACCACCAGTACCCAAAGCGACAGTGACATACGTCCCTATGATCCCAATACCCAGCGGCGCATGGTTCGCGAACGTTTGCAGGCGCTGGAGATCATCAACGAACGTTTCGCCCGCTCTTACCGCATGGCGCTGTTTAACCTGCTGCGCCGCAGCCCGGACATCACGGTAGGCGCGATTAAAATTCAGCCCTACCATGAATTTGCCCGCAATCTGCCGGTACCGACCAACCTGAACCTGATTCACCTGAAGCCGCTGCGCGGAACCGCGCTGGTGGTGTTCTCACCCAGCCTGGTGTTTATTGCGGTAGATAACCTGTTTGGCGGCGACGGTCGTTTTCCGACCAAGGTGGAAGGCCGTGAGTTTACCGCCACCGAGCAGCGGGTGATCCGCCGGATGCTGAAGCTGGCGCTGGAAGGATACAGCGAGGCGTGGAAGCCGATTTATCCGCTGGACGTCGAGTATGTGCGCTCGGAAATGCAGGTCAAGTTCACCAACATTACCACCTCGCCCAACGACATCGTGATTACCACGCCGTTCCAGGTGGAGATTGGTAACCTGGTGGGTGAATTCACGATTTGCATCCCGTTCAGCATGATTGAGCCACTGCGCGAAACGCTGGTGAACCCGCCGCTGGAAAACTCCCGTCAGGAAGACCAGAGCTGGCGCGATACGCTGGTGAAACAGGTCCAGCACTCGGAGCTGGAGCTGATTGCGAACTTTGGCGAAATGTCGCTGCGCATCTCGCGTCTGCTGGCGCTAAAGCCCGGCGACGTCTTACCGATTGAAAAACCGGACCGCATTATCGCCCATGTCGACGGCGTGCCGGTATTAACCAGCCAGTACGGCACCCTCAACGGGCAGTATGCGCTGCGAGTGGAACATCTGATTAACCCGATTTTGAATTCGATGAACGAGGAACAGCCCGATGAGTGACACCAAGAAGCCGTCCGAAGACGACATCTCCGCGGACGACCTGTGGGCTGACGCGCTGAACGAACAGTCCAGCGCCTCAGCCGAAGGGGTGTTCAAATCGCTGGAGAGCAATGACATTAGCGGGTCACTCCAGGATATCGACCTGATTATGGATATTCCGGTCAAGCTGACCGTCGAGCTGGGCCGCACCAAAATGACGATAAAAGAGTTGCTGCGCCTGACGCAGGGCTCAGTAGTCGCGCTCGAAGGTCTGGCGGGCGAGCCGCTGGATATCCTGATCAACGGCTATCTGATTGCGCAGGGTGAAGTGGTGGTGGTGGCCGATAAATACGGCGTGCGCATTACCGATATCATCACCCCGTCCGAACGTATGCGTCGCCTGAGTCGCTAAATGAAGACCGGCTCAGTGCAGCAACCGCCAATGGGTCAGCCAGCCGTCTCCGGCGGATCGATGCTGACCCAGGTGAGCAGCGTATTAGCGGTGATTATTCTGCTGATCCTGGCCTGCGGCTGGCTAGCCAGGCGGTTCGGCTTTGCTCCCAGGCGCAGCGTCCGCGGCCAGAATGATCTGAAGGTCAGCAATAGCTGCCAGCTAGGCCAGCGTGAACGCGTAGTGATTATCGACGTGGAAGACGCCCGGCTGGTGCTGGGCGTGACCGCTCAGCAGATCACCCATTTACATACCCTGCCGCCCAGGCCACCGCAGGACAATTCGGAACCTCCGGCTGCGACGGCAGACTTCCGTCAGGTGCTGCAATCATTAATCAAACGCCCCGGTAAGCCATAATGAAACGCTTTCTTCCCCTGCTGGCGCTGTTTTTACTGATGGCGCCCGACGTGCACGCTCAGCTTCCGGGCCTGATGAGCCACCCAACCGCAAACGGCGGCCAGAGCTGGTCGCTGCCGGTGCAGACGCTGGTCTTTATTACTTCGCTGACCTTTCTGCCCGCCATTCTGCTGATGATGACCAGCTTCACCCGCATCATTATCGTTTTTGGCCTGCTGCGTAACGCTCTGGGCACGCCGTCCGCGCCGCCGAACCAGGTGCTACTCGGCCTGGCGCTGTTCCTGACCTTTTTCATTATGGGTCCGGTGTTTGACAAAATTTATCAGGATGCGTACCTGCCGTTCAGCCAGGACAAAATCAGTATGCAGGAGGCGCTCGATAAAGGTGCGCAACCGCTACGCGAATTTATGCTGCGCCAGACGCGTGAAGCCGACCTCGCGCTGTTCGCCCGACTCTCTAACTCGCCGCCGCTACAGGGACCTGAAGCGGTGCCCATGCGTATTTTATTACCGGCATACGTTACCAGCGAACTGAAAACCGCCTTTCAGATTGGCTTTACCGTCTTTATTCCTTTTCTGATTATCGACCTGGTGGTAGCCACCGTACTGATGGCGCTGGGCATGATGATGGTGCCACCCGCCACCATTTCACTGCCCTTTAAGCTGATGCTGTTTGTACTGGTCGACGGCTGGTCGCTGCTGGTGAGTTCGCTGGCGCAGAGTTTTTATTCCTGAGCATGGCGGGATCAGTGAGTTCGCCTCAGGCTTCCCTTTTCTTCCTCTGGAGTCACTATGACACCTGAATCAGTTATGGTTATCGGACACGATGCAATGCAGCTTGCTCTGGCCGTCGCCGCTCCGATGCTGTTGGCGGCGCTGGTTAGCGGCTTGTTTATCAGCCTGCTCCAGGCCGCCACCCAGATCAATGAGCAAACGCTCTCATTTATCCCGAAAATTCTCGCGGTAGTGGCGACGATGGTGGTGGCCGGTCCGTGGATGCTGAACCTGATACTCGACTATATGCGTACCCTGTTCAGCAACCTGCCTAACATGATCGGTTAATGATTAACCTCGACAGCAGTCAGCTGGTGTTCTGGATCAGCCAACTCTTCTGGCCACTGGCTCGCGTGCTGGCGCTGATCATGACCGCGCCGCTGCTGAGCGAGAAAGCGATTAGCAGAAAGGTGAAAGTTGGCCTTGGGCTAATGATCACCTATGTCCTGCTGCCTTCTCTGCCGCCAACTAACGTCACGCTGTTTTCGGTGGGTGGCTTCTGGCTACTGATTCAGCAGATTTTGATCGGCATGGCGATAGGTTTTACCATGCAGTTTGCTTTTGCTGCGGTCAGAACGGCCGGGGAAGTCATTGGTTTACAGATGGGCTTGTCGTTTGCCACCTTCTTTGATCCGGCAAGCCGTCTCAATATGCCGGTACTCGCCCGCTTTCTCGATATGCTGACAATGCTGCTTTTTCTCTCCTTCAACGGGCATCTGTGGCTGATTTCGATGGTTGCAGACAGTTTCCATACGCTGCCAATCGGCGGAGACCCGATAAATGGCAATGCGTTTCTCGCGCTAACCAAGGCGGCCAGTCTAATTTTCCTTAATGGTCTGCGATTAGCGCTACCGTTGATCACTCTGCTGCTCACCCTAAATTTGGCCCTGGGTTTGTTAAACCGCGTTTCACCACAGCTCTCCGTTTATGCCATCGGATTTCCCATCACCTTATCTATAGGGATCGTCTTCATCAGCCTGATGATGCCTCTCCTCGCCCCTTTCTGTGAGCATTTGTTCAGCGAAGTGTTTGATTTGCTCGCCAGCGTGCTCAGCGAAATGCCTGGTCAATAAATTTAAGTATACCCCGCACAGAAAGCCACCATGCTTAAGGATTGGAAATGTGTCCGTGCATTTTTCGAACCAAATTTACCAGAATTTTATTAAGGAAAATCTGATAAACGCGTTTAGCCAATGAAAATTATTCTTATTAAATCCCAGTTAGCGTATTTTGATTTCCTGAATGGACAAAATGTTGCAGCAAGGTTAATGCAGCCACATGACACAACCATTTGTTTTTAATAGAAAAATAATTATTTCCGGTTTGTCTTGTATCAAAACATGTTTTAAGGCATTGTCAGCGCTTCATAAAGCGTTACACATTTGCATAACGAATGTTTTTAGGAATCGTCCTATCAGATTTTTCTGCGTTTTGCGAGATAGTGGCGTAGATCACATAAACTAACGTTTTATGCGGTACTAAAACAATTTGCCAGCTGCTTACGCTGAATGATAGCTCTCAGCGGGGAAAGCCTGGCTGTCATATCGACCTAACTCAAATCTACCTTCGGGCATGGACAGATCTGATCGGAGCGCTTTGCTCTCAGATTTTATGCCGGGTATATAACAAGATCGTTATTAAGAACTCTTTGCTCTCGTACTACACAACAAACGCGTAATTCATCGTTGATTTAAACGGATAACTATTTGGTGAGGGTCGCTACAATGCCAACGATTATAATGGATTCATGCAGCTATACACGGCTTGGGCTTACAGATTATTTGTCAGTGAAGGGGGTTAAAAAGAAGAACATTACTTCTGTCACCGACATTGATCAATTACAAGCTAAATGCCAGCAGTATCAGCCAGGCGTGGTTTTTATTAACGAAGATTGTTTTATTCACGAAGCAGATGCCAGTCAGCGCATAAGAACCATTATTATGCAAAACCCTGACACTCAGTTCTTTATCTTTATGGCCATCTCCAACATCCATTTTGAGGAATACCTCTACGTTCGTAAGAACTTGATTATTACATCAAAATCGATCAAACCGGCCACTTTAGATAACTTACTGCTTTCCTATTTTCAAAAGAAACTTAATGTCTCACCCCGGTATTCGGCAGGTTTTGATGTTCATCCACTGACGCTGAGCCAAACAGAATCAAACATGCTCAAGATGTGGATGTCTGGGCACGATACGATTCAGATATCGGATAAGATGCAAATTAAGGCCAAAACGGTTTCCTCTCATAAAGGAAATATCAAAAGAAAAATTAAAACACACAACAAGCAGGTTATTTATCATGTTGTTCGATTAACAGATAATGTCACCAGCGGCATCTATGTTAACGTGAGATAATTTTTCTTCCGAAACTGAATCGCCGGCGTAAGCCGGCTTTTTTTCTTTTGCGAAATTTGTTAACCAGCTCTCATTTCCCCCCTAAGCCTTTGCCGTCAGCTGCCGATGTTCTGTAGACAGACCGAAGCTCCCGCTTCGCTTATTTCCCTACAGAGAGCAAAAGGACATGAAATCATCACACCTTAATGCCGAACAAAATGGGATCAGTTTCTGGCAGCATTTGCGACTGGTTCCCCTCTTCTCCGCGATCCTTGGCGGCATCCTGCTGTTGTTCGCCCTTTGTATCGCGATGGCGAGCTACTTTCTTATCCAGAGCAACCAGTCGCTGCAGGATGTTACGGAAGAAATTCAGGTCCGCATGGCTATCTCCAACAGCTCAAACCATTTACGCACCGCGCGCCTGAACGTGATCCACGCGGGCGCTTCCGCGCGCATCGGCGAAATGGACGCCTTCAACGATAATCTCAAACAGACTGAGAAGCGGATTCAGCAGGCGTCCGACAGCTTTACCGCCTATCTTAACCGTCGGGTTAAAACCCCTGCTGACCAGGCTCTTGATGCCGAACTGAAGACCCGGTTCGATGCCTATGTGGCTCAGGGGCTGTCACCGATGGTGAAAAGCGCCAAAGATGGCAGTTTTGAGGGTGTGATTGCCCAGGAAACGGATTACACCCGCAAGCTGGACGATGCCTACAACGCCGTTTTATTAAAAGCTATCGCCATCCGCACCCAGCGCGCCGATATGATTAATCAGGAAGCGGCGGCGCAAACCCGGCTTGGCTTTATTATGATGGCCTGCGCCTTTGCGGCAGCCCTGCTGCTGACGCTGACAACCTTTATCTTCCTGCGTCGGGTGGTGATCACGCCGCTGCGCCAGGCCGTCGACAGGATTGAGCATATCTCCCGTGGCGATTTGACCGCCCCACTGCAAAGTTGGGGACGCAGCGAAATCGGCACGCTGGGCAGCAATCTGCAAATCATGCAGCAGTCGCTGGTTAAAACGGTTGGGGTGGTACGGGAAGGTGCCGTGGCTATCTATCAAGGCGCCAGTGAGATCTCTGCCGGTAATACCGATCTCTCCTCGCGGACCGAACAGCAGGCCGCCGCGCTGGAAGAGACGGCAGCCAGCATGGAGCAACTGACCGCCACGGTGAAACAGAATGCGGAAAATGCCCATCACGCCAGCCAGCTCGCCGCCGATGCCTCCGGCAAAGCCCGCCAGGGCGGTGACATTGTCTCCGGCGTGATTGGCACCATGAATAATATCTCCACCAGCTCGAAGAAAATTGCTGAAATCACCACGGTGATCAACAGCATTGCTTTCCAGACCAATATCCTCGCGCTGAACGCAGCGGTAGAGGCAGCCAGGGCGGGTGAACAGGGGCGCGGCTTTGCGGTGGTCGCCAGTGAAGTCCGCAGCCTGGCGCAGCGCAGCGCCGGAGCGGCGAAAGAGATTGAAGGATTGATTGCAGAATCGGTTGACCTGATCGGTAAGGGGTCTTCGCAAGTAGGAAACGCGGGGGAGACCATGACCGACATCGTCGATGCGGTACGCCGCGTGACGGATATCATGGCCGAAATTGCCGCAGCCTCCGATGAGCAAAGCCGGGGCATTCAGCAGGTCAGCCTGGCCGTAACCGAGATGGATAACGTTACCCAGCAGAACGCCGCGCTGGTGGAAGAAGCTTCCGCCGCGGCATCTTCTCTGGAGGAGCAGGCTTCACGCCTGACGCAGGCCGTCGCCGCCTTCCACCTGAGCGACGGTGCGCGGGACCACCCCACTCAGCCGTCCCTGACCAGCCGGCCAAAGGCGCTGCCGGTGCCCGGCCGCCCGGTGTTGGCCAGCAGCGAGAATTGGGAAACATTCTGAGGTGATAAAAAAACGGGTGGAATTTCTTCCGCCCGTTTTCAGGATTTGCACGAATTTATCCAGCTGGATCGCTCCGCCCGGATTGCGGTCACGCTTCAGGATGGGGTTCGACAAAGATGCCATCGTCGTGGCCTTTCTCGTTAAAAAACCAGACCCCCATCGGGTAATCTTCCAGTGACACCAGAAACATCGTCCCCTCGCTGAAAGTTTCCACGGCCAGCACTTTTCCCGGGCGGCGCGGCCCGCCGTCCGTTTTGACCGTCACCCGATCGTTCACTTTCATGGCATTCCCCTCTTATTCAATGCGCTAAGTTTAACTGAAATCGCCCTTTTTAGCAGGGGAGTTGGCGCCGGCTTTTTTTCACTTTCTTAACGTTTCACGATGAGACTTCTGACAGGGAAGACGCATACACTCTCCTCACTGCACCAACCCCAAAGGTGCAGTCAACCTAAAAAGTAACAAGGATTTTTGCCCGCGCAGCGCGGGCTTTTTTTTTACCTGCCGATCTCCTTCCCGCCCATTTTCCTCATGCCATCTATACTTAGTGCAAACGATCATCTGAGGATATCCGTTATGACTACGGCAAAAGAGTACAGTGAGAACGTTCAGCGTGAGGTTAATATCGACGTTGAAGCTTTACTGGAAGCGATTCACTCGCGCTCAGGCGGCGAGGTGAAAGAGTTTATGGACGCTGAGCATGCGCATACGGTCAAAGTAGATGGCCGGGAGTACCACTCCTACACCGAGCTGGCCGATGCTTTTGAACTTGATATCCGGGATTTCTCCGTGACGGAAGTTAACCGCTAAAAAAAATCCCGGCTAATTAGCCGGGAATGAAAAATTCATACAATGAAATTCGTTACACAGGAAATTCTCTGACATCAATAGAATAGCCGATTCAGGCCTTAAGACAACTCCGAAGATCCCGGCAAGGTTGTACAAGGCTTTATTTTTTGTACAAGGAAAAACTCATTTTACCGAGCGCGGACGCGCCCTGAGACGGTGTTCTTATTTTTCCGTCAGGTGCTCAACGCCAGCCTGCTTTTTAAGACTATTCCTGGTAAAAAGCGCCCTTCTGCCGCGACTTTCCCGGCAAATCATCATTCAGAGTGAACAGAGCGGGTTATACTTGATAATCCTGCATTTTTTTGGGTGCTGAACGAGGAGGAAGGGTAATGCCTGGGCTAAACGATCCGCTGATGATTGTGACAGATTTAGATGGCTCCCTACTCGACCATCATACCTATGATTGGGAACCGGCCCGGACCTGGCTTGAGCGCCTGTCTGAGCGGAAGATCCCGGTGGTGATCTGCTCAAGTAAAACCGCTGCCGAGATCCTGCCGCTACAGCGTCAGCTGGGCCTGAGCGGCGCGCCCTATATCGCCGAGAATGGCGCCATTGTCCAGTGGAGTGGATCGCATGAGGCGGCTCTCCTCCCGAGGAGTAAAAGCTACAGCGACATTTGCCAGACCCTGCAGAAACTCCGTGAGCGCTACCGGTTTAAATTCACCGGTTTCGCGGACGTTTCCGAAAAGGAAGTCGCCGAGTGGACCGGGTTGACGCCGCATGACGCCGCGCTGGCGAAAATGCGGGAAGGCTCGGAAAGCCTGATCTGGCGCGATACGGCCGAACAGTTCATCGCCTTTGAGCAGGCGCTGAGCGCTGAACAGCTTAGCCTTGTTCAGGGCGGGCGGTTCTGGAGCGTGATGAATCAGGGAGCGGGCAAAGGAGCGGCGCTGGCGTTTTTATTGCAGCATTTTCGCCACCCGCTTGGGCACCGTTGGGTCACGATTGGCCTGGGAGATGGTCCAAATGATGCCCCAATGCTGGATGAAGTTGATTTTGCCGTCATTATTAAAGGCTACAGTAAAACACCGGTCACGCTTCAGCGTGCAGATACGCAACACTTCTTTCGCAGTGCGCGCTTCGGTCCTGAAGGCTGGAGTGAGGGTCTGACGCACTTTATCCACCAGGATTAATTTTGAGCCTGCTCTTATTGGGCAGCGGCCAGAGGGGAATGCAATGAGTGATTTTTTCCAGAACGGCGTGATTACCAACTTCCATAACCTCACCGGCCTGCCGGTTGAAGAGCTTGAGAAGGATCTGGTGCGTTTTGCTGAAAAGCGCCGGATGGCACTGATTCTGCCGTCGCTGTTTTCCGAGCTGGAGGGGCCTGCACTGAGTCATATTGTCGATGAGCTGGCTAAAGTCCCCTATCTTGAGGAAATTGTTATCGGGCTGGACCGGGCCGATCGCGAGCAGTTTCTCTATGCGCGAGAGTTTTTCTCCCGTCTGCCGCAGCGCCATCGCATTTTGTGGAACGATGGTCCGCGACTTAAGGCGCTGGATGCCGAACTGGATAAGGAAGGACTCTCCCCTACTCAGCCCGGCAAAGGACGCAACGTCTGGTTCTGCACCGGCTACACGCTCGCCTCCGACAAGTCCTCCTGCGTGGCGCTACACGATTGCGATATCGTCACCTATGAGCGTGGAATGCTTGCCCGTCTGCTTTACCCCCTGGCTAACCCCGCCTTTCAGTACGAGTTCTGCAAAGGCTTTTATGCCCGAGTGGCCGATAACAAATTGAATGGTCGCGTAGGCCGTTTGCTGGTCGGTCCGCTGTTGCGCTCGCTGCAAAAGGTGTACGGACACTCCGAGTATCTTGATTATCTCACCAGCTTTCGCTATCCGCTGTCTGGCGAATTTGCTATGCGCACCCACGTACTCAACGGCATTAAGATCCCGGGTGACTGGGGACTGGAAATTGGCGTGCTGTCTGAAATCTACCGTAACTACACCACGCGGCAAAGTTGCCAGGTCGAAATTGCCGACAATTACGATCATAAACATCAGCCGCTGTCCGAAGAGGATGGCACCGGCGGGCTGCGCAGGATGAGTAATGACATTGTGCAGTCGCTGCTGCGAAAAATGGCCACGATGGGCGTCAATATCACCAGCGATTCCTTCCGCGTGCTGAAAGCGACCTACTACCGCAATGCGCTGGATATGATGGAAGTGTACAGCCATGAAGCGGCGATGAACGGCCTGAAGTTCGACCAGCACGCTGAAGAGGCGGCGGTTGAGATGTTCACCCAGTCGATTCTGGATGCGGGGCAGTCGTTTATTGAACGTCCGAACGAAAAGCCTTTTATTCCGAGCTGGAGCCGCGTGCAGTCTGCTTTCCCTGACATCCTGCGGCGGATCTATGAAGCGGTTGAAGAGGATAACGCCGGCAACGTTTAGCCTTCGGCGCAGACACGATTGCGGCCTGTGGTTTTCGCCAGATAAAGCCTGCCGTCGGCGACCGATTGCAGGCTTTCAAACGGGTATTTCCCCTGCTCGTCGCTGGAAGACACGCCAAGAGAGACGGTGACGGTAAGCTGCTGGTTGCCGTCCGTCAGCACATGCTGGCTGGCAAGCTTGCGTCTGACCCGCTCCGCCACGTTCACCGCCTCCTTCAGGCCGGTGTCCGGTAAAACAATGCAAAACTCTTCGCCACCGATCCGCCCCACCACATCCTGAGAACGAATAGCCGACTGGATAGCCCTTGCAGCCTGCGTTAATACCCGGTCGCCGGTCTGATGACCATAGAGATCGTTCACCGATTTGAAACGGTCCAGATCGAGTTGGATCACCGAGAAAGGACGCTGGCTGGTCTGAGCCTGTTTGGCAAGATGTTCCGCACGGTCAAAGAAGGCCCCGCGGCTCAGAAGCCTGGTGAGGTTGTCGTAGTTAGCCCGCCAGCTCAGCGAGTTTTGCAGCGTCAGCATACGGCTAATCAGGCGAATAATAAGCTGGTGAGAAAACACCAGCGCCACGCTGAACATCAGCCATATCAGCGCCAGCACGACTGAGGCGCGCCCGGCATCGCCGCGCGCGCCCTCACGTAAAGTCTGTATATTGACCATTACCGATCCGAAATGCTGATTTTGGGTCCAGGTAACGAATCTCGTGCCCAAACGCAGCGTACCCTGCTGCCCTCCGGCAACCTCCGCAGCCAGCTTCTTCTCCTCTTCTGCGCTCAATTCCCGTGCTGGATCAGACGTCTCGTCAGTCATCGCTATCCGCTGCATGTGGCCATTGTAAAACAGCACATTGCCAGTCATACCTTTAGGTCGGGCCTGAAGCAGAAAGGACCTGATCCGCTCAACCCTGAAATCCATCGCCAGCACGCCGTACCAGTGGCCGTTATCATCCACGGGCAGGCTGACGGTGATCACTTTTTCATCATTAAACAGGCTTTGATAGAGATCGCTCCACGCCAACTTTCGCTGGGGGTTATAACTGGGCGACATCCCGGTAAAATAGGGGCGAGCAATCATTTTTGAATAGCTTTCAAACGCATGTGCATCGTTTAATGGCGGCGTTGAGCTCAGGTAAAAACCGGCGCGTGAAAGGTACCAAAGCCGGGAATGATAATTTCTGGAAGAATCCTGCAACTGGAGAATAGCGCTCATATCCATTGTCGCGCTCAGCTCATCCTCCAGCCGAAGCTGGTCGCCGCGTCCGAGCAAAGGATGCGTTTGTAGCCAGGCGTCAGAGACGCCGCTAATCGGCATACTCCGCTGCGCAGAATGCGAGAGACGCCACACCGGCTGGTGGCGGACCCGCTGAAACTGAGCGATCTCTTGCAGGGCATAGTTGCTGAGCACCGGCTGTTCTAACGAATGCTGGAGCATATTTCGGTAGAAATGGAGTTCATCAATGCTTCGCTGTCCCTGTCGCTCGACGCTGTTAGACAGGGTATTCAACCGGTCGCGCTGATCAACCTCATAGGCATCTTTAAGGATTAACGCCTCTCGCCAGGTCAGAGCCGTCAGAATCAGAAAAACAACAAAGAAACAGCCATTCACCACCTTTTTAGGGGCAGTGGAACGCAGTCGGGATAAAATCACGCAGTCTGACTTCCTGAGGAGTAAAAAGGGGGGAACAACCAAGTGTAGAGGACGGCAACTGGCCGTGCCAGGAGGTGGATCAACTTTGCGAGGAAAAGCAGGACGAAACCGGCTTCGTCCTGTTTCGGATGCTAGCCAGCAAGCTGGCTTTGCCCGGCAAGCAGCGGAGCAAGCTCCTCTTCCCTGAACGCCTCGCGCCTTACGCTGTAGCCATCATACCAACGACACTCAACCATACCGCTGGCGTAGCCTGTCACCACCATCGCCGGACCACCATTTTTAAGCTGGACTTCATCACTGACCATGATCATGACTCACCTCACAAGTTGGGTTAGCGGACCTTATACCGGAACTTCAGGTATAGCAGGCGGGCCAGATTTATTCTGTTAATTAGTGGTAAAACTTATGTTAAATCACGTTAACTCATTCAAATTCAGGCAAATAAAAAGCGAGCAACCGGAATGACTCGCTTTAAAAGACCGCTGCTGGCGCGCTGGCGTCAGATTTTGCAGCCTTCACAATCCGCTTCATCGCTCAGATCGGTTGGCACTTCACTGGCCTTTTTTTCCGCATTGGCTTCGGCCTGCTCCAGCTCAGCATCAATATCAAATTCAAAAATGTCGTCTTTCATCATTGCTCCCGTTTACTTAGCTTGCTAATAAGCTGCCTTTATACTGATTGCCCCCGCATTCTGGCAATCAAATTTACGACTAACAGCACAATCGACCCCACGATCAGTCCCAGCACCAGGTTAGCCAGATTGCTGAGCAGCGAAGCGATTAACCCGGAGAAATCTGCCGTAAGATGCTCAATGAAATGGTGGATAACCGGAACGCCGTGCGCAATGATGCCGCCGCCCACCAGGAACATCGCGAGGGTGCCTACCACGGTGAGGATTTTCATCAACCAGGGAGCAAGCGCCAGCAAGGCACCACCGGTTCCCCGCGCAACGGCTGACGTTTTCTGCTGTAGCCACAGGCCCAGATCGTCAATTTTCACAATGCAGGCTACGATGCCATATACGCCCACCGTGACCAGAATAGCGATGCCGGCGAGGATCACCACTTGGTTCATCAACGGCGCTTCAGAGACAATGCCCAGGGTAATGGCCACAATCTCCGCCGAGAGAATAAAGTCAGTGCGGATGGCGCCCTTAACCTTCTTCTTCTCAAACTCGGCCGCGTTTTGCTGAGAAAGCTTTTTGATCCGCTGCTCTCTTGCCTCTGGGCTCTGTTCAGCCTTGTCTTTATGCAGGCTGTGCAGGACTTTCTCGAAGCCTTCATAGCAAAGATAAGCGCCGCCGACCATCAGCAGCGGCGTAATCGCCCACGGCGCCCAGGCGCTGATCACCAGCGCCAGCGGCACGAGGATCAGCTTATTGAGGAATGAGCCTTTCGCCACGCCCCACACCACCGGCAGTTCGCGATTAGCCTTAACGCCGCTAACCTGCTGAGCGTTTAACGACAGGTCGTCACCCAGCACCCCAGCGGTTTTCTTTGCCGCCACCTTACCCATTACCGAAATATCGTCCAGCAGCGTGGCAATATCATCCAACAGCGTCAGTAAGCTCGTTCCTGCCAAAATTCCGTTCCTTATTGTTGTTCATCATGCTGGCAACAGGGGCAAACCGCTATTTCAGTGACCGCCATATCAGCAATACCGTCACAGTCCCACTCAACCCGTACCGTTTGCCCTTCCGCCTGGTCATGATGTAAATATTTACTCACCGGGCTTTCGGTCATGCCGGTAATCTCTTCGGTGGCGACCAGCCGCTCGCCAACAAAAATACGGGCGGTCGCTGCGGTGTTCACCATGCGCTCGCCGCTAATTTTATACAGCCGTCTTACCGTGAGTTTGATACTGGCCATGGATTACCCTGTCGGGAGATGTTAAAGAGTGTGATCTAACCAATTATGAACGAGGGATGCAACTTGTGTGACCAGAATCGTCTTTCTGTGAAAAGAAAAGCCGCTGCTCATCTGGTTGAAACTTTTTTTTAGCGTTAAGTTAACCACCCCATAACAGGATGTGAGAGTGATTATGTTGCGCCGTGCCCCTGCCCTGCTGCCGCTGCTGGCAGCGTTGTTTGCTCTGTATTTTATCTGGGGATCGACCTATTTTGTGATAAAAATTGGCGTGGCCAGCTGGCCGCCGATGATGCTGGCCGGGCTGCGTTTCCTGCTGGCGGGTAGCGTATTAATGGCCTTCCTGCTGCTGCGCGGCGAGAGACTGCCGGGCTGGCGTTCAGCCCTGAATGCCGCCCTGGTGGGCATTATGCTGCTCGCTATCGGCAACGGCGCGGTCACGGTAGCCGAGCACCAGAATGTGCCTTCCGGCATTGCCGCCGTGATGGTAGCTACCGTGCCGCTGTTCGCCATGTGCTTCAGCAGGCTGTTTGGTCTCCAGACTCGCTGGATTGAGTGGCTGGGCATTGCCGTCGGGCTGGTTGGCATCGTGCTACTCAACAGCGGCGGCCATCTTGGCGGCAATCCCTGGGGGGCGCTGATGATCCTCCTCGGCTCGCTCAGTTGGGCGTTCGGTTCGGTGTGGGGATCGCGCATTAATCTGCCGCACGGCATGATGGCCGGGGCGATTGAGATGTTGACGGCGGGAGCCGTGCTGCTGATAGCCAGCACGCTGAGCGGTGAACACCTTGCCACCCGCCCTGATTTATCGGGGCTGCTGTCGCTTGGTTACCTGAGCCTGTTTGGATCGGTAATTGCGATTAACGCCTATATGTACCTGATCCGTAACGTTACCCCGGCCATTGCCACCAGCTATGCTTATGTCAATCCTGTGGTTGCCGTGCTGCTGGGGATTGGCTTCGGCGGGGAAAGCCTGACGCTAAGGGAGTGGCTGGCGCTGGGAATTATCATCCTGGCGGTTATCCTGGTCACGCTGGGTAAATACCTGTTCCCGGCCAGGCCAACCGTAAAATCCTGTACGCTGGGAGAATAGCCGCCGATGCGAGGGAGTGATTACAGTGAACTGAAGGCGTTTATGACCATTGTGGAACAGGGCAGCTTTACCCGTGCCTCTGTGCAGCTTGGCATCAAACCCTCCACGCTGAGCCAGCTATTGCGTCAGCTGGAAAAACGTCTTGGCGTCCGGCTGCTGAACCGCACTACCCGCAGCCTGTCGCTGACCGAACCTGGCGCCGCGCTGCTGGCGAAGC
Source organism: Erwinia typographi (assembly GCF_000773975.1). Lineage (GTDB taxonomy): Bacteria > Pseudomonadota > Gammaproteobacteria > Enterobacterales > Enterobacteriaceae > Erwinia > Erwinia typographi. The sequence continues at coordinate 71,735 of NZ_JRUQ01000004.1, forward strand.
TCAAGCCTGCCATGCTGGCGATGGAAGAAGCCGTCAGCGAAGCGACTTCACTGAGCGGCAAAGTCGCCGGAATGCTGCGCGTGCATACCTCGCGCATTGCGGCAGAACTCTATCTTCAACCTTTTCTGGCGGACTTCCACCGCCGCTGGCCTGAAATCGTGCTGGAGCTGACCATTGACGACAGTGCCGTGGATATCGTCAGCCGCGGCTATGATATCGGCATCCGTCTGGGCGAGATGCTGGCGAATGATATGATCGCTCATCCATTAGGGGGCGAGCTGCGCGAGGTAGCCTTTGCCTCGCCGGATTATCTTGACCGCCATGGCCGACCGCAGACATTGGCCGATCTCCAGCATCATCACTGTATTAACTGGCGATACCCAGCCAGCCAGCGGCTGTACAACTGGGAAATGTGGCAGGATGGCCGCTGGGTTGCCGTTGCCGTGAAGGGGCCGCTGATCGTTTCCGACCGGCGGATGGGCCTGAACGCGGCGCTACAGGGGATGGGCATTGGCTTCTGGCTGTACGATCGGGTCGCGGAATACGTTGCGCGCGGAGAGCTGGAGCTGTTGCTTGAAACGTTCAGCCATCCGTTCGACGGTTTTTATCTTTACTATCCGCAGCAGAGCGTCGCGTCGCCAACCATTAAAGCCTTCAGCGAGTTTTTTCGCGCGGCAAACTCTACCCTAAAACCCACATAGTCCATGCGCAATCTGGCAGATTATCAACACAGTCAACTCTGTCACACTGCTCTCCGTCATCACTTCAACGGAGAAAGAACATGTCCTCAGCAAAAACCTGGTTGATCACCGGCGTCTCTCGTGGCCTCGGCGAAGCGCTGGCTAAAGCCGTGCTGGCACAGGGGGATACCGTCATTGGCACCACTCGCGATAAGGCTCCCGACTTTGCCCGCGACAACGCGAATTTCCACTGGCTGGCCCTCGACGTAACCGATGCGGCGGCAATTAAACCGACCGTGGATCGGGCCTTTGCCCTGAAGGGTAAAATCGACGTGCTGGTCAATAACGCTGGCTACGGCCTGCTTGGTTCAGTGGAAGAAGCTACGGATGAGCAGGTTGCGCATTTGTTTGACGTCAACTTTCACGGCACCCGGCGGGTCACGCAGGCTGCTCTCCCGCATCTTCGCCAGCAGCGCAGCGGTCATATCATCAATATCACTTCTATTGCGGGCATCGCCCCTAACCCAGGCTCAGGGATGTATTCGGCGGCAAAATTTGCCGTTGAGGGCATGTCGCAAGGGCTGGCGCAGGAACTGGCTCCGCTGGGCATTTACCTCACGCTGGTTGAACCAGGGGCCTTTCGCACCGATTTTCTCTCCGATCACTCCCTGCGCAGAAGCCCCCCGGCGATTGCCGACTATGCCGATACCGCAGGGGCTGTAGTAGCGAAACTGGATGATATTGCGGGCAAACAGTTGGGCGATCCGGAACGGGCAGCAGAGGCGATGATAGCGATCGTCCAGGCCGCCACGCCTCCTCTGCATCTTCTGCTGGGCAGCGATGCACTGAGAAGAACCGAGCAGATGCAGGCCGCCTTTAAGCAGGATATTGAGCAGTGGCGGGAAGTGACGCTGAGCACAGACTACCGCTAGCATTTAAGAGAGGCTGGAACGGCTACTCCACGAGTTGCCGGAGACCCTGAGAATCGATTTCTCCATTGCCGCTTCCGGCACAAACCCACTCTTCCAGACGGCTGGTCAGCGCTTTTTCCTCCAGCCGCGTTTTCCCTCGCAGCGCGCATTCCCAGACGATCAGCACCTTCCAGCCTGCCGCCGTGAGTTCGGCAATATAACGTCTGTCGCGCGCAACGTTGCTGTCAATCTTCCCCATCCAGAAAGCCGTGCGGGTAGCGGGCACCTTGAACAGATGGCAATGATGTTTGTGCCAGAAGCAGCCGTGAACAAAAATAATCGTCTTATAGCGATCGACCACGAAATCAGGCCGTCCCGGCAGCATTTTATCCTGGACGCGATAGCTCAGCCCCAGACCGGTCAGCAGTTCGGCCAGCCTGGTTTCAATAGCCGTGTCGCGCGTGCGGATTGCGCGCATATTTTTACTGCGGACTTCAGAGGAGTGAACATCAGCCATCGTTATCATCCTTATGCTGTGGCTAACAGAGATCGCCTGGCTGGAGGCTATAACCGCGCTAGCGCTGCTTAACCGCCTGCTCGATCCACGGTTGTAAAAGCTTTGCCACCGCAGCAAAGGCTGGCACCACCACCGAGTTGCCAAACTGACGGTAAGCCTGGGTATCAGAAACCGGAATGCGGAAGCCGTAGCCCTGCGGCTCCTCAAAGCCCATCAGCCTGGCGCACTCTCTTGGCGTCAGGCGACGTGGGCGGCGCTGCTGGTTCTCCGGGCAGTCGAAATCGACCTCCCCTTTTTGCTTATCCCAGCCGCGGTCGATCAGGATCTCCGAGCCATCTTTGTAATAGCGCGCGGAGAGCGTACGCACAACCCCTTTTTCCTGTTGGGGATCAACCAGGCCATAGCCGAAGCCATTGCCCCTCGCCTGATGCTTTTTGGCATAGTTATACAGATACTTCCATAGCGTTGGCGTCAGGATGTATTTCGCCTCGACCTGCGGTTCCATCAGGGCCTTCAGCGGCGTCCGCCGTTTGGGATACAGGCTGGAAATTGCCTTCAGGGTAAACTCAGGCAGTTGCAGATCCCGGCGGAAGCCAACCAGCACAATGCGTTCGCGATGCTGCGGCAGGAAATATTTACCGTCGACAATTTTCGGGTCTGCCGTGCCGCTGGCGTTGGCATCCGCCACGTCGTAGCCCAGCTCGTCCAGCGTATCCATGATAATACGGAAGGTTTTTCCCTTGTCATGACTCTTCAGATTTTTGACGTTTTCCAGCACAAAGATGGCCGGTTTTTTGGCGGCGATAATCCTCGCCACGTCAAAGAACAGCGTACCCTGAGCCTCGCACTCGAAGCCGTGAGCGCGGCCCAACGCATTTTTCTTCGAGACGCCAGCCAGCGAGAACGGTTGGCAGGGAAATCCGGCCAGCAGCACGTCATGGTCAGGGATCTGCCGATCAATATGTTGATAAGCCTGCTGCTCACTGACGGCCGGATTGCCGCTCAGGGTGACGTCGCGAATATCCTGATTAAAGCGGTGCCCAACCGGATCGCAGTACCAGTTAGCTTTATAGGTTTTGAGCGAAAATTTGTTCCACTCGCTGGTGAACACGCACTGGCCGCCAATCGCCTCAAAGCCGCTGCGAATGCCGCCAATACCGGCAAACAGATCGATAAAGCGAAAAGCGTAATGAGGATGATGAGCGGGTGGCGAAGGCAGCAGATTCAGCAGCGCCTGATGCTCAGCCTCGCTTAATGGCGTGCCGGCACTTTCTTCAGCCAGCCAGCGGCTCAGCCCGTTACGCGTCCAGGGATGCCGGCTGGCGGCGTGCAGCGTAGCCAGCACCGTTTTCTGGTCATAAATCTCCAGCACCCGCTGCATCAGCTCGCCGTCCTGACTGAATTTGTGCTGTGCCTGCTGGCCCGCATGGGCTGCTGGCGGCGTCGCCACGCTATCAAACTCGCTCATAATCATCCAACATCAATAAGTAAACGCTGCCAGTTTATCACTTCGCTGTCACTGCGCCAGGAGGAAAGCGGACTTCAGCTGATTTTCTGCTTCAGCAGGGGCGGCTGGCGTGACAACCGCCTGATGTAGCCCTACACTAGGGACGTTTTTAAGAAATTACTGGAGTCAGCCGCGATGAGCACCCCGTCACGCCCCCCTCTCAGCCTGCCTAATGGCGCGCAAAAACTGCTGCTGCACTCATGCTGCGCCCCCTGTTCTGGCGAAGTCATGGAGGCCATTCAGGCCGCAGGGATTGAGTACACCATCTTCTTCTACAATCCCAATATCCACCCGCAAAAAGAGTATCTGCTGCGCAAAGAGGAAAATATTCGCTTTGCCGAGCAGCACGGCATCCCGTTTATTGATGCCGATTACGATACCGATAACTGGTTCGAGCGGGCAAAAGGCATGGAATGGGAGCCGGAACGGGGCGTGCGCTGCACCATGTGTTTCGATATGCGCTTTGAACGCACCGCGCTCTACGCCCATGAGCACGGCTTCCCGGTGATTTCCAGCTCGCTGGGCATCTCTCGCTGGAAAAATATGGAGCAGATCAACGATTGCGGCGCGCGGGCGGCGGCCCCTTATCCTGATATGGTCTACTGGGATTATAACTGGCGGAAAAAAGGCGGCGCGGCGCGCATGATTGAGATCAGCAAGCGCGAGCGTTTCTATCAGCAGGAGTACTGCGGCTGCGTCTATTCCCTGCGCGATACCAATCTGCACAGAAAAAGTCAGGGACGACAGCTGATCAAACTAGGTGTTCTCTACTATGGCGATGAAGATTAATCGGTGACGTAACGATCGGCAGGCCAGCGACAACGCTGACGCCTGGCAAATCCGGGTTGCCCACGCGCGGCGTGCGCCAGTTGAGGTTATTACGAGAGGTGCCCTCGCCTAAAACGAGGGCAAACAGAAGCGGTTTATTTCTTCTTTTTCGTTTTTTTCAGTAAGGCGCGCAGCTGTTTGACTTCGCTTTCGGTCAGCTGTGTGCCAGTCTCTTCTGCCGTTCCCTGATTGTCCACGGCAATCGCCTCGATCGCGACTAAGCTCGCCTGCAAACGCTGGCAAACTTCCTGGCTTAGTGAAACCTGATTTTCAAGCGCCAGCGATTTAAGGGTTTCCTTTAAGGTGGGATCGATCTTAATCGTAAGGCTTACGTTGTCGGTCATACCTGATTCTCCTGAGAAATGTCCCAGACAACGTAGCCTATCTGCTGCGCTTTAACTATATGTTCATAAAAATTTAATATTGCTATGAAACGGGGTTAAATTCCCGCAGCACCTCTTCATCCAGCGCGCAGAAGTCCCCTTTCAGCTCGGCGCACAATTTGGCCATATAGGTCACCAGAAAACGGGCGTTATGCTCGGCCAGACGTCTGCCTTCCGCAGTTTGCATAGTATCGGGCAGCCTGAGCAGCTTTTTCTGGAAATGGTCCAGCGCCCATTCGGTATCATTGAGCTGACGTTCACGGCCAAGAGGGTCCGCGCTGTCGAACAGGGAACGGCCCAGCGCGCCAGAAACATAAAACACGCGCGCCAGCCCGATCGCCCCCAATGATTCCAGCCGATCGGCATCCTGCACAATTTTAGCTTCCAGCGTTTCCGCCGTGACGCCCGCGCTAAAGCTGTGGGCATGCACCGCATGTGCCACTGCCTCGACCTTCTCTTTGGGAAAGTCAGGAAACACCTCAAGCAGCACGCGTCGCGTTTCAACGGCCGCCTGCGCCGACGCCAGATGCCGTTCGGGGTGGTTTTTGGGCAGGTTAACAATATCGTGGAAATAGCACCCGGCCAGTACGACAAGCTCATCGGCTTCTGTCTCTTTCATTATGCGCTGGGACGTCTGCCACACGCGCCGAAGATGGGCCACGTCATGGGCTTTATCATCCTGAGGCCAGCTTTCATGCAGCCAGTTTTCAAACCGCATTTGCCAGTTAATAAGCGTCATAGACTTCTCCTTATTGTTTGGACTTGTCGAGATGTCAGTGGAAGAAGGCCCGTCCACTGGGGTGATCCCCGGCTGAACCATTTGGTCAAAAATGAGATCCACATCATGTTTATAACGCTAACTTTAACGGATTCACACCATTTTTCGCCTTTTCAGCCTTTTGCCACTGGAAAATATATTGATTAATTTTCAGGCAAATGGTTAAACGGAGATAATGAACGCTACGAAATTAACTGTCGGTACTTTTGCTAAGATTGAGATAGAATTACTCCAGTCTGGCAATCTTTCCTTGCAGGGCTTTATTGGCGGTCAGGCTCATTCACTTTCAGACCTGCTACTGTAAGAGATTGTAAAGGCGACATATGTCAAATTTGTTACCCCGTTATTATTCAGGCTGTTTTTGAGGGTTAATATCGGGAAGATAGCCACCGCCCGTTTGCAGCGTTACTGGCCCTAACCTGGCACTATTTTTAACAAGCACGGCTAATGTTTAGCGAAAATTTGGTTCTGGTATTTTTCTTCCAGATTAATGTTCAGATTAATCTGCGTTGTTTTTAGCGTTGCAGCGATTGGCGGTTCCACACGTAAGTCACAGAGGTCGAACCATGAAAGAACGCCCGATTTTATTTAGCGATCAACGGGTGCGCGCGCTGCTCTCAGGCCAACAGAGCCAAACTCGGCGCATTATGAAATCACAACTCTTTGGTCCCGGACAGGATAACCACGAGGGGTGCTATGGTATTGATGTGCTTAATAATCACCTGCAGGGCAGCCGGGTAATGGAGATGGAAAACATCAGTTACCATTGCCCCTACGGCCAGCCAGGAGACAGGCTATGGGTACGAGAAACCTGGCGCGGCCCGGTGATTGAGCCTGAAGAGATGGCAGACTATCAGCGCTCACCGGCCCAGTTTAAGACCCCGCGCTATTGTCAGTACCACGCGGACATCAGCCAGCCGTCTAACGCCGAGCAGTTTGGCTGGCAGGCCGGTATCCATATGCCGCGCTGGGCAAGCCGCATCAATTTAGAGGTTACCGGCATTCGCGTTGAGAAAATTCAGGATATCAGTGACGACGACGTTATCGCCGAAGGCGTACAGACGGACTCGCACTTCCTGAATAACTTTTTCACTATGCACAGCGAGCCCGTCTCCTCCAAAGATGCTTACCGTAAGCAGTGGGCTTTGCAGTATGGCGGCACCAGTTGGGAAGTGAACCCCTGGGTGTGGGTGATCGAGTTCAAACGGGTCTGATGCAAAGGGCAACTATTTGCCCTTCGTCACAGACGTGTTGAGTATTAACTGATTGAATATGCGCATTAAAGCCAGCGCACTCTCCCCCTTTTGTTTTTTCCTCTTGCGCACTGTTGCTAAAGCAGCAGTTGCGCAAGTCTGTGCGCTACGGCATGGTAAAGATCGCTTCAGCAAACTGGGTGCATCATGATCAAATGGCCGTGGAAAACCGATGAGGATGCGCAGGATGTCCTGCCCTGGCAACAGGCGATGGCGATTCCGCTGCTCGGCGCGCTGACGGAGGCGGAGCGGCAGTCGATTATCAAACTCGCCAAACGCTTTCTCCAGCAAAAACGCCTGGTGCCGCTACAGGACTTTCAGCTTGATGAGCTCAAAAGCACTCGCCTGGCGCTCCTTTTCTGCCTGCCGGTGCTGAACCTGGGTTATGACTGGCTGGATGGTTTCCACGAAGTGCTGATCTACCCTTCTCCCTTTCTGGTTGATGATGAGTGGCAGGATGAGTTTGGTCTGGTACACCATGAACGCATGATTCACTCGGGACAGAGCTGGCAGCAGGGACCGATTGTCCTTAACTGGCTGGACGTGCAGGACTCCTTCGATCTCTCCGGCTATAACTTAATCATTCATGAGGTTGCCCATAAGCTCGATAGCCGGGGCAGCGGCCATGCTAACGGCGTGCCCTCCATCTCCCTGCGCGATGTGGCAGGCTGGGAGCATGACTTACAGGCCGCGATGCAAAACATTCAGGATGAGATTGACACCGTAGGTGAAAATGCCGCCAGCATCGATGCCTACGCCGCCAGCGACGGAGCAGAATGCTTTGCGGTGCTGTCAGAATACTTTTTTACCGCGCCAGAGATCGTGCTGGAGCGTTTTCCCTCGCTATACCGCCGCTTCACGCTGTTTTATCGCCAGGACCCTGCTCGCCGTTATGCGCAGGAACAGTGCAGGCTGGATAATCAGGGAACTGTTCACTAATACATCGGGTTGAGTTAAACGTAGCCAATTGAAAGCTGACGTGTTTTTTGCAGTTGACAGCCCCTGACGACGCCGCTACTATGCGCTCCATCGAAACCGATTCCTCTGTAGTTCAGTCGGTAGAACGGCGGACTGTTAATCCGTATGTCACTGGTTCGAGTCCAGTCAGAGGAGCCAAATTTAGAGAAGCCCGCTCAGGGAAAACCGAGCGGGCTTTTTGCTTTGCTGGTAAATGCCCTGCCGGTGTCAGAATACCTTTAGAGGCTAGTGCAATTGAGTGTTCCGGGATGCTGGTTCAGGGAACACCGGCCTTTGCAGCACGAATCCGTAGTGGGAACCTTGCGGCAGTTAAATTTAAGAATGTTTAAATACTTCCGGCACCAGCTTATCCAGTGTTATCTCAGAAAACCGATTGGTAATCATGCACCTGGCTTCTTCAAGAGTGTCAAAAATTTCGTTGTTGACCGCATCCTCAATCGGGCATTTCTCATGTTCAGTCGCCCAGCCTATGGAAAAAAGCTCAGTACTGCCAATAGCATGGAAAACCTGAAGCAGGGTAATCGAACTGAGGCTTTTTTGAAGCGTCCAGCCACCGCCGTGGCCTTTCTCTGAGTGGATAATACCCGCCTGCTTAAGTCCCTGAAAAAGACGGCGAACCACTACCGCATTTGTGTTTATCATTAAAGCGATATCTTCAGAAGTAACGGGATCGCGAATTTTATCCATATGAATCAAAACATGTAATGCCCGGGATAGCCGATGATCTTTTCTCATTTTTGTTCCTGTTTGCTGCTCGGTCACTTATGAAACTTTTGTAGTTGCGAAAGCTGCACGATCTCATGTACCTTATATTATTACATGAAATCCATACAGAGAGTACTCCCTATGTCCTTCGACACCGTTTTAGAACCGTTCTGGATTTGCCTGGTTATCGCTTTGACGTCCAGCTGCATCTCAATCACCGTAACGCAACAGGAGATGTTCCGTCCATGGCGTGAGTGGGTGGTCAAGAGAAATGCCATGATCGGATATTTGTTCAGTTGCTTTTATTGTTTCAGCCACTGGGTGGTTTTTGCGGGGATAGCCATCTACAAACCGGTTCTTGTTCATTCCGGATTTTGGTTAGTGGATCTGGCTGTTACTGCCTTCTTTACCATCGGTTTAACGGCCATGTTCAGCGGCATTATCCTGAAAGTAATGAGAAATGCCATCGCCAAAGCGATTGAAGAAAACGACATGAAGAACAAACTGGGGTTATAAAATAATGACGATGTCCGGCCCGTTGGTACGCACTCAACGGCCAGTGACTGGCCGTTGAGGTAAGGCCGCCAGACTGGCGGCCTTTTTCGCGTTTAACCCGATCAATCAGCCGTAGTTGCCATAACATCGCTTCCAGATGCTACTCTTGCAGTGGATGATGGTGGATTACGTCCACCTCTGAATCGAGTCGGATGTCTGGATAGTGCTTTCGCATCCCGTCCAGCAAAACCTTATCAGGCCACTCTTCTGACATGTCGAGATAAAGTGCCACGGAAAAAAGCGGCATCGTTTTTACCTCCGTAACCCGCACAACCAAAGTGTCGGAGGCATTCTCTGCGTTAACATAGCGCATCAGGCCGGGCAAAATTTTGCGCTCACGCCAGCGAATAGTGTGCCGCTTTCTGCCGGAACGCACTTCCGGAAGCAGGCGGGGGACAATGTCAAGGCTCTGCAAAAGTGACTCTCCTGTAGAATCGACTTTTATTTTAACCAGTCCCCTTCTGGCGTCGCAACCGGCCCCAGCGCAAAATTAACGCCGCCGTCCCTTTCGATTTGTTCTACCAGGCCTGTTTCCCAGCTTAAATACGCCTGAAACGCGGCCAGACGCTCATCGCCCTGCTGATGATAAGCCGAGCGCCAGACATCATCGGTGGCGCTCCATAGCCGGGCAGCGCCCGTTTCAAGAGCAAATCCCTGACGTACCCACTCATCCGTGCCGCCATTAAGGACAAAAATCTCCCGCTGAGTTACCGTCGCGAGATCTCTGGCGGCATAAGACGCCAGATGACCATCGGGGGATGTCAGCACAATCGGCCCCGTGGCCGGAAGCGCATTAATCCCGCCGTTCAGCCTTGCGCGGACCGCAAACCAGGCGCCAGGCAAATGCCCCAGCTCATATAAAGGACTGCTGGCCAAATCAATGACTGTGGCGGATGGCAATGACTGCAACTCAGCGGGCTGGATTGACTTAATGTCATCGAAATCATCAGGATCAGCAGCAAATCCAGTTTCCGTAGCTTCTTCAGCAGAGACGCGAAGATAAAAGACTTCCGCCCATTGTAACTGACTGAGCCAGGATGCCGCCGTCGCTGCACGTATTCCATGGTGATCATCAACCAGCACCACTCGGGCGTTCTGAATGCCCACGAACCTGTCCACGCCCTGCACCAGCTCTCCTCCCGCCGCCCAGCGGGCGCCGGGCAAATGACCCGCCACGTATTCATCCCGGGTACGCACGTCAAGGAGGTAAAGAGCGCGTGAATGGCTCTCGCGCTGATAGCGAGCCAATCTCTGCTGGTCAATTTCCTGAAGCTGATATTTCGCCACTAAAGAGGCTGAAAGTTTCAGCGCTTCGTCTAAAGCGGGTGAGCTGCCCGGTGGGACGGGGGCGACATTGTCAACGTCATGCTGTAATTCATAGCCGGCAGCCAGCCAGTCCATCGTGCCATTTTCCAGTGCCCAGACAGGGTTTTTCAACCCGGCATTGATCAGCGTTTGCGCGCCAATAATTGAACGCGTTCTGCCCGCGCAGTTGACCACTACTGGCCTATCAGCGGAGGTTAACAAGCCCGGGACACGATAAACTAACTCCGCATTCGGACAGGCCACGCCACCCGGCAGACTGAAATCCTGAAATTCCTTGAGCGTGCGCCCGTCAACAATAAGAATGTTTTCGCCAGCATTAATTCGTTGATTCAGTTCCTGAGCGCTCAGATGAGGCGTGGCGTAATGGGCTTCGACATATTCGCCAAAACCTTTGCTTAATGCGCTGGTGCCGGTAAAAAGTTCACCGCCATCGGCTTGCCATTGCCTGGCGCCCCCCTGCAACAGACTGAGCTGGCTGTAACCCAGAGCTGAGAGAGTCCAGCCAGCACGATGCGCGTATTCACCGCCGGTTTCATCCACAATAACCAGTCGAACATTCTTTCTTGGCAACAGCTCTTCGGCCCGGATTTCAAGATGACTTAATGGCAGGGAAACACTTTTCAGCAGATAGCCGTCGCGGGAGATAACGCCCTGCTCCCTGACATCAATTACCGCGATTTCTTCATCATCAGTTAACCAGTTACGCAGTGCCGCCGACTGTAAATAATTAATATCCGGGTTTATCGGTTGAGTTGACATATTTCATACCTGTTGATAGCAAGATTATTCGTGTCGGTGGTCAGCTGGAATGTCCAGCCCCAGGTTGCCGCGCAGGGTCGAATGGCTATATTCGCGCCGGAACAGGCCGCGACGCTGAAGCTCGGGAATCAGATGTTCCACAATAGACTCAAGGCCCTGCGGGAAAAAATCCGTATTAAGGTTGAACCCGTCTGCGCCGCGCTGCGTGAACCACTCTTCGATAGAATCGGCGACCTGTTCTGGCGTTCCGACAATCACCCGGTGCCCGCCTGGATTCCGCTTGAGAATTTCCCTTACCGTGAGCTTTTCGCGGCGGGCCAGGTCCAGCAGCGCGCTGAGGAAACCTACGCTTCTGAACGGGGAATCAGACAGGTTAAGCTTATCCCACGGCAGCGGCTCATCCAGAACCAGCGCCTCAACTGGCAAGCCCAGCGCTTTCGACAGCGCCCCAAGCTCCTGCCTGAACCCAGCCGTTTCATCCAGCCATTCTTTGCGTTGAATGGCTTCGGCTTCCGTGCTGCCTAATACAGGAAACAGACCTGGCAGAATAATTATTTTGTCCGGGTTCCGGCCATATGCCGCCGCTTTTGACTTCACCTCGCGGTAAAAGTCCTGGGCTGCGGCTAAGGTATGGTGAACGCAAAAAACCGCATCAGCATAGCGGGCGGCCGTTTCGATCCCCGGAACGGAACCGCCTGCCTGCAACAGGACAGGCTGACCCTGTGGGGATGGCGGAACATTTAAAGCGCCCTGAATCTGAAAATATTCACCGCTGAATTCAAACGGGTGAATACGCGTGGTATCGACAAATTTTCCGCTGCTCTGGTCTGCGATCACGGCATCAGCTTGCCATGAACCCCAGAGCCCCCGGACAACCTCTATCGACTCTCTGGCTTTCGCATACCGCTCATTATGATCGGGCAGCTTATCCGGCCCGAAAAGCCTGGCGACATGTTCATTGCGCGTCGTCACCACGTTCCACGCCGCGCGACCGCCGGAGACATAGTCAAGAGAGGCGATGCGTCTCGCAATATTGTAGGGGTCGTTAAAACTGGAGGAAACGGTCGCGACCAGCCCGATGTGCTTAGTCACCCGGGCAATAGCGGTCAGCGGGATCAGTGGGTCCAGAGCCTGCCAGGGGCGCGATACCCCCGGCTGACCATAATCAAACTCGTCAGAGAAAAAAACGGCGTCCAGCTTCCCTTGTTCGGCCAGCCGCCCGATATTTTCATAATAATCAAGCTTAAGAAAACCCAGAGGATCGTCGGCCACCCGCCATGAGGCTGGATGTCTGCCGCTGTTGTTAACATTGATATTTAGATGAAGCAAACGAGTACTCATGCCACTCTCCTGAATAACTCATCATGCGAAATGATTACTGGCAGTCGTTATTCTCCGCCTGCCTCATTGACCTTTACCGGCGTCGTTTTCTGTACCTGGTTATAGCGATCGTCAAAACCGATTCGGACATCTACCTTTCGTTTGATCGCCCCGCCCTGATACAAAACATCTGCGACATTTTGTTCGGCTTTAAAAAGCTCGGCATCAAAAGGCCTGAATGCGCCACCACGAACCTCGTATTCATAGGCGGCTCGTTCTGGCGTTAGCTTGAGCGTCGAGATAAGGGTCTCGATGACTTCTTTCTTATGGCTTTGGTGCCAGGCCCAATAGTGAGAAAGATCGCCGAAGAACTCTTTTAACGCGGCATCTTTAGCGGGATCGTTGAGTACCGCAGCCCGAGCGGTCCAGACGCCGAGGCCGGGGATACCGGTATCCCTGTCAGTCCACAAAATCTTTGCAGAACCGTTATTCACCGACTGCAAAATAGGGCCAAGGCTACCTGAATAGACATCCGTCTGGCCCGAGTTAAATGCGGCGGCAGCGGAAGATCCATCATTAAAGCGGGTTGGCTTGATGTCTTTCTCAGATAAATTCGCTTTGACCAGTGAAATCAAGTATTGCGCATGATTATAACCGCCATAATTATAGGCCCACGTATGACCCGCTAATTCCGACGGCGTGTTGATATTGGCCGCTGTACGTATCGCGGTGACCAAAGGCGGATTTGTGCGACTGTAGTCACTTCGCCAGCCGGCGACAATTTTTAACGGCGCATCTTCTACTGTCCAGGGCGTTCTTGCATTCGCCTGCTCAATAGTTAATGAAGTATCGCCCATATGACCAACATCAATAGCGCCACCATATAATGCCGACAAATTGGCTGCCGGGCCGGTTAAAATAATCCAGTTAACCTTAAATGAGGCGTCATTCAAAACGCCTGACTTTTTTATCAGTGCAGGAAACCCGGCATCCTGATAGGCAATATTTAAATTTGTCGTTTCCTGCGCAGGAGCATATCCGCTAAAACCAAAAGAAAGAAACAGCGTGACCAGTATTGGGTTAATAAATTTCATGTTAATTCCCTGTTTTTTCATGCATGAGCGAGATATTCAAGTACTCGCCGTTTTAAATCATTAAACTCAGGAGAAGTAGTATCACGGTGACGGGGAATTTCTACGTTAATATCGCCCTTTATACTTCCGCCGCCCAACACCACAATGCGGTCGGATAAAAGAATCGCTTCCTCAATATCGTGAGTCACCAGCAGTACGCCGGGCCTTCTGTCCAGCCACAGATCGATAACCAGTTTATGAATACGCTTGCGGGTAAAAGCATCCAGTGCGCTGAAAGGCTCATCCAACAATAATAAGTCGGGTGAGCGGTATAGCGCCCTTGCAATACCGACACGCTGGGCCTCCCCACCAGAAAGGCTGAAAGGCCAGCGGTCGGCCTTGTCGGCCAGACCCACTTCACTAAGCGCGGCTATTGCTCTGGCCCTGCTATCTTTGGCGCGATCGTCCTGCAACACGACATTCTTCCAGATTTTTTGTGCCGCTATCAGGCGAGGGTCCTGGAAAACGATGGAGGTATTTTTGGCAACCTGCACCGTGCCGCTGGTGGGATGCTCGAGGCCAGCCAGGATACGCAGCAGCGTCGTTTTCCCGGTCCCAGAGGGACCCACCAGCGAAACAAACTCGCCGGACTGAACGGAAAAATCAATCTCATTCAGAACATTAATTTTTTTATCATAGGTTTTAAGGAGATGGCCTACGTTCGCCACCGTATGTTTAATTAAAGGTGTGTTAACGTTTTCCTCAGGCATTATCATGAACTCTCCATGAAAGAACGTTCCTTTCAATAAAGCGCATTATCATATCGACAATGATGCCCAATACGGCATAGACCAGCACGCCAGAAATCAGGATATCAGTTCGCTGGAACTGCGTTGCATTATTCAATATGTAGCCTAATCCTGCGTTAGAGTTAATCTGCTCTGCCGCTACCAGTCCTAATAATGCGGCCCCCGCAGCATAACGCCAGCCAACCAGGATAGAGGGCATGGCCACAGGAAAAACTATCAGCCGGATTTGATCATATTTACTCATTGAAAATGCATTCCCCAATTCAAGAAGCTTACTATCAATCCCCCGGATGCCGTGATAGGTATTCAGGTAGACGGGAAAAATGGAGGCACCAATAATAAGCGCGACTTTTGAAGTTTCGCCTATACCAAACCACACCACGAAAAGCGGCACCATGGCGATAAACGGGATGGTACGAATCATCTGCATTGGCGCATCATAAAGCCGTTCAGCACTGGTAAAGAGTCCAGCAAGAATCCCCAGTATCAGACCAGAACCGCCACCGATAAGCAGCCCCAGTCCAGCACGCCGTAATGATACGGGCAATGCCGTCTGCCAATCCCCAGATTTCCACAGCTCAATATAAGCATCAAAAATGGTTGTTGGGGCCGGGAATACATTTTCGTCCAGCCAACCGGCAGAGGCATAAAGCTGCCAAAACAGGATCAAAACAAATGGAACAACGATTCGCAGTGCCCATTTTCGGGCAAACAAAATAAAACGATGCTTTGCCGGTACGGTCAAATCGCTTTTATCATCAGGCGCTTGTTCAAGTTGCGAAATAGACATAAGGCCATCGACTCCATGCGGGAAAATACAATATGCATGGTTACGCATATTTATATACAGAAGGGTCATACAATGTCATACCAGCAGGAACACACAAATATCATTTTGTTGTTTATAAATCTCAAAACCAGCATTGTTATATTCAACATAATGACATTACCAATCAATCAGTAATATTTATGTTTACCTGTTATTTTCACTACTTAATGGGCTATTTTAAAATATTCCGCTGACCGTCATTCATTTTTCGCTACGGACGGAGTAGTATTAGCAAACATCACGCGTTACGCTGATGGCCGCGCCTGTTGGCAACCTTTTGTTTGCGAGGACTGCTCGATGAAATATCCACTCTCTCTGCTGGTTCTGACACTTTGCGCAGCGAAAGCGCAGGCTTTCACCTCCAGAATCCCGTCGGAACAAACGGGCAAAACGGAAGCGGCGACCCAGGCCAGCATTGCCTTCGCGTCATTTCACGCTATAGGCGTGAAAACGCTACGGCCAGGCCTTTGTGATGCCGTTTCGGTTAATGGCTGTAATTGCCCCTTTTGCACGCAGTTACGTAGCCTGGGCCGATAACTCACCAATGATGTTCATGCTGACGCTGTATGATCCACAGCGCGGTGGCTTTCCTGCGACGAATAATCAACAGCAGCGCGATCGCGGAAAAGTTCCTCAACATAAATTAAGTAGTTCACAGTCGGAAGTATTCGCACAGCTCGTCAATAAAAATACGGTAGCGTGTCTCTTTCATGCGTGAAGGCATATACAGCAAATGCATCGGCTGTTCAGGAAACCGATAATCCGCCAGCAATGTCACCAGTTTCCCCTGTCCGAGCGGCTGAGCAAGCGCTTTCTCATAGCCAATAATGACCCCGGCACCTCTTAAAGCGGCCTGTAGTAGCGCTCCCCAATCGTTAATAATCAGCCGTGAATTCACCTCAACGTCACTGACTTTACTCTCGCTGATAAATTGCCAGCGATGAGAGAAGCCGGCCTGCCATGGAGCAAACCCCAGGCACTGATGATTTTTCAGATCGTCAGGGTGCTGTGGCCAGCCGTGTTCCGTCAGATAGCCCGGCGCAGCACAGGCGATAAGGCGGTACGCGGCTAATGATCTTGCGGCCAGACGCAGGTTTTTATCCAGCTCACCGATACGAACCACCGCGTCGAAACCCTCCTCTAACGGGTTAATCACGCTATCTGAAAGCGTGAGTTCAATATTCATTTGCGGATAGCGTTGCAGAAATTGGGTGAGGAAGGCGACCAGCGCATAACGCCCAAAGGTCACAGGAGCGTTCAGCCGCAGCGTGCCAGCCGGCGCTTCTGCCGTGCCATTGGCTTCATTGTCTGCATCCTCTATGGCCTGCAAAATGGTCAGACAGCGTCTGAAATATTGGCTGCCCGTTGCGGTGAGGTTTTGCCTGCGCGTTGTCCTGCTGAGCAGGCGCGTTGCCAGCTGTGTTTCCAGAGAAGTGATATGCCGGGCTACCATCTGCGGCGACATCTCCAGTTTTTCCGCAGCGGCAACAAACGATCCCATCTGCACAGCGGCAACAAACACCCGCATGCCGGTAAATTTGTCGAGCATTAACAACTCCTGGTTGTTTCAGAAGGTATTTACAGTCAATTTTAAATACTCCCGCAGTTTATTACACTCTCTTTTCGTCCTGTTGCTGAGTGAGATGCCAGAAATGAGTCTTTATATTGTCAGAATGGATCATCCCGATGGACCGGAGTGGAATACCTTTGTCCGGGAACATGTGCTTTATCTGAAGGAGTTGATTAAACAGGGGAAACTGATCGCCTCCGGGCCGCTGAAAAACACGCCTCTGCGGGCAGGTTTTCTGCTGTTCAGCGCCAATTCGCTTGATGAAGTCACCACCATGGTGAATGAAGATCCTTTCGCCCGTGAAAATTTGATCGCGCAGCTGGATATTCAGGAGTGGGATCCGTTATTTGGTCAACTCACGACATTATCAAGTCGTAAAACAGCTCATGAGTTACAGGATCTAATTGACTAAATTACGGCGACGGATTTAGCGGCCTTATCTGTGGGAGATATCAGTTCGGTTAGGGATATCCCCCTAACTGAACCATTCCACTTTCATGTATCGTTGTACCGTCTGGCCCAGCGTCTTTCTGAACATGGCATTAAAGCTACTGCCATTGAAATAACCCAATCTTCTGGCGGCTTCTTCAAGAGAATGTCCCTGCTCAATTAAGCTGACGGACTTCATCAGCAGCAGTTGATGGCGCCACTGGCTGAATGTCAGGCCGGTATCATGACGAAACAGCCGGGAAAGCGTGCGCGTGGAGGCCCCGACTACCGAGCCCAGCCCCTCAAGACTCGCCTCAGCGCCCTCTTCCTCCAGAAGCCGCTGTGCCACCTGTTTCAGGCGGCGTTCTCTTGGCAGTGGCAAAAAGGGAACATTCGCCACGGCTGCGCGGCTCAGTTCGAACTTCAGTAAATGCTCCATAAGATAGTGAATTTCATCGCCCCCCTGCTGTTCAATCAATCTTTGCAACAGTGAGTGCGTCAGCGTAGAGATATCCAACGCGATAAAATCAGTCACCTTTCCCCGGTCAGAGCAGTAAAAATTACAGGTTTTCACTTGCCCCTGTGCATGTGTGCGATGAGGACGTCCGGCAGGTATCCACAATGCCCGCCCCTGCGGCAGCGTCCATATCCCGTCAGAAGTATGGATCTGTAATGCTCCCTGACTGCTATAGGTCAGCTGCGCCTGGGTATGAGCATGCCACTCTTCGAATTCCAGATTGTTATAGCGGTACGACGCAAACAGCGATTTCTTAGCCTGATGCTGATAGGCGCTAAGGTTGAATGGTTCAATAAACTGTGGCTGGCGTTCATTTGCGCCCATAGCGGCCCTTGTTCTGCTAAGTACGATGTCGACAGGTTGAAAAACCTGAATTCAGTGAATACCTCTGCGGCACGACAACTTTTGTTCATTTCGCTGGGTAATCACCAAACACCCATAGAACAAGACAGTCGTTCACTTCTCTTTTAAAGAAAAATGATTATCATTCTCCTCTTCGCAGCGCAAGCTGGCTTTTACCCTGATACCAAAAATAAGATGCCGAATAGCCGGTGTCCGTGGGCTGCTCGCTCCCGATAACTAAATATATTTCTTACATATTTTTCAATTATGGCAAGCAATTGAGCATCACTAAAATAATTTAAGGGGCCGGGCTTAAAATGGGTAAGACCTTAGTAACAACGTCAGGTGTTGGTGTAAATCAGGGAAAATACACGCAGAAAAACAAAGGAAATACTTTCCGCAAGCTCAGGCTAATACCAGCAGGAATGATCGCTTTTCTGGCTCCGCAGGTTTGGTCTGCACCCCCTGCTGATGCCACCACGCTGACCGTCACTGCGAATAAGCCCGTAGATAAAAACGTTCTTCCGGAAGAGTATCCGGGTGGTCAGGTCGCGTCAGGCTCCCGCGTGGGTATGCTGGGTAATCGCGATATAATGAACACCCCTTATTCTACGGTCAGCTATACCTCAAAACAGATCGCCAATACCCCCGCGACTACGGTAATGGAGCTGCTGGCAGACCTGAATGCCTCGGCCAGAACCGAATGGACTACGCTGGGCAGTTCAGCCAGCCAGATTAATATCCGAGGTTTTAATATCCAGTCGCAGGATGTGGGATTTAACGGGTTATACGGCGTATTACCTACTTCAAATATTTACCCCGATTTTGCCGAGCGCGTGGAATTATTAACCGGACCCTCGGCGTTTCTTAACGGTATGCCGCCCGGCGGCTCGGTAGGCGGCGCCGTTAATATCGTGCCAAAACGCGCCACCGATACGCCCATTACCCGCGTCACCACCACCTGGTCGAGTAAAACTCAGGCCGGTGCGAAGATTGATGTTGGCCGTCGTTTTGGCGATGACAATGAGTTCGGTATGCGCTTTAACGGCGTGCTTTCGGGCGGCAATACGGCCGTGGATAACAGCAAAAGGCACCTCGGCCTGGCTAGTCTGGGGCTGGATTATCGTGGCGATCGCTTGCGTTTATCATTGGATGCGGGTTATCAGGACACGCTGATCCGGGGCGTTGCGCCTTATCTGTATGTGCCGGATGGGCAGGCCATTCCTGAAGCGCCAAAAGCCAGCAACAACCAGAGTCCCTCGTGGAGTCGCTTTGGCAATCACGACACCTTTGGCGTGCTGCACGGTGAATACGACCTGAACGATAACGTCACCGTACACGCTTCAGTGGGTGGGCAAGTAAACCACCAGAGCGATATTGAGATCGGTACGCCCATGCTGCTTAACAGCCATGGCGACACCGAATCCACACCGTGGAATTCACCGGCAAAAACGAAAACCGCGTCGGGTGAAGTGGGTGCCGACATCAAGGCCACTACTGGCGTAATCGATCATCGGTTTAGCCTGAGTGCGACTATGCTGACCACCAGCTTCTGGGGCTATGGCGCGGCGTCCGGCAATACGGTGAATTCCAACATCTACCAACCGCAATACATTGATGAGCCGGATTTTGCCACGCCGTCACTGCCAAAAGTCAGCACCGTTAAGCTCTCCAGCGTGGCATTAGGCGATACGCTGTCCATGCTCGACGATCGCCTGCAATTCACCGTCGGCGGTCGCCTGCAAAAGGTTCAGGAGGATGATTACGACTCCGACACCGGGGACGTCAGTTCAGCCTATAGTCAGAACGCGCTTAGCCCCTCGCTGGCCGTGCTGGTAAAACCGTGGCGGAACATTTCACTGTATGCCAACTACATTCAGGGGCTGCAACAGGGCACGATAGTCGACCGCAGCTACGCCAATGCCGGGCAAGTTTTCGCCCCGTTTAAATCAAAGCAATATGAAGCTGGTATAAAGGCCGACTGGGGCTATTTCGGCACCACCCTTAGCGTTTATCAGATCACCCACCCGAGCACCGTCACCGATACCGCCAGCAATACGCTGAACGTCGATGGTGAACAGCGCAACCGTGGTGTGGAATTGCAAACCTTTGGCGAACCGATAGAAGGTTTGCGGCTGCTGGGCGGAGCCAGCTATATCGATCCGGTTCTGACCAAAACGCAGGATGGCAGCAACAACGGGAAGATGGCCGCCACCACGCCAAACTGGCAGGGCAACGCCGGGGCAGAATGGGATATCCCTTACGTGCCGGGCCTGACGCTAACTGGCCGCGTCGTCTATACCAGTTGGCAATACCTCGACGTCGACTCGCCGCGCCGCAAAATACCCTCATGGACACGGATGGACGCCGGGCTACGTTACCTGCTGACCGGCGTAATGCAAAAACCCATAACCTTACGCATGGACGTCGTGAATCTGGCAAACCGCGGTTACTGGTCAGGCGGCTGCTGTAACTCCTACGTGACGGAAGCCGAACCACGCACCGCGACGCTGTCAGCCGCCTTTGATTTTTAATCTTTGTTAGTGGGTCAGTTCCGCCTGCTGACGGAGCTGACCAAACGGATAACGTAATAATTGATGCTCAACCGACGACGCTTTATCAAAATGACGGGGTCACTCCTGCTGACCGTAGCACCGGTCGGGTCAGGCATGGCCCGCACGGGCTATCCGCAGCGGATCGCTACACCCGATCGTGGCGGCACCCAGACTTTACTGGCGCTCGACATGGTGCCCGTAGTCAGCGTGGAGGCTTCCTTCTATAACGCAATGGGAAGCACGCCGTCCTTACCTGCCAATATCCCCGATGCTGGCGATCCGTCAGAGCCGAATCTGGAGCTGCTACGTTATTATCAGGTTGAGCTAATCGTCACCGTAACCATTTCACCCGTGGTGCAAGAGCAGCTGCGGCGCGTTGCCCCGGTTTTCGCTCTGGATATTTACCGTGGCTATGGCGACACATGGCAGCACTCCTGTGACGAAACCGAACGTCTGGCGATCGCGCTCGGCAGAGCAAGCGCAGCGCATCACTATATCCGCCAGCTGGCGCAGAAAATTGCCCTGACCCGCGATCGGTTGGCACACATTCCGCTGCGAAAATTTATTCTGCTGGGACTGTCAACCGACGGTCGGCATATAACGGTCTATGGCCGCAAAAGTATCATGTCCGCCGCGATGGAACAGATGGGGTTTAGCGATGCGTGGCGGGGTGAAACCAACAATTACGGCTTCACCAACTGCGGTATTGAAACGCTGGCAACCTATACCGACGCCAGCCTGCTGGTGATTGATTATGGCGAAAGTATGCAGGCCGCAATAGCCGTATTGAATCAAAGCCCGCTGTGGCAGGCGATGCCGGTGGTCCAACAGCGTCGGGTATTCCGTATTGGGCGAATTGAAGTGTTTGGCGGCTTACCGCTGGCGGACGAATTCACCGACAGGTTTGCCGATGCGCTGCTCAGGCCGGTGCGCCTGTGACCTCGTCGCACTCATCTCCTGACGTCCGCCATCCTCTGCTGCTTATCGGCGGGCTGATGCTGTTAGGGCTGCTATTGACCCTCGCCCTGTGGATGAAAACGCTGCCCCTGTCGCAGCTTCCTGCGGCCATTTTTACCCCCGATAGCCATGTCATGGGGCAGTTGCTGTTTCATTACGCCACGTTGCCGCGCCTGTTTGTGGCTCTGCTGGCGGGAGCCGGTTTTTCCCTTGCCGGGCTATTGTTCCAACAGACGTTGCGTAACCCAATGGCCGATCCCACGACCTTCGGGGTCTCTGCCGGCGCGCAGCTGATGCTGACACTGGCAACCGTATGGGCCCCCTGGCTGCTGCGGGCAGGTCAGGAAACCGTGGCATTAATCGGCGGTCTGCTGGCTGTGATCCCGATTATTTTGTCTGCCTTTCGTCCCTCCTCCACGCCACAGAAGCTGACGCTGTCAGGGCTGATGCTAACGCTCTATGCCGGCTGCGTCGCAAATGTCATCGCTCTGTTTGGCGGGAATGATCTGCAGGATGTTTTTATCTGGGGCAGCGGCTCGCTGAATCAGAACAGCTGGCAGGTCGTCTTTTTTCTGCTGCCGCGCGTCGCTATCGCTCTGTTGCTGTCACTGCTGATGCTGAGAGTAATGAATACTTTTTCCGTCAATGAGACCTCGGCCAAAAGCCTTGGCGTCTCGGTTAATCGCGTGCGCACGATAAGTTTGCTGCTCGGATCGGCCCTTTGTGCTTCGGTAGTCAGCGTCACCGGGGTCATCGGTTTTGTCGGCATGGCCGCCCCGACCCTGACCCGATTAGCAGGCGCCCGGCGCTTCAGTCAGCAACTGTTGTGGACACCGATAATGGGCGCGGCGCTTCTGCTGTTTACCGATCAGCTCTCTCAGTGGTCAGCGTATTATGGCGCGGAGGTCTCTACCGGCACGCTGACCGCGCTAATGGGCGCCCCGCTGCTACTGTGGCTGATCCCCAGGCTGAAAAAACATACCCTGCCGCTGCTAGCGACTACGGTAAACGCTGGCACAGCCCGCAGGCGCTCCGCGTGTCTGTTTATCCCTGCCAGCCTGTTGTTATTGATCCTGTTTATTTTGTCGGTGATCTATGGTCGGCTGCCCACCCGTTGGGCCTTTACCGACGGGCAAACTTTACTGTCGCTACTCCCTTTGCGCGCGCCACGCTCGCTCGCCGCGCTGGCAGCTGGGGGGATGCTCGGTGCGGCGGGCGTATTGATCCAACGCCTGACCGCTAACCCGATGAGCAGCCCTGAACTTCTTGGTATCTCTTCCGGTGCGACGCTGGGGGTAATGCTGGCGATGTTATTGTTATCCTCAACCTCCACGGGCGTGCTGATGGTCGGCGCCGTCGCCGGTTCTGCGCTGGCGTTAATCGGGATGCTGCTCACCGCCAGAAAATCGGCCTTCAGCGCGGAAAAAATCCTGCTGGCTGGTATCGCCCTTTCCACCATCATCAGCGCGATGACCTCATTGATGATGACCAGCATCACTCCCCAGGTACAGGTCTTACAGGACTGGCTGGCCGGTTCAACCTATCGCATTCTGCCCACGCAGGCCGTAACGCTCGCCGTCATCGCCATGGTGTTGATCGCCGCCTCGTTCCTGACCCATCGCTGGTTGCTGATGTTATCTCTGAGCGATGAGGTTTCCCGCGCCACCGGCATCAATATCTACCTCGCCCGAAGCGTCATTATTCTGCTGATTGCTCTGCTGACCGCGGCGGCAACCTTACTGATTGGTCCGCTCAGCTTCGTTGGCCTGATGGCGCCGCATATGGCGCGCATGTCGGGACTGCATCGCCCGGCCTTACAACTGGGTGGCGCAGTGCTGATCGGCGCAGCCATTCTGCTGCTGGCCGACTGGGCGGGCAGAAATATCCTCTATCCACAGCAGTTGCCTGCTGGACTCCTGGCCACTTTTATTGGTGGCCCCTACTACCTTTTACTGATGAGAAAACAGTGAACATGAGCGCCTCCGGCAAACCTGTCACCCTGACTCGTGAAACTCTGCATATTCTGCGCCCTTTCTGGCTGATCATGCTGCTGGCAACAGTGACCGGGATCGTCAGTGGTTTTGCCACCACCCAACTGCTGGCCGAAATTAACCAGGCACTACATGCCGGTCAGTTTCCCACGTCGTTCTGGTTGAGTTTCGCCGCACTGCTGCTGGTTGGGATTGTGGGTTCTTCGCTCGCGGGAACCATTAACAGTTTTACGGGCCAGAAGATGATTGCCCACATGCGCAAAGAGTTGTCAGCCCGTATTCTGCAAGCGCCGATTGACGCTATTGAGGCCTTCCGGCCACATAAAATTCTCGCCTCGCTGAATAATGATGTCGATACGCTAAGCGCGTTTACCTTTAACCTGGCAGGCTACACCATCAATTTTGCCATCGCCGTGGCCGGTATTGGCTACCTGTTCTATCTCTCAACGTGGATTTTTTCCGTTGCTTTTCTCTTTCTGCTTGGCGGAATGCTTCTTACCGGGTTTTCGCGACGCGTCTGGATACGCGACTATGAAGGCGTTCGCCAGGCGCAGGACGGGCTACAGAAGCACTATCGGGCCATTATCGAAGGGGCCAAAGAGTTGCGGCTACACCGGTTACGGCGCAGCAAGGTGTTCCACCGTGGCCTGAGCGAAGAAGTGGATCGCATTGCGCGCCTGAAATCCCATGCGATGACCTGGATGTGGCTGACTGAAGGCGTTGCTTCCGCGCTGTTTTTTATCGCTGTTGGTCTGATGCTGGCGGGAAAAGAGGCCATCGACAGCAGCCAGACCACCATTGGCGCCAGCATAATTATTCTGCTGTATATCAAATCCCCATTTGAGCAGTTAGCCGGAGCGCTGGCGGTGGCCGATCAGGCGCGTATTGCCCTGCGGCATCTGACTGAGCTGGCAACCTCCTTCCGTCATGCCGAGCCTGATATTTTATTGATCCCGCCAACGACGCCCCTCGCTTGCAGCATCACTTCGCTTGAGTTACGCAATGTGGCTTACCACTACGCGACAGAAAATGGTTTTAGCCTCGGGCCGGTGAGTTTTACGCTGCGCCCAGGGGAGATCACTTTTATCGTCGGTGAAAATGGCTCGGGCAAAACCACGATAATTAAGCTGCTGCTGGGGCTTTACGAGCCGCAACAGGGAGAAATTCTGCTAAACGGCGCGCCTGTGGCACCCGGTGATAAAGATGACTATCGCCAGCTGTTCAGTACGGTATTTGCCGACTATTTTTTTTTTTGACGATATTATCCGCGAGAATATTACCCCAACGGACATAGCCAGTTACCTTGAGAAGCTGAAGCTAACCGGCAAAGTGACGGTTGAGGATAATCACTTCACCACGACGGATTTGTCTACCGGACAGCGCAAGCGGCTGGCGCTGCTGCACGCCTGGCTGGATGACCGGCCAGTCATTATTTTTGATGAATGGGCGGCAGATCAGGACCCGACTTTTCGCCATCTGTTTTACAGCGAATTTCTGCCAGAGCTAAAAGCGCGCGGGAAAGTGGTTGTGGTGATCTCTCATGACGATCGCTATTTTTCCCTGGCAGATCGCGTTATCCACCTTCAGCATGGCACGGTGGTGGCAGATTGAGGAGTGTTGGAGCGGCTGAAGGCAAGAAGCGGACATAATCCTTCGAGACAGAGACCACCTGGAAGCGATTAAAGTATTTAGATCTATTCAGCATGTCGGGATGGTCACCGAAAAATCCCCCTTATTGGTCTTAATCTTCTACTTTTAAAAATATAATTGAAAAAGTATGAGGAAATAACATGCGTCTTTACATGCTTTACCTGGGTACTATGCAGCCGGGGAATATACCCGTACCAGGGTATTTGATTCAAACAGACGAAGGAATAAATATCCTTGTTGACACTGGCTGGCCTCGATCCTTTGTCGATGCGCCGGTAAATCCGCCTGGCCTCACCGTTGAAATCTTGCCCGAGGACACAGTCACTGCCCGTCTCGACGCTATCGGTTTGCGTCCTGCCGATATCAGTTACCTCATCTGCACTCATCTTGATGAAGACCATTCAGGTAACCACGATTTATTTAGCAATGCGGAACTCATCATTCAGAAACAACATTACGAACTAGCCAGAAGCGGGCACCCTCGCTTCAAAGCAAATCGGAAGTCATGGGACCATCCCTCTCTCCGGTATCGTCTGATTGAAGGGGATTATGAGCTTTTACCGGGAGTCATACTGCTTGAAACCAGTGGACATGTTCCTGGTCACCAGTCTCTTTTAGTGCGACTTTCTGAAACAGGAAACGTTCTGCTTGCCGCTGATGCGGTTATGCATCATTCAATGGCAGATGCGGCTACACGCCAAATGTACATCACTGATATGGATGATGTAGTGGTTGAATAATCA
>NZ_JRUQ01000040.1 GCF_000773975.1 Erwinia typographi
TTTTGCTATCTGCGATTCGTAAAGGATTTGCCCCCTCTTTTCTTTTCGATTTCTTATCACTTGTTTTACGCTTTTTATCATCAAGTCTCCCGGCGCTTTTACCGATAACCGTTTTGGTTTATTACAAAGGAGAAAGCGATGACAACTATCAGTTCCAGCACCAGCGCAATCAGCTCCGTCAGTTCCGGCGGCGGCTCAACGTCACAAATTGCCAGCCTTAACAAACAGATCGCCCAGCTTCAGACTCAGCTAAAAGATCTGAGCAGCGATACAACGCTGACCGATGAGCAAAAATCGGAAGAGCAGACTCTGGTCGAAAGCCAGATTCAGATGATTGAAGCGCAGATCGCGCAGATTGAACAGCAGCAGGCAGAGAAAGCGCAGGAAAAGCAGGCCAGCCAGAAAGACGCGACTGCCGCCAGCAGCAAAGCGGCCGACGGCGTTAATCGCCCAACCGACAGCAACACGCTAAACGTTTATATCTAAAATGCCGGGTTGGTTTCACGTTGCTGCGTCAGCAGGGCCGCCTGCTGACGCACTTCTTGCCAGATAGCCTCTGCGGCAGGCGTTAACGAACGATTCTTACGGCGCACCAGCATGATAGTTCGGTTGATCTCCGGCACCATGCGCCTGACCAGCAGCGGCCTGCCCTGCGGCAGCGGCAGCGCCAGAGCGGGCAAAATGCTGATGCCAATTCCGGCCTCCACCATCGGATACAGCGTGGCGGGGTGTCCAATCTCCTGCACAATCTCCGCCTGAACCTGCTGCACTCGCAGCGCCTCATCAATCAACACCCGACTGCCGGAAGCGTAATCCTGTAGCACCAGCAGGCGATGATTCAGCATTTGCCAGCGAATGGTTTGCTGCGCAGCCAGCGGGTCGTCCTGCCGACACAGCAGCAAAAACGGTTCATCCAGTATCGCCTCGCACTCAAAGTCCTCAACCGGCAGCGGACCGATAACAATACCGAAATCTACCTCAGCATTACGGATGCTTTGCAATACCCACTGCTGCGGACGGTCGCGCAGCATCATCTTAATATCCGGGAAATGCAGCTGACTGGCCGCAAGGCACTGAGGCATCAGGTGCGCGGAGATGGTCTGGCTGGCCGCCACTCTGACCGTCCCGCTTCTCTGCTGACCATAGCTGCGCACGTCCAGCAGCGTAGTGTGCAACTCTTCCAGCAACCGCTCAAGACGACTGGACAACTGCTCGCCCGCCTCGGTCAGCAATACTTCACGCGTGGTGCGGTCAAGCAGGCGAATGCCCATCTCCCCTTCCAGCTCTTTGATACTGTGGCTGACCGCCGACTGGCTGAGGCCAATCATCTGCCCGGCCTGGCTAAAGCTGCCCTGCTGAGCGACGGCGACAAACACACGAAGTTGACGAAGCGTATAATTCATCTTTTTTATTCATAGATGTATTCAATAAATCAATTTTATTTCTAAACCCGTCCGGCGCACAATAACCTCCATCAATATTTTAACCAGGCGTTAACAATGGGTATTTTCCGTATCGATCCACTGATGTTGAAGCTGATTATTACCGTGCTGCTGGCGACTTTCCTGCCAGCCCGCGGGCATTTCGTGGAGTTCTTCGAATGGCTGACCACGGCAGCTATCGCCCTGCTGTTCTTTATGCACGGCGCCAAGCTGTCGCGCGAGAAGATTATTGCCGGTGGCAGCCACTGGCGCCTGCACCTTTGGGTCATGTGCAGCACCTTTGTGCTGTTTCCGATCCTTGGACTGCTGTTCGTCTGGTGGCACCCGCTGCCGGTGAGCGCGGAAATTTACACCGGCTTCCTCTATCTCTGCATTTTGCCCGCTACCGTCCAGTCCGCCATTGCGCTGACCTCGCTGGCCGGAGGAAATGTAGCGGCCGCCGTGTGTAGCGCCTCCGCCTCCAGCCTGCTGGGCGTGTTCATCTCCCCTCTGCTGGTCGGGCTGGTGATGAACGTGCACAACGATGCCGCCAGCGGCAGTCTCGAACAGATCGGTAAGATTATGCTTCAGCTGCTGGTGCCCTTTGTGCTGGGGCACATTTCGCGCCACTGGATTGCTGGCTGGGTGGAAAGAAACCGTGGGCTGATTGGCAAAACCGATCAGGCGTCGATTCTGCTGGTCGTTTATTCAGCCTTCAGTGAAGCGGTGGTGAACGGCATCTGGCATCGGGTGGGCGCGTCTACGCTGCTCTACATTGTGGTTGGCAGCCTGGGCATTCTGTTTGTCGTGCTGGCAATCAACCTGCTGGCCGCACGGCTGTTCGGCTTTAACCGTGCGGATGAGATCACCATTCTGTTCTGCGGTTCCAAAAAGAGCCTGGCGAACGGCGTACCAATGGCTAACATTCTGTTCCCGTCGGCGTCGGTCGGGATCATTGTGCTGCCGCTGATGATCTTCCACCAGGTTCAGCTGATGGTCTGCTCAATGCTGGCGCAGCGCTACAAAAAATCGGGTGAGAAGCTGGCGGCAAAGCAGCAGCAGGCAAACCCGACGGTGGTTGAATCACAGAAATAAGCGGGAAAATGGCGCAGGGAGGCGCCATCAGCACTCGGGCCTGAGGAAAAGGACTAACGCTTCAGCGGCTTAACTAACCCTTCCAGTCCCTCAATTTTTATCGCCAGGGTAAGCTGCATCAGCTCACCCAAATGGCCCGCCGGAAATTCGCCCTTACGGGCGAACCACAGCAGATAAGGCTCTGGCAGGTCGATCAGCATCCGCCCCTTGTATTTGCCAAAGGGCATTTCGGTATTGGCGATCTCAATCAGGTTCTCTTTTTCCATTTCAGTCACCCAGCAGGCGGATCATCTCCGCTTCGTCAATCACTTCAACCCCCAGTTCCTGCGCTTTCGCCAGCTTGGAGCCTGCCGCTTCTCCGGCAATCACCAGATCGGTTTTCTTCGAGACGCTGCCGCTGACTTTGGCTCCTAATGCCGTCAGGCGATCTTTTGCCTCATCGCGCGACAATATCGTCAGCGAACCGGTCAGCACCACCGTTTTACCGGCGAAAGGACTGTCGATCTCTTCAGCTTTAACCACCACCACCGCTGGCCAGTTAATTCCGGCAACCTCTACCAGCTGGCGGATAACTTCACGGTTGCTCTCTTCATCCATAAAATTACGCAGGTGGCTGGCAACCACGGTGCCGACATCCTGTACCGCGATCAACGCCTCAAGATCGGCAGCCATGATCTTATCCAGCGAGCCAAAATGCGCGGCCAGATTGGCGGCGGTCGCCTCACCAACTTCGCTGATCCCCAGCGAATATAGAAAGCGAGCCAGCGTAGTCTGCCTGGCCTTTTCCAGCGCGCTAACCACGTTCTGAGCCGATTTTGGCCCCATCCGGTCCAGACCGGTGAGTATTCCAGCCGTCAGGGTGAACAAGTCAGCCGGCGTTTTCACATATTCTTTTTCTACCAGCTGGTCGATAATTTTATCGCCCATGCCGTCCACGTCCATCGCCCGACGCGAGACAAAGTGTTTTAACGCTCCCTTGCGCTGCGCGCCGCAGATCAACCCGCCGGTACAGCGCGCCACTACTTCTCCCTCTACACGCTCCACGTCGGAGCCGCAAACCGGACAGTGCAACGGAAAGACCACTTCTCTGGCATCCTCAGGACGCTCTGACTCCACCACGCCGACAACCTGAGGTATGACGTCGCCCGCCCGGCGGATCACCACGCGATCGCCAATGCGCAGCCCAAGACGCTCGATTTCATCGGCATTATGCAGCGTGGCGTTGCTGACCATCACGCCAGCCACCTGTACCGGCTCCAGGCGGGCAACAGGGGTAATCGCCCCGGTGCGGCCGACCTGAAACTCGACGTCACGCACGGTCGTCATCTGCTCCTGGGCAGGGAACTTGAAAGCCACCGCCCAGCGAGGAGCGCGGGCAACGAAGCCGAGCTGCTCTTGCAGATCCTGCGAATCAACTTTGATCACCACGCCATCAATATCAAACCCTAAGGTCGTCCGCTGCTGCTCAATCTGCCGGTAAAACGCCAGCACCTCATCGCTGGTATGACAGAGGCGAATCCGATCGCTGACCGGCAGGCCCCAGGCTTTGAACTGCTGCAACCGCGCCATATGGCTGCGCGGCATCTCTCCGCCTTCCAGCAGGCCAAGGCCATAGCAGAAAAAGGTTAGCGGACGTTTGGCGGTGATACGCGGATCAAGCTGGCGAAGCGACCCCGCCGCGGCATTGCGAGGGTTAGCAAAGACTTTACTGCCGGTGCGGCGCGCCTCATCGTTCAGCGCCTCAAACCCGGCCTGCGGCATAAACACCTCGCCACGAACTTCAACGCGAGAAGGAATATTGTCACCGTGCAGGCGCAGTGGAATGGCGCGGATGGTTCGCACGTTGGCGGTAATGTTCTCGCCAGTAGTGCCGTCACCCCGCGTTGCCGCACGCACCAGCAAACCGTCCTCGTACAGCAGGCTAACGGCCAGCCCATCCAGCTTCAGCTCGCAGCAGAAGGTGATGTCATCCGTATTTTTTAAACGGTCCTGCACGCGCTTATAGAACGCCAGGTAGCTCTCTTCATCAAAGGCGTTATCCAGCGACAGCATCGGCACTTCGTGGCGCACCTGCTCAAACGCGCTCAGCGGCGCCGCCCCCACGCGCTGGGTCGGCGAGTCGGGCGTGATCAGATCGGGGTGGGCCTCTTCAAGCTCGCGCAGTTCGCGCATCAGCCGGTCATATTCCGCATCCGGAACCTCCGGGCTGTCCATTACGTGATACTGATATTCGTGATGGCGGAGGGTGGTTTGCAGCGCAGTGATTTTGTCTTGTACGGATTCCATAGCGGCACCATAGCGATAAAAAACCCCCGACTGGCGGGGGTCCTGAAAAACGAGGAGTTTGGCTGTTGCCTTAACGCTCAGTGGGTCAGGCGTTGGCCTCAATCACATCACGGATACGGTTTTTATACGTTTCCAACTTTTGTGGCGTCATCATGCGGCGCTCGTCATCCAGCACTACGCCGCCAACGTCATCAGCGATACGCTGTGCGGATTGCAGCATCAGCTTAAAGTTCTGATTCGCGTCGCCGTAGGAAGGCACCATCATAAAGATGGAGACGCCAGGCGTGGAGAAGTCAGACATTTCATCCGGATTGAACGAACCGGGTTTCACCATGTTAGCCAGGCTGAACAGCACGGGACCGCTGCCTGCCGGGTTCAGATGGCGATGGAAGATATTCATCTCGCCAAACTGGAATCCGGCCTGGAGCACACCCTGCAACAGCGCTTCGCCGTTCAGCGTGCCGCCAGCATGTGCGCCGACGTGCAACACCAGCACGGTTTCCTTAGCGCGCTCCGGCTTCGTCGCGGCAGGCGGCGCTTCAGGCGCTGGCTTAGCCTCGGCCACCGGCGGAACGGGTTCAGACTTCGCCGCAGGCTGCGCTGGCTGACGCGGCGCTTCAGGCTGCGGCTGACGAACAGGTTCCGGCTCCGGCTCATCGTCGAAGTTAAACTCCGGCTGAACCTCATCCGGCAGATCGTCGCCGAACAGCGGATCGCGTTCCGGCTGGCGATCAACCGGCGGCTGCTGACGCACGGGTTCGGACGGGGCTCGCGGTGCGACAGCACGCGGTGGCGCTTCATCAGTGCCAAAAGCTGCAGGAGAAGATGCAGGGTCTTCATCTTCAGCGCGCAACCTTTTCACCCGCACTTCACCCACGCCTTCATCGACGTCGTCAAATGCCTCTTCTCTATCCTGTTTTAAACGCTTGTGAGGGCGATCGCGAAAAACAGATGAGCGCTCTTTACGGCTGGTCCAGAGGCCATGCAGTAAAAGCGCTATTATGGCGATCGCGCCAACAACGATTAATATCAGACGCAAATCCTGCATCATTGTATTCTCTGTTGTTCCAATACCTTGCCACCGCGGCAAACTTTATCCTCTAACTGTATTTGCCCTGGATAACAAGTGCAAGTCCGTGCAGTATTTTCTGACAAATAAGCGTGCATCAACACGGTTTTTTGCTGTTTTTTCGTCCAAATGGGCAGTGGTCAGCGCAAATGGCTGGGTTATGATAGCGTAGCAACAGCGTTTGTAAGGAGAAAATCAGAACATGTCCACGATGAATACCGCGAAATCCGCCAACGGTATCCACTATTTTTCGCAGGGATGGCAACTGATCCGCCTGCCGGGGATCCGTCGCTTTGTGATTGTGCCGCTGCTGGTTAACATTTTGCTGATGGGCGGTGCCTTTATCTGGCTGTTCTGGCAACTGGGCCACTGGCTTCCGGCGCTGATGGCAAAGGTGCCCGACTGGCTGCAATGGCTGAGCTACCTGCTATGGCCGCTGACGGTCATCTCTATTCTGCTGGTGTTCAGCTACCTGTTCTCCACGATAGCCAACTGGATAGCGGCGCCTTTTTGCGGCCTGCTGGCGGAACAGCTGGAGGCGCGGCTGACCGGCCAACCGCTGCCGGACAGCGGCTGGATGGGCATGGTGAAGGATATCCCGCGCATTATGAAGCGTGAATGGCAAAAGCTGGCCTGGTATCTGCCGCGCGCCATCGTGTTGCTGCTGCTCTATTTTGTGCCGGGCTTTGGACAGACCGTCGCGCCGGTGCTGTGGTTTCTGTTCAGCGCGTGGATGCTGTCGATTCAGTACTGCGATTATCCGTTCGATAACCACAAGGTCAGTTTCCAGCAGATGCGCACCGCGCTGCGCCAGTACAAAACGGACAATATGCAGTTTGGCGCGCTGGTCAGCCTGTTTACGATGATCCCGGTGCTGAATTTGGCCATTATGCCGGTGGCGGTTTGCGGCGCAACGGCGATGTGGGTTGACCGCTATCGCACGACGCTGGGCCGGGTCGACTGAGGGCTTATGCCATTTCTTTTACCCTTATTGCTGCTTAACATATATATATACGATTTCATCACTTCCTTGAAAAACTGAACCGGGTATGCTTTTAGCGTTCCCAATATTTCATACAGTTAAGGACGGGCTATGAGTAAGATCTATGAAGACAACTCTTTAACAATCGGTCATACGCCGCTGGTTCGACTGAACCGCATCGGTAACGGTCGCATTCTGGTAAAAGTGGAATCCCGTAATCCCAGCTTCAGCGTGAAATGCCGTATCGGTGCCAATATGATTTGGGACGCAGAGAAGCGCGGCATACTGAAACCGGGCGTCGAACTGGTCGAGCCGACCAGTGGTAACACCGGCATCGCGCTGGCCTACGTTGCCGCCGCCAGAGGCTACAAGCTGACGCTGACCATGCCGGAAACCATGAGCGTCGAGCGCCGTAAGCTGCTGAAAGCGCTGGGCGCCAATCTGATCCTCACCGAAGGCGCCAAAGGAATGAAAGGCGCGATTGCCAAAGCGGAAGAGATTGTCGCCGGCAATCCGGACAAATTTGTACTGTTACAGCAGTTCAGCAATCCGGCAAACCCGGAAATCCATGAGAAAACCACCGGCCCGGAAATCTGGGAAGATACCGATGGCAATCTGGATGTCTTTATTGCTGGCGTAGGCACCGGCGGAACGCTGACTGGCGTTAGCCGTTATCTGAAAAATACCAAAGGCAAAAAGGATCTGATTTCGGTCGCGGTTGAACCAACCGACTCCCCGGTCATCGCTCAGGCGCTGGCAGGCGAAGAAATCAAGCCAGGCCCGCATAAAATCCAGGGGATCGGCGCTGGCTTCATCCCTGGCAACCTCGATCTGAAACTGATTGACCGCGTGGTGGCCATCTCCAACGAAGAATCCATTTCTACTGCCCGTCGCCTGATGGAAGAAGAAGGGATTTTGGCGGGTATCTCTTCTGGTGCTGCGGTAGCGGCCGCGCTGAAATTGCAGGAAGAAGAGGCCTTCGCCAATAAGACCTTCGTGGTGATCCTGCCTTCCTCCGGCGAGCGCTATTTGAGTACCGCGCTGTTTGCCGACCTCTTCACGGAAAAAGAGCTGCAGCAGTAACATCGTGGCGGCGGATTTGTCTAAAAAAGCACCCAAATGGGTGCTTTTTTGTGGAGTCCGTCAAACTTTTGCCACCCTGTAGATTGCTTTTACCCGTCAGTGTCTGGTATCTAAGCAGCCATTATTTCGATCCACAAAATTAATCGCCGCGTGAGTTGGATCAAGCTGAATCGATTTACTCGTTTGGCGCAGCGGCATAAATAGCGGCATAATGGGGACAGGAAAGCGAGACGAGAGTTGCAGGATTCACCCCCGCCTCCTCCCTACCCTTAACAGCGCATTTTTTGGTGCGTCTCAGTACGCAGACCAGCGCGACTCATCCAGGCTAAAGTCCTGTCACCAGGCTAGACTTTAGGTCGATAACATCAAACCAAATTAAGTTGGGGAAAAAGAATGTTCCAGCAAGAAGTTACCATCACAGCACCTAACGGCCTCCATACCCGCCCTGCTGCACAGTTCGTAAAAGAAGCGAAAGCCTTTGCATCAGATATCACCGTGACCTCTAACGGCAAATCAGCCAGCGCAAAAAGCCTGTTCAAGCTGCAAACGCTGGGTCTGACTCAGGGAACCGTCGTCACGCTGTCTGCTGAAGGTGAAGATGAGCAGAAAGCCGTTGAGCATCTGGTTAAGCTGATGGCAGAGCTCGAATAAGCGCCTCTTCTCATGCCGGGCCAGTAAAATTAGTGCAAACATATTGATCGCGGACAGCATGTCCGCGTTGTTGCTTTCGTAAAGTACGTTTCTGCGTAACACGAGGGTAATCAGCACGCTATGCTGTCGCCCGTTCGGGCTGGCTCGCTGAGTAGATTAGCCAACAGTTTCTGGATCGATCGCCACGGGTGATTACTAGTCATTAAAAAGGTAGGGTTATGATTTCAGGTATTTTAGCATCACCGGGTATCGCTTTTGGCAAAGCGCTTCTGCTGAAAGAAGATGAGATAGTCATCAACCGGAAAAAAATTTCTGCCGACCAGGTTGAGCAGGAAGTTCAGCGTTTTCTTGACGGTCGCGCCAAGGCTGCCACGCAGCTGGAAGCGATCAAAATCAAAGCCGGCGAGACGTTCGGTGAAGAGAAAGAAGCCATCTTCGAAGGCCATATTATGCTGCTGGAAGATGAAGAGCTGGAGCAGGAAATCATAGCCCTGATTAAAGACGATTTGGCTTCTGCCGACGCGGCTGCTTTCTCGGTGATTGACGGCCAGGCGAAAGCGTTAGAAGAGCTGGATGATGAATACCTGAAAGAGCGTGCGGCCGACGTGCGCGACATCGGTAAACGCCTGCTGCAAAATATTCTTGGTCTGCACATTGTCGATCTCAGCGCCATCGCTGATGAAGTCCTGCTGGTCGCGAAGGATCTGACGCCGTCAGAAACCGCACAGCTGAACCTCGACAAGGTGCTGGGCTTTATTACCGATCTGGGTGGCCGCACCTCGCACACCTCGATCATGGCACGCTCTCTGGAGCTGCCGGCCATTGTTGGCACCGGTAACGTCACCTCTCAGGTGAAAAACGACGATTACCTGATCCTTGACGGCGTAAACAACCAGATTTACGTGAACCCAACGGCAGAGAAAATTGAAGAGCTGAAGGCGATTCACAACCAGTACGTCACCGAGAAAAACGATCTGGCGAAGCTGAAGGATCTGCCGGCGATCACCCTTGACGGCCATCAGGTTGAAGTCTGCGCTAACATCGGTACCGTTCGTGATATCGCGGGTGCCGAGCGCAACGGCGCAGAAGGCGTTGGCCTCTACCGTACCGAATTCCTGTTTATGGACCGCGATTCGCTGCCAAGCGAAGAAGAGCAGTTCCAGGCTTATAAAGCCGTAGCGGAAGCGATGGGCTCTCAGGCGGTGATTGTGCGCACGATGGACATCGGCGGCGACAAAGATCTGCCGTACATGAACCTGCCGAAGGAAGATAACCCGTTCCTGGGCTGGCGCGCCATCCGCATTGCCATGGACCGTCCTGAGATCCTCCACGCTCAGCTGCGCGCAATCCTGCGTGCTTCCGCCTTTGGCAAACTGCGCATCATGTTCCCAATGATCATCTCCGTTGAAGAAGTTCGCACCCTGAAAGGCGAGCTGGAGACGCTGAAATCGCAGCTGCGCGCCGAAAGCAAAGCCTTCGATGAAAGCATCGAAGTGGGTATCATGGTGGAAACGCCGGCTTCAGCGGCAATTGCCCACCATCTGGCTAAAGAAGTTGATTTCTTCAGCATCGGCACTAACGACCTGACGCAGTACACGCTGGCGGTAGACCGTGGTAACGATCTGATTTCCCATCTCTACAACCCTATGACCCCTTCCGTCCTGACGCTTATTAAGCAAGTTATTGATGCGTCTCATGCTGAAGGCAAATGGACTGGGATGTGTGGTGAGCTGGCTGGCGATGAACGTGCTACACTGTTGTTATTGGGAATGGGGCTGGACGAGTTCAGCATGAGTGCCATTTCTATCCCGCGCATCAAGAAAATTATTCGTAATACGAATTTTGAAGATGCGAAGGCATTAGCAGAGCAGGCGATGGCTCAACCGACAGCGGATGAGTTAGTGAACCTGGTCAACAAGTTCATTGAAGAAAAAACACTCTGCTGAGACCTTGAGACGCTGGCCCAATATTACTGCTTAGGAGAAGATCATGGGTTTGTTTTCAAAACTTTTTGGCGATAAGTCAGATACCGCATCTGGAGCCATTGAGATCGTAGCGCCGCTGTCTGGTGAAATCGTCAATATCGAAGACGTACCGGACGTAGTGTTTGCGGAGAAAATTGTTGGCGACGGCATCGCTATCAAACCTACTGGCAATAAAATGGTAGCGCCGGTTGATGGCACCATCGGTAAAATTTTCGAAACCAATCATGCATTTTCCATCGAGTCAGACAATGGCATCGAGCTGTTCGTCCACTTCGGAATTGATACGGTTGAACTGAAGGGTGAAGGCTTCAAGCGCATCGCTGAAGAAGGCCAGAAAGTGAAAAAAGGCGACGTGGTTATCGAGTTCGACCTGGCACTGCTGGAAGAAAAAGCGAAATCTACCCTGACGCCGGTGGTCATCTCCAATATGGATGAGATCAAAGAGCTGGTTAAACTGACGGGTTCAGTGGTCGTAGGTGAAACGCCTGTGATCCGTATCAAAAAGTAATCGGCTTTGCGTCGGGAGTAAAAAAGCCCTCTGAGCAGTCAGAGGGCTTTTTTTATGGCGTTTTGCGGCCAGGAGGAAAGGGTCAGCTCAGCGCCTGGCGCAGGCTGAGGGTGTCAGGCGACGAATCGTTCAGATCCAGCTGCTGCTCCAGCTCATTGAGGTGGGCAATCATGATGTCCTGCGCGCGCGCCAGCTCCCCCGCCTTCAGCGCGGCAACAATAGCGCCGTGCTCTTCACACTGACAGGCCGGAATATCATTACGCTGATACAACGCCACAATCAGCGAGCTGCGCACCATCAGGTTGGCAAGAATTTCGCTCAGGACCTTATTGCCGCTGATTTTAGCCAACAGCAGATGAAACTGACTCAGCTCGCGGACCACTTCGCGGCGGTCATTCAGCGCGATAGCCTTTTGTTCTGACTGCTGCTGAGCCTCAAGATCTGCCAGCTGAGCCGCCATACTCTCCGGCGTGATGCAGGCAATAATGGCGCTTTCGATTGCCCGGCGGGCAGTAAAGATTTCACGCGCTTCACGGGCTTCGGGCTGCGCAACCATCGCGCCACGGTTTGGCTCAATGGAGACGATATGCTGTAGCGCCAGCCGTTGCAGGGCAGACTGTACGTGGTTGCGGTTAGCGTCCAGCACTTCAACAATCTGCGCCTCAACCAGCCGCATTCCCGGCTTTAACCGATGCTGAGCAATGGCGATGGACAGCGCTTCCACGATCCGCTGAACTTCCTGTTGCTTGCTGGTCGCAACTTTACTCATCCCTTACCTCATCAACGTGATTGCTAACGATATCAGCCGGTAATCATAGCACCCGACGGTATAATTAAACCACCCAGTGTGGCAGGCGCAGCGTCAGTTCCAGCCCGCCATTCTTACCGTTGACCGCGCTGACTTCGCCCTGATGGGCCAGCACCACTTTACGCACGATTGACAGCCCCAGTCCGTAACCCTTACCGGACAGCGGAGAGTTAACCCGAACAAAGGGATCGAAAATGCTGGAGAGCTTCCCGGCGTCCACGCCCGGTCCCTGGTCAATCACGCTAATCGCCAGCCAGTCCTGCTCCTGGCGCAGTGAGATGCTGACCTTTTGCCCCTGTAGCGAGAAACGGAGCGCATTACGCACCACGTTTTCAACCGCCGAGCGGATCAGCTTTGCATCCCCTTTCACCGTGTAATCCCCGGATTTGTCGGCATGGAGCAGAATCTCCACGCCGGGGATCTGCGCTTCGTAGCGAGCATCGTTAGCGACGGCCTCCAGCAGGCCAAGCAGGTCGAAATACTGCTCGTCCGGCAGGCTTTCGTGTTCCGCTCGGGAAAGCGTCAGGAGCTCACCGATCATTTTATCCAGGCGGCGAGCTTCTTCATCAATACGATCCAACGACTGCCCTACCGACTCCGGCGTCTGGCGGGCAAGCCCGGTCGCCAGCTGCAGGCGAGCCAGCGGCGAGCGCAGTTCGTGAGAAACATCATGCAGCAGCTCTTCACGCGCCTTCACCAGCACCGAAAGTCGCTCTACCATGGCATCAAAGTCCTGCGCCACCACGGAAAGCTCATCGTGACGTCGGCGCATAATCGGGAACAGCCTGACGGAGAGGTCGCCTTTCGATACGCGGTTGAATCCTGCACGTAGCTGGCCCATCGGCCGCGTCAAATTCCAGGCAAGGAACAGGCTGAATAACAACCCGCCGCCGCCAGCAATAAACAGCATCGGCTCAGGCACGTTCAGAAAGTTGCGGTGAGGTCCGCCCATATTGCTATCTTCGCGCAGCCCCTCCACATCATAACGCAGCTGATATTGTCGTCCGTCAGCCCCGGTTACCCACTCAATCACTTCTTTCGGAAATTCTCCGGGGCGCAGGTTGCGATTTAACTCGCTGCGGGGGATCTCCTGGGGAGGCTCCGGCATCAGCTGCACGGAAAAAAAGCGGCGATCCTTATCTGACCAGTCCGCCATCATATCATTCAGCGCGTCCATGCCTCCACGCTGGAGAACCGAGACGGCGGAGGTCATTTGCAGATTAACGATACGCCTGGCCGCCTGGGATTCAGGCGGTTCATGATGCTTGCCGTACAGTGAGAAACTCAGCCACAGCAGCTGGCTCATCAGCAGAAAGGTCAGCCAAAAGCCCAGCAAAATTTTCCAGAACAGCAGCCCTCTGACCCCTGCTTTCATCGGATACGGTAGCCTATGCTACGCACGGTTTCGATGTTAATGGTATCGTTGGTCAGCGTCGCCAGCTTCTGGCGGATATTGCTGATATGCACATCCACGCTGCGGTCGTAGGCTTCGCGCGGGCGGCCCAGCCCCTTTTCGGAAAGCTCATCTTTCGACACCACGCGATCGGGCGAACGCAGTAGCAGATCGAGCAAATTAAATTCGGATGCCGTCAGGTCAAACGCCTCTTTTTTCCATTCGCTGATGCGCGTAGCGGGGTTCAGCGTCAGGTCGCCCCAGCTCGCCAGTTCCTTACTTTCCACCACGGTCGGTAGCTCTTCCACACGGCGCAAAACGGCGCGCAGTCGGGCCACCAGCTCGCGAGGATAGCAGGGCTTAGGCATATAGTCGTCCGCACCCATCTCCAGCCCAATCACCCGGTCGATATTATCGCCTTTGGCGGTGAGCATAATTACCGGCAGGCGGCAGCTTTGCCGAACCTGTCGCAGCACGTCAATTCCGCTCATATCCGGCAGCATAATGTCGAGGATCATCGCGTTGTACTCGCCGGACATCGCACCTTCCACCCCAGCCTTGCCGGTTAATACCAGCGAAGCGTCAAAGCCTTCGGCAATCAGGTACTGACTGAGCATGGTGCCCAGCTCGAGGTCGTCATCAACCAGTAAAATTTTCATGCAGCGTCTCTCTGTGATTCAGCCGCTATTTTCACCCGTCGGCAACATAATAGCAGCAGGTTTTACCTAATCCTTACAGTGTATCAGCAGGAATGAAATGCGGGAGGGCGGTCTGAAAGATAACCTGTTGAAAGCGCGGGTCGAACGACGTCGACCCGGAGGAAGCCCACCGAAATTAATATACTCCGGTGGAGAGGTAGCGGTCACCACGGTCACAAATAATAGCGACGACCAGGCTGCCAGGCTGCTCCTGCGCAATCCGCAGCGCGCCGGCGACTGCTCCGCCGGAGCTTACGCCGCAAAAAACCCCTTCGCGCCGCGCCAGCAGACGCATGGTTTGCTCCGCTTCCTGCTGAGACATATCTATCACCCGATCCACCAGATCCGGGCGGTAGATACCGGGCAAATACGCCGAGGGCCAGCGACGAATGCCGGGAATGCTGCTGCCCTCTTCAGGCTGTAGCCCCACGATCTCAATGCTGGCGCTCTGCTCTTTCAGGAAGCGTCCCACGCCGGTGATGGTACCGGTGGTGCCCATGCTGGAAACAAAGTGGGTCAGGCGTCCGGCGGTCTGCTGCCAGATTTCCGGGCCGGTAGTGGTGTAATGCCCCAGCGGGTTATCCGGGTTGTTGAACTGATCGAGCACTTTGCCTTCGCCCCTGGCCTCCATCTCTTTCGCCAGATCGCGCGCCCCTTCCATCCCCTGTTCGCGGCTAACCAGGATCAGCTCTGCGCCGTAAGCCTGCATCGCGGCCTGGCGCTCAACGCTCATGTTGTCTGGCATCAGCAGCTTCAGCGCATAGCCTTTCATGGCGGCAATCATCGCCAGCGCGATGCCGGTATTGCCGCTTGTCGCTTCGATCAGCACGTCGCCAGGCTGGATTTCGCCGCGGCGTTCAGCCCGTTCGATCATTGAAAAAGCGGCGCGATCCTTTACCGAACCGGCGGGGTTATTACCTTCCAGCTTTAGCCAGATTTCGCTGCCGTTGGCTGGCGTCAGGCGCTGCAGTCTGATCAGTGGCGTGTTGCCAATGGTATTTTCTAAGGTTGTCACGGTGCAATTCCTGGAAGGGCCAGAAAAGCTGGCAAAAAAAAGGGTCAGGCAGACCTGACCCCCTGTTGATTTAGAAAATATCAGGCGCTTTGGGCAAAGGCAACCTGTTGCAGCGGCGTTTCGCCTTTGTACAAGCGGGCCTGCTGCAGGCCAACAAACAGCGATTCGCCGCGGACGGGCGCAGTCTGGGCGCCGTCGACCACCAGGGCGATCGGGTCCGTCGACCAGCCTGTCGGCTGGACAACCAGCTGCCAGTAGTGGCCGCGCGGGCTAACTTCCAGAACCTGTACCGGCAGCGGCGTTTCCAGGCTGCTCTGACGGCTGACGTCCACTTCCCACGGGCGCAGGAACAGCTCTACCGCGCCCTGATGAGCCGGAGTGTATCCCAGCGGCCAGTGATGGGCGCCAACGTGGAACTGAGAGCCATGCACTTCGCCCGCAAAACGGTTCACCTCGCCAAGGAATTCCAGCACGAATCGGGTGGCAGGATCGCGCCAGACTTCATCCGGCGTGCCGACCTGCTCAATGTTACCCTGGCTCATCACCACCACGCGATCCGCCACTTCCATCGCTTCTTCCTGATCGTGGGTGACGAAGACGCTGGTGAACTTCAGCTCCTCGTGCAGCTGGCGCAGCCAGCGGCGCAGCTCTTTACGGACCTGAGCATCCAGCGCGCCGAAAGGCTCATCCAGCAGCAAAATCTGTGGCTCCACCGCCAGCGCGCGGGCCAGCGCCACGCGCTGTTTCTGCCCGCCGGAAAGCTGCGACGGGAAGCGCTCGGCCAGGTGGCCCAGCTGCACCATCTCCAGTAGCTGGCTGACTTTTTGCTTAATGACCGCCGCAGAAGGACGTTCACGGCGCGGCAGCACGGTCAGGCCAAAGGCAATGTTGTCGAACACCGTCATGTGGCGGAACAGCGCGTAGTGCTGGAACACAAAGCCGACCTGGCGGTCGCGCGCATGTAGCTGCGTCACGTCCTTGCCCTGGAAGCTAAGACGACCGCTGCTCTGGCTCTCCAGCCCGGCGATAATGCGCAGCAGCGTGGTTTTCCCGGAGCCGGAAGGCCCGAGCAGCGCTACCATCTGACCGGAAGGGATATCCAGTGAAATATCGTTCAGGACCTTAGTACGGCCGAAAGATTTGTTAATGTTGCTGATTTCAATGCTCATGGTTCCCCTCCTGTTGCAAACGCTTCTGCTGGTGCTCTAAACGCCACTGCAGCGCGCTTTTCAGAAACAGTGTGACTATCGCCATCAGGGTCAGCAGCCCGGCCGCCGTAAAGGCGCCGACGGTGTTGTAATCCTGATGCAGTAATTCAACTTGTAATGGCAGCGTATAGGTCTGGCCGCGAATCGAACCCGACACGACGGAGACCGCGCCAAACTCGCCGATGGCGCGAGCGTTGGTTAATACCAGTCCGTACAGCAGCGCCCAGCGGATATTGGGCAGCGTCACGCGCCAGAACATTTTCCAGCCTGACGCGCCCAGCAACACCGCCGCTTCATCTTCATTGCTGCCCTGGCTTAACATCACCGGCACCAGTTCGCGGACGACAAACGGACAGGTGACAAAGATGGTCACCATCGCCATGCCCGGCCAGGAGAACATCAGCTGGACATTCTTCGCATCCAGCCAGCCGCCAACCGGGCCGTTAACGCCCCAGAACAGCAGGTACATCAACCCTGCCACCACCGGCGACACGGCAAAAGGAATATCGAACAGCGTCAGCAGCAGCTGGCGCCCCGGAAAATCAAAACGCGTCACCAGCCAGGCCAGCAGCGTACCAAACACCAGATTTACCGGTACGGTAATCAGCGCCATCAGCACGGTCAGCCAGATCGAATGCAGCATATCCCCGTCTTTCAGGTTGCCGATTAGCGCGCCAATGCCTTCTGAAAAAGCGCTGGCGAAAATGGCTACCATCGGCACTACCAGCAGCCCGAGGGAGATCGCCATGCCCAGCGCAATCAGCAGCCATTTACCCCAGTTGATGCGTCTGCGGCCCACGCCGTTGAACGCGGTTACGTCAGCCATTAGTGACCTCCAATGCGACGGCCAAAGCGGCTTTGTAAGGTGTTAATCGCAAACAGCAGCAGCAGCGAGGCGGCTAAAATGACCGAGGCAATGGCGCTGGCGGCCGGATAGTCAAATTCCTGCAGGCGGATGAAAATCATCAGCGAGGTCACTTCGGTTTTCCAGGCGATATTCCCGGCGATAAAAATCACCGCGCCAAACTCACCCAGGCTGCGGGTAAAAGAGAGCGCCGTACCCGCCAGCAGCGCAGGCGCAACCTCGGGCAGCACCACGCGACGAAAGCTCTGCCACGGCGAAGCGCCGAGCGTTTCGGCGGCCTCTTCATATTCAGGCCCCAGCTCTTCGAGAACGGGCTGAACGGTGCGGACCACGAACGGGATGCTGGTAAACGCCATAGCGACGGCGATGCCCAGCCAGGTATAAGACACCTTAATATCAAACTGCGCCAGCCACTGACCGTACCAGCCGTTAACGGAAAACAGCCCAGCCAGCGTCAGGCCCGCCACCGCGGTTGGCAGAGCGAACGGTAAATCCATCAGCCCGTCCAGCAGCGTGCGGCCAGGAAAACGGTAGCGAGTCAGGATCCACGCCATCAACATGCCGAAGAAGGCGTTAAAGATCGAGGCCACGCCCGCTGACAGCAGGGTCACTTTATACGCGGCCATCACCTGCGGGTTGGTAATCACTTCCCAGTACTGTGCCAGCGTCATCTGCGACAGCTGCATCAGTAAGGCGCTGATCGGCAGCAGCAGGATCAGGCAGGTGAAGAACAGACTGCTGCCGAGGCTGAGACCAAAACCGGGGAGTACGCGCTTGCTTTTAGCGGCAAACATCACTGGTGTCCTGCGGTTAAGAGTTTATCCAGCTCGCCGCCGCTGGCAAATTGGGTTTTCATGACCTGATCCCAGCTACCGAACGCGTCTTCCACGCGGAACAGATCGGTGGCCGGGAAGCGGTCTTTCTGCTGCGCCATCAACTCAGGATTATTCACGCGGTAGTAGAACTGGGTGATAATTTTCTGCGCTGACGGGCTGTAGAGATAGTTCAGATACGCTTTGGCGGCCTTTTCGGTGTTGTTGGCCTGCACGCTTTTGTCGACCCAGGTCACCGGGAACTCCGCCAGAATATTGGTTTTCGGCACCACAACTTCATAGCCGTCTTTAGCATACTGATTGCGAATATTGTTCACTTCAGACTCGAAGCTGATCAGCACGTCGCCCTGGCCCCGCTCCACAAAGGTGGTGGTCGCGCCGCGGCCGCCGGTATCAAAGACCTCAACATTCTTCAGGAACTGGGTCATAAACTGTTCGGTTTTCGCCCGATCTTTACCGTCGGCCTTATCGGCAGCGCCCCAGGCGGCAAGATAGGTGTAGCGACCGTTTCCGGACGTTTTCGGATTTGGGAACACCAGTTTCACATCACTTTTAACCAGATCGTTCCAGCTGTGGATGTTCTTCGGGTTGCCCTTACGCACCAGGAAAGCCATGGTGGAATAGAACGGCGAGCTGTTGTTAGGGAAGCGTTTTTGCCAGTCTGCCGGGATCAGGTTGCCGCGATCGTGCAGGATCTGCACGTCAGTGACCTGATTATAGGTCACCACATCCGCCTTTAGTCCCTGCAAGATGGACAGCGCCTGCCTGGAAGAACCGGCGTGTGACTGGCTGATAGTTAGCTTGTCGCCGTTATTCTGCTCTGCCCACTGTTTCTCAAAGGGGGCATTCAGAGCGACAAATAGTTCGCGCGAAACGTCGTACGAACTGTTTAACAGCTCGGTTGCCTGGGCTGAGCCGGCCAACAGCAGCGAGAAAGCGGCACTGCTTATTATCTTTTTAACCGTCGGTAACGTCATTATGCACCCTGAAAACAGTCCGGCTCGCGCCCTGAAGTGCCTTCAGTTTATTTATAACCACACTAAAAGCAGTAACGGTTTTAT
Source organism: Erwinia typographi (assembly GCF_000773975.1). Classification (GTDB taxonomy): domain Bacteria; phylum Pseudomonadota; class Gammaproteobacteria; order Enterobacterales; family Enterobacteriaceae; genus Erwinia; species Erwinia typographi. The sequence continues at coordinate 18,962 of NZ_JRUQ01000040.1, forward strand.
ATACCGTTTGGTGATTTGGAAGTTTAAAATGCTATAAGGATGTGGAATTGTTTATGCAGAGGATGGGAAAGCACCGCTTTATTGCCCGTTATCTCAACGTTATAACGGGCAGGCTTTTACTGCTTACAGCGCGGTCAGCTGTTGCAGCGAAGGTGCATAGAAATAGCTGCCGCTGACGGGTTTGGTGAAGCGCAGCATCGCATCGAATTTATTATCCAGTTCACCAAACATGCTCAGCAGCTGCCGCTCAATATTGTACAGCGTAGCGCAGTAGGCGAGGAAGAACAGGCCGTTAGTACCGCTGGCCGTGCCGTAGGGCAGGCTCTGGCGCAGGATCTTCAGACCTTTCCCCTCCTCTTTCAGATCGACGCGGCTGACGTGCGAGGTGGCAGGACGGGCATCGCCCTCCAGCTCTTCGTTATCCTGTTTGCTACGGCCAATAATCTGCTCCTGCCTGTTCACCGCCAGGCGGTTAAACATCGACAAATTATGCTGCCAGCGCTGGCTAAACACGTAGCTGCCGCCCGCGTTCTCTCCTTCGGCGATCAGCGCCACCAGCGGGCGCTGCTCGCCCTGTGGATTTTCCGTACCGTCGACAAAGCCGCTCAGGTCGCGCTCTTCCACCCAGCGGAAGCCATGGGTCTCCTCCACAATCTGGATAGCTTCGCCAAAGGCCGTCACGGCAGCCTGAGCGAGGCTGAAATTGACGTCGTGGCGTAAGGATTGAATATGGATCAGCAGGTCGCGCTGGGTGGCGGGCGCCATGCCCTTGCCCATCGGCTGGAAATCTTTCAGCTCAGCGGTACTGTTGCCCGGGCACAGATCGTTCCACAGCGCCGGACCAAAGGCGACGACCGCGCCCAACCCGGCATCAGGCCAACGCTTTTGCAGCTGGTCAAGCTGCTGCAAAAAGACAGGAATAGCCTGACGCAGCGCGGCAACGTCGTCCTGCACCATGGCTTCAAGGTAAATGGCAAAACGGCGATGTTCTAATAAAATGCCGCTCTGGGGCTGAGACATGCTGAACTTCTCCTCAATAGACTGATAACCGACGGGGGCTTTACGGCGTATCATACCCGATGTTTTCGGGGCTATCTTGTCGGGCGACAAAGAATCAGAGGATCCGGGCGATATCACGCGCTGAGGCGACGGCAGGGCCGCCGGAAGGCGGCCCGGAGAGAATTACTTACGCCAGATAATTTTACTGATAGTCCATTTTTTCAGCGTGTCATCCGAAGGCATCAGGCCCTGCGGACCGTGCCATTCGCCGCTAAACAGGTAGCTGATGTGCTGGCTTCCCGGTGCGCGGCATTCGACGCCTTCACCGTCGCTGCCCGTTCCTTTCTCACAGGCGCCATAAGCCTGCTGGAAGATATCGGCGAACGGCGTGCCGATCTTATTGCCGCTCGCGGAAGCGATCTCTTTATCCGTGACGTCGATGCGGTCAATTGTCGTCTGACCGTTCACTACCACTTTCACCTGCTTATCGCTGACGCCCTGGAAAAAGGTCACCACGCCGCCATTCTCGCCGCGCATTCCTTTGCGCACCTGATACTTGCCGCTTAGCCCATCGCTAATCGCCTGCTCATTCATGGCGGTGCTGCCCGTCAGACTGCCCACGCCCTGCTCGGTCACGGTTAAGGTAGAGCCGAACCAGTGCCACGGCGCCAGGCTGGACCAGGACCAGGCCAGCGGATTCCACCAGGTGGCTCCGCTGCTGGCGTCAGAGGATGTGCCTGAGCTGGCGCAGCCGCTCAATAGCAACACGGCGACAATCAGTGCCGGGCGAACAGATTTCATTGCAACTCCTGGGTAATCAATAAACCACTGAACTGATTGGAGTGCCAATCGGCCAAAAAGTTTTATCCGCCGTTACTCGCCGGGTCAAAACAGGCGCGCAGGCGGCCGTTAAGACCCAGCCAGGCCAGCGCCAGCAGGTCAAAACCGGTAAACAGGATCGACAGAGGCGAAGCCTGCTCGCCCTGCCACAGGGTGAAGACCTGTAGCAGCAGCATTCCCGCCAGCGTCAGCATCAGCACCCAGCGCCACGACTGCCAGAGGCGGGGAAAGCGCTGACGGTAGCCGGTCAGCAGCAGCCCAAGCGCGGCAGGGATGCCTGAGCCAAGGCCCAGCCAGAAAGCATGGCTATCGGGATAGAACAATTCCAGCAGCGAGGCGCCCTGCTGTCGGGAGGCGCCGGCCATAACAAACAGCACCCAGGTGCGGGCCTGCAACAGTAAAATAGCCCAAAAGGCCAGCGGTAATCTCAGCTGGCCTTTGGCGTCATAGTCGTCCGGGGAAAATATCAGGTTCATCACTTCACTGGCGGGAACGGCGGGCGGCGCAGGCCACCCAGCTTATTAATATTCGCGATCTTCGATCAGGCGTTTGCCAAGCAGCATCGTGTCCTGAGTTTCATAGTCGAGCTTTTCATAAAAACCCAGCACCGCATCGTTTTCTTCACGGACCATCACATGAATTTTGGGGCAGCCGCGAGCGATCAGCTTTTTCTCCAGGCGATTGATCAGCGCGTTGGCAAAGCCTCGCCCCTGATAGTCAGGATGCACGCCGAGATAATAGGCCGAGCCGCGATGACCGTCGTAGCCGCCCATCAGGGTGCCGACAATCTCACCGCCCACCACCGCCACCAGAAACAGGTCAGGGTCATGATTGAGCTTTCGCTCAATATCCATTTCAGGATCGTTCCAGGGGCGTAACAAATCACACCGCTCCCAGAGGGTGATCACCTCTTCAAAATCGTCCTGGCTAAAGACGCGGATTTCCATGGCGTTGCCCCAGATGTTAACCATAATCTGCTGATTATCACGCTTTCTTTCGCCGGTGCAAGTCTCAACGCGGATTTAGCGCTAAAAAAGGGAAGGTTGTTCAGTTAGCCCGCTGAAATGGAAAGTAAAATGTTGAAATAGTTCCGTCCTCGCACCGCGGCTGTTGTTACGATATAACAATAAGCACTTTGTGCTCTGAGGATGTTTTGATGAAAAGGTTTGGCCAGATGACCCCGTTGACTTCCCGTCGCCAGCTGCTGCTCTCTGCCCTGGCGTTTACTCTGCTGGCCAATAAATCGGTGAGGGCCAAGGAAGAATCCGCCACGCTGAAATTATCTTCAGCGCAGGCCAGAGCGCATACGCCACCGCCGCCCCCGGCTGCCAGCGGCAAGAAAATCGTGATGATCGATCCGGGCCACGGCGGGATCGACTCCGGCGCGGTGGGGGAAGAAGGCTCGGAAGAGAAGCATGTGGTGCTTGAAATTGCCAACCATATCCGCGAGATGCTGAGCGAGCATCCGCACATCGAAGCCAGGCTGACGCGCGAATCGGACTACTTTATTCCGCTGGGCGAACGGGTTGAGATTGCCCATCAGCACGGCGCCAATCTGTTTATGTCAATCCATGCCGATGGCTTTACCAGCCCGGATGCCAGCGGTGCGTCGGTGTTCGCGCTCTCCAATCGCGGGGCCAGCAGCAGCATGGCTCGCTATCTCTCACAGCGTGAAAATGCCGCTGATGAGGTGGGCGGCGTGAAGGCGGCCCAGAAGGATCAGTACCTGCAACAGGTGCTGTTCGATCTGGTGCAGACGGACACCATCAAAAACAGCCTGACGTTGGGCAGGCACGTTCTCAGCCAGATCCAGCCGGTACACCATCTGCACAGCCAGCATACGGAACAGGCGGCCTTTGCCGTGCTGAAATCCCCCTCAATTCCGTCAGTGCTGGTCGAAACGTCCTTTATTACCAACCCCTCGGAGGAGCGTCTGCTGGGCACCACCGCCTTCAGGAAGAAGATCGCCACGGCTATCGTTGGCGGCATCGTCAGCTACTTTAATGAGTTCGATGCCCACAACAGGCGCCCCAGTTGATGAATTTTGGCGTATACTCCGCGCGTCATTTTTTATCAGCCAGGTAAGCCATGAACGCACCCGACCTCGCCCAGGTGAAGCAGTTTCTGCTCACGCTCCAGGACACAATTTGCCAGCAGTTAGCTCAGGCTGACGGCAAGGCTGGCTTTGCTGAAGACAGCTGGCAGCGGGAAGGCGGCGGCGGCGGCCGTAGCCGCGTACTGCGCAACGGCGCGATCTTTGAGCAGGCCGGCGTGAACTTCTCCCACGTTCACGGCGACCAGATGCCCGCCTCCGCGACCGCGCACCGCCCGGAGCTGGCAGGCCGCAGCTTTGAGGCGATGGGCGTGTCGCTGGTCATCCACCCGGAAAGCCCCTGGCTGCCAACCAGCCACGCCAACGTGCGTTTCTTTATAGCTGAAAAGCCCGGAGCCGATCCGGTCTGGTGGTTTGGCGGCGGCTTTGACATGACGCCTTATTACGGCTTTGCTGAAGACGCCGTTCACTGGCACCAGACGGCTTTCGATCTGTGCCAGCCGTTTGGCGAAGAGGTCTACCCACGCTACAAAAAATGGTGCGATGACTACTTCTTTATCAAACACCGCAATGAACAGCGCGGCATTGGCGGACTGTTCTTTGACGATCTCAACACCCCGGATTTTGATTACTGCTTCCGCTTCACTCAGGCGGTAGGTGAAGGTTTTCTTCAGGCCTATCTGCCGATTATTGCGCGCAGAAAGGCGATTCCCTGGGGCGAGCGCGAGCGCAACTTCCAGCTTTATCGCCGCGGACGTTACGTGGAGTTCAATTTGGTGTGGGATCGGGGCACGCTGTTTGGCCTGCAAACGGGCGGGCGCACCGAGTCGATTCTGATGTCGATGCCGCCGCTGGTGCGCTGGGAATACGATTATCAGCCTGAACCAGGCACGCCGGAAGCCGCGCTGTATACCGACTTCCTGCCGGTGAGAGAGTGGATCTGACCACACTCTACGCGACGGCGGCGGGCCCTGCCCGCGACCAAGATTAGCGGCTACTTGGTCATATTTAACAGCGTGCGGATATTCTGCGCTGAGCTGGCGATAATATCGATCGCCCCGGTGCGCAGCGCCCCGAGAATCGCCATCGCTTTCGTATTCTCTGAGGCAATGGCAATCACGCAGGGAATATTGCGCAGCTCGTCAATGCTCAGGCCAATCACCCGGTCGTTCATCACCGTGTCGACGTGCTGGCCCTGCGCATTGAAAAAATCATACCCGGCCACGTCGCCGGTCACGCCCTGATTCAGGCTGGCATCAATGATTTCGTGCGGAGTAAACCAGCCCAGCTTTACCATATAGCTGTTCTCGTTCATGTCGCCAATCCCCACCAGCGCCACGTCAGCCTTGCGCGCCCTGTCCAGCGTCTCTTTGATGGTGCCATTCTGCATAAACGACTGTTTCAGCGCGCGGTTTTCCACATAGGCCGGAGCATAGAGGGTTTCGCTGATGCCGCCAAACTTACGGGCCATGCGGCGGCTGATATGATCGGCGTTGATCGCGTCGCCAGGACGGTGGGTGCCGCCAATGCCGCTGATAAAATGGCAGTTACGCATCGGCACGTTGCCCGGATGATCGGCGACAGCCGCGACGTTGCGCCCCTGACCAATGGCGACCACGGCGTTATCCTTCAGCGTCTGCGCCAGGTGCGTAGCCACCAGCGCCGCGACCTGCCGACGCTGCTCTTCTTCATCCTGGTAATCCAGCGCGATTAGCGCCCGCTGCAGGGGGAAGCGCTCCAGCAGCTGCTGCTCCAGGCGGGTACTGAACACCGGGTGGTAGCGCACGTTGATTTCAACAATGCCCTCCTCCTTGGCTCGTCTCAGCAGCCGTCCGACTTTAATACGGGAAATGCCAAATTTACGCGCGATCTCTTCCTGGGTAATCTCATCCTGATAGTAGGCGACGGCAATTTCCGTCAGCAGTTCTGTATCCTGAGAAGGCGAGTTCTTTTCCATCCGGGTTCTCTTGAGCTGGAGATGATTTGGTGCGCGACGGGCAAAAGCCCGGGCGATCGGCAGATCGCCCGCACGGTTTATACCGGATTTATACCACTTTCCGCCGTGGGTGAGCTAATGGTTGCCCACCCAGGCACTGGGGCCGGTCACAAATTAGCGACGGATAGCATCAATTTTCAACATGCGGGCAATGACGATATCCAGCTCTTTCTCGTCGAAAATCTGCTTCCAGTCCGGCTTAACGATTTTCTCGCGGCCGTATTCCATCGCAATCATACAGGCATCGGAGAAGGGGTTGGTCGCCCGGAAGGCCACCGCCAGCGCAATCTGAATGTGTCCGTAAAGCATCGCCTTCGCGGCGGCTTCCGGCACGCCGGAATGTTTGACGGTTTCATCCAGCGCTTCTTTCATAAACGCCCCCACCATACAGGCAACGGTTTCCACCAGCGTTGGCTCAAGGTAGGCCAGCTGCTTAACCGTCACCCAGTGAACCTCTTCTACCGGGCCGTACATCACGCTAACCACTTTGCTCAGCTCGGCTTTCTGCGCATCGCTTCCCGTTTCCCAGGACGCGGCAACATGCTGAATAGCAGCCACGCCGCCGAAGGCGTCCGCATGTTCTTCTTTGGTGTAGCGCTCAAGGAACACTGAAGGATGGCAGGGATGCGCCACCGCGTACTCAATACCTTCGCGGATGGCGATCAGGTTGGCATAGGCCGCCGCCGGGTCCAGCGTGAGCAGGATCGCGCCGGTCTTCATCTGCGGAACCACGATCTCAGACACTTTACCCAGCACGATATCTGGCACGGCAAGGATCACCACGTCGCTGATCGGCACCACGGATTCAGCGGATGAAAGTTCGCGGCCCTGCGCGGTGACCTGAGCCTGAGCCTGAGGGGCGCTTTCGCAATAAAACACCTGATAGTCGCTTTTCTGCAAATTAGCAGAGATGCGCATACCCATTTTTCCGCCCGCACCGACGACGGTAATCGTTTTTAATTGTGTGCTCATAAATTACTCCTGGAATTGACGGTTATTTAAATAGTCGACGCTTTGCTGGGTCCACTGCTGCTCCATCAGGCAGGTGCTTTCGGCATCCTGCTGCCACGGCAGCCAGTGTTCGACGATCTGGTTTATGCCCCGGCTGTCCGGGCGCACGCGCTCAATCATCTGGTCGTAATCAAGCAGGCCTTCCCCCATCGGGCTGCCGGCCAGCGTAAAGCCAACCCAGCCATCCTGACGGGAAAACGCAAAATCTTTGATGTGCAGGTTCAGTACCCGATCGGCGGTGTTCTCTATCACCTGCGCCGGCAGTTCCAGCGCGGCAACGCAGTTAGCCGGGTCGAGGCAGACGCCCAGATAGGATGAGTCGAAGCGGTTGATCACCGACATCATGTCCGCGCTGCGAACCTGCTCGTAGGTTTCCAGACACAGACTGACCTTCTGCCGTTCGAATGACGGCAGAATCGTTTCGATCATCGCCCCGGCTTCCGCCAGCGTCGGCTTAGAGCTGGCGCTGTTAAACATTGAGCGCAGCACGGTCACGTCCAGCGCATCAGCCAGCTCGAGGTAGCGCTGGAGATGACTGGGGGTCAGTCCGCGCGTACCCAGTTCCAGCGCCATGCCCAGCCGGTCAGCCTGCTGGCGCAGAGCCGTCAGCTGCGCTGCGCTCCAGCCTTCAATCTGCGGGTAGTCACAAATCTGAAACAGTGAAACCCCCATCTCCGCCGTCTGCTCCAGCATCTGCTGAAGGCTCAATGGCGAAGGCGCCTTCTCCGACATCCGCCAAAACCAGGCGTAGGTGCTTAAGCCTATTGCCATGAGGCCTCCTGAGTTTTTGCCAGCGCGGCGGCTTCATCCACGATGGTAGCCAGCGCGGAAGGCTGATGGGCAAAGCGCCCGAGGAACAGGCCGCCGACGCGGTGACCAAGACGGCTCAGCAGACCCGGTCCGGCGCTGCCGCCATAAATAACGCTGAAGGTGAACTCGCCCAGCCCGCTGAACTCGCGCAGGCCGTGGCAAACTTCAGCAATAAAATCGTCAGGCGCGGAGGTTGCCGCGCCGATAGCCCACTGCGGTTCGTAGGCGAGGATCACATGGCCGGATAATTTTTGCTCCCTGGCCGCCTGTAGCGAGGCGTCCAGCTGCTGACGGCACAGCGCGATGGCGCTCTGGCTGCTGCCCTGGTCAGGTTCGCCAAGACAAAGAACCGGCGTCAGGCCGTTACGCAGCGAGGCGGCAAGCTTAGCGGCGATCAGCTCGTCGCTTTCACCGTAATAACGACGGCGTTCGGCATGGCCGATTTCAGCAAATCCACAGCCCATTTCAGCCAGCATCGTTCCGCTAACCTCGCCAGTCCAGGCACCGTTGTCCTGCTGACAGAGATCCTGCGCGCCTACCACCACATTGGTGTCGGCAAATGCCGCAAGCACCGCAGGTAAAGCGGGAAACGACGGCAGCACAAACAGCCCGACCTCACCGCTGACAATTGCCGGGTGGTGACGGGCCAGCGCCGCAACCTCCTCACTCCATGCCAGCGTCTGCTGATAGCTGAAGTACATTTTCAGGCTAACGCCCAGCGTGATACGCGGCGTGGTCATCAGTTAACCTCCTGCAGGCGGCCTTTGTCTGCAGACGCCTGCGCCAGAAGCTGCTCCAGCACTTTATTGACGATCAGCGCCAGCGAAACGGCGCCGGCGTCCGGCGTTCCCATACTTTTTTCCGCCAGAGGACGCGCACGCCCCATTTTCGGCACCAGCTGTGCGGTAGCTTCGGCGCTGAGCGTGGCCTGCTTCGCGGCGGCGGCCCAGGCTTCGTTCAGCGAATCACCGGCCTCAACGCGGGCGCTCAGCGTCTCGCTGAACGGCACCAGCACGTCGACCAGCGTTTTATCGCCCGGTTTGGCCTTGCCGAAGTGCATGATGCCCTCTTTAGCGTGCTGCACGCCGAGCGCCACGCGCTGGGCATTCGGCGCTTCGCTGTCGCCCAGCGCGGTGCCGATAGCGGTTAACGCCACGCCCCAGAGCGCGCCTGAAGTGCCGCCCGCTTTATCAGCCCAGGCATCGGCGGCGCGGCAGAGCAGCGTACCCGCGCCGGCCTGGCGCTGCTGCATTTCCTGCGCCTTCTCCAGCGCGCCCTTCACCCCGCGAGCCATGCCGATACCGTGGTCGCCGTCACCGGCTACCGCATCGATACGACCCAGCTCTTCTTCGTGTTCATAGATAATCTCAGCCATGGCATTCACCACCGCCAGCACGCAGCCCGCAGACTGCTGCGACACCTTCGACGCCGTCGGGACTTCATCGACCTCTGGCAGAATCAGTTCGGCTTCGCTGAGCGGCTCGGCGACGATAACGCTGCCTTTACGAAACGCCGGGGCATTGGCCGGGGCGCGCCAGAAGGTTTCCAGCTCTTCATCCAGCCACACCAGCGTCAGCGAAGCCCCGGCCATATTAAAGCTGGTGACAAACTCCCCCACCTCCGGCTCGACCACTTCCAGCCCCGCCTCTTTCAGCAACTGAGCCACGCGGCGATAGACCACAAACAGCTCTTCATATTTTACCGAGCCAAGACCGTTGAGGATCGCGGCCACGCGCTGACCGCGCAGCTCGCCAATCTCCTGCGGGCACTCTTTCAGCAGGCGCTCAACAAACAGCTCGGCCAGCGCGTCGGCAGGCGGGATGTCGCATTCGCTGATGCCCGGCTCGCCATGAATGCCCATGCCTAACGCCATCGTGCCGTGCGCCACTTCAAACAGCGGCTGACTGGCGCCGGGCAGCGTGCAGCCGGAAAACGCCACGCCCAGCGAGCGGGTGCGATGGTTGGCATGACGGGCAAGGCGGGTCACTTCGTCCAGCGAATAACCCGCTTCGGCCGCGGCAGAGGCCGCCTTAAACACCGCTAAATCGCCGGCAACGCCACGACGCTTTTCCTGCTCGGAGAGCGAAGCGCTGGAGATATCATCGGTCACCGCCAGCAGCTCGCAGGGAATGCCTTCCGACTTCAGGCGCTCGCACGCCTGGCCGAAGTGCAGCACGTCACCCGCATAGTTACCGAAAGCCAGCAGCACGCCGCCGCCGTTTTCCGCCGCGCGGGCCACGCTGTAAATCTGCTGTGCCGAAGGAGAGGCAAACAGGTTGCCCATTGCCGCGCCGTGCGCCATCCCCTGTCCGACCAACCCGGAGAAGGCCGGATAGTGGCCAGATCCCCCGCCAATCACCACCGCCACGGTTCCCTGCCTGCTGCGGGTGCTGCGCACCACGCCGCCCGGCACCTGGCGCACCTTGTCGGCGTTGGCCGCGACAAATCCTTCAATCAGCTCGTTGGCGAAGGCCGAAGGTTGGTTAAAGAGGTAGGTCATTGCGATTGCTCCTGTGCAAGATGGGCAGGCTGAATTTCTGAACGTTTAGCGTTAAGTAACAGCATCAGTATTGCGGAGAGCAGCATAAAGCCCCCCACCACCATCATTGAAACGGTGTAGCTCCCGGTCGCATCCTTCAACATGCCGGTCAGGTAGCCAGCCGAAAATCCGGCGACATTGCCCAGCGTATTGATCAACGCAATCGCTGCCGCCGCCGAAGCGCCAGTCAGGAACTGCGTTGGCAGAGTCCAGAAATTAGGTAAGGCGGCAAAGATCGAGCTGGCGGTGACAGACATCACCAGAATCGTCGCCATCGGGGAATCCATGTACAGCGCCAGCGGCACGCTGATCGCGCCGGTCAGGGCCGGCAGCGCAATATGCCAGGTCTTGCAGCCACGGCGCGAGGCATCCCGCGACCAGAAGAACATCACTACCGCCGCGAAAATATACGGCACGCCGGTGATCAGCCCTTTCTCAATCACGTTGAAAGAGGTGCCAAACTGCTGCTGGAAGCCGGAGATAATGGTCGGCAGGAAGAAGGCCAGCGCGTACAGGCCGTAAATGAAGCCAAAGTAGATCAGGCACAGCATCCAGACGCGGCCATTAAACAGCACGGTACGCAGGCTTGGGTGAGCGCTGCTCTGCTTCTGGCTGTTCTCTTTTTCCAGCTCGCCGCTGAGCCACTCTTTCTCTTCGGCATTAAGCCATTTCGCCTGGCGCGGCGAATCCGCCAGATAGAACCAGGTGACGATACCGATCACGATCGCCGGTATGGAGACGCCCAGGAACATCACCCGCCAGCCAGAGAGGCCAAACAGGCCATGCTGCTCAATCAGCGCGGCGGCTAACGGCGCGCCAAAGACCACGGTCAGCGGCTGAGCCAGATAGAACAGCGACAGCACTTTACTGCGATGGCGTGCCGGAACCCACATGCTCAGGAACAGGATGGCGCCGGGGAAGAAGCCCGCTTCGGCCACGCCCAGCAGCAGGCGCAGGGTGTAAAGCCCTTCCACGCTGCTGACCCAGGTAAAGAGCAGCGAGACGATGCCCCAGCTGACCATAATCCTTGCCAGCCACTTGCGGGCGCCAAAGCGATGCAGCGCGAGGTTGCTCGGCACCTCCAGCAGGATATAGCCGATGAAGAAGATGCCGGAAGCCAGGCCAAACTGCGCGGCATGTAGCCCAAGATCTTCACTCATGCCGTTCGGACCGGCAAAGGAGATGGCGGTCCGATCGAGGAAATTGATGAAAAACATCAGCGCGACAAACGGCACCAGCCGCAGCGAGACCTTGCGGATAGCCGATTTTTCAACGGCTGATTGCAGATGAGTACTCATGCCCCTGCCCCTTCGGTTAATAACGCAACGGAAGGAGCGGCTGGCGCAGTCGTAAGGTAGGGCGATGGACCTGGTTGAAAGTGAATTTGACGCATGGTTTGAGTCCTCAGTGGGTCTTCTTGGGCATTGCATCAATGCGTGAACATATGAACATTACCTGTATCAATGTTCATTGCCCACGAGACAATCACAAAAGTGTGACCGATCTCAAAACCTTTAATTTTTCCGACTGCGGTGCAATAAACGCATAATAAAGCGACATGCGTCACCATACTTGTAGGGAGTGACTGGGAATTAAAAAAAACAAAAGAACACCTATTGAACATATGAGCAATTATGTGCCAGGGTAATGACTGTTCGCCGTAGCGCGGCTTTCCTGATCTCAGGATGCCCAGCGGCCCCTTACCCTGTGGAGAAACCTATGTCTTCTATCGCGATTGGCGCCGATGATGCGGCGCTGGAACTAAAAAACCTGATTAAACAGTACCTTCAGGACCAGGATATTGCCGTCAGCGACTACAGCAATGACGCCCAGACCGATAAACCGCTCTACCCGGATATCGCCTGGACGGTAGCGAATGCCATAAAAGACGGTAAACACGAGCGCGGCATTCTGATTTGCGGCACCGGTATCGGCATGGCCATCGTCGCTAACAAAGTGCCGGGCATTCGCGCCGCGCAGTGCCACGACACCTATTCAGCGGAACGCGCCCGTAAGAGTAACAATGCGCAGGTGATGACCATGGGTGCGCGCGTCATCGGCCCTGAGCTGGCTCGTTCCATTGTCTCCAGCTGGCTGAAGTCGGAGTTTGAGGGCGGCGGTTCGTCGGCAAAGGTCGACAAGATCAGCTATTACGAGCAGAGCGCCTGCGGCAAATAGATCGTTGCGAGAGGCGCGCGAGCGTGCGCGCCATCACGAAATTTCAGGGAAGTGCTACACTGAAGAGTGCGGCATTTTTTAGTGTGCGCGTCCCAAACATTGGGCGGACCCATTGCAACAATCAGAGAAAACGCATTTCCATTACAGGACGTCTGATGCAATGTTTGGCCTGAAAACAGAAAACCGTGTCGGGTAGACTCGATGTTAGCCCCTGAAAATTCCCCTAATGAGAAGATTCAAGGCTACACCGTTGGCCTTCAGTCCCTTTTGCCTGGCAGGATCACATTCGTTATGCAGATTGCACATCAAGGAGCCAAGAGATGAACCAGCTAGACGCACTGAAACAATACACCACCGTGGTGGCTGACAGTGGCGATATCGAATCCATCCGTAATTATCATCCAGAAGATGCCACCACCAACCCGTCTCTGATCCTGAAAGCCTCCAGCCTCGACTCTTACAAACATCTGATTACCGACGCCATCGACTACGCCAAAAAACAGGGCGGCAGCAAACAAACTCAGATTATCAACGCCAGCGATAAAGTCGCCGTCAACCTCGGTATGGAAATCCTGAAAAGCGTACCGGGACGCGTTTCTACCGAAGTGGATGCGCGCCTCTCTTTCGATCGCGGCATGTGCGTCACCAAGGCTGAAAAACTGGTCAGAATGTACGAAGACAACGGCATTGACCGCTCACGCATCCTGATCAAACTGGCTTCCACCTGGGAAGGTATCCGCGCGGCGGAAGAGCTGGAAAAGAACGGCATCAACTGTAACCTGACCCTGCTGTTCTCCTTTGCCCAGGCCCGCGCCTGTGCCGAAGCGGGCGTCTTCCTGATTTCGCCGTTTGTTGGCCGCATCTTTGACTGGTACAACACCCGCAAACCTCAGGACCCGTACGTGGTGGATGAAGATCCGGGCGTGGTTTCCGTCCGTAATATTTACAAGTACTACAAGCAGCATCGCTATAACACGGTGATCATGGGCGCCAGCTTCCGTAAAACGGAGCAGATCCTGGCGCTGGCCGGTTGCGACCGCCTGACCATCTCGCCTAATCTGCTGGAAGAGTTGCAGGCCAGCGATGCGCCCGTTGAGCGCAAGCTCGCGCCGTCGACCGAAGCTTTCCATCAGCCCGCGCCGCTGTCCGAGTCAGAGTTCCGCTGGGAGCACAATCAGGACCCGATGGCGGTAGATAAACTGGCCGAAGGTATCCGTCAGTTCGCCGTTGACCAGCAGAAGCTGGAAGACGTGCTGTCCGCTAAGCTTTAATTGCAGCAAATGGGCGAAACGCTCCCCCTCCAGCATAGCCGGAGGAGCAGGGCCTTCGCCCTTTAGCGTTTTATTCGCCCATTTATCCCACCCAATAATCAGGGAGAAAAACATGTCTTCACGTAGAGAACTGGCTAACGCCATCCGTGCCTTAAGTATGGATGCGGTACAGAAAGCCAATTCCGGTCATCCAGGCGCCCCGATGGGCATGGCAGATATCGCTGAAGTGCTGTGGCGTGATTTTATTCACCACAACCCGACAAATCCGCAGTGGGCCGATCGCGACCGCTTTATTCTCTCCAACGGCCACGGCTCCATGCTGCTGTACAGCCTGTTGCACCTTACCGGCTACGATTTGCCGATGGAAGAGCTGAAGAACTTCCGCCAGCTGCACTCGAAAACGCCAGGGCACCCGGAATATGGCTACACCCCAGGCGTGGAAACCACCACCGGGCCGCTGGGCCAGGGTCTGGCGAACGCGGTAGGAATGGCGATTGCAGAACGCACGCTGGGCGCACAATTTAACCGCCCCGGCCATGACGTTGTTGACCATCACACCTACGTCTTTATGGGCGATGGCTGCCTGATGGAGGGGATTTCGCACGAAGTCGCCTCGCTGGCCGGTACGTTGGGGTTGGGCAAACTGATCGGCTTTTATGACCACAACGGCATTTCGATTGATGGCGAAGTAGAAGGCTGGTTCAGCGACGATACGGCAAAACGTTTTGAAGCCTATCACTGGCACGTCATCCGCGATATCGACGGCCACGACGCCGAAGCGATCGGCAAGGCAATTAAAGAGGCGCAGAGCGTTACCGATAAGCCTTCGCTGATTATCTGTAAAACCGTGATTGGCTTCGGTTCGCCGAACAAAGCCGGTAAGGAAGAAGCGCACGGCGCGGCGCTGGGTGCGGAAGAAGTCGCCCTGACCCGCAAGCAGCTGGGATGGAACTATCCAGCCTTTGAAATCCCGAAAGAGATTTATGCCCAGTGGGATGCCAAAGAAGCCGGTGCAAAATACGAGAAGGCCTGGAACGAGAAGTTCGCTGCCTATCAAGCTGCGCACCCTGAGCTGGCGCAAGAGTTTTCCCGCCGCATGGCTGGCGATCTACCGGCAAGCTGGGAGCAGGAAACGCAGAAGTTTATTACTGACCTCCAGGCTAACCCGCAGAAAATCGCCAGCCGCAAGGCGTCGCAAAACACGCTGGAAGCCTATGGCAAGCTGCTGCCGGAATACCTTGGCGGCTCCGCCGACCTGGCGCCGAGCAATCTCACCATCTGGTCCGGTTCAAAATCGATCAAAGAAGATTTTGCCGGTAACTACATTCACTATGGCGTGCGCGAATTCGGCATGACCGCCATCGCCAACGGCATCGCGCTGCACGGCGGATTTGTGCCCTATACCGCCACCTTCCTGATGTTCGTTGAGTATGCCCGTAACGCGGTACGCATGGCGGCGCTGATGAAGGCGCGGCAGATTTTGGTTTATACCCATGACTCGATTGGCCTGGGAGAAGATGGTCCGACCCACCAGCCGGTTGAGCAGCTTGCCAGCCTGCGCGTCACGCCGAATATGAGCGTCTGGCGGCCGTGCGACCAGGTCGAAACCGCCGTGGCGTGGAAACATGCCGTTGAGCGTAAGCATGGTCCCACTGCGCTGATCCTGTCGCGTCAAAATCTGCTGCAACCTGAGCGCAGCAAGGCGCAGGTAGATAACATTTCTCGCGGCGCTTACGTGCTGAAAGACTGTGACGGTACGCCAGAAGTGATTCTGATTGCTACCGGTTCGGAAGTGGAAATTACCCTCGGCGCGGCGGAGAAGCTGACCGCTACCGGCCATAAAGTCCGGGTTGTTTCGATGCCGTCCACCGAACTGTTCGATGCGCAGGAAGCCAGCTATCGTGAATCCGTGCTGCCTTCAACGGTTACTGCGCGCGTCGCGGTAGAAGCGGGAATTGCGGACTACTGGTTCAAATATGTCGGCCTGAACGGCTCAATCGTAGGGATGACCACCTTTGGTGAATCTGCCCCGGCCGATAAGCTGTTCAACGAGTTTGGCTTCACGGTAGAGAATATCGTCAGCCATGCCGAAGCGCTGCTGAAACCACACTAAGGTATGACAGCGCCCTCGCCGCGCGTTGGCGGTGAGGGCAATGGCTTATAAACTCAAGCCCGGCAATCGCTGCCGGGCTTTTTTTATGCGGCAAAAAGGCTGCGCTTTAACGCCCTCAGGGCGTCATCTCGACGGTTCCCGTCGGCGCGACTGGTTCGGTTTTGCTGGTCCACAGCGTTGGCCAGTCATCGCTGCCGTGCCAGGCGTCACAGGTGCTCTCCTGGGCATATTCAGCCAGCACGAACTGACGTCCGTTGTACTGCCAGCGGGTGGCGGTGCCGCAGTCTCCCAGGCCGCGCCCTTTGCTGAAGGTCAGCAGCTCGCCTGAGTTGGCGTCGTATTCCGCGTTGATCAGTTCAAGCTGCTTGTCGCCCCGATCTGGCGGCACGAAAGGCAGCGTCAGCGTCAGCCCCTTGGCCACATAGGGCTCGCTGCGGCTGACCTCGAAAGCCAGGTCAATCACGTTATAGGCGCCCATTTCACAGCTCACCAGCAGCAGCGCTTTGTCATCGGACAGCGGCGCTACGCTGACTTCACGGCGCTGAGGATCCAGCGAGCACTCGTCGGTATTGACCCGCCAGGTGCCAAAATCAATCAGGCCGGTAGTTTCATCGCGCGTCAGCGGCGTGGGCGCGCGGAGAGGCGGCTCAACTTCAGGGATCGCCGGTTCAGGCGGCACATCCATCGCCGCACGATTGCCCCGCTTCACCCAGGCGCTCATGCCGTTCACTCGCCCCTGAATATCGTCCATCAGCAGCAGAGCCGCCTTCAGGCCGTGCAGCGAAATGGTGGCGTTGGGTCGGTAAAGCAGCTGAATATTGTCCGCATCCATAACCTGCGCGAGAAACTCATCAATGGAAATCGCGTGGGCGGTCGCCAGATGGTGAGGCTGCACGTCCCAGTGCTTCAGGTCGGGCTTCAGCCGTTGCCCATCGAGCAATAAATTATCTTTCAGCGGCGCGCCCTGTAGCTCGCCGGTATAGCGGTTGCCATAGTCGATGCGCAGCAGCGGGCGATCGTTGCTGCCGGCGCTGCGGCTAAAGGTCATCACCAGACCGTTGTCGCCGGGGAAATTACGCACTACGCAGCTGTTAATGTTATTGCAGGTTATTTGCCAGTCGGAAAAGACTTTTTGCAGCGGCTCAGCGTGAAGCGAAGCAGCGAACAGCAGCAGCGAAGCAAAAGGTAATTTCATCCAGTAAGGCATTGATAACGTATATCCCAGGGTGGCGTAATGGCTACAGGAGAGAGCGAATAAGAGCAGTTGATAATACGGTATCTATCATGCAGCCTGCCACTCCCCAGCTCAATCAGATTTGTCGGACAAGGTTAGCAAAACGTTAAATCAGTCAAATCCACACTTTCGGGCAAAAACGGTCATGTTATTCTAATTTTGCGACAACGGCTGTTGAGATAATTCTCGCGGCGCCAGGCACCAGAATGCCGAAATAATGTGATGCACTTCAAATTATTTCCTGAAACGCATGACAGTCACAACTATTTACTTGATGAAGATCGCTTAATTCAGCGGGCCCCTTTTTTGGGCCCTGGACCCTCGTCCAGGGCACATTTTGCGATCCCGCTATCCATTACTTTTATCAACACCGGAGGCCATTATGTTGCCGATTGAACGCCAGCGACAAATTGTTGAGCAATTAACCAACCACGGTCGGGTGCTGGTCGCGGAACTGGTTAATTTATGTCAGGTCTCGCAGGAAACTATTCGTCGTGACTTAAGCATGTTGGAAAAACAAGGGATTCTCCAGCGTAGCCACGGCGGAGCAGTGATTACCCAGCGAAATATCGGGCCATCAACGGCCGGGAAAGCTGACCTGAGTGAACATGAATTAGCCTTCAGCCAGCGGATTAACGAGAACGTGCCGCAAAAAATGCAGATAGCCAAACGGGCGCTGGACTTTATAAGCCCTGGAGACTGTCTGCTATTAGACAGCAGCAGCACCTGCTGGTTTTTAGCGCGACAGCTGCCGGATATTGAATTAACCGTCCTGACTAACTCGTTGAGAACGGTGCAAACGCTGGCCGCGAAGGGAAATATCCGCACGATCTGTTTGGGAGGGCAATATTCCTCACGCTATGAAGATTTTAAAGGCGTGGTCGCAGAACATCCCCTAAAGGAGTTTCTGATTAATAAAATTTTCTTCTCCTGTAGCAGCCTCGGTAATGACGGCTATCTGCGGGAAGGCAATGAAAATAACGCCCATTTAAAACAACAAATGCTGTTGGCTTCAGAGAGAAAGTTTCTGCTGATGGATGCCAGTAAATTTCTCAAGCCATCATTTGCTCGTATTTGCCACTACCGGGACGTGGATATTTTAATTACCGACACCCTGAAAGATAAAGAATTGCAGCAGGAGCTGGCGTGGAACGGCGTCAATATTATTGACTGTTCCCAACGACAAAGCACCATGCAAATAATGAATTTTTAACCGAACGTTTACCGATTAAAAAATAAAACAAGGAGTAAGAATGAAAAAGACGCTTATTGTCTGTTCCCTCTTCGCGCTATTCGCCAGCAGCACCCTCCACGCCGCAGATAAGCTGCGGATGGGCATCGTGGTCAAAGTCGGCGGCATTCCCTGGTTTAACGCAATGGAAGCCGGGATTAAAAGCGAAGCGGCTAAGCGCGGGATTGATGCCTGGCAGGTTGGCCCCACCTCGGCCGATCCGGCGCTTCAGGTTCGCGCTATCGAGGACTTGATTGCACAAAAGGTCGACATCATTGGCGTCGTACCTAACGACCCGAAGGTACTGGAACCGGTGCTGAAGCGCGCTCGGGAGGCAGGCATCAGGGTGATTACTCACGAGTCTCCCGGCCAGCAGTACGCCAACTGGGATTTTGAGCTGGTGGATGCCGATACCCACGGCATTAACCATATGAAGGCGCTCGCCCAGTGTATGCATGAGGAAGGGAAATACGCCATGTACGTTGGCAGCCTGACCGTCCCTTTGCATCAGCAGTGGACCGACGCAGCGCTCAACTATCAGCGAGCGCACTATCCGAAAATGCAGATGGTGTCCGACAAGTTTGGCGTCGGCGAATCGCTGGATGACTCGATCCGCACCACCAATGAGCTGATGTCCAAATATCCCGATCTGAAAGGCATCATGGCTTTCGGTTCTCAGGGACCGATTGGCGCCGGTCGCGCGGTGCTGAACCGGCAGAAGACCGACCAAATCTGCGTGATCGGCGCCTTCAGTCCTGGCCAGGGCGCTTCGCTGGTTAACCGCGGCGCAATTAAAGGCGGCTATATCTGGAATCCAATGACGGCGGGTGAAGTGTTTGTCCGCGTGGCCGACATGATGGAGAAAAAAGAGCCGTTCACCGATGGCATGACGATTGAGGGCCTCGGCAAGGTAAAAGTGGATGAGAAGAGCCACACCCTGCTGGGTAACAACACCGAAAGCCTGGACAAAACCAACCTGCCGAAACTGGTCAAAATGGGGCTGTGATCATGGAGCTAATCGAACCACACCGGCTGATTGAGCTGGCTAACCTGTCGAAGACCTTTGGCGGTAACCGCGCTCTGAGCGAAATTTCGCTGTCGCTGATGGCAGGGGAAGTTCACTGCCTGGCTGGCACCAACGGCTGTGGCAAGAGCACGCTGATCAAGGTTATTTCCGGCGTACACGCGCCGGACAGCGGCAGCAGCATCACGCTGGATAGCGGGGAGTCGTTTCCCCGCCTTACCCCGAAACAGGCCCGACAGTTTGGTATTCAGGTGATTTATCAGGATCTGTCCCTGTTTCCCAACCTGAGCGTGGCCGAGAACATCGCCTTTGAACACAACCTTAACGGGCTGCTGGGCTGGTACAGCGCCAGAAAGCTGCGCCAGACCGCCGCACGCATTATCAGCGAGCTGAATTTTAGCCTGCGGCTGGATGACAAAGTGGCTTCCCTGTCGATCGCCCAGCGTCAGCAGGTGGCCATTTGCCGCGCGCTGGTGGCGGATGCGCGGCTGGTGATCATGGATGAGCCGACCGCCTCGCTGACCCGTACCGAGGTCAACCAGCTGCTGAGAACCGTGCGCTACCTGAAGGAGAAGAGGATTTGCGTGGTGTTCGTCAGCCACCGGCTGGACGAAGTGCTGGAGATATCCGATCGGGTCACGGTGATCCGCGACGGTCGCAAAATGGGCACCTGGCCCGCCAGCGAAATCGACGGTCACCGGCTGACTGAGCTGATGACCGGGCTGAAGCTCGATTATCAGCTCAGGCCGCCTTTTAAGCAGGATGCCCGCACGCTGCTGGAGGTGGAAAAACTCACCCGCGCCGGTCAGTATCAGGACGTCAGCTTCAGCCTGCGGGCAGGCGAAGTGCTGGGCCTTTGCGGCCTGCTTGGCTCCGGCCGCACCGAACTGGCGCTTTCCCTGTTTGGCATGACCCGCCCGGACAGCGGCAAAATCTGGCTTGATACCAGGCCGGTGCGCTTTCGCAGTCATGAAGACGCCATCAAGGCCGGCATTGGCTATGTGTCGGAAGATCGCCTGACGCTGGGATTAGTCCAGCAGCAGTCGGTGGCGGACAACATGGTGCTGCCGATCCTCGACAAGCTGCGCAACCGCTTCCATCTGATTGATGAATATCGCAAAAACAAGCTGATCCACCAGTGGATTAATCAGCTTGGCGTGCGCGTGGCCGATCCCAGCCAGGCCATCTCTACCCTCTCCGGCGGCAACCAGCAAAAAATCGTGCTGGCGAAATGGGTATTGACCCAGCCGAAAATTCTGATCCTCGACTCGCCAACCGTCGGCGTGGATGTTGGCGCTAAGGCCAGCATCTACCGGCTGATTCACGAGCTGGCAAAAGAGGGGCTGGCAATTTTGCTGATCTCCGACGAAGTGCCGGAGGTTTACTACAACTGCGACCGCATCCTGCATTTCCGCGACGGGCAGATCTGCGCGGAATATCAGCCTGCCGGGCTGGACCAACAGGCTCTCGCGGAGGTGATCAATGCCTGATTTATCCTTTTTCAAACCGCAGTCCAGTCAGGGCTGGCTGGCGTGGGTACTGCTGATCGGCGTGGTGATTTTTTCTCTCGCCAGCGATCGTTTCCTCAGCGTGCAGAATCTGCTGGATCTGGCGGAAAGCTACGCCGTTACCGGAATTTTCGCCCTCGGGCTGTTTGTGGTGCTGGTTACGGGCGGCATTGATATTTCCTTCGCGGCCGTTGCCTCGGTGGTGCAGTACCTGATAGCGACACTGTTTGTTCAGTTCCAGTTCGATAACGCGCTGCTGAGCATTGTGCTCGCTATCGTCTGCGGCGCGCTGTTCGGGACGATCAATGCGCTGCTGATTTACTCGCTGCGCATCGTCTCGATCATCATCACCATCAGTATGCAGTCGCTGCTGTTCGGCCTGCTGATGTGGCTGACCAACGGCAAAAGCCTTTACAGCCTGCCGGACTGGTGGATTCAGCTCAGAAGCGTGATGCCTTTTACGTGGCAGGGGCAACCCTTTCAGGTTGGCCTGCCGCTGACGGTGATGCTGAGCCTGGCGTTGCTGACCTGGCTGCTGCTGAACAAAACCCATCTGGGCCGCCAGCTGTATGCCGTCGGCGGCGATCAGGAGTCGGCGCGCCGCATCGGCATCCGCGTCGGGCTGATTCATCTGCTGGCCTACGGCTATCTGGGGGCGCTGGCCGCTATCGGCGGGCTGGTGCAGGTTTACCGCATGGGTGAAGTGGTGCCGAACGCGCTGGTCGGCGGCGAGCTGGACGTGCTGGCCGCTACCGTGCTGGGCGGCGCAAGCCTGATGGGCGGCAAAGGCACGGTGACCGGCACGCTGATGGGGGTGTTCCTGATAGCCATCCTCAAAAATGGCCTCAACCTGCTCGGCGTCTCTGACTACTTCATGAATATCGTGGTTGGCGGGGTGATCATGGCGGCTATTACCGTGACCCACTACAAAAAACGCAAAGAGACCGACGTCAGCTTCGTCTGACCGGAGGAGAGATGATGAAACGACTGCACTGGGCTAAACCGGACGGCGTAACCAGCGGGCTGCTGCTGCTGATTGTGCTGGCCGTCGCCCTTTTTTCCTGGATGCTGCCGGGCCGCTTTCTGACCGACGGCACCTTTATGAGCATGGCTTTTCAACTGCCGGAATTGGGGCTGCTGACGCTGGCGATGTTTATCGCCATTCTCAGCGGCGGCCTGAACCTGTGCATTATCGCCACCGCTAACCTGACCAGTCTGTTTATCGCCTGGCTGCTGCTGCATTTTCTACCGGCCGGAGCGGGCATTGCTATGCAGCTGTTCTGGCTGGCGATGGGGCTGGCTGGCGCGGCGGCCATCGCCATTGTTATCGGCGCGGTGACCGGGCTGATGGTCACCAAAATTGGTGCTCATCCTATTCTGGTCACGCTGGCTACGATGATGACGGTCAACGGCATTGGCATTTTCCTGACGCGCGGCGCAGCCATCAGCGGTATGCCAGAGGTGCTGAACGTGCTGGGTTCCGGCACGCTGCTTGGCGTACCGCTGCCGATGTGGGTGTTCCTGTTTGCCGCCGCCGGCATGGCGCTGTTCCTCGGCAAAACCCACGCGGGCAAATGTATTTATATGGGCGGCAGCAATATCAACGCCACCTGGTTCAGCGGCGTTAACACCCACCGCATTCTGATGCTGGTCTATATCCTTTCCAGCCTGCTTTGCGTGCTGGCCGGGCTGGTGATGATGGCTCGCTTTAATTCGGCCCGCATGGGCTACGGCGACTCGTATCTGCTGCTGACCGTGCTGGCGATCATTCTTGGCGGCACCGACCCCAACGGCGGCTTTGGCCGCGTCAGCGGCGTGGTGCTCTCGCTGATTGCGCTGCAAACCCTTTCTACCGGCTTCAACCTGATGAATATCAGCCAGCATTTCAGCCTCGCCATGTGGGGAGCCGTGCTGATCGTGGTGCTGGCGGTGAAATTCTTTAACGCCCGTCACGCGGAATACCGCGCCGTGCGCCGTAGCGCCCTGCGCGCCAACTTAATGAAAAAGGAAGTCTGATGCGTACTAAAATCTCCCCTTCGCTGATGTGCATGAACCTGATGGAAATTAAGCAGCAGCTGGCCGTACTGAATACCCGCGCCGATTTTCTCCATGTGGATATCATGGACGGTCACTACGTGAAAAACATCACGCTGTCGCCGTTTTTTATCGAACAGATCCGCCCCTTCACGCCGGTGGCGATTGACGTGCATCTGATGGTTGAAGAGCCCACCGATTTTATTGACGCGGTAGCCAAAGCCGGTGCCGATTATATTTGCCCACACGCAGAAACCATTAATCGCGATGCGTTCCGGGTTATCAATCAAATTCGCTCGCTGAAGAAGAAAGTGGGCGTGGTGCTGAATCCTGCAACGCCCGTATCCTTTATTCATCACTACATCCATCTGCTGGATAAAATTACCGTGATGACCGTTGATCCCGGCTACGCCGGTCAGCCTTTTATTCCCGAAATGGTCAGGAAAATTGCCGAGCTGAAGGCGCTGAAGCAGCAGCACGGCTATCACTACCTGATTGAGATCGACGGTTCCTGTAACGAGAAAACCTACGCCACGCTGCTGGAGGCCGGTGCGGAAGTGCTGATCGTCGGCACCTCAGGCCTGTTTAACCTGGATAACGATCTGACCAGGGCCTGGGACAGCATGGCGCAGAAGATTGCCGACGCTCAGGACAGGCTGAGGGCGTCCGCATGACACAAAGCTGGTTGGGTGTGGATATTGGCGGGACCAGCACCAGGCTGACGACGATGAGTGAGGGAAAGTGGCTGGATTTTCATAAGGTCGCTACCGCCAGCTGGTCGCTGCAGCACGATGCGCTGGCCGCGCTGGCGGAACTGATTTTGCAGGTGCTGGAGAAACAGCGGGTCAGCGGGATCATGCTGGGCCTGCCGGGGATCCTCAGCCGCGATCGCCTGCAGGTGCTGTCGCTGCCGTTTATTCAGGCGCTGGATAACCAGCCGGTGGCGGAAAAACTGTCGGCAAGGCTGGGCGTGCCGGTGGCGATGGATAAGGATGTCAACCATCTGATGCTGTGGGATCTGCTCCAGCTCCCCGCGCTGCCCAACAGCGCGGTAGGGCTCTACCTTGGCACAGGAATGGGCAACAGCCTGTGGCTGAACGGCGCGTTTTATCACGGCGAGCACGGCGGCGCAGGCGAGCTGGGGCATATTCCGCTGGGTGACAACGCGCTCCCCTGCCCGTGCGGCAACCATGGCTGCGCAGAGACGCTGATCTCCGGCCACTGGCTGAGCGGCTGGGCGGCAAAAGAGGCGCCGGACACGCCGATCGCCCATCTTTTCACTCGCCATCACGCTCATGCCGATCTACAGGCATTTACGCAGCGGCTGGCAAAAACTATCGCTACCGAGATGAATATTCTTGACCCGGACACGCTGATCCTCGGCGGCGGCGTGCTGGCAATGGCGGACTTTCCGCTGGCCGAGCTGCGCCAGCAAATTCAACAGCATCTGCGGCCGCCGGTTACCCGCAACGCTCTGAAAATCGTCTTCAGCGAGGCCACCGACCGCACCGGCTGTCGCGGCGCCTGCCTGGCCGCCGAGCGTCACTTTGGAGAAACGGCATGAAAGGAAAAGTGTGCGTATTTGGCTCGTTCAATCTGGATATCGTCTCCAGGATGGCCCGTTTCCCGATGCCGGGCGAATCGCTGATTGCGCAAAGCTGCATGATGGGACCGGGCGGCAAAGGGGCGAATCAGGCCACCGCAGCCCTGCGCGCTGGCGCAAGGGTGCACTATATCGGCAAAATCGGCAGCGACGACTTCGGCAGCTTCGCCCGCCGTCATCTGGAAAAAACCGGCTTTGATGCCATTACGCTGTTTACCTGTAAAGAGAAACCAACCGGTAACGCGCTGATCTATGTGGCGGGTGACGATGCCGAGAATATGATTTCGGTCTATCCGGGCGCTAATCTGACGGTGACCGCCCAGGAGGTCGCGCGCTGCCAGCCGACGGTCGCGGCGGCGGATATCATGCTGATGCAGCTGGAGAACAACCTCAACGCTATCCAGCGGATGGTGGACAGCGCGAGGGCCGCAGAAACCTTCCTGATCCTCAACCCGGCACCGTGGCAAAAGGTCAGCGACGGCCTGTTAAGCAAGATTGACCTGCTGACGCCGAACAGTACCGAAGCCTCTCTGCTCAGCGGCATGACGGTTAACGATGTGCCCAGTGCGCGGCAGGCGGCGGCCATACTGCATCGTAAAGGCGTGCGGCAGCTGATTATCACCTTAGGCACCAGCGGCGCCTTATTGTCCGACGGCGAGCAGTTTTCGCTGATCCCGGTGTATCCCGCACAGCCAAAAGACAGCACCGGCGCAGGAGACGCGTTTAACGGCGCGCTGGCGGCCAGGCTGGCGGCAGGCGAAGCGCTGGAGAAAGCGGCGCTGTTCGCCGCCGCCTATGCTTCGGTCTGCGTTGAGCGGGCCGGTGCCGCGCACTCGATGCCGCTCTACGCGGATGCGGTGGAAAGGATGCGTGCTTTTCCTGAGATCGCTATCCAGGCATTGCAGCCAGCAACGGTTTAAGCAAACGTCGGAGAGGGCTAAAGCGTCAGCCAGCCTTCCAGCAGCGCATGCTGAAGCAGCATCACGGTTTTACCATCTTTGATGCGGCCCTCTTTGATCATCGCCCACGCCTGAGGAAAAGAAATTTCCATCACGTCAATATCCTCATCCTCCACGCCGCCGCCAGCGTTGGCGCGCAGGGAATCATCGTATTCTGCCGCGAAAAAATGGAGCAGCTCGGTCACGCCGCCGGGCGACATATACATCTCATACAGCTTCTCAACCTGGCCTATCGCGTAGCCGGTCTCTTCAATGGCTTCCTTACGGATGCAGTCTTCCGGCGAATCATCATCCAGCAGCCCGGCGCAGGTTTCCGTAAGCATTCCGCTTTCATTACCGTTAACCCAGGTAGCAATGCGGAACTGGCGGGTGAGGATCACGCTGTTTTTATCGCGGTTGTAAAGCAGGATAGTTGCGCCATTGCCGCGATCGTAAACTTCGCGCTTGTGGCGGATTGTGGTGCCATCTTTGGCCGTAAGATCGTAGGTAAAGTTACGCAGGACGAACCAGTTATCTGACAGGATTTTATTCTTGATCACTTCGATTTTAGCTGACATACAGGCTCCGTTGCGTTTTTCGGGAGCCTGTCATCATAAGGCCGCGCGGCGGTGAAAACTATCCTAATTCTGGCTTTCTGACGGACCGCTCCAGCGCGCTATCGCCAGCGCGATCGCCGTGGTGCAGCTCATCAGATCGGCCACCGGCACATGCTCATTCGGCTGATGGCACAGCGCCGGATCGCCGGGGCCAAAGTTGACGGTTGGCGTGCCGAACAGCCCCGGCAGGCCAATATCACTATGCGCGCCAAACCCCGCCAGGCCCGGCGGCATGGCCGCTTCCGCGACCGCCGACTGAAAAGTGGTGACGAAAGGATGGTTGGCCGACACTTCTGCACAGTCCGCATCGAGGATCCACTCAATGCGGGCAGGATGCGCCCGAAGGTAGGGATCGACGTCACAAACCCGCGCCAGATACTCCTCCAGTTCGCGCTTTACGTGGCCGCCCAGCCCAAACTCATCCTTTTCGGCGGGCAGGTACTGGACATCAATAATTATTTCAGCCCTTCCCGCCAGCGATGCCGGATGCTCTCCCGCCTTCAGCTGAGTGACGATAATCTGGTTGGGCAAATCCATCAGCGGATGATTTTTACGCGGATCGTACTGCCAGCGGCGATTGAGAATATCTATCGAGTCCAGCATCTGTCGACACAGCACGATCGCATCCACCGGGCCGCTGGCGTCCCACGAGTTCGGGGTCAGCTCCGCGTGACCGCCGATGCCTTCCAGCACAATCCTTCCCCACAGGACGCCGTGACAGATTGGCGCAATACGGTTGGCGGTCGGCTCGGTCATGATCCCGGCATCGGCCCTGAACCCCCGGTCGACCATAGCCAGCGAACCCATCCCACCAATTTCTTCATCCACTACGGTGGTGAAAACCACGTCACCGGCCAGCGGCACCTTCAGCTCCTGAAGAAATGTCAGCGCCATCAACATGCAGGCCACCCCGCCCTTCATGTCTACCGAGCCGCGCCCGTACACCGCGCCCTCTTTCACGACCGGCGTAAAAGGATCGCTGTGCCAGTGCTCCGCTGCGCCAGCAGGAACCACATCAACATGGCCGTTAAGCATGATTGAACGCCCGCCGCCGCTGCCGCGCAGGACGCCGCCAAGGTTGGGACGCCCTTCGAAAGTCCGGCCTTTATTCGCGCCCGGTCGCCCCTGATATTTGGCATACAGCGCCGGGCCATCAGCATCCCAGAGGTCGGTGGTCATGCCCAGCGCAGCCAGGCGCTGCTGGAGGTAGAGCTGACAGTCACGCTCTCCCGGCCCCGCTTCACGGGGGTCAACCTTAACTATCGACGGAAAGGCAATTAAGTCGCAAAGCGTCTGCACCAGACGATCGCTGTTGCTCTCCACATGGCGGGCTATCCGCTGAGCTAATGTCATAAATTATCTCCGGTAAGATGAGAAACGGTCGGCCAGCAGCACGATAATCAGCAGCAGCCCGACCACGCCGACCTGCCAGACCGTATTGATGCCAAACTGCAACAGGCTGGTTTTGATCGCCACCAGCAGCAGCGTGGCGGCCAGCACGCCGATCGCCCCACCCCGCCCGCCAAAGATCGCCATGCCGCCCAGCAGCGCGGCGGTCAGGGATTCCAGCTCAAGATTGACGCCGACGTTCGGACGACCGCTGCCCAGCCAGGCCAGGGTAATAAACCCGGCACAGCCGGCCAGCGCGCCGCAAATGCCGTAGATCAGCAGTCGTAAGCGATCGACCGGAATGCCGACCAGCCTGGCCGAACGTTCGTTAAACCCCATCGCATAGATCCAGCGCCCCCAGCTGGTAAATTGCAGTATTCCCCACGCCAGGATAAAAGCGGGCAGCACGCAGCAAAGGAAAGGCAGCGGAATAGCGGCTAACGCGCCCCGTCCCCACGGCAGGAGTTCGCGCGGAACGCCGGACAGCGCCGCGCCGCCGGTCAGCGCCAGCGCCAGACCTGACCAGGCGTAAAACGTCCCCAGCGTGACAATCAGCGGCCAGATCTTCAGCCGGGCGATCAACAGGCCGTTGAACAGGCCGAGCAGCAGCCCGCACAGCACGCAGATCGCCGGCAGCAGAAAGGCAGGCGCTCCCGCGTCCAGCGCCATCATGCCCACTACCGCAGAGAGGGAGACATTGCCGCCAACGGATAAATCGATCCCGGCGCCGCCTGACAGCACCACCAGCGCCTGGCCCAGCGCAACCAGCGCCAGCACCGTGGCAAACTGAAGCAGGGCCGTCAGGTTTATCGGGTCCAGCATCGTGGGTTGGAATAGCAGCACCACGGCGACCAGCAGGCACCAGAGCGCCACCAGCAGGCAGGTGACGAGATGCGAACGCAAAAATTTCATGTCCTTCCCCGCCTCAGTCCATTTACCGAGAGGCGTCCGCTTAGCACTTCCGCACTTAATACCCCCAGCAACAGCACGCCGGTCACTACCGTCTGCCACAGCGAAGGCACGCCGATCAGCAGCAGGCCGTTTTGCAAAATGCGCAGCAGCAGTACGCCCAGAAGCGTACCCAGCAGGCTGCATTCACCACCGGTAATCCGCGTTCCGCCGAGTACCACAGCGGCGATAGCTTCCAGCGCCAGCGTGCTGCCAATGGTCATCTCGACGTTACGGTAGGTCGCCACATAAAAAGTGGCCGCAATCCCGCAAAGCAGTCCGCTCAGCATAAAAGTCATAAACCGGATGCGGTTGACCGGCACGCCGGAGAGGCGAGCCTTCTCTTCCGAATGGCCGATAGCCAGCAGATGAGGACCATAGGCAGTCCTGCGCAGCGCCAGCCAGACCAGCAACCAGGCCAGCGCGATAAGCCACGCCATTAGCGGCAGCCCCAGCAACCGGCTGTTTACCCAGCGAGTCAGCCCGTCCGGCAGGCCGGACAGCCACTGGCCGCCCAGCAAGGCAAAGATGGCGGTGCGATAAACGCCGTACAGGCCCAGGGTGCCAACAATCGCCGGTATCCGCCCCACCACCACCACGGTGGCGGTGAGAGCGCCAACGGCGATACCAATTGCTGGCCCAATCAGCACGGCGGCAAACAGCGCGTTGGCCCCCAGCATCTGCCCAACGCCCCATGCCGCCAGCCCCATCACCACCCCAACCGAGACATCAACGCCACCCATCGCCAGGATCAGCGTCATTCCCAAACCGATTAGCAGCAGCTCCACGCTGTTGCGCAGCACCGTGCCAAGATTGTCGGCGGTGGCAAACCAGGGGGAAGCCAGCGAAAAAATCGCGCAGGCCAGCAGGCAAACGGCTGCCAGAGTGATTTCCCGCGCGGACCAGCGCCACAGCGTTCCTTTCATACCGGCTCCCGTCAGAAGTGATACTGGTCAACGTTATCTTTGGTGAAAACGGCGGGCGCGCCGAGCAGCAGAATGCCGGTTTTGCTGTCGTAGCTGACCGGTTTAGCAAAGCCGGGAACGCTGTTTTCGGTGGCGAATTGTTTGCCGTCAATCAGCTGCTTGCCTGCCCAGACGGTCAGATAGCCGAGTTTTTCCGGGTCCCATAACACGGTGTAGCCAAATGCACCGCTTTTCAGGTAGGCGCGGGCGGTGTTCGGACTGCAATAGCCAGCGCCAATCACTTTGCCAATCTTGCCTGCGGTTTCAATAGCCTGTGCTACCCCCGGACAGGTAGTAGAAGCGACGGCGATAATGCCTTTCAAATCAGGATTGGAAGAGATCAGGTCGGTGGCTATCTGCGCGGCGCGGCTGGCGGTGCCACCGGCGAACTGGGGCGCCAGCAGGGTAATGTTGGGGTATTTCGCCTTCACCCTGGCCTGCATAAAGCCAATCCAGCCATTGAGGTTAGAAGCGGTGGCCTCACCGGAGACAATGCCAATTTTGCCGCTTTCGCCGACGCGCTTCACCATCTCATCAATAATACTCTCGCCGAGTCCCTGGTCGGTTGCCTGCGCCACATAGACCGCCCGCCCGCTGTCCGGCGCGTCGCTGTCGCTGGTATAGAGCGATACGCCGCGAGATTTCGCCTGTTCCACCACCGGCGCGAGGCTTGACGCGTCCAGCACGCTGACCGAAATGGCCTTAACGCCCTGAGCAATCAGGTTCTGCACAATTTGCAGCTGGTCCATCGGGTTGGTATCCACCGGCCCGGAGTAGACAAAATCCACCCCCAGATCTTTCGCCGCGCGGTTTCCGCCCTCCTGCATCGCCTGGAAGTAAGGAATACCGACGATTTGTGGGACGAAAGCCACTTTAGGTTTGTCGGCGGCGCTGACAAACTGGCTGGCAAGGTAAACAGAGGTCGCAAGCAATGTGAGAGTGATGCGTTTCATCATAGTCAGATTCCACCCAGTGAAAGGAACGATCGGTTAATCACGCAGTTGCTCACTGGCGCGCGCGTCGGGATGCGCGCCGGTGATCAGGGAGACAATTTCATCAGGCGAGGTTTCATTCCGCCGCCGCTCGGCAATTTTCCGACCGCGACGGAATACCACCATTCGATCGGCCACCTCAAAAACGTCGCTGATGTTGTGGCTAATCAGCACCACGCCGCAGTTACGCTCGGCGAGCCTGCGCGTCAGGGAGAGTACTTTGCGGGTTTCCGCCACCGCCAGCGCGGCGGTAGGCTCATCCATCATCACCAGCTGCGCATTCAGGTTCAGCGCCCGGCAGATGGCGACCGCCTGCCGCTGCCCGCCTGACAGGCTGCCCACCGGCGCTTCGGCATCTGAGATATGCGCGTCCAGCTCCTTCAGCAGTTGCTCAACGCGCTGCCGCATGGCCTGCATCCGTAAGAAAGGAATACCCAACACCCGACGCTTAAGCTCGCGGCCAAGGAAAACGTTTTCAGCAATCGACAGGTTTTCGGCGAGCGCCAGTTCCTGATAGATGGTGGCGATGCCGTGGTCGGCGGCGTCTTTAGGCGAGGCGAAGCGGACGCTTTTCCCGGAGACGCTCAGTTCCCCGGAAGAGGCGCTGAAGGCCCCCGAAAGCACTTTAGTGAAGGTTGATTTGCCCGCACCATTATCTCCCAGCAGCGCCAGTACCTCTCCGCGATGGATCTCAAGACTGACGCCGTTCAGCGCCGTCAGCGCCCCAAAGCGCTTGGTAATATTGTTTGCTTTGACCAGAACTTCACCCATAACGATTCCCTGAGGCTGACTGTGCTTAAGTAAACCGGTTTACCCGCTTTAGGGAGCGGGGCATCCAGCATTGGTCTGTTGGGGAATAATTAAGCAGTTCGCGTGCCAGTTCAGCGGTGAGGTGACAGATATAAAAGGCAGGAGGCTGAAATAACAGCAGTAATTTATGAATGAGCCGGTAAACCGGTTAACGCGATGGCAGAGGATTTTTTCCGTTGAAAATCAAGGATGCGTCATCATCGTGCAGCCCTGCGCCAGTCTGAAGCAGCCGCCATAAAAAAGGCGGCCTGACTCAGGCCGCCCTTCTCTGTTCAGCAAACGGTTAGCCTGCCGAATCTTCTTTCGTCGGCTGCTGTTCGTGTTCGGTCTGAGCGACCGCATGCACGCGCTTACGCACGCCAAACCAGCCCAGCACCAGAATCACCGCAATCAGCGGCAGCGAGGCGATGGTGAACGTCCCGTTCGGGTAGTCGAAAGCCATCAGCACCAGCACGCTCGCCAGGAAGAGCAGCGTCAGCCACGAGGTAAACGGCGCCCACGGCAGCTTAAAGCTCACGTCTTCCGCCCGCCCCTCTTTAATCGCCTTGCGCAGCCGCATCTGGCAGACCACGATAAAGGCCCAGGAGGAGATAATCCCCAGCGAAGCGATGTTCAGCACGATTTCGAAGACGCTGGAGGGCACGATATAGTTGAGGTAAACCCCGATGATGTAGACGCCAATCGTCACCAGAATGCCCATATAAGGCACCTGCTGGCCGCTCATTTTTGACATGAACTTCGGCGCCGATCCGCCCATCGACATTGAGCGCAAAATGCGGCCCGTTGAGTAAAGGCCGGAGTTAAGGCTGGAAAGCGCCGCGCTCAGCACCACAATATTCATGATGCTGCCAACATAGGGAACGCCGAGCCTGGAGAAGAAGGTAACAAACGGGCTTTGCCCGGCCTGATAGGCATTCCACGGCAGCAGCAGCACCAGCAGCACCACCGATCCAACGTAGAACAGACCAATTCGCCAGATCACGCTGTTAATCGCTTTTGGCAGCATGGTCTTCGGATCTTTACACTCCCCGGCAGCCGTCCCTACCAGTTCGATAGAGGCAAAGGCGAAGACGACCCCCTGGACCAGAACCAGAGCCGGCAGCAGGCCATGCGGGAAGAATCCGCCGTTATCACTGATCAGGTGGAAGCCGGTGGTGTTGCCGTCCAGCGGTTTGCCAGAGCCGAGGAACACCACGCCAACCACCAGGAAGATAGCAATCGCCAGCACTTTAATCAGCGCGAACCAGAACTCCATCTCAGCAAACCACTTCACGCCGATCATGTTCATGGTCCCGACGATAGCCAGCGCGCCCAGCGCAAACACCCACTGCGGCACATCGCCAAACGCTCCCCAGTAATGCATATAGAGCGCTACCGCCGTGATATCGACGATACCGGTCATCGCCCAGTTGACGAAATACATCCAGCCCGCCACGTAGGAAGCCTTTTCACCAAGGAACTCACGCGCGTAAGAAACAAAGCTACCGCTGGAGGGGCGGTGAAGCACCAACTCACCCAGCGCACGCAGGATGAAGAAAGAGAAGATACCGCATACTAAATAGACGATGGCCAGCGCCGGACCGGCAATCTGCAGACGAGCCCCCGCCCCCAGAAACAGCCCCGTGCCTATTGCGCCGCCAATGGCAATCATCTGAACGTGACGATTGTCCATGGCCTTGTGATAGCCGGAGTCATGAGAGTTTAACCAACGTCTTCTTGCGGCGCGCTTGTTGGCAACCGCTGTTTTATCAGCTTTCATTATCGTTCCTATTATCCTGTCCACAGTATGACGGCTACCCGTCCCGGGTATCCTGATGTGTGTTACCAACCAAACGATTGCGCCAGCAGCACAAACGTCTGGGCAAAACCCGGGTTCCTGTAGTTATATTCTTGACGGAAGCGGGAAAATTGCGGCGATGCATCCTAACCGTTCTGTAAAGCTGACGCAAAAATTCCGCCGGGGAAATCGTGAGCTTTTGTTATTTTTGCCGGTTGGCGCATAAAAAAACCGACCGCAACAGGCGGTCGGTTCAGTGAGGTCACTAAGGCTACACAGGGGTCGGACTGAGGGGTAAAACTTAACGGTAAATCTCGGCGTTACCGCTCCACAGGCTGGAATCACCGGGGGTATCCGCGCGAATGACACGGTAGTGGCTGGCCCCCATTTCTTCCGCTTTTTTCGACAGCTGATGGGTGGCATCATCCAGTGAACCACTGACGCCAGACACAGAAACAGTGCCCATAGCCTGTAGATCCTGGCTCTGTGCCCGGTCGACCTGGGTGGCAGCCAGCGCTGAGAAAGAGGTGGCGGCAAAAAGGGTGGCGGCAAGCAGAGCAGGGAGTTTCATCTTCATAATTTATTTCCTCGTCGAAGTTATCATTCGTCACGAGATTAATTATGACCCTGCTAATGAAAAGCAGCGTGGCAATGGGGTAAAAGTGTTTAAGGATTGTGAAGAGATTGAGGTGCTGTCCAAAGAAGTGTCAATGAAAGTTACATTTAACCTGGACTGTAAAAGGATGTGTCTCAACAGCCGCTGCTGAAATAAATACCGCCACTTTTGTTGGGGATGTAAGCACTGTAACCAGCATAAGGGCTGGCTTCAAGCGATAAAGAGCACGTTTTGAACATTCTTTCTGCCTGGCACCCAGGTCAATGTTTTGCCGGGCGTTACCGCTATACTGACCGCAACGCTACTATAAGGAAGCGATGGATGTTTAAGCGTTCCGTAACCAGCAGCCTGGGCCGCATGTTGTTCGCCATTGTGCTGCTCTCGGTGCTCTCGTCCGGCCTGGCGCTGCTGACGCTCGCCACCAGCCTGCGCGATGCCGAAGCCGTTAATATTGCCGGGTCGCTGCGTATGCAGAGTTATCGACTGGCCTGGGATGCCGCCAGCCTGACCTCTGAGCTGCCGCGAGATATCGCGGCGTACCAGCAGTCGGTTGAAGCCCCGGCGCTAAAGGCGCTGGATCGGCTTTATGTCCCGAACAGCGTCAGGACGCGCTATCACGCGCTGCTACAGGACTGGCAAACCTTGCAGCCGGATCTGGCGGCGGGCAATACCCGACACTACCAACAGAACGTTTCTCTTTATGTCGCGCAGATCGATCGCTTCGTGCTGGCGTTACAGCACTGGGCCGAACTGAAAATGAAGCTGGTTGCCGGGGTCAGCCTGCTGGGCTTTGCGGCGATCGCGCTGCTGGTCATCTGGACGCTGCGCCTGGTTAAACGTCAGGTGGTGGCCCCGCTGAATCAGCTGGTGATGGCCAGTAACGCCATTGAGCACGCCCGTTTTCACCATACGACGCTGGATACCCGGCTGCCAAACGAGCTGGGCGTGCTGGCCCGGGCCTTTGCCCGCATGACCTCCGAGCTGGAAAAACTCTATCAAAGTCTTGAGCTGGCGGTGAAAGAGAAAACCAGCGACCTGCGCCTCGCCAATCGCCGTCTGGCCCTGCTTTATCAGTGCTCAGAGACGCTCAGCCGCTACCTCGATCCCGCCCGGGCCTGGCCGGAAGTGCTTGAGCTGGTGGCAGAACACGAAAGTTTCTGCGCGATCGAAATAAGCGCCCCGCCGCACGGCCCCCTCAGCGCCGGTCAGCCTGACCCAAGCCTGGCCTGGCTTACCCTGCCGCTGGATACGGAAGGCGCTACTCTGCGCTGGCAGGCGCAGAGTAGCGAGCCTCAGCTGATGCAGGGAGTGGCGACAATGCTGGCCAGGTCGGTGCTGCTCGATCGCGCGCAGCAAAAGGTTCGCCACCTGCTGGTAATGGAAGAGCGCGCCACCATCGCCCGCGAGCTGCATGACTCGCTGGCACAATCTCTTGCCTATCTGCGCATCCAGCTTGCGCGGCTGAAGCGCGTATCGGAGGGCAACGCGTTACCGGCTCAGGCTATCGTGGGCGAAATCGATCGCGCTCTGACGGAAGCAAACCTCCAGCTGCGGGAACTGTTAACCACTTTCCGCCTGTCGATTGAGCCTGCCGATTTAGCCACCGCGCTGCGCCAGGTGATAACGACGCTTAGCGAACAGTCCAGCGCGGACATCGTGCTGGTGAGCGAACCTGAACCTCGCCAGCTGGAAGCGCAGAAACAGGTACACGTACTGCAAATCGTCCGTGAGGCCCTGCTCAACGCGATCCGCCATGCGCAGGCGTCGAGAATTGAGATCCACTGTAGCTGCCCGGCTGAAGGGCAGAATGTCATTGAAATTCAGGATAATGGTATCGGCATCGGCGACAAAATCTCGCCGCCCGGCCATTACGGCCTGTCGATAATGCGCGAGCGTACAGCCAGTCTGGGAGGAGAGCTCAACATTTCTTCAGCAAGCCAAAAGGGAACAGTCGTCTCACTGCGCTTCCCCACTTAGTCTGCCGGTTGCGCTGTTTACGACAACAGCGTGACGGCACAAGGGCTGCCAGATAATCTTAGTGGACGAATTAGCACGATAATTTACATTTTCTCCTCAATTTCTCCACGATTATTCACCTACCTGAGGGTAAAGTGAACTCAGCCAAAGCATATTGAATAAACTAAAAAAATTTGCGGCGGACTGACGTTCAGCATCCCGCGCCTCAGGGAAAAGGCTGGCGCATTTCCTTTTCTGACGACTTGCCTGGAGCTTTATTCAATGGCGAATTTTTTTATCGATCGCCCGATCTTCGCCTGGGTGATAGCGATTTTGCTTTGCCTGACCGGCACACTGGCGATTTTTTCCCTTCCCGTTGAGCAATATCCCGATCTTGCTCCCCCCAACGTTCGTATCACGGCTAACTACCCTGGCGCTTCGGCGGAAACGCTGGAAAACACCGTGACCCAGGTTATCGAACAGAACATGACCGGCATCGATAACCTGATGTATATGTCGTCGCAGAGCAGTAATACCGGCCAGGCCACTATCACGCTGACCTTCACCGCCGGGACAAATCCAGACGAGGCGCGCCAGCAGGTGCAAAACCAGCTGCAATCCGCGCTGCGCAAGCTGCCGCAGGACGTGCAGTCTCAGGGGGTCACCGTCACCAAAACCGGGGATACCAATATTCTGATGGTGGCGTTTGTTTCGACCGACGGCAGCATGGGTAAACAGGACATCTCCGACTACGTCGCCAGCAACGTGCAGGACCCACTCAGCCGCATTGACGGCGTGGGGGAAGTGGATGCTTACGGATCGCAGTATGCGATGCGCATCTGGCTTGACCCGAATAAAATGATTAATTACGCCCTCACGACCTCGGATATCGTCACCGCCATCGAGGCGCAGAACAGCCAGGTGGCGGTGGGCCAACTGGGCGGGTTACCTTCCGTCGATAAGCAGGCGCTGAACGCCACCATCAACTCACAGTCGCTGCTGAATACCCCAGAGCAGTTTCGCAATATCACCCTGCGGGTAAATCAGGACGGTTCGGAAGTGAAACTTGGCGACGTGGCGGATATCGCGCTCGGCGCTGAGAAGTATGATTTCCTCAGCCAGTATAACGGCCAGCCCGCCTCCGGGCTGGGCATCAAGCTGGCCTCCGGCGCCAACGAGCTGCAAACCGATGAGCTGGTTCGTGCGCGTATTGACGAGCTTTCCCACTACTTTCCGCACGGGCTGAAGGCCGAAATCGCTTACGAAACCACGCCATTTGTGAAGGCCTCGATCGAGGATGTGGTTAAAACGCTGGTTGAAGCGGTGATGCTGGTGTTTGTGGTGATGTATCTGTTTATGCAGAATTTCCGCGCCACGCTGATCCCGACGATTGCCGTTCCGGTGGTGCTGCTGGGCACCTTCACCATTCTTTCTGCCTTCGGTTTCAGCATCAACACCCTGACGATGTTTGCCATGGTGCTGGCTATTGGACTACTGGTGGACGATGCCATCGTGGTGGTGGAAAACGTCGAGCGAATCATGAGCGAAGAAGGACTTTCGCCCCGCGACGCCACGAGGAAATCGATGGGGCAGATTCAGGGAGCGCTGGTGGGTATTGCGCTGGTACTGTCTGCCGTATTTATCCCTATGGCCTTCTTCGGCGGCACCACTGGCGCAATTTACCGCCAGTTTTCGGTCACTATCGTTTCCGCGATGGTGCTGTCGGTGCTGGTGGCGATGATCCTCACCCCGGCCCTGTGCTCTACGCTGCTTAAGCCGATCCCACAGGGACACCATCATGGGCGCAAAGGCTTCTTTGGCTGGTTTAACCGTATGTTCAACAGCAATGCCGAGCGCTATGAGCGCGGCGTCGGCCGCATTCTGGCAAAAGCCGGGCGCTGGATGCTGCTGTATTTGTTGTTAATCGCCGGGATGGCCTTTCTGTTTCTGCGCCTGCCGACTTCTTTCCTGCCGCTGGAAGATCGCGGCGTGTTTACTACTCAGGTTCAGCTCCCGCCCGGCTCGACGCTGCAGGAAACCAACAAAGTGGTCAACACGGTTGAACAGTACTATTTAACCAAAGAGAAAGATAACGTGCTTTCCGTCTTCTCGACCATCGGCGCGGGACCGGGGGGGAATGGTCAGAATGTGGCGCGTATGTTCGTGCGGCTGAAGGACTGGGGCGATCGTCACGGCGCGGACAATACCTCGTTTGCCATTATCGAGCGCGCGACCAGGGCCTTTAAAAAAATTAAAGAGGGCCGCGTTATTGCCAGTAGCCCGCCAGCCATTACCGGCCTGGGCAACTCTGCCGGATTTGATATGGAGCTGCAGGATCATGCCGGCCAGGGACACGATGCATTAATGAAGGCGCGTGACCTGCTGCTTAGCGCGGCGGAGGGGAATGCCTCGCTGATCCGCGTGCGCCACAATGGTCTGGATGATACGCCGCAGTTGCGGATCAATGTCGATCAGCATAAGGCGCAGGCACTTGGGGTTTCCATTGATGACATCAACAACACGCTGCAAACCGGCTGGGGATCGACCTACGTCAATGACTTCCTCGATCGTGGCCGCGTGAAGAAAGTTTACGTTCAGGCGGCGGCGAAATACCGCATGTTGCCGGATGACATCAGCAAGTGGTACGTGCGCAACAGCAGCGGCGGCATGGTGCCGTTCACCGCCTTCGCCACCACCAGTTGGGAAACCGGATCGCCGCGGCTGGAACGCTACAACGGCTATTCGGCGGTTGAAATTGTTGGGGAATCCGCGCAGGGCGTCAGTACCGGTACCGCTATGGACGTGATGGAAAATCTGGTCAGCAAACTGCCTGGCGGCTTCGGCCTGCAGTGGACCGGCGCGTCCTATCAGGAGCGCATGTCTGGCTCGCAGGCCCCTGCCCTCTACGCCATCTCGCTGCTGGTGGTATTTCTCTGCCTTGCGGCGCTGTATGAGAGCTGGTCGATCCCGTTCTCGGTGATGCTGGTGGTGCCGCTTGGGGTGATCGGCGCGCTGATTGCCACCTGGGTACGCGGGCTGGAAAACGATGTCTACTTCCAGGTTGGGCTACTGACGGTGATTGGCCTGTCGGCGAAAAACGCCATTCTGATCGTCGAATTCGCTAACGAGATCAACAGTAAAGGCCGCGACCTGCTGGAGGCGACGCTGGAGGCGTCAAGGCAGCGCCTGCGCCCCATTCTGATGACCTCGCTGGCCTTTATCTTCGGCGTGCTGCCGATGGCGATTAGCAACGGCGCCGGTTCCAGCAGCCAACATGCGGTGGGGACTGGCGTCATGGGCGGCATGATCTCTGCCACTATTCTGGCGATCTTCTTCGTACCGCTGTTCTTCGTGTTGGTGAGGCGGCGCTTCCCGATCAAAGAGAAACCGGTGAATACGCCGTTGCAATAACAAAAAAGGCAGCCTTGACCGGGCTGCCTTTTTCTCTTCTGGATACGCTTTGCTTAAAGAGAGTGTTATTTACGGGATAACATCGCTTCGATAAAGTCTTTCCAGTTCCCTAGTTCTAAATCAATCATAAATCACCCCCTCTTTTATTGTGGCTCAATTATAAGATTAATCTTAAGGTAAAGGGAACAGTTTTCGTCCAGCGTTCGCTTCTTCAGTTTCGATCAAAACTGTAATTTGTGTGGCAGAGCACACTTCTCTCGCTAAGACAGGCCGGTCACGCCATAGTGTGATTATCGTTTGAAAACCAGAGGGACTTTTATGCATCAAATGCGACTAAGCACCACCTCCGACTCTCCGCGCGTCAACTGGCAGCAACTGGCCGATTTAATCGAACGTGCCGGGCTGAGTCGCCGCGATCCCGAGGTGCTTCAGCGCGCTTATCAGCATTCTCAGTTTGTCTGGTTTGGCTATGTCGACGGCAGGCTGATGGCTACCGCGCACGCGATCAGCGATATGACCTGGGCGTCGTATCTGTCTGACGTGATTGTCGACGAGGCTTATCAGGGAAGGGGTTATGGCGGGCAGCTAATGGCGGCGATCATGGCATCGCTGGCACCCTGCGGGAAGGTGTTTATTTACTCAATGCCGGACAAAATCAGCTTCTACCAGAAGCTGGGATACGCGTCATTAACCACCGGGATGATTTATGCTGAAGGGACGGCGCTACTCAGGTTACAGGAAAAGGGGTTTATCAGCGAGTAGCCCACGGGGGGCTCAGCCCCCCGGACGCGACACATCCACTGTTATTTCAGAACAATCACTTTATCGTATCCGCCGCTTTCACTGTCGATATGCGTTTTGGCGTCAGGGTATTCCGCCAGCACCGCCTCAACGATGTGATTAAACTCATCACAACGGGTTTTTTTCTTCCTGGCGATGACGATCATCGATTGGGTCTCTTCAACCGTATGGGCGGAAGACGCTTTCAAATAGTTCATGTTGTCCCTCCTTACGCTAAGTCTCTGTCTGGGTGATGATATGCCTGGCATCCCTGCTGCCTCGCAGGCGCGTCCGCTGTGGACTAACCGCCTGAACAGTATCGAATATAGTTGAAACCCACAGGAAAAAGAAGGTGATCGAACGCCCTTTTTAGTCAGATTTAGCTGATTATTCCTCTCTTCCTGAAAGAAGGGCTGATTTTAAATAATTTTTTCACAATACATTAAAAATTTGCTACAGTTTTGTACTTATTGCAGATATAAGTTATTTTAAGGAAAATAAATGGAAAGCTTGACGTCATGGATTTTAAACAGCCAGTTAAAAACCATTATTTCTATTATCCTCATTATTCTTTTTATCTATTATATCTATCATCGTGCCGGTTCAGGCTATAGCCTCTTTAGCAGAATCTGGAATCTGATCTCCGGTGAAAAAAACTTCAATCACAGCGATCTTCAATCGCTGGTCCATGACAGAAATGACATCGAAAGATATAACGTTGTTTTCAATGGCAGAGCCACCAGCATTAAACAGATTAAGAAATTCAAAATCTGGTATGAGAAGTATGATATCAGCCTGAAAGAGATTTCAAATGCCAAAGGCTGGTTTGATATCGATCGTTTAAAAATAACGACGCCAACGTGGCCAGTCCATTTATGCATCCTTTCTCTCTCTGTTTCCACGCTTATTCTTACCCTGTTCTTCACCACGTTGGGTGTCCGGAATTCAGCGGCGTTAACGTTTAAAAGCGATAACAGTACCTTCTGGATAGATAGCCACTCCGCAAAGAATATCTTCCCCCATTACCTGCCTTTTACTAAAAACTCGCTCAACTGGGAAATAACCCCTGAACAATGCAGCAAGTTCCCTGAGCCTACCGTCAAGTTCAAATCTGCATCGGGAATGAATGACGAACAGATAAAAATAATCTGCGCTTCATTCACCTCCGCGAAACAGCAACTCTTCATCAAAGAAACTATCAGGAAGCAAAAATATTTGCTGTTCTTCGCCGCTGGACTGTTGCTCTTCCTGATTTTTTTAATCGTTAAACTATCACGAATGCTGTCCAGCTATGACGCAAGAAATATGATCAGAAGAAAAGTTCATGAATATATGACCCAACACTCGCTATAGATTTGCTGATAATCAGCGAGAAAAATGGCTTAGCTGAACACAATTACTGCAGAAAGAAGGAGTTAAGAATTACATGTTCAAAATGTACGGCATCAAAAACTGCGACACCATAAAGAAGGCCCGCAAATATCTGGAAGCGAACGGCGTGGACTGCCAGTTTCATGATTACCGCGCGGACGGTCTCGACAGCGCGACGCTACAGGGTTTTATTGAGGTGCTCGGCTGGGAAGCGCTGCTGAACACGCGCGGCACCACCTGGCGCAAGCTTAGCGAAGAGGCGCGCAGCGCGGTGAATAACGCTGCCGCCGCTCGCGAGCTGATGCTGGAACAGCCAGCAATAATCAAACGCCCGTTGCTCTGCGGCGCAGACGGTTCTATGCTGCTGGGTTTTAGCGAATCCACTTACCAGCAATTTATTTCGGAGAAGTCCTGATTATGTTCTGTCCGGTCATTGAGCTGACGCAGCAGCTTATTCGTCGCCCTTCCCTCAGCCCGGATGATGCCGGTTGTCAGGCTATCATGATCAAACGCCTGCAGGCGCTGGGCTTTACCATTGAGCCGATGAACATTGGCGATACCCTGAACTTCTGGGCCTGGCGCGGACAGGGCGAGACGCTGGCCTTTGCCGGACATACCGACGTAGTGCCAACCGGTGAGGCCAGGCTGTGGACTAATCCGCCGTTTGAACCCACCATTCGCGACGGTATGCTCTATGGTCGCGGCGCGGCGGATATGAAAGGCTCACTGGCAGCGATGATCGTGGCGGCAGAGCGTTTTGTTACCGGTCATCCGCAGCATAAGGGCCGCCTGGCTTTTCTGATCACCTCTGACGAAGAAGCCAACGCGACTAACGGCACGGTGAAAGTGGTTGAAGCGCTGATGGCGCGTAAAGAGCGCATGGATTACTGCCTGGTCGGCGAACCTTCCAGCACCACAATCGTCGGTGACGTGGTGAAAAATGGCCGTCGCGGCTCGATGACCGCCAACCTGACCCTGCATGGGGTTCAGGGCCACGTCGCCTATCCGCATCTGGCCGACAATCCGGTGCATCGCGCCCTGCCCGCGCTGAATGAGCTGGTGGCTACCGAGTGGGACCAGGGCAACGAGTTTTTCCCTCCGACCAGTATGCAGATTGCTAACGTGCAGGCGGGGACGGGCAGCAACAACGTTATCCCTGGCGAGCTCTTTGTGCAGTTTAACTTCCGCTTCAGCACCGAGCTGACCGAAGAGATGATTAAACAGCAGGTGCAGGCGCTGCTGGAGCGCCATCAGCTGCGCTACACGCTGGAATGGAAGGTTTCCGGCCAGCCGTTTCTGACTTCTCGCGGCAGGCTGGTGGATGCGGTGGTAAATGCCGTTGCGCACTATAATGAAATCAAACCGCAGTTGCAGACCACTGGCGGAACCTCTGACGGACGATTTATCGCCCGGATGGGTGCCCAGGTGGTCGAACTGGGTCCGGTGAACGCCACCATTCATAAAATCAATGAGTGTGTCAAAGCCTCGGACCTGCAACTGCTGAGCCGCATGTACCAGCGGATTATGGAACAGCTGATCGCATAAGCGACTAAGGTGAGAAGATGGAATGGCTGAAAGAGTATTGGTGGCTGCTGGTGATCGTACTGATGGTGGGCGTACTGATGAACGTCTACAAAGATCTTAAGCGCATCGATCACAAAAAATCTATCGATAACAAGCCGGATTTGCCGCCGCATCGGGATTTCAACGACAAGTGGGACGATGACGAAGACTGGCCGAAGAAGAAATAACGTTAGCGCAGGGGTGATCTCCCCTGCCTGGTTTTTCCCCGCCGCGCCGCCCTCTCAGGATAATGAGTTGAGATAAGCCTGCCAGCGGCTGCTTCGCGAAGCGTCCAGCGCATTCAGCGCCGTTTGCGCTTCCTGCCGCCAGCTGGACAGCAGTGCCTTTTTACCTGATAAGCCAAACTGCTGGCTCAGCTCCGCGGGCGAAAGCCCCGCGACGATCGCCCCACGTAGCAAAGGTAAGGCTTGCTGGCTGTCGCTGACCAGCCGCCCTAACGCCCCCATGCTGACCTCGAAAGGCCGCTGTCCCCAGGCAAAACCGGCCAGCTCCCGCCAGTCCTCTTCATCAAGGTGCCGATCGCCGACCGGTGCAAGCGCAAGGTTGACTTCAGGAGTCAGGCGCTGTAACCAGGGCCAGTCACGCCGCAGG
Source organism: Erwinia typographi (assembly GCF_000773975.1). Taxonomy (GTDB): domain Bacteria; phylum Pseudomonadota; class Gammaproteobacteria; order Enterobacterales; family Enterobacteriaceae; genus Erwinia; species Erwinia typographi. The sequence goes on from NZ_JRUQ01000040.1 coordinate 62,151, forward strand.
CGATGCGATCCGCGCCGGGCCAGCGCTTCAGCCTCTTTGCTTAGCGGCAGAATCGCCATCGCCGTATAGCAGCCGCTGCTGGCCTCGCGCTGACTGCCAAAACGCATCAGTTGGAAACCACACTCTTGCCAGAAATGCCACAGCTCCTCCGTGTAGCCAAAACTGACCGAAAGAAAATCCAGCCCCTGCGCAGCGTGCAGGCTTTGCTGCACCATCTGGCGTCCAATCCCCTGACGGCGGCAGTCGGGCGCAATCGCGATGCGGCTAATCCGCCGCGATCGCAGCCGGGCCGCTTCGGGCCAGCCCCCGTGTGCGGCCAGAGACTGCGCGACCAGATTGCCTCTGGGCCGACGATTCCCTGCCCAGACGGCCTCGGCCAGCCCGGCCGACAGCCCGCCTTCATCAACCAGCCACAGCGCGCCCTGTACCGTTTCACCCTGCGAGGCCAGGCTAAAGTGCATCCCCGGCGCATCCATCATTCGCCGGAGATCCAGCGGCGAGGTGCGATAGTGGGCGCTGGTCAGCAGCCGGTACATGGCTGAAAGCTGCTCGGGGGCCGTCAGCCAGGCGGACTGTTCAGGGAAAGCGTAACGTACAGGGCGTCTATCCCGCTGCGGTTCGGCGTCATCAAACAGCAGCGCCTGATTGATAAAATGCTCCAGCGGATCCTGCGCCGACCAGCGCAGCGGCCGATCCAGCCTCAGGAGTGTGACCTGGGGCAGGCTGGCGCAGAACTTGAGCATAAAACCGCGTCCCGTTCCCTCGTAACCTTGCAGCGTCGAGGTCAGCAGCGTGCGGGGATAGAGCTTCACCAGTCGTTTAAGAAGAGGAGCAGGAATAGCCGCCGCTTCATCGACCAGCAGCCAGTCAATGCCCTGAGGGCGCTGTTGCGGGCTGAGCGCCAGCAGCCGGTCAGGCGCGATAAACTCAAACGCTTCTCCGGCGAATTCAGCCAGCACATCCGTCGCCACTTTGGCCGGAGCGGCGATCAGACAGCGTCCCGGCCAGCGAGCGGCCAGCAGCCCAGCCAGCGCGGATTTCCCCCTGCCTCGCGCGGCGATCAGCACCGAGATCCCCGGTTCGCTGTCCAGCAGGCTGTTCAGCACCTGCTGTTGCTGACGGGTATCGTCAGGCCGCCAGGCTGGCTGGCAGGGAAGAGGAGGAAGCGTAAAAGGCTGATGCTGTCGCAGCAGGGCAATCTGCCCGTCCTGTTCGATCAGCCGCTGAAAACGCCGGATAAAATGCGGGGAAGGAATCGGTGAGGCTTGCTCGCTCCAGCGCAGCGAATCGGTATCTGGCAGCGTAGCCCAGCGCGACCACTCAGGCACCAACACAAGCAGCCAGCTACCGGCCTTTAAGGTACCGGAGAGCGCGGCAAGCGCTTCGGCATGAAAACCAGCGCGGGCGTCAAATACCGCGTGGAGGAACTCGCGCCCCAGCAGCGTTCTCGCCGCCTGGGGCGCGCAGTGTAGCGGACTGTGCGGCGCGTCGCCAAGCCACATCCAGTCGCCCGGCAGCCAGGCCATCCACTGCCCGGCCTGACGTTCGCACCATTCCGCATCGCCGCTGATGACCAGAATTTGCCGCAGCCCCTGCTGCCTGAGCGCTTCGGTAAAGTTCAGGGCGGCTTCAATCTCCGCCACGATCAGCCGCTAAACGTATCGCACTGGCCCGGATTACCGCCATCAAACCCTTTTTTAAACCAGCTGTAGCGCTGCTGAGAGGTGCCGTGGGTAAAGCTGTCCGGCACCACTCTGCCCTGCCCGCGCTGCTGAAGACGGTCATCGCCAATCGCTTCTGCGGCGTTGAGCGCCTCCTGCAAATCGCCCGGCTCAAGCACATTTTCCTTCTGCATGTAGTAGCCCCATACGCCGGCAAAGCAGTCGGCCTGAAGCTCCATTTTCACTGAGAGCTGGTTGACCTGAGTCTGGCTTGCCCCCTGCTGCAGCTGGCGAATTTTTTGCTCAATGCCCAGCAGATGCTGCACATGGTGACCGACCTCATGGGCAATAACGTAGCCCTGAGCGAAATCGCCATCCGCTCCAAGTTTGTTTTTCATCTCATCGTAGAAAGAGAGGTCGATATACACCGTGGAGTCTGCCGGGCAGTAGAAAGGCCCCATTACCGACTGACCGGTACCACAGCCGGTGCGCGTGGAACCGCGATACATCACCAGCTTAGGCGGAGTGTAGGTTTTGCCCATTTTCTGGAAAAGCTGCTGCCAGGTATCTTCCGTCGTCGCCAGCATCACCGAGGTGAATTTAGCCGCTTCATCCTGCTGAGGATTGATGCTCTGGCGCTGCTGCGGGGCAGTCTGGGAAACAGATGAAGACTCACCGGTCAGCAGCGGACTGAGGTCGTAGCCATAGTACCCGGCGACCACCACCACAATCAGCAAAATGATGCCGCCTTTGCCCCGTGGGATGCGCATTCCTCCGCTGCCCATTGAGCCTGATTCACTACGGCGATCGTCCACGTTATCGCTTTCACGGCGCCCTTGCCAACGCATAAATTACCTCTCGTTATAAACACTTCGCGACTGATGTCATGATTTTAGTCGTCCATCAACGCTAACACCAGCGTAAAGGGCATAACCAGGCATTTGGCTTAAGGACTGAGAGAAAAAGAGAAAGATTGGGGAGGGAAAACGCTGCGGCAGATTAGCCGCAGCCGCGTAACTTAGTCCAGCTTGACGCCAAGACGGTTAGCCACTTCTTCATAGGCTTCGATCAGGCCGCCCAGGCTCTGGCGGTAACGATCTTTGTCCATTTTTTCCAGCGTGTTTTTATCCCACAGGCGAGCGCCGTCCGGGGAGAACTCGTCGCCCAGCACCACTTCACCCTTGAACAGGCCGAACTCCAGCTTGAAGTCGACAAGGATCAGTCCGGCGTCGGCGAACAGCTTGCTCAGCACCTCGTTGGCCTTGTAGGTCAGTTCGCGCATCCGCGCCAGGTTCTCTTTGTTTACCCAGCCAAAGGTTTCACAGTAGGATTCGTTCACCATCGGATCGTGTTTGGCATCGTCCTTAAGGAACAGGTCAAACAGCGGCGGGTTGAGGATCAGCCCCTCCTCCACGCCAAGACGCTTCACCAGCGAGCCTGCCGCACGGTTACGCACCACGCACTCAACCGGCACCATATCCAGCTTTTTCACCAGCGCTTCGTTATCGGACAGCAGGGCTTCCATCTGGGTTGGGATACCCGCCTCCTGCAGTTTGGTCATAATGAAATAATTAAACTTGTTGTTAATCATTCCTTTGCGATCGAACTGTTCGATACGCTCACCGTCCAGTGCTGACGTATCGTTGCGGAATTCGAGTATCAGCAGATCCGGGTTTTCGGTGCTGTAAACGGTTTTCGCTTTGCCGCGATACAACTCAGCTTGCTTTTGCATCTTGTTTAACTCCAAAAATAAAACGGAAAAAAGTGGGCCCTGACCAGTTTATTCTCTGTGGCGAAAAAATCGAAGCAATCGTTTACGTACAGAGGAATAAAAAAGGCCGGAAGGTTCCGGCCTGAGTGAAGATTTACTTGCTGAGGGCGGCCTGGAACACCGCGACCAGCGCGTCGTTTTGCGACTGGGTCAGCGTGTGGCCTTTAGGATCGAGGAACTGCAGGCTGCTGCGGTTATCCAGATCGCCGACCTGAAGCTTATAATCGCCGTTGGTCAGACCCGGATCTTTCGCACCCAGCTGGTCCCACTCATCGCTGTCGAGCGCCTTGTAGGTCACGCTCAGACTGCCCTGAGAGCGGTTGGTATCGGTCACCTTCATGCCCACGCGTTGCAGTGCCGCTGGCAGACGTTCCCAGACGGTATTGTACGGTGCGCGAAGGATCAGATCCGGCAGGCCGGTATCATCTGCGCCGCTCTGTACATCAATCTGCGTCGAGCTGCGTTTGGCGGCGGCATTCTCGCGAGAAGTTTCATTTTGATCCAGCCCGCTGCTCAGCTCGTTCAGCATCTGCGCGGTATAGCGCTGCTGCTGGACCGGAGAATTGATGACCTTGCCTTCCTGCTGTAGCTCCAGCAGTTTAACCGACAGCGCCTGCTGATAGCCCTGCTGCTGCACGGCGATCTGGTAGCGTCCGCGATACTGATGATCTTCATCAGCCCGGTTCCACTGCACCCAGTCGGTGTTCAGCGTCTGGTTGGCGTCGGTGCGGCTGGCGATGGGGTAATTCTTCGCCTGCACAACGTCAACCACCTGAGGCCACAGTGAGCCGGAGCTGGCGTTTTCCAACAGCAGTACGCCTGAATTACCGGCAAACTGAGTGCGGGTGCCGTTCATCAACGCCAGCGGCTGGGCCGGTGGACGAATGTCCAGCTGCTTGCCGATGGCGCCGGTGCTGCTGGCGGGAGGAATATCAAAGTCGCCATTCTGCAGCGGCATAACCATGCCTGCCGGTGCGTGCAGATCGCTTACGTCAGCCGCTTTCAGATAAGATTCATCGCCGCTGACCTGGCGCTTGTAACGCTGATCGCTGGAACATGCTGCCAGCAGCATCACCAAAGAAAGCCCTACCACTTTTGCTACCGTGGACTTTTGTACTGAATAAGCCATTAAAACTCCCTAAATTTACAGCAGACCTGCGCTTTTCAGTGCCTGCTCAACAACCGGACGACCGGCATCAGTCATCGGCGTCATCGGCAGACGCAGCGTGTCGGTTGCAATTAATCCTAACTGCTTAGCAGCCCATTTAACCGGGACAGGATTAGGCTCAATAAATAGCTTCTGATGCAGGTGCATCAGGCGCTGATTAAGGCGTCGCGCTTCGGCAAAGTTGCCCTGGCTGGCCAGTTTGCACAGCTCCGCCATTTCGCGCGCGGCAACGTTTGCCGTCACAGAGATTACGCCCTGTCCGCCCAGCTGCATGAAGTCGAGGCAGGTGGCATCATCGCCGCTGACCAGGATGAAATCTTCATCAACCAGCTCTTGGATCTGACTAACCCGCGATAAGTTCCCGGTAGCCTCTTTGATTCCGATAATATTTTTTAATTTCGCCAGCCGGCCGACCGTTTCCGGCAGCATATCGCAACCGGTACGCGACGGCACGTTATACAGCATCTGCGGCAAATCGGTGCTTTCCGCAATCGCTTTAAAATGCTGATACAACCCTTCCTGGGTGGGACGGTTATAGTAAGGCGTCACGGTCAGGCAGCCTACCACGCCGCTTTTTTCAAAGCGTTTGGTCAGCGCAATCCCTTCAGCGGTGGCATTGGCGCCGGTTCCGGCAATCACCGGAATGCGGCCGTCCGCCAGCTCCAGCGTCATCATCACCACATCGCCATGTTCTTCATGGCTTAGGGTGGCGGATTCACCGGTGGTCCCTACGGAGACGATTGCCGCGGTTCCGCTGGCAACATGATAATCAATCAGTTTTTTTAAACTCGCCCGGCAGACATGCCCTTTGTCATCCATCGGCGTAACGAGTGCAACAATACTTCCCGTGAACATTTGCCATCCCCTCCACAAACAAGTGCTTCATGGTACGGTTTACGGCACTCTAAAAGCAAGCGGGCAAGCCCTCCAGACCCTTGGCAGCGGGTATTTTTTATGTTTACCTTAGGCTCATCACAATTGCTAATCACCATGACGGACAGGAAGCATCATTTTGCCGCAGTCACAGCAACATCATCTGGTTATCACCGCGCTGGGGGTTGACCGCCCGGGCATAGTTAACACTATCACCCGCCACGTCAGCAGCTGCGGTTGCAATATCGAAGATAGCCGTCTGGCTCTGCTGGGTGAGGAATTCAGCTTTATCATGCTGCTTTCCGGCAGTTGGAACGCGATTACGCTGATTGAATCAACGCTGCCTTTAAAAGGCGCGGAGCTGGAGCTGTTGATAGTAATGAAGCGCACCACCTTCCGTGAACGCCCGCCAATGCCCGCCACGGTCTGGGTTCAGGTGGAGGTGAAAGACTCGCCGCACATTATTGAACGCTTCACCGATCTGTTTGATTCGCATCAGATGAATATTGCCGAGCTGGTCTCACGCACCCAGCCCGCACAAGAAAATCGGCCGCCGTTACTCTATATTCAAATTACCGCCCACAGTCCGGCCAGTCAGGATGCCTCATTTATTGAGCAGGCATTTAACCGACTATGTACAGAATTGCAGGCACAGGGCACTATTAACGTCGTCCAGTATCCACAGCATGATGAAAAAATGGAGAGTAGTGATGAATCCACTGAAAGCCGGTGATACCGCACCGAAATTTAGCTTGCCCGATCAGGATGGCGAACAAGTAAATTTGACCGACTTCCAGGGACAGCGCGTTCTGGTGTATTTCTACCCGAAGGCGATGACGCCTGGCTGCACCGTACAGGCTTGTGGCCTGCGCGACAGCATGGATGAGCTGAAAAGCGCTGGCGTTGATGTCTTAGGCATCAGCACCGACAAGCCGGAAAAACTGTCGCGATTTATTGAGAAGGAGCTGCTGAACTTCACGCTGCTGTCTGATGAAGATCATCAGGTCTGCGAGCAGTTTGGCATCTGGGGAGAAAAGTCGTTTATGGGCAAAACCTATGACGGTATTCACAGAGTCAGCTTCCTGATTGGCACGGATGGCAAGGTCGAGAAGGTCTTTGATGACTTTAAAACCTCCAACCACCACGATATCGTGATGGAATACCTGAAGTCAGCCTGATCGTTCGCTAAGAGACAGTGCCTGTGGCGGAACTCTGCTTCCGCCATTTTTGTTATTCGCCTTCGGCTACTTCAGCTTGTGCTGTTCCAGATTCAGCTCGTCCGGCCAGGCGTGCACCACCGCTTTGACCAGCGTAGCCAGCGGAATAGCAAAGAACACGCCCCAGAAGCCCCACAGTCCGCCAAAAATCACCACCGACAGCATGATCACCAGCGGATGAAGGTTTACCGCTTCGGAGAACAGTACCGGCACCAGAATATTGCCGTCCAGCGCCTGAATAACCAGGTAGACGATGATCATCGTCCAGAAGTCGCTGCCGAGCCCCCACTGCGCCAGGCCCACGCCAACCACCGGGAGGGTCACCGCCAGCGCGCCGACGTAGGGGATCAGCACCGAGAAGCCCACCAGCACCGCCAGCAGCAGCGAGTAGTTCATACCGATGGCGAGGAAGCCAACCCAGCTGGCAATCCCCACCACCACCATCTCCAGCACTTTTCCGCGAATATAGTTGGAGACCTGCTGGTTCATCTCTTGCCACACCTGCCCGGCCAGGCCACGATTACGCGGCAGAACCCGGCTGATGGCCGCCAGCATCTGCTCTTTATCCTTCAGCAGGAAAAAGACCATCAGCGGCACCAGCACCAGATAGATAGCCAGCGTCATAATCCCCATCAGCGAGGCCAGCGAGTATTTCACCAACTGATCGCCCATGCCGCTCAGGCGGCTACGCAGATTTTCCACCACGATATCCACAATCCCCACGTCCATCAGGGTCGGAAAGCGCTCCGGCAGGCGGGTCGCGTACTGATAGAGGTTATTGAGCATAGTGGGCATTTCGTGGGCCAGATTGATCCCCTGCTGCCACGCGACGGGCGCTACCACCAGCACCAATACCAGCAGTAAAGAGGCAAAAATAATCAGCACAATGGTGGTCGCCCAGGTTCGTGAGCAGCCGAGACGCTCCAGGCGTACGGTTGGCCACTCCAGCAGATACGCCACCACCAACGCGACCAGCAGCGGCGCCAGCAGTCCATTAAAGAAAAACAGAATGCAGAACGCGGCGATCAGAATGGCCAGTAGCGCAATCGCCTGCGGATCGCTGAAGCGGCGGCGATACCACTGTATTAAGAGGTCCAGCATGGGAAACGTCCTTGCTTGCGGAGGGGGAAACAGTTTACCTGAAAGGGTGTGGTGCTGTCGCGTTGCTCTCCGGGTAACGCATTCTGCCCGGAGAGCAACGGATTAACCGAGATGACGATGCGGCTGTAGCGATTCGTCGTCGTCCGGCAGGCAGGACACTACGCGATTACGACCGGCGTTTTTCGCCTGATAAAGCGCATCGTCTGCCAGCTTGAAGACCCTGTCCATCGGCATATCGTCGGCCGACCAGAAGGCCACGCCGATCGAAATCGAAATATGGCTGACCACGGGCAGCTCCTGCTGCTCGATTTTCTTCCGCACCCGCTCAGCGATCGCCATCGCCATCTCGCGGTCGGCGCCCGGCAGGATCATCAGAAACTCCTCGCCGCCGTTGCGGCATACCACATCGGTCTGCCGCGAGCTTTTCCTCAGCTCTTGCGCCACGCTTTTGATCACGCTGTCGCCCACGTCGTGGCCCCAGCTATCGTTCACTTGCTTGAAGTGGTCAATATCCAGAGCCAGCACCGCGAAGGGCTGCCGCGTAGCGAGAAAATACTCCAGCACTGCATTCAGACCGCGACGGTTAAGCAGCTCCGTCATCGGATCGGTCTGCACCTCAGACTTCAGGCGGCCGATTTTATCCTGCAACAGACCAATCCCTGCCAGCATGGCACGTTTGATTTGCGCCGCCTCATAATACCAGGAGCGAATGCCTCTGATATCCTTCGAAACGCCCGGCGCATCCATCTGGCTGGCTTTGCGGGCCAGTTGCCACAGCGGTAAAGCGATCAGGCGGGCCAGTATCCAGGCGCACATCAGCGTGAGCAGCGCAAACGGCACCGAATGCTGTAGCACCTTCAGCAGCAAACTGTTCAGCGGCTCAAGAGTGGTCTGGGTAGGCTTCATCGCCACAATCATCCAGCCCGCCGTGGGAACCGTTGCATAGCCTGCCAGCATCGACTCGCCGCTGGCTTTCGGGATCTGCTGATAGCCGTTGCTGTTCTTCTGCCGAACCTCGTCGCCGATCAGCGGTGCGATTTGCTGCCCTACCAGCTTGCCGTTTTGGTGATACAGCACCCGATTATCGCTATCCACCACGTAGAGCGAAGAGCCGTCGCGGTAAAACTGCTCGCCCAGCAGCTCGTTGAGGATGCTGGTCTTCTTCAGATAGATGCTGCCGCCGATATAGCCCAAATAGCTGCCGGTTTTCGACCAGATGGGCCAGGAGACGGAGACGATCAGGTTATTGGCCGCCGAGATGCCCGGCTTGCCAATCAGCGGTTTGCGTTCGGCTAGCGCCTGGCTAGCGGAATTAGAGGTCAGGCGCACCCCTTTCAGCATTAGCGACTCGGGAGAGACCGCTTTGACCCAGCCCTTAGCGTCAACCACCACCACCGAGTTGAAGCTGTTGGTCTGCGTACGCAGGCGTTCAACCTCGCTTTGCAACACCGCATCGTCATCCATGCCGTCGCTCAGTATATTTGCGCTGAACGCCAGCTGAGACTGCGCCAGTTGGAAAAACAGTTCGGTGGTGGAAGCCAGTTTCGTGGCGTAAACGCGGTTAAATTCCAGCGTATTATTGATCAGGACTTCGCGCTGGACTCGCCAGGTGGCGTACAGGGAGTTAGCCAGCGTAATCACAATGCTGGCCACGGCTAAGAGTGTAATAAGCGTGCGTAAGTCCGTCTTGGGGCGAGCCAGCCTCAACATGAACTCACCTCGGTGAGACGTTTCATAGATATAGCGCCTTGTTATTTTATCTGCGCGTTTGATAAGTGCGTTCTATGCCCTGTACAAGCACACGCCAATTGTACACCTCTCGTACGTTTTGGGAATAATTCGACGCGATCTAATCCAATAATTATTTGATTTAATCAATAAGTCCGTTGGCATCATAGAACGGAAAGGGGCCGTCAAACCGGTCCACCACGCACTGATGGGTGATGACACCCTGATCCGGCGTCCAGCGGTGCAGTAAAAAACCGGCAGGCTCCAGGCAGAATTGTGCCGGCCCGTCAGGACGCAGGTCAAAAGCGACCTGATGCGACGCGCCCGGCGCGCTGCAGGCCACGGTTCCCGCAAAGGCAACCTGCATACTGCGATGAACATGACCGCAAAGCACCCTTTCAACCTGATGATGGCGAGCGAGCACCTCGGCCAGTCGCTGCGGGTTATCCAGACGCTGACGGTCCATATGCTCAATGCCGCTGATAAAAGGAGGATGGTGAAGCATCACCAGCGTCGGGCGCGAAGGTTGCTCTTCCAGCCGGTTAGCCAGCCAGCTCAGGCGCTGTTCACAAAGTTCGCCCCGCGATTGCTGAGGCACGGTGGAATCCAATGCCAGCAGGCGCAGCGGACCGCACTCCCCTTGCCATTGAATAAACTCAGGGTGCTGGTAAAGATAGGGCTGGTCGGCGAAAACGCGGCGTAAGCTCTGGCGATCGTCATGGTTGCCCGCCATTAACCAGAATGGCAGCGTCAGACTCTTGAGCGCCTCTTTTAATGTCTGGTACTCTTCTTCGCGGCCAAAATCCACCAGATCGCCGGTAATCACCACCGCGTCCGGGCGGGGGTCCAGCGAATTTAGCCTGGCGATCATCTTATGCAGCGCGCCAAGCGTATCCACCTTACGATAGGATAACTTTCCCTGAGCCTTAATATGTAAATCACTGATTTGGGCAATTAAAACGGCTTGCTGAGTCACAACGCGGATCTCCTTATAGCAATATTCAAAATGTCATCGTCACGTCGTCAGCGACGATCACGCCAACCTGCTGGCCGGTATGCCAGCGCTCGCGAGCGGAACGCTCGACCTGAATCGGCTTATCGCTGCCGATATCAATAAATAGCCGCTGGCTAGCCCCGAGGAACAACTGCTCGACGATACGTCCGCTGTACTGCCCCTTGTCCGGTTCGTCCAGACGAATATCTTCCGGGCGGCAGTAGCGCGCCGGTGAAGTCGGGCCAGCAGGCCGAATACAGTTGATGGCGCCCACAAAGTCCGCCACAAAACGGGTCGCGGGATGCTGATAGATCGCGCGCGGGGTGTCGATCTGCGCAATGCGCCCCCGTTCCAGCACCGCAATCCGGTCGCCCAGCGCCATCGCTTCCTGCTGGTCATGGGTGACATACACGGCGGTGGTCTTTAGCCTGCGCAGCAGGTGCCCGATATCTTCACGCAGCCGCTCCCGCAGCTTGACATCCAGCGCCGCAAGCGGCTCATCAAACAGCAGCACTTTGGGGCGGGCGGCCAGCGCGCGGGCCAGCGAAACGCGCTGCTTTTGCCCTCCAGACAGCGCCTGTACCGGACGGTGCGCAAAGGGCAGCAGATCGACCATCGCCAGCAGCTCATCGACCCTTTCCCGCCGCTCGTGCTTCGCCATGCCCTGAATACGCAATCCGTAGCCGACGTTGTCCGCCACGTTCATATTCGGGAACAGCGCATAGTTTTGAAACACCATGCCGACGTTGCGCTTTTCAATCGGCAAGGCCGTGACGTTACGGTCGCCGAACCACACTTCGCCGCCGTCATCCGGCGCTTCCAGGCCGCTGATAATACGCAGAGTGGTGGTTTTCCCACAGCCCGACGGCCCCAGCAGCACCAGCGTTTCGCCAGCCACAATATCCAGGTCCAGCGGATGCAGCGCCAGCGAATCACCGGCAAAGGTACGTGAGCAGCGGCGTAAATGAATACTCAGGGAGTCTGCCATCAGACTGTCTCCTTATCAGATAAAGCCCGCGCCCGGCGCTGGGCAAACTGGGTCAGCCAGCTGAGCGTCAGCAGCAGCGGCAGGATCATCGCCAGGAAAATCAGCGTATAGGCTGAGCCAACCTCCAGCCGCATTGAGGCGTAGCTGTCTGCCAACCCGACCGGCAGGGTTTTGGTCAGCGGGGTATGCAGCATCCAGGTAATATTGAATTCGCCAATCGACAGCGTCAGTACCATAAAAGCCCCGGCCAGAATGCCGTTGCGGCAGTTGGGCACGATGATGGTAAAAAAACGCCGCCAGAATCCGGCCCCGAGGCTGGCCGCCGCCTCTTCAAGCTGAAGCAGCTGGCCGGCGCGCATCACCGCCAGCACCGGGCGAATCATAAACGGCAGCGTGAACAGCACATGGCCGATCAGAATAAACAGCCAGCTGCCGCGCAGCGCGTGGAAGCCGCCATAAATTAAAATCAGTCCAAGCGCGGTAGCCAGCCCCGGCAGCGCTACCGGCAGCAGCAGGCACTCTTCGATCCGGCTGGCCCAGCGTGCCGGAGCTTTCAGCAGCCCCCAGGCGGCGGGGACGCCCAGCACCAGTACGCAGCCCAGACAGCTTATCGCGATCAGCAGCGACAGCCAGAGCGTGTCCGAATACATCTGCCATACCTGCGCGACCCAGCGCAGCGTCAGGCCGCTTTTCAACCCAATAAAAGTGTTTTCAGTGATGCCAGCCAGTAAAGACACCAGCACCGGCACCACCATAAACAGGCTGAGGCCGAGGGTAAAAAGTAGCTGAAGCCAAAACAGTCCCGAACGTTTCATCACGCCATCCCCCGATGTTCACCGGCCAGCCAGCGCGCCAGTATCAGGGCCAGCCAGGCGACGCCGCCCATCGCTACCGACAGCGCGGCCGCCGTGGCAAAATTCGCGTAGTTGGTGAATTCACCGTAAATTGTCAACGGCAGAACCTTCAGGTGGGTACCCAGGGTAAAAGCAGTGCCAAACGCGCCCATGCTGGTGGCAAAACAAATCGCGCCGCTGGAAAATAGCGCGGGGGCCATACCCGGCACCATCACATCCCACACCACTCGCCACTGGCTGGCCCCGAGCGAACGAGCCGCCTCTTCCAGGGAGCGATCGAGCTTTTCGCAGGCGGCGACCAGCGTCATCACCACGCGCGGAATGGAGAAATAGAGGTAGCCGACAAACAGCCCGGTCAGGGAATAGGCAAACATCCAGCGCTCGCCAAAGAGCGCGAGGCTGAGTTGCGCGATTGGCCCCTGACGCCCCGCCATCATCACCACCAGAAAGCCCACCACCACGCCCGGAAAAGCCAGAGGAAAGGTCAGCACGGCCAGCAGCAGCGACCGCCCGGCGAAGTGATGGCGAGCAAGAAAACAGCCGGCGACGGCCGAAATGGCCACCGCCAGCAGGGACACCAGCAAAGAGAGCAGCACCGTCACGCCCAGGCTGCTCAAATATTGCTGCTGAGTAAGAATGGTCCACCAGGCATTTACGCCGCTGCTATTATCCGGCTGGGTGCCCATCACAATCAGCGTGGCAAACGGCAGCAGCCAGAAGGCGGCGAAAAATACCAGCGCCGGGACCAGCATCCACTGAATCCTCCGTTGGCGAAACCGCGAGGCGTAGCGCTGCGCTGAAAAGGAGCGCGAGCCGTTGCTGACAGACGACACCGACATTACTGAATCTCACTCATATAGCGAGCGGAGAAGGCTTTCTGCGCATCAGCCATCTGCTGGTAGTCCACGGTTTTAGCCCGCGCGTAGTCGCTGTCCGGCAGGAAGCGCTTTTTCGCTTCGGCCGACATGGCTTCAGGACGGACGGGACGAAGATATGCACTGGCCCAGATCGCCTGCCCTTTGTCGGAAAGGACGTAATCAATCACCTTTTTGCCGTTGTCTTCATGCGGGGCGTTTTTCACCAGGCTGATAACGTAAGGTACGGTAATCGTCCCCTCTTTAGGGATAACGAACGCCACGTTGGCATGGTCAGTATATTTCGCGCGGTAGGCGTTGAAGTCGTAGTCCAGAAGGATCGGGATTTCACCCGACAGCACGCGGGCATAGGCGGTTTGTTTTGGCACAATAGGCTTGTTGGCCGCCAGTTTTTTAAAATAGGCCAGACCCGGAGTGAAATCCTGTAGAGTGCCTCCCATCGCCAGGTTCGCCGCCACCGCGCCAACGTAGCCGACAAAAGCGCTGGAAGGGTCAAGGAAGCCGATCATGCCTTTATATTCAGGCTTCAGCAGATCGTTCCATGATTGGGGAACCGGCAGGCCGCCCAGCGCATCCACGTTGACCATAAAGCCCATGGTGCCAGAGTGCAGCGCAATCCATTTACCGTCGGGATCTTTCATTCCGTCAGGAATTTCGTCCCACGCTTTCGGCTTATAGGCCTCCACCACGCCAGATTTAGCGGCCTGAATACCAAAGGTCACGCCCAGATAGGCCACGTCGGCAACAGGGTTGGCTTTTTCGGCCACCATCTGCGCCAGCGCCTGACCGGAGTTTTTATTATCCTGCGGCACGTTAATGCCGGTATCTGCGGCAATCGCCTTTAGCTGCGTGCCCCAATCCGCCCATTCAGGCGGGCAGTTATAACAGATGGCATCGGCTGCCGACGCCAGCTGGCTGACAAACGCGCTTCCCGCCAGTAATGCGATGGCGGCAATTTTGCTGAATTGTTTTCGCTTTAACATAATTTTTCCCGGATGTTGGTGTAACAAAGGTTATGGCAAAGTCAGAACGGGAGGCGGCGCGACGCTTTCCCCCAGACGCAGGCGCACCGGCAGCGGCGGCAGGGGTTCCGGCGTCTGTCCGGCGATTAAAGCCAGCAGATGCGCGATCGCCTGCGTTCCCATGTTTTGTAAAGGTTGCACGAGTGAAGTCAGCGACGGATAAACCAGCCGCCCAAGATCGATACCGTCGAAGCCAATAATGGAAATTTGCTGAGGAACCCGGTATCCCGCCCGCAGCAGCTCGCCCATCACGCTGATAGCGAGCAAGTCATTAGTGCAGAGCAGTGCAGTCATCCTCCGTTCGCTGCCAAGAGCGGGCTGAAGCGTTTGCAAGTCGGATTGGGTATGGCTGGGCATTTCCAGCACGGCTGCCGGGACAAGACCCGCCGCCGTCATGGCATCGCAATAGCCCTGATAGCGCTGAAGCGCGCGGTCGGATTGCAGGATCGGTCCGGCAATCATGCCGATATGACGGTGCCCAAGGGAGAGCAGATGATTGGTAGCCTGACGAACCGCCTGCCGGTTATCAACGCAGACGGCAGGCAAGGCGATTTTTTGCGGTGCGTTATGCACCAGCACCACCGGCACTACTTCCTGCTGGAGGCTGGCAAGCACTTCGCTACTGTCGGCATCCGCTACGGTCAGTACCATGCCGTCAACGCGCTGGCGCAACATGTTCTCAACGATGTCGGCTTCTCGCTGAGTCTGATAGTCGCTGGTCGCAATCAGCAGCGCGTAGCCCCGCTGCTGAGCGGCAATTTCCATCGCCTGGAGCTGCCCGGCAAACACGGGATTACGCAACGAGGGCAACAGCACGCCCAGCGTGCGGGAGGATTGGCTGCGCAACTGACGGGCAATATGGTTTGGCCGAAAGCCAAGCTGCTCCGAGGCGGCAAAGACTTTGCGCCTGGTCTCTTCGCGAACCTGTTCTGGCGAAGCAAAAGCTCTTGCCGCCGTAGCCCGCGATACGCCAGCCAGTTTCGCCACGCCCAGTAAATCTGTCATTCGCTCACCTTTTCACCATGAGATCGATCTCATCGCTGGCAAGGTAGCAACGATTTATGACAGTAAAATGATCGCTGGGCGGCGTCAGCAGAGCTGGGATGGACAGCGGGTTACATTGGCATCAGGGTATAGCCGCGGTGCTCAAGCGTAGTAATGGTGGTGAGATTAGAAAGCGCATGGGTAACCTTTTCGTCAACCCAGTCGAACGGATAGCGATGCCCTGCCACGGCCTGATCGCAAACGGATACCACTACGCCCGCCTCGCGAAGCCTGGCAATCAGGGGCAGATTGGGATTATCCACGCCAAACTCTTGATGATAATGCTCGTTGTCCAGCACCACTGGCGTGGCGGAACCGGCAATCGCCACGACGAACTTCAGATTTTCCAACGGCACGCCGGAGGCGACGTACAAATTGACCGTGCGAGCCACTTTCTCCAGCTCGGCATTAACTACCGCTTTCGGTTGGTCGCCGTTCTGAACCTGAAATACAACGCTGTAGTGTTCATCACTCTGCGGGCGAAAGGCCGTCTCTGGTCGGTTATGAATCTTGCCATAGCCAGCAATGGTTGGCGTTTGCCAAAACCCTTCAGGCTGGGCTGGCTTAACGTCAAACCGCCCGCTAACTTTGCTGAGGATAACTGGCGCTTTGATGGCGGCAACGGTAGCCAGTGAGGCTATAACCGCAACGGCGGTAATTTTTAACGTCTGACGCATGGGTATTCTCCGGTTTATGCGGGCAAAAGCCCGCACTCCACAGGGACAGAAGAATTACATCGAGAGGAAGGCGTAGCCCTGGTTTTCCAGGGTGGATACGGTGGTTGGACTGGACAGGGCGTGGGTCACCGATTTATCAATCCAGTCATGCTGGAAATGATGGAAGGCCACCGACTGGTCGCAGACCGAGACGTCCACGCCTTTTTCCCGCAGCTGACTAATCAGCTTGAGGTTAGGATTGTCCATCCCAAACATTTTTTTATAGTGCTCATTGTTCAGCATCGCTGGCGTGCCGTCGCCGGTAACCGACACGACAAACTTGAGTTGGTTGGCCGGTACGCCGGAAGCCACATAAAGATTGACGACGCGAGCAACGCGCTGCAGACCGAGGTTAGGATCTTTGGGTCTATTTTCTGCTTTGGTGATCTGGAAGACGATTTTATTGCTGTCGCTAACCGCCGGTTTATAAGCCACATCGGCTTCATAATGTATTTCACCGTATCCCTTAATAGCGGGCGTAGACCAGAAGCCTGCCGGATCGGCGGGTGGACTACTCAAATGCTGGCTAATTTTATCGACAATATCGGGCGCGTTAGAAAAACTGGCCCCCACAAAACCCGCTACAACAGCGATAATTATATAGGATACTACCGGACGCATAGGATGCTCTCCGCAACAGGATTAGGAGTCAGACGGCTCATGGAAAAACGAGATAATTATCGCCGGTCAGGGCGACCAGTGGATCTATACCATAGGTTGGACGGAATGTTTCCTGGCGAAAAGGACATAATCTCGCAATTGATTTAGCAGTAAAATCATTAACATAATACAATATTCAGTAAAACTGGAAAGTTACCTGATAAGCGGCAAAAACCGTCAGTCCAGCCACGCTGGTCAGCATTTATTTAAATGCCTGTAATTAATTACTTTTAAAATAATAAGCTGCAAAATAGAATTTATTTATAAGTGGATCTGAATCAGATAAGAATAAAAAAATGACTGGATCTGAACCTGCCGTACTTTATTTTTTAACCACCAGTTTCCCTCATATTTCCGCCTCCCCCTTCCCGTCACCGCGCCGTCTTTTTAGGAGTAAACCTAATCAATTTTCATGCCACCATCAGTTTAGTTGAATAAATTTACCAAACTTTAAGAAAGCAGCAGCGTTTGCCCATCACACAAACAGCAGGCTATGCTGAATCTGTGCGCAGAATAAATATTTATCAGCTATAACGGGGCTTGTGCTGGCAGACAGTCTTATCGCGGCGAATTCCCAACGCGGCCAGCATGTTCAATTTTTTTAAGGCTATTGGCGGTATTTTACTGAAAATCCTTCAGTAATCAGCGCCAGCCACCGTTTCCTTCTGCATAACTTCTGATTAAAATAACCCTAAAGGCGGGTCGATCGTCAGCGCCAGGCCGAACATTTGCCCTGATAGCTGGTCGAAAGAGGACGTAATCAGCATAGGACTTAGCATGATTAACCGATTTAAAAAGTGTGCGCTTGCCTCGCTTATGGTTACCCTGACAGCGGCATCTTTGCCGGTAAGGGCAGACGTGAGCGACAACCTGCCGGATATAGGGACGACGGCAGGGAATACGCTGTCCATTGGTCAGGAAATGCAGATGGGCGACTTCTACGTGCGTCAGCTGCGGGCCAGTGCGCCGCTGATTAACGATCCCCTACTGAACGACTACATTAATCAGCTGGGGGAACGGCTGGTGAGCCATGCCTGGTCGGTAAAGACCCCCTTCCATTTTTTTCTGATCCGCAATGACGAGATCAACGCCTTCGCCTTCTTTGGCGGCAATGTGGTGCTGCACTCTGCCCTGTTTCGCTACACCGATAACGAGAGCCAACTGGCCTCGGTAATGGCGCATGAAATCTCTCACGTTACTCAGCGCCACCTGGCGCGAGCCATGGAAGAGCAGCAGCGCAACGCGCCGCTAACCTGGGTGGGCGCACTGGGTTCAATCCTGCTGGCAATGGCCAACCCTCAGGCGGGAATGGCGGCGCTGAGCGGCACGCTGGCCGGGACCCAGCAGGGGGTGATCAGCTTTACCCAGCAGAACGAACAGGAGGCCGATCGTATCGGTATCCAGGTTTTACAGCGTTCGGGGTTCGATCCCCGGGCGATGCCTGATTTCCTGCAAAAGCTGGCGGACCAGTCGCGCTTCTCCTCTAAGCCGCCGGAAATTCTGCTCACCCACCCGCTGCCGGACAGCCGTCTGTCGGATGCCAGAAACCGTGCGAATCAGATGAAGCCGGTGGTGGTGCAATCTTCAGAAGACTATTACATGGCGAAGGTCCGCGCGCTGGGAATGTACGCTACCGGACAAAATCAGCTTACTGACGATCTTCTGCACACGCTGGAGAAAGGCAACACGCGCGAGCAGGCGGCGGCCCAGTACGGCAAAGCCGTGCAGTTTTTACAGGCGAAAAGCTTCGCTAACGCCAAAAAAATTATCGCCCCGATGCTGGCTAAACAGCCCGCCAACGTCTGGTATCTGGATATCATGTCCGATATTGATATTGGCCTGAACCAGCCGCAGCAGGCCATCGCCATGCTGCTGGCGGCGAAGACGGCCAGTTCAAGCCCGGTAGTTCAGCTGAACCTGGCTAATGCCTATGTCGAAGCGAAAAAGCCTGCCGAGGCCAGTAAAATTCTCTATCGCTACACCTGGGCGCATAAAGACGATCCCAACGGTTGGGATCTGCTGGCGCAGGCCAGCGCGGATCAGGGGCTGACGGATGAAGAGGAAGCCGCCAGAGCGGAGAGCCTGGCGCTGAATGGCCAGCTCGATCAGGCGATCAGGAGCCTGAGCAGCGCCAGCGCCGCCGTGGCGTTAGGCAGCCTGAAGCAGGCCAGATACGATGCGCGCATCGACCAGCTTCGCCAGCTCCAGCAGCGCTTCCGTCCGTATCAAAAATCTTAATCAGTAAGGATGCCGCATGTCTGAAGTGCAGATTTATCATAACCCTCGCTGCTCGAAGAGCCGTGAAACGCTGGCGCTGTTACAGGAAAGAGGCATTCAGCCGGAGGTGGTGCTCTATCTGGGGACGCCGCCCAACGCCGACCAGCTGAAGGCGCTGCTGGGCCTGCTGGGGTTTCAGTCGGCACGCGAGCTGATGCGCACCAAAGAGGAGATCTACCGGACGCTGCGACTGGCTGACGTCTCGCTGAGTGAAGCGCAGCTGATCCAGGCAATGGTGGAAAACCCCAGGCTGATTGAGCGCCCGATTGTGATCGCTAACGGCAAGGCGCGCTTAGGCCGTCCGCCTGAGCAGGTGTTTGAGATTTTATAGCAGGGGGTTACGTGGTCAGGGAGAGCCAGGCCTACAGCCCCAGCGCTTCCTTGACGAACGGAATGGTCAGCTTACGCTGAGCGCTAATCGAAGCGCGGTCCAGCTTATCCAGCGTCACGAACAGCGTGCGCATCTCGCGATCCAGCCTTTTCAGCAGAAAACGCCCCACGTCCTCCGGCAATTCAAAACCGCGCAGCCTGGCCCGCAGCTGAAGCGCCTGGAGCTTATCTTCATCGGAGAGCGGCTGAAGCCGGTAGATCTGTCCCCAGTCCAGGCGCGAGGCGAGATCGGCAAGCCGGAGGTTGAGCTGACGGGGAGGACGATCGGCGGTGATCAGCAGGCGGGTTTTGCCGGTTTCAAGAATACGGTTGTAAAGATCGAAGATAGCCATTTCCCAGGGCTCGTCCCCGGCGATACATTCAATATTGTCGATGCAGACCAGCGGCAGCTGCTCCATACCGTCCAGCACTTCCGGCACAAACCAGGTCCGCTTATCCAGCGGCACATAGCCCACGGCTTCGCCACGGGCGGAGAGCTCAGCACAGGCGGCGTGCAGCAGATGGCTACGCCCTCCTCCTTCGCGCGACCAGAAGTAGAAGTAGCTGCCGTGCTCCTGCTGCAATGCGCTTTGCAGGGCGGCAATCAGCGACGGATTCTCCCCCGGCCAGAAGCTGGCGAAGGTTTCATCATCAGGCAGATAGAGTGGCAATGACAGCTGTGCCGGTGTGTTCAGAAGCACCTCAGTGTTGATCGGGCAAAATCCGGCTGGAGTTTATCACAACTTTCTGGCGTTAATAAACGCGGGCCGGATCTGCCCGCTGCTCAGAGGTGATCCCTGTCCTGCGGATCGAGCACCACTTCTTCAGGCCGCACCAGGCTAATCACTTTAAAGATCAGGCTGAGAAGGACGCCCACAAGGGTCGCCAGCGCCATGCCTTTCAGCTCCGCTGCGCCGATATGTACGGTGGCTCCGCTGACGCCAATGATCAGGATCACTGAAGTCAGGATCAGGTTTTGCGCCTTGTTGTAATCCACCTTCGACTCGATCAGCACCCGAATCCCGGAAGCGCCGATCACGCCGTAAAGCAGCAGCGAGACGCCGCCCATCACCGGCACCGGAATGGCCTGAATCACCGCCGCCAGCTTGCCGACGCAGGAGAGTAGCATCGCCAGAATCGCCGCGCCGCCAATCACCCAGGTACTGTAGACGCGGGTGATCGCCATCACGCCGATGTTTTCACCGTAGGTGGTGTTCGGCGTGGAGCCAAAGAAGCCGGAGAACACGGTGGAGATCCCGTTGGCAAACATTGAGCGGTGCAGGCCAGGATCCTTCAGCAGATCTTTTTTGACGATGTTCGCGGTGACCACCAGATGGCCGACGTGCTCGGCAATCACCACCAGCGCCGCTGGCAGAATGGTCAGCATCGCGTACCACTCAAAGCGCGGCTTGTAGAAGGTGGGCAGCGCAAACCACGGCGCAGCTTCTACCGGCGCCCAGTTGACGATCCCCAGCGCCGAGGAGAGCACATAGCCCGCGATCACGCCAATCAGGATGGGAATAATCGCCATAAAGCCCCTGAACAGCACCGAGCCAAAGACCGTGACGCCCAGCGTTACCAGCGAGATAAAAATCGTTTTACCGTCAACCGACGCGCCGTTAGCCGGCAGCAATCCGGCCATATTGGCCGCGACCCCAGCCAGCTCAAGGCCGATCACCGCCACAATGGCCCCCATTGCGGCAGGGGGGAACATCACGTCCAGCCAGCCGGTTCCGGCTTTCTTCACGATCAGCGCTACCAGGCAGAACAGCACGCCGCACAGAATAAAGCCGCCCAGCGCCACTTCGTAGCCCAGCGGCAATAGCAGCAGCACCGGCGAGATAAAGGCAAAGCTTGACCCCAGATAGGCAGGGATCTTGCCTTTACAGATAAAGAGGTAAAGCAGCGTGCCCAGACCGTTGAACAGCAGCACGGTAGCCGGGTTGATGTGGAACAGAATCGGCACCAGTACCGTTGCGCCAAACATCGCGAACAGGTGCTGGAAGCTGAGTGGAATAGTTTGCAGCAGCGGCGGCCGCTCGCTAACGCCAATTGCACGACGTGTCATAGTGATACCCCTGTTTTACCCATTAAAAAGCCGACTCTGCGGTCGGCTTATCCTGTTGATCACGGCTTATTTGGTGCCAAAAATCTTATCGCCCGCGTCGCCGAGGCCAGGGATGATGTATCCCTTCTCATTCAGCCCCTGGTCGATGGAGGCGGTGTACAGCTCAACGTCAGGATGCGCTTTTTCCAGCGCGGCGATGCCTTCCGGCGCGGCGACCAGCACCAGGACTTTAATGCTGTTGCAGCCAGCCTTTTTCAGCAGGTCGATGGTGGCGATCATCGATCCACCGGTTGCCAGCATCGGGTCAACGACCAGCGCCATGCGCTCTTCAATGTTGGAGACCAGCTTCTGGAAATAGGGCACCGGCTCCAGCGTCTCTTCATCCCGATAGACGCCCACGACGCTAATGCGCGCGCTCGGCACATGCTCAAGAACGCCGTCCATCATCCCAAGGCCTGCACGCAGGATCGGAACGACGGTGATTTTCTTGCCCTTGATCTGCTCGATTTCCACCGGGCCGTTCCAGCCTTCAATCGTCACCTTTTCGGTGGCTAAGTCGGAGGTGGCTTCATAAGTCAGCAGACTTCCCACTTCTGAGGCGAGTTCACGAAAACGCTTGGTGCTTACGTCATGTTCACGCATCAGGCCCAGTTTATGTTTGACCAGCGGGTGTTTGACTTCCACGATCTTCATTGTTGTTCTCCCGGAGTGTTAAGCTGCAAAAAAAAATCGCGAGATTATAGCGCCATTTACGCTCAGCACCCTATGACTTAATGCAACTTCTGCTTAATCTGCCCTGTTTTGTTAAGGATTGGCTAAAATTCAGTTATCCGCAACGCATCAGCAGATGGCGCTCGCAAACGTTTGCCTGCGCTGTTAGAATTGCCGCGCTTTATTTTCCATACCACCAACCGCAAACCGCGTGGGGATTTCGCAGTGACCGACAAAACCTCTCTCAGCTATAAAGACGCCGGCGTAGATATTGATGCTGGTAATGCTTTAGTCGATCGTATCAAAGGCGTAGTGAAAAAGACTCGTCGCCCGGAAGTCATGGGTGGGCTGGGCGGTTTCGGTGCCCTTTGCGCGCTGCCGCAAAAATACCGCGAACCGATTCTGGTTTCCGGCACTGACGGCGTCGGCACCAAGCTGCGTCTGGCGATGGACCTGAAACGCCACGATACCATCGGTATCGATCTGGTCGCGATGTGCGTGAATGATCTGGTGGTTCAGGGCGCCGAGCCGCTGTTCTTCCTTGACTACTATGCCACCGGAAAGCTGGATGTCGACACCGCAGCCAGCGTGATTACCGGTATTGCCGAAGGCTGTTCGCAGTCTGGCTGTGCGCTGGTCGGCGGTGAAACCGCTGAGATGCCTGGCATGTATCACGGCGAAGATTACGACGTGGCGGGCTTCTGCGTCGGCGTGGTGGAAAAATCAGAAATTATCGACGGCAGCAAAGTTCAGGACGGCGATGTGCTGATCGCCCTTGGCTCCAGCGGCCCGCACTCTAACGGCTACTCGCTGGTGCGTAAAATTCTGGAAGTCAGCAACACCGACCCGGACAGCGCCGAGCTGGAAGGCAAGCCGCTGGCCGATCATCTGCTGGAACCGACCCGCATCTACGTGAAAAATATCCTGAGCCTGATAGGGCAGGTTGACGTCCACGCGATTGCCCACCTGACCGGCGGCGGCTTCTGGGAGAATATCCCTCGCGTCCTGCCTGATAACACCCAGGCCATTCTCGAAGAGTCAAGCTGGCAGTGGCCTGCCGTGTTTAGCTGGTTGCAGAACGCAGGCAACGTCAGCCGCTTTGAGATGTACCGCACCTTTAACTGCGGCGTGGGTATGCTGATTGCCCTCAGCGCGGCGGAAGCCGACAGAGCGGTGCAGCTGCTGACCGACGCGGGCGAAAAAGCCTGGAAAATCGGGGTGATCAAAGCCTCCGATGCCGAAGAGCGTGTGGTCATCAACCCATGAAACGGCTAGTCGTGCTGGTTTCCGGCCAGGGAAGCAACCTTCAGGCAATCCTGGACGCCTGCCAGCAGGGCCAGATTCGCGGCAGCATCGCTGCCGTGTTCAGTAACAAACCGGATGCTTACGCCCTGACGCGAGCCAGCGAAGCAGGCGTGCCGGCCCACGCGCTTACCGCTTCTCAGTTTGCAGACCGCGAGGCTTTCGACCGCCAGCTGATGCTGGAGATAGATGCCTATGCGCCCGATCTGGTGGTGCTGGCGGGCTATATGCGCATCCTTAGCCCGATTTTTGTCCAGCACTATGCCGGACGAATGCTGAACATCCACCCTTCCCTGCTGCCGAAATACCCCGGCCTGCACACTCACCGTCAGGCTATTGAGAATGGCGATGAAGAGCACGGCACTTCGGTGCATTTCGTCACCGAGCAGTTGGACGGCGGCCCGGTGATCCTTCAGGCGAAGGTGCCGGTCTTTGCCGAAGACAGCGAAGCCGAGGTGAACGCCCGCGTTCAGCACCAGGAACACGCCATTTACCCGCTGGTGGTGAGCTGGTTTGTTGACGGCAGGCTGGCAATGCGTGAGGGCGCCGCCTGGCTGGATAATGAAAAACTGCCTCCGGAGGGGCACGCCTTCGACTGACAGTCTGCGGGCATAGCGTAGAAAAGGAGTGACTCGCTGAGTCACTCCTTTTTTTTATCAGCCATAGCGGCCGGTGATATAGTCTTCCGTCCGCCGCTGGCGCGGTGTGGTAAACAGTTCGTCCGTCTCGCCAAACTCCACGACGCACCCCTGATGCATAAAGGCGGTGTAATCCGACACGCGCGCGGCCTGCTGCATGTTATGGGTCACCAGGATCAGCGTGAAATGCTGCTTGAGGGTGCTCATCAGCTCCTCAATCACCAGCGTCGAGATCGGGTCCAGCGCCGACGTTGGCTCATCCAGCAGCAGGACCTCCGGCTCGATAGCAATCGCTCTGGCGATCACCAGCCGCTGCTGCTGCCCGCTGGAAAGCGTCAGCGCGTTTTGCCAGAGGTTATCCCGGACTTCGCTCCACAGGGCGGCGGCACGCAGGGCTCGCTCCACTGCCTCATCCAGCACCCGGCGATCGCGCACGCCCTGTAGACGCAGCCCGTAGACCACATTTTCATAAATAGTTTTCGGAAACGGGTTTGGCCGTTGGAAAACCATCCCGACCCTTCTGCGCAGCGCCGCCAGATCCTGACTCCCGGCCAGGATCGACCGCTGGTTCAGGCGAATATCCCCCTCGGTCCGGCAGCCGTCAATCAGCTCATTCATCCGGTTGAGGCTGCGCAGCAGCGTGGATTTTCCGCAGCCGGACGGACCAATCAGCGCGGTAATCCGGTTTTTTGGCACGCGCAGGGTGATCTCTTTCAACGCCTGCTTGTCGCCATACCACAGCGAAAGGTTCTCCAGCTCAAGCGCGCTTTCCAGCTTATCAGGCATCACGGTTGTTCTCTCAACGTCAGTTCATCAGGGCGCGATAGCGCTCACGCAGGCGATGGCGCAGAACCATAGCCAGCAGGTTCAGCGCAAGGATTATGACCACCAGCAGCAGCGCGGTGGCAAAGACCAGCGGGCGATCCGCCTGGGCGTCAGGGCTCTGGAAAGCCAGATCGTAGATTTGAAAACCCAGGTGCATAAATTTACGATCCAGATGCAGATAAGGGAACACCGCATCAATCGGCAGCTCAGGCACCATTTTTACCACGCCGACCAGCATCAGCGGGGCGGTTTCTCCCGCCGCGCGCGCTACCGCGAGGATCAGGCCGGTCAGCATGGCCGGAACCGCCAGTGGCAGCGTGACGTGCCACAGGGTTTCGGCCTGAGTGGCTCCCAGCGCCAGCGATCCCTGCCGCAGCGTTTTAGGGATGCGTGAAAGACCTTCTTCGGTAGCGACAATCACCACTGGCAGCGTCAGCAGCGCCAGCGTCAGAGAAGCCCACAGCAGGCCGGGCGTGCCGAAGGTCGGATTAGGTAAGGCATCGGCAAAAAACAGCTTGTCCAGGCTTCCCCCTGTCAGCCAGACGAAGAAGCCCAGGCCGAAAACGCCGTAGACGATGGAGGGCACGCCAGCCAGATTTACCACGGCGATCCTCACCAGCCGGGTCAGCAGGCCGTTCCCGGCATACTCATGTAGCCAGATCGCCGCCACCACGCCCAGCGGCATAACCACCACCGACATCAGCAGCACCATCAGCACGGTGCCGAAAATCGCCGGGAAAATGCCGCCCTCTCCGATGCTGTCGTTCTGCGTGCCGCTGATAAAATGCCAGACCTGCCAGACAAATTGCCGCCACTTTTCGCCGTAGCTCATCGCGTTGGGATACCAGGCGGAGAGGATCTGACTCAGCGGGATATTATGCCGTTGCCCCTGCGCATCACGCAGGATCAGCACCGTGCTGCTGCCTTCGCTGGTTAACTCATCGAGCTGCTGCGCCTTCGCGGCAAACTGCCGCTGTAGCTCCGAGCTGTCCGCCTGATGAATCGACTGCGCCTGAGCGGTGTACTGATTTTTCTCGCGTAAGCGATGCTGGTGCTGGTCCAGTTCCTCCAGTTCAGCATTGAGCTTCGCCATGCTGACGCGCCGGATGTTATCTGCCTGCGACATATGCAGCCGCGACTGCTTAATACGCTGCTGCAAAGCCCGCATCATATTACGCGCGACCAGCGGCTGGCCATTCTCCAGCAGGCCTTCAAACCAGCCCCAGGCCATACCGCCCGAGCGCCGCTGTAGGGCAATTACCCCCGTTGGCTGCTCACTGGCGACGATTTGGCTGCTCAAAATGCTCTGAAAGTCGGACGCCGCGAAGTCGCGGTTGCCGGTTTTGATCAGATAGCGCGTCACCTCGTCAGGCAGATCCGCAGGCAGCGGCCTGCCGCTCGCCTGAAGCTGCTGGCGCGAAACGCTCTGCGACTGGGCGACTTCGCCCAGCAGTTGGCTGGTGCCTGACGCCTGCTGAACGGTGTATAAGGTGACCGGATGCGGCCAGAAATAGCGCATTCCCTGCCAGCCGAGCAGCGCGATCAGCAGGATAAAAGCCAGCAGGCTGACGGCTACCGCGCCTGCGGTGAGCCAGCGCCAGCGGTGATTGTTGGTTGCCGCGCTCATCCCTGCTCCTCCTGCTGGCCGTATTGCTGACGCAGCCGTTGACGGATCAGCTCGGCCAGCGTGTTAACAACCAGCGTGAAGATCAGCAATACCAGCGCGCTCAGGAACAAAATACGATAGTGGGCGCTGCCCGCCGCCGCTTCGGGCATCTCTATCGCCACGTTTGCCGCCAGGCTGCGAACGCCCTGTAGCAGCCCGCCTTCGGTAACCGGCGTGTTTCCCGTCGCCATCAGCACAATCATGGTCTCCCCCAAAGCCCGGCCAAAACCAATCATCAGCGCGGCAAAAATTCCGGCTGAAGCGCCCGGCATCACCACGCGGGTGAGGGTTTGCCACGGCGTCGCCCCCAGCGCCAGCGAGCCCTGTCCAAGCGAAGCAGGAACGCTGAAAATCGCCTCTTCGGCCAGGGTGAAAATCAGCGGAACCAGCGCGAACCCCATCGCCACGCCGGCAATCAGTAAATTACGCTGCTGATAACCGCCGCTGAAACGTTCGGCGATCCCCTTACCAAACAGGCTGTGCTCGATCATCGGCAGCAGCCACAGACAGAAAAGCCCGGTCAGCAGCAGCAGCGGCAATAGCAGCCAGATTTCACGGCCTTCGCCGCAAAGACGGCGACGCCAGCGAGGCGCGAGCCGTAGCGAGCCCCAACTGCACAGCAGCAGAACGGCCGCCAGCATCAGCGGCAGCAGCAGCACGCCGAGCAGCCGGTCGGCCAGCTGCGGGGCCAGCCACAGCCCGGCAATCAGGCCAATCACCACGCTCGGCAGCGCGCCCATCATTTCAATCGCCGGTTTCACCCAGCGCCGCAGGCCCGGCGTCATAAACCAGGCGGTATACATCGCGGCGGCCAGCGCCAGCGGCGTGGCAAACAGCATCGCCAGCCCGGCGGCTTTCAGCGTGCCGATCACCATCGGCACCAGGCTATATTTCCCCTGGTATTCATCGTTCGCCGAGGTGGACTGCCAGACATAATCAGGCGACGGATAGTTTTCATACCAGACCTTCTGCCACAGGCTGCGCCAGCTGATGTCCGGCCAGGGATTAGACAGCTGGTAATGCCGCCAGAGCCCGGCATTCTCCAGCAGCAGGCCATCTCCCTGTGGGGCGAGCGCGGCGCTCTGCACCCCGGTGTTTAGCTGGCGGGAGAAAATCGCGCCCTGCTGCTTGCTGGCAAACAGGTTCAGATCTCCGCCCGGGCTGAGGGTGGCAAACACGCGGCGATGGGCTTCACCGATGACTATCCCGCTATCGTTAGCCCCGGCAAACTGCCGGATAAAGCGCAGGTGCGGGCCAGTTTCACTGGCGATATCAAACCACTGCGCAATCCCCTTGTCGTCAGCCACCAGCAGCGAGCTGCCGCCGCTCAGCAACGCAATGCGTTTTGGGGGAGAAGTCAGCGTGTGCGTGTCTCTCAGCACCGGCCCCTGCGGCGTGATATCCCAGACGCGCAGCATCGCGCCGGAAAGGCCGAACAGCAGCTGCCCCTCCGGCGACAGCAGCAGCTGGCTGATACCCGGCATGTCGAGGGTGAATTTCAGCGGCGCGGCATCAGGCTGATACTGTAACAGGGTGATCTGCTCAGGACTGGCTTCGGCGACCAGCCAGCGGTGCTCATCAGGATGGGCAATGCTGACTACGCTGCTGCCTGGAACGCTAGCCGCCAGAGGCTTATCGCCCAGCGGAAACTTCCACACTGGCTCCCGCCCCGCCGCCATAAACTGTGGCTGAACCAGCATCAGTCCGCTGTCACCGCTTAGCAGCACGCTGCCGTTATCAGCGGTGGTCGTGGCGCTGACCGCGCCCGGATAAAGGGGAATGGCTGCCGACGGCGGCTGAGCATCCAGCGGAATAAAGAAGCCCTGCCCCTGCTGGTCGATGCGCCAGCCCCATTTCTGCCCGGCATCCATCCCCAGCGCAACCGCTGGCCGGGCGTCCGGTAATTTGATGGTGTAACCGCTGCCGATCGAGGGCGAAGAGAACAGCGGCACCACCACCCACAGCAGCCAGACGAACAGCAACAGCATCACCAGCAGGATGGCCAGCCCACAGCCCTTGACGACGCGGCGAGTCAGCCGGTCGATAAATCGACGGCGCCGGTCGTTAAACTGGGCTGGAATAGGGGTAGAACTCATGCTTTGCTAACTTTCCTGTATGCGTTGAAGTGGCTATGTTGCCCGTATGTGATTAATAAGACAATCAACAATGTCCGTTGGACTTTGCTGCCACACTCTCGCCATAATGCACAGAGATAATGACTGCTCAAAGACAGGATCAGCAGACGGAGTAAAAATGGGTCAGGAAAAGCTGTATATCGAAAAAGAATTGAGTTGGCTTTCATTCAACGAGCGCGTTCTTCAGGAAGCCGCGGATAAGACCAACCCGCTGATTGAGCGTATGCGTTTTTTAGGCATTTACTCCAATAACCTTGAAGAGTTTTATAAAGTCCGCTTTGCCGACCTGAAGCGCCGGATTCTGATTGGCGAAGAGCAGGGGCTGCCGACCACGCCACGCCATCTGCTGAAAAAAATTCAGGCGCGAGTACTGAAAGCGGACCTGGAGTTTGACGGACTGTACAACGATTTACTGCTGGAGATGGCCCGTAATCAGATCTTCCTGATTAACGAGCGTCAGCTTTCCCCAAACCAGCAAAGCTGGCTGCGTCACTACTTTAAGCACCATCTGCGCCAGCACATCACGCCGATTCTGGTGAATCACGATACGGACCTGATTGAATTCCTTAAGGATGACTACACCTATCTGGCGGTGGAGATCATTCGTGGCGAAGAGATCAACTATGCGCTGCTGGAGATCCCATCAGATAAGGTGCCGCGCTTTATCAATCTGCCGCCGGAAACGCCGCGCCGCCGCAAGCCGATGATCCTGCTGGACAACATCCTGCGCTACTGTCTTGGCGAGATTTTCCGCGGCTTCTTCGATTACGACGCGCTGAATGCCTATTCAATGAAGATGACGCGCGATGCGGAATACGATCTGGTGACCGAAATGGAGTCCAGCCTGCTGGAGCTGATGTCATCCAGCCTGAAGCAACGCTTAACCGCCGAGCCGGTGCGTTTCGTCTATCAGCGTGATATGCCTGACAACATGGTTGAGATGCTGAGTAAGAAGCTGAATATCACCAACTACGACTCTATCGTGCCGGGCGGGCGTTACCACAACTTCAAAGATTTCATCGATTTTCCTAACGTTGGCAAGGCAAACCTGGTCAATAAGCCGCTGCCGCAGCTGCGTCATATCTGGTTTGACCGCTTCCGCAACGGCTTTGATGCGATCCGCAATCGCGACGTGCTGCTGTATTATCCTTACCATACCTTTGAACATGTGCTGGAGCTGCTGCGCCAGGCGTCGTTCGACCCGGCCGTGCTGGCGATAAAAATCAATATTTACCGCGTCGCCAAGAACTCCCGCATTATCGATGCGATGATCCACGCGGCCTACAACGGTAAAAAAGTGACCGTGGTGGTCGAGCTACAGGCGCGCTTTGATGAAGAAGCGAACATTCACTGGGCAAAGCGGCTGACCGAAGCGGGCGTTCACGTTATTTTCTCCGCGCCGGGGCTGAAAATTCACGCCAAGCTGTTCCTGATTTCGCGCCGTGAAAATGGTGAGATTGCCCGCTATGCGCACATTGGCACCGGCAACTTTAACGAAAAAACCGCGCGCATGTATACCGACTACTCGTTGCTGACCGCGGATGCGCGTATTACTAACGAAGTGCGTCGGGTGTTTAACTTTATTGAGAACCCTTACCGCCCGGTCAGCTTTGAACACCTGATGGTATCTCCGCAGAACTCGCGCCAGATGCTGTATCAGCTGATCGACAATGAGATCGCCAACGCGCAAAACGGCATACCGGCTGGGATCACCCTGAAGGTGAACAACCTGGTGGATAAAGGGCTGGTTGATCGTCTTTACACCGCCTCCAGCGTTGGCGTGAAGTGTCAGCTGCTGATCCGTGGGATGTGCTCGCTAATCCCCGATCTGGAAGGTATCAGCGAAAATATTCGGGTGATAAGCATCGTTGACCGCTACCTGGAGCACGATCGCGTCTATATTTTTGAGAACGGCGGCGATAAAAAAGTGTTCCTTTCCTCGGCGGACTGGATGACACGCAACATTGATTACCGTATTGAGGTAGCCGTTTCCATTCTTGATCCAATTCTGAAACAGCGGGTGCTGGATATTATCGGCATTCTGTTGAGTGATACCCTTAAGGCGCGTTTCGTAGACAAAGAGCTCAGCAACAAGTATGTTCCGCGCGGCAATCGCCGTAAGGTGCGCGCCCAGCTGGCTATCTACGATTACATTAAATCTCTGGAGCAACCTGACTAACTCACTATGCCAATTTCCCATAAAAGTACGCCAAAACCACAGGAATTCGCCGCAATCGACCTGGGGTCGAACAGTTTTCATATGGTGATTGCCCGCGTGGTGGATGGCGCCATGCAGGTGCTCGGCAGGTTGAAGCAGCGGGTTCATCTCGCCGACGGGCTGGACCACAACAATGTGTTGAGCGAAGAAGCCATGCAGCGCGGGCTGAACTGCCTGGCGCTTTTTGCCGAGCGTTTACAGGGATTCAGCCCGGCCAACGTCACCATTGTCGGCACCCACACGCTGCGCGAAGCGGTAAATGCCGAAGACTTTCTGCGCCGCGCCGCCGACGTCATCCCCTATCCGATCGAAGTGATCTCCGGCAATGAAGAGGCGCGCCTGATCTTTATGGGCGTGGAGCACACGCAGCCGGAAAAAGGCCGCAAGCTGGTGATTGATATCGGCGGCGGCTCAACGGAGATGGTGATCGGCGAAGATTTCGAACCCAGGCTGGTGGAAAGCCGCCGCATGGGCTGCGTCAGCTTTGCCAACCTTTACTTTCCCGGCGGCGTGATCAGTAAGGAAAACTTCCGCCGCGCCCGCCTGGCTGCGGCGCAGAAGCTGGAGACCATGACCTGGCAATATCGCCTGACGGGCTGGCAGTACGCCCTTGGGGCGTCAGGCAGCATTAAGGCGGCCTGCGAAGTGCTGCTGGCGATGGGCGAGAAAGAGAAGCTGATTACGCCAGAACGCCTTGAGATATTGTATGACGAGGTGATCAAGTACAAATCCTTTGATGCGCTCAGCCTGCCGGGCCTCTCCGACGAGCGCAAGGCGGTGTTTGTGCCGGGGCTGGCAATCCTCAGCGGCGTGTTCGACGCATTAGCCATCCGCGAGCTGCGCCTGTCCGACGGCGCGCTGCGCGAGGGCGTGCTGTATGAGATGGAAGGCCGTTTCCGCCATCAGGATATCCGCAGCCGCACCGCCCAGAGCCTGGCGAATCACTATGCCATCGACAGCGACCAGGCGCGACGAGTTCTGGAAACCACCGAGCAGCTCTATCTGCAATGGCGCGACCAGAATCCAAAGCTGGCTAATCCGCAGCTGTCGGCGCTGCTGAAGTGGGCCGCAATGCTGCATGAAGTGGGCCTGACCATCAACCACAGCGGTATGCAGCGCCACTCCTCTTATATCCTGCAAAACACCAATATGCCTGGATTTAATCAGGATCAACAAACGCTGCTCGCCACCCTGGTACGCTTCCACCGTAAAGCGGTGAAAGTGGACGAAATGCCGCGTCTCACGCTGTTCAAGAAAAAGCAGTTCCTGCCGTTAGTGTTTCTGCTGCGCCTCGGCGCACTGCTGAATAATCAGCGCCAGGCCACTACCACGCCGGAGTCGCTCAGGCTGGACACCGATGACGGCCACTGGACGCTGACTTTCCCAACCGACTATTTCAGCCAGAACAACCTGGTACAGCTCGATCTGGAACGCGAACAGAGTTACTGGAAAGAGGTGACCGGCTGGCAGCTTATGATCCAGGAAGAAACGAAACCATGATTGTCAGATCCGATAATTATTACACCGAAAAATATCAGCTTACCGCCACGCACTCTGAAGTGGTGGAAGCGCTGAAGCTGGTCCCGCCCGGCAGAGCGCTGGACGTGGGCTGCGGCAGCGGCAGGAACTCGCTCTATCTCAATCTGAAAGGTTTTGAGGTCACCAGTTGGGATATTAATCCGGCCAGCCTGGCCCGTCTTAATCAGATTATTGCCGATGAGCAGCTGACAGGAATCGAAACGGCGGAAAAAGATCTCAACGATCTGCGCTTTAACGGCGCCTGGGATTTCGTGCTGTCTACCGTAGTGATGATGTTCCTTCAGCCGGAAACCATCCCACAGCTGATCGCCGATATGCAGGCCAGCACAGTAAAAGGCGGCTATAACCTGATTGTGGCGGCGATGGATACGGAAGACTATCCCTGCAACCAGGGTTTCCCCTTCGCCTTCAGGTCCGGCGAGCTGAGCGACTACTACCGTAACTGGCACATTGTGAAATACAACGAGCACGTCGGTCAGCTCCACCGCACCGACGCTCAGGGAAATCGTATTTCGCTGCGTTTCGCCACGCTGCTGGCGCAGAAAGCCATTACTAAAGATTGATCGGCTAAGGCGCTTTCAGGTCGGCGGGCAGTTCGCCGCTGGCCTGAATGAGCTCCCCGAGCGGCTGAGGCGGGGCGATTTGCCGGCCCTGAAGATAATCCACACCCAGCTGGCGCAGCCCTGCTTCACTCTCCGGCGAATCCACCCCAGAAGCGATCACCCGCAGACGCTTGCTTCTTGCCAGCGCGCAAATCGCGGCGACGACCTGATAATCCAGGCTGTCCTCCAGCATCGTGCGGATAAAGCTGGCGTCGATTTTCAGCATATCGCCTTCCAGCTCTTTCAGCCGGGCATATCCGGCAAACTTGCCGCCAAAATCCGTGACGATCACCCGACAACCCAGCTGCAGAAGCTGGGCGATCGCACGCCTTCCCCAGTAGCCCTGATCGAGCACCGGCGAGTCGGACACCTGAATAATTAGCTGCCACGGCTCCAGATCGTAGACGCTCAGAGAGCGTTCAATTTCCCTTGCCAGCGAGGGGCGGCACAGGCTGGAAGTAAACAGCGTGACGGCAAAACGACCGCCAGGCAGCCGCTGCCGGTGCTGATGGGCAAACGCCAGCGCCTGCTCAATCACCCAGCGGTCGACCTCCCAGGTTAGCCCCAGTTCCTCCAGTCGCTCCGGCAGTAACGGCTGCCCTTTATGGTCGCGCATATCTGGCCTGAGCTCGTAGTAATCGTCTCCCCTGACGCCCTGAACCCGCTGCGCCCAGAGCGGATATCCCTGCTGGCGCAGCGTCTGCCTGACGTCATCCAGCTGCGCCACCGTTTCCGCTACCCTGCGCTGAACCGGCAGGCTGCTGTTGCTCAGCAGGTTCTCAGCCATGCCGGTTCTGATCGACTGCTCGGCCAGCCCGCTCAACTCGCCCAGCAGCTCGTACAGATGCGTGACCGGACGCCTTACGGTGCAGTAGCTCAGCCCTATTTCCGGGTGGATTGGCAGGCCGTCCCAGTGCAGATGGAACGCCTTAATCCGCACGGCGATATCTTCAATGCAGGCAAGATGCCCGGTGTAATTAAGCCTGATGACCAGATCAAACCCTGGCAGTTGATAAACCTGCTCGTCCGGCTGAAAGTCAGCCATTAAAAAGCTGGCCAGGCGGCGCTTGTACTGGATGCGCAGGCGAAGCCCGTAAATCCGGCTGAGACGATCCAGATCGGGAATGCACAGGAAACAAAGGGTCGTCAGCGGAAGCTCGTTCAGATCGTTACTTAGCGCGCGCAGGTTGGGTAAGTTGAAAATCGGATCGCTCAGCGCGGCCAGCCGGGTCTTGATCAGGGTTCGACGCTGGCGGGTACTGATAGCCGCCATCATCAGGATCGTCAGGCTAAAAACCAGCAGGTTCGCCGACATCACGGCCAGATGATAAGGCTCCGTGCCGGGGTTCAGAAAACGATCGCGCAGCTGATAAAGCACTACCAGCAGAACAGCCCAGACCAGAGAGGTAAAAAGATAGCCAAAACGCACCGCAGCCCACAGCATCAGCGGCAACAGCAGCGGAATGCCGTAGTCGCTGGCCAGCAGATTCTCTTTATTCTGGACGGTCAGTATCAGCATCCCCAACAGGAAGGCGACCAGCCCCAGCCACAGGCCGAATTCATAAAAGTTAACGTTCGCCGCCCGCTGCCTGCTGATTCTTGCATAGACTACGCGGCAAAATCGCGGCTTACGAAGACAGCGGATGACAAAGTAAAAGATCTGAATCATCACCACGCATGAGAACAGCATGGACTGGAAATTTAGCAGCGCATACAGGCTGAAAATCCCCGGCGCGAAGAGCGTTCCCCTGAGCGGAACGATGCCCGTTTTAGCCACAATCTGCATACTGATAATGCATAACAGCGGCAGGATAAAAGCCAGCCACAGCACGCGAACCGGCATCAGTCCCAGTCCGCTGAAGTCTGCCTTCCAGCGCCGCCCGGAATGCCATTTATAGCCACTCCAGCTCAGCGCCAGCACCGCTATCGTCGTCGTCACAATCGCCAACGCCCCCAGAGGCGTGAAGCGCGAGAAATAGTAGAGGCTAAGCGCGATGCCGATGCCGGGCATCGCCCGCCAGTCAAAGACCAGCAGCATTGCCACATACATCGCCAGCGGCAGATAGATCAGATAAACATAGCCCTCCTCGATAGTCAGTCGGATAGAGAGCTGCGTCGAGAGCGGCAGCAATAATAAAGGTAATAGCAGCGGCAGACCCAGTGGGCTGCGGCTGAAACGGGCGATCCAGTAGCTGTTTCTCATTTTGCTCGACAGTGTTGCCGTGACGGTGACGGCTGGAACAGAAGTTCCCCTGCATCGGGGGAGGAATGGAGGCCATAGTAGAGTCAGCTGTTGATGAGTAATTGATCCAGATCAATTCAGACTGATTTCCCGTGGTTATTACTTTCTCGTTTAGATAAATGTGCAGTATGCCAGGCTAAGATGGGATTTGACGCAATCTGCGGCCACACGCCAGCCTTAACATTGACCTGATTCGCTGGTTGTGCCTAAATTGCATTATCGCCTTCGGGCTTACTTCAGGGTACCCTGCGTGAACAGCGCTATGTCATTCAGAAAACGTCGTAAAACCAGCCATATGACCAAAATCGTGCTGCTGGTGAGCTTTATTATCTTAGTGGGACGCTTAATCTTCGTCGTTCCCGGCGCGATAGAACATCATCAGCAAAAAAAACAGGATGTTGCCGCGCCTGTCGTTGTCGCTAAATAATCGGCTCTTTTCGTCTCTTCCCCCACGGAGTTGCCTGAAAATTGCAGCTTCCAACGTTTTTTTGCCTGATTTGAGCAATACTTATCGTTTCGGCCGTCTTTTGTCAGACTCCAGGGAATTATTATGTCTGTAGCCTTATCCCATGCCCAGCAGCTTGCTGAAATCCGTAACCGCATCCTCAACCTGCTGTTAAACGACGGCGATCTGGTCGATACCCTGCTTGAACGCCCGCTGAATGAGTCGGCGGCTGAGGCCGAAGCGCACCAGCAGCAGGTGGCGGAAATCAGACAGTATATTCCCCTGCTCCACGCCGCTGACCTTGCCGACCTGCTGGAAGCGCTGCCGGAAGACGAGCGTCTGGCGCTGTGGCACCTTATCGATACCAGCCGCCGCGGGATGGTGCTGGTCGAAGTCTCGGAGAGCGTCTGGGAGAGCCTGATCGAAGAGATGAGCGACCGCGATTTGCTGCGCGCCATCGCCCCTCTGGATATTGATGAACAGGTTTATCTTTCTAAGTATCTCTCCCGTGATTTAACCGGTCGCCTGCTGACCTCTCTGGAACCGGCGCAGCGCTCGCGCGTGCTGGAAGTGATGGATTTTGACCGCGATCGCGTCGGCCGGATCACCGACTTCAAGCTGATTACCATGCCGCCAGACGTCACGCTGGCCGCCGTACAGCGCTACCTGCGCCGCAAAAAATCGATCCCCGACGGAACGGACAAACTCTTTATTACCGATGAAAACAATACCCTGCTTGGCGAACTGACGCTGACCGATATTCTGCTGAATAAGCCGAAAAAGCTGGTTTCTGAAGTGATGAACGCCCGCCCAACGACCTTCCGCATTGATGACAAGGCGGAACACGCCGCCGGCGCGTTCGAACGTTATAACCTGATTTCGGCCGCCGTTATCGATGCCAAAGGCAAGCTGATGGGCCGCGTCACCATTGAAGACGTGGTTGACCTGGTTAACGAAGAGAACGACAGCAATATCCGAAAAATGGGTGGGGTAAACCCCGATGAGGATGTGTTTGCGCCGGTAAGAAAAGCGGTGAGAACGCGCTGGACATGGCTGGCCATCAACCTCTGCACCGCGTTTGTGGCCTCGCGGGTGATTGGTCTGTTTGAAGGCACTATCTCGCAAATCGTCGCGCTGGCCGCGCTGATGCCGATTGTCGCCGGCATTGGCGGCAATACCGGCAACCAGACTATTACCATGATTGTCCGCGCGCTGGCGCTACATCAGGTGGAACCCGGCAACTTCTCGTTCCTGGTGGGCCGTGAGCTGGGCGTTGCGCTGATCAACGGACTGTGCTGGGGAGGGATTATGGGCGGCGTCACTTGGGCGATGTACGGCAATCCGGCGCTTGGCGGCGTGATGATGCTGGCGATGGTGCTTAACCTGCTGCTGGCAGCATTAATGGGCGTGCTGATCCCACTCCTGATGACCAAACTCAAACGCGACCCGGCGGTGGGCTCCAGCGTGCTGATCACCGCCCTCACCGACACCGGCGGCTTCTTTATTTTCCTCGGTCTGGCGACCCTGTTTCTGCTGCACTAGCCAATCGGGCCAGCATCAATGTTGACTCGCGCCACGAGGAAATCCAGAAAGGCGCGCACCCGCAGCGGCAGGTACCCCCCCTGCCCGACAAAAATGGCATGAATCTCTTCAACGTCGCCTGGGTTGAGCGCTTCCAGTACGGGGAGCAGACGACCGGCGGCGATATCCTCACGCACCTGGAACGCTGCCAGCCGGGCCAGACCGAGGCCAGCGAGCGCCAGGCGGTGCAGTGATTCGCCATCGCTGGTCTGCGCATTCCCGCTGACAGGCACGACCCTATCCGCGCCCGCAAAGCGTAAAGGCCAGCCCGGCTGGGCGCGCGCATAGTTGGAGCCCAAACGGTTATGCCGCAGCAAATCATCAGGAGAGGATGGCATACCGTGACGAGCCAGATAGTCTGGCGAACCGACGATGACCATTGGCGTCTGTCCGAGCTTACGAATCACCAGGGAGGAGTCTTTGAGCGGACCGGCGCGCACGGCAACATCGGTACGCTGTTCCATAATATCAATGACTTCATCGGTCAGAACGATATCCAGCGTGATACCGGGATGGCAGGCCAGAAACTCCGGTACAAGAGGCAACAGAAAACGATGGCCGAACGGCACATTGGCATTGACCCTCAGCCGCCCCTGAGGCGCAGAATGCGCGCTGGCGCAGCGCTCAGCCTCGGCCAAATCGGCCAGAATACGCACCCCGCGCTCATAAAAAGCGCAGCCTTCCGGCGTGAGCTGTAGCTGACGCGTCGAACGGTTCACCAACCGTGTGCCCAGCCGACGCTCAAGACGCGCAACCAGCTTACTCACGGCAGACGGCGTCATCCCGCATACGCGAGCGGCGGCTGAGAATCCCCCCTGCTCGATGATTTGGACAAAAACCTCAAGCTCACCGGAGCGGTTAACTTCTGAACGGGCCACGGCGTCCTCCCTGTGAATTCAGTTCATAAATGTTTTTCCTCAACGCAGTCTAGTTGATTTGTGTCGTTGAGTTCATCATTTAACGACACTTCGCCACTGAATTCACCAACATGAAAAATTTCTCTAAAACTGCTGGCAATATGATGCTGGCCTGCGCACTCACCATCGGAACGGGTATCCCGATCGCCGCCCCGGCTGCCGCATCGACTGCCTGGGTCGCGACCTGGAGCGCCAGCCCGCAGCCTGTCTGGGGCCCGGATTTCCTGTTTCCCGTTAATACGCCGGCGGTATTACAAGATCGGACGGTACGCCAGGTAGCACGCATCAGCCTTGGCGGGTCGCGTTTGCGCCTGGTATTGTCCAATGCCTATGGCAGGCAGCCGGTTACGTTGGGAAAAGCCACGATCGCCCTGTCCGCGCAGGACAGCGCCATTGTTGCCAACAGCCTGCGTACGGTGACCTTTGGCGGGCGCCAGACGGCGACCCTTCTTCCTGGCGCGTCGCTGCTCAGCGACCCCATTGCGCTCCCCGTCGCTGATTCAGGGCGGGTGACGGTGAGCTTTTGGTTGCCTGATGCAACGCCGGTGAGCACGTTTCACTGGGATGGCCGCCAGACCAGTTGGATTGTCCCCGGCGATAATACCGGGTCGTCAACCCTAACCGCGGAACGTGGCGCGCCAGAAAGCACCACGGCGCGCCTGCTGCTGTCGGGCATTCAGGTGGAAACACCCGCACCGGCGCGGGCAGTTGCGGTCATTGGCGATTCCATTACCGATGGCGCGGCGGCCACTCTGGATAAGGACAGGCGCTGGCCGGACTTTCTGGCACGCAGGCTGGCCCCCCACGGCGTGGCCGTAATCAACGCCGGTATTTCCGGCGCACGCCTGCTTTCAGATGGGATGGGAGTTAACGCGCTGGCAAGGCTGGACCGCGACGTGCTGGCGCAGCCGGGCGTGCGAAGCGTTATCGTGATGCTGGGCATTAATGATATCGCCTGGCCGGGGACGGCCTTTGCGCCAACAGGCCAGCGCCCTTCTTTGGAAATGCTGAAGGCGGGTTATCGTCAGCTGATTGCGCAGGCGCACAATCGGGGTGTGCGGGTGATTGGCGCTACGCTGACGCCGTTTTCAGGCGCGTTACCCAACACCCCGCTGGACAATTACTACAGCCCCGATAAAGATGCCCTGCGTCGACAGGTGAATGACTGGATACGTCACGGCGGCGCGTTTGACGCCGTAATTGACTTCGATACGCTGCTGCGCGACCCCGTTCATCCAGAATTGATGACGGCGCGCTATGTCTCCGCCGACCGCCTGCACCCAGGTGATGAGGGGAACCGCGCAATGGCGGACGTCGTCGATCTCAATGCGCTGCTGCCGATGCTTATCACACCGACAAAAACGCTGGCGCCTGGCGCTCAGCAGCCATAAATCCAGGCGTTCCCCAGGCCTGTGGCAGGCAGGTGAAGCGCGCGACACCGTCGGACGCTTCACCTGCCTGAGCGACCAGGCTTAGTCCTCCTCTTCCAGAGCAGATCAGCCTGCGTCGACTGGCACCGGCGTGTTCAGCAACTGCTGTTCCCAAAGATAAGCAATGCCGCTCCCAGCAGCATGCTGCTTAATAATCTCCGTCAGTTCGGCGGCCTGCTCCGTCCGCGCCCAGTCGCGCTGCCATTCTGCGGCCAGCGCCAGCCAGGTCATCATATTCGCCCCAGCCGCCATCATACGCTGGATAGCAAGCGCATGGGCTTCAACCGAGACGCCTCCCGAGGCATCGGTGATTACCGTGACATCCCATCCTTCGCCGAGGGCGTGGATCGTGGGCATCGCGACGCAGACCTCAGTCCACAGACCCGCAATAACAAGCTGCTTGCGGCCCGTCGCCCTGACCGCGTCCACCACTTTCCGATCTTCCCAGGTGTTAATAAACGTGCGGTCTATCACCTGCTGGTCTGGAAAAACATCGGTGATTTGTGGAAAGAGCAGACCGCCCCGCTCAGCGATCACGCTCGTCAGGATGGTCGGAACGCCAAAGGCTTTGGCAGCCTTCGCCAGAGCCGCCGTATTATTGACTACCATCTGCGGTTCGTGGCTGTTCAGATTAGCAAGCTGGTAGGGTTGATGATCGATCAACACGAGTACCGAGTCTTCGGGACGAAGGAGCGAATCAAGGCCGTTACGAAAGGTCATTGTTGGTTCCCTTTGCTATTTTGAGTGGGTTGATTTACCAGGAAACAGTCGCCATCGGCGATGCTGCCAGGAAGGGGTATTGTGCTGTTGCCATATTCGCTGCGGTAGTAGCATGATCTGGCAAACTGTGTTGCGACAAGAGGAACGCTGAAGTGAACATTGAAGAGCTACAGACATTTGTAGAAGTTGCAGATGCGGGAGGCATTTCGCCTGCTGCGCTGAGGCTCGGCGTCTCCAAGTCGATTGTCAGTCGTCGACTCGTCCGGCTTGAAGCGGAGCTTGGCGTCCAGTTGCTGGCACGATCCACCCGCGGGACGGCCCTCACCGAAGCCGGGGCGACGTTCCGGGACTATGCAGCCAGAGTTTGCGCCGAGATCGACGTCGCAAAAGAAACGATTCTGCCCGCCGGTGAGCTGCGCGGCCGCCTGCGCGTTGCCGTGCCGCTCTCTTTCGGCCCGACTCACTTCGCTCCCGTGCTCGCGGAAATGGCGCGGCGTCACCCGCTGATGCATATCCAGGCCTGCTACAGCGATCGCTTCGTAGACCTTATCGCTGAGGGTTACGATTGTGCGATACGGGTTGGCTATTTGCCGGATTCCAACCTGATCGCCAGGCGCGTCGGCCCAATCTACGGGAAGCTCGTCGCAAGCCCGGACTACATTAAGGTACATGGACAACCTGAAACACCGGAGGAGCTCATCGCCCATCAGGCGCTGATGCAGGGCACAGAAACCTGGCAACTTATGGATGGCGACAGGATCATCACCGTGCGTCCGCAGGGACGCTTTAAGGCCGACAACGGGACGGCTCTGGTCGCCGCCGCCGTAGCCGGACTCGGCATCGGTTACTTACCCGATTGCCTCACCCATGAATATATAGCCTCCGGTGCGCTGGTGACGGTCATGAGGCGTCACCAGCCGCCGCCAGCAGGCGCCTATGTCATCCGACCGCCGGGCCAGCATCCCGCACGCAAGATACGGGTGCTTACCGAGCTGCTGATCGAGTATTTCGCCCAGTCGCCACACTTTGCGCGGGCGGTTCCAGCCCGAGAGGGTTCTGACGGTTAAGGCGGTTAAAAGTCCTTTTCGGCTTGCTTTCTCCTTTCGGTCAGACAGGCGATTCAATCCTGCGCTGTTGGCCGGATAACAATACTGCCGACATCCACTTCAGGCGGTTGCTCCAGGGCAAACAGGATGCCCCGAGCGATCGCATCAGGCGAGATCGCAATAGCGCCAAGACGCTCTTCAATCAGTTTCTTCGTAACCTGGTCAGTGATGCTTTCACCGAAATTAGTGTCGATCACCCCCGGAGAGATTTCGGTCACGCGAAGATTTGGGCCTGCTTCCTGCCTCAGAACTTCAGTCGCCGTGCGCACCGCGTTTTTCGTCGCGGCGTAGACGCCCATGGTCGGCACGATCTTGATGCCAGCCGTTGAAACGACGTTAACCACATGCCCGCTCCCCTGCTGCGTAAACACCGGCAGAGCAGCCGCAATGCCGTAAAGCGTGCCGCGCAAGTTAACATCGATCATTAAATCCCACTCCTCGACTTGCAGCGCATCAAAACGGGAGATCGGCCCCACCCCAGCATTGTTAATCATAACGTCGAGCCTGCCGCCTCGCTCGACCGCCAATGCGACCAGCTCCCCGAGCTCGCCCCGCTGACGGACATCGGTAGCCTTAAATACGGCCTTGCCGCCCGCAGACTTTATCTCGTCCACTACGGCCTGAAGCGCTGTTTCGTTACGCGAGCCCAGCACAACGTACGCCCCGCGCTCCGCAAGTAATTTTGCCGTCGCCCGTCCGATCCCGCTGCTTGCCCCAGTGATTGCGACAACTTTTCCCCTGATACTCATGACATCCCCCTTTGCAAAGTCATGGTTGAAAATTATAGGCGGCGGAGTTGAGATCCTCTATGCTGTTAAATCCATAAAATTATCGTAATCGTCTAAAACTATGCTCGACCCTTTGTCAGATGTCCTTAACGTTCTCGGTGCAAGGGTGACCCGACGCACCCGGCTGGAAGCGGCGGGACGATGGGCGCTCGAATTTCCCGCCATCGATCGCCTCAAGTTTGTCGCCATGCTGCGCGGGAGCCAGTGGATGCTACTGCCCGGATGCGCACCACAGCTTCTCAACGAAGGAGACATATGCTTAATCGGACGAACTGCCTATGCGGTCGCCAGCGCCCCTGACGTAACGCCCGTTGACGGTCAAACCGTTTACTGCTCCGGCCGCGACGTAGCGTGCATCGGCGGTGACGATACGATTGGAATCGGAGGAACAGTCACGTTCGCGGCCGCAAACGCCGATTTCCTACTCGAACGAATACCGGAATTCTTGATCGTTCCTCGTTC
Source organism: Erwinia typographi (assembly GCF_000773975.1). GTDB lineage: Bacteria > Pseudomonadota > Gammaproteobacteria > Enterobacterales > Enterobacteriaceae > Erwinia > Erwinia typographi. Next base: position 104,864 of record NZ_JRUQ01000040.1, read on the forward strand.
TTCACCTGCGTCAGCAGCGATCGCCACCATCCTTGAGCTTGTGAATAACGAAACAGAGCGGGATATGATGGGAAGCGAGATCGTCAGCGCCAGGCTTGCCGATGTGCTGCTGGTGGAAGCGTTCAGAGCTTACGCAGGCGTTGCTGAGCCAACCGGGATGGGCTGGCTCGGCGCTATTGCCGATCCCCGACTTGGCCGGGCGCTTCGCGCAATGCATGACGATGTCGCGCAACCGTGGACGGTGGCTCAGTTGGCAAAGGTCGCAGGAATGTCGCGCGCAGCCTTCTCAGCGGAGTTTACGCGTCGGCTGGGGCAGCCGCCGCTGGCTTACTTACGCACATGGCGTCTTACCATCGCCCGCACGGCGTTGATACGAGGTGATACGACTGTCGCTTATATGGCAAACAAGGTCGGCTATACCTCGCAAAGCGCCTTTGCCCATGCCTTTCGACGCGCCTTCGGCTACTCGCCTAAAGCCGGTGATCCAGGAGGCCATAATTTGCTGACTTTTTAAGCCAGCAATAATGGTTTATAAAAACAGTAAAAGTCACACCTTTAGTGAATGTATATCCATTTTTGTAAACTAAACCAGCCAGTCATTGAGTACCTTTTCCAGTTTATCCAACGCTTCGACACGCTTACTTTCTGCCATACGAGCTATATTTTGTAATTTCCACTTAACTGCGGGTAAGTGTTGAATCTGGCTTTCCGGCGCTAATGACCAATCAGGCGTGCCGTGCTTAAAAGACATTAAAAAATCAAAATCCTGCTGGGTGAACTCTGCCTTAAGTACGGTCATCATCTGCGCATCACGGGAAGTCACCACAATACGCATCTCATCAGGACTATTGGTTTGCAAGACCGCCGATACGCTGGTTTCTCGTTCAAGCCCAGCAGCTATTCTTGTTAATGCCGCCCGAACATGGGGTAGCGCCAGTGCCCTGTTTTCAAGGTGAATATAGGCCAAATCAATATCCACCGAAAGGCGGGGAAAGTCGCGTACAAACAGATTAATTGCGGTCCCACCTTTTAGCGCAAAACAGTTCTCCTTTGCCACTGTCGGTAGCACACTTTTTAACAGTGCGACCTGTTTATAATAGGGCGATTGCTTATCCATGCGATGACTCTCCGTTGATAAATTTTGCAGGTACGGTGATCTGATAATGTTTATCCAGTTTACCGCCTGTCACCACCTGCCGTTTTCCCGATCCTAGCTCGATACTGGTTTTATCGATTCGTTTAGCCCAGGCATGGCCATAATAATCAGCTAAAAAGAGATACAGGCGGTTCGTTTTTACTGCGCTGCTGGCATAAAGTAACCTTTCCACTTTGCGCGGACTCAGATTAACTAATCCTTGAAATAGCTCGGCCGCATGCTCAAAAGAGATATCCGCCGGTATAGCATTAACCAGTTCGTAGGCAGCTAACTCAGGTACACTGGCTTTTAACGTATTCCCTTTTATCTCGATATCGGTCAGATATTGCTCGCCAGACCGGGACAACTTTTGATTGGAATAAAAAAGCCAGTTAACTCCGGGAAACTCCTTAAACCATTTTGGCAACAATGCTTTGTCATCCACATACAGCCAGACGTTTTTGTGAGTATGCTGGAGATAATGAGCACGGCCTTGACAGGTTAAACTGGTAAGCCCTGCCAGATGCGCCGATACAGACAGCTGATTTCGCAGGCATAAAACGGCGTCGCTCCAGTCAGGCTCACGGCCAACGCGCACATAAACTCCAGCCCGCAGCTTTTGCAGCCAGTTGCTCTGCTCATACCGATGCGCCAGGGAAGGACTGATATCATGCTTTGTCAGCCAGGACTGAGTCACCAGAGAACCAGGTGCTGTGTTCTGTAAAAGCCAGTTTATTTTTGATGGCATACATTCACTATTAGTAAAACTATCTACAAAATAGTAAACTACGAAATGAGAAAGGCGTCAATACAGGTGAGTTTATAGCGTTGTAGATGATCGAAAACGAGAGGCCATGTATCAGCGATGATAATCTTGTCAAATGTTCCTCATCGTCCTTCTTTGTTCACTGTCCATCAATTCCCTATAAAAACGCTGTTCCAGGGAAGTAAAGCCCCCGGAACAGTGCAGCATTTGCCCCATGGACTATCAGGCCGCAGAGGGGGTAAGCGTAATACGATCCAATGGTCCAACCATAAACAGATAGGAGATCAGGCCAAGGAGTCCCATAGAACCGATATACAGAATGGCATAGTCAAACGACTGGGTGTTGGTCAGAATGATGCCGATCGCCAGCGGCGTAATGATACTCGCCATGTTGCCGCACATATTGAACACAGCGCCCGCGATGCCCAGCACCTCTTTTGGCGAAGTGTCGCTGAGTATGCACCAGCCCAGATTGCCAAAACCCTTGGCAAAGAAGGCCAGGCTCATTGCGGCAATCACCACGAACTCGGAAGAGGTATAGTTGGCAATCACAATCACACAGGAGATCAGCATACCGCTGATAACCGGTAGCTTCCGCGCGGTGGTCAGGCTATAACCGCGCCTGAGTAACCAGTCAGAAAAGACGCCCCCTAACAGGCCACCGATAAACCCCGCAATAGCCGGAATACTGGCGACAAAACCAACTTTCAGAATAGACATCCCTTTGCCCTGATACAGATAGGTCGGAAACCAGGTCAGGAAAAACCAGGTGATTGAAGTCAGGCAGAATTGCCCAATATAGACGCCGATCATCATCCGGTTCAGGCAGACGCACCTGAGTTGTGAAAGCGTAATTTTCTGCGGTTCTTTTTTACTGCCCAGCGAGGGTTCACCCCCGCCATTGCGAATATAGTCTACCTCCTGCTGGCTGACGTTTGGATGGTGCAGCGGATCTTTAACTTTAATCAGCCAGAAGATACCAAGAATAACACCAATGGCGCCAATATAATAAAAGACAAAATGCCAGCTTAGATTATGCAGAATAATGGTCATTAGCGGAGTAATAATGCCAAGCGAGATATATTGCGCCGCCTGATACACTGAGGTCACAAATCCACGTTCATTATTTGGAAACCACTGTACGCTCAGGCGACTGTTCGCGGGAAAGGCGGGCGCTTCAATCGCCCCCATCAGCAAACGCAAAATAACTAAGGCCATTAATGGGCTGCCATACAGAAAGATAGTGCCCTGAAGCATGGTAACCAGTGACCAACAAATCAGCGCGCAGCCATAGACCAGCCGCGAGCCGTACCGATCCAACAGCCACCCGCCGGGCAGCTGCATAATAACGTAGGCAATCCCGAAGGAAGAGAAGGCCAGCCCCATCGCTTCGGGATCAAAACCTAAATCTTTACTCATTATCGGGGCGACAACGGATAGCGTTGCGCGGTCGGCATAATTGAATACGGTTGCCAGAAATAAAAACAGCAAAATACTGTAACGCACTTTTGTGGACTTTATTATCGTGCTCATGGCCTACTCCTTATTAAGGGTAGAGAGAGGCGTAGGATAAGAGGTCGGGAATGATTCCCGCCTGAGTTTGTATTACGGCCGCTTACCGAACTCACAGCTTAATTGCGTCCAGCGGCGCGCCTGCTCGCTCAGCGTGAAGCCCAGACCATGACGATCGGATATCCACATACGGCCATCGCGCAGTTCAAGCTGCTCATTAAACAAGGGGTTCAGCCATTCGAAATGTTCCAGCCAGGGCTCAAGTGGGTAAGCGGCAGACAGGTGCAGGTGAACTTCCATCGCGAAATGCGGAGCGAGTTTACGGCCATGCTTCGCCGCCAGATCCATAATTTTCAGGAACGGTGAAATACCGCCTACGCGGGGAGCATCCGGCTGCACAAAATCGCTGGCGTTGCCGAGAATTAACTGCTCGTGCTCACGGAAGCTGGTGAGCATTTCGCCGGTAGCGATCGGCGTATCAAGCGCGGCGGCAAGCTGGGCGTGACCTTCCACGTCATAGGCATCCAGCGGCTCTTCAATCCAGATCAGATTGAACTGCTCCATTTTGCGTCCCATGCGGATAGCCGTTTCGCGATCCCACTGCTGGTTAGCATCGACCATTAACGGGAAATCCTCACCCAGCGCCTGGCGCACGGCGGTTAAGCGGCGGATATCTTCGGCGCAGTTTGGCTGTCCGACCTTCAGCTTGATGCCGCCGATGCCGTTCTCGCGGGAAATCACAACATTTTTCAGCACCTGTTCAAGCGGGGTATGCAGGAAACCGCCGGAGGTGTTGTAGCACTGAACCGAATCGCGGTGTGCGCCGAGCAGTTTTGCCAACGGCAGGCCTGCGCGTTTCGCTTTCATGTCCCAGAGGGCAATGTCCATAGGGGAGATGGCCTGAACCGCCATGCCGCTACGCCCCACCGACGCGCCTGCCCACAATAGTTTGGTGTAGATCTTGTCGATATCATTGGGATCTTCACCCAGCAAATTGTCGGCGATTTCTTTCGCATGGGCGTAAATACCCTGCCCTCCAGCACGTTTGGAGTAGCTAAATCCGACGCCTTCAAATCCATCACGGCTGCGGATTTCAGCAATAATGATCGCCACTTCAGTTAAGGGTTTTTGCCGTCCGGTCAGCACTTTCGCATCGCTCACCGGCGTCGCCAGCGGCAAAAATGCCAGCGATAGCTGCACCCATTCGATACGATCGCCGGTTTCAGCCGCCGTTTTTGCATGGGCTACTTTGGCATAGGTTACGGCTTCAGAGTTGGCACTTAAAGACATAGGATTCTCCTGGTAGCGGTAAAATGATTGCGCTAACATTTTTTATTCTCCTGCTAAAATTTAGCCAGAGGATTAATACTGATTTGAATAGTCGATCACAGGCAGGCTTATAAAAGGGATATTTCGCGTAATGCAGATCACAATCCAAAACATTCTGGTAAAATGCACAATGCAAAAATGATTGCGCTAACTTTTAGCATTGCAATGCAGGAGTAAGTTGCTGTAGTTGCTGGGTTTCTCTCGGACGGCGCTGGCAAGAGCGGAGATCATGATGAATAATGCACAGATAAATCAGCAAATTTTGCCTGGACATCAACTGTGAAGAGTACCAAACACCGCGCACCCACGCTGGAAGATGTAGCACGCAGCGCCGGACTGTCGCCAATGACGGTGAGCCGGGCCCTGAACACACCGCAGTTGGTACGGCCTGAAACCGTTGAAAAAGTAATGCAGGCTGTTCGTGCCACCGGCTATATCCCCAACGCTTTGGCCGGGGGGCTGGCGTCACAACGTAGCAAACTTATCGCGGTTGTAGTGCCGCAAATTAATAACAACATGTTTGTCGATACTATCCAGTCGTTAAGCGATGAGCTTGCCGTGCGCGGGTATCACATTTTGCTGTGTGTGGCAGGCTATGCTGAACAAACGGAAGCTGAACTGGTGGCTACGCTACTCTCCCGTCGACCCGACGGAGTGCTGCTGACCGGAATTCATCACGCCCGGGAACTGAAAAAGGTGATTCTTAACGCTGCCATTCCGGTGGTGGAAATCTGGGATTTAACGCCAACGCCTCTCGACATGCTGGTCGGTTTCTCCCATGAAAAAGTCGGCCAGGCCACCGCAGAATATCTGTTAAGCAAAGGATATCGTCGGCCAGGCCTGCTGTGGACCGCAGACCGTCGTGCTGCTCAGCGCAAACAGGGATTGTGCAGCGTGCTTACGCGTCATGATATTCCTGAGGTGCCGCAGGTTGATGTGTCGCTTCCTGCCTCACTCGCATTGGGACGCCGTGGGCTGGTACAGCTTTTTACCAGGGGGGAATTTGACGTCATTGTGTGCAGTTCAGATACCCTGGCGCAGGGCGCGATTATGGAGAGCGAAAGTCGCGGGCTGCGTGTCCCGCAGGATTTGGCAGTGATTGGCTTTGGCGATCTCGATTTTGCCGCCAGCAACCGACCTTCCATCACCACCATCAGTGTGGACCGACGCGCTATCGGGCAGCAAGCCGCCACTTTGCTGGCCGACCGCATCGAACATCTACCGCAGGCGGAAACCCTCATTGATATTGGTTTTCATCTGGTTAAAAGGGAATCCGCCTGAGGGTCATCCCGCCGCACTGTTGATTCTGGCCTGAACAAAAAATCGTCTTAGCGTGGGGCGGATTCCGTTTGCCAGGCGCTACCCTTTCCTCTTATTTGCTCTGCGACAGCCACAGAGTTCACATTCTTACATGTAAATTATATTATAATTATATTAACATAAAAACAGAGGAAGCCTCACCTCAGCCCGAGGTACGCAAGAGTATATGGTCTATCCGAGACGGACCTTATCCGGCCCGCCATGTCGTTCTTTTTTCTGATTTGGCTAATAACTGTAATGACAACTCGCAAAATTAATGCACTTCATCCCTTCAGCGCGCTGATTGCCGCTTGCTGGCAAGAACCCTATTCACGTCACCGTTTGTTAAAAGACACCATTGCCGGGATCACCGTTGGCATTATTGCCATTCCTCTGTCCATGGCGCTGGCTATCGCCAGTGGCGTTCCCCCGCAATACGGGCTGTACACTTCCGCTATCGCCGGACTGGTGATTGCCTTAAGCGGCGGTTCCCGCTACAGCGTTTCCGGTCCTACCGCAGCTTTTGTGGTGATCCTGTATCCGGTATCGCAACAGTTCGGGTTGTCCGGTCTGCTGGTGGCGACGCTGCTTTCCGGGATAATTCTGGTGGTCATGGGGCTGGCCCGGGTCGGGCGTTTGATTGAATATATTCCGCTGCCGGTCACGCTGGGGTTCACCTCCGGTATCGCCATCACTATTGCGACCATGCAAATCAAAGATTTTTTCGGGTTGCAGTTAGTTCATATGCCCGAGACCTACGTCAGCAAGGTCTCTGCCTTAGTACATGCGCTGCCCACGCTGGACCTCGGTGACACGCTGATCGGCTGCGTTACCCTGCTAATACTCATTTACTGGCCGAAGCTGGGGATACGTATTCCCGGCCATTTACCGGCTTTGTTGGCCGGTACCGCCGTCATGGGATTACTGAGTTTGTCCGGGCACAGCGTCGCGACTATTGGCTCCAGTTTCACCTACCAGTTGGCAGACGGTAGCCAGGGGCACGGGATCCCCCCTATTCTTCCCCACTTGCTCTTTCCGTGGGAATTACCCGCCGCCAATGGTCAACACATGACGCTGTCATGGCAGACGCTTTCTTCTTTGCTGCCAGCGGCCTTTTCGATGGCCATGCTCGGCGCCATCGAATCACTCCTGTGCGCCGTGGTACTGGATGGCATGACCGGTACAAAGCACAGCGCCAATACCGAATTGCTGGGTCAGGGTGCCGGTAATATTATTGCCCCGTTTTTTGGCGGCATCACCGCTACGGCCGCGATTGCCCGCTCTGCCGCTAATGTGCGCGCCGGAGCAACCTCCCCTGTAGCGGCAGTGATCCATGCCTTGCTGGTGCTGCTGGCGCTGCTGGTGCTGGCCTCCTGGCTGTCATACCTGCCTCTTGCGGCCATGGCCGCCCTACTGCTGATCGTGGCCTGGAACATGAGCGAAGCGCATAAGGTTGTCTATTTGCTGCGCCGGGCGCCCAGGGATGACATTCTGGTTATGCTGTTTTGTATGAGCCTGACGGTGTTGTTTGACATGGTGATTGCCATCACTGTGGGTATCGTGCTGGCTTCCTTGCTGTTTATGCGGCGGATAGCACGCATGACGCGCCTGAGTGAATTGACAGCAAACGAGGGACTACTGGTATTACGTGTTAACGGGCCACTGTTCTTTGCAGCGGCAGAACGCGTCTTTAATGAGCTGCTGGCACGCACTGAGGATTATCAAACGGTTGTCTTGCAGTGGGACGCGGTTCCGGTGCTTGATGCTGGTGGCCTTAATGCTATGCAGCGTTTTATCGACGCTTTGCCAGCAGGGAAACACCTGGTGATTACCGACATCCCTTTCCAGCCATTAAAAGCGCTGGCGCGGGCGCGAATACACCCGATTGAGGGACGATTATCGTTTTATTCTACTCTGCCGGAAGCATTAAGGGTGTTGGAGGCACAGTAGCAGCACGCCGCGGTGCTGGCACAGAGCACCGCGGTCCCCGCGCGCTCAGCACTAGTTCGTACCGCCTTTGGGGCGAGACAACGTGGTCTGAGTCGTATACTCAACACCGTGTTTTTGCAGATAGTCACGAATAAGCTGCCGGACAACCTGTGACGGCGTGAGATCCTGCTGCTGACAGAGGGTCTCCAGCGCCTTCTTCTTTTCCGGGTCAATCAGTATTGTGAGCCGTGCAGTCTTCTTTTCCATGGTGTTATCGTCCATATTTATGATAATCAAATGATAATACCATGCCTGCCGCACTTCACCAGACTACGCCAACCTTTCCAGCCTGGCTGACAGCTGTTTCATCTCACCAAAGATCTCCCCGGTCAGCCCGGATGCCTGCGTCCGCAATGCCTTAAGCTGATAGCGGGTATGAGAATGGGTGGCATAAATCACCACATTGCCACTGCCTGTGCGGCAGAAAAAAACCTCGTTGAATACCCGGTATAACGCATGATACAGCAGGGTTTTACTGTGTGGCACTTCCAGATAGTTCAGCACCAGCCAGCCCCCCTCACGCAGTGACGCTTTGCACCGCTCCAGAAAATTCTCGGTCCCCTGTAACGGGTCCATGGAATATGCCAGGTACAGATCGGAGAAAATAAACGCATAACGCGCCCCGTTGTCACGCCGTAAATAATCGACAGCGTTTTCCAGGTAATAGGTGATGTGCTCTGCTTCCGGTAAGGTAAAATAGCGCCGGGCAACCTGCAATACCTGAGGACGCAGCTCAACCACATCCATCGCGATAGCGTTATGATGCGCATACAGTGCCCGCAACAGACTACCGCCGCCCAGGCCAAGCAATAAGGCGGGGCCTTCATCCTGCCAGGCCACCGCCATCGACATCGCTTTGATATAATGGTGTACCGGCGCAGACGGCGAATGCAGGCTCATTTTGCTCTGCTCGTTAAGCTCATCAAAACGCAGCATACGGTAATGCTTGTACTCCGTAACAATAATGTCCCCATAGTCATCCGTTTCTCGGGCGATCTCCTTTCTCCGTGGTTCGATGTCGCGGAACTTCACTAAAATATCCTCAACAAAACTCATGGCACTTTTATCCTGGTGTTTAAACTGCCCGGCGCAAATGAAGTCATCGGTACAATGCTATCCTGTCCCCGACCGTTGCTATAGCCGAAAAGCCCATTATATTACGTCAATACCGGATCAACCGAATATTCAGATATACCTGTTCCTCCGACAATACCCACTGGCCCTCAGGATGGAAAAGAGAAGAAAAGCTGGTGATTTTTTTGCTGGCGTTGACGACGTTTTTTTAACTACTAATCAATCAGTTGATGGCAAATGCAGTTTCAGACGGAGGTGCCGGATCCAGCAAGGCCACTCAAGGTGAACCTGAGCGGGATTTTTGTATTCGGTGTTCTCAATCGTAGGTAAAAAGCGACCGGCTGACGTCACTACCCTAAGTCTTTTCAGTGAGCGGTTTCCAACCCCGTGGATTCAGGCGATGAATCCCTGAGCAGAGACGTCTGTAACCATGCCTCCCCAGCATCCGATCATGAAGATGACTCATGCTGCAATGAAATTAAATCACTTTTACTCAATCAATGACTCTGGCATAAAGTATGCACTGCTATTAGTTCCAGACAATATGAAGCGTACTGAATAAGAAAACCAGAAGAAAATTTGAAAATGCTGAAAAAGCAAGAAAAAAATTCAGGTTTTATATCAGACATTAGGATACCAGATCGCGATGAATAATGAATTTACATTTACGATTAAAAGCATTGCTTTTGATGAAAACTATAACCCCTCAGAAAATACGCGTATTACTACCAACTTCGCTAATCTGGCCAGAGGAAATAAACGCCAGGAAAACTTGCGTAATGCCTTAAAGATGATTGACGATCGCTTCAACACTCTGGCGCATTGGGATAACCCCAAAGGGGACCGTTATGCTGTTGAACTTGAAATCATTTCCGTTGAAATGGATATAGAAGGCAACGGCAACACTTTCCCAGTGATTGAAATATTGAAAACGAATATTGTTGATCAGAAAACCAACGAACGTATTGAGGGCATTGTAGGGAATAATTTCTCCTCTTACGTGCGGGATTATGACTTTAGCGTATTACTGTTAGAGCACAACAGAAATAAAACCGGATTTGACACGCCAGATAATTTTGGCGATTTGCATGGAAACATATTCAAAAGCTTTGTGAATTCGACGGCATACAAAGATAATTTTAATAAACCGCCGGTTATATGCCTGAGCGTTTCCAGTAAGAACACCTATCATCGGACTGGGTATCAGCATCCTGTATTGGGCTTCGAATACCAGCAAAATGAAGATTCCATGACCGATCGCTACTTCCAAAAAATGGGATTGCAGGCCCGCTATTTTATGCCGAAAAATAGCGTTGCGCCTTTAGCATTTTATTTCGCTGGTGATTTAATTAACGATTACACCAATCTTGAACTTATCAGCACCATCAGCACGATGGAAACTTTTCAAAAGATTTATCGACCAGAGATTTACAATGCTAATTCTGTCGCGGGGAAAGAGTATCAACCCGACTTGAAAAACCAGGATTATACATTAACTCAAATTGTTTATGATCGAGAAGAACGTAGCCAGTTAGCTATAGAGCAGGGAAAGTTTACTGAGGAGCACTTCATCAAACCCTACCAAACTGTGCTCGAACAATGGTCTGCTCATTACGTTCTTTGATTAACCAAATACACAAGGTCATCAATTATGAAAATTTTGTTACCCACTTCAACTGCGGGCAGTTTGCCTAAGCCCTCCTGGCTTGCTCAACCAGAGACACTCTGGTCACCCTGGAAATTGCAAGGTGAGGAATTGATTGAGGGCAAACAAGATGCGCTGCGTTTGTGCCTGCAAGATCAACAACAGGCAGGTATTGATATTGTCAGTGATGGCGAGCAGACGCGCCAGCATTTTGTCACGACTTTTATTGAGCACCTCAGCGGAGTTGATTTTGAGAAACGCGAGATCGTTAAAATTCGTAATCGCTATGATGCAAGTGTACCCACGGTCGTTGGTGCGGTGAGTCGCCAAAAACCTGTTTTTGTTGAAGATGCCAAATTCCTTCGTCAGCAAACTAAGCAACCGATTAAATGGGCGCTACCAGGTCCAATGACGATGATAGATACGCTCTATGACAGCCACTATAAAAGTCGCGAAAAGCTAGCCTGGGAATTCGCCAAAATTCTCAATCAAGAAGCCAGAGAATTAGAGGCTGCTGGTGTCGATATTATCCAGTTTGATGAGCCCGCATTTAATGTTTTCTTTGATGAAGTGAATGACTGGGGAATTGCTGCGTTAGAAAGAGCGATCGAAGGTCTTAACTGTGAAACGGCTGTGCATATTTGCTACGGTTATGGCATCAAAGCCAATACAGATTGGAAAAAGACGCTGGGGTCAGAATGGCGGCAATATGAGGAAATTTTCCCCAAACTGCAAACATCTAATATCGATATAATTTCCCTGGAATGTCAAAACTCTCGAGTCCCAATGGATCTCATTGAGCTCATTCGAGGTAAAAAAGTCATGGTAGGAGCCATCGACGTGGCAACCAATACCATTGAAACCCCAGAGGAAGTCGCCAGTACGCTACGAAAAGCACTTCAGTTTGTTGATGCCGACAAGCTCTATCCTTCTACCAACTGCGGCATGACGCCCTTATCTCGTCGGGTAGCCAGAGGCAAGCTGAACGCTTTAAGCGCAGGCGCAGAAATTGTCCGCAGAGAACTCTCGGCTAAATAACATCGCCAAATAGCCGATTATTTGAAGGTAACTCAGTCCGGGTTGAGCGATCCGACCAATCGCCAACGTTCCTGCCCCACCAGCCGGACTGAGCCATAACGATCGCATTCAGCATCAGTGATTAGCTCAGATTCAAACTGAACAGGCGGGAAATGGCCATTCTGCCACTCTTCGTCACCTTCACTTCACGATATCCCTGCACGCGGGTTATCCATTCTTTCTGCAGAAAAAGCATCATCAAAGCCGAGCCGGCATCCCCTCCTAAATGGAAACGTCTTTCGCTCCAGTCGAGGCATGGACAGCAAGCCTTGCGGCGTGGGCGAGGGTTAAGCACTGCGCCAACGTTCTGAAACTGGGATTTTCCGGCTGTCGTCAACGCCGTGCCGTCAGCCTCAAGCCATTTTTCCTGCAGCATAAAATCGTAAATTTTTACAGCAAGTTCTCCTGCCAGATGGTCATAGCAGGTACGTGCATAACGCAGACATACCGGCGTCCGGGGCGTGGGAGAAGCGTGAGTATGCATGGAAACCCCCATCAGGTTCTCCAGTAATCCGGCAATGTGATGACCTGCAAGGCTGTAATAGCGGTGGCGCCCCTGAGTCAGGCAAATAACCAGCCCGTTGCTGAGAAGCCGGGTAAGATGTCCGCTGGTTGTGGATGCGGCAATGCCAGCTACCGCGCTGAGTTCAGTAGCGGTCCACGCACGCCCATCCATCAGGGCACACAGAATACTGATCCTTGACGGGTCAGATAGGGCAGAAGCAACCAGTGACATGGATTTTTCAAGAAAATCATCCGGCTGACTGTCGTATTCAGTTTTAAAAAGGCTCATTCAGAGGGTATTGCCCATTTTCGTGTTACTTCAGCTGCCCGGGTATCGTCATCCGTAAGAAGAATGAGTCGGTTACGGTGATCGCTGTACTGTACCAGAATGTTAATACCATTCCGGGCAATGGTGTCAGCTATTTCCCCCCAGCTCTCCCGGTCGCTCCTGAGGTAATTTTCTTATCAGGGGGCGGCACAGATTTCTGACGTCGAAGCCAGCATCAGCCAGAACCCTGCGGGCTTTCTCACCGTCTTCAACAAGGAAATGCGCGTGCCCGGTTTCCGGCGTTGAAAATACTCCCCCACCTTCAAGACCAACGTCGTTTATGCCCAACACATGACCAAGCGAGGCAAGCGAACCAGGGATATTACTGAGGATTACGTGAATATCATACATGCTGATGTGTTTCCTTATCAGAAGAGTAATCGCGGAATACAGTGGCCACGCGTATTCTGTAGAATGAAAAAATCGACCGTTTACCTTCTCTCTGTGCTGCCAGATGCATAACATTCTGCTTCCATCCAGCCACAGAGTCCTCATCTTCCCACCATGACAAAGAAAGGATTTTTCCTGGCGTACTCAGACTCTGGAATCGCTCAATGGAAATAAATCCCGGTGTATCCGACAACAATGGCTTCAGCTCAGCAGCAAGTTGAAGATACCGTTGCTGGGCCTCTGCCAGGGCCTCGGCCTCAAAAAGTACTGCAATCATTCGTCTGCTCCGTCGTTAATTTTCAGTCAGCTTATTACCGACAAAATTCTTATGCTTCGGTCTGCACCGAAGTATGTATGTTTCGTGCAAGTCAAAACGGTATCAGGCAGAGGAGTCTTATTGACAGACGCAAGGAGTAATCAAGGAAAGCAGTGAATTCACTAATAATTGATGCATCAACCTGCAAATTCGATACTCTGGCCTGTAATCTGCGTCCGGCGCATTTGAACTGCCCCAACGTATTTTGAGGCTACTGCCGACAGGACTTTGGGCGCTGGTGAACAACATTCAGGCACATGGGCGAAGGGAATAAAGTCCAGGTTCTGCTCCCTCTCGCACTCTTTCAAACTCTCGCCACGATCACATCCCCAGCAAAAAACACAACATTCCATTGACATCATCAACGTTAAGATCACAAATGATCGCATCAATATAAGGGACACTGTCCCATATTCAGGGACACATAATGAGCGCGCTTAATACGGCACTAAATTTGTTGAAAGCTTTTACGCCGGAAAAACCAAGCTGGGGTGTTCGCGAACTGAGCCAGTGGAGCGGCATATCTTCTTCAACGGTTCAGCGCGTATTGGCTACCTATTGCCACCAGGGCTTGATGCGGCAAAACGCCGTTACCCGGCACTATGAAATTGGTATTGGTTTTTGGCATTACGGTATGCTATTTCGCCAGCATTTACGGCTGGATACGCTGATTGCCGAAACGGTAAAAAACCTGGCCGAAAAAAGTGGAGAAACTGCTTATTGCAGTATGCCGGATGGCGAGGCCGCCATTTGCGTTCAGCTGACCGAAAGCCGTCAGGATATCGTGATCGCCATTCGACTCGGCGAACGCACTCCTTTACACCTTGGCTCACGCGGTAAAGCGATTCTCGCCTGGCTGCCGGATGAGCGCCGGCGGGCGATTATCGCCGAACGGGTAACCGACCCTGCCAGGCGTCTTGACCTGGAAGAGCAGTTCAGTCAGCTACGCCAGTGCGGCTGGATAGTAAGCCGCGGCGAACGCCTGCCTAACATCACCGGCATCAGCGTACCGCTATTAAAAGCGACCGGGGAAATATTTGCCTCGCTGACTATAGGCGGGCCTTCTTATCGCATGAGTGAGCAAAAAGTGGCCGACTGCCTTCCCTTGTTACAACACGCAAAAGCACAGCTGGAATTGACCCTGTCTCACCTGGAATAAATCGAATGGCATCGCAAGCGGATAACGCACTCACTTTACAAACGTTCGGCTCTTTTTATCTGGCTGGACAACCGAGAGTACAGACCTCGCTGCCCACCAGAGAGGTGGTGCTGGCACCCGGCGGCGTGCCGGTCACCATTAATCCCAACGGCACGCAATGGCTGGGGCAAATGTATGTGCAATATTTTTTTCCGGTGCAAAGCGTCGACGCTCCCCCGCTGAGTTTTTGGCATGGCGGCTCCATGACCGGCGCGATGTGGGAACAGACGCCTGATGGACGAGCGGGTTGGATGCAGTGGTTTTTACGACGTGGCTGGCGCGTCTATAACGCGGATGCGGTAGAACGTGGACGCTCAGGCTGGTCACCCGATGCGCCGCCGTTTGCTGAAGCGCCCATTTTACGTACCGCGGAAGATTGCTTTACCCAGTTCCGCATCGGTTCACCGGTCAGCCAGGTGACGCCGCAGGCGTTGTCACAAGCCGCTTATCCTGATTGCCAGTTCCCGCTCGAACACTTTGGCGATTTTATGTGCCAGGTCGTGCCGCGTTGGACCAAAACTGACCAGCTAATGCTGGAGGCATGGTGCGAGTTGCTTGAACGCACCGGGCCGGTAACCATTGTGGCTCACTCTCAGGGGGCTGTTTTTGCGTTACGCGCGGCGGCACGTTGCCCGAACAAAGTGGCGGCCATTGTGGCGATTGAGCCGGCACAGGCGGCAGAACTGCGCGATATTGCCGCGCTGAGCGCGATCCCCGTTTTAGTGATCTATGGCGATAACCTGGAACTCGATAAGCGCTGGCCGCAAATCCGTCAGCGTACCGACGTTTTTTTCCACCAGCTCCAGCAACAGGGAGGGGATGTCACCCTCGTCGATCTGCCTCAACACGGTATTAATGGCAACTCTCATCTTCTGATGATGGAACGTAACAGCGACGCCATTGCTCAGTTGATCAATGACTGGTTATTACAAAAATGCCAGCACAACCCGCAAAGAGTATCCCTATGATGACAACCCAGACCGCTGAACTCGAAAGCCATACCATCCGCAAAATCGCCTGGCGCTTAATGCCGCTGTTTACTGTCGGCTACTTTCTGGCCTCGCTGGATCGGGTTAACGTGGGCTTCGCCGCTTTGCAAATGAACGACGATGTCGGCTTATCCGCCGCGGCCTTTGGCCTGGGCGCCGGGCTATTTTTCGTCGCCTATTGCCTGTTTGCTGTACCCTGTAACATGCTGATGGTTAAGGTTGGCGCTACCCGCTGGCTTTCGACGGTGATGATCTCATGGGGGATTTTATCGACCTGCATGGCGATGGTTCAGGGGCCGCTCTCTTTCTATGCGCTGCGCTTTTTACTTGGGATCGCCGAAGCCGGATTTTTCCCTGGCGTAATTTACTACTTCACCCTCTGCTTTCCCAAAAAGTACCGTGGACGCATGGTGGCGATCCTGATGATGGCTCTGCCGATTTCCAGCGTTCTCGGCTCCCCGCTCTCCGCCGCGCTGCTCAATGCCGATGGCGTGATGGGCCTACGCGGCTGGCACTGGTTATTTATTATTGAAGGGCTTCCGGCGCTGTTGCTGGGCGTAGTGGCTATCACCCTCTTACCGGCACAGCCAGCAGAGGCTAAATGGTTAACCGTTGCTGAACGAGACTGGCTAAGCCAGGAGATCGCCCGCGAGCAGCAAACCACGTCGAGCCAGGCCATCGAAGGCAGCCTGCTGCGTCTGTTGTTCCATCCGCGCGTGTTGTTATTGACCCTGATTTATATGGGCGGCACGGCGGTTACCAATGGGTTGGCGCTGTGGCAGCCGCAGTTTATTAAGGCGTTTAATCTTACGACCATGGAGATTGGCTTGCTGAACGCGATTCCATTTGCCATCGCCAGTCTGGCAATGTACCTGTGGGGCAGGCATTCCGATAAACAGGGAGAACGCCGCCTGCATACCGCCCTGCCCCTGATCCTTGGCGCGCTGGGGCTGGCGGGCAGCATGTATGTCACGCACTTATGGCCAACATTATTCATCCTGTGCGTCGCCATCACCGCCGCATCGATGATTAAAGGCCCATTTTGGGCGATGGCCACCGAATTGCTCCCTGCCGGTACCGCTGCCGTGGCGATTGGGCAAATCAATGCGCTAAACAATCTGGGAGTGTTTATCGGTACCTGGCTCATCGGCGCAATACGGACCAGCACCGGGAGCTTTACTTACGCGCTGGCGCCATTGTTGCTGTTGACCATCTGCGCCTGCATTGGCGCTCTCTGTATCGGACGCGGAAAACAGCAGCCTCCTGCTTCGTCGTTAAAGGCCAGTGATTAGGTCAGGCGGAAGATTTTCGCAGCATGTTGAATTTTACCGCTACCGCACGGGCAAGGATGATTAAGGCCCGTTCGGTTACCTCATAATGCTGATGAAAACGTGGATGGCATCGTGCTGTGGTAATCAAGGGGGGAGCGGTTCAGGGCATCGACACGTTGGACTGCCTGCCCTCTATCAGACGTCAAAATCTTCAGGAAATTGCGCTTAGCCTTTCCTGCCGTTTGCGATAATCATCGGGTTCTTCCTGATGAGGAAGCTGAACTTTTAACCCCCCACCTATTTGTTTGGCAATATAACCGGCACTAAAGATTCTGTCCTGAAAAACAGGATCATTGCCATCGAACTCTTTAGCCGCATACATACCCATTGTCATTTTGTGGATACGGCTTTTGTCTTTTTCCTCACCGGTAATAATATTACGGAGGTAAATAAGTTGCTGAACGATGGAGTTATACATCGGTTCCAGCGTTTCACCGCCGATAACATTGTACTTGATGTGATGGTGACGCTTTTGAGCCAGGCGCAAAGCCCTGTTCACGTAATCTAAGGCCGTATCATTGTTCATTTTTTCGGTATCCATGCATCCTTGTCCGTACTAAACCACTATACACCTCCCCTTCGGCCAGGAAAGGCTCTTCAGGTACAGACCAGGTCTCAAGAGCCGGATTTGCCATGCTACGCAGCATCATTTGCTTTAAAGAAATACCCTAATCCAACCTGCGATCATGGCAGGGTACTTTTTCTAAGGCTGATATGAGAACAAATAGTTCCATAAAATGCCATTGCCAGACCTTGCTATGAATGCCAGACACAAAAACAAAAAAGCCCGCAGTGATGCGGGCTTAGAGGTACTTTACTGCTTTTACGTTCAGGCTGTTGCCAGACGCGGGATCACTCCCACTCGATTGTAGCCGGTGGCTTACCGGAAATATCGTAAACCACGCGGGAGATACCGTCGATTTCGTTGATGATGCGGTTTGAGACGCGGCCCAGGAACTCATAAGGCAGGTGCGCCCAGTGCGCGGTCATAAAGTCGATAGTCTCTACGGCACGCAGTGAAACCACCCAGTCATATTTACGGCCATCGCCCATTACGCCAACGGAACGCACCGGCAGGAACACGGTAAACGCCTGGCTCACCTTGTTGTACAGCTCGGCTTTGTGCAGTTCCTCAATGAAGATCGCATCCGCACGGCGCAGCAGATCGCAGTACTCTTTCTTCACTTCGCCCAGCACGCGAACGCCCAGACCTGGTCCAGGGAACGGGTGGCGGAACAGCATGTCGTGAGGCAGACCTAACTCGAGGCCAATCTTGCGCACTTCGTCCTTGAACAGCTCTTTCAACGGCTCAACCAGCCCCAACTTCATCTCTTTCGGCAGGCCGCCCACGTTGTGGTGAGATTTAATCACATGCGCTTTACCGGTGGCAGAAGCGGCAGACTCAATCACGTCAGGATAGATGGTGCCCTGCGCCAGCCACTTCACGTCCTGCAACGTTGTCGCCTGCTCGTCAAACACTTCCACGAAAACGCGACCAATAGTCTTACGCTTCGCTTCAGGCTCGTCGATGCCGGCCAGCGCGTCCAGGAAGCGAGCTTCGGCCGGAACGTGGATGATGTTCAGGCCAAAATGGTCGCCGAACATCTCCATTACCTGTGCGGCCTCATTCAGGCGCAACAGGCCGTTATCCACAAATACGCAGGTCAGACGGTCGCCAATCGCGCGATGCAACAGCATCGCGGTAACGGAAGAGTCCACGCCGCCGGACAGGCCAAGAATAACCTTGTCGTTGCCCACCTGCTCACGCAGACGCTCAACGGTGTCCTCGATGATTTTTGCCGGGGTCCACAGCGCTTCGCACTCGCAGATATCGCGCACGAAGCGCTCCAGCAGGCGCAGGCCCTGGCGAGTGTGGGTCACTTCCGGGTGGAACTGAACGCCGTACAGACGCTTCTCCTCGTTGGCGATAATCGCAAACGGGCAGGTCTCGGTGCTGGCAACGGTCACGAAGTCCGCCGGGATAGCGGAAACTTTGTCGCCGTGGCTCATCCAGACGTCCAGCAGCGGCTTGCCTTCCGCGCTCAGCGAGTCTTCGATATTACGGGTCAGCGCGCTCTGCACGCCAACTTCAACCTGCGCATAGCCGAACTCACGTTCGTTAGAGCCTTCAACCTTGCCACCCAGCTGCATGGCCATGGTCTGCATACCGTAGCACACGCCCAGCACGGGCACGCCTGCGTTAAAGACATACTCAGGGGCACGCGGGCTGGCGTGCTCGGTGGTGCTTTCCGGGCCACCGGACAGAATGATGCCGTTTGGGTTGAACCCGCGGATCTGCTCTTCGGTGACGTCCCACGCCCACAGTTCACAGTAGACGCCAAGCTCACGCACGCGGCGTGCAACCAGCTGCGTATACTGCGAGCCGAAATCAAGGATCAGAATGCGATGTTTATGAATATTTTCCGTCGTCATTGGGCTATTCCAGGGCGATATAACAAATTCAGGGATTAGGAGTAAAACGCCCGGCCGGAGCCGGGCGTGAGGTCCAGTATTATGAACCCATGCGGTAGTTCGGGGACTCTTTGGTAATGGTCACGTCGTGAACGTGACTTTCCGAAATACCGGCGCCGCTGATGCGGACAAATTCCGCTTTGGTGCGCAGGTCGTCGATAGTACCACAGCCGGTCAGGCCCATACAGGAGCGCAGGCCGCCCATTTGCTGATGAACGATCTCTTTCAGGCGGCCTTTGTAAGCCACGCGGCCTTCAATCCCTTCAGGAACCAGTTTGTCCGCCGCGTTGTCGGTCTGGAAGTAGCGGTCAGACGATCCTTTGGACATCGCGCCCAGTGAACCCATACCGCGATAGGATTTGAAAGAGCGTCCCTGGTACAGTTCGATTTCACCCGGAGATTCTTCGGTGCCGGCCAGCATCGACCCGACCATTACGGCAGAAGCGCCAGCGGCGATAGCCTTAGCGATATCGCCAGAGAAGCGGATGCCGCCGTCGGCGATAACAGGGATACCGGTGCCTTCCAGCGCGGCAACCGCGTCAGAAACAGCGGTGATCTGCGGTACGCCAACGCCGGTAACAATACGGGTGGTACAAATTGAGCCCGGGCCAATACCGACTTTCACCGCGCTCACGCCCGCTTCCACCAGCGCCAGAGCGCCCGCGCCGGTCGCGACGTTACCGCCAACGATTTGCAGGTCAGGATATTTTGCGCGGGTTTCGCGAATGCGTTGCAGAACGCCTTCAGAATGGCCGTGGGAGGAGTCAATCAGCAGCACGTCAACGCCTGCGGCAACCAGCGCATCTACGCGCTCTTCGTTACCGGCGCCAGCGCCTACCGCCGCGCCAACGCGCAGGCGACCATGCTCGTCTTTACAGGCGTTAGGCTTACGCTCTGCTTTCTGGAAATCTTTAACGGTTATCATGCCCAGCAGATGGAAACTTTCGTCCACCACCAGCGCTTTTTCTACGCGCTTTTCGTGCATTTTTTGCAGCACGACTTCGCGGGCCTCGCCCTCACGGACGGTCACCAGACGCTCTTTAGGCGTCATCACGGCGGAAACGGGCAGGCTCAAATCGGTCACGAAGCGCACGTCGCGGCCGGTAATGATGCCAACCAGCTCGTTGTCGCCGTTGACCACCGGGTAACCGGCAAAGCCGTTACGTTCGGTCAGCGCCTTCACGTCGCTCAGGGCGGTGGTTGGCAGCACGGTCTGGGGATCGGTGACTACGCCGCTTTCGTGTTTTTTCACCTTGCTAACTTCTTCCGCCTGGCGCTCGATCGACATATTTTTGTGGATAAAGCCGAGGCCGCCTTCCTGGGCCAGCGCGATAGCCAGACCGGCTTCGGTCACGGTATCCATGGCGGCGGAAAGCATAGGAATATTCAGGCGGATGGTTTTGGTAAGCTGGGTGCTGAGGTCAGCCGTGTTGGGTAAGACAGTCGAGTGAGCAGGAACGAGCAGAACGTCGTCAAATGTCAGGGCTTCTTTAGCGATTCTTAGCATGGCAATATCTCAACCTCAGGGTGAATGAGAACTTGTAAAATATTGCCGCGGCATTATACAGGCCGTAATCGATTGCCTCCAGCATTATTTAAGAAAAGTTCTTGATCCCCACGGTGAGGCCTGTAGTATCAGTTGATTAACCCTCTGATTTAAAGTTTGATCTTCATCACATGTCGCTACCGCCATCCGCCAATATTTTTACCGTCAGCCGTCTCAACAGCACAGTGCGCAAGCTGCTGGAGATGGAAATGGGCCAGGTCTGGCTGAGCGCTGAGATGTCGAACTTCTCTCAGCCCGCTTCCGGTCACTGGTATTTCACCCTGAAAGACGACGGGGCCCAGGTTCGCTGCGCAATGTTCCGCAACAGCAACCGGCGGGTGACTTTCCGCCCGCAAAACGGGCAGCAGATTTTAGTCAGAGCGACGATCACGCTGTACGAACCTCGCGGTGATTATCAGCTGATTGCCGAAAGTATCCTGCCAGCCGGTGAAGGCCTGCTCCAGCAGCAGTTTGAACTGCTGAAGCAGCAACTGATGAGCGAAGGGCTGTTTGACCAGAGCCATAAGCAGCCCCTGCCGGACCCGGCGCGTCAGGTGGGTGTCATTACCTCCGCAACCGGCGCGGCGCTGCACGACGTGCTCAGAGTGCTTCACCGCCGCGACCCTTCCCTGCCGGTGGTCATCTACCCCACGCCGGTTCAGGGCGTCGATGCACCGGCCAGTATCGTCCGCGCGATTGAGCTGGCGAACGTCCGGGGAGAGTGCGACGTGCTGATTGTGGGCAGAGGCGGCGGCTCGCTGGAGGATCTGTGGAGCTTCAACGACGAGCGCGTCGCGCGCGCTATTTACGCCAGCAGCATTCCCATCGTCAGCGCCGTGGGTCACGAGACGGACGTGACCATCGCCGATTTTGTCGCCGACCTGCGCGCGCCAACGCCTTCTGCGGCGGCGGAGCTGGTCAGCAGGAATCAGGTTGAGCTGCTGCGCCAGCTCCAGTCTCAGCAGACCAGGCTGGAAATGGCGATGGATTACTTCCTCGCGCAAAAAAACCGTAGCTATACCCGTTTGCAGCATCGCCTGGAGCAGCAGCACCCGCAGCTGCGACTCGCCCGCCAGCAGACCTCGTTAATGCGTCTGCAGCGTCGTCTGGACGACGCAATGCAGTTAACATTACGCCAGGCTTCCCATCAGCAGGAACGCGCCGGGCAGCGTCTGAACGCGTTTCAGCCGCAGGGGCGAATCCATCGTGCGCAGCAGCATTTACAGCAGTGGCAGTATCGCCTGCAGCAGGCGATGCAGCTCCAGCTCAACGGCGGCAAACACCGGTTCTCAACGCTTACCGCGCAGCTTGAAGGCGTCAGCCCGCTGGCGACGCTGGCGCGCGGTTTCAGCGTCACCACCGCGGCAGACGGCAAAGTAGTGAAAAAAACCCGCCAGCTGCATCAGGGCGACAGGCTGAAAACGCGGCTGGACGACGGTTGGGTCGAGAGTGAAGTAACCGCTATCACCCCAAATCCAAAACCACGCAAGCCTAAAGACCCGACCTGCTGATCCCTCCGCCGTCTGTGACGCGGACGGCGTAACGTGGCGCCCTCTCCCCCACAATATCTGCCCGTGGCGACTATACTTCTTTGATACTCACCGGTCGATTAGGGAGCAAGGTATGCACTATGGCGTCATTCCCCCCTACATGTTGCGCAAAATTATCGATAACGGCTCCGGGCAGCAGCAAAACTGCGCGCGAAACACGCTGACCCATGTTCAGACGCTGATGGCGGAAAGCTGGGTCAAACCGGAAGGCGCCAAGGCCGCGCCTCCGGAAGAGGTCCAGCGGGAAATTTACGATGCGGAGCAAACGCAGACGCTTCCCGGCACGCTGATGCGCAGCGAAGGCCAGCCTGCGGGGCAGGATATTGCCTCGAACGAGGCTTATGATTATCTCGGCGTGACCTGGGATTTTTTCTGGCAGGCTTACCAGCGCAACTCTCTTGATAACCATGGCCTGACGCTGAAGGGCTCGGTGCATTACGGCAAGAACTACCAGAATGCCTTCTGGAACGGTCAGCAAATGGTGTTCGGCGATGGCGACGGCGAAATTTTTAATCGCTTTACCATCGCGCTGGACGTGGTGGGCCATGAGTTGGCGCACGGCGTTACGGAAACCGAAGCCGGTTTGATTTATTTTGAGCAGGCTGGCGCGCTGAACGAATCGCTGTCCGACGTGTTCGGCTCGCTGGTAAAACAGTTTCAGCTTAAGCAAACCGCCGATCGGGCCGACTGGATTATTGGCGAGGGCCTGCTGGCGAAAGGCATTAACGGCAAGGGCCTGCGGTCGATGTCGGAGCCGGGCACGGCCTATGACGATCCGCTGCTGGGTAAAGATCCTCAGCCCGCCGACATGCAGGGCTATATCCAGACCCGCGATGACAACGGCGGCGTTCATCTTAACTCGGGCATTGCAAACCGGGCATTCTGTCTGGCGGCAAAAGCGCTGGGTGGCTACGCGTGGGAGCAGGCTGGCTACGCCTGGTACGACACCGTCTGCGACAAAACGCTGCCGCAGAATGCCGATTTTAAAACGTTTGCCGGGTTTACCATCCAGCACGGTCAGAAACGCTTTAACAAAGCGGTTGGTCAGGCGATTGAGGATGGCTGGAAACAGGTCGGCGTGCTGTGATGAACACGTTACCGGAATTGAGCAACGATGCGGTGATCGACGTGGCGCGTGAAGGAGGTTTTGCCTGGATACCGAAGCTTTCCGGCCCAAGGCGAATTACGCTGGCCCAGCTCAGCGATCCTCAACGTAAACACGTCTGCGAGGTACTGCGTCAGGCGATGCCGCTGGGCGAACCGCCGGGAGAACAAAGCCGCGCCGGATATGGCGATCGGCGTTATTTTCGTATCGAAATCAGCTACGCCACCGCACAGCAGGTTGGCAATATCGTACTGCTGGTTCCCGAGGATCAGGCCCCTCCGGCGCTGGTTCAACTCTGGCAGGAGGGGCAGTAGCCACTTTCGCCAGGCCGTAAAAAAGCCCCTTCATTACTGAAGGGGCTGAGTTTTTTCAGACGTTCAGCAAAGAGGCCGTCGGCTTACTTATCCAGTGAGAAAGCAATCACGTAGTCACCACGATCTGGAGACTGACGCGCGCCGCCCGCTGAGATCAGGATGTACTGCTTGCCGTTCTCCGGGGAGACGTAGCTGATTGGGCCACCCTGGCTGCCCACCGGCAGACGTGCTTTCCACACTTCTTTACCGGTTGCGGTATCGAAGGCGCGCAGGTAGTAGTCCTGCGTTCCGGCAATGAACACCAGTCCGCCCTGAGTGGCGAGCGTGCCGCCCAGCGTTGGCATCCCAACCGGCATTTGCGCATGCATTTTAATACCGAACGGACCGGTATCCTGCACGGTGCCAACTGGCACCTGCCAGACAATTTTCTGCGTGTTCAGGTCAATCGCCGACAGCGTACCGAAAGGCGGCTTCTGGCAAGGAATGCCCAGCGGCGACATAAAGCGGTTTTTATTCACCGCATACGGCGTGCCTTTCATTGGCACCAGACCCATACCGGTATTTACCGCTTCACCACCGCTGTTTACCGCACCGTCTTTGGCCGGTGCCGCCGCAACCATCTGCTGCCAGAGGCCAAGGCGCATATCATTGACGAAGAGGTAGTTGTGGTTTGGATCGGTCGAAATACTCCCCCAGTTCATCCCGCCCAGAGAGCCAGGGAAGCTGAGCGACTTGTCAGTGCCCGGCGGGGTGTAAAGCCCGTTATAACGCATTGACTTAAAGCTGATGCGGCAGGCCAGCTGATCGAACGGCGTAGCGCCCCACATATCAGACTCATGTAGCGTTTCATTGCCAATCTGCGGCATCCCCACCGAACGCGGTTGCGTTTTGGAATACTGCTCGTTCGGGATGTTCGAAGTTGGAACCGGCTGCTCTTCCACTTTAGTCAGCGGCTTGCCGGTCTCACGATCCAGCACGTAAATCTGACCCGACTTGGTGCCAATCACTACCGCTGGCTTCTTGCTGCCATCCTTCATCGGGAAGTCAATCAGGCTTGGCTGCATTGGCAGATCGAAGTCCCACAGATCGTTATGCACGGTCTGGTAGACCCACTTCTCTTTACCCGTGGTGGCATCAACAGCCAGTACGGATGCGCCGTATTTGTGATCCAGTTTGGTACGGTTAACGCCCCACAGATCGACAGATGAACTGCCCATTGGGATGAAGACCGTATTCATGTTGGCATCGTAGGACATTGGCGCCCAGGAGTTAGGCGTACTGCGCGTGAAGCTCTCACCCGGCATCAGGATCGCATTCGGATCGTCTTTGCCAGGGTCGAATGCCCAGCGCATTTTACCGGTGATCACGTCAAAGCCGCGCATTACGCCGCCAGGCATATCGGTGCTGACGTTATCGGCTACGCGCCCGCCCACCACGACGGTGCTTCCCGCCAGCGTAGGGGCTGAAGTCAGGACATAGCTCGGATCTTTTGCCTCGCCCATGCCTTCGCGCAGGTCAACGCTGCCGTTTTTACCAAAATCGGCACAGAACTTGCCGTTATCCGCATCCAGTGCAATCAGGCGATCGTCGATGGTGTTCATCAGAATACGACGCTGGCAGGCCGCGCCGGCTGGCAGATCGATGGCCGCAGGAGGATTGGAACCCGGAACGCCAGGCTGCGTCAGCGGTTGGGTAGCGTCGAAATAAGCCAGGCCACGGCAGCGCATCCAGACGGAGGATTTCGCATTGATATCCGCTTTCCAGATCTGCTTGCCGGTGTCAGCCGCGACGGCAATCACGTTGTTGTGCGGCGTACAGAGGAAAACGGTGTTGCCTACCTGTAGCGGAGTTTGTTGATCTTCCGCGCCGTTACCGTCCGGGCTGAGCGGAGTGTCACCGGTGTGGAAGGTCCAGGCCACTTTCAGATCCTTCACGTTATCGCGGGTGATCTGATCGAGTGCCACAAAGCGGCTGCCTCCCGGCGTATTGCCGTAATTTTCCCAGTTTTTCTGCTGCTGATCTTTAGCCACCGGCACCAGCGGCAGCTCCTGACCATTATCCACGCCAGGATGCGGCACGAACATCTGGACCAGCGTGGCAACCAGGCCAATGACCAGTACCACCGCAATCGCCCCGGCGGGTTTAGCTGCGGAGGGCTTGCCTTCACGCTTGCGCAGCGCAGGCAGGGTAACGATTGCCAGCAGCAGCAGTCCGGCCAGCGTCATCAGGCGAGATACCAGCGGCCAGAAGTCGATACCGGCGTCCTGCAAAGCCCAGATAACCGAGCCAATAAACACCAGCGCAAAAATAATTACCGCTGAGGATTTAAGACGGAAGAATTGAATAGCAGAAACAACGGTAAATATGCCGGCAATAACGAAATACCAGCTGCCGCCCAGTGAAACCAGTTTCCCACCACCAATCACAAAGAAAAGGCCGGTCGCCAGTAACACCAGCCCCAGCACAATGCACCACAAGCTCAGCCATTTTGACGGCCGGGCACTCATTTGAGACATGGTAAAAATACTCCTGAACAAAATAGGGCTTTAGCACAATCTTCATTCTGATTCTGTACCAGTAACGCGAAGGTTGGCAGGTAACGGAGGGAAATGAACATTATTCTTCAGTCGCTAAATTCATTAACAATTTGTTACGGGCGATTCCCGTCCTCTGTAAGCCAAAACCTTAGCTGCCGCACCTGTGCGGCGATCGGGGCGATCGGCTGACGGCAAAAATTGTACCACATGGTTCGTAAAGCAATAAACACAAACTTAACAAAC
The DNA here is from genome assembly GCF_000773975.1 of Erwinia typographi. Lineage (GTDB taxonomy): Bacteria > Pseudomonadota > Gammaproteobacteria > Enterobacterales > Enterobacteriaceae > Erwinia > Erwinia typographi. Next base: position 131,513 of record NZ_JRUQ01000040.1, read on the forward strand.
ATCACACTTTTCAGCGTTTTTTTAGCCGACGCGAGCCACCGATAAAAACGGCTGTGAACAGTTTCGCGTGCCAATTATTTATTATAATTAACGCCGGAAGGTCGTCGGGACGACGTTATTTGTGGAATCAGGTACGGAGGGATTTGTTATCGGTTCAGCGGCCGGGAGAAGAATAAATTGAAATAACAGTGAGTAGCCGTGGGCAACTGTTTTTTAGCACGACAGGAATTAAACGGATAGCGAAAGTGGTCCGATCCGCCTTATTCATTAAGAGTGTGCCAGTGGGGAAAATTCAACGCGTTTTTTGGAAATCAACCCGTGACCATGCTGGCAAAAGTAGTCAACGGCACCGCAGGCTTTAAGAACCTGTAGCGGCTGTTTGCAGTCGGGGCAGATAGCCTGTCTGGCAACGCTCGGTTCACAGTGGGGGCAATAGAGGTTCGCCTCGTCGGCGATGAGCTCCTGCTGGCATTGCGGGCAACGTTGGCGCATTTCATTCTCCTTATTTCACTGAGCCAGTATAAAACAAAGGGGGCCATCAGGCCCCCTTGTCGATCAACGTTTGTTTTTCTTTAAGTGACTCATCAAACGCTGGCGCTTACGCTGCTGATTCGGCGTCAACAGGTTACGCTTGCCTTCATAAGGGTTGTCGCCTTCCTTGAACTGAATGCGGATAGGCGTACCCATCACCTCCAGCGAGCGGCGGAAGTAGTTCATCAGGTAGCGCTTGTAGGAGTCCGCCAGATCTTTCACCTGATTACCGTGGATCACCACAATCGGCGGGTTATAGCCACCGGCATGCGCATATTTTAGCTTCACGCGGCGGCCCCGCACCAGCGGTGGCTGATGATCATCGGCGGCCATATTCATGATGCGCGTCAGCATTGAGGTGCTCACGCGACGGGTGGAGCAGTCATAGGCTTCGGTGACCGATTCAAACAGGTTGCCGACGCCGCTACCGTGCAGGGCGGAAATGAAGTGGATGCGGGCGAAGTCAATAAAGCCCAGACGGAAGTCCAGCGTCTCTTTCACTTCATCGCGCACTTCCTGCGACAGACCGTCCCACTTGTTCACCACGATAACCAGCGAACGCCCGCTGTTGAGGATAAAGCCCAGCAGCGACAGATCCTGATCGGAGATCCCCTCGCGGGCATCAATCACCAGCATCACTACGTTAGCGTCTTCAATGGCCTGTAGCGTTTTGATCACCGAGAATTTTTCAACGGTTTCGGTGACTTTGCCACGCTTACGCACGCCAGCGGTATCAATCAGGATGTATTCGCGGCCGTCGCGCTCCATCGGGATATAGATACTGTCACGGGTCGTTCCGGGGGCGTCGAACACCACCACGCGATCTTCACCAAGAATACGGTTAGTCAGCGTTGATTTACCGACGTTGGGACGGCCCACAATCGCCAGCTTAATCGGCAGGTCCAGCGGGTTGAAGTCGTCTTCAGCTTCCGCCGCTTCAGCCTCGCTCTTCTCTTCCGCTTCCAGCTCGGCCCAATAGGCCGCATTAGCCTGCTCCTCGGTCAGCGGCTCCGCCTCAACCACTTCGTCCATCCACGGCAGCAGCACGGTTTCCAGCAGGCTGGAGACGCCGCGCCCGTGGGAAGCGGCGATAGCATGGATGTCGCCCAATCCTAAGGAGTAAAAATCGACCACGGCGGAATCAGGGTCCAGACCGTCGGTTTTATTGGCCACCAGGAAGGTAGGTTTCTCACGCGAGCGTAAGTGCTGGGCAATGGCCTTATCGGCTGGCATCAGACCGGCGCGGGCATCGACCATAAACAGCACCACGTCAGCTTCTTCAATCGCCAGCAGGGACTGTGCGGCCATGCGCGTTTCCACGCCCTCTTCGTTGCCATCGATACCGCCGGTATCGATACAGATAAACTCCTGCCCTTCGACCTCAGCACGACCGTATTTGCGATCGCGCGTAAGCCCAGGAAAATCCGCCACCAGCGCATCTCGCGTGCGCGTTAAACGGTTAAACAGGGTGGATTTTCCCACATTGGGACGCCCGACCAGCGCGACCACAGGTACCATATTGAAGCCTCATGACAAAAATTAAACGCCTGGCATACGCATGTATGACCAACAAAAGAGTGCTGATACGCACGCAGGCTGAAGGCGTAAGAATACCACGCCCAGAGAAAAACGAAACGGCTCCTGAAGGATCAGGAGCCGTTGCAGAGCAGAACGGGCCGGTGGAAGTTAGCGGGTAAACGCGTAAACTTCGCCGCCTTTTGCCTGAATTAACAGCTTGTCGCTGGCAACCACTGGCTCGGTCTGGAAGCCTGAACTGTCCACTTCCTGCTGAGCGACAAAGCGGCCGTCGTCGGTGTTAAGCCAGTGCAGATAGCCTTCGCTATCACCGACAACCAGATAGCCGTTGTACAGCACTGGCGAAGTCAGATTACGGTGCAGCAGATCGCTCTGACGCCAGACCGTCACGCCGCCTTCGGTATTCAGCGCCACCAGGCGGTCATCCTGATCGACCAGGTAGATACGGCCGCCGTCGACAATCATATCGTGAACCGAGCCGATTTCACGCTTCCACAGGATCTGACCAGAACGCAGGTCCATCGCCGTCAGGTTACCATTGTAGGCCAGCGCGTATACTACACCGTTAACCACAACGGGCGTGGTATCGACGTCGGACAGGCGATCGATTTCCGTTGCGCCACTAGGCTGGGAAATACGCTGCTGCCAGATAATCTGGCCCTGGTTCATCATTACCGCGCTGACGCGACCGTTATCGCCGCCCACAATAGCCGCGCCGAAGGCGGCGGTAGGGGCGGATTCACCGCGCAGAGAGAGCGCAGGAACGTCGAGGTTTACCGACCATTTTACCGTACCGTTGGTTTGATCCAGCCCCTGAAGCATACCGTTGCTGGTGTGAACCAGCACCAGGCCATCGCTGACTACCGGGCGGGAGAGCACTTCACCGGCGGCTTTAGTCTGCCAGGCAATGGTGCCATCACTGGTATTCAGCGCGTAAACCTGGGCGCGCTCGCTGCCCAGATAGACGTGCCCACCGTCGACGGTTACGCCGCCAGAGAGCAGCGCCGGACGGTTGCTGGAGAAGAAGCCGGTTCTTTCCGACAGATCCACCTTCCACTGCTCTTTGCCATCGCCAGCATTCAGCGCTTTCACGATGCCGTGGCGGTCGGCCGCATAAACGGTACTGTCTGCCCAGCCGGGGTGCAGGTTGGAGTAGTAATCGCCCACCCCATCGCCTACTGAAGTGCTCCAGACTTTTTCCGGGGTAAACTGATTTTCGACTTTTGGCAGCGGCGACATTTTAACCACGTCTTCTTCACCGCTGAACCAGGAACATCCGCTGAGTAAAGTGACTGAAATCAGTCCCGGCAGAAGTATCTTACGCAATTCCATGAAATCCCTCTTGAGCCTGTGGAGGCAATTTTATACCGCGGATAAACTTAGCCGGGTAAATTATTCATTTTCATCTGCAGCATCTCTTTCAGCGCCGGAGACGCATCAGAGGCAATGCCTTTACTCCAGGCATCGCGGGCGCCTTTCGCATCACCCTTGCTGAGCAGGGTCTCGCCACGGACATCCGCTACGATCGCCGTCCAGCCGTCGCCTTTAACCTGATCGAGGGTCTTCAGGGCGTCATCCGGCTTTTTCTGCTGCAGCTGAACGCGCGCCAGGCGTACGTTCAGCACCGCCTGCAGGTTAGCGTCGCTGGTGTCTTTCAGGCCATTTTGTAACTGGCTGGCCGCTTTATCCAGTTGGTTGGTATCGGCATAACGTTTAGCCAGATCCAATGAAGCCAGCGCACCGTAGGTGTTGCTGTTTTCGCTGGCAAATTTGGCCGCCGCATCCAACGTCTCAGGCTTGCTGGCATCCAGCGCGCTGGACACCTGCTGATAGGCAGACGACGCCTCACGGCTGCTGCCGTCTTCGTGGTTGCTCCAGAAACGCCAGCCGGCCAGCGCGCCAATGCCGATGATCACGCCAATCGCCAGCGCTTTGCCGTTCTGGGCAAAAAAGCCGCGTAACGCATTTAACTGTTCATTTTCGTTGCTATAGATTTCCACGCAAAACTTCTCCTTTAAAACCGCGATACCGCTTTTGGCTTATTTCAACATCGCTGCCAGTGTTGCTGCAGCATCACGCTGCGCCAGCGTCTGCTGCTCGCCGTTGCGCAAATCTTTAATCGTTACCTGCCCTTTGGCCACTTCGTCTTCGCCAAGCATCAGCGCCACTCGTGCGCCCCACTTGTCAGCCCTGGCAAACTGCTTTTTAAAGTTACCGCCGCCGAAGTTGGTCATCAGCTTCAGAGTCGGGTCCGCATCGCGTACCTGCTCTGCCAGCTGCATCGCGGCAGACTGTACGCCCTGCCCCGAAGCGATAACATAGACATCGACAATTCGAGTCGGTTCAAAATCCGGGTTAACTGCCTGAACCAGCAGGACCAGACGCTCCATACCCATGGCAAAACCCACGGCCGGCGTCGCACGGCCACCGAGCTGTTCGACCAGCCCGTCATAGCGCCCGCCGCCGCAGACGGTCCCCTGCGAGCCAAGGCTGCTGGTGACCCATTCAAAAACGGTACGGTTGTAGTAATCAAGGCCGCGCACCAGGCGCTGATTGACGGTATAAGCGATACCCGCCGCTTCCAGCAGCTGACACAGACCCGCAAAGTGCTCGCGCGACTCGGCGTCCAGATAATCACTCAGCGCCGGTGCCGAGTTGAGCAACGCCTGGATATCCGGGTTCTTGCTGTCCAGCACGCGCAGAGGATTGGTGTACATGCGGCGCTTGCAGTCGTCGTCCAGCACGTCCTGATGCTGCTCAAGGAAGGCAATCAGCGCATCACGGTAGCTTGCGCGCGCTTCCAGCGAGCCAATGGAGTTCAGCTCCAGGCTGACGTGTTCGGCAATGCCTAACGCTTTCCACCAGCGGGCAGTCATCATGATCAGCTCAGCATCGACGTCCGGCCCTTGCAGGCCAAAGACTTCGACGCCCATCTGATGGAACTGGCGATAGCGCCCCTTCTGCGGACGCTCGTAGCGGAACATCGGGCCGGTATACCAGAGACGCTGTTCCTGATTGTACAGCAGACCGTGTTCGATACCGGCACGCACGCAGCCTGCGGTCCCTTCCGGGCGCAGCGTCAGGCTTTCGCCGTTGCGGTCCTCAAAGGTGTACATCTCTTTTTCAACCACGTCGGTGACTTCACCGATAGCGCGCTTGAATAACGGGGTCTGCTCTACAATCGGCAGGCGGATCTCGCTATAGCCATAGCTGGCCAGCACCTGCCTGAGGATCTGCTCAATACGTTGCCATACTACTGTTTCCGCAGGGAGATAATCATTCATGCCGCGGATAGCCTGGATATTCTTCGCCACTGTTCTTCTCTTCTTAACTCAGGGGCTGGAGAAAGCGTTACGCATCGCTCCGATTGCGATCGGTGACGCGGCCTTCAGTCCAGCCCAAAAACGATTTATTTTTCAACCTGCTGAATATCAATACGGCGGCTTTCATCCATCATTGCGGCTTTAGCGCGGATGCGGGCCTCCAGCTGATCGATCATGTCGTGGTTGTCCAGACGCTCGCGCAACCGCACGCCGTCCTCATAGAAACCGCTTTTCTTGTTGCTGCCGGTGACGCCCATGGTCGAAACCAGCGCTTCGCCTGGGCCATTAACCACGCAGCCGATAATGGAGATATCCATAGGCGTGACAATATCTTCCAGCCGCTGCTCAAGCTCATTCACCGTGCCAATCACGTCAAACTCCTGACGGGAGCAGGTAGGACAGGCAATAAAGTTGATACCGCGGGAGCGAATGCGCAGCGATTTCAGAATATCAAAACCGACCTTCACTTCTTCAACCGGATCGGCGGCCAGCGAAATACGCAGGGTGTCGCCAATCCCTTCAGACAGCAGCAGCCCCAGGCCAATGGCAGACTTCACCGATCCGGCGCGCGCGCCGCCAGCTTCGGTGATCCCCAGGTGCAAAGGCTGATCGATCTGCTTTGCCAACAGACGATAGGACTCCACCGCCAGGAAAACGTCGGAGGCTTTTACGCTGACCTTAAACTGATCGAAGTTGAGACGATCCAGATGATCGACATGGCGCATAGCGGATTCGAGTAGCGCCTGCGGCGTAGGCTCGCCGAATTTTTCCTGCAAATCCTTCTCCAGCGATCCGGCGTTCACGCCGATGCGGATCGGAATATTGTAGTGGCGCGCACAGTCCACCACCTGACGAATACGCTCTTCGTTGCCGATGTTGCCTGGGTTGATACGCAGGCAGTCAACGCCGTATTCAGCGACCTTCAGGGCAATGCGGTAGTCAAAATGGATATCAGCGACCAGCGGGACGTTGACCTGCTGCTTAATCAGGCGGAAAGCCTCTGCGGCATCCATAGTTGGAACGGATACGCGAACAATGTCGACACCGACACGCTCAAGCGATTTGATTTGATTAACCGTTGCGGCTACGTCAGTGGTCCGCGTGTTGGTCATGGACTGAACGGCGATTGGCGCGCCGTCGCCCACTGGCACCTTGCCGACGTAAATGCGCGTAGATTTGCGACGGTTAATGGGTGCTTGGTTATGCATAGTCTTTCTCCACAATTCCTCGCGATTCAGAAAGATGCGTTAGTGCGCACCGACTGACAGGCGAGCAACCTGGTTGGTACGGATAAAACGACTCAGATCGACCGGTTGGCCCTGGTACTGGATTTGCACTGCACCCGGCGCGCCAATTTTCAGGCGATACGGGGCTACACCAGCCAGACTGAGTTTACCACCACTGCGCTGCATTCCGCTGAACAGTTTTTTACCTGTTGCATCGGTGACTTCCAGCCAGCAGTCTTTATCAAAATTCATCAGCAGCGCGTTAGGGTCGGCCGCTGGCGCGGTAACGCCTGCGGAACCGGTTGGCATCTGACTGTTAGCCGCGTTGTCTACCGGCGCCTGCGAAGGCGACACCGCAACAGGCTGTGAATTATCCGCCGGTGCCTGCGCGTTAGCCGCTGGCGCCTGTGGAGCACCCGGCGCGCTGGCCGCCGGGGCATTGTCTGCCGGCGTCTGGGCTGCGGAATCAGCAGGAGCAGACTGTGCTGGGGGATTCTCAACCGGCGTGCTGTCATTGCTGCTGTCGCCCAGTGGAATCGACTGGCTATTATCGCCGCCGGTTCCTGAGTTTTGATCCGCCATTGAAACCAGATCGTCCTGTGCCGCCTTATGGTTCTGCCACCACCAGGCTCCCGTCAGCCCCACGACGACAAACAGAACCAGCCAGGTGAAGATCATCAGCCAACCGTCGCGTTTTTTACGCCGTTTGCCTAAGGAGAAGCCCTGCATCGGCTCCACTTTCGCAGCGCGAACGGGGGCCTGCTTCGCCATCATCGGCAGCAGTTCCTCTTCCGGCACATGCACCAGGCGGGCATAAGAACGGATGTATCCACGCAGGAAAGTTGAGGCCAGATCCGCTGGCGACTTATCCTCTTCAAGATCGCGGACGGTGGAAAGTTTCAGGCACAGGCGTTCCGCAACGTTCTGCTGAGTCAGCCCCATTTGTTCACGGGCAACACGCAGGCGCTGGCCTGTGGAATTTACTGCTGAGTTATCTTGAGTGGCTTCAGTATTCATTAGCTAAATAATGCTGGTGCTGTATCGATTGTGGAAAATTTCGCGCCAGCTGCTCCCCCGCCTGCTTAATGCCTTCGGGGTGCTGCGCCAGCGCGGCGAAGCGAATCTCTAACCACAAACTCTCTGCCGAAGCAGCAAAGCTGTGCTGATAAATATCTAAAAGGAGCCGCGATACTTCGTGCTCATGCTTTCCAAATCGCCTTTCGGCTTCTGCCAGCAGCGCTGCGCCCTTGTCGTTAGCGTTTTGTGTTGCCTCAGCCAGCGCAATCCGTGCCTTATGCTGCTCCCCTGCGAAGAGATAACAGTAGCCGGCATTTTCCTGTGCATCGGCCAACGCGCCGTTTTCAGCTATTTTAGCGGCTTTGCTGAACTGCTGCTGAGCCGCATCATACTGCCCTAAACCGCAAAGAAACGCACCGTAATTATTGATTACATCGCGGTTTTGTCCCGCCAGCAGCAGAGCCTTCTGATAATGTTGCCTGGCCGCAGACTGATCCTCTAAGCGCTGGAAGTAACGCGCCATCGCCAGCTGCGTACGATAATCTGTCGGCGACAACGCCACGGCCTGCTGCAAATTGCGCTGAGCGGCGGGCAGATTATCTCTCGCCAGATAGTCCAACCCTAACTGTAGTCGGGTGTTGGCGAGTTCGTTACGCTGCGGTGATAAATGGCAGCCTGCAAGCAGCAGAAGTGCCAGCCATAACGGGAATCCTTTACCCATATTGCCTCCTGATCGGAAATCAGCGTAATGCTACGCCTTTCAAATCAGGGGGGACAGCGCTAGCTCTGGCTCAGGTCCAGCTTTCAGAGCGCTTTCACAGAAATAGCGTCACCGACCATTTTTTTACGCAGCGTGCGCTTGGTACGGTCAATCACTTCCCCTGCCAGCTGACCGCAGGCGGCATCAATATCATCACCGCGCGTCTTACGCACAATAGTGGTAAAACCGTAATCCATCAACACTTTAGAAAAGCGATCGATGCGACTGTTCGAACTGCGACCATAGGGCGCTGCCGGGAAGGGGTTCCACGGGATCAGGTTAATTTTACAAGGCGTATTCTTCAACAGCGCCGCCAGCTCGTGGGCGTTGTCGGTGCTGTCGTTAATGTGGTCCAGCATAACGTACTCAATCGTCACCCGGCCCTGATTGGCGTTGGACTTCGAGATATAGCGACTTACCGAGGCTAAAAACGTCTCAATATTGTACTTTTTATTGATCGGAACAATTTCGTCACGAATTGTGTCGTTCGGCGCGTGCAGGGAGATCGCCAGCGCCACATCAATCATATCGCCAAGCTTATCCAGCGCCGGAACCACGCCAGAGGTGGACAGCGTCACGCGGCGTTTTGACAAGCCGAAACCGAAGTCATCAAGCATGATTTCCATCGCGGGCACGACGTTGTTGAGGTTGAGCAGCGGCTCGCCCATGCCCATCATCACTACGTTGGTGATCGGGCGCTGACCGGTCACTTTCGATGCGCCGATAATTTTCGCCGCACGCCACACCTGGCCGATAATTTCAGACACGCGCAGGTTGCGGTTGAAGCCCTGCTGGGCGGTGGAGCAGAATTTGCATTCCAGCGCGCAGCCAACCTGCGACGAGACGCACAGGGTGGCGCGATCTTTTTCCGGGATATACACGGTCTCAACCTGCTGGCCGCCCACGGCGATCGCCCACTTGATGGTGCCATCGCTGGAACGCTGCTCTTCGGCCACTTCAGGCGCGCGGATTTCCGCCAGCTCTTTCAGCTTGGTGCGAAAGGCTTTGTTGATGTCCGTCATCTCATCGAAATCATCACAGCAGTAGTGATACATCCACTTCATCACCTGATCGGCACGGAACGGTTTTTCGCCAAGGCTGGCAAAAAATTCGCGCATTTGCTGACGGTTCAGATCGAGCAGGTTGATTTTTTCTTTTTTTGGCGTGGCAATGACGGGTGATGCGGACGACGGAGTCACAATTTGTTCAGACATAATTTTCTCTGGCCTCGTTATTACACGTTATGGCTCTGGGGGAAGGAAAGTAAAGTAATGCGCCCCCGATGAGCTAGCTCATCGGGGGCGCATTATAATACAAGCGTGCAGCGACAGGTTAAAGTGCGTTACGGAAATAAATTGTAAACGCCCTGCTCACTGCATCTTAATCTTAGCGAGTACGCGGGCAAACTTCGCCTTCGCCGAAGAAATAGGCGATTTCACGGGCAGCAGACTCAGCAGAGTCAGAACCGTGGGTCGCGTTCTCGGTGAAGCTGTCGGCGTAGTCAGCACGCAGCGTACCGGCCAGCGCGTTAGCTGGGTTGGTTGCGCCCATCAGATCGCGGTGACGCTGAACGGCATTTTCGCCTTCCAGAACGGAAACCACTACCGGGCCAGAAGTCATAAACTCAACCAGACCGTCGAAGAACGGTTTGCCCTGATGCTCAGCGTAGAAACCTTCTGCCTGCTCTTTGCTCAGGTGCAGCATTTTGCTGCCCACAATTTTGAAGCCAGCGCTTTCAAAACGGTTAAAGATGGCACCAATCACGTTTTTTGCCACCGCGTTCGGTTTTACGATAGAAAAAGTACGTTCGATAGTCATATGGACCCCTGTTTGATGTCGAATGTGGCCAGTGGAAGCTCTCCCCGACCCGGAAAATGGCGCCGATTATAGGGGGCATCGCCGCCCTTGCCTATCGGATATTCAACAATTTAATAAAATAACCCGATCTTTAAATCCACAATAATTTAGCGGCTTTACCCTATATTCGCTAAATTCCCCCAGAGTACAAGCCAGAGCCGCGAGCCGCATTCAGATTCTGACGTAATATCATTCTGATAGTGAGGAACATCTTGTGAACAAGTGCGAGAACGTTACACTGAGATCATCACTACTCATTGCCCCAACGCGAGGTCGCTATGACATCCTCTTTCTTCGTTACTGCCGACTGGCTGGCAGAACACCTTGCCGATTCTGACCTGCAAACGCTTGATGCGCGCATGTTGCCGCCCGGCCAGGAACAGGTGCGGGACATTCAGGCTGAATATCAGGCTAAGCACCTGCCCGGCGCGCCCTTCTTCGATATCGAAGCGCTGTCGGATCACACCAGCGTCTACCCACATATGCTGCCAAGGGCGGAAACCTTTGCCGTGGCGATGCGCGAACTCGGGGTGAACAGCGATAAGCACCTGGTGGTTTATGACGAGGGAAACCTGTTCTCAGCGCCGCGAGCCTGGTGGATGCTGCGCGAGTTTGGCGTGGCTAAGGTGTCGATTCTGGCAGGTGGGCTGAAGGGTTGGGAAGAGGCCGGCTTCCAGGTTGAGAGCGGCCCGGTTACGCTGCCGGAGGCGGAGTTTGAAGCCCGGTTCGATGCGAAGGTGGTGAAACGTCTGACTGACGTGCTGTTAATCAGCCATGAAGGCGGAGCGCAGATTATTGATGCCAGAGCCGCTAACCGCTTCACGGGCGAAGTGGATGAGCCACGGCCGGGGTTGCGCCGGGGTCATATCCCCAACAGTCTGAACGTTCCCTGGAATAGCCTGGTGGAAGCGGGACGGCTGAAGTCTCCAGACGCGCTGAAGGCGATTTTCAGCCAGCAGGGCGTTGACCTTGCCCAGCCGGTGGTCGCCAGCTGCGGCTCAGGCGTGACCGCCGTGGTGGTGATTCTGGCGCTGACGACGCTGGGGGTGGAAAACGTAACGTTGTATGACGGTTCCTGGGGAGAATGGGGCAGCCGTGATGACCTGCCTGTCGCCGTTGGCTAAGCGACAGCAAAATCAGACGGGGCAGCCGCTGAACAGAACCCTCGGACCACACGCCGACGTATTGCATTCAGCCGCCCCGCTCTGCCAACATTCAGGCAGGCTTGTTGGTTGCCTTGAACTCCCGCAGGAAGCTGCCCCATTTGCGCTCGTAAAATGGCGTGATGTGCGCGGTGAAAAAGTGGCTGATACCCTTGTCGTTTTCCAGCACTTCACAGATATCTACCGGCTCATCCTCCAGCAGCGTATCCGTCGCCACGCTGCCAGCCGCCTGAATAATCGCTTCGATATCACTGTCAGCCTCGATGCCAATCAGCAGGTTAGGCTGGTTTTCAGCCGACTCTTTGATATGGGCAACGTAAGCGCGACGCACCTGCTTATGTTTAGCAAACAGCTGGGTCAGCGAGTCGATCATCTGCGCGGGCGGCTCGGCGATCTCCGACAGCAGCAGAGAAGTTCCGCCCTCCAGCACCGTCTGCTGGCTAAGCGCATTAGCGCCTTCACCTAACAGGCTGGTTATTTCACGCGGGGAGAACTCTTTGCCCGAGGCGAGTTTGGGATTAAGAAACAGCGTCTCTCCCATCGTCATTTCAAACAGCGTGCGGACTGGCATGACCAAAAAGGGCTGCGCTTCGGTAACGGCCTGCTCCATTGCTTTCACCGAGGTGAAAAAAGGAATGATGCTGGTGCCGTCATCTTTTTCCCAGTGCCGTAAATCGACCTGTGAATCAGCATTGATGGCCTTAGCATCGATGCTTTCTCCCGGTACCCAGACGCTGGCATCCAGCAGCAGGGTAAAAAATTCAGGTCGGTGGGCTGGCTCGGTCGCCGCCAGCTTTAGCACCTCTTCAAGGCGCTGATTTGTTTCGTTCATCAGTTCGGTCCGCTTCACAAAAAACGGGCGGGAATTATCCCGCCCCTGCGGGCAGCTCAACGCGCTGCCCCCGCCTGTTTGCTGCTATTTCAACAGCATATTCGCTACGGTTCGTACGCCCAGCCCGGTAGCCCCGGCAGACCACTGATCGACAGCGCCTTTACGGTAGGTGGCCGAGCAGTCAATGTGCAGCCAGCCTTTCTGATAATTCTTCACAAAGTGCGACAGAAACGCCGCCGCCGAGCTGGCGCCCGCCGTGTGGGAAGGCGCGGCGATATTGTTCAGATCGGCAAAATTGGAGGGCAGATGGCTACGATGGAACTCAGCCAGCGGCAGACGCCAGAACGGCTCGTTTTCCCCGGCGGCGCTGCTGAGCAGCGACTGCGCCAGCCGATCGTCAAAGCTGAAAAGCGCGTGATAATCATTGCCCAGCGCCGTTTTGGCCGCGCCGGTCAGCGTGGCCGCATCAATCAGCAGCTCCGGGTTCTGCTCGCTGGCGTCAATCAGCCCATCGGCCAGCACCAGCCGCCCTTCAGCATCGGTATTCATCACCTCAACGGTTTTGCCGTTGCGGTAGCTGATGATATCGCCAAGGCGGAAAGCGTTGCCGCTAACCATATTGTCGGCGCAGCAGAGGTAAAGCTTAACGCGTTTGGCTAAGCCACGGCTGATAGCCAGCGCCAGCGCACCGGTCAGCGTGGCGGCGCCGCCCATATCAGATTTCATCGAATCCATTGAGCCGCTGGGTTTGAGGCTGTAGCCGCCGGTATCAAAGGTGATCCCTTTGCCTACCAGGCAGGCGAACACCGGTGCGTTCTCATCGCCGGTGGGGTTGTAATCCAGCGCCAGAAACGCCGGGCTGCGGGTTGAACCGCGGCCAACCGTATGCAGGCCCATATAGCCCTGCTGGCGCAGATCGTCCCCTTTGGTAATACGATAGCTAATCTTGTCGCTGCCAGCGCCGCACAGCAGATCGACCGCTCGCTGGGTCAGCTGCTCAGGACTGAGATCTTCTGCCGGCAGGTTAATGGTGTCGCGCACCCAGTCAACAATCTTTCTGCGGCCGTCGAATTCCGCACGATCGCTCTCATTCAGCGGAGCCCACTCAACGGTGCGCTCTCCTTTCGGGCTGCGGTAGCCCTGGCAGAATGCCCAGCTCTGTTCCAAATCCCAGTCGCCGCTCAGGCTGACGTGACGGATGCCCTGGGCATCAATTTTGCGCGCCGCGCGCTGAATGGTGGTCAGCACGTCGCTGCCGGTCAGATGAATTGTCATCCCACTGTCGTTGCTGGTCAGGATCGCTTTCTCGCCCCAACGCGCGTCTGCCGCCGTCGTTGACAGTGTGATTTTCATTGGTGTCGTTGTCATCGCATGGCTCCTTATGTCATTCATTAATACCTCCGTCGTGAAAAACGGCCGGTCACTACAATAAACCTTTATTTGCTTTCGTCTAATCAGACTTGCAGAAAGACGGCAAAAAATGGGGCTGAAGAATCTCAGCCCGCAGGGTGTTCAGGCGGAATGTTTCAGGCTGGATCAGGGATGAGCAGGAACATTCTGGCCGGTAGATTTAAATACCTGCCACTGTGGAGAAAGCTCACGCAGGCGGCCAATTGATCTCTGCACCAGCTCAATGGCGTAGTCGATCTCTTCTTCCGTGGTGAAACGTCCCAAAGAGAAGCGCAGCGAGCTGTGCGCCAGCTCCTCATCCAGCCCCATCGCACGCAGGACATAGGAAGGCTCAAGGCTGGCGGAAGTGCAGGCGGAGCCAGAAGAGAGCGCCAGGTCTTTCAGCGCCATAATCAGCGACTCGCCGTCGACGTAATTAAAGCTGACGTTGAGGATATTGGGCGCGCCGCCCGCCAGATCGCCATTGAGATACACTTCCTCAATGCCGCTTAAACCCGCCCAAAGCTTGCGCTTCAGGCCGCTCACGCGCGCCATTTCCGTGGCCATTTCCTCTCTGGCGATGCGAAAAGCTTCCCCCATCCCGACAATCTGGTGCACGGGCAAAGTGCCGGAACGCATCCCGCGTTCGTGCCCGCCGCCGTGGATCTGCGCTTCAAGACGAACGCGCGGTTTGCGCCGCACGTACAGTCCGCCGATCCCTTTAGGACCATAGATTTTATGCGCGGAAAATGACATCAGATCGACCGGGATCTGGCTGACGTCGACGGGAAGCTTGCCCACGCTCTGCGTTGCGTCTACGTGAAACAGGATTCCCCTGTCCTGACAAATCCCGGCGATTTTAGCAATGTCCTGCACCACGCCGGTTTCATTGTTGACCTGCATAATGGAGATCAGAATAGTGTCGTCGCGTATCGCGGCCCGCAGCAGCTCCAGATCGATCGCGCCTGTGCTTTGCGGTCTGAGCCTGGTCACTTCAAAGCCTTCGCGCTCAAGCTGAATGCAGGTATCCAGCACCGCTTTATGCTCGGTCTCGCTGGTGATAATGTGCCTGCCCTTCTCTTTGTGAGCATGGGCCGCGCCTTTAATCGCCAGGTTGTCGGATTCGGTCGCGCCGGAGGTAAAAACGATTTCGCGTGGGTCGGCGCCGATCAGCTCAGCCACCTGGTTACGGGCAACGTCCACCGCCTCTTCAGCCTGCCAGCCAAAGCGATGTGAACGTGAAGCGGGGTTGCCAAAGGTGCCATCCATGGTGAGGCAGCCGATCATCTTCTCGGCTACGCGAGGATCGACGGGGGTTGTGGCGGCATAATCGAGGTAGATCGGTACTTTCATTGCAGTTGAACTCCATACTTACGTAAGTCATTCAATGCGTACCGATGTTGAAATTACCCAGCCGCCACCGGCTAGAGCTGTTACCCGCGCCGTAGGCTACGGGTAGCAGTTTCGCCTTGAGCTACCATCAGGCACGCAGATTGACGTTAATGGTTTCATGCACGCGAGCAGCAGGCACGCGGGCTTTTTCAGTATTGTTCTGACGGTCGGCCACGTCCAGAATCTCCTGGTTGTTGACCAGCTCAGCCAGCGAAATGTTGTTCAGGAAGTCGCTGATGCGCTCGCTCAGGTCACGCCAAAGAACGTGAGTCAGGCAGCGCTCGCCGCCCTGGCAGCCTTCTTTACCCTGGCACTTGGTCGCATCAACGGACTCATCAACGGCGGTGATCACCGCGCCAACGGCAATGGCGTCAGCCGCTTTACCTAACAGATAACCGCCGCCAGGACCGCGAACGCTGGCCACCAGGCCGTTTTTGCGCAGGCGCGAGAACAGCTGCTCCAGATAGGACAGGGAGATCCCCTGACGTTCTGAAATATCCGCTAACGGCACCGGACCCTGGTGAGAGTGCAGCGCAACATCAAGCATAGCAGTAACGGCATAACGGCCTTTGGATGTCAGTCTCATGGCGTAAATGACCTCAGTTGTACCCTGGTTGGGTGTTAACAAAATATGGTCGCAAGTCTGACATTCCTGAGTAAATTGGTCAAGTATTTAACCGAGTAAAACACTCAAGTATTTAACCAAGCGTTTTACTCAACTATTCCCGCCCTGCCGACAGGCGCGCATCGCCTACTTTTCGCCCCTGGTTTTTTCCAGCGAAGAGAGCATACCGCGCAATATATTCAGCTCATCTCGCTCCGGGCGTGCCCTGGTGTACAGGCGGCGCATTTTGCTCATCACCTGGCCCGGACTGCCTTCACGGATAAAGCCGCTGTTGATCATCATCTGTTCCATGTGCTGGTAGAAGCGCTCCAGATCATCAACCAGCGGATATGGCGACGCCTGGTACTCTGGCTGCGCGGTTTCCTGCGACTGCAAAAATGCCATACGCACTTCGTAAGCGATAATCTGCACGGCCATTGCCAGGTTTAGCGAGCTGTACTCCGGGTTCGCCGCGATCGCCACATGATAGTGACACTTTTGCAGCTCTTCGTTGGTCAGCCCAACGCGCTCACGGCCAAAGACCAGCGCCACCGGAGCCTGTTGCCCCTCCTGCACGCTCTTGATGCCGCATTCACGCGGATCGAGCATTGGCCAGGGAAGTGAACGCGAGCGGGCGCTGGTCCCCACCACCAGGCTACAGCCAGCCAGCGCTTCGTCGAGGGTGTCCACAATGTGGGCTTCACCAATCACATCGCTGGCACCAGCGGCCAGGGCGATGGCCTGAGAGTCGGGTTTTACCAGCGGATTAACCAGATAGAGGTTGGTCAGGCCCATGGTTTTCATCGCGCGGGCGACGGATCCCATGTTGCCGGTGTGGGACGTTTCCACCAGCACGATACGGATATTTTGCAGCATAGGAATTCAGGTCTGAGAGATAATTTGAGGATGCTATCATATTTTCAGGACATTTTACGAACTCCCTGCTATAATCCGCGCCGTTTTCCCGTTCTTTAACATCCAGTGAGAGATAACGATGCATCCAATGCTCAACATTGCCGTGCGCGCTGCGCGCAAGGCCGGAAATTTAATTGCCAAGAATTATGAAACCCCGGACGCTGTCGAAGCCAGCCAGAAAGGCACTAACGACTTCGTAACCAATGTTGACCGCGACGCCGAGCGCCTGATTATTGAGGTGATTCGCAAGTCCTACCCGAAACACACCATTATTACTGAAGAGAGTGGTGAGTTAGCCGGTGAAGACCAGGATGTGCAATGGGTTATCGATCCGCTGGATGGCACTTCTAACTTTATCAAACGTCTGCCTCACTTCTCCGTCTCTATCGCCGTGCGCATTAAAGGCCGC
The DNA here is from genome assembly GCF_000773975.1 of Erwinia typographi. Classification (GTDB taxonomy): domain Bacteria; phylum Pseudomonadota; class Gammaproteobacteria; order Enterobacterales; family Enterobacteriaceae; genus Erwinia; species Erwinia typographi. Next base: position 148,467 of record NZ_JRUQ01000040.1, read on the forward strand.
ACCGAAGTCGCCGTGGTTTACGATCCGATGCGCAACGAGCTGTTCAGCGCGGTTCGTGGTCAGGGCGCCCAGCTAAACGGTTACCGCCTGCGCGGCAGCACCGCTCGCGATCTGGACGGCACCATTCTGGCAACCGGCTTCCCGTTTAAGCTGAAGCAGCACGCCACGCCTTACATCAACATCCTGGGTAAACTGTTCACCCAGTGTGCCGACTTCCGCCGCACCGGTTCCGCCGCGCTGGATCTGGCTTATGTGGCCTCTGGCCGCGTTGATGGCTATTTTGAGATTGGCCTGAAGCCGTGGGATTTTGCCGCCGGTGAACTGCTGGTACGCGAAGCTGGCGGGCTGGTGACGGACTTTGTTGGCGCACACGGCTACCTGACCTCTGGCAACATCGTTGCGGGCAACCCACGCGTAGTGAAAGCGATGCTGGCAACCATGCGTGATGAGCTGAGCGAAGCGCTGAAGCGCTAATAGCGGCCGGTTTGGTAGCGAGAAGGCAGGAGCAATCCTGCCTTTTTTGTCCCGGCAATCTAGTGAATAAACATCGGCCTGATGCCGCCGGACATTTCTGGCTGCGCGCTCAGCCACAGCATCATTCCTGCCGCCACCAGCAGCATCCCGCCCACCAGTGACAGCCCGGACCAGCCCACCTTCTGCCAGCCAGCCGGTGAACCACCCCGACTCAGCTTCAGCGCCAGCGCCCTGGAGAGCTGCACCAGCAGTGCCATTGCCGAAACGGTCAGCGCCGTGCCCACCGCCATCACCAGCGCCGAAAGGACGCCCCAGGCGTATACGCCAATCACTTTCGAGAACAACAGCATCATGATCGCCCCTGAACAGGGACGAAGCCCCATCGAAAGCACCACCAGAGCTTTGGTTCTGCCGTTTACCGCCTTGTCCAGCATCTCGCCGTCAGGAACGTGCTGATGACCGCAGCCGCAGTGCTCATCATGCTGATGCCCGGCCGGAACAATCCGCTGGATTTTCATCGCCGGGACGGGACGCACCGCCAGCCAGATGTTGCGCAGCGCACGCCAGCAGAGCCACAGCCCAAGCCCGACCACCAGCAGATAGCTCCCCTTTTCCAGCCAGTAGCTGCTGAGATGCAGCTGGCGGGACGAAAGCCTGAGCACCACCAGCATCACCGTCACCAGCAGAATGGCCACCGCGCCCTGCACTATCGCCGCGGCCATCGTCAGTTTCAGGCTGGTTTTGACCCTGGTCGGATGGGTTGCCAGGAAAGTGGCAATCACCACTTTGCCGTGGCCTGGCCCCAGCGCATGCAGTACGCCGTAAACCAGGCTGAAGCCCATCAGCATCAGACCGGCCTTGTGTGGATGGCTGACAACCTGCTGAAGCAGCCCGGTCATCTGCTGATGCAGCGTTTTCTGCCAGAGAATGCTTTGCAGCAGGATCTGCGGCCAGTGCTGCCAGACGGCAACGCCAGCCGCCACGAAAAGCAGCGCCAGCAGGTAAAGCGGCCAGGCCTGAAGCCAGCCGCGTCGGGCGCGAGAAGGAAGAGAGTTTACTGACATGTCAGGGTTACCTTCTGGGCAAACTGCCGCCCCAGATCCATATCTTCAGGCGGCGCATCGGCTTTATCCAGCGACAGCGCGTAGGCCTGCAATGACGAATCCGGTTTCGGCGTTTTCAGGGTGAATGTGCAGCGCTGAGCCAGCTCAGCTGGAATGTGCAGGGACTTGTCAGAATCGTAATACATATCCACAAAGTAGCTCGGATCAAAAGTTGAAAAAATGTAGCGCTGCCCTGCCAGCGGCTGCGGTTCGCCCAGAGGTAAAATAAAGTCCAGCACGGCCTTGTGGCCCTGCTTTGAAAGATGATATTCGGGCGGCAAATTATCGAATTTCACCGCTTTGCCCTGATGCCAGAACTCACTAAAGTAGTGCTGACCCAGCACGTTTGCCATGACTTCAGCCGCCAGCTTTTTCCACACCACCGAATCCGGCTTCGCGTCGCCCGCATCGTAGAGCAGATCTGCCGAGGTGATTTCATCCATCACCCAGTGCATTTTCAGGCCGGTAATCTGGTCGTCCTTGTGAACCAGCGTCGCCTGCATATCAATAAAGCTGTGCGGATGAGACCAGGCTGACGGCATCAGCAGCAGGGCAAGCGCGCCCGGGACCAGCTTAACAAACATGTTATAACGTAACAAATTCAGTTCCTTCTCCTGCCGGGGCAAAAATTCTGTGACCTGCCTTGAAAGCTATAAATAAATCTGGTTTTGCATCGCCTCCCGCGACGGCAACCAGTCTAAGCTTAGCGGGATGACTTTTCACGGGGATAGCAGACGATGAGTTTACCCTCACCAGAGCCTGGTGCCCTCTCCAGTCCGCAGCGTCATTGCCAACTGCTTTTGCTACTCTATCTTCCCGAACTTCCCGTGTCAGTTGATGTTGTGTGTCAAATTAATCGGGTGGATCGGTCGGTTACCCGGCAAGATATAGCGGAGGTCGAGGCGGAAATCCAACGCTATCATCGGCTGGCGCTACGGCAGGACGCGGCGGGGATCTGGCGAATAAGCGGTGCGGAACTGGATCAGCGAATGTGCCTGTTGCACTGGCTACGCCGTGCTTTACGGCTGACGCCAGACTTTGTTCAACAGCATTTCGCGCCGCACATCAAACGCCAGCTCAAAGAGAAGCAGATTGAGAAAGCGCTGTACGATGAGCGGAATCTTCTTGCGCTGACGCAGCACTGCGCCCAGCGGCTTGCCCGCGAGTTTAGCGAGCGCGACCGCCAGTTTATTCAGCTTTTTATGCAGCACTCGCTGTGTCGCCAGGCCAGCGCGGCCTTTAGCGAGGCTCAGCAGGCCTGGCTGGCTGGCAGAGTTGAGCATCAGGTGGCTAAAGAGGTGGTTCGTCACTGGCAAAAGCGCGCTAAGGCAGCGCCTGACAACAGTGAAAGCTGGCTGATTGCGCTACTGTTCAGCCGGATGCACGCGCCCGTTGCGAACGATGCCCGTCATGATTATGAGCATCAGCTGCTGCAAGCCATACACCGGCTGATTGAGCGCTTCCAGGCGATGTCAGGTATGCGTTTTAGCGATGAGAAAGGCCTGGCGGACCAGCTCTATACGCATCTGGCGCAGGCGATCGAACGATCGTTGTTCGGCGTGGGGATCGATAGCAGCCTGACGGAAGAAGTCAGCCACCTCTACCCGAAGCTGCTGCGCACCACTCAGGCGGCGGTAGCGGAATTTGAGCAGCAGTACTCCCTCTCCTTCTCGCTGGAAGAAATGGGGCTGATAGCGATTCTGTTTGGCGCCTGGCTGATGCAGGAAAGCGCATTGCAGGAGAAGCAGGTGCTGCTGCTGACCGGGAAGGATCGTGAGCTTGAACGTGAAGTCGAGCGGCAGCTGAGAGAACTGACTCTGCTGCCGCTCAATATCAAATATCTTGACGTGGTGGAGTTTCAGCGTAGCAGCGCGCCAAAGGGGATCGCGTTGGTGATCACCCCCTACGCCACGCCGCTGCCGCTTTACTCACCGCCGTTAATTCATGCCGAGCTCCCGTTGCAGCTTCACCAGCAGCAGCGCATCAGGCTGCTGCTCGAGTCCTGAACGGGGGTAAGATCAGGCGTAAACCGGGAAGCGCGCGCAGATATCCAGTACCTGCTTCTTAATGCGTTCCTGAGTCGCTTCGTCGCCGATATTATCGAGAATATCGCTGATCCAGCCAGCCAGCTCGCGCACTTCAGCCTCTTTGAAACCACGACGGGTCACGGCAGGCGAACCGATACGGATACCAGAAGTTACGAACGGGCTCTTCGGATCGTCAGGCACGCTGTTTTTGTTAACGGTAATGTTTGCGCGGCCCAGAGCGGCATCGGCTTCTTTACCGGTCAGGTTTTTGTCCACCAGATCCAGCAGGAACAGGTGGTTGTGGGTACCGCCGGAGACAACTTTGTAGCCACGCGCCAGGAACACTTCGACCATCGCTTTAGCGTTTTTCGCCACCTGCTGCTGATAAACCTTGAATTCAGGCTCCATCGCTTCTTTCAGCGCAACGGCTTTACCGGCGATCACATGCATCAGCGGGCCGCCCTGGCCGCCAGGGAACACGGCGGAGTTCAGCTTTTTATACAGCTCTTCATCACCGCCTTTCGCCAGGATCAGGCCGCCGCGCGGACCCGCCAGCGTTTTGTGGGTGGTGGTGGTCACGATGTGGGCATGAGGAACCGGGTTCGGATATACGTCAGCGGCGATCAGGCCCGCAACGTGTGCCATATCGACAAACAGCCAGGCGCCGATGCTGTCGGCAATTTCACGCATTTTAGCCCAGTCGCAAATCCCGGAGTAGGCAGAGAAGCCGCCGATGATCATTTTCGGCTGATGCTTGTGCGCCTGCGCCGCCAGATCTTCGTAATCGATTTTACCGGTTTCATCGATGCCGTAAGGCACCACGTTATACAGCTTGCCAGACAGGTTAACCGGAGAGCCGTGAGTCAGGTGGCCGCCGTGCGCCAGGTTCATCCCCAGAATGGTGTCGCCCGGCTGGAGCAGCGCGGTGTAAACGGCGAAGTTCGCCTGAGAGCCAGAGTGCGGCTGCACGTTAGCGTAGTCCGCGCCGAACAACGCTTTCGCGCGATCGATAGCCAGCTGCTCAACGATGTCCACATACTCGCAGCCGCCGTAGTAACGCTTGCCGGGATAGCCTTCGGCATATTTGTTAGTCAGCTGAGATCCCTGAGCCTGCATCACGCGCGGACTGGTGTAGTTTTCAGAAGCAATCAGTTCAATATGCTCTTCCTGACGCACTTTTTCCTGCTCCATTGCCTGCCACAACTCGGCATCATAATCGGCAATATTCATATCACGCTTTAACATCCGCATCTCCTGACTCAGCTAACAAAATAATCGATAGTGAACGGCCCCTGTGGGCGAAGGCCAACAGTGTAAACTGTTTTACCTGCTGAGGGGTAGCCACAAAGCGCGTTTTCTACGCAAACGATTGGCTCCAGTACTGGCGAGGGTTAATTACCGTTTTTGCAAGCGTTTGCAGCCTGATTTTTCGTCATCTTCTCCCTGCCATATTTTCATCTTGCCTCCCCTGAATATGGCGAAAAATTTCCCTGAAAATAAAAGGTGTATTTACAAGCAAGGAGAGGACCCTATAAGATGCATTTAAAATGCAACTTTAAAACCCCTCAAGGAGCCTTTCTATGCTTGATGCTAAAACGATCGCCACCGTTAAAGCGACCATCCCGGCACTGCTGGCGACCGGACCCCGCCTGACCGCCCATTTTTACGATCGCATGTTTGCCCACAATCCTGAGCTGAAAGACATTTTTAATATGAGCAATCAGCGCAACGGCAGGCAGCGCGAAGCGTTGTTCAATGCACTTTGCGCTTACGCCGTCAACATTGACAACCTCGGCGCCCTGCTGCCAGCGGTGGAAAAAATCGCTCAGAAGCACACCAGTTTCGCCATTCAGCCGGAGCAGTACCAGATTGTCGGCACGCACCTGCTGGCAACGCTGGATGAATTGCTGAGTCCGGGCGAAGAGGTGCTGGAAGCTTGGGGTAAAGCCTACGGCGTACTGGCGGGGGTGTTTATTGAGCGTGAAGAGCAGCTTTATCAGCAGACAGAGCAAAAAGAGGGCGGCTGGCGCACGCCGCGAGCGTTCCGCATTAGCGAGATTGCAGCAGAGAGCGAGGTCATCAAAAGCTATATTCTCTCGCCGGTCGATGGCCAACCGGTGGCGGACTATCAGGCCGGTCAGTATCTTGGCGTCTGGCTGCGCGATAAGCGCTTTGCCAATCAGGAGATTCGCCAGTATTCGCTGACCCGCGCGCCGAACGGCCGTGATTATCGTATTGCCGTGCGCCATGAGCCGGGCGGCATCGTCTCCGGCTGGCTGCATCAGCACGCCAGACCCGGTGATGAGATCCATCTGGCGGCGCCTGCCGGTGATTTCTTCCTGACCGCCGAAGCGGAAACCCCGGTCGTGTTCATTTCTGCCGGGGTGGGCCAGACGCCGATGCTGGCGATGCTGGATGTGCTGGCGTCGCGGCGGCATCCTGCCCGCGTGCAGTGGCTCCATGCGGCCGACAATGGTCAAAGGCACGCTTTCCGCGAGGAAGTCACTGCTTTAGCGCAGCAGCTGCCACACTTTTCCCAGCATATCTGGTATCGCGAACCGCTCGACCAGGATCGGGGGCTTTATGACACCGCAGGGGTGATGAATCTGCTGCCGATAGAGAGCCAGTTAAGCGATCCAGCCACTCACTACTATCTTTGTGGGCCGACAGGCTTTATGCAGCAGGTCGCGGGACAGCTGGTGAAGCTGGGGATTGAGACCTCCCGCCTTCACTATGAGCTGTTTGGCCCGCACCAAATCCTGTAACTGAGGGGCAGAAACAACATCGCCGCCCCTGACAGGACGGCGATGGCAATGGCGCAGCAGCAAAGGCGTGAAACTCAGATCGCCTCTTCGTCTTCCTCGCCGGTACGGATTCGCACCACGCGCGCGACGTCAAAGACAAAAATTTTGCCATCGCCAATCTTACCGGTTTGCGCGGTGCGCATAATCGCTTCCACGCAGGTATCGACGATATCGTCGGCGATAACCAGCTCAATCTTCACCTTCGGCAGAAAATCCACCATGTATTCCGCGCCACGATAGAGCTCGGTATGTCCTTTCTGACGACCAAAACCTTTCACTTCGGTTACGGTCATCCCGGTGATCCCAACTTCGGCCAGCGCTTCACGCACGTCGTCGAGCTTGAACGGTTTGATAATGGCATCAATCTTTTTCATGGCAGACCCTTTTCATTCCCTCCGCGCCGGAGAGTAATCTTTATTCAGTATACGTGTAGCGGACGCGTGCCGCTGCGCGGTCCGTCTCTTTTTCAGGCAGCTAAGCTAACATATCTCGGCCCGGAAGCGGCACTGAAAAAAACTACTCTTTAAAATCAGAGGCATCCAGCTCGTGGCGCGACAGCAGCTTATAGAATTCCGTCCGGTTGCGCCCGGCAAGGCGTGCCGCGTGGGTCACATTGCCCCTGGTCATTTGCAGCAGCTTGCGTAAGTAGTTGAGTTCAAACTGATTCCTCGCCTCAACAAAGGTAGGCAGCGCGGTATTTTCGCCGACCAGCGCCTGCTCGACCAGCGCTTCACCAATCACTGGCGCGGAGCTTAACGCCACGCACTGCTCAATCACGTTCACCAGCTGACGCACGTTGCCAGGCCAGCTGGCGGCCATTAGCCGCTTCATCGCATCGGTGGAGAAGCTGCGCACGAAAGGTTTGTGCCGCTCAGCCGCCTGCTTCAGTAAATGGTTCGCCAGCAGCGGGATATCCTCCGCCCGCTCGTGCAGCGCGGGAATTTTCAGGTTCACCACGTTCAGGCGGTAGAAAAGATCCTCGCGGAACTCTTTCTTTTCCATCGCCTTAGGCAGATCCCGGTGCGTCGCTGAAAGAATACGCACGTTGATCTCCTGATCGTGATTACTGCCCAGCGGGCGCACCTTGCGCTCCTGGAGCACGCGCAGCAGCTTCACCTGCAACGCCTGCGGCATGTCCCCTATCTCATCAAGGAACAGCGTTCCGCCCTCCGCAGCCTGGAACAGCCCTTCACGGCTGCTCACCGCGCCGGTAAACGCGCCCTTCGCATGACCAAACAGCTCGGACTCCAGCAGCTGCTCCGGCAGCGCGCCGCAGTTGATGGCAATAAAAGCCTGGCCGGCGCGCGGGCTGGCGGCGTGGATAGCCTGGGCCAGAATCTCTTTCCCCGTACCGCTCTGACCATTGATCAGCACGCTGACGTCCGACTGGGCAACCATTCGCGCCTGTTCCAGCAGGCGCAGCATCACCGGGCTGCGGGTCACAATACTTTCGCGCCAGGCATCATCGCTGGCCGGAGCCCGGTGAGCCAGCGCCTGATCGATGGCGCTGTACAGCGCATCGCGGTCGACCGGCTTGGTCAGAAAGCTGAAAACGCCCTGCTGCGTGGCGGACACCGCCTCAGGGATCGAACCGTGCGCGGTCAGGATAATCACCGGCATCCCCGGCTGCTGCTTCTGCACCTCGTTGAACAGCGCCAGGCCGTTCATCTCATCCATCCGCAGATCGCTGATCACCAGGTCGATCTTTTCTCTTTGCAGCAAGCGTAAGGCTTCGGGGCCGCTTTCGGCGGTCTGCACGCTAAAACCTTCGCTGCTCAGGCGCATCCCCAGCAGCTTAAGCAGGCTGGGATCGTCGTCTACCAGCAGTAAATTGGCGGATTTTTTTATCATGGCTGAGCCGCCCCTCCTGTATTCGTCGTCGGTTCCGCGCCTTCGCTCTTGTCCGTGCGGCCACTATCGGAGGCGTCCGGTGAACGGCGTGACGAGAGCTGGCGCTCAATGTCGGTCAACGACGCCAGCTTGCGGCGCGTGACGTTCAGTTCCTTGTTGAGCTGAATCTGCTGCTGGCGCAGGGCATCCAGCTCGGCATCGCTGCTTTGCTGTAGGTGAGCATAGCGGGTTCGCTCTTCGGAAAGCTGCAGCAGGCCCATCTGGTCGTCACGCCACAGCTGAAGCAGCGGCCGGATGGCGGCAGGATAGTCGTTGCTGAACGCATCCAGTTGCAGGATATATTGTCGGCGCTCTACCGGCGTCACGTTGCCGTTGTTCAGCAGCACGCCCCGTTTAAAAGCGCTCTGCCAGTCATCGCCGGACAGGCGGCGCGCTTCGGCACGGGCATCCGCCGGAGAGAGGCGCACGGCGCAGTCCGTCGCCCTCAGCCAGTAAAGCGGGTTGCTCATCGCCTGCTCATTATCAATGTCCCACAGGTGGTCGCAGTCGACCAGTTGGAAATCGGCCAGCTTGTTCCCCGGCTCGGTCAGAGGTTTGCCGTTGATGGTGATCGCCGGATCGGGCGTTTTAGGGGTGCAGGCCGACAGCAGCAAAGCGGCGGCGGTGACGACAGCGTAAAGGACGCGCGTTCTCATTATTAAGCCTTCCCGACAATGGCGTTGAGTTCGATACAAAAGCAGACATCGGCCTGTTCGCTGTTCACCAGCCGCAGATCGCCCTGCATCCGGTGAATACAGTCTCTGGCTATGCTGAGGCCAAGCCCGCTGCCCTTCACGGCGCCTTTACGCTGCTGGTTGCCCTGAAAAAAAGGTTCAAAGATCATTTTCCTCTCCCCCTCAGGGATCGGGCTGCCGGTGTTGGCTACCTCGATCAGCACCTTGCGACCCTGCTGGCTGCTGCGGATCCAGATGGTACCGGATTCTCCCCCGTAGTGTATCGCATTCGAATAAAGATTATCGATGGCCCGGGCCAGCAGCGTGGCGTCGGCCCGGCAAACGGCCACCGGCAGCGTCACCTCCGTCTGCATCATCCTGGCTCTCGCCGTCAGGCTGTGCGAGCTGACGATGCTGTTGACCAGCGGTTCCAGCTGCACCTCGCTCATCGCGACCGGCGCCTCGGACAGCTTGCGGTTGTAATCGAGCAGTTGTTCGATCAGCCGCTGCAAATGGCGGCTGCTTTGATCCAGAATGCTGACCACTTCCTGTTGGTCGGGCGTCAGCGTCCCGACCACCTCATCCGCTAACAGCGCCGTGCCTTCCCGCATACTGGCAAGGGGCGTTTTCAGCTCATGGGAAATATGGCGCAGGAACTCATGCCGCTGCGACTCAAGCCACGCAAGGCGCTCGCTCAGCCACAGTATCCGCTGCCCCAGCGAGCGTAATTCACGCGGGCCTTTATAAGCGAGGTTATGACTGAGCGGCCTGCCCTCGCCCAGGCGGTTAATCATCCGTTCTACCGCTTTAACCGGACCGATAATCATGCGGGTAAACAGCAGCACCAGCCCGAGGCTGAGCAGGAACAGGATCAGAGCCTGCCAGCCGAAATACTGGCCCCGTTCGGCAATCTCACGCTGTAGCTGCAGCCCGCGCGAGAACACCACTTCCCTGGTAGCCTGAACCAGCTGCGCATTCGCTCCTGAGAACGCCTCCAGAGCGTCGGATGACTGTTTTACCGGATTACTGTTATCGCAGCTGATTTTACTCAGCCGATCGAGCGCCTGATGAAGCGTGTCGGAAATACGGTCGTCGGGCAGCACCGCGGCCTGCCCCTCCAGCATCTGGGCATATTTAGCGCGTTGGGTTTGATAGAGGTTAGCGAGCATCGGATCGTCAAGCACGCAGTACTGGCGGTAGCTGCGCTCGAGTTCCAGCGCGGTTCGCGCCATCGCCTCGCTGCGGCGGACGTCGGTCAGGGTGGTTCGGTTAGTATCGGCGGCCCGGTCACTGAGCGCCGAAAGGCTTTCCCATGCCTGCCAGGCCAGCACCAGCAGCGGCAACAGCACCAACAGGAACGCCATCAGCACCAGCTGACGCAGGGAACGGGGGAACAAACGCCATTTTTTCACATGAGTCTCTCATTTTACTCGCTAAACCGATGCTAGCCGAGTAGAGCGCGAGAGGAAAGCCCAGACTGCCAAACGAAAAAAATGGCAGATTCAACGAATCTGCCATTCTCGCCGTGACGACCGCTGTCATCGCGGAAAATTAGGTGGTGCCTAACTCAACGTTGCGTCCGATGCTTGATAAAGCCACTGGGTGGACTGTTATCGGTCTGGTGGACGGCAGGCACCGTATTGTGCGTCATTCTGGATGTTAAGAAGCGCTTGACCGCTTTCGCAGGGCTGTCGTAACCAGGTGAATGAGCCACTACGGTAATAATAGCAATAAGCGTGCCATGTTTCCATTTTTAAATATAACGCACTGATTTTGTTAATTTAAAAATAATTAACCCTCGGGCGCAGACGCATAAAAAAACGGGCAAGAGCAAAAAACTGTCGTCGTTCGGTAACAGTCTTAGGATAAACCGCAGGGTGATAACAAAATCAAACGCTTACATGTCACCTTTCAGCGACACTTGATAGCGGCCACTGTCGCAATTTCGCAACAGGCTGGCAGAAAGCCACAGGGCAGCCGCTGAACGGGCTGCCCTTTGCCGCACGACTGATTAACCCAGCTGCTTACGCGCATTGCGGAAGACGCGCATCCACGGGCTGTCCTCACCCCACTCTGCCGGGTGCCAGGAGTTGCTGACCGTGCGGAACACGCGCTCCGGGTGCGGCATCATAATGGTGACGCGACCGCTTTCGTTGGTGACCGCCGTAATACCGTTTGGCGAACCGTTCGGGTTAGCCGGGTATTGCTGGGTGACCTTACCGAAGTGGTCAACGAAACGCAGCGCCACCAGGCCTTTATGCTCCAGCGTTGCCAGATGCGTAGCGTCACGCACTTCCACAAAGCCTTCACCGTGCGATACCGCCACAGGCATCCGCGATCCCACCATCCCATCCAGCAGCAGCGACGGACTGGCCGCGACTTCGACCAGGCTGAAGCGCGCCTCAAAACGTTCGGACTGATTACGCACAAAGCGCGGCCAGGCCTCGCTGCCAGGGATCAGCTCGCGCAGGGTCGACATCATCTGGCATCCGTTGCACACGCCCAGCGCCAGCGTTTGCGGACGGTGGAAGAAGGTTTCGAATTCGTCGCGCACGCGGGTGTTAAACAGGATGGATTTCGCCCAGCCCTCACCAGCGCCCAGTACGTCGCCATAAGAGAAGCCGCCGCAGGCCACCAGGGTGTGGAAATCCTCCAGACCACGGCGTCCGGCCAGCAGGTCGCTCATGTGTACGTCAACCGCATCAAAACCAGCCCGGTGGAAAGCGGCGGCCATTTCAACGTGCGAGTTAACGCCCTGCTCGCGCAGCACGGCAACTTTCGGACGCGCGCCGGTCGCGATATAAGGCGCGGCAACGTCCTCTTCCGGCCGGAAGGTCAGCGAGACGTTCAGGCCCGGATCGAGATCGTTCTTCCTGGCTTCATGTTCCTGATCGGCACATTCCGGGTTGTCGCGCAGGCGCTGCATCTGCCAGGTGGTTTCGGCCCACCAGGTGCGCAGCGTGGTACGGCTTTCGCTGTAAACCGCAGAGTCGCCAGAGGTAATAACGAAGCGGTCGCCAGGCAGCGCTTTACCGAGGAAGTGAACGCACTCGCCCAGCCCGTGCTCAGCAAACGTCTGCTCGACCTGAGCACGGTCAGCAGCGGCAACCTGGATAACCGCGCCCAGCTCTTCGTTGAACAGCGCGGCCAGCGCATCGCTGCCCAGCGAAGCAATGTCCGCCTCCACGCCGCAGTGCCCGGTAAAGGCCATCTCTGCCAGGGTTACCAGCAGACCGCCGTCGGAACGGTCGTGATAGGCCAGCAGCTTGCCTTCGGCCACCAGCGCCTGCATAGCGTTAAAGAAGCCGGCCAGCTGTTGCGCATCGCGCACGTCGGCAGGCTTATCGCCCAGCTGACGGTAAACCTGAGACAGCGCGGTCGCTCCCAGCGCGTTAACGCCTTTGCCGAGGTCAATCAGCAGCAGCGCGTTATCCTGCTGCGGCAGAAGCTGCGGCGTTACGGTGCGGCGAACGTCTTCCACGCGCGCAAAGGCGGTGATCACCAGCGACATAGGCGAAGTCATCTCGCGCTGTTCGCTGCCGTGCTGCCAGCGTGTTTTCATCGACATAGAGTCTTTACCGACCGGGATAGTGATCCCCAGCGCCGGGCAAAGCTCTTCGCCGACCGCTTTCACCGCCTCATACAGACCGGCATCTTCGCCTGGGTGACCGGCGGCGGCCATCCAGTTTGCTGAGAGCTTGATGCGTTTGAGCGAGCCGATCTGCGTAGCGGCAATATTGGTAAGGGCTTCGCCCACGGCCAGGCGGCCTGAGGCGGCGAAGTCCAGCAGCGCAACCGGCGCACGTTCGCCGAGCGCCATCGCTTCACCATAGTAGCTGTCGAGGCTGGCGGTAGTTACAGCACAGTTGGCGACGGGGATCTGCCAGGGCCCAACCATCTGGTCGCGCGCAACCATCCCGGTCACCGAACGGTCGCCAATGGTGACGAGGAAGGTCTTTTCGGCCACCGCAGGCAGATGCAGTACGCGCTTCACGGCATCGGCAACGGTAATCGTTGCGCGGTTCAGCGGCTCGCCCTGCGCCTTCAGCGTGCTGGCCTCGCGGGTCATTTTCGGCGTTTTGCCCAGCAGCACGTCCAGCGGCATGTCGATAGGTTTATTATCGAAGTGGCTGTCGGCAAGCGACAGGTGCATCTCTTCCGTCGCCTCGCCAATGACCGCGTAAGGCGCGCGTTCACGCTTGCACAGCGCATCAAACAGCGCCAGCTTCTCCGGCGCAACCGCCAGCACGTAGCGTTCCTGCGACTCGTTACACCAGACTTCCAGCGGGCTCATGCCTGGCTCATCGCTCAGGATATCGCGCAGATTGAAGCGGCCGCCGCGCTCGCCGTCGCTGACCAGCTCAGGCATGGCGTTAGACAGGCCGCCTGCGCCAACGTCGTGGATAAACAGGATCGGGTTGTCCTCACCCAGTTGCCAGCAGCGGTCGATCACTTCCTGGCAGCGGCGCTCCATTTCCGGGTTGTCGCGCTGTACGGAGGCAAAATCCAAATCCGCATCAGACTGGCCGGAGGCCATAGAAGACGCCGCGCCGCCGCCCAGGCCGATATTCATCGCCGGGCCACCCAGCACGATCAGCCTGGCGCCGACGCTGATTTCCCCTTTCTGCACATGGTCAGCGCGAATGTTGCCAATGCCGCCAGCCAGCATGATTGGCTTATGGTAGCCACGAAGCTCAACGCCGTTGTGGCTGTTGACCTGCTCTTCATAGGTACGGAAATAGCCGTTCAGGGCCGGGCGTCCAAACTCATTGTTAAACGCCGCGCCGCCGAGCGGGCCTTCGGTCATGATATCCAGCGCGGTTACAATACGCTCCGGTTTGCCGAAATCTTCTTCCCACGGCTGTTCGAAACCCGGAATGCGCAGGTTAGAAACTGAGAAGCCAACCAGACCAGCCTTCGGTTTTGCTCCCCGTCCGGTTGCGCCCTCATCGCGGATTTCGCCGCCTGAGCCGGTAGCCGCGCCAGGCCATGGCGAAATAGCGGTTGGGTGGTTGTGGGTTTCCACCTTCATCAGGATATGGGCCTGTTCCTGATGGAAATCGTACTGCCCTCTTTCCGCGTCAGCATAGAAACGCCCAACGTGAGAACCCTCCATGACCGCAGCATTGTCTTTATAAGCAGACAGCACATGGTCCGGCGTTTTCTCCATGGTGTTTTTGATCATTTTGAACAGCGATTTAGGCTGCTGCTCGCCGTCGATGATCCAGTCGGCGTTGAAGATTTTGTGACGGCAGTGTTCAGAGTTCGCCTGAGCGAACATATACAGCTCAATATCGGTCGGATTGCGCCCGAGCTTCTCAAAAGCCGTCTGCAAATAGTCGATTTCATCTTCGGCCAGCGCCAGACCCAGCTTACGGTTGGCGTTATCTAATGCGGCGCGGCCTTCACCCAGCACGTCCACGCTCTGCAGCGGCGTCGGCTGGTGATGAGCAAACAGCTGCTCCGCCTGGCCCAGTTCGCTAAGCACCACTTCCATCATGCGGTCATGCAGCAGGGCAGCCAGCAGCGACCATTGTGCTTCGGTCAGCTGCGGCGCTTTCACGTAGAAGGCCAGACCGCGCTCAAGGCGCAGGACCTGAGGCAGATCGCAGTTGTGCGCGATATCGGTAGCTTTGGAAGACCAGGGCGAGATGGTGCCGGGACGCGGCGTAACCAGCATCAGGCGGCCTTCGGGCTGGTGTTCGGCGAGAGAGGGACCGTATTTCAGCAGACGCTGCAAGCGGGCTTTTTCATCTGCGTTAAGCGGCGCGCTGACATCGGCAAAATGGACGTACTCAGCGTAAATATCACTCACCGGCAGGTGAGCGTCCTGAAAGCGGGCCAGCAGTTTAGTAATACGAAATGCCGACAGAGCGGGCGAACCACGCAGAATTTCCATCATCAAAGATCTCTCGTCTTCGAAGCGCCGGGCGACGCTTCTTTGGGCGCAACAGGGAAAACGGGCGGTATTATAGAGAATCCCCACCCGTTACGAAACCGTTTGCGCAGAATTAATCGCCGGCGGAAGTTGGGTGAAATTCACACAAATTAAGAGGAATTCAGTTGCGCGGGGCCACCGAGTTGCGCAAAATGCCCCACGCTCAGGATCCATTATAGACATCAAATACTGCCGTTACAGACAGAACCTGAGAGACATCGAGAGACAACTATTTGAAACGCCTGAAAATTAATTATCTGTTCATTGGTCTGGTGACCGTGCTGCTGGCGCTGGCGCTATGGCCAGCGGTCCCCTGGTACGGGGGCCAGCAGAACCAGATCGAGCAGATAAAATCACGGGGAGTTCTGCGCGTCAGCACGCTTAATTCCCCGCTGGCTTACTATACGATCAACAAAGCACCGGCCGGGATGGATTACGAGCTGGCGAAGCGGTTCGCCGGTTATCTGGGCGTGAAGCTGCAAATCACCGTGCGTCAGAACCTCAGCGACCTGTTTGACGATCTGGAAGATGACAAGGCCGACGTGCTGGCTGCCGGTTTAATCTACAACAAAGATCGCGAGTCGCGCTTTCGCACCGGCCCGGCTTATTATTCGGTTTCCCAACAGCTGGTTTACCGCATGGGTAAACCTCGCCCGAAGAATCTTGGTGACCTTCATGGCCGCCTGACCGTGGCCTCTGATTCGGCCTACCTTTCCACTCTGCGCGGCATCAAACAGAATCAGTACCCCGACCTCGACTGGGCTATCTCTACCGATCAAAGCCCGAACGCGCTGCTGGAAGCCGTTGCCGACGGCAGGCTGGACTACACCGTCAGTGATTCGGTTTCGGTTGCCCTGTTACAGCGTATTCATCCGCAGCTGGCCGTGGCTTTTGATATCACCGACGAAGAGCCGGTAACCTGGTATATGCAGCGCGACCGCGATGACAGCATGAATGCGGCGATGCTCGACTACTTCAACCAGATGGGCGAAGAGGGCGCAATGGCGCGGCTGGACGAAAAATACCTCGGCCACGTTGGCACCTTTGATTATGTCGACACGCGCACCTTCCTGCGGGCGATCGACGCCACGCTGCCGGTAATCCGCCCGCTGTTCGAAAAATATGCCACTGAGATGGACTGGCGGCTGCTGGCGGCAATTTCGTATCAGGAGTCGCACTGGAATCCGCAGGCCACTTCCCCAACCGGCGTGCGCGGCATGATGATGTTAACCCGCAACACGGCGGAGAGCCTGAACGTCAGCGACAGAACCGACCCGGAGCAGAGCATCCGCGGCGGCAGTGAATACCTGATCAGCATGATGGCGAAAGTCCCGCAGACAATCCCGGAGGATGAGCGGATCTGGTTTGCGCTGGCCGCTTACAATATGGGCTATGCCCATATGCTTGACGCGCGCAAGCTGACGGAGAAACAGAAGGGAAACCCGGACAGCTGGGCTGACGTCAAGCAACGCCTGCCGTTGCTGAGCCAGAAACGCTATTACAGCCAGACCACCTATGGCTATGCGCGGGGCCAGGAAGCCTACAATTACGTGGAAAACATCCGTCTTTATCAGATAAGCTTGGTCGGCTACCTGCTGGCCCAGGAACGTAAGCTGGCGCAGCAGGCGGCCTGGGAAGCCGAGATGGGGGAAGGCTATCCGGCCGTAGCCCCGCAGATAGCCCTGAACTAACACTCAGGGACGAAAAAAAACGT
This sequence comes from Erwinia typographi, assembly GCF_000773975.1. Lineage (GTDB taxonomy): Bacteria > Pseudomonadota > Gammaproteobacteria > Enterobacterales > Enterobacteriaceae > Erwinia > Erwinia typographi. Next base: position 165,091 of record NZ_JRUQ01000040.1, read on the forward strand.
TCACTCCTTTCCATCCTGTTCGTCTTTCGCAACCTGCTGACGCAGCGCCTTCTTTACGGCCCGGCGATGGCGGAAAAAATCGCTCAGCAGGCCCGCGCACTCTTCCGCCAGCACCCCCTGCTCAATTTTCACCTGATGATTCATTCCGGGGTGTCCCAGCACGTCCATCAGCGAACCGGCGGCCCCGGTCTTCTCATCGCACGCGCCGAAGACCAGCCGATTTATTCGGCCGTGGATCATCGCTCCCGCACACATCACGCAGGGTTCGAGCGTGACGTAAAGGGTGGTGTCCAGCAGGCGGTAGTTTTCCAGCACTTTTCCGCCCTGGCGCAGCGCCATAATCTCCGCATGGGCGGTAGGATCGTGGTGACCAATCGGGCGGTTCCAGCCTTCGCCGATAACGCGATCGCCCTGCACCAGCACGGCGCCGACCGGCACTTCCCCCTCTTCCCAGGCACGACGCGCCAGGGTCAAAGCATGGCGCATCCAGAATTCATCACTTGCTCTTTCGCTCACCTGAGTCTCCAGCTAAAAAACGCGGCACAGTATAGCCGTTTTACTCAAGCTGTTGCAGTTCGCCCTGCGGCGTGACGCGCCAGCGATGCTGGCAGAAAAACAGCAGAGGGTTATCCTGCTTGCTGTCGCTGTAGCCGCTGTAAAGCTGTAGCGGCGTGCCAATCTGTTCTTCAAGGCGAGCGACTTTCTCATGCCCAAGACAGCGCATAGACAGCACCCGGCCGCCGTATTCCCGGCTCATCTGGCTGGCGATCAGCTTCACCTTAGGCAGAAAGGCCGAGTCGAAATAGACCTGCTGCACCAGCGGCTGAGGCGAACCGGTGATCAGCCAGACGTCGGCATCCGGGCTGTTAAGGTAGTCGGTAAGCCGCTGCTGTACCACCGGGAACGCCGTCACCCGCTGCCGGAACCACTGCGCGAAGGTCTGTTCCCGCGCGGTGAGGCTGGCCTCGCTGTGACCAAAGGTAATCGCCCATAGCAGCAGGCTCATCGGCCAGCGAGCCGCCCTTCCCTTAATCAACAAACCGGCGCCAATCACCGGCAGTAACGGCGCCACCAGCAGCAGGTTAAGCGGCTGACGCCACAGCAGATAACGCATAAAAGTACCGAACATATCCTGCTGATGCAGCGTGCCATCCAGATCGAAAAACACCACGCGTCGTTGCTGACCAGTGATCAAAAATTACTCCTCAGGGTCATTGAATCCCATAAGCCAGGCAAAGAGAAAGCCGCAGACTACCGCGGCCAGCCACCCTGCCAGATAGAGCATTACCTTACCAGAGATGATGGTGAGCGCCAGCGGCAGGCCCGAAATACCAAAGGTAATCACCGTCGCCACTTTGGCATAGCACACCACCGCGCCGCCGACGGCGCCCCCCAGACAGGCTGCGATAAACGGCCTGCCCAGCGGCAGCGTCACGCCGAAGATCAGTGGCTCCCCTACCCCTAAAATGCCCACCGGCAGCGCGCCTTTCACCAGTTTCTTCAGCCTGGGGCTGCGGGTTTTCAGCAGCACCGCCAGCGAAGCGCCTACCTGCCCCACGCCCGCCATCGCCAGGATCGGCAGCAGCGCGTTATAGCCATGCGCCTGCACCAGCTCCACATGGATCGGCACCATCCCCTGGTGTAAACCGGTCAGTACCAGCGGCAAAAACGTTCCCGCCAGCACCGCGCCAACCAGAACGCCGCCGCGATCGATCGCCAGCGTCGCGCCATGCGCAATGGCTTCCGAAATGATGCCGCCGAGCGGTTGCAGGACGACTATCGCCAGCGTTGCCGTTATAAGTGTAGTCAGAAGCGGATTGAGGATCAGTTCAAGTGACTCAGGCAGCCACTCACGCAGCCTTTTTTCAATCCAGCACATCAGCACCACCACCAGCAGAACGGCAATCACCCCGCCTCTTCCCGGCTGTAGGCTTTCACCAAACAGGGTGATTTGCGCCAGCGCCGGGCTGGAAAGAATACCCGCCATGACGCCGCCCAGCGCCACGGAACCGCCAAACACTCGCGCGGTATTTACACCGACCAGGATGTTCATGATCGTAAAGATGGTGCTGCCAAAAATAGCCGCCAGGCCCAGCGCGTTGGGATACCCGGTGGCGATCCCGCCGACAATATCCGGGCGTTTGAGGATGTTGATAATACCGGTAATAAGCCCGGAAGCGATAAAGGCAGGGATCAGCGGAATAAAGACGTTAGCCAGCTGGCGCAGCGCATCGCTCATTGGCGCTTTATACTTCTTTTTGACCTGGGCTTTAGTCTGGCTGATGACCTGTTCATCAGCAGGCGAGGCGGCCAGCAGGCTGCGCATCTCCTCAACCACTTTCGCCGCCGCGCCTGGCCCGACAATGAACTGGTGCTGGTTTCCCTGCTTAACATATCCCTTTACGCCGTCAAGCTGGCGAAGACGGGCCAGCGCCAGTCGTTCGTCATCGTTAACCTCCACCCGCACCCGCGTCATACAATTTTCCAGCCGGGTGATATTGTCCGCTCCGCCGATCCCCTGTAGTAGCTCTCCGGCCAGCCTTCTCGCCTTTTCCATAGCTTATCCTCTGTCTTTTAGCGCAGCGCGCAGAAAACCATTGTGCCTGGTCAGCAGGCTTTTGGCTTCATCCGCCGCTACGCCGCTCAGCACCATCAGAATGGCCGTTTTTACCTCATAATGCGTTTGTGCCAGTGCGGCGTTAGCCTCGTCAGCGGAGCAACCTGTCGCCTGGCAAACCATCCGGCAGGCGCGATCCACCAGCTTAATATTGGTCGCCTGCATATCCACCATCAGGTTCTGATAGACCTTTCCTGTTTTCACCATCGCGCCAGTTGAGATCATATTCAGCACCAGCTTTTGCGCCGTGCCGGACTTGAGGCGGGTTGAGCCGGTAAGCGCCTCCGGCCCCACTACCGGCGAAATCGCAATTTCAGCCTCGCGGGCAATCGGCGAGCCGGGATTGCAGGAGAGCGCCGCCGTGCGGCAGCCCAGTTCGCGGGCAAAGCGCAGCGCGCCGATCACGTAAGGCGTGCGTCCCGATGCGGCGATCCCCACCACCATATCTTCTGGCTTGAGGTTCAGCGCCTTGAGATCGCTGATGCCCAGCTGCTCATCATCTTCTGCGCCTTCAACCGCCTTCAGCAGCGCCCCCGGTCCACCGGCAATCAGCCCTACCACCAGCCCGTGCGGTACGCCGAAGGTCGGCGGGCACTCAGACGCATCCAGCACGCCAAGACGCCCGCTGGTGCCGGCTCCCAGGTAGATCAGCCTGCCGCCAGCGGAGAGGGATGCCGCCGCCGCGTCCACAGCCTTAGCCACCTCGGGCAACGTCAGGCGTACGGACTCTGCCACCGTCGCATCCTGCTGGTTGAATTTTGTCACCATCTCCAGCGTGGACAGGCTGTCCAGCTCCATCGTCTCTGGGTTACGCGTTTCGGAAACCAGTGCGCCAAGGTTCATGCTATCCTCACTTACGAATTTTTAATTCTTAGAAAATATGATATTTGCGAATATTATATTCACAACGAGGCCGGATTCACCTGATTTTAATTATGAAACGTGATAAAAGCGGCGATAATCTTACCGCCAGGGCCGCGAAAGGCTATTATCTGTCCTGATAATTCAAGCTGTTGGCATGACTACCGAGAGGAAAACCGATGAGTTCACTGCTGCGCATTCGTCAGCTGTACCCTGGGCTGGCAATGAACGAACGCCGGCTGGCCGACTTTTTGCTGTCGCAGCCGGATCGGGCACGTCATCTCAGCTCGCAGAAGCTGGCGGAAGAGTCCGGCGTCAGCCAGTCCAGCGTGGTGAAATTCGCGCAGAAGCTCGGCTATAAAGGCTTCCCAGCCCTGAAGCTGGCGCTCAGCGAGTCGCTGGCGGACAAAGATGCCATTACCGTACATAACCTGATCCTCAGCGATGACCCGCTAAAAATAGTGGGCGAAAAGCTGCTGACGGAGAAACAGTCGGCGATCCGCGCCACGCTGGATATCAACAGCGAGGAGATGCTGCTGGAAACTCTGCGGCTGATCCGCTCGGCTAACCGTATCGTGCTGGTTGGCATTGGCGCTTCCGGACTGGTAGCCAAAGACTTCTCCTGGAAGCTGATGAAGATCGGCATCAATGCGGTGGCGGAGCAGGATATGCACGCCCTGCTGGCGAGCGTGCAGGCACTGAATCCCGGCGATCTGCTGCTGGCTATTTCCTACACCGGCGAGCGGCGCGAAATCAACCTGGCGGCGCAGGAGGCACAGCGCGCGGGAGCCAACGTGCTCGCCTTCACCTGCTTTACGCCTAACACGCTACAGCAGTGCGCCACGCACTGTCTCTATACCGTAGCGGAGGAGCAAACCACCCGCAGCGCGGCAATATCCTCAACCACCGCCCAGCTGACTCTGACCGACCTGTTGTTTATGGCGCTGGTTCAACGCGATCCCGAACGCGCCTCCAGCCACATTCGCCACAGCGAGGCGCTGGTGAAAAAGCTGGTCTGACAGGATAACCGGCGTATAATGCCCGCGCACTTTATCCCGTTATTGACCGAGAAACCTATGGCCCTGCTTATCACAAAGAAATGCATCAATTGCGATATGTGTGAGCCAGAGTGCCCGAACCAGGCCATCTCAATGGGTGACAGCATCTATCAGATTGATGCCGACCGCTGCACCGAGTGCATCGGCCACTATGAGACGCCAACCTGCCAGCAGGTTTGCCCGATTGTGAATACCATCATTACCGATCCGGCCCATATTGAGAGCAAAGATTTGCTGTGGGAGAAGTTTGTGGTGTTACATCACGGCGGGTAAAGCGGACGGCGCAGGCCGTCCGGCTGGAATTTCAGTTTTCTATAATCACCGTCGCGCAGGCGTAATGGCGCTCATCGGCCAGCGTGACGTGAACGTGCGCCACCCCAAGCTTTGTCGCCACCTCCTGCGCCTGCAAAAAGAAGCGCAGCCCCGGCTTACCCAACTCGTCGTTGTAAACTTCAAACTGATTAAACGCCAGGCCGCCACGAATACCGGTGCCAAACGCTTTCGCTGCCGCTTCCTTGACCGCAAATCGCTTGGCAAGAAAGCGCACCGGCTGCTGATGGGCCTGATATTGCGCCCACTCGTTTTGACTCAGCACACGCTTCGCCAGCCGGTCGCCGGAACGCGAAATCACCCCTTCGATACGGGCTATCTCCACAATATCGGTGCCCAGGCCGAGAATAGCCATTAACGACGCGCTTCCCGCATCAGCGCTTTCATCTCTTTGACCGCCTCAGCCAGCCCGCTCATCACCGCGCGGCCAATAATAGCGTGACCAATGTTCAGCTCGTGCATTTGCGGCAGCGCAGCAATCGGCTGAACGTTATGGTAAGTCAGGCCGTGACCGGCGTTGACCTTCAGCCCTTTGCCTGCGGCATAGGCTGCGGCATCCCTGATGCGGATGAATTCGGCATGACGCTCGCGCCCTTCTTCCGCGTCGGCATAGGCGCCGGTATGGATTTCAATGTAGGGCGCGCCGGAGGCCATCGCCGCGTCAATCTGGCGGTGATCCGCATCAATAAACAGTGAAACCTGGATACCCGCTTCAGCCAGACGCGTGACCGCATAGGTGACCTTTTCCAGTTGACCAGCCACGTCCAGCCCGCCTTCGGTGGTCACCTCTTCACGCTTTTCCGGCACCAGACAGCAGAAATGCGGCTTGAGTTCGCAGGCAATGTCGACCATTTCGTCGGTGACCGCCATTTCCAGGTTCATCCGGGTCTGGATCGTCTGGCGCAGAATACGAACATCGCGATCGGTGATATGACGACGGTCCTCACGCAGATGAACGGTAATGCCATCGGCACCAGCCTGTTCAGAGACAAAAGCCGCCTGGACAGGGTCCGGGTAAGTAGTGCCGCGCGCGTTACGTACGGTGGCAACGTGGTCGATATTGACGCCTAACAACAGCTCAGCCATGACGGTCCTCGAAATTTTGCAAAGAGTGAAAACAGTGTACAACGTTCGCCGCCCTGACAGGAACGGTCGGCTCGCTTTACTCCTCGTCCGGCAGCACGTCTGGACGTTTTTTCGGCACAAACTGACGAAACAGCTCCTGGCTTTTTAACGGCTTGCCGCCCAGATAGGGCTTCAGCGCGATGCGCGTAAAGCGCTTAGCCGCCCGCAGCGTGTCGATGTCGGGAAAGGTCCGCGATTCCAGCGCGCGCAGCTGGCGTCCGGTGAAGGTGCTGTTGCCGATCACCAGGCTGGCAATAAAGCCTTTCTCTTCTCTGTAGACATAGGTCATATCGTCGGCAACCTCTTCGCCACTGCCCGCGCAGTGCAGGAAATCAACGCCATATCCCAGATGTCCGAGCATCGCCAGCTCAAAACGCCTTAAGGCGGGTTCTGGTGAACCGGTGACGGCGGCCAGCGCCTGAATGCAGTACAGATAGTCAAAGAAGAGATCGGTAAAGGCCGTTTCCTGCTCCAGCACGCGCGACAGCAGTTCGTTGACGTACAGCCCGCAGTAAAGCGTCAGGCCGGAGAGAGGGAGAGCCAGCGAGATGGGCTCAGCGCCGCGAAGGGTTTTGACCTCGCCACGCCCGCCCCAACGAACCAGCAGCGGGGTGAAAGGCTGTAAGGCACCCTTCAGGCTGGAACGCTTGCCGCGGGCGCCTTTGGCAAGCACCCGAATGCGACCGTAATTCTCAGAAAAAAGATCGAGCAGAAGGCTGGTTTCGCTGTAAGGTCGCCCATGCAGGACGAATGCGCGCTGCCAGCCTTCCATTGGGCTCAAAGATCGTCGGTGTAGCCCAGGCTACGCAGCGCACGCTCATCATCTGCCCAGCCGGACTTCACTTTTACCCACAGTTCAAGATGTACTTTCATCTCGAACATCTCTTCCATATCTTTACGGGCTTCAATGCCGATGGTTTTAATTTTGGCGCCTTTGTTGCCAATCACCATTTTTTTCTGGCCTTCACGTTCAACCAGGATCAGGCCGTGAATATCATAGCCCCCGCGGTCGTTAGTCACGAACTGCTCAATCTCAACGGTCACCGAGTAAGGCAGCTCCGCGCCGAGGAAACGCATCAGCTTTTCGCGAATGATTTCGGACGCCATAAAGCGCTGTGAGCGGTCGGTGACGTACTCTTCCGGGAAGTGGTGAACCGCTTCCGGCAGGCGCTTACGCACAATGGCCGCGATGGTATCAACATTTTTCCCGCTTTCGGCGGAGATCGGCACCACGTCCATAAAGTTCATCTGTTCGCTAAGGAACTGCATGTGCGGCAGCAGAATGCTCTTGTCAGTGATGTTGTCGACTTTATTGATCGCCAGAAGAACCGGCACCTTACCGTCCTTCAGCTTGTTGACCACCATTTCGTCGTCGGCGGTCCAGCGGGTGCCTTCCACCACGAAAATGACCAGCTCAACATCGCCGATGGAGCTGCTGGCCGCACGGTTCATCAGGCGGTTAATCGCCCGCTTTTCTTCCATATGCAGGCCCGGGGTATCCACGTAGATCGCCTGATAAGGCCCTTCGGTGTGGATGCCCATAATACGGTGGCGCGTGGTTTGCGGCTTGCGCGAGGTGATCGAGATCTTCTGCCCCAGCAGCTGGTTCAGTAAGGTGGATTTCCCGACGTTTGGGCGGCCTACAATAGCAATAAAGCCGCAATGGGGGGTTTGTTCGCTCATTCAAGTCCTAGCTTAATCAGCGCCTGTTCAGCCGCTGCCTGCTCAGCTTTGCGACGGCTGGACCCGGTTCCTACAACCGGATCGGCCATGCCGCTTACCTGGCAGTGAATAGTAAATTCCTGGTCATGCGCTTCGCCACGCACCTGCACCACCAGATAGGAGGGCAGCGGCAGATGGCGACCCTGCAGATATTCCTGCAGACGCGTTTTCGGATCTTTTTGCTTATCGCCTGGGCTGATCTGCTCCAGCCGACTGGCGTACCAGTCGAGGATCAGCTTTTCCACCGTCTGAATGTCGCTATCCAGGAAAACGCCGCCAATCAGCGCCTCAACGGTATCGGCAAGGATCGACTCACGGCGATACCCGCCGCTTTTCAGCTCACCAGGCCCAAGACGAAGGCACTCGCCTAAATCAAATTCACGGGCCATTTCCGCCAACGTGTTGCCGCGCACCAGCGTGGCGCGCATACGGCTCATGTCACCTTCATCAACGCGAGGAAAACGATGATAAAGCGCGTTAGCAATCACGTAGCTGAGGATGGAATCGCCCAAAAATTCCAGTCTTTCATTATGTTTGCTGCTGGCGCTGCGGTGAGTAAGCGCCTGCTGCAACAGTTCCTGATGGCTAAAAGTGTAGCCCAACTTTCGCTGGAGCCTGTTAATTACGATGGGGTTCATGTGTTACCAGTATCTGAATGCGTCAATTATTCTGCACACGGAACAGGGCTGGACAGGCCAACGCTAGGCTGTTTCGTGTGCAGTGGCTGCCCGCAAGGGCAACCATCCGTTTTATCGCTCTGCCCGCAGGCATTCTCAGTGAATACCACCGATGCGGCTAAGGCGCACGCCCGTTGGCCATTGCCCTTCCTGCTTATCAAAGCTCATCCAGATGGCTGTCGCTTTGCCAACCAGATTTCTGTCCGGCACGAAGCCCCAATAACGGCTGTCTGCGCTGTTATCACGGTTGTCGCCCATCATAAAGTACATGCCTTGCGGCACCACCCAGCTTGACTGAGGCTGGCCAGGCTGCTGATAGTACGAACTGGCCTGGCTCTGTGCCTGAGTCACCAGCAGAATACGGTGAGTCACATCGCCCAGCGTCTCTTCACGGGTCGCCAGACGAAGCCCGCCCTGCATCGATTCGCCCTGCGGCATTTGGTAGAAGCCGTTGCCGACCTCGTTACCGTCAAAGCCGCTAAAGGTCTGGATAAAGTCGCTTGGTTCCACGTCCGAGTAGGTTACCGGCACCGCTTTGTCGCAGCTTTGCCCGGCGCAGGCTGGATTGACGGTGACCGTTTTACTCTGCGGATCGTAACTGACGTGGTCGCCCGGCAGGCCGACAACGCGCTTGATATAATCCAGGCTCGGGTCTTTCGGGTACTTAAAGACCGCAATGTCGCCGCGCTTAGGCTGTCCGGTTGGGATGAGCGTAGTCTGGGTGATAGGATCTTTAATGCCGTAGGCAAACTTCTCCACCAGAATAAAATCACCAATCAGCAGCGTCGGCATCATCGAACCCGAAGGGATCTGGAAAGGCTCGTAGATAAACGAACGCACGACAAACACCAGCAGCAGTACCGGGAAAACGGACGCGGCCGTTTCCACCCAGCCCGGCTGTTTAGCGGCTTTAACCTCCACTGCCGGACCGTCAACCTGCGCGGTAGCCTCAGCCAGCCGGGCCTTGCGGGCTGGTGCCCACTTGAATTTATCAATGCACCAGATAATTCCGGTGATCAAGGTCGCTATCGCCAAAATCAGGGCGAACATATTAGCCATTCCAGTTCCCTCGTAGCCTTAGGGCTTTATTTACTTTCTTTACCAACGTGGAGAATTGCAAGGAACGCTTCCTGAGGCAGCTCAACGTTACCCACCTGCTTCATTCGTTTCTTACCGTCTTTCTGCTTCTGTAACAGCTTTTTCTTACGGCTCACGTCACCGCCGTAGCATTTCGCCAGGACGTTTTTACGCAGCTGCTTGACGGTAGAACGGGCAATAATGTGGTTACCAATCGCCGCCTGAATTGCAATATCAAACTGCTGACGCGGGATCAGCTCACGCATTTTTTCAACCAGGTCACGACCGCGGTACTGCGCGTTGTCACGGTGAGTGATCAGCGCCAGCGCATCAACGCGTTCGGCGTTGATCAGCACATCCACGCGCACCATGTCGGAAGCCTGGAAACGCTTGAAGTTATAGTCCAGCGAGGCATAACCTCTGGAGGTAGATTTCAGACGATCAAAGAAGTCCAGCACCACTTCCGCCATTGGGATTTCGTAGGTCAACGCAACCTGGTTACCGTGGTAAACCATGTTGGTCTGCACGCCGCGCTTCTCAATACACAGAGTGATGACGTTGCCGAGGAACTCCTGCGGCATCAGCATGTGACACTCGGCAATGGGCTCGCGCAGCTCTTCGATGTTGTTCAGCGGCGGCAGCTTGGCCGGGCTGTCCACGTAGACGGTTTCGCCTGCGGTGGTCACCACTTCGTACACTACCGTTGGTGCCGTGGTGATCAGGTCCAGATCGTATTCACGCTCCAGACGTTCCTGAATGATCTCCATGTGCAGCAGCCCCAGGAAGCCACAGCGGAAGCCGAAGCCCAGCGCCGTTGAGCTCTCTGGTTCGTAGAACAGGGAAGCATCGTTCAGGCTGAGTTTGCCCAGCGCATCACGGAAGGATTCATAATCGTCTGAGCTGATCGGGAACAGTCCGGCGTAAACCTGCGGCTTCACTTTTTTGAAGCCCGGCAGCGCTTTCTCCGCCGGATTACGCGACAGCGTCAGCGTATCCCCAACCGGCGCGCCAAGAATGTCTTTAATCGCACAAACCAGCCAGCCTACTTCGCCACAGTGCAGCGCATCGCGATCGACGCGCTTAGGGGTGAAGATGCCAAGGCGATCGGCGTTATATACCTGGCCGGTACTCATCACCTTAATTTTTTCACCTTTGCGCAGCGTGCCGTTCTTAACGCGGATCAGCGAGACCACACCCAGGTAGTTATCAAACCAGGAATCGATAATCAGCGCCTGTAGCGGGCCTTCAGGATCGCCTTCCGGCGGCGGAATATCACGCACTAAACGTTCGAGAACGTCCGGTACGCCCACGCCGGTTTTTGCCGAGCAGCGCACCGCATCCGTAGCATCAATACCAACAATGTCTTCGATTTCCTGAGCAACCCGATCCGGGTCCGCCGCAGGCAGATCGATCTTATTCAGCACCGGTACCACTTCCAGATCCATTTCCATTGCGGTATAGCAGTTAGCCAGCGTCTGGGCTTCAACGCCCTGCCCGGCATCCACCACCAGCAATGCACCTTCACAGGCCGCCAGCGAGCGCGAAACTTCATAGGAGAAGTCTACGTGTCCTGGGGTGTCGATAAAATTGAGCTGGTAAGTTTCACCGTCCGGCGCGTGGTAAGCGAGGGTTACGCTTTGCGCCTTGATGGTAATGCCACGCTCGCGTTCCAGATCCATCGAATCCAGAACCTGCGCAGCCATTTCACGTTCGGTCAGGCCACCACAAATTTGAATCAAACGGTCAGAGAGCGTTGATTTGCCGTGATCGATATGCGCGATGACAGAAAAGTTTCTTATATGCTTCATTTATATGAATATTTTCGCTTAAACGTTCGGTTTAATTCTCGCGGTGGACACAGCTATCAACACTTCCTGCAATGTACCCGCCATCAATGAGCACGCATCTTACACTGTTAGCCCCCGCCACGAAAGAATTCACATAGCTGGTCGGTCATCAAATTCGCAAAGGATTATGTCATTTCGCCTGCGGATCTGACTGTAGCCCCGCCGGTAAAATGCGCTGGTTGCAAGAGAGATGATAAAAAGGCCGCTCTGGCGGCCTGATTGAGGAATTCAGCGAGATAGCGCGCTGGCTCAAACGTCGGTTTCAACGCGCAGCGCATCGGCTGGCAGAGCGACGCTGAGAATAACCGGCTGGAAAGTGGCCGATTTGCCGAGCCAGCTGGAGAGCCCTCTGGCCACGATAAAGCCGCCCATACCGCCAAGCAGCGCGCCGCAGGCAGCGGCAAGATCGCTGTGGAACAGCGCCTGAAACAGGCCAGCGACAATGAATAAGCCAACCAGCGGCGTCATGTACACCAGCAGCGCAGAGCTGAGGAGGCTTTTTTCAGCAATTCCCAGCTCAATGCGCTGGCCGGCTTCCAGCGGCGTTACGCTCGCCACTTTCATCACATGCGCATTTTTCGGCCCAAGCTTATTCAGCATATGGCTGCCGCACCCCTTGCGCGCCGAACAACTGCTACAGGAGGTTTTCATTTCGGAATGCAGCGTCGCCACGCCGTTCTGCCACGACACTACCGTGGCCCACTCTCGCATCATGGTGTCGTCCCTAAAGTGATCGCGTCTGCTATACGCTTGGCGGTTGAGGGAGGCACTTCGCCAACCACGGTGATTTCTGTGTTGTTATGCACCACAGTCTGCACCGTACGACGCCCATTGCGCAAGAGCTGCGGAGTGCTGTTTTTATCCGCTGCGCTGACGTTGATCGAGAAGCTGAACAGACCGTCAGAATAGAGTCGGGACTCCACCGGCTTATTCAGCGATGGGATCTGGCGACGGCTCTGGGTCACTTCCTTCATCCCGTCGGGCAGCCAGCCAGCCTTCCAGTTCAAGGTGACATTTTCAACCGGTGGTATGGAGAGTGACGTTGGTAAGGTGGCTTTTTCAAGCCCTCTCATCATGGCGTTAACGCCCTCGTCTACCGCAAAGCTGACCACACGGTACTGCTCCAGCGTTTCACCATCGCGGTCCAGCAAATCGATCCGCAGCGGCAGCTTGGTGTCGTTGTCCAGCCAGACGATGTAGCTGTAGCGCGTCCCATCCCGCGCGACGATGCGAATGACTTCACAGATTTGATCGGCAACGCGCGTCCGCCCTACCGGAACAAAATCATAGTCATCGGCGAGCTGACGGAAATTGGCGTAAACCAGCGGGGGAAGCGAATCGACAATATGGTCGCTGGTGAGGGTAAACGGTTCCAGCCCAGGTTCGAAGTAGCTGACTTCGCTCCCTCGCTGAATGATCTCACGGCGCGGGCCATCCATCTGCAGCAGCTGCGCATAGACTTTGTTATCGAGCACGGCGTGACGGTAGCGTAGAGATTCAATCCCTAAACGCGAAACGTTGATATAGGCGAGTTCATAACTGAGAGACTGGCTGGCCTGCTCCATCTGTTGCAACAACGCCCCGGAGGTGGTTGATTCCGCCGGGGCGACACTGGAGTACATCAGGCTGCCAGCCATAAGGCTGACGGCACACCAAAGTTGCTTCATTACTGCTGCTGAATTCCTAACGACTGATTACCCGGAACCTGAACAGCGGCCTGCTGATCGGGTGCCTGCTCAAACTGGAGCTGGTTTGAATGGAGACGTCGCTGCAGCTCGTAGTCCTGCAGCATCGCGTTAACGCGACGACGCGAATCCTGAACCTGCTGGGTCGCATTCGAATTAACGCTGGTGCTATCGGCTGAAGGTACGCCCAGGCTCACGGGAGACGCCTGTCCCATCATCGGCAGCGTGTTAAACACCGGCGAGTCGGACTGGCTCTGACCGCTCTGCGGCTGGTTGTAATGCTGCACGCCGACAATCACCGCCAGAGAGACGCAGGCCGCAACGCCAACCTGAGTGATCTGTGCCGCCCACGGACGCACTTTGTGCCAGAACGGCATATTTTCATAGCGCTCTGGTTTCGGCTGCGATTCAGGGATCAGCTGCGTAGTTCTGTTAACCGGCTCCAGTTCGATGGCGGCTGCAACGCGTGCGGCAATATCGAAATGCATAACCTGACCGACATCGCCCCGCAGGGTATCGCGAATCAGGTGATAGCTTTCCCAATTCTTTTGCAGCGTAGCGTCTTTAGACAATGCGGATAAAACTTCATTATCTAAAGTCTCACCATCCATTAAAGCGGAAAGTTGTTCTTTCTGCATGCCTCAGTACCCTTCCTGTATACGCCATTGCTAGCGTTGGATAAGCGGTTGAATTTTATTATCAATAGCTTCTCGAGCGCGGAAAATACGGGAACGTACCGTACCCACCGGGCAATCCATGATGGCGGCTATCTCTTCGTAGCTCAAGCCATCTATCTCCCTTAAGGTGATCGCCATGCGGAGATCTTCAGGGAGCGTCTCAATGGTATGAAAAACTATCTGTTTCAATTCTTCAGACAACATTAAGTTCTCAGGGTTCGAAATTTCTTTCAATGCGCCTGCACTTTCGAAGTTTTCTGCGTCGATCGCGTCCACATCGCTGGCGGGAGGACGACGCCCCTGAGCAACAAGGTAATTTTTGGCCGTGTTCACGGCGATCCTGTAGAGCCAGGTATAAAAGGCGCTGTCGCCGCGGAAAGATTCCAGCGCGCGATAGGCTTTGATAAATGACTCCTGCACTACATCAGGCACATCTCCAGAGGGCACATAGCGGGACACCAGACTCGCCACTTTATGCTGGTAGCGAACCACCAGTAAATTGAACGACTTCTGATCTCCTTTTTGTACTCGCTCAACGAGAACCTGATCCGTTAACTGCTCGCTCATCCGAGGTAAAGTCTCCCCAAATCTTTTTCCACGCGTTTATGAACTACCCGCAATAACTCATTTTTTTTGAGCAAGCATCCGCTTTGAGTGGTCATCATGAGTAAAGTTCCATTGCGCCATTATATTTGTGATGTCCTGTCGGGAAAGGATAAACCAGCGATCATTTTTATGATTTCTGACTGATTTAAGCAGCCACTGCCCCTTTGCTCTTCTGCCCGTAGACAAAAGAGTCCCGACAACGCCGCAGAGTACCCCATGAAGCCTGCTATTTCATCCTAAAATCACCGGAATTCCAGACTATTCGCAATATTAAATCTTATTCAACATAAATAGATGCAGTTTGACGCCATCCTTACATTATCAAAACACAGGCCAGCTCACACTTTCCCGGTTGACAAACAAAAAGACTTTTTTCAGGCCGAAATTGGGTGCTATGCTCAGCAAACCACCTGTTTAGTAAATTAAACATCATGACAACTTCCTCTGACTACAGCTGTGACGTGCTGATCGTCGGCAGCGGCGCCGCTGGCTTGACGCTGGCGCTGCGGCTGGCTGAAAAACACCGGGTCACCGTCCTGAGTAAAGGACCGGTAAGCGAAGGCTCAACTTTCTACGCGCAGGGCGGGATTGCCGCCGTATTCGATGAAACTGACAGCATTGAATCCCATGTTGAAGACACGCTGATTGCCGGCGGCGGGCTGTGCGATCGGCAGGCGGTTTCGTTTATCGCCAGCAATGCGCGCCACTGCGTCCAGTGGCTGATCGATAACGGCATGTTGTTTGATAAGGAAAACCCGGACAACGCCGATGAGCGTTATCACCTGACCCGTGAAGGCGGTCACAGCCACCGCAGAATTTTACACAGCGCCGACGCCACCGGCCGCGCCGTAGAAAACACGCTGGTCAGCCAGGCGCTGAGCCATCCCAACATTCATATTATCGAACGCAGTAACGCGGTTGATTTAATAGTCTCGGATAAAATCGGCCTGCCGGGCGAGCGCCGCGTAGTGGGTGCCTATATCTGGAATCGCAAACGGGAAAAAGTTGAAACCTGCCGGGCTCGCTCCGTGGTGCTGGCTACCGGCGGCGCGGCAAAGGTTTATCAGTACACCACTAACCCGGACGTGGCCTCTGGCGACGGCATTGCGATGGCCTGGCGCGCAGGCTGCCGGGTTGCCAACCTGGAGTTTAATCAGTTCCATCCCACCTGCCTGTTCCACCCGGATGCCCGCAACTTCCTGCTGACGGAAGCGCTGCGTGGTGAAGGCGCGGTACTTAAGCGACCTGACGGCAGCCGCTTTATGCCTGACTTTGACCAGCGCGCTGAGTTAGCCCCGCGCGATATCGTAGCGCGCGCTATCGACCATGAGATGAAACGACTTGGCGCGGACTGCATGTATCTGGATATCAGCCATAAACCGGCCGGGTTTATTCGCGCGCACTTCCCAACGATCGATGAAAAGTTAACTACGCTCGGCTTCGATCTGACTAAAGAGCCGATCCCTATCGTCCCTGCCGCGCACTATACCTGCGGCGGCGTGGTCGTCGACCAGCACGGACGCACGGATATTGCCGGGCTGTATGCCATTGGCGAAGTCAGCTACACCGGCCTGCATGGCGCTAACCGCCTGGCCTCAAACTCCCTGCTGGAGTGCCTGGTGTACGGTTGGTCTGCGGCGGAAGACATTAACCTTCATCTGCGCGAAGCTTCCCTGCCGGAGAAGCTGCCGCAGTGGGATGAAAGCCGCGTCGATGATTCCGACGAACGGGTAGTGATCCAGCATAACTGGCACGAGCTGCGCCTGCTGATGTGGGACTACGTGGGAATTGTGCGCACGACTAAGCGTCTTGAGCGAGCGCTGCGCCGCATCAACATGCTGCAACAGGAGATTGATGAGTATTACGCCAACTTCCGCATTTCTAATAATCTGCTGGAACTGCGTAACCTGGTGCAGGTCGCCGAGCTGATCGTCCGCTGTGCGATGGCGCGTAAAGAGAGCCGGGGCCTGCACTTCACGCTCGACTATCCGCAGCTGCTCGACGAGGCAAAACCGACCTTTCTGTCGCCTTAATCAGCGGAACAGATAGAAGTCACGAGTCAGACTGCAATGCGCTTCCGAGTAGTTGTGGTCCGGCCCGCGAATGGTCATCCGGTCAATAAACAGTTCCCCCGGCTTGGGTGACAGAGCCAGCAAAACCCGGTTTGGCGGCCGCATCTCGGTGTCGGAGATATCCGTGCGGCAGTGCAGATGCCATCCGCGCTGCCGGGCAAATTCCACCAGCTTATCCCCCGCCGCCGCAGGCAGCACCAGGCAGAAAAAACCGTCTTCCGTAATCAACGCTTCCGCACAGGCCAGCAGCACATCGTGCGTCAAATCCGTGGTATAACGGGCTGCAGCACGCTCAGGGCTGGCACAGTCAACGCCGGGAACAAAATAGGGTGGATTACTGACGATCAGCGAATAGCGCTGTTCGGCATTTTTTGACCAGTGGCGGATATCGTCCTGCCAGATGTGAATACGCTCCGCCCAGGGCGACGCCGCCGCGTTTTCCCGCGCCTGTCCGGCGGCCTGCTCGTCCAGCTCAACGGCATCGATCGCCACATCCTGCCCGGTCCGCTGCGCTAACATTAGCGCGATCAGCCCGCTGCCAGTGCCAATATCCAGCACCCGTTGCGCCCCGGCAACCGGTGCCCAGGCACCCAGCAAAACGCCATCGGTTCCCACCTTCATCGCACAGCGATCGTGAGCGACGAAAAATTGTTTGAAGGTAAACCCATTGGCGCGCAGAACGGTTTTCTGTTGAGACATTTGACTGACCTGAAGTGATAACGGCGCTAGCATAGGACAATAAACCCGTAAGGAAAAGTCATTCAGACCACACAAACAGATGAAGATCGCGTTCAATCTGTCTATAATCAGCGCCCCAAACTGAGGTAGACCATGACTGTAACCACTTTTTCCGAACTCGAACTTGATGAAAGCCTGCTGAGAGCTTTGCAGGAAAAGGGCTTCACTCGCCCTACGGCTATCCAGGCCGCTGCGATCCCGCCTGCACTGGAGGGTCGTGACGTTCTGGGTTCGGCACCAACCGGTACAGGCAAAACGGCGGCTTATCTGCTGCCGGTGCTTCAGCATCTTCTTGATTTCCCTCGTAAGAAATCCGGCCCGCCGCGTATTCTGATCGTCACCCCCACACGCGAACTGGCGATGCAGGTTGCTGACCAGGCGCGTGATTTGGCGAAACACACCCATCTGGATATCGCGACCATAACCGGCGGCGTCGCGTTTATGAACCACGCGGAAGTGTTCAGCGAAAACCAGGACGTGGTGGTCGCCACCACCGGCCGCCTGCTGCAATACATCAAAGAAGAGAATTTTGACTGCCGTGCGGTAGAAACGCTGATCCTGGATGAAGCGGATCGAATGCTGGACATGGGTTTTGCTCAGGATATCGAAACCATCGCGGCCGAGACGCGCTGGCGCAAACAGACGCTGCTGTTCTCCGCCACGCTGGAAGGGGATGCTATTAAAGACTTCTCCGAGCGTCTGCTGAACGACCCCGAAGAAATCGAAGCTGATCCGGCGCGGCGCGAGCGCAAGAAAATCCTCCAGTGGTACTACCGCGCAGATGACATTAAGCATAAAACCGCGCTGCTGATCCACTTGCTGAAGCAGCCTGAGGTCACCCGTTCAGTGGTATTTGTACGCAAGCGCGAGCGTGTGCACGAGCTGTGCGGCTGGCTGCGTGAAGCGGGTATCAATACCAGCTATCTGGAAGGCGAACTGGAGCAATTTAAGCGTAACGAAGCGATTAAACGCGTAGTCGATGGCCGGGTGAACGTACTGGTTGCTACCGATGTGGCGGCGCGCGGTATTGATATCGATGATGTCAGCCACGTATTCAACTTCGATATGCCGCTAACTTCGGATACCTATCTGCACCGTATCGGGCGTACAGGTCGCGCTGGCAAAAAAGGCATCGCCATTTCTCTGGTTGAAGCGCACGACAATCTGCTGCTGGGCAAAGTTACCCGCTACATCAAAGAGCCGCTGAAATCGCGAACCATTGATGAGCTGCGCCCGACAACCCGTCCGCCAAGCGAAAAGCTAAATGGCAAACCGTCGAAGAAAGTGCTGGCCAAACGCAAAGAGAAAAAAGAGAACGAACAGAAAGAGGCGAAGCCGCGCGTGAAAGAGCGCCACCGCAATACCAAAAACATTGGTAAGCGCCGTAAGCCAACGGCCGCTAAAACGGACAGTGCTGAATAATTACACCGCACAACAAAAAACCGCCCTCGTCAGGCGGTTTTTTTATGGCTTTCATTCAGTGAAATGCGCTGTCTGCGTGATGTTAATCCTGAGACGGAGCATTTACCGGGAGACGACAAGCATAGCCACAAGAGCGGTGCCATTTCCTGCTTATTTTTCAATGCGTTGAAAAAATTAAGCGCTGATGTTTTTTTCAACACGCGCCATGTTTCCCCAACATAAAGCGCGTGTTTTTAACCGTGTTGTTACAGACTTTCGGTAAATGTACGGGCAATCACGTCACGCTGCTGCTCAGGCGTCAGCGAATTGAAACGCACGGCGTAGCCTGAAACACGAATGGTTAGCTGCGGATATTTTTCAGGGTGTTCAACCGCATCCTGTAGGGTTTCGCGTCTCAGGACGTTAACGTTCAGATGCTGTCCACCTTCCACGCGCACTTCAGGCTTCACTTCCAGCGGAATTTCACGGTATTCGATCTGGCCCAGATCGCTGACTGGCACAACCTGATCCGCGTTGTAACCCTCTTTTGCGCAGACGCAGCGCGCCTCAGCTTTTACATCATCCAGCAGCCAGAATGAGTTCAGCAGACCGGCATTGGATGCTTTAGTAATTTGAATTCCGGTAATCATGATTTTGCCTCCCAGGCAGTTCGGTGCTGATTGCATCAGCGATTGAGAAAGGGTGGGATTTTTTTGATCCTATTCAATCTGTATATCAGCCTCACACCGCCGCTTCCTTGACCAAAATCAATTTACGCTAAACCGCCAAAAGGTACATTCAGACAACCTGATGATTTATATCAATTTTCCCTCAGCCGGGGTTTAATATTTTTTTGTAAAATATCAACTTTTTTTTAAGTTTTACCGGCTACGGATCCACGCTAAGCTAGATGGCTGAAAATCAAAAGGAGGCCAAGATGGTCAATACGCTGACCTGGCACGACGTGCTGGCAGAGGAAAAAGAGAAGCCCTATTTCATTGAAACGTTGACTAAAGTTGCCAACGAGCGCGCGGCAGGGAAAACCGTGTATCCGCCGCAGAAGGACGTTTTCAATGCCTTTCGCCTGACGGAGCTGGGGCAGATCAAAGTGGTTATCCTCGGCCAGGACCCTTATCACGGTCCTCATCAGGCTCACGGTCTGGCCTTCTCCGTGCTGCCCGGCGTTGCCGTGCCGCCTTCATTAATGAATATGTATAAAGAACTGGAGACGGATATCCCCGGCTTCAGGCGCCCGCAGCATGGCTTTCTTGAAAGCTGGGCGAAGCAGGGCGTGATGCTGCTGAACACGGTATTGACCGTTGAAGGCGGCAATGCGCATTCGCACGCAAAGTTTGGCTGGGAGACCTTTACGGATAACGTTATCAGCGCCATCAATGAACATCGCGAAGGCGTGGTATTTCTTCTGTGGGGATCGCACGCGCAGAAAAAAGGCAGCATTATCGACCGCAAACGTCATCACGTATTGCTGGCGCCTCACCCTTCCCCGCTCTCTGCTCATCGCGGTTTCTTTGGCAGCGGTCATTTTTCCCGTACCAACGAGTGGCTTGCGCAGCGAGGCGAATCGCCCATCGACTGGCAGCCGGTTTTACCGGAATAAGCGCACAAAAAAAGCACCCGAAGGTGCTTTTTTTTACCAGCTGGCCGCTTACGCTTTAGCTTTCGCGACCGCAACCATTGCCGGGCGAAGCAGACGGCCGTTCAGCGTATAGCCACGCTGCATTACCATCATCACATGGTTAGGCGCCACGTCATCAGATTCCATCATCGACATCGCCTGATGCAGCTCCGGGTTGAAAGGCACGTTGACTTCGCCAATCACTTCCACGCCGAATTTACGCACCGCGCCGAGCAGAGATTTCAGCGTCAGCTCAATCCCTTCAACCATTGAAGTCAGCTCGGGATTGGACTTGTCGGCCATTTCCAGCGCGCGCTCCAGGCTATCAATCACTGGCAGCAGCTCGTTGGTGAATTTTTCCAGCGCAAATTTATGCGCTTTTTCCACGTCCAGTTCAGCACGGCGACGAATATTTTCGACTTCCGCCTGGGCACGGATTTGGGCCTCGCGCACGCCCCCCTGAGACTGCGCCAGCTGGACTTCCAGTTCGGCAATGCGCTCATCACGCAGATCCACCGCTTCGGCTGTCTCTGCGTCCTGGTTCTGCGCCTGCTCCATCTCAATTTCGTCTGAGACTTGCTCGTTTGGGGTGTTCTGTTCTTTACTACTCATGAATTTCTCCGCGTTTATGCACATTCATCTCGCTGGTTCGCTTATTATGGGGATCAGAATTGCGGTTTCAAGGGAACCCGTTACATTGTCAGAGGTAGTTTACCTCATGAGGAACGCCAGCATCATGAACAAACATTTCAACTGCATCGGTATTGTGGGTCAACCGCGCCATCCTACCGCACTGACGACGCACGAGATGCTCTACCGCTGGCTGACGACAAAAGGCTACGAGGTCATTATCGAGCAGCAGATTGCCCGCGAGCTGAATCTGTCGGACGTGGAGACCGGCACGCTGGCCGAAATAGGTCAGCGGGCTGACCTGGCCGTGGTGGTGGGCGGCGATGGCAATATGCTCGGGGCGGCACGCGTGCTGGCGCGCTACGATATTAAAGTTATTGGCATTAACCGCGGCAACCTTGGCTTTCTGACCGACCTCGACCCGGACAACGCGCAGCAGCAGTTGGCTGACGTGCTGGAGGGGAAATACATTACCGAAAGCCGCTTCCTGCTGGAGGCTCAGGTATGCCGCCAGGGACGCGAACCCCGCGTTGGCACCGCCATCAACGAAGTGGTGCTGCATCCGGGTAAAGTTGCCCACATGATTGAGTTCGAAGTCTATATTGATGAGTCGTTCGCCTTCTCACAGCGTTCCGACGGCCTGATTATCTCCACGCCGACCGGATCTACGGCCTATTCGCTCTCCGCGGGCGGTCCCATTTTAACACCCTCTCTGGATGCTATCGCGATTGTGCCGATGTTTCCGCATACGCTCTCCGCACGCCCGCTGGTGATCAACAGTAGCAGCACTATTCGCCTGCGTTTTTCCCACATGCGCAGCGACCTTGAAGTGAGCTGCGACAGCCAGATTGCGCTGCCCATTCAGGAAGGGGAAGACGTACTGATTCGCCGCAATGACGATCACCTCAACCTGATTCACCCGCAGAACTACAATTATTTCAATACGTTAAGCTCGAAGCTCGGCTGGTCAAAAAAATTGTTTTAAAAACCAGCGCCAGCCGCTTTACTGGTTATAAAACCAGTATATACTGTATGAAAAACCACATCTGTGTTTTCATACAGGAACGCTAACTATGCTGGCACAACTGACCATCAGTAATTTTGCGATTGTTCGTGAACTTGAAATCGATTTTCAGCGCGGCATGACCGCCATCACCGGAGAAACCGGCGCTGGGAAATCTATTGCTATTGATGCGCTTGGCTTGTGCCTGGGCGGTCGGGCGGAAGCGGATATGGTTCGTTTGGGCGCCTCCCGCGCCGATATCTGCGCGCGCTTCTCTCTGAAGGACACGCCTTCGGCGCTGGCGTGGCTGCTCGATAATCAGCTGGATGAAGGCAATGAGTGCCTGCTGCGCCGCGTGATCAGCAGCGATGGCCGCTCACGCGGCTTTATCAATGGCACGGCGGTTCCCCTCTCTCAGCTTCGCGACCTCGGCCAGCTGCTGATCCAAATTCACGGCCAGCACGCCCACCAGCTTCTTCTTAAACCAGAACATCAGAAAGCGCTGCTCGACGGCTATGCCGGGGAAACGGGCCTGATGCAGGACATGGCGGCCAGCTACCGCGCGTGGCACCAGAGCTGCCGTGAGCTTGCGCTGCATCAGCAGCTCTCACAGGAGCGCGAATCGCGCCGCGAGCTGCTGCAATACCAGTTGAAGGAACTGAACGAGTTTGCGCCCGTGGCTGGCGAGTACGAAGCCATCGATGAAGAGTACAAGCTTCTGGCTAACAGCGGACAGCTACTCTCCACCGGGCAGCAGGCGCTGATGCTGCTGGCCGACGGCGAGAGCAACACCTTGCAGCATCAGCTTTATACCGCGCAACAGCTGCTCGGCGAGCTGCTGACCATGGATGACAAGCTGAGCGGCATCGCGACGCTGCTTGAGGAAGCCTCGATCCAGCTCAGCGAGGCCAGCGACGAACTGCGCCACTACTGTGAACGGCTGGAGCTGGACCCTAACCGTCTGCACGAGCTGGAGCAGCGCCTGTCGCGGCAGATTGCCCTGGCGCGCAAGCATCATATTTCTCCTGAGGAGCTGCCGGCGTTTCATCAGCAGCTGCTGGAGGAGCAGAACCTGCTGAATCAGCAGGAGAGCGATCAGGAGGGGCTGGCGCTGTCCGTGGCCCGCCATCATCGCACAGCGATGGAGTGCGCCGGGCAGCTGCATCAGCGCCGTCTGCACTTCGCAGAAGAGCTCAGCAGGCTGATTGGCGAGAGTATGCACGCCCTCTCAATGCCGCATGGTCGACTGGGTATTGAGGTGCAGTTTAATGCCGAACATCTCACCGCCGAAGGTGCCGACCGCATCGACTTCCGCGTTACCACTAACCCAGGGCAGCCCTTGCAGCCGCTCTCGAAAGTGGCGTCGGGCGGCGAACTTTCGCGTATTGCGCTGGCTATTCAGGTGATTACCGCGCGTAAAATGGATACGCCAGCGCTGATTTTCGATGAGGTTGATGTCGGTATCAGCGGGCCAACGGCGGCCGTCGTCGGCCAGATGCTTCGTCAGTTAGGCGAATCGACTCAGGTTATGTGCGTAACCCACCTGCCGCAGGTGGCTGGCTGTGGTCACCAGCATTTCTTCGTCAGCAAAGAGACCGATGGCGAGATGACTGAAACCCATATGCGGCCGCTCGATAAGAAGGCGCGCCTACAGGAACTGGCCCGTCTGCTGGGCGGTAGCGAGGTCACCCGCAACACGCTGGCAAACGCAAAGGAGCTTTTAGCTGCCTGATTGCCGCACTTTTTTGGCCTGCTGTGGTCATATCCTTGCTTCGTAGAGGTTTCAAACTGCGGAAAGGTTTATTATCATCGTCTTCTTACGCTGTCATCGTAGCGAATGTTCGATGCAGCCAGATTGTTGGCCCGAAAAGGAATAAAGATACTTATGCGCTGTAAAACGCTGACTGCTGCTGCGGTGGTTCTTCTGATGATGACCGCTGGATGTTCCACTCTGGAGCGAGTGGTTTACCGGCCAGATATCAACCAGGGCAACTACCTGGTTGCGAATGACGTTTCCAAAATTCATACCGGCATGACGCAACAGCAGGTGGCATACACCCTGGGCACGCCGATGATGCGCGACCCGTTTGGTAGCAACGTCTGGTATTACGTGTTCCGTCAGGAACCAGGCCATGAGCCGGTATCCCAGCAAACGCTGACGCTGACCTTCGACAGCAGCGGTACGCTGACCAATATTGATAACAAGCCTGCCCTCACCGGTAAGAAAAGCGGTTAATCGCAGGCTGGCTGATGAAATAGTAAGGCGCTGACGCGCCTTATTTTTTTGCTGCGCGCTCGGCGCGCTGACGGCGGAGTTCTTTTGGATCGGCCAGCAGCGGACGATAAATCTCGACACGGTCGCCGCTGTGCACTTCATCGGCGAGTTTTACCGGACGGCTGAAGACGCCGATCTTATTGCTGGCGAGATCGATATCGCTTCTGAGCTCCAGCAACCCGGAGGCTTTAATCGCCGCTTCAACCGTGCTGCCCTCTTCTACGTTGACCGTATAGAGGTACTGCTTGTCTGGCAATGCGTAGACCACTTCAACTACGATATCAGGCACTGTAAACCTCTTTCGCGCGTTTGGTAAACGCCTGAACCATGCTGCTGGCAAGTTCTTTAAAGATGCGGCCAAAGGCCATTTCCACCAGCATGTTGGTGAATTCAAACTCCAGATTCAGCTCAACCTTGCAGGCGTCTTCGCTCAGCGAAATAAAATTCCAGCCGCCGGTCAGCTTGCGAAAAGGCCCATCTACCAGCTGCATATGAATGCTCTGGTTGTCAGTCAGCGTATTGCGCGTGACGAACGTTTTACTGATACCGGCCTTGGAAACATCGACCGATGCCGTCATCTGTTGTTCGCTGGCATCAAGAATACGGCTGCCGGTACACCCTGGTAGAAATTCTGGATAGGCATCCACATCGTTAACCAGCCGGAACATCTGCTCAGCGCTGTAGGGCACTAGCGCGGAGCGACTAATCTGAGACATAACGTTTCCTGTTAATCTTCAACTTTCCAATAATACCATCGCCGGCAGGCAAACAAAAATTCTCAGCCGCCAGCCTTCTGCTAAACTAGCGCTTTTCCCCGTCTCGTTTGTTACAGGGGATGCCTTCAATCACTGCTTCATGTAAACTAAGTGGCACTATGACTAAGAAAAAAGCACATAAACCCGGTTCCGCCACCATTGCCATGAACAAGCGGGCCCGCCATGAATACTTCATTGAGGAAGAGTTCGAAGCGGGTCTGTCGCTCCAGGGATGGGAAGTCAAATCGCTCCGCGCCGGTAAGGCCAACATCAGCGAAAGCTATATTATGCTGCGTGATGGCGAAGCCTTTCTGTTTGGCGCCACCTTCCAGGCGCTGATTGGCGCATCCACACATGTGGTCTGCGACCCGACTCGCACCCGCAAGCTGCTGCTGAAAGAGCGCGAGCTGGCGACGCTGTTTGCCAAAGCCAATCGTGATGGTTACACCGTCGTGGCATTGTCTCTATACTGGAAAAATGCCTGGGCCAAGCTGAAAATCGGCATTGCCAAAGGTAAGAAAGAACACGATAAGCGTGATGACATTAAAGATCGCGAGTGGAAGACCGACAAAGCACGTATTATGAAACACGCCAATCGCTAAGCCTCTGGCGTAGCGACAGGTTTTTCTGCTATACTGCTTCACAGTACTTGGGGCTGATTCTGGATTCGACAGGATTTGCGAAGCCCTAGGAGCATGCCGAGGGGCGGTTTGCCTCGTTAAAAGCCGCAAAAAAATAGTTGCAAACGACGAAAACTACGCACTAGCAGCTTAATAACCTGCTCAGAGCCCTCTCTCCCTAGCCTCCGCTCTTAGGACGGGGATCAAGAGAGGTCAAACCTAAAAGAGATCGTGTGGATGTCCTGCCTGGGGCTGAAGCATTAAATCCAATCAGGCTAGTTTGTCAGTGGCGTGTCCGTTCGCAGCTGACCGGCGAATGTAAAGACTGGACTAAGCATGTAGTGCCGAAGGTGTAGTAATTCTGGACGCGGGTTCAACTCCCGCCAGCTCCACCAAAATTCTCCATCGGTGATTACCAGAGTCATCCGATGAAGTCCTGAGAGCCCGCACGGCGCAAGCCCTGCGGGCTTTTTTGTGTCTGTAACCTTCCGAGACGATCCGCCTGAATCCAGAGATAATTGGTACACGAATTGGTACACGTTATAATGTGTACCAAAAACGTGTACCAATTATGGACGGAAACCAGTCATGGCGCGGATGACACGCCCACTCACCAATAACGAAATCCTCAAAGCTAAGCCTCAAGAGAAAGACTTCACACTGCATGATGGTGACGGCCTTTTCCTGCTCGTCAAAACATCAGGTAAAAAGCTGTGGCGTTTTCGCTACCAGCGGCCAGATAGCAGCAGTCGCACGAATCTCAGTCTAGGCTCTTACCCTGCCCTAACGCTCGCTGTGGCACGCCAAATGCGTGACCAATATCTGACGCAGCTTGCACAAGGGATCGACCCGCAGAAGCAGCAAGAGGAAGTTTCTGAGCAACGCCAAATCGAACTGGACAGCATTTTTTCGGTTGTGGCCGGGAGGTGGTTCCTGCTTAAAAGCAAAAGCGTCACTGAGGATTACGCGAAGGATATTTGGCGATCGCTGGAGAAGGATGTCTTTCCTGCTATCGGTGTGATTCCTGTTCAGGCACTCAAGGCCAGAACGATCGTTGAAGCACTGGAGCCAATAAAAGCTCGCGGGGCGCTTGAGACAGTTCGCCGCTTAGTGCAGCGCATTAATGAGATTATGATTTACGCGGTAAATACCGGTTTGATTGATGCAAACCCAGCTTCTGGTGTCGGGATGGCTTTCGAAAAGCCAGAAAAACAAAATATGCCCACGCTCCGACCGGAGGAATTGCCAAAACTAATGCGCTCATTGGTAATGTCTAATCTGTCAGTTCCGACTCGCTGTCTAATTGAATGGCAGCTACTGACTTTAGTCCGTCCTTCGGAAGCTTCTGGTGCTCAATGGGCTGAGGTCGATTTCGATGCGAAATTATGGATAATCCCAGCAGAGCGGATGAAAGCTAAGCGAGAACACATCGTTCCTTTATCACCTCAGGCAATAGAAATTCTGGATGTGATGAAACCTATCAGTGCTCATCGTGAAAATATTTTCCCTAGTAGGAATGACCCAAAACAACCTATGAACAGCCAAACTGCAAATGCTGCCTTAAAGCGGATTGGCTATGGCGGTAAATTAGTTGCCCACGGCTTACGTTCAATAGCCAGCACAGCAATGAATGAAGCCGGATTTAACGCAGATGTAATTGAAGCAGCCTTAGCTCATAGCGATAAAAATGAAGTAAGACGTGCTTACAATCGTTCTACATACTTATTAAAAAGAAAAGAGTTAATGGAATGGTGGGGAGAGAGTATTCATGAATGTAGCATCGTTAAAAATCATGGTAATCATTAATCATGCAAAATACAATTAATGACATTGAGATAGCATTAGAGGATGGAATACTTGGCTTCAATAATATTATTGAGGTAACAGAAGTGTTCTCATTATCGCCCGATAAAAAGATTAGTAATATTCTAACGCTAATGGTGGCTGAGAATATTAAAAATCCGGTCGCCACTGAGGAAAGTTTTTTAACAAAAAAATTGTTTTCTATAAGCCGTCTTAAGGGCTGGAAATTTGGTATTAAGAGATATTATATTGAAATTGATAAAATCGGACAAAGATTAGAGGATTTAACTCAAGTTGGAGTATGGGATGAAAAGCAAAAAGACATTATAAACCTAAAAAGAATTGATAAATATTTTGTTTCTCCTGATTCATATGAGACAGTGCCAATAAACAACTTATTGAAGAATAACTTCAATAATGGAAGTTATGTTTTTGAATGGTTCGACTTTGATAAAGAAAACCACCAAGAATTGTTATCATCTCCGCAAGCCCTA
Source organism: Erwinia typographi (assembly GCF_000773975.1). Classification (GTDB taxonomy): domain Bacteria; phylum Pseudomonadota; class Gammaproteobacteria; order Enterobacterales; family Enterobacteriaceae; genus Erwinia; species Erwinia typographi. Next base: position 192,800 of record NZ_JRUQ01000040.1, read on the forward strand.
CAAAGGCTATCTGAAAGTATACATGAGGTTCTACCAATATCGATTTCAAGTGTTTCAGACAGAATAGGTAACTTTTTACTGCAAATACCTAGCACTATTTTAATGGCCTATTTTGGGTTAGAAAAAAATAATGAGATATTCTCATTAACTTGCAACATAGCTTGGCATGAAAATGCTCGAAAAAGAGACTTGATAATAAACTGTCACTTAAGTGAAACTGATAACATCTGCGAAGGCTACTATACTAAAATTCTAAAACGAGATGAACCTAACATTTCTTTGCCAATTGCAAATAAACGTGCTCATATCGGCACTGTTTGGGATCCTGAAAATAATTTCATACTAGCTAGAACCAGACCATCGGCTTTTATATCTCCTGATGCAAGAATAACCACTACAGTATCTACATTTGAGGAAAGGGTATTAACGCACAATGGAACATCTAAAGTAATAAGTGTATTGAAGCCAGATAGTTATGTAAAAAAAACCGAGCAAAAAAAAATAATAACTAACTGGACCAAAAAAAGAATCTATGACAGTAGTAGTGCCGAGTTAAAGGAAAATCGTAATTTCGTTCAATACAACTCAAAAGGAATTAATAAAAATCAATCAAAGAGTGAAGCTCTTAAAGATTTGGTTTATTTAATCAATAAATATGGTCAGCATGCGGTCTGGTTATGGGATCCTTATTTAAGCTTTCAAGATATATTTGACACATTATTGCTCAATACACACTCAAATTCAATTATGAAAGCAATCAGTTCATTAGATGTACCACCAGATTCGGATCAAACCTCATCATGCGAAATTTATGAATCAAAAGCACTTCAAACCATAAGTGAATATAAAGAAAGCTTTACAGCCTTACCCGTTGAGACAATTAAGACTTTGAATTTAGAGTTTAGATGCAAGACAGGAAATAACGGATGGGGTTTTCATGACCGGTTTATTATTTTCCGAGCCTGTACATAGATTT
>NZ_JRUQ01000041.1 GCF_000773975.1 Erwinia typographi
AATCTATGTACAGGCTCATAACAACCATCGTTTCTGACCGCTAATAGTTCTCTGACATGATTTCAGCGTTTAATGACGATGCTCCTGTCGGCACAGGGACTGTGCCACCCGCCTTCACAGAAGTTCCTCTACACTGTTCTTCTCATTCCACGTTCGTCGTCTTAATACTCTGTTTCACCACGCCTGTCTGAATTTAGCGCCCGCGCTTTTTGCTTACCACGCTATGATCGTGTTGGCACGCATCTTGATGGGTACAAGCCTCCACCTCGCTACAGTCGCCGCATAAACCATGAGCTTCTATAACGCTGTGAGCCAGCGTAAAGCCGGAATTCAGGGCCAGTGATTTCAGGATGCTTTCAACGCCTTCCGCCTGCTGCTCCGCCACTGAACCACAGCGATCGCAGATTAACATGGCGGAAGTATGGGAAGGTTTCTCGAAATGAAGGCAAACAACGTAGCTGTTGGTTGACTCCACCCGATGCACGAAGCCCTGCTCAAGCAGAAAATCTAACGCCCGATACACCGTCGGCGGCTTAGCCTGCGGTTCGCTGGCCCTTAGCAGATCCAAAAGGTCATAAGCGCTGATTGCACCGTGATGCTGGCTCATCAGGCGCAGCACTTCCAGACGCTGAGGCGTCAGTCTGACGTTACGCTGCAGGCAGAGGGCTTCTGCCTGGGTCAGGATTTTTTCCGGATTGCTTAGATTCATAACTTATCCTCAGGCCAGGTCGGTTTGTTATATTATCACGTTCACCGAAAATCGCCGAATGCCGCGTATTACCCTCCCCTGGTGCCAGGCTGGCAGCTGAACAACCTGAATAAAGTCTGCTAAAGAACGGTACCGATCTGATTCGTTAAGAGTTAAGAGTTCTTAACTCATTGAGTCATTTTTTTTACCTGTCATTAAATTTAAGTGAAATATCGCTAATGTGATTTGCAGCACATAAATTCTATGACTACTTTTTTAAAGGGCCTAAGGAAAATCCTGGTCGGTTTGGAAGGATCGACAGGCTTATCGATCGGCAGGCATATCGATAAGTCTGATAACAGATAAACAAACCGGCAATGAGCGGAAAAGCCCTGGTATTACTCTTCATTTCACGGCAATGAATTGCTGCCTTTGTGTTCATTATTCAGGCAGTAGAAAATTTCCCGCTCTCACCTGAGCGTTTCCTCTCTTTGTTTCGATGGGCTCAAGGCAAAATGGCAAAATTAATCCGCAATGTGAAAAGTTTTACCCGTCCCGTAGTTTTTCCTGTCTTGTTACTGGCTCCCCTTAGCGTCCTGGCCGCTGGCAATTATTACGATGCGCGTAATGATGCGATGGGGGGAACCGGCGTTGCGTCGTCGACATACGGAACAGCCGTGCTGGCGAACCCAGCGCTGATGACCAAAGCTAAACCTGATGATACGGTAAGCGTTATTTTTCCAGCCGCTGGCTTGCAGGTGACCGACAAAAATAAGCTGATCGATAAGGTTGACGATTTGACCGACAGCGTAGATCGCTACCGGGACATTGCCAATAATCTTTCCAGCTTTGCCGATTACCCAAAAGTCCAGGCAGCCGCTGGCGATTTAGCCAATCGGCTGCGTGATATCAGAGGCAACCAGGCGTCCGGTACGGCTGGCGCTGCTTTTGCGGTCACCGTTCCCAACGACACGCTGCCGTTCGCGTTTGTGACTAAGGCTTACGGCACGGCGCACGTTACCGCCGACGTCACCCAAAGCGATATCGATTATTTGCAGGGCGTGGCGAATGGTACCGTCATTCCGCTGCCCGGTGACCAGAACAAGCTAACCTCCACCGGACTGGGGCGCGGCGCGATCGTTTATGATTATGGCATTGCCGTGGCGCATGAGTTTACCGTTGCCGGGCACCCGGTCTCGTTTGGCATCACGCCAAAGTTACAGCGAACCTACCTGTATAACTACAGCGCGTCGGTTTATAACTACGACAAGTCGGATTTCACCAACGATCGTTATAAAAGCACCAACAGCGGTTTCAACATTGATGCCGGTGCGGCAACCGATATTACCGACAGCTGGACGCTGGGCCTGAGCGCGCAGAACCTTATCTCGCGAGACATTGATACCAAAGAAGTTAACGGCTACAAAGATACCTATCAGATCTCCCCGGTGGTGACGCCCGGCGTCTCTTTTCATACCGAGCGCCTGACCGCCGCGCTGGATGTCGACGTCACCCCAACCAAACGCTTTAAAACGCAGGAAGAGAGCCAGTACGCGGGTGTCGGTGCCGAATATCGCCTGCTTAGCTGGCTGCAACTGCGGGCCGGTTACCGTGCTGATATGAAGTCGAACGATACCAACGTGGTTACCGCTGGTTTTGGGATTTCACCGTTTGATAAAGTGCATCTGGATCTGGCTGGGATGAAAGGTGACGATCGTACCTGGGGGGCGGTTGCCCAGCTGAACTTTACCTTCTGAGGCTTTTCAGTTGGTGGTCTGGCCGGGAACGAAATCTTCCCGTTCCCGCGTCAGCCTGTTTTAGTGATTTTTCCGCTCACTGCGCCGGATAAATCCACCGTGAGCGCCCTCCCTGACATCCTGCGCTTACAGGTGAAATGGCTCACATTTCTGCCCGGTTCTTTTTGCCACAGGCTTTGAACGATGCGGTTAAAGCGTGATCCAACTCACCGTCCAGCGTCACTTTTGCCCAACCCCAATTCGGTCAGCAGCCAGGCTTTGAAGGTGTCAAACGCCGGATGTGGATGCTTGCTGCGCGGGTAAACCAGGTAATGGCCGATGTAATGGATCTCTTTGGTGATGTCGATCAGCGGGCAGACCAGCGCGCCGCGCCTGAGTTCTCTTTCCGCCAGCAGCTTGGACTCCAGCACCACGCCAAGCCCATCCACGGCGGCGGCGATCGCCATAAAGCTACGGTCAAAGCGCAGCCCATACTGCCGCGGAGCAACCAGATCGTTGGCCTCAAACCAGCCTTTCCACTGATATAGCTGAACGTCACACTGGATCAGCGTCTGCTGGTACAAATCCTGCGGCGTGGTGATCTGCTCAGCCAGCGCCGGGCTGCAAAGTGGCGTCAACTCCTCTACGGCCAGCGGCACCTTCTCGTAAGGCGATGGGCGTGGCTCGCCATAAATAATATCCAGATCAAAATCATCCTGCTCAAAGCGGGCGTACTCGGTACTGGCGGACAGCCTCAGATCGATATGAGGATATTTTTTCACAAAGGCGGCAAGGCGCGGCAGCAGCCACTGATTGGCGAAGCTGGGGGCAGTGTGCAGGCGCAGCGGACGGGCCTGCTGGCTACTGACCAGCGACAAACCAAGCTGGATTTCATCGAAGGCCCGTTGAATATGCTCCAGCAGCACCGCGCCGTCACGGGTTAGCTGAATTTCACGCGTAGTACGCTGGAACAATCTCAGCGCCATGATCTCCTCCAGCTTGCGGATGGCGTGGCTGATGGCGCTGGGCGAAAGATCCAGCTCCTGGGCCGCTGCCGCAAAAGAGCCGGTTCTGCCTGCGGCTTCGAAAGCGCGTAAGAAAGGGAGGGGGGCTTTGGCTGTCAGGCTCATTCGTGAATCTCATTCATCATGGGATGCAAAATATGCTTTTGTCGCGCAGGCGTAATGCTCCGTAATCTTAAGCAAGGTTAGACGCATTGGCGCGACGCCGGAAGTGGATACAGATGAACTGTACGCGTGAATAATATCACTTAATTAACATAGTGCGATCAATGTAGCCTCTTTTGCCGCCGATGACGTTGTTCTCTCCGCCACTATCAGGAATCCGACTATGAGTACTGTTGCAGAACCCGGGCTGGCCGTCAGCAACCCGCTAACTCGCCTGGCTCACCATGCATACCATATCCGCCGCTTTGCGCTGCGAATGGGGGAAGTGCAGGGCCAGGGCTATATCGGGCAGGCGCTGGGTCTGGCCGACGCGCTGGCTGTGGCCTGGTGTCACGCCATCAACTATCGACCCGACGAGCCGGAGTGGGAAGGTCGCGACCGATTCCTGCTCTCCCACGGGCATTACGCCATTGCTCTCTATGCTGCGCTGATCGAGGCCGGGATTATCGCTGAGGAGGAGCTGGAAACTTACGGTTCCGACGACAGTCGCCTGCCGATGTCCGGCATGGCGAGCTATACGCCAGGCATGGAGATCTCCGGCGGTTCGCTCGGCCAGGGGATGAGCATCGCGGTGGGCATGGCGTTAGGGCTGCGGCAGAAAAACAACCCGGCTTTCGTTTATAACTCGATGTCGGACGGCGAGCTGGATGAAGGCGCGACATGGGAAGCGGCGATGTCTGCCGCTCATCATCAGCTGAGCAATCTGATTGTGCTGGTTGATATCAACCAGCAGCAGGCGGATGGCCCTTCCCAGAAAATCCTCGGCTTTGAACCTTTGCAGGATAAATGGCGGTCCTTCGGCTGGTACGTTCAGCGCGTTGATGGCAACGACATTGCCGCAGTGAAGCAGGCCTTCGACCTGGCTCGTCATCATCCTGAGCCGGTTCCCCGGGTGATCCTGTTGGACACGCTGATGGGCAAAGGGGTGCCGTTTCTTGAACAGCGCGAAAAGAATCATTTTATCCGCGTTGAGGCGGAAGAGTGGCAGCAGGCGATTGCCATTCTGGACCGGGGAGCGAAAGCATGAGGACAACCACGCCACAAAAACCGCGCCTGACAACCTCGGCGATGATTGCCTCAATTGCTTCAGAAGGCCAGCGCACCGTCCCGGCCCCGTTTGGTCATGCTCTGGTGAAAGAGGCGGCGAAAAGGCCGGAAATCGTCGGCATGACCGCCGATCTGTCGAAATATACCGATCTGCATATTTTTGCCAATGCGTATCCGAATCGCCATTTCCAGATGGGGATGGCGGAGCAACTGCTGATGGGGGCCGCCGGCGGCATGGCGAAGGAAGGGTTTATGCCCTTCGCTACCACCTACGCCGTTTTTGCCACCCGTCGCGCCTATGATTTTATTCATCAGGTGATTGCGGAAGAGCATCTTAACGTGAAGATTGCCGCCGCGCTGCCGGGCCTGACCACTGGTTACGGTCCCAGCCACCAGGCAACCGAAGATATTGCGCTGATGCGCGGCATACCCGGCATGACCATTATCGACCCTTGCGACGCGCTGGACACCGAACAGGCCGTTGCCGCGGTGGCTGCTCATCAGGGGCCGGTTTATATGCGCCTGCTGCGCGGCAAGGTTCCGCTGGTGCTGGACGAGTACGACTATCAGTTTGAGATTGGCAAAGCCAGCCTGCTGCGCGAGGGCAATGAGGTGCTGCTGATCTCTTCCGGGATCATGACCATGCGCTCGCTGGAAACGGCCAAAGCGCTGGCGGCCGATAACGTTAACGTCGCCGTGCTGCACGTACCGACCATCAAGCCGCTGGACGAGGCCACTATTATCGCCCAGTGCAGCCGTCCGGGACGGCTGGTCGTGGTGGTGGAAAACCACAGCACCATTGGCGGCCTTGGCGAGGCCGTTGCCACCACGCTGATGCGCGCGCAGGTGGTTACGCCGTTTAAACAGATCGCCCTGCCGGACAGCTATCTGGACGCTGGCGCGCTGCCGACCCTGCACGATCGCTACGGCATTTCTACCGAGGCGATGGTGGCTTCACTTAAATCCTGGCTGCGCTGAGTTCGCGGCCCTGAAGGGGAGAATCACGATGAAGGTTATTTTTGTCGGCGTAGGCGCCATCGGCTTGCCGATGGCCGCACGCATCAAGCTGGCGGGCCATGCCGTTGTTGGCGTGGACCTGTCTGAAACCTCGCGGCTGAAGGCGCTGGAGCAGGATATTGAAGTGGTTAGCCGCTTTGCCGACGCGCCTCCTGCTGATGTGGTGGTGGTCATGGTCGCCACGCCGCAGCAGCTGGCGGATCTGGTGACTCAGGCGCAGGACAAGGTGGCAGGGCAACGCTGGGTCGTTATGTCGACCGTCGGGCCTGATGCGGTGCGCGAGCAGGGGGAGCGTCTGCGCCTGGCCGGAGCCAGCGTGGTGGACGCGCCGGTGACGGGCGGCACGGCCAGAGCGAAAACCGGGGAGCTGGTTATTTTTGCCGCCGGTACGCGCGACGAGCTGGAGGCGGTTCAGCCCGTGCTGCGGGCGATGGGCTGCGTGCGTATTGTCGGCACGGCGTTGGGAGAGGGCCAGGGGATCAAAGTGATCAATCAGCATCTGTGTTCGATCCATATTGTTGCGGCGGCTGAGGCGTTAAGCCTGGCGCAGTCGCTGGGTCTGGATCGGGCGGCGGTACTGTCGCTGGTGGAAAAAGGGGCGGCCGGCTCCTGGATGCTTTCGGACCGTGGCCCGCGGATGCTGGAAGGCACGGACGTAGATGTCTCCAGCTCGATCAACATTTTTGTAAAAGACAGCGGGCTGGTGGCCGAATCGGCACAAGCCTGCGCGGCGGAGGTGCCGTTGCTACAGGTGGCGCATCAACGCTATCTGGCGGCAGCCGAAGCGGGTCTGGGCCTGCGGGATGACAGCCGGGTGATCGAGACCTGGGCCCATCAATCCTGAAGCAACGCAGAAAGATTGCTACCTCAACTACAATAATCAGGGGTAAGACATGAGCACGACACCTGTACAACCTACAACGACTATGCAGGACAACCCGGTTAAGGTTTCCTTTGCCTCGATGATCGGATCGGCGGTGGAAAGCTATGACTTCTTTATCTACGGCACCGCTGCCGCCGGGTTCTTCGGGCCGATTTTCTTTCATACCAAAGAGCCTTTAATCGGCATTCTGGCGGCGTTCGCCACGCTGGCCGTCGGATTCCTCATGCGTCCGCTGGGCGGCTATCTGGCGGGACATTTCGGCGATCGCTATGGCCGTAAAGCCGTATTGTTCTGGTCGCTGCTGGCGATGGGACTGGCAACGGTGCTGATTGGCGCGCTGCCTGGCTACGAGCAGGCAGGTGTCTGGGCGCCGATCATGCTGATCCTGCTGCGAATGGTCCAGGGCATTGGCTTCGGAGCGGAATGGGGCGGCGCGGTGCTGATGGCCTTCGAACACGCGCCAGCGAAAAAGCGCGGCTTCTACGGCGCAGTACCGCAGCTGGGTATCCCACTGGGGCTGCTGCTGGCGAACGGCGCGTTTCTGCTCTCGTCCTCCCTGTTTGAGGGGGACTGGGTGTGGCGTATGCCGTTCCTGCTTTCGTTTGTCATGGTGGCGATCGGGATCTTTATTCGTATGAGCGTGAACGAGTCGCCCGAATTCGAAAAAGCCAGGGCCGATAACAAGATCGTCAGGCAGCCTGCGCTGGAAGTCATCCGCAGCGACTGGCGGATCATTATGCGCATCATGGGTCTGCGCCTCGCGGAAACCGGCGGGTATTATCTCACCACCAGTTTTATGCTCTCCTATGTGGTGTTGGCGAGCATCACCACCAAAGAGCATGTGCTGTGGGGAACGCTGATTGGCTCGGCGATCGGCCTGATTAGCCACCTGGTTTACGGTGCGCTCAGTGACAAAGTGGGCCGCCGTCCGATCTTCCTGATCGGCGCGATCTTCACCATTCTGTTCGGCATTCCGATGTTTATGATGATCAATACCGGCGCGGTGCTGATGGTAGTGGTGGCCGTCTCACTGTCGCTGCTGTTCAGCCACGATCCGATCTTTGCGGTGGAATCGAGCTGGTTCTCCGAACAGTTCCCGGCTCACGTTCGGTCTTCCGGTATTTCGCTGGGTTACAACGGGGCATCGGTTGTCGCGGGGCTGCTGCCGTTTATCGCCACCGGCGTTTACGGCATGGTGGGCTGGATTGGGCCAGCGGTGATGTTCTCGCTGTTAGGCGTCATTTCCACTCTGTGCGCTGTTCGCACCAGGGAAACGGCTCCGGCGATAGTCGCGAAAGTAAGACCCAGCCACGCGCCCTCCCGCGCCAGAACGGTTTGAGTGAAGCTTTGCCTGCCGGGCTGAAGCCCGGCTTTTTACGGCAACCACCGGCTCAGGGGCCGGCTGAAGCGTTCTGAAGCTGCCGCTAATGCTTGCCGCCGTCGGGCGTGGTATCATTGCGCACATTATCGTCATTTGTTAATCACACCGAGTTCGCACGCTTTATGACCCAGATGTTACCCGCACACCGCTTTTCCGTTGCCCCGATGCTCGACTGGACCGATCGCCACTGTCGCTATTTCCTGCGCCAGCTGACGCGCCATGCTCTGCTCTACACCGAAATGGTCACCACGGGTGCCATTATTCATGGCAAAGGAGACTATCTGGCGTGGAATCAGCTGGAGCAGCCCGTGGCTTTACAGCTGGGCGGCTATGACGCCGCCGCGCTGGCCGAGTGTGCCAGCCAGGCGCAGGCGCGTGGCTATAATGAAATCAACCTGAACGTCGGCTGCCCGTCTGACCGCGTGCAGAACGGGCGCTTTGGTGCCTGCCTGATGGGCGAAGCGGCGCTGGTGGCGGATGGCATCAAGGCGATGCGCGATCGGGTGTCGATCCCGGTTACGGTTAAAACCCGCATCGGCATTGATGAGCAGGATAGCTACGAATTCCTCTGTGATTTTATCCGCCAGGTATCGGAGCAGGGGGGCTGCGAGATGTTTATCATCCACGCGCGTAAAGCCTGGCTGTCTGGACTTAGCCCGAAGGAAAATCGCGAGATCCCGCCGCTGGACTATCAACGTGTCTATCAGCTGAAGCGTGACTTTCCGCATCTGACGCTGTCCATTAACGGCGGCATAAAGTCGCTGGAAGAGGCCAAAGTGCATTTGCAGCATGTGGACGGCGTGATGATGGGCCGCGAAGCGTACCAGAATCCCGGCATTCTGGCGCAGGTTGACCGCGAGCTGTTCGGCAGCAGCCTACCGGCTGCCGATCCGGTTGCCGTGGTCCGCGCAATGTATCCGTATATCGAAGCGGAGTTGGCGAAGGGCACCTGGCTGGGCCATATCACCCGCCATATGCTGGGCCTGTTCCAGGGCATTCCCGGCGCCCGCCAGTGGCGTCGTCATCTCAGCGAAAATGCGCACAAACCCGGTGCCAATATCGAAACGGTTGAGCAGGCGCTGGCGCTGGTCGCAGATAAGATCCCGGCGGCGGTATAAAGCCCTTATGCTGAACGCGCGCAACAGGGTTTCGTTAAACTCTCACCATTAAGTGATGAAATTCACCACGCCAGTATCGCGCTGGCGTGAGTCTTTGCCGTGAATTCAACAGGTTATCTCATCTTCAACCCTGGCACGCTTCTTGTAATAGTCCCTCAAGACTCATTTTCTGGAGCGTACCCTGATGGAAATCTTATTTGTCCTTGGTTTTTTCCTGATGCTGCTGCTGACCGGCATCTCTCTACTTGGAATTATCGCCGCGCTGGTCGTCGCGACCTTTGTGATGTTGTTTGGTGGAATGCTGGCTATTGTTATAAAAATGTTACCGTGGTTGGTTTTGGCGGTGGTGGCGGTGTGGATCTATCGGGCTTGCAGAAAGCCGCAGTCGAAAAGCGATCGCTGGATATCACGTTAATATCAATACCTTGGCTAGATTCGTGTCGCCAGTAATGCGCCCTGGATCACAACCTGACATATTGCATAGATTAAATTGCAATTAAACATATTATTTACTTATGAATTCTGCCAGGATGCGTTCTATTGAATCGACACGAATTCATCGCTCTGACCCTACAAGCAGCGCGAACGATAAAAAAAAGAAAAAAAGGGCTTCCTTCGGGAAGCCCTGTTTGTCTCTGACGATCAGGGAATCAGCAGGCTCGATCCCTGGGTTGCCCGGCTCTCCAGCGTTTTATGCGCCTGCTGCGCATCTTTCAGCGCAAATTTCTGCTGCGGCGGCACCTCTACCTTAATCGCACCGCTGCCAATCAGCGAAAACAGTTCGTTGCTGGCGCTGGTCAGCGCATCACGGGTAGTGACATAACCGTTTAGCGAAGGGCGGGTAACGTATAAAGACCCTTTCTGATTAAGAATTGCCAGGTTCACCCCGCTTACCGGGCCTGAAGAGTTGCCGAAGCTCACCATCAGTCCGCGCCGCTGCAGGCAGTCCAGCGAGGCTTCCCAGGTATCTTTGCCCACCGAATCGTAAACCACCCGCACTTTCTTCCCATCGGTCAGTTCGCCCACGCGGCTGGCGAGATCTTCTTCCCGGTAATTGATCGTGGCCCAGGCACCCGCTTGTTTCGCGCGCTGCGCTTTATCAGCCGATCCAACCGTGCCGATCAGATGCGCGCCTAAAGCTTTTGCCCACTGGCAGGCAATCAGGCCGACGCCGCCAGCGGCGGCGTGAAACAGGAAGATTTCATCCGGCTGCACAACATAGGTCTGACGCAATAAATAGTGCACCGTCAGCCCCTTAAGGAAGGAAGCCGCAGCCTGCTCGAAGGAAATGTTGTCCGGCAGCAGCGCCAGCTTATCCACATGTACCGCATGATATTCGCTATACGAACCCAGCGCCGACTGGGCGTAGACCACGCGGTCGCCGACCTTAAGTGCGGTAACGCCTTCGCCCACGCTTTTCACCACGCCAGCCGCTTCGGTGCCGAGGCCTGAGGGCAGAGAAGCCGGGTACAGCCCGCTGCGCACGTAGGTATCGATATAGTTAATCCCGATCGCTTTGTTCTCAACCACCACTTCCCCGGCCGCCGGCTCAGGGATTGCGACATCGATCAGCTGCATCACTTCCGGCCCGCCATGCTGGCTGATTTGTATACGTTTTGCCATGTTCACTCCCATTGATTCCGCGTCATTGAGGGAGGACGACGGCACGCCAAACGGGTATACTTGCCCGTCCCCACTCTCTTTTTTCGGTATTGCATCACTATGGCAGGAAATAAACCCACCAACAAATCCGGTGATAATCGTGAACCGCGCGATCGGCAGATGGAAGGGCTGAAATTGCCTCCTCACTCTCTGGAAGCGGAGCAGTCCGTGTTGGGCGGGTTAATGCTGGATAACGAACGCTGGGACAACGTCTCCGAACGCGTGGTTGCGCAGGATTTCTTCAGTCGCCCGCACCGGATGATCTTCAGCGAGATGCAGCGCCTGCTGGAGCTGGGCAAGCCCATCGACCTGATTACGCTCTCTGAATCGCTGGAAACCAGGAACGAGCTGAACCTGGTGGGGGGCTTTGCCTACCTGGCTGAATTATCGAAAAATACCCCCAGCGCGGCGAATATCGGTGCTTATGCCGACATCGTACGCGAACGTGCGGTGGTCAGAGAGATGATCTCCGTGGCTAACGAGATAGCCGATGCGGGTTACGATCCTCAGGGGCGCACCAGCGAGGATCTGCTCGATCTGGCGGAATCCCGCGTGTTTCAGATCGCCGAAAATCGCGCCAATAAAGATGAAGGGCCGAAAAGCGTCGACCAGATCCTCGAAGCGACGATCTCAAGGATCGAATCTCTCTACCAGACCCCGCACGACGGCGTAACCGGCGTGGATACCGGCTATCACGATCTGAATAAGAAAACGGCCGGGCTGCAGCGATCGGATTTGATCATCGTTGCGGCGCGTCCGTCGATGGGTAAAACGACCTTCGCCATGAACCTGTGCGAAAACGCCGCCATGCTCCAGGAAAAACCGGTGCTGATTTTCAGTCTGGAGATGCCCGGCGAGCAGATCATGATGCGTATGCTGGCCTCGCTGTCGCGCGTGGATCAGACCCGTATCCGTACCGGCCAGCTTGATGATGAAGACTGGGCGCGTATTTCCAGCACGATGGGGATCCTGCTGGAGAAAAAGAACATGTTTATCGATGACTCCTCGGGCCTGACGCCGACGGAAGTGCGGTCCCGCGCGCGGCGTATCTTCCGCGAACATGGGGGCCTGAGCCTGATCATGATCGACTACCTCCAGCTGATGCGCGTGCCTTCGCTGTCCGACAACCGAACGCTTGAAATTGCCGAGATCTCCCGCTCGTTGAAGGCGCTGGCGAAAGAGCTTCAGGTGCCGGTAGTGGCGCTGTCGCAGCTTAACCGCTCGCTGGAGCAGCGCGCGGATAAACGCCCGGTCAACTCCGACCTGCGTGAGTCCGGCTCCATTGAGCAGGATGCCGACTTAATCATGTTTATCTACCGTGACGAGGTGTATCACGAAAACAGCGATCTGAAAGGCATTGCCGAAATCATCCTCGGAAAGCAGCGTAACGGGCCAATCGGCACCGTGCGTCTGACCTTTAACGGTCAATGGTCGCGGTTTGATAACTATGCTGGCCCACAGTACGACGACGAATAGTCTGGCGTGGCCGGTGGATTATCGATTGTTTAAATAATCCGCGCGATCCATCAAGAAAATAGTGTTGGACAACAGGGCGAAAAATGCGGTTATCTGTCGGGATCGCGCCCCTGACTAACCACCCGGATCGATAATGACCCAGATTGACGATTTCGACCTTAAGATACTGACTTTACTTGAAACTAATGGCCGTCTGACCAATCAGGAACTGAGTGATTTAGTCGGCCTTTCCGCCTCACAATGCTCGCGCCGCCGTATTAACCTTGAGCAGGTGGGGCTAATCCTTGGATACCACGCGCGGCTCTCGCCTGATGCCGTGGGGCTGGGAATGATTGGGCTGATTGAGGTGAGCCTGATTAACCACACTTCAGACTATGTTGAGAGCTTTCACCGCATGGTCGCCGAGCAGCCGGCAATTGTGGATGCTTACAAAACGACCGGCGATGCCGACTATCTATTGAAGGTGGCGGTAAAGGATTTGGCAGGGCTTAGCGCTTTAATCAGCCAGCTTGTTGCCGGACATCAAAGCGTATCGCATGTGAAAACTTCCGTGGTGCTCACCCGTTTAAAAGAGAATGGCGTAATGATGCCAGTCTGACTTTTCCGCCTACAAATTTGTCTTGTTGCGCATCCGGTACTGGCGTTATCGCGACAGGATCGGTACGGTATTCGTTCCGGGTGCGCCGATCCTCAACCTTATCATCGCCATAAACCACCGCCCTGGTCGCTTTAACCTCTGACCCCTACCAATAAATGGAGATTTTCACCGTGTTTCAAAACGTTGATGCCTACGCCGGCGACCCAATTCTCTCCCTGATGGAGACGTTCAAACAGGACAGGCGACCGCAAAAGGTGAATCTGAGCATCGGGCTGTATTATGACGGACAGGGAGTGATCCCGCAGCTGAAGGCCGTTACCGAAGCGGAAGCCCGTCTGACGGCGCAGGAGCAGGCTGCCTCAGTGTATCTGCCGATGGACGGCCTCGCGCCTTATCGCAGCGCGATTGCTCCGCTGCTGTTTGGTCAGGATCATCCGGCGCTGAAAGCGGGCCGCATTGCTACCATTCAAACCGTTGGCGGCTCCGGCGCGCTGAAGGTCGGCGCTGATTTCCTGAAAGCTTATTTCCCCGGTTCTGAGGTCTACGTCAGCGATCCGACCTGGGAAAACCACGTCGCTATCTTTGCTGGCGCTGGCTTCAAAGTGAACACCTATCCCTGGTACGACCCTGTGACCAACGGCGTGAAGTTTGACGAGCTGATCGCCAAACTGAACACGCTGCCTGCGCAGAGCATCGTGTTGTTGCACCCTTGCTGCCATAACCCTACCGGTGCCGACCTGACCAACGCCCAGTGGGATAGCGTTACCGAGGTGCTGAAAACCCGTAATCTGATCCCGTTCCTCGACATCGCCTATCAGGGCTTTGGCGCCGGAATGGAAGAGGATGCCTATGCCATTCGCGCCGTTGCGGCGGCGGGCCTGCCAGCGCTGGTCAGCAACTCCTTCTCGAAAATCTTCTCGCTGTACGGTGAGCGCATCGGCGGCCTGTCGGTGGTTTGTGACGATGCGGAAGAGGCCTCGCGCGTGTTGGGTCAGCTGAAGGCGACCGTCCGCCGCAACTATTCCAGCCCGCCGAACTTCGGGGCGCAGGTGGTTTCCTGCGTGCTGAACGACGCGGAGCTGAAGGCGAGCTGGCTGGCGGAAGTGGAAGAGATGCGTCTGCGTATCCTTACCATGCGTCAGGCGCTGGTGGAGGTGCTGACGGCGGCCATACCGGGCAAAAACTTTGACTACCTGCTGAAACAGCGCGGAATGTTCAGCTATACCGGGCTGAGCGCGGAACAGGTCGATCGCCTGCGTAACGAGTTCGGCGTCTACCTGATCGCCAGCGGCCGCATGTGCGTGGCCGGACTGAACAGCAGTAACGTGCATCAGGTGGCGGAAGCCTTTGCTGCCGTCATGTAATCATTCGCTTCAGGAGCAGGACCATGTGGTATCAGCAGACCATTACGCTAAGCCCTAAATCACGCGGATTTCATCTGGTAACGGATGAAATCGTCGGGGAACTGCGCCGCTTAGGCGACGTGCAGGTTGGGCTGCTGCATTTGCTGTTGCAGCATACTTCGGCTTCACTGACGCTAAATGAAAATTGCGATGCCACGGTGCGTAGCGATATGGAACAGCACTTCCTGCGGGCGGTGCCGGAAAAGGCGCACTACGAACACGACTATGAGGGTGCGGATGATATGCCCGCCCACATTAAGTCGTCGATGTTAGGGGCTTCGCTGGTGCTGCCGGTCAACCGCGGGCGTCTGCTGCTGGGGACCTGGCAGGGTATCTGGCTGGGAGAGCATCGACTTCAGGGCGGCTCCCGTAAGATTGTTGCCACCCTGCAAGGGGAATAGCCCGCCAAAGCGGCGGCAGCGACAAGACCCGCTGCCGTCATTCTCTCTTCCCTGCCATCTGCTTTCCTTCACGCGGTGTTTTCACTTTCTCAAGGTCCGATCCCGCCATCTCCTGCCGTGCATAAAATGTGATCTCCCCGAAAGAATATTAAATTGTAATCGATTACTTTATCTATCCTTTTAATGTAATCGATTACTTTTAATTGAGGTTATTATGGTACCCTTAACGCAAGGCTCTGAAAGAACGACTATTCAGCCGTGGTTGCTGGTCCCACGACTCTCCCTGATGATGTTTATGCAGTTTTTTATCTGGGGAAGCTGGTCGGTTACGTTGGGACTGGTGATGACGCAACATAACATGTCGCTACTGATTGGGGATGCGTTCTCAGCCGGGCCGATTGCCTCCATTCTGTCGCCCTTTGTGCTGGGAATGCTGGTCGACCGCTTCTTTTCGTCCCAAAAAGTGATGGCGGTGATGAACCTGGCCGGGGCGGTCATTCTATGGTTTGTGCCCGGCGCGCTGGTGGCTGAAAACGGCAGCCTGCTGATAGCGCTGCTGTTTGGCTACACCCTCTGCTTTATGCCGACGCTGGCGCTGGCGAATAACATCGCTTTTCACAGCCTCGCCAGCAGCGATAAAAGTTTTCCGATCGTGCGCGTGTTCGGCACCATCGGCTGGATCGCGGCGGGGATCTTCATTGGCGTCAGCGGCATCTCGTCCAGCACCACTATCTTTTCGCTGGCGGCCCTCTGCTCAGTCGTGCTGGCGATCTACAGCCTCACGCTGCCGCATACTCCCGCGCCCGCCAAAGGGCTGCCGTTTAAAATGCGTGACCTGTTCTGCGCCGATGCGTTTGCGCTGCTCAAAATTCGCCATTTCTTTATTTTTTCACTGTGCGCGATGCTGATTTCGATCCCGCTTGGCACCTATTACGCCTACACCGCCTCCTGGCTGGCCGATGCCGGGTTTGACAACGTCAGTACCGTGATGTCGTTCGGGCAGATGTCTGAAATATTTTTCATGCTGGTGATCCCCCTGCTGTTTCGTCGTCTCGGCGTTAAATACATGCTGCTGGCCGGTATGTGTGCCTGGTTCGTGCGTTATGCCCTGTTTGCGCTGGGGATGGGGGAAGAAGGGCGGGCGCTGATTTATCTCGGCATCCTGCTGCACGGCGTCTGTTACGACTTCTTTTTCGTGGTGGGGTTTATTTACACCGACCGTATTGCCGGTGAAAAGGTGAAAGGGCAGGCCCAGAGCATGATCGTCATGTTTACCTACGGCATCGGCATGTTGCTGGGGTCGCAAATTTCCGGCGCGCTCTACAACCAGCTGGTCGCAGGCCAGACTTCTGCACAGCACTGGGCGCTCTTCTGGTGGATACCTGCTGCCGCGGCGGCGGTGATTGCCCTTGTTTTCCTCTTCTCCTTCAGGTATCGGGATGAAGCGGTTTGATTAATCGGAGGTAGGCGTGAAAACGTTGAAAGGACCAGCTATTTTTCTGTCGCAGTTTATCGATCGGCAGGCACCGTTCAACTCGCTTGAGGGGCTGGCGCAGTGGGCTTCGGCGCTGGGTTATAAAGCGGTGCAGATCCCCTGCAACCATCCGGCGATTTTCGATCTGGAGCAAGCGTCGACCAGCCAGAGCTACTGTGACGATGTGACGGGGCTGCTGGCGAACTACGGCCTGGCCGTCAGCGAGCTGTCGACGCATCTGGAAGGTCAGCTGATCGCGGTACATCCGGCGCACGATAGCGGGTTTGATGGTTTTGCTCCGCCCGCGGTGCGCGGCAACGCTGGCAAACGTACGGCATGGGCGATCGAAACGCTGAAACGGGCGGCCAGGGCTTCGGCAAATCTGGGGCTTAGCGCGCACGCGACCTTTTCCGGCTCGCTGGCATGGCCCTATTTATACCCCTGGCCACCGCACAATGCGCAGCTGTTCAGCGAAGCCTTCGCCGAGCTGGCCCGGCGCTGGAAGCCCATTCTTGACGAATTCGATGGTCATGGCGTGGACGTCTGCTACGAAATTCATCCCGGGGAGGACCTGCATGATGGCGTGACCTTTGAGCGCTTCCTGGCCTCGGTGAACAACCACCCGCGTTGCAATATTCTGTTCGATCCGAGCCATCTTTATCTACAACATATTGATTATTTGCAGTTTATAGATATTTATCACCCCCGCATTAAAGCCTTCCACGTTAAGGATGCGGAGTATCTGCCCAACGGCCGCAGCGGTGTTTACGGCGGCTACCAGAGCTGGATCGATCGCGCCGGGCGCTTCCGCTCGCCGGGCGACGGTCAAATTGATTTTAAAGGAATTTTTAGCAAGCTTGCGCAGTATGATTATGCGGGCTGGGCGGTACTGGAGTGGGAATGCTGCCTGAAAGACAGCGAAACCGGGGCGCGTGAAGGCGCCGAATTCATTCAGCGCCACATTATTCCGGTAGCCGATCGCGCCTTTGATGACTTTGCCGCTCAGCACCCACCGCAGACCAGCATCCGTAAGCAGTTAGGCCTGGAAAAGGGGGAGTAGGATGATCAACGTAGGCATTATTGGCAGCGGGTTTATCGGCCCGGCGCATATTGAAGCGCTGCGTCGCCTGGGGAACATCACTGTCGTGGCGATTTGTGAATCCAGCCAGCAGGTTGCGGATGAACGGGCTGCGGCGCTGAATGTGGCGTCTGCGTACGGCGATCTGCCCTCATTCCTGCAACATAAGGGGCTTGACGCCGTTCACAACTGTACCCCTAACCATCTTCATGCTGAGATTAACCGGCAGATTTTGCGCGCTGGCAAACACGTTTTCTCAGAAAAGCCGCTATGTATGACGATGGATGAAGCCCGCGAGCTGGAGCAACTGGCTGAAAAAGCCGGGGTGGTACACGGCGTCAGCTTTGTTTACCGCCAGTTCGCTATGGTGCAGCAGGCGGCCAGCATGGTTAAACAAAATGAGCTGGGAAGACTATTTTCAGCTCAGGGCAGCTATTTGCAGGACTGGATGCTGGAAGAGACGGATTTTAACTGGCGAGTGGTCGCCGGGAAGGGCGGCGAGTCTCGTGCGGTAGCCGATATTGGCTCGCACTGGTGCGACACCATTCAGTTCGTTACCGGCAGGAAAATTGTTGAGGTGATGGCCGATCTGTCCATCGTCTGGCCAACGCGTAAAGCCAGCGTGCAGGGTAACGCGACGTTCAGCGCGCAAAGTGAGGCAGTGCGCTATCAATCGCAGGAGGTGACCACCGAGGATATGGGATTTGTGCTGTTCCGCTTTGATGACGGCAGCAAAGGCTGTTTTAACGTGTCGCAGGTCTCCGCAGGGCGCAAGAACAGGCTAAGCCTGGAAGTGAATGGCAGTGCGTCTTCGCTCGCCTGGGATCAGGAAATCCCCCAGCAGCTGTGGATTTGACATCGTCATCAGCCCAACCAGATTCTGTCAGACGATCCCTCTCTTATGCACCGGCAGGTGGCTGGATTTGCCCATTTTCCCGGAGGGCATATCGAAGGCTGGCACGATGCGTTTCGCAATATGATGCAGCAGTTTTACCTTGCGGTGGCAGAAGGGCGTCCCCCCTTGCGCGGGAAGGCCTCTTTCGCCACCTTCCACGAGGGGGCGCAGGTCATGTCGATAGTGGACGCCATTCTGCAAAGCCATAAGCAGCGGCGTTGGATAAGCGTTGGGCGCTGAGGATTAATGCCCGGCGCGGCTAACTTATTGTCTCCCGCGAATTTATGGTAGCCTGCATCTCATCGGATTGAGCAAGAGCTGACACCATGTCCATTCAAAAAATCGCCCGCCTTGCGGGCGTTTCTGTCGCAACGGTTTCACGCGTACTGAATAACAGTGAAACGGTAAAAGACAAAAACCGCGAGAAGGTGCTGCAAGTTATCAGGGAGAGTAACTATCAGCCCAACCTGCTGGCGCGCCAGCTGCGAACTTCGCGTAGCTCAATGATTCTGGTTATGGTGTCGGACATTTCTAACCCGTTTTGCGCCGAAGTGGTGAAAGGGATTGAGGAGGAGGCCGAACGGAACGGCTTCCGTATCCTGCTGTGTAACTCGGGGTCGGACATTGAGCGTTCGCGCTCAAGCCTGCAACTGCTCGCGGGCAAGATTGTGGATGGCATCATTACTATGGACGCCTTCAGCAAGCTGCCAGAGCTGACGCAGCTGATTGGCGCAACGCCCTGGGTGCAGTGTGCGGAATATGCCGATGCCGGAGAGATCTCCTGCGTCGGTATCGACGACCACGAGGCCTCTCAACAGCTGGTTCGTTTGCTGGTCGAAAAGGGCCATCAGCGTATTGCGCTGATCAATCATGACCTGAGCTACAAATATGCTCAGCTGCGCGAGCAGGGGTATCTGCATGAGCTCAGGCGTCATCACCTGACGTGGCAGGCGATCGGCTATGCCAATGAACTGAGCTTCAGCGCCGGTAAAAACGCCATGAATGCGCTGCTTGCAGATGGAGAGATCCCCGATGCCGTCTTTGCCGTGTCGGATGTGCTGGCGGCTGGGGCGATGTCAGCCATTCAGGACGCCGGGCTAAAGGTGCCGCAAAATATTGCCGTAGCGGGTTTTGATGGCACTGAACTGGCGGAGATGGTGTCACCTCCGCTAACCACGCTTGCGCAGCCCTCGCGCGCCATCGGCCGCAAGGCCTGCGAACTGGTTCTGCAAAAAATTGCTAACCCTGACTCGCCAGCCGAACGCATCAATATGGACTGGCACCTGATTGAGCGTGCCAGTACCTGACGTGCCGCTAGCGCGCCAGCTTCGTCAGATCGGCGCGCAGATTGTTATGGGAGGTGGTAATAATTTGCCACGGATCTTTCGGCGCATCATGTTCAATAATAAACCACTTCACGCCGCTCGCTTTAGCGGCAGGAAGGATGCTGTTCCAGTCCAGCAACCCTTCACCAAGCGGCGCAAAATTCATTTCGTCATCGCGAACGCCAATCCCCGCATTGTCCTTAGCATGGATAGCGTAAATCCTGCCGGAATATTGCTTGAGGAACCGAACCGGGTCCTGACCACCGCGTGACACCCAGGCCGCATCCATCTCCAGCTTCAGGTTGTCTTTACTGGAGTGATCCATGATGATTTCCAGCGCGGTCACGCCGTCGTACTTCTTCATTTCAAAATTGTGATTATGATAGCCGAGCTGCATACCGTCCTTGCGCAGCCTGGCGCCCAGCGCGTTCAGACGCTGAGCGTACTTAATCCATCCCTGCTGATTATCCGGGCGGTCTTCCGGCTTAATCCACGGAACAATAAGGGTGTTATTGCCAACGGCCTTATTGAAGTCGACCGTCTGCTGATACTGATTTTCTAACGCCGAAAGCTGGACGTGAGCGGAGGTGATGTGCAGGTCGTTGCTGGTCAACAATGCTTTCATCTTCCCGGCGCTGAGATCGTGTGTCCCGACGATCTCAATATTTTTGAACCCGGCCTTATGCGCCATTTCGAACTGGTCTTTCGCCGATCCTACGTTGCGTAAGGTGTACATTTGCAGGGCGATTTCATTTTCTACTTCTGTCGCCGCAGAGGAAAATGAGGTCAGGGCCATCACGGCCAGCAGGCAGGATGGGATCAGTCGTTTGCTAAACACAGGCAGTCTCCTTGAGTAAAAGTAATCGATTACAAAAATAGCACCATAAAGTAATCGATTACATTAAGACGTGTTTTTTTTGCTCCTGATTGTGACTCGCATCAACTGTGGCGGTGAATCACCTATACTGATTTACCAAAGCTACGGCATCACCGACACGGTTGCCACGCGGCAAGGGGAATAAACCTATGAACATATCGGATCTTTTGTCTTACTGCATGGACAAGCCCGGCGCGGAGCAGAGCGTGCACAGCGACTGGAAAGCCACGCAGATCAAAGTGGATGACGTGATGTTTGCGCTGGTGCATGAAGTAAACGGTCGCCCGGCCGTGGCGCTCAAGGCCACGTCCGCGCTGGCGGATTTACTGCGTGAAGAGCATAAAGATGTGCAACCCAGCGAACATCTGAACAAGTCGTACTGGAGTACCGTACTGCTGGACGGCACCCTGAAAGATTCACAGATCTATTACCTGGTGGATGCCTCGCTACAGCAGGTGCTGGCTACCCGCAGCCCCCATTAGCCAGTCGGTAATCAGCTGACCATACAGTTTTTCCGCTTCAGCAAGGCGGCTCAGCAGGCAATATTCATCGGTCTGATGCGCCATGCCGGGTTCGCCGGGGCCTAAGATAACGCAGGGCGGATTGCCCACCGCCGGCAGCAGCAGCGAGGCGTCGGTGAAGTAGGGCACGATTTTCGCCACGATCGGCTGGTCGTGCAGCGGCTGGCAGCGCCGATATACGGCGGTAATCCACGCGTTCTGCTCTTCGCTGAGCACCGCAGGCAGATCGACCAGCGTCGACACGCTAACTTTTTCGCCCAGCGCGGTGGTGAGATTTTGCCGGATAGTAGCGTGCTGTAAATCAGGAGAGGTGCGGATATCGACATCAAACTGCGTGCGGTCCGGCACGGAATTGATGTTCAGCCCGCCCTCAATACGGCCAACGTTTATCGTCGGTTTCTTCATTAGCGGATGCGGCGCGCCCGGCTCGAAATGCTGAATTTTACCCAGCGCTTCCGCCGCCAGATAAATGGCGTTGATGCCCAGCTCTGGCATCGCGCCGTGTGCCGTTTTTCCTCTCGTTTCACAGCGCAGCCACAAAGCGCCTTTGTGGCCAATAACCGGATAGTTCGCCGTGGGTTCGCCGACGATCAGCGCAGCAATTGCCGGAAGTTTCCCTTCGGCAATTAACGCTTTCGCCCCGTCGCAGCCCGTTTCCTCTCCGCCGGTAATCAGTAGCACTACGCCGGTTCCTTTTCGGATTGCATCCTGATGCGTCACGCAGGCGACGGCAAAAGCGGCCACTGCCGCTTTCATATCGCTGGAACCTCGTCCGTACAGGCGATCTCCCACGATCGTCGAACCAAAAGGATCGTGTTCCCAGCGCTGATTTCCCAGCGGCACGGTGTCCAGATGGCCGGTAAAAGCCAGCGGATCGCCTTCGGTCGCCCCGGCGATCCGCGCGATCAGGTTAACGCGCTTCTCGCCGAAAGGGCTGAGTGTCACCTCAAAACCGTGTTTACGCAGCCACCCGGCAAAAAACGCCATGCAGGCCGCCTCATCGCCGGGCGGATTAATGGTGTCAAACTCCAGCAGGCGCTGGGTCAGCTCAAGGGTTTGCTCTGTCATTCGCTCAGTTCCTCCGATGTCGGCTTCGGGACGGCGAGCGTTAGCTGCCGCTGCCGCTAAAGCCGTGCGATCGGCTTGCGATCCGGCATTATGCCCGGCTGGTCAGCCAGTTCAGGCAGTTGATCCACAGCTGGCGATAGCCAGGCCAGGCGGCAAACTCGTTCGGCAGCCAGTGGGCCGACATATCGCTGGTCCACACCAGCGAGCGCCCTTTCTGGTACTCGCGGACGGCGACCAGCGGGTGCTGCGTACCGGCAACGGTCGCCAGCAATGTCCCTTCGGGCTGCATCTCCACTTCGTTGTAGCCCAGCAGCCACGGCCAGTCGCTGCCGATGTCGTTGAAAACCGCATGGGACTCGACGATTTCAGGATAAATCCCCTCCGGCGATTCAACGCGGTCATCCCAGGCCAGGCAGCGTACCGGCAGCACTTTTTCCACCGCCGTATGGCGATAGCGCGCGCCGCCGTTGATGCCCTGGAAGCTGTAATAGCCGCCGATCATCATCAGGCTGCCGCCAGCGGCCACGTAATCATGAATAAGCGCCAGGCGGTTCGGCGTTCTCTGGCTCTTCAGCCAGGTATCGGGATGGAGCAGCAGCGTATTAGCGCCGATATCCGAAAGCACGATCGCGTCCCATTGCTGCAATGCCTCCAGCGTTAGCGGGAAATTCACCGGCGCTTCATGAGCTGGCAGGTGGGTGATGGCATAATCGCTGTCGGCCAGCGCCGCGAGGAAGTCCGTCGCGCCATTGTGCCAGGTGGCGGTGGCGAACTGATCGAAACCCTTAACGTGTGTCGAGGTGCTGGTCCAGGATTCACCGACCAGCAGAATTTTCTTCGGCATAACTCTCTCCCTTTACCCGCCAAACACGCGCTGCGGGTTAGCAATCATTAATGTTTCAAGCTGCTCGCCGCTAACGCCGTGGCGACGCAGACGGGGAACAAAATGTTTAAGAATGTAGCCGTAACCGTGGCCGCCGTAGCGGGTGAGCATGGTTTTCAGGAACACGTCCTGGGACAGCAGGATCTGCTGAATAAACCCGTCATCGATCAGCTCGCGGATCGCCCTGGCATTCTCTTCATCGGAAGGCGACTGGGCGGACTCATCCGCGTAGTAGTAGCTCATGCCGATCATGTCGTATTCCAGAAACGCGCCGCGCTGGGCCAGCTCGCGCTGGTAGCGCTTGTCGGCAAAGCTGGGGTTCATATGGCACAGCACCGTATGGCGCAGATCGGCGCCCTCCTGCTCAAGGATATCGAGCACTTTGTGGCCCAACCTTTCCCAACCGGGCAGATGAACCTCAATCGGCACGCCGGTTGCCGCGCTGGCCCGGCCAGCCGCCCGCAGGGATTTCTCCTCGTCGGCGGTAAAGCGGCTGGATATGCCAATCTCACCGATCAGACCGGCAATGACCTCCGGCTTCTCTTCTGCGCCCCCCACGTCATACACCAGCTTTTCGGTCAGTTGCTCAACGGTGATGGTTTTTACCCAGTCCGGATGCGAGGGTTCGAGATAAAGGCCGGTGCCCATCACAATATTCAGCCCGGTCAGGCGCGAGATGCGCTGGAGGGCTTTGGGATCGCGCCCGATGCCGATATTGGTCGGATCGATAACCGTTTCGCCGCCCAGCGCGCGGAATTTGATCAGTTCCTCAATGGCGACATCGACGTCAAACAGCTGGCAGTTATCACGGCTCATCAGCGGGTTAAGCGACAGCTCGCCAAGGTTTTCGATGCGTACCGGCATTTCGGCGATGTGTCGGTCGCTACAGCAGCAGGGCGCAACCCACTTGCCGGAGGCATCCAGCAAAATATGTTCGTGCATCAGCGTGACGCCCATCTCAGCCAGCGGCATCGGCCCAAGAACGGTCATCAGGTGGCCGCTGCTGACGCCAACCGGTAAAGGCTCGGCGTGGCGAAAAATAGATCCTTTCATCATCTATCCTTTCGACGGCGTTCTTGCCGGGTTGAGAATGCGGGTGTTCAGCCAGATCGCCAGCAGAATGATGGTGCCGGTGGCAATCTGCGTATAGAACGGCGAAATGTGGGAGAGGATCAGGCCGTTCTGAATAATGGCGATCGACATTGCGCCCAGCAGCGTACCGATGATGGTGCCAAAGCCTCCGAACAGACTGGTGCTGCCGAGCACGACGGCGGCAATCACCTGAAGCTCAAAGCCTTCGCCCTGATTCGAGGAGCCGCTGCCCAGCCGGGCGGTGATGATCATCCCCGCCAGCGCGGCGGCCATCCCGCTGATGATATAAACGCGCATCGTCACCGTTTTGGTATTGATACCGCTGCGGCGCGCGCCTTCGGCATTGGCGCCGATGGCGGTCACATAGCGGCCAAAACGCATATGATTCAGGACGATATGACCAACAATCAGTACCACAATCCCGATCAGCGCGGGCATCGGAACGCCCAGCATCCATGCGCGCCCCATAAAGCTAAACGGACTGTCGGCAGGGACGGGAATGGAATAGCCTTGAGTGATCAGCAGCGCCACGCCGCGCACCACGGCCAGCGTCGCCAGGGTGACGATAAAGGCCGGAATACCTTCAAAAGCGATGAAGAAACCGTTGATGGCGCCGACCAGACCGCCCAGCAGCAGGCCGCCAATCAGCACTACCGGCCACGGCAGCCCCCAGTAGTTAAGCGCGATGGCCGAAAGCGCGCCGACCAGCGCCAGCGTCGAGCCTACCGACAGATCGATGCCTCCGGTCGTGATCACCAGCGTCATAGCGGTGGCGACAATCAGCAGCGGAGCGCTCTGACGAATGATATTCAGCCAGTTGGTACTGCTGAGAAAATTATTGGTGATAAACGAGAACACCACGCAGCAGAAGATAAAAAACAGCGCAATGCTGACCACGCCGGAGTGGTTGTGCAGCAGACGGCGCGGTAGCGAATGCTGGATAACGCGTGAACCGCTTAAATTGATCATACTCATCCCGTTTACCTCAGTGCGCGGCGGCGGAGCGTGCGGTGAATTTCTCACCGACAATCAGGTTGACGATATCGCCAAGGCTGGTTTCGGCCACCAGACGGTCCGCCACGTTGGTGCCTTCGTACATCACCATAATGCGGTCGCAGACCAGGAACAGATCCTGTAGGCGATGGGTGATCAGGATGACGCTGACGCCGCGAGCGCTAACGCGCCGTATCAGCTCCAGCACGGCTTCCACCTCCGCCACGGCCAGCGCGGCGGTGGGTTCATCCATAATCAGCACCTTCGGCGCAAAGGCGGCGGCACGGGCAATGGCAATGGCCTGCCGCTGGCCGCCCGACAGGTTACGCACCAGCAGGCGGGTATCTGGAATCGAAATTCCCAGGCCCTTTAACATCTCTCGGGCATCGGCATGCATTTTTGCCTGGTCGAGAAAGGGGATGCCGAGGAGGTGTTTCATTGGTTCACGGCCCATAAACAGGTTTCCCGCCACGTCCACGGTGTCGCACAGCGAAAGATCCTGATAAACCATCTCGATATGGCAGCGGCGGGCATCCGCCGGATTGGTAAAATGCTGCTCTTCGCCATCAATACGGATTGCGCCGCTGCTGGGTACTACGGCACCGGAAAGGACTTTGGTCAGCGTGGATTTGCCCGCGCCGTTATCGCCAACCAGACCCAGTACTTCGCCAGGCGCCAGCTTGAGACTGACCCCGCGCAGCGAGCGGATCGAGCCGTAAGTCTTGGTGATATTGACCATTTCTACCCGTGCTGTGCCGGGCTGTGGCTGTTGCATCGTAGACTCCCATCGCCAGACATCGGCTGTGAGGACGGTGATGGCAGAAAAATGTTCCCCCGTTTGCGGTTCACATCTTGTAAACCGGTTTACCTGAACAGGGGAACCGTCTCCAGTGCACATCGGGACAAAACGCTAACTTATTTGTTCGCCGCTACCGATAAAGCAGCTTCCATGCCAGGCAGGCAATGAGAGGGGAGCAGAGATTTCTAACTGACTGTTATTGCAGATGATCATTTTAAATGTATCGGTAAACCGGTTTACTTATCGGGCCGCCAGACTTAGCGGTTGACTCTTTTTTGCGCCATTATTGTGCGATTACTGCGCCATTTTGGGGGGCTTAGCGAGACTGAATGGAATCTCTGCCGATCCAGGTCACCGGCAGGCGGATTTCAGCAGGGACATTTTCCTCGCCGCTCAGCAGGCGCAGCATCAGGCTGACGGCGGTTCTGCCCAGTTCCCGCGCGGGCTGGCGGATAGTCGAGATGCGGGGCTGGGTGAAATTGGCGTAGCTGGCATCATCAAACCCTACCAGCGAGAGATCCTGCGGGGCGTGCAGCCCCAGCTCGCGCAGGCCATCCAGCAGCCCGAGGACCAGAAAATCGCTGGCGGCAAACACCGCCGTTGGCCGCCGATCGTGGCTGAACAGCTGGCGCAGGGCCTGCTGACCAAACTCGCGCTGATAGTCTCCATACATCACCCATTCCGCAGGACAGTGCAATCCGGCCTGCGCCAGCGCGGTGCAAAATCCCTGATAGCGCTCACGCACGCTCATCAGTTCGTCCGGGCCGCCGATAAAGGCGATGTGCCGATGTCCGGCCGCAATCAGTTGCTGAGTCGCCATCATGCCGCCCTGAACGTTATCGGCAAAAACCTTCGGCGCCTGGCTGCCGGGAATATCTTCATCCAGCAGTACGATGCGCTGGTGGCGCTGAATCTCTTTACGTAACAGGCCGTTATCGGGCCGGTTGGTGGTGAAAAGCAGGCCGTCCACCTGACAGGTATCCAGCCAGCGAATAAACTGGCTCTCTTTCTCCGGATTATTGCGGGTGATACACAGCACCAGGCTATAGCCATGTTCGAAGGCGGCTTCTTCTGCGGCATCGGCCAGCTCGGCAAAAAAGGGGTTGGTGATATCCGGCAGCACCAGCCCCAGCGTTTCGCTGCCGCCCTTGCTCAACCGACGAGCCAGGCTGTTGCCGCGATAATCCAGTTGGGCAATGGCGGTTTCGATACGCGTGATGGTCTCCTGCGGCAGCACGATGCTGTTATTCATGTAGCGGGAAACCGTCGCTTTGGACAGACCAGCCAGGGTTGCCACATCGGAGAGCAGAACGCGTTTTTTTATCATCATGCGGGCCACATCAGAGAAAGAGAGGTATCTGTAACATAGTTAAGCGCCGCTGTTATACCACTTTTTTATACCGTTTAGTCGGCTGAAAAATAGCGCTTGACAAAAAAACGCCAACGGAGAATTGTAATAGGCAGTTTACCTGCATTATCCGGGAACAGATTCCCAACCGCTAAAGAGCATTTTATCAACGCGCCGAAACGGACCGGCTGCAAAAATGTTTTTTCCCGGCATCGATTGACCCCTCTGCTTATTTTCGCAGAGCGTTATCACCACGCGACTATTTGCCCCGCCAACAATAACTCCGCCAGGCGTATTTTACGCTATGGCTACGCTGGTTATCACTCAATCCCACTGAGGACTCTGATGATGTTATTTAACACCGGGAAATTGCGTATTGTCGCGCTGGCAACGGCATTACTGGCTTCAGGCAGCTATATAGCGTCGGCCGTTGCTGCGGCCCCCACTTATGCTTTAGTGCAGATTAACCAGCAGGCGCTGTTTTTTAACCTGATGAATAAAGGGGCGCAGGACGCCGCGAAGGCCAGCGGTAAAGATCTGGTGGTCTTTAACGCTACGGATAATCCGGTAGCGCAGAATGACGCCATTGAAAACTATATTCAGCAGGGCGTGAAAGGCATTCTGGTTGATGCGATTGACGTCAACGGCATCATGCCGGCCATTGCCGAAGCGGCTAAGGCGAAGATCCCGGTTATCGCTATTGATGCGGTGCTGCCTGACGGGCCGCAGGCGGCGCAGGTTGGCGTGGACAACATTGAAGGCGGTAAAATTCTTGGTAAATACTTCCTTGATTACGTTAAGAAAAATAGTGACGGCAAGGCCCGCGTTGGCATTGTCGGCGCGCTGAACTCGGCTATCCAGAACGATCGTCAGAAAGGGTTTGAAGAGACGATAAAAACCAATAAGCAGATCACCGTCGCCGACGTAGTGGATGGCCGTAATATTCAGGATAACGCCATGACGGCGGCGGAAAACCTGATCACCGGCAACCCTGACTTAACGGCTATTTACGCCACCGGCGAGCCAGCGTTGCTGGGGGCTATCGCGGCGGTGGAAAATCAGGGGCGGCAGAAAGATATTAAAGTCTTTGGCTGGGATCTGACGGCAAAAGCGATTAGCGGAATCGACGGCGGCTTCGTGGCGGCAGTACTGCAACAGGACCCCGAAAAAATGGGTGAAGAAGCGTTAAAAGCGCTTAATGACATTACCGCAGGAAAAACCGTAGCGAAGAGAATTCTGGTGCCTGCTACCGTGGTCACTAAGGAGAACGTTGACCCTTATCGTCCGCTGTTTAAATAACCGCGACGGCCCGCCCAAATGGGTGGGCCGCTCTGTTTAGCCGTGCAGTAACGCGCTGAGCTCCGCTGCTTTTGGAAAGGCGCTGAAGGTGCCCGGTCGGCTGACGGTAATAGCAGCGGCCTTGCTGGCGTGAGTAAGTGCTAACTCGTCTATCTGAGTTTCGCGTAGCAGGGCGGAGGCGAGCATCACGGCGAGAAAGGTATCTCCCGCGCCAGTGGTGTCGACCACGGCGGCGGATGTTGCTGGGCAAAAGCGTTGAGTATCAAGGGTATTCAGCCAGGCACCCTGAGCACCGTGAGTAACCACTAACATTTTTACGCCAGCGGGCCTGAGCAGCGCCGCTTCATGCTGGTTCAGAATGGCAATATCCACCAGAGGCCAGAGCTGAGCAAAGCCAGATTTCACCGGCGAGGGGTTAAAAACAGTGGTCATTCCGCGAGATTTGGCCAGTTCGAACAGGCTGCGGGTCTTTTCCAGCGAGAAATTCCCCTGCTGCAATAAGACATCGCCGGGCGCCGCGTCGGTCAGGGCCTGAGTAATATCAGGCAGTCCCAGAGAATCAGCGGCAACGGTGGTGGTGATAATGGCATTATCACCGTCCGCGCTATTGAAAATAATTGAGGTATCACTGTGACAGGGGAATAAAAAATCCGGCAACAGCCGCAGCGGTTCAGCACGCATTTTCTCTCTGATCCAGCGGCCATTACTGTCATTTCCGACCGCGGCGATGAGCACCGTCTCTACGCCGCAGCGGGAAAGTAAAATTGCCTGATTGGCTCCTTTGCCACCGATATCTTGTGACGTTTTATTGCCATGAATGGATGAGCCTTTCGTGGGAATATCGGGTATCGCCCAGGTTTCATCGACGGCGATATTACCGGTGACATAAACACGCATAGTGTTTCCTTGAACAGGATGAATAAGATGGTTTCTATATCAGCAGAAAAAACAGACGCAATACAAGCTATTTTTTCACGTAAGAAGGCAGTTATTGGCGTTATTCATTGTGACCCGTTTCCCGGCTCGCCAAAATACCGTGGTAGATCGGTGGGGGATATAATTGAACGGGCGATTCGTGATGCGGATAATTATATTTCTGGCGGCGTTCATGGTTTGATAATTGAAAATCATGGCGATATTCCCTTTTCTAAACCTGAAGATATCGGCCCTGAAACAGCGGCGCTGATGGCGGTGATTACTGATAAAGTCCGCACCCGGTTTAACGTGCCGCTGGGGATTAACGTGCTGGCGAATGCCGCTATTCCTGCTCTGGCTACCGCGCTGGCAGGCGGCGCGGATTTTGTGCGGGTTAACCAGTGGGCCAATGCCTACATCGCCAATGAAGGTTTTATCGAAGGGGCGGCGGCTAAGGCGCTGCGCTACCGCAACCAGCTGCGCGCCGATCACATCCGGGTTTTTGCCGACAGCCATGTAAAGCACGGCAGCCATGCGATTGTCGCCGACCGGTCGATTCAGGAACTGACGCGCGACGTGGATTTTTTTGAAGCCGACGCGGTGATCGCCACCGGGCAGCGCACCGGTGATAGCGCAACGCTGGGTGAGATTGATGAAATTCGTGGCGCAACCGAGCTGCCGCTGCTGGTGGGATCGGGCGTGACGCCGGACAACGTTGGGCAGATCCTGTCGCGGACTCAGGGGGTGATTGTCGCCAGCGCGCTGAAAGTTGATGGCGTCTGGTGGAATGAGGTTGAACTCGCCCGCGTGCAGCATTTTATGGCGGCGGCCCGTTCCGCGCTGGAGGCTGAATAGATGGAAGCTTTCAGCGATCGTCTGCTGCGCGAGCATCAGGGTGCCTGGCAGGCGATGCAGCAGCACCGTTTCGTCTGCGAGATTGAGCAGGACGTCTTGCCGCAGGAGGTATTCAACCGCTACCTGGTGTTCGAAGGTAATTTTGTTGCCACCGCCATTGCTATATTTGCGCTTGGCGTTAGCAAAGCGCCCGATATCCGCCAGCAGCGCTGGCTGATTGGCGTGCTCAATGCGCTGGTAGATACGCAAATCGCCTGGTTTGAAACGGTGCTGGCTAAACGTGGGATAGATTCTGTCGACTATCCGGACGATCTGCCGGGCGTCAGGCGCTTTCGTGACGGGATGTTAAACGTGGCGCAGAGCGGCAGCTATGAGGAGATCGTCACGCTGATGTTTGGCGCAGAATGGATGTATTACCACTGGTGCAAACGCGTCAGCCTTAATACTCAGAGTGATGAGGATCTGCGCCGCTGGGTGGAGCTTCATGCCGAAGAGGAGTTTTATCAGCAGGCCAGCTGGCTAAAGACCGAGTTGGATCGCTGTGCGTCAGCCTTGAGCTCAGAGCAGAAGCTTACTCTCTCAGCGCTTTATGGCAAGGTGCTGAAGTGGGAAATTGATTTCCATAGCGCGGCCTATCCTGAATAACCGTGCAGAAAAAAGGGCGGAAAAGAGTTTCCGCCCTGAGGGTCGTGACTGCGCTACCTGAGAAGCATCAGGTAACCCTGAAGGTCTTAACCAGCCGCGCGCAGCGTGTCGATGTCGATGACAAAGCGGTATTTCACGTCGCTTTTCAGCATACGTTCATAGGCTTCGTTGATCTCATCCATTTTGATCATCTCAATATCGGAGGTGAGATTATGCTTGCCGCAGAAATCCAGCATTTCCTGGGTTTCTTTGATGCCGCCGATCAGGGAACCGGCAATGCTACGGCGCTTAAAGATCAGGTTAAACACCTGCGGTGACGGATGGGAATGTTCAGGAACGCCAACCAGCGTCATGGTGCCATCGCGACGCAGCAGGGTGATGAACTGATCGAGATCGTGCTGAGCCGCAACGGTGTTCAGAATGAAGTCGAAGGTGTTGGTATGCTGCGCCATCTGCTCAGCATCTTTGGAAATCACCACTTCATCGGCACCCAGACGCTTGCCATCTTCAATCTTGGAAGGCGAGGTGGTGAACAGCACGACGTGCGCGCCCATTGCGTGCGCGATTTTCACGCCCATATGACCCAGACCGCCCAGACCGACGATGCCAACTTTCTTGCCAGGACCAACTTTCCAGTGGTGCAGCGGAGAGAAGGTGGTGATACCGGCACACAGCAGCGGTGCGGCGCCTGCCGGGTCCAGATTTTCCGGGATACGCAGCACGAAGTCTTCGTTAACGATGACCTGGGTTGAGTAGCCGCCGTAGGTGATCTCGCCAGTAACGCGATCCTGGCCGTTATAAGTGCCGGTAAAACCGTTCTCACAGTACTGCTCAAGATCTTCTTTACAGCTGTCACACTCGCGGCAGGAGTCAACCAGACAGCCAACGCCAACGATATCGCCAACTTTATATTTATGGGTATGACCGCCAACGGCGGTTACGCGGCCAACAATTTCATGGCCAGGGACGACAGGAAAAACGGTATTTTTCCACTCGTTGCGGGCCTGGTGAAGGTCAGAGTGGCAAACGCCGCAGTACATCACTTCAATCTGGACATCGTGTTCACGCAGTTCGCGCGGCTGGTACTCAAACGGGGCCAGCTTTGATTTTGCGTCCTGTGCGGCATAGGCATGGGTAATATTCATGGTATCTCCAGTCATTGAAAATGTCTTGAACGTAATGCTTTGGGGATGTTCTGCCGGAGCAAGCCGACAGAATCTGAGTAGCATCAGAGAACACTAAGGATAGTTAGCTAAACGCAAAGCGGGTATGCCGGAACCTGTTTAAATCTTGCCTGATCCTGCATAAATTTCTCTGAAGCGACAAAAAGAACGGGAAAAACAAGGTGATTTGTTGAAGCGAAAGGACTTTATCAGGTTACCTGAAGCGCACGATACCGCGCTCTTCAGACGCGTAATAAAAAGGGCGGATGTCTCCGCCCATTAATCTTAGTCGAGATTCAGCAACGGTTTCAGGAAACGTGCAGTATGCGACTCTTTGCACATCGCCACCGTTTCTGGCGTACCTGATACGAGGATTTGACCGCCGCCGCTGCCCCCTTCCGGCCCCAGATCAACAATCCAGTCGGCGGTTTTGATCACATCAAGGTTGTGCTCAATCACCACGATGGTGTTGCCCTGGTCGCGCAGTTGATGCAGCACTTGCAGCAGTTGCTGAATATCCGCGAAATGCAGGCCGGTCGTCGGTTCATCCAGAATATACAGCGTCTGGCCCGTGCCGCGTTTGGACAGCTCGCGCGCCAGCTTCACGCGCTGGGCCTCGCCGCCGGAAAGCGTGGTCGCCGCCTGGCCCAAACGAATGTACGAAAGGCCGACTTCCATCAGCGTTTGCAGCTTACGCGCCAGCGCCGGAACGGCATCGAAGAACTCACGCGCTTCTTCAATAGTCATTTCCAGCACTTCATGGATGCTTTTACCTTTGTACTTCACTTCCAGCGTTTCGCGGTTATAGCGCTTGCCCTTGCACTGATCGCAGGGCACGTAGATATCGGGCAGGAAGTGCATCTCAACCTTGATCACGCCGTCGCCCTGGCAGGCCTCGCAGCGGCCGCCACGCACGTTAAAGCTGAAGCGGCCCGGGGTATAGCCCCGCGCGCGCGATTCGGGAACGCCAGCAAACAGCTCGCGCACCGGGGTGAAGATGCCGGTGTAGGTCGCCGGGTTAGATCGCGGCGTGCGGCCAATTGGGCTCTGGTCGATATCGATCACTTTATCGAAGTGTTCCATACCGGTGATTTCGCGATAGGGCGCGGCTTCGGCAATGGTCGCGCCGTTAAGCTGGCGCTGGGCAATCGGGAACAGCGTATCGTTTATCAGCGTTGATTTACCCGAGCCGGACACGCCGGTAATGCAGCTGAACAACCCAACCGGCAGCGTCAGCGTGACATCCTTCAGGTTGTTACCCTTCGCGCCCGACAGCTTCAGCACTTTGCCCGGATCGGCCTTTACGCGCTCTTTCGGAATAGCAATGCCGCGTTTGCCGCTGAGAAACTGGCCGGTAAGGGACTCTTCCACCGCCATGATATCGTCAACGGTGCCTTCGGCCACTACCTGACCGCCGTGCACGCCGGCACCGGGACCAATATCGATCACATGGTCGGCGGCCCGGATCGCATCCTCATCGTGTTCGACCACGATTACCGTGTTGCCAAGGTTACGCAGGTGGATCAGCGTTTCCAGCAGGCGTTCGTTATCGCGCTGATGCAGGCCAATCGACGGTTCGTCCAGCACGTACATTACGCCGACCAGTCCGGCGCCGATCTGGCTTGCCAGACGAATGCGCTGCGCTTCCCCGCCGGACAGGGTGTCTGCGGATCGGGACATCGAAAGGTAGTTCAGGCCGACGTTGACCAGGAACCTCAGGCGGTCGCCAATCTCTTTCAGCACTTTCTCGGCGATCTGCGCCCGCTGGCCGCTCAGCTTCATGTTATGGAAAAATTCCAGCGCATGGCCGATGCTCATATCCGCAATGGTCGGCAGCGTGGTGTTTTCCACAAACACATGGCGCGCTTCGCGCTTCAGGCGCGTGCCGTGGCAGCTGGTGCACGAACGGTTGCTGATAAATTTCGCCAGATCTTCGCGCACGGCGGAAGATTCGGTTTCCTTATAGCGGCGCTCCATATTGTGCAGCACGCCTTCGAACGGATGGCGGCGAACGGACGTATCGCCGCGATCGTTAATGTACTTAAATTCAATGTTTTCTTTGCCGGAGCCGTACAGGATCACCTGACGCGTGTGTTCATTCAGCGAGTCAAACGGCGCTTCAATATCAAATTTCAGGTGCTCTGACAGTGAGCGCAGCATCTGGAAATAGTAGAAGTTGCGGCGATCCCAGCCGCGAATAGCGCCGCCCGCCAGCGACAGCTCGGGGTTTTGCACCACGCGGTCGGGGTCGAAATACTGCTGCACGCCGAGGCCGTCGCAGGTTGGACAGGCACCTGCCGGATTGTTAAACGAGAACAGGCGCGGTTCCAGCTCGCTCATGCTGTAGCCGCAGATTGGGCAGGCAAAGTTAGCGGAGAACAGCAGCTCTTCCGCCGCTTCATCATCCATATCCGCCACGACGGCCGTTCCGCCGGAGAGCTCCAGCGCCGTTTCAAACGATTCGGCCAGCCTCTGCTGGAGATCTTCCCGGACTTTGAAACGATCGACCACCACTTCAATGGTGTGCTTCTTTTGTAGCTCCAGCTTCGGCGGATCCGACAGATCGCACACTTCGCCATCGATACGGGCGCGGATATAGCCCTGCGAGGCCAGGTTCTCCAGCGTTTTGGTGTGTTCGCCCTTACGCTCTTTGACGATCGGCGCCAGCAGCATCAGCCTGCGGCCCTCTGGCTGCGCCAGCACGTTATCCACCATCTGGCTGACGGTCTGCGCGGCCAGCGGCACGTCGTGATCCGGGCAGCGAGGCTCACCCACGCGGGCAAACAGCAGGCGCAGGTAGTCGTGAATCTCGGTGATGGTGCCCACGGTGGAGCGCGGGTTGTGTGAAGTTGATTTCTGCTCGATCGAGATAGCGGGCGACAACCCTTCTATATGATCGACGTCCGGCTTCTCCATCAGGGAGAGAAACTGGCGCGCATAGGCGGAGAGAGACTCCACATAGCGGCGCTGCCCTTCGGCGTAGAGTGTGTCAAACGCCAGCGAAGACTTACCGGAACCTGACAGGCCGGTGACAACGATCAGTTTGTCGCGAGGGATGATCAGGCTGATATTTTTCAAATTATGGGTGCGGGCACCCCGTACTTCGATCTTATCCATTCACATTTCCCGGATTAACACAGACCTCACCATACCTGCCCGGCATGGTCAGAATGAAGCCTGTTATTATGGCACAAAATAACCTGAATGGATATACAGTGTTTTGCCGCAATAGCACGGCAGGCTAAGGAGCCGGTCCGGTTGCCGAGCGTAAAAATTCTCGATCCTTCTCAGGCCGCGAGCCGCAACGCTGTAAGCCAGATAAACCCTTTGCGAGGCCGATCTGAAAGTAGGATCTAAGGGTGTGTCATGCTAGAATTTCCAGCTTAGACTTAAAGCAGAACAATTATCGGAGACACGAACATGGCCAGCAGAGGCGTAAACAAAGTGATCCTGGTGGGCAACCTGGGTCAAGACCCGGAAGTTCGCTACATGCCAAATGGCGGCGCCGTTGCCAACATCACCCTGGCCACGTCCGAAAGCTGGCGTGACAAGCAGACCGGCGAAACCAAAGAAAAAACCGAATGGCACCGCGTAGTGCTGTTTGGCAAACTGGCGGAAGTCGCGGCCGAATACTTGCGTAAAGGCTCTCAGGTGTATATTGAAGGCGCGCTGCAAACCCGTAAATGGACCGATCAGGCTGGCGTTGAGAAATACACGACCGAAGTAGTGGTCAACATTGGCGGCACCATGCAGATGCTGGGTGGCCGTCAGGGCGGCGCGCAGGCAGGCGGCGGGCAGGGCAACAACAACGGTTGGGGCCAGCCGCAGCAGCCGCAGGGCGGCGGCAGCCAGTTCAGCGGCGGACAGCAGTCTCGTCCGCAGGCACAGCCTCAGCAGAACAGCGCACCGGCGAACAACGAGCCGCCAATGGACTTCGACGACGATATTCCGTTCTAAAGTCGACCTAAGATAAAATCGTCAATTATTCCATTATAAACCTCCGATTTATCGGAGGTTTTTTTCAGATGTTGAGTAGGACTTCTGAATTATCCTGGCTCGATTACATAACAATTTTATTAATTATGTCTGGCGTCGGTAATGGGCAAGGTTAACCATTCAATTTTTCTGGTGGAGAGAGCCCCCCATGTTTGTCGACGATAATGAGATACCGGACTAATAGATAACCCTCGCTGTTACTGCATGCCGTTAGACTTCTCATATTGCATCAGACAATAAACCGATATTACTAACTGACGGTTGTATCTAATACTGGCGGCAGGTCAAGCAATATTGATCAAAAGCAAAAATCCTGCGTTTATATATTTCATTTTGACAACGACTCCTGTATAGCGTCCACTTCATTTGTTAAAACCCGGCTATCCAGAAAAAGGACGATCCGGATCTGGGTGCGTGTGCCGTGTGTATGTTTCGGGTTCGGTCCTTCGGTCACAGTGAAGGATTTATGCATCGTGCATAGAAACGTAAGAGAATAATGATTAATGTAAGTACAGCCTGGTGAAAATGGCTTATGCATTTTTCAACCGAATGAGGCAGGAAACTCAATGGATCTAAACCAGCTTAGAACATTTGTTACCGTCGCAGAAACGGCGAGCCTGACCCGAGCGGCCCGCCTTCTTTTTCTTAGCCAGCCAGCGGTGAGCGCCCATATCAAGTCGCTTGAGACGGAATTCAATGTCAGGCTTTTCAGGCGTACGCCGCGCGGCATGGAGCTTACCTCATCCGGTCTGATCATGCGGGACGAAGCTAGTCTCGCGCTTGACGCCGCCAGCAAATTTGTGAGTCGGGCCCGTTCGCTTCACGCGTCCGGGACCTGCGCGCTCGGAACCATCTCCGTCCCCGTGATCCTCAACCTGCCGCTGGTGCTCTCCCAGCTGCGTCAGCGGCACCAAAACGTCAGTCTGACGATCAGGCAGAATATTTCCGGTCATATCATTGACAGTTTGCTCGCCGGAGAGCTGGATGCGGGCTTCATCATCGGGGAGGTGAATGAAGCCCGGCTGGGCGCGATTACGATCTCACCAATCACCCTGTGCATAGTCGGTCCCTGGGCCTGGAAGACACGGCTTGAGGCTGCCGGATGGGGGCAACTTCAGGAGTTCCCCTGGATTGTTACGCCGGAAAAGTGTTCTTTCAGCACCATCACGCGGGATTTTTTGAAGAGTCACGGAGTGAGTGTACAGCCAGCCATCGTCGCCGATCAGGAAAAAACGCTGGCTGAACTGGTCGCCCTGGAGGCCGGTATCACTCTCATGCGCGAGGATATTGCCCAGGTCCTTCAGGATAATGAAGAGCTGTATATCTGGCCTGGGGATAAAACGGTAAGCCAGCTCTGTTTTCTCTGGGATCGTGAGAAAGAAACTTCTCCCGTCGTGGCCGCGCTGATCGATACAGTGAGGGATATCTGGCAGGTTCCCGGCTGAGACTTTTTACAGCCCCCCTTCATGGAGAGGGCCGGACGGGGCTCACTTGCGGGCGATAGCGGTTTTCAGTACCGCGGCCTGTATGGCCTGCCGGGTCAGCTTACGCTGGCTGAGGTTGTTGAGCACCAGCGCCGTGGCAGTGATTGCGGCACCAGCAATCTGTACCTGTGTCGGCACCACGCCGTTCAGTGCCGAGACAATAAAGGCTGTCACGGGAACAACGTCCATAAAGAGCACGCCGTTGGTGGGTGTGACGATACGATTACCGATGTTCCAACACAGTACCGCCATCAGTCCGGCAACCAGTGCCATATAAAGCAGGTGCGGAATCACTGATGTGATCGTGGCGATATTCGGGACTGCAATGATGCCTGTTGCCAGCAGCAGCAGATCCGTGGCGGCCACGCTTATCATACCCAGCAGCGTGGTCAGCGTGGTGTAGCGTAGCGGGCTCCAGTCCGGGAAATAGCTTCCGCCGATGGTATACAAAACCCAGCAGAGTGCGCCAGCAATCAGCAGCAGGTTGGCTGTCAGACTGACCGGAGAGTGCAGCACTGCCGCTATGTTACCGTTGGTGATGACCAGCACTACGCCGCTAAAGGACAGCAGGATAAACCCGAAGGTGCTGGCCCGCGGGCGGACCTTTTTCAGCGCCCAAATAGTGAGGAGGCCCAGCATCGGCATGGTAGCCATCATGATGGATGCGGTCAGTGCTCCGCCCGGCCCGGCAAGATGCTGACCGAGGAACACCAGGAAACCAAACCCGGCGAACCCCAGTGTCCCAAATACCCAGGCCAGTCCCCAACGTTCTCCCTGCAATCGGAAGGCTGGGAGCCCCTCGCGAAACAGCAGTAGCAGTGCGAAAGCGATGCCAGCAATACCGTAACGAAGCGTCGTAAAATTAAATGGATCGATCCGGGTAAGGGCGGATGTCATAACGGGAAACATGGCACCCCATGACACCGTCGCCAGCAGGCAGCAGAGCAGCCCTTTCAGATAAATATTCATTGAGTCGCCTTCCTTTTATAGTCAGAAAATCATTGCAGATATTGTGTATTTATATTTTCACAGGGGGAACAGAATAACTATTCATAGGTTTTTATTTCGGTATCAGGAATATTGATACCGGCTATTTATGCCGCCTCCAGAATACGGATGATTTCACCGAAGCGGACTTTTCCGCTCGGGCTGTAGGGTATTTTATCCACCCTGTGAGCGGAGAAATGAATGACGCCATTTTTTGCGACCTGCTCATTTATTTTTTCAATCAATCGGATGAATTTCTCTTTGCTGTATTGGTCGGTGCTAAATATACATCGGACGTGATTTTCTCCCTGAAGTTGTACGGTGACCAGGGCCACGTCCGTGATACAGGGCAGTGAGCGGATATTTTCCTCAATGCGGTAAACATCATGGGTGTCACGGATTTCACCGTTGCGGTTCATCAGGAACAGTCTGCCACTGTCATCAAGATAACCGTAATCGGCCATCAGGAAGTAGCGTTCATCCCCGATCGTGATGAACGGTCTGCTTCCGTCACCGTACTCATCCATGAGCATATAGCTGGAGATTGCCACCCTGCCTTTTGCTCCGGTTCCGAGCGGTCTATTGCCCTCATCAAGGATCATCACCCGGTTACCATCAAAGGGGCGGCCCACGCTCGCAGGGCAGGCCAGCAGGTCTGTCGGCTCTGACAGTACGTTTACTCCAGTTTCCGTACAGCCGTAGTATTCATAGAAAATATCCCCGAAGGCGGCGCGGGCGACTAGCTTGTTTTTCATCGGGAAATAACTGCCACCAACGAGCACCCACCGCAGGTGATGGCAGAAGGCTTTCCGGCTGGCAAGGCCCGTCATCCTGACAACCAGATTTGGCGTCATCACCGTGGCGCGGACGTTGTCCGTGGCAAGCGTGCGCTCAAGGGCCGACTCGTCGTCCTGATCCACCAGATACAAGGGGGCCCCCAGTCCCATAAACATTCGTGCCCAGCTGTTGCCAGCTGCATGGTAAAGAGGCAGGATCAGCATGAAACCATCCGCGTCGCTGAAGCCGAATCGTCGAGTAAACCAGGCGAAACGACGGGCATCAAAAGAGCGGTAGCGTAGGGCAATTTTGGGTACAGAACTGGTCCCCGACGTCAGGGAAACTGCACGGAACGGGGGGGGAGGGGTGGTGCGCGTGGACAGTAGGTTGTCTAGCTCGGGGAGGTGCAGTTCCCCGATATCGCGGATCACTGGATCTGTGGGGGAATCTATGGGCAGCATGCTGGTTCCGCTGGTATTCAGGTTGCTGAGCTCATCGGGTGTAAACAGGCTGTAGGAAATAAGCAGCAGCCCGGGCCTTATCCGGCCGATTAGTGCGCTGAGAGTTCCTACCGGCAGCGAGTAGTCCAGTCCGCTGGCCGAGATGCCCAGCGTGGCGAATGCCGCCAGCCAGCAGACGAGTTCTGCGCTGTTTTTTGACAGGTAGCAGGCTGAGCGCAAATGCTCCTCGTTGAAGGCGCGATGGAGGAATACCACGCGGGATTCTGTCTCGCGGACAATCTCATTCCAGGTGTACTTTCTGTTATCATCGGTAATGCAAATCTGATTGCCGTGTAAGGCGGCAATCTCATTCAGTCTGCTGAGCGTAATCATGATAAATATCCTGTGAGTATAAAAGGGATGTAAATTCAGGCAGCGATAATCAGAAAACCGTTTTTACGGTATTCATGAATTTTATTTCTTATTTCGTTATCAATAATTTCACCCGGAAAAACAAGTGGAACTCCGGGAGGATAGGGAATAATGAATTTATCCGAGACCTCCGTTTTCGAACCAATGTGGCCGTGTTTTTCCTGACTGATTTTATTCAGCGCATAAAGGAGTGTGGAAACTGCCTGGCCATTTATACCGATGTGAAAGTTAAAGAGAAGCACGTCATTAATGAATCTTTTCACGTAAATGTTCTCATTGCAGAGGAGCTGTTTAATCTGTGCGCCTGTCCCGAGTGGCGACACGTCAAGCATCACTTTTGTTGGGTCGCAATGAATGTGCCAGTGTGAGCTGAAAATTCCCCGGCAGACCGCCTCCCCGCCCAGACTTTTTAGCGAAGAAATACCGGTAATGAATTCACTCACTAGTCTGCGGGAGTGTGCAGCAAGGGCTTTTCCGTGTCCGGTCATCATCGCCTGCGCGGCGTCGAGCGAGGCGACGATGGGATAACTTGGTGAGGTGGTATGAATGCGGTATTTTGCTGTTTCAATTCTGTCTGCCAAGGTGCTGGTTCCGCGGCAGTGGATAATTGAAGCCTGCCGGAGGCAGAAAAGGGATTTATGAGCTGAATGGGTGCAGACAACGTCCAGATCTGGATACTTATCCAGCAATGGACTGAGATTCATTGCCGTCAGGGGCTGGGTGTCTTCACTGAAATAATTCAGGCTGCCCCAAGCTTCATCAATAAAGAACCGACGTGTGTTGATGCCGTTCGCCAGAAGTCTCTCCAGAACTCCGGGAATATCATAAATAATTCCTTCATAGGACTGAGCTGTGAGAATAACCATATCGCAGGCTTTTCCGCTCCTCTGCAGGTTCAGAAGGGTCTGTTCAAGGTGATCATATGACCATGCGCTGATTTCACCGTCCTTCGTGCGGAGGTCCGGGCAGAGATAGTGAACCTCTGCACCGATGGCCTGCGTGTGAAAATGCACCGACTGGTGGCAATTCCGGTCAACCAGAATGCGCAGCCCCTTTTCATAGAGGGCTGAAATGGCGATCTGGTTAGCCGTACTGGTTCCGCTGGTAATATAGAAGGACGCACCAGCATTATAAAGTCCGGCCGTAAGTTTCTGCGATTCTGAAATAACGCCGGATGCGAAAAAAAAATTGTCAAAAAGTTCACCAGTGGCCGAACCTTCATGGCATTCTGATATTGCGGCTCGTGGGTCACCAACAACATCGCTTTTACCATAACTTGATATCGGGAGCGCGTGAAATGAAAAAATATTTTTATCACTGAGGTCTTTCAGCTTGCTCAGAACGGGCGTAGCCCCGGTCAAATTAATAACTCTGGCGTTCATTATTATTCCTCTGCATCATGCTGTGTGTGGATGAAATATGCCTCCGTCCTTCCTTAATGAATATTTGTATTTTCTGATTAAGCTATCAGCGTTGATGATGATGCCTCTGACAGCTGAAGGTAGGCTGTGAAACGATTATTCCTTATGCTTTTCCCGGCCTGCCTTGACATGTTTCCCATTTTGTATTCAGGTAGGGTGACCAAAACGAAGGATGGATGCCTTATGCTAACGGCTCCATTTGTAAACCCACATTTTTCATGGAGAACGCCGTGTCCGCTGAAAATCGAATCTTAACCACTCACGTAGGCAGCCTGGCCCGCCCGGTCAAACTTCTTGACGTAATGAAAGCCAATATCCAGGGCGCTGATAATCATGCCGAGCTGGAAAGTGAGATACGCGGCGCGGTATTTGAATCCGTGCAACAGCAGGTTGCCGATGGCATAGATATTGTCGCAGATGGTGAAATGTCAAAAATCGGCTTTTTCGCTTATGTTCGCGACAGAATCGCGGGTTTTGAACCTCGGCCGGGACAGGGCTATAGCGCCTTTGATGCCGAGGTGAATGCCTTCCCTGAGTACTACAAACACTATTTTGGCGAAGCGATGCTCGGCGGCAACCTGGTTCCTTTTGTGCCCGTCGCCTGCACCAGCCCGATTGCCTATCATGGTGTGGCACAGCTGCAACGTGATCTGACGAACCTGAGTGACGCCGCTAAAGCCGCCAATGCTTTCGGCGCATTTGTGCCCTCTGTGGCGCCGACAGGCGTTGGCACAAATGAATTTTATGAGCGCGAAGGGGATTACATCTCGGCTGTGGCCGAGGCGTTACGTGTGGAATATAAGGCGATCGTTGATGCCGGGTTTGGTCTGCAAATCGACGATCCTTTCCTGCCTGACCTTTTTGCCGATCCGCAGCTGAATAACGGGCAAATCATTGCCAAAGCCAATGAATATATTGATATTCTCAATCATGCGCTTCGTGGTATTCCCGCTGAGAAAATCCGCTATCACACCTGTTACAGCATCAACGAAGGTCCGCGTATCCACGATGTACCCTTCATTGAATTTGTGCGCTACATGTTGAGCATTAACGTGTCTGATTATTCATTTGAGGCCGGAAACGTGCGCCATGAGCATGAATATCACATCTGGGA
Organism: Erwinia typographi; assembly: GCF_000773975.1. Taxonomy (GTDB): domain Bacteria; phylum Pseudomonadota; class Gammaproteobacteria; order Enterobacterales; family Enterobacteriaceae; genus Erwinia; species Erwinia typographi. The sequence goes on from NZ_JRUQ01000041.1 coordinate 42,479, forward strand.
AGAAGTTAAATTACCGCAAGGCAAGAGATTGATTCCCGGCGTTATTTGTCACGCCAGCAACACCGTTGAACATCCGGAGCTGATTGCCGAACGTTTAATTCGCTTCGCCGATCGCGTGGGTAAAGAAAATGTCATCGCGGGTGCTGACTGTGGTTTCTCCTCACAGGCAACTTACAAACCGGAAGTGCATCCCACCGTGGTACGTGAGAAGTTCCGCGCTATGCGCGCCGGGGCTGATATCGCCAGCAAGAAACTCTGGGGCTAAAACTGTCCTTATCCTGCTACCACACGGCAGGATCGGCCAGACTAAAGCCGAACAGTGAGGCCGCCGCGCCTTCGCCCATGGCGATAATGCGCAGCAGCTGATCTTACAGCACGCGGATTGAACCCGTTTCGCCGGCTTTGATATCGACCGGCAGCGCACGCGGACGCGCTTCACTTTCGGCCCTGGCCTCACGCATAAACAACGTGTTGAGCCTCCGTGGTGTCGCTGACCTGAATGTCGAGCGGCGTGGCCTGTAAGCCTTTGCCGGCTCACTCTTGCGCTCGCCAGACTACCGGGAAGGCGGTGCTGTCGAGTGGACAGCCATTTTCCGGGCCGCCGGAAGCGGGTTCTGGCGGAGAGGTTTTTCCGCTACGACGGCGGAAAATGGCGTCATCGCCGGTCCAGCGGGTAGACAATACCCTTCGGGGCGAGGCGCTAGCGTTACCGGGTGCACCGTGAAGCGTCAGTCCGTGGAAAACCACGCAGTCGCCAGGCTCCAACTGCCAGTTGATAATGGGATACCGCGCGCGGTCTGCCTCGATATCAGGCAGGATCGCCCATTTTTCATCATCCCCTGCGCGTAGTTCGCCAGTAGAGAACATCTGGGGCCGGAACCATTTTCCCCAGCGATGAGACCCGGCGACAAACTCCAGCGCGGTATTTTTATTCACGGGATCGACAGGCATCCACATCGTACAATAGTCGTTGCCATCTACCGGGCTGTAGGGTTGATCCTGATGCCACAGCGTACGCTGAGAGGCTCCGGCTGATTTAGATAAAACGTGGTCGTGCAGAAAATTAACTTTGCGGGAGCCCATCAGGGCTGCGGCAATTTCTTTTGCCGGTGAATTAAAAACAAAATCCTGGAAAGTGTCAATTCGCCGCCAGTTGTCACTGTCCTGGAAAAAGGTTCTTGTTTCTGGGTCCATAAAGCGACCGTGATCGCTTGGCGCATTAACATTAAACATAATGCCCTGTTTAACTTTTTCGAGCCATTCACCTGAGAATGCCCCACGAATAATGACTACACCATCGCGCTCAAATTCCTCTCTGTCCTGCTGGGAAATTTCAAACATAGTTTCTCCTTAAGGATTTTGGCTGTTATTAGCTGCGGGCCATCCTACCGGCGTCAGGGTATCAGGGCCCGCAGCAAGTTACATTCTGCCTGTTCACAAAGATAAGATAGTCCTCCGTCATTACAGGCGGAGTAGAGTTTGTGCCGTCAGAATAAATGCTGAAATGCTTTAAAAAAAAGATAATTCATCATCTGTGATTTATTTATTCATCTTCAGACTTTTTCAGCATTCCAGCGCCCCGGGAACTCCTGCCCACCTAGTTGGCGATTGTAAAACATGCCAAGATACCAGGGGAAATATTGATAAGACCAGGCGCACAAGCGGTTGCCATATTTAATAAACGCCCGTAATAATTCCTGGATCTCTTCTTTTGTTTCTGCGGCTGCAATAGCAGTACGTAACATTCCCGCATATTCTTCCAGTTGATACAGACCGCTTACGCCAAGATAACTGGAATAGGGCACATCAAATTCATTCAGCGTTTTGGAGAAATCACTGACGGACAATGTTTTGCTCAGCGTTAGCAGCGGATACAGGGTATACATAATATAATCGCGCAGCATACCGTTAGCGAAATCCCAGGCGGTAAAATATTGCCCGTAGGTGCCAGTTGATTCCACCCGACCCAGGCGAATATTACGTAAATCCTCCGGCTCGGTCAGCAGAAAGCGTTCAGCAGCGTCCAGGAAGCACTGTGCTGTGTCAGTCGTAGCTTTTACTTTCTTCAGTTCACCGGCCGGCGCGGCTTTGTCATGAGCAGAAACTTCGACAAAAATCAGGTCTTTTTGCCAGAACAGGTTGTTCCATACCGCTTTGCCTACGTCGGGCAATAAATGACAGTATTCTTCTAATACCTGTCCCAGCACGGGCTGTGCCAGCGGTTCCAGTCCCACGCCATATTGGATGGACATCTTATTGCCGGTAGATTGTGAATAACGCAGGCGGCCTACCGGGCAATCGGTGATCATTTCGCGGTGGTGGACCGGGGCACTGCTTACAATTGGCGTCCAGGCGTACATTGACGCACCGGATACAACCGGATGAGCCTGTAATATCTTGAAGGGCAGATGCTGCCAGAACTCTTCACAAAGCTCAGGGTTCCTTTCATCATTCAATTCGGCAACCACGGTGACACCAAGACCTGGCCAGCTAATATCAATCAAACGTCCCATTTTCATTCCTCATCACTTTGACAACATTGTCTTATTACAATGTTTCAGACACAGTTAGATTTTGTGCAGAACTTTATTCAAAAATACTCGCGTACGCGGATTTTCTGGCGCGGTGAATATTTTATGCGGCGGCCCTTTTTCAATAATTTGCCCGCTATCCATAATCACCACCGTATCGGCTACATTACGGGCGAATTCCATTTCATGCGTTACGACAATCATGGTCATTCCCTGAGACGCCAGGCCCTGCATGACGCTCAGGACTTCCCCCACCATCTCCGGGTCCAATGCACTGGTGGGTTCGTCGAATAACATGACTTCTGGCTCCATCGCCAGCGCGCGGGCAATAGCGACCCGCTGCTGCTGTCCGCCGGACAATTGCGATGGGTAATAGGTCAGCTTGGTTTTCAGCCCGACTCGCTCCAGCAGCTCCTCTGCCCGGCGCTTCGCGGAAGCCTTATCATGATGTAGCACGCTGATCGGGGCTTCCATGACATTTTCCAGGGCGGTCATATGAGCAAATAGATTAAAGCGTTGAAATACCATGCCAATCCGGCGACGTACCAGCGCAATGTTTTTCTCGCTGTCTTCAATCAGGCGACCATTCTTCAGATGGTAGCCGACCAGCGTACCGCCGACGTGAATGGAACCTTGCTGGATCTTTTCCAAATGATTGATGCAGCGGATCAGCGTGGTTTTTCCGGACCCTGATGGGCCGATAATGACCAGCGTTTCACCGGTTTTAACGGTCAGCGACACGTTACGCAGTACTGGCGTATCACCATAAGATTTGGTGACATCCAGGCAAGTCACTGCATCGGGGCGCGAAGCGGATTCATTAAGATTCATCGGCCAGCTCCGTCATTTGATTCAGCGAGGTCTGTTTACTGCTTTTTACGCTTCTGCCCGATAAATGGCGTCCCAGCTTTCTTTCCAGCAGCATCTGGATAAGCGTCCATCCGGCCGTTAACAGCAGATAATATATCGACACGCCCATGTAGACTTCAAAGGTCATAAAAGTCGCGGCCTGTAATTGCTCTGCAACCCGGAACATTTCCGAAACGCCGATGATACTGAGCAGCGCCGTGGTCTTCAGCATATTATTGAACTGATTTCCCAACGCCGGAAATATAACGGGTATGGTTTGCGGAAGAATAATCCGGCGCATTAACAGACGGGGTGGCATTCCTAACGCTTTTGCCGCCTCGGTTTGACCATAATCAATGGCAAGAATACCAGAACGGGTGATCTCACTCATATAGGCGGCCTCATGGAGGCCGAAGGAAATAATTCCGGCAACCAGCGCGCCTGGAACAGATAGCGGGCCTGCCGTCATTTCCGACGGAAAAAGATCAAACCCCAGTAAATAGGGAAGCCCGAAATAAATTAAAACCAGTTGGACTAATACCGGCGTGCCGCGAAAAAGCCAAAGATAAACTTGATTAATTGATCTTAATAAAAGATATCGGCTCATTCCGGCCATCGCCAGCAGTATTCCCAATACGGTGCCTATGATCTGCGATAACAATGCGGCAATAATAGTCAGACCTAAACCTTGTAACAAAAAGGGTTGGGGATGAAAAACAAAGTTAAGGAAAAACTCCGTATTGAATTGCAACTGGATATGTGTAAGCACGTTGTTATCCTCTTCAGGGAAATAGTAGACGTCTAGCCACACTGGGCGCTGCTGCTACACAGCTCCACACCCTTTTCAATTCCCCATTTACTGACGATCTTTTTCATTTCTCCAGAGGTATTTAATTCATCCAGAGCACTCTGTAGAGCCTGCCGCACCTCGTTATTATTTTTAAGCGTGACGATAACCCAGGTTTTTGGCGGGACGTGCATATCCGCAGTCTGGAATTTATTTGGCGCTTTCGACATATAATAATTTAAGACGACGGAGTCACCGACCATGGCATCCGCTCTTCCCAGTAAGAGATCGTGGAAGGCAGCGACATAGGAGTTCAGCGACACAAGGGTAATGCCAGCTTTACCCTCGCTGACCAGTTTATTACCGATCTGTTTAACCCTTGCCTCATTGCTACTGCCTAACAGGGCGGCGACACGGCGTCCGGAGAGATCCTCGAATTTATCCAGATGCAGAGGATTACCTTTGACTACCAGCAACCCTGATTTAACGCTCCAGTAATCAATTAACCCGTAACGCTCGCTGCGCTCCGGTGTTTTGGCAACGCTCGCCACTACGGCATCGCACTTACCGGTATCCAACGCGGCAAAAATGCCTGAAAACTGATAATTATCGATGCGGGTTTTAACGCCCATCAGCGGGCCGAGCGCGTTCATAACGTCAACCGCAACGCCGCTGGGGGTTTTGCCGTCATCCGCGATGCCTTCCGCTGGTGGATTTTCCAGATCGGAACAAAAAGTTAATTGCCCTTTGCTCTTGATCCCGGCGGGCGCAGTGACGTCAGAAAATGCAAATTGTGAAATAAGAGCCAGTGAGATGCTTAACATTGCGCTCTTAACGATGTGCTTTTTATCCACCCTGTTCTCCTGACAAATTGATTCGTATCAATAACCCCTTTTCCATGAGCCAGGCATCCTGGCCGTTAACACTTCCGTCACTTACTCACAACTGCAAGATACAACCCGTCTGTTCACTCGTCAATATATGTATATACAAATAAGTTTATTGTATGGTCAAAGTTTGTTCAGGTTGATGTGCTTTTTTATAAGATGTTGATTTGATTTCGAATAGAGGTAAATGCCCGGTTCGGGCTTTTATAGGGAGAGGGGGAAGTGGGGGAAAGGAGAGGTTATCGTTTGGGAGGAGCCCACTGGCCTGCGGCGGGTCCAGGCCCGAAGCGCACCAGAAAACGGTGTCGTTCACCAGGATAAATCAAGCGGACGAAGGTGATCAGTTCACCGGAAAGCCAGGTGCGCCGCGCAATAGAGATACAGGCTGTGCCGGGCGAGACTGACAGCTGTTTGGCCAGCACGTCATCGGCGGTGATGGCCCGTAACGAATGTTCTCCTTCGGACCAGGGGACGTTGTTTAACAGCCAGCTTCCGGGCGGGATATCGGTAAATTCCTCATTGGCTACGTCAGGCACCACGGCCAAATTAATCTGGCGCGATTCGAGGGCAAAGGGCAGATTGTCGGCGTAGTGCATTACGTCAAGGCATAACATTTTGGCATTGACTGGAACGCCAATATGGGAAGCCTCGACCGTATCGGTGATGGTCCGAATGTCGCGATATAGCAGGGTAAAACTGTACATGCTGTCGGTGGCAAGAACTTCGGCACGAATATCCTGAATCGCCAGCAGCGGCTCGTCAGCTCTGGGCATCGCCACAAATGTCCCTTTGCGCCGCTTACGTACAACCATACCCGATGCTACCAGGGTCGAAAGGGCCTTGTTCACCGTCATACGGGAGCATTGATAGATCTCCATCAGCTCTTGTTCTGTGGGGACGCGAGCGCCGGGATTCCACTCATTGCTCAGAATTTTATTTTTGATATCACTCTGTATTTCCTGATGAATGGGCATACCTTTGACTCTGGATCGTTTGACAATATCGCTTTTCGAGTCCGGCTGAGGCGTAGTGTTGACCGGGGAGTTATCGTGTTTCATCTTGTCCCTTTTAGTAATCGTTCACCCAATAAGTCTATACAAATCTATCATGGAATGCTGGGTACTGTTGTAAATATACGAATGGACTATGGTTGGCAGGGAAAACTGGCTGCAATTTTACGCTAACAACGGTATCGGCTTTCGCCCCCTAATGGTGCGCTCGCTCCGGTGAATGCACCATTAATGCATAAAAAGGGATAACTTTCTTTTATTGAGATTACAGGTGAATTTTAACTGTATGATTTAAATATTAAAAGTGAGCGCTGGCGCTTAAAAGATAAAGTTGGCGTGGATATTGCCTGATAATGAATTCTCATGCTGGATAATTTATCGAGCAGGCAACAGCTGAGATGACAACATTTTTCAGGCAAAGATGCCCCATTGACCCTAACCGGCGATGGGGCTTTTTTTTTCCATGGAGCAAGACAATGATAACAAGCCCTTTATCCGTAGCCGCCATTCAGTTTGAACCAGAGCAGTTTCGTAAAAAGGAAAATATCCAACGCTTGCTGACTCTGGCGCAGGATGCCGCTCACCATGGCGCTAAACTCATCGTAATGCCCGAGATGGGCACTACAGGTTATTGCTGGTTGGACAGAGAGGAAATAGCCCCTTATGTCGAATCAGTGCCGGGACACACCACGGAACGCTTCACCGAAATGGCTGCCAGCCATGATTGCTATTTTGTGCTGGGCATGCCAGAAGTCGATATGGTCAGCGGCCTTTATTACAACACTGCTGTGCTTATCGGCCCGGAAGGAGTGATTGGCAAACATCGTAAAACGCATCCGTATATTTCTGAGCCTAAATGGGCCGCCAATGGTGAACTGGGCCATCAGGTTTTTACCACGCCCATTGGCAATATTGCACTGTTGATATGTATGGATATTCATTTTATTGAAACTGCCCGTCTGGCCTGTGTGCAAGAGGCGGACGTCATTTGCCACATCAGCAATTGGCTGGCGGAGCGGACCCCTGCGCCTTACTGGATCAACCGTGCTTACGAAAACGGCTGCTACTTAATTGAAAGCAATCGCTGGGGGGAAGAGCGGGGCGTTCAGTTTAGTGGTGGCAGCTGCATTATTAATCCGGATGGCGAGGTGCAAGCCTGGCGAGACAGTGGCGACGGTATTGTTTATGGATCGCTACAGCCAAAGGCCGTACTGCGTTCGCAATTAACCACGCGACGGCCGGATCTGTACAAAAGCCTGATGACGCAGACCTTTATGTGGAATCCTCTTGATTTCTTTGGTCTTTACAGTAAATCTCCGCTGCCACCAGGCAAACGTTCACGCCTTGCCGTTGCGCAATTCGAACCCTCGACCGACCTCAGCACTAATGTGAGGCATATTACTCATTGGGCGGAGGCCGCCGCTAAAAACGGGGTCGAACTGCTGACTTTGCCCGAATTTAGTCTGACGGGGCCTTACCGCTCGGCCGAATCTGCTATCAGCCAGCAGCACAAATCCATCAGCACGCTGATGGCGCTGACCGCCCGCCTGCGATTGTATCTGGTAGTCGGAATGGTAGAAAAAACGGCGGCCGGTGAGTTATACAATACTGCGCTGCTGGTAGGCCCTGATGGGGTCGTCGGCCACTATCGGCAGACGCATCTCAGCGCCGATAGCCGCCTGTGGGCCAGTGCGGGAGATAGCTGGAAAATCTTCGATTTGCCATGCGGGCGAGTCGGGCTACTGCTGGGTGAGGATTTGTTGTTCCCCGAAGCTGGGCGGGTGCTGGCGATGCAAGGCTGCGATATTATCGTCTGTCCATCCACGCTACAGTTACCGGCTTCGATGTCGCATCCCGGCACCAAAATCCCCCATAACTACCCCATTTCCACTGCGGCCTCACAATACCACTGGCTTCTGCCACGGGTGCGGGCAGGGGAAAACAACGTTTATCTTTGCTATGCCAACGCGCATTCCAGCGGTCTTAGCGGGATCTTTGGTCCGGAAACCTTCGCCTGGCCGCGGGTGGAAACGCTGATTACCGACACACAGGCACTGGCGCAACTCGATATAGATACCAGCAATCTTGATTGCGGTTACCCGACGAACGTTGTACGGCGTAAAGATTTGGTCGCTATGCGTCAACCGCACTATTACTCGTTGCTGATTAAAACGGCGGATAGTGACTGAATGGAGGAGCGCAAGCGTATGTTAGCAAAAGAGCCATCTTTCACGCCGCCCGAGCGACGTTGCAAACAAACTATTCCCGTTGGCATCCTCTATTCCGTATCCGAGCAGTACGGTGGCATCGGCCGGGAAATGCTCAACGGTATTATGTTGGCTATCGAAGAAGTTAACGCGAATGAGGCGATGGATTTTACTCTGGCTCCGGTTATTTACGATCCTGGCTGCCAGTTGGAAAACTACTATCGCTACTGCCGCGAGCTGCTTTATCGTCATGGCGTTAAGCACATTGTGGGGTGTTACACCTCGGCATCAAGGAAAGTGATCCTTCCCCTTATTGAAGGGACCAATGCCATGTTATGGCACACCGCGCGCTATGAGGGATATGAGAGCAGCGATCATGTGATTTACATGGGGGCCGTTCCTAATCAGCATGTTTTGCCGATGCTGGATTACGTACTGAAGCACGAGCGGCCGGAAGTTTATCATGTTGGTTCCAACTACATCTGGTCTGAGGAAATTGACCGTATCACCCGTGACATGCTGGATATGCACGAGGGAAAAATGGTCGCCAGTCGCTTTATGGGATTGGGGGAAACGGACGTAACGCCAATTATTCTTGATATTTTAGCGCGTCGGCCACCGGTCATTTTGATCACCCTTGTGGGCATCTCGGCCTATCGTTTTTATCAGGTATGGAAGGCGATGTCAGTCGAATACGCTTTCCTGCGTGAAGCCGCGCCAACGCGCCTCAGCTTAACGCTGTGCGAGCAGGAAGTGGCGATGATTGGCGCGGAGGCGGTTGAAGGTTGTCTGGTGTCGGCCGTTTACTTCCACAGCATCGATAATGTGCAGAACCAGAAGTTTGCATCATGCTACCGCCAGCGTTTTGGTGAGCACGCTGTTCCCACTGTTGATGCGGAAGCCGCCTGGATGAGCGGACAATTTCTGGCTAAAGGCATTCAGGCAAGCGGTAGCGACGATCCGCCTTTGGTGCGCGAAGCGGTTTACGGTATTGAGCTGGACGCGCCGAATGGGAAAACCCGAATTAATCGTGAGAACAATCATGCCAGCCTGACGCCGCGTTTGGCTCGCATCGGGGCCGATGGTAAGTTCCATCTCTTATGGCAGGCTCCCTCTCCGGTATCACCAGATCCCTGGTTAACCTGGTCCGATTTGTCACGCTAGCTCATGGTTGAAAGGGGAGGGTCAAATGCATAAACAACTGCTAATGGTCAAAGGATTACGTATTGCGTTAATTGGCTGCGCACCCCGGGATGAGAAAGCGCTTTTGCTACAGTTTCAGCGTTTGGGTATTCACGGCGATAGCTTTAGCGACTATGAAACGGCAATCTTTGATGTGCCTTATGATTGTATGATTTTCGATTCGGATAATCGCGATCTTATTAATGTCAAAACGCATAACACATGGCCCACTTTATCTAAAATAGCGCTAATGGGAATGGAAACGCCTTCGCGTATAGCCTGGGTAATTGAACAGGGGGTGAATGCCTTTCTGCGAAAGCCGGTTAAAGCAGAAGGGATTTTATCCACCGTGATTCTGGCACGCCATCATTTCAGAAGCCAGACAGAATTAAATGATAAGCTTGAGCAACACCAGCGGCGACATCAGCTCAGGCGTTTTTTGTTATCCGCACAGATGTTATTAATTAGAGAATTTGATTATAGCGAGAATGATTCTTATGAATTACTCCGTCGACTGGCAACCAATCAGCAAAAATCAGTGGAGGAATTCTGCGTGACGTTTTTATCAAACCCGGAGAAATGGCGAAAATATATTAAATGACTGTAATTAAAGGCAGTTTTTTTCGCGTTTTGGTCAGATTTAAGTCGATCGTTCGCACCAAAAAAGGGATGGGGATGCACTAAATAAAAGCATTTATGTACCCCGACAGGTGTTTTTTTAATGATTTAAACAGGCTTGTTACTAACGCGTTGTTTTTCAACCGATAAAAGTGATTTAATTTCAATATGAATGTGGCATACATATTGCTTTATTAATGGGATGCTGCCGGTTGCCTGTTTTACAGATAGCGCTTTCCAGCAAGTGAATATCCTTAATACTGCATTGACAACATAGCACTGGCAACGATGCCCCTGTAACTCGAAATGAGTTAAGGGGCTTTTTTTTTGCGTTAAACAATCAAGGGCTGCCTGATGTTGCTGAATTATGCAGAAATACAGTCGCCAATCATTGATGAGGAAATATTATGAGTGATATCACCGAACCTACGACACCGCCGAATATTCCGACACTGCGGATTAAAGCGATCCAGTCTTTGTTAATGGAAAAAGGTTACATCAAAGCCGATGCGATTGATGAAATTATTGATATTTTCGAGCACCGTTTTGGACCCAAAAATGGCGCTAAAGTTGTCGCCAAAGCCTGGACCGATCCGGCCTATAAAGCCCGACTGTTAAGCGATGCAACGGCCGCTATTGCTGAACTGGGGTTCAGCGGTCTGGAAGGCGCCCATATGTTCGTAACGGAAAATACAGAAAGTGTGCACAACATGGTTGTCTGCACCTTGTGCTCATGCTACCCGTGGCCAACGCTAGGTCTGCCGCCGACCTGGTATAAAGCCCCCCAGTATCGCTCACGCGCGGTTATCGAACCGCGAAAAGTATTAGCAGAGTTTAACGTCATGCTTCCCGCCAATGTTGAAATTCGCGTCTGGGACAGTAACGCCGAAATTCGCTATATGGTGCTGCCGCTGCGCCCGGCGGGGAGCGAACACCTGAACGCAGAGGAACTGGCTGAGCTGGTCACCCGTAATGCCATGATTGGTACAGATATTTTACCTGCCGTGCAATCCTGAGGAGTCGCCTGATGAATTCTATTCATGATGTTGGTGGTATGCATAACCTGGGCCCTGTTCAAATCGATCTCAACGAGCCGGTTTTTAAAGCGGAATGGGAAAAACAGGTCTTTTCTACCATTGGTCTTTATTTTGCCGGTGGGCTCTGTCCCATTGATGAGTTTCGACACGCTATTGAGGTAATGGATCCTGCGGAATATCTCAGCACGCCTTACTACGTTCACTGGTTCCACGCGATGGAGACGCTTGGCATTAACAACGGGCTTTTCACCCTGGATGAACTGGAAGCCAAAGTAAAACAGTTAGCGGAACAGGAGGCACAGGTATGAACATTTTAGAAAAAGATCGGGTTTATACCGCGGTAAAAACTAACCCGGTGTATGTCCGCCCAACCGGCCTGCCGGTGCGTTTTGCCCCTGGCGATCGCGTCCTCGCAAAAAATATTAACCCGACTGGCCACACCCGGCTGCCGCGTTACGTGCGCGGCCGCATCGGCACCGTCGTGCAGTATCACGGCTCCTTCGTGTTCCCGGACACTTACGCCCACGGTAACGGCGAAAAACCTCAGCATCTGTACAGCGTGAGGTTTGAATCGAGTGAGCTGTGGGGAGAGGCGGCCGTCGAAAACTCGGCGGTCTATCTCGACCTTTGGGATGACTACATTGAGCCTTTGGTCTGAGGAGCATGCGATGACAACTATCTCAATGAAGCTGCTGCCGGGTGTGGCGCTTGAAGAGCCTGAAATGGCGTTTGGCGAACCCTGGCAAGCGGAAGCCTTTGCCACGACTTTGCAGCTGTCGCAGAACGGCGCGTTTACCTGGAGCGAGTGGGTCAACACATTTTCTGGCGTGATTAGTGAACAGCCGCAGCGTAGGGATGAAAGCATCGGGGACGCCTATTACCGACAGTGGCTCACTGCGCTGGAAATCGTGCTGAAGGAAAAAGCGCTATTGGATGAGCAGGATGTGGAGGCACGGCAGGCGCTCTGGCATCTGGCTTACCTGAACACGCCGCATGGACAACCGGTGTTGTTGCAGCGGGTCGCGCACATTGTCGATCCCTGCATGGCTCTGAAAGGGGTGGAGGAGGCTCATCCTCACCACCATCATCATCACCATCATGGCCTGTCGCCGGTGCCGATAGCCGTGGATGCCGGGATTCAATGACGTTCGATGCCGCTATGGACGGCGGCTCAACGGCCGTGTCGTTAACTTTTGATGCAGGTGAAGCAGATGAATATAATCAATCCCCCCGCGGTACCTTATTCCGGTCGCATGAAAGGGCTGTGTTTCGGTATTGTCACGATAAACCTTCTGGCCTGGTGCTGGGCATATTTTGAATTCGGCTCCCAGCCTGCGTTGATGGGGACCGCGTTACTGGCCTATATGTTCGGCTTACGCCATGCCGTGGACGCCGATCATATCGCTGCCATTGATAATGCCACCCGTAAACTGTTGCAGGAGAACCAATCGGCTGAATGCGCTGGCGCTTTCTTCTCCCTTGGGCATGCCTCGGTCGTCATCATCAGCTGCCTGTTTGTCGCCTTAACCGCCAGCGCACTGGATAAGGCGCTGGGCGACGCGAAGGAAATCGGCGGACTGATCAGTACGATGGTGTCAGCAGGATTTATGCTGATCCTGGCGTTCGCCAACCTGGCCATCCTGGTTTCAGTATGGAAAACATTCCGCCAGGCCAAAAAGAGCGGCACCCTCATTTCAGAAGACCTGGATATATTAATGAATAAACGCGGCATTCTGGCCCGGTTATTCCGCCCCTTGTTCCGGTTAGTTTCACGCAGCTGGCACTTATTTCCCATCGGTTTTCTCTTCGGAATTGGTTTTGATACCGCAACCGAGATCGCGTTATTTGGTTTGTCCTCAGCACAAGCGGTTGGCGGTATTTCCTTCTCCAGCATCATGGTAATGCCCGCGCTTTTTACCGCCGGGATGTTATTAGTCGATACGCTGGACGGGATTTTAATGGTAAGAGTCTATCGCTGGGCATTCGTGCGGCCGATCCGAAAACTGTATTACAACCTCTCAATTACCCTGATGTCCGTTGTCGTAGCGTTCTTTATTGGAGGAATCGAAGTGCTTAGTTTGCTGTCGGAAAAAATGTCCTTTACCGGGACTTTCTGGCAAGACATCCAGGCGCTTACGGAACACTTTAATACGCTGGGTTACGTCATCATTGCGCTCTTCCTGCTCTGTTGGGGTATTTCCGCCGTCATTTATCGTCTGCAAGGTTACGACGAGATTGACATAAAATTTGAATAGCTGCCGCGAGGCAGCCCATCAGATAACGGGTAGCTCCGCGTTCTCCCTTATTTAAAGGATGCTCGGTTATGAATTCTCTATCGCAGAGTCTTGGTCACAAGACCATGGGCTCCCTTCGGCCTGAAAAAAGAGGTTTTTTCGCCCTCAACGGCGCTGTGCTGGCCGTAATAGTTTATCTGCTGATGTATTTTCTGTACGGCTGGTCAGAGCCGGACGCATTCAGCGCTTATTCAGTGACTAACCTGATGAATAATGCGGCTCCCCTGGCGCTGGCGGCGGCGGGGCAGACCTTAGTTGTGCTGTCAAAAGGCTTCGACTTATCGCTGGTTGGGGTTATTTCGATAGCCAACGTGCTGACGGCGGTTTTCCCGTTCGAGGGACCGCTCGGCGCCTGTCTGAGTCTGGGGATGTGCATTGGCGTGGGGGCGCTGATTGGGCTGATAAATGGTTATCTGATTGCCTGGCATGGCATTCAGAGCATTGCTGCGACGCTTGGCACCATGATTGTTAGCCAGGGCATCGCACTGTTATTGCTGCCGGTTCCGGGCGGCAGCGTGTCGGAGTTTATCAGCGATACGCTCACCGATTCACTGTGGCAGGTCCTGCCGATTTCAGGCCTGTTTCTGACGGTATTCGCACTCATCTGGCTGGTCATAAAGCGTACGGATACCGGCACGGCTATCTATGCTATCGGTGCGGATGAAACGGCTGCGGCGCTGTCGGGGATACCGGTGCGCTGGACGCGCTGTAAGGCTTTTATTTTGGCGGGATGTTTCTATGGCGCGGCGGGTTTTATGCTCAGCGCGCAAACCTCAACAGGCGATCCAAATTCAGGCCAGCCGTTCCTGCTCCTCTCATTCGCTGCGGTGGCGTTAGGCGGCACCAGTCTCAGTGGCGGGCGCGGTGGAGCCTTTGGCTCAATGGTCGGGGCAGCGGTGCTACTCCTGATGCAAAAAATGTTGTTTGCACTCGGCGTGTCCTCTTTCTATATCGGCTTTTTCCAGGGCGTGCTGCTGATCGTCTCAATTATCTGTAGTCGCCTGCTTAATAAAGGCACTGCCGTGAAAGGATCGTCATCATGAACAAATCCATTCTGACCAACGGTGATATCGCCAGACCGGATCGGCGAAGCGGGAGCCGGCTGGACGCCGATCTGATTGCCCCGGTATTGCTGCTGGTTCTCACGGTAGCGATGATCCTCGCATCAGGGCTGATAAGTCCGGCATTAGGTTCCTGGTCTCAGGTGATGATGATTTTTACCCTCGCTTCCTTTTTGCTGGTGGTGGCATTTGGTCAGGGGTTGGTCATCCTGTCTGGCGGGATGGATCTGTCCGTTGCCTCACTCTTTATGTACGGCGGAGTGATGACGGCCGGAATGATCGGCAGCAGCGGGGAAAACACGCTGTGGATGTTTCCCTTTATTCTGCTGTCCGCCGCAGGGATTGGCGCTGTGAGCGGCATCGGCATTACCTTCCTGCGTATTCCTCCCTTCATCATGACGATGGGGTCCGGCATCATCGTCGGGTCACTGGCTCTGGGGGCAACGTCCGGCAGCACGCTGGGTTCCTCACCGCCGATGCTGTCAACGCTGGTGAAGGGCAGCTGGCTTGGTGTTCCCTGTATTCTGCTGTTTTTTATCGTTTTTAGCCTGATTGCACTGTTAATCCAGGGGCGGACCCTGTTTGGGCGCTATCTGTACGCGCTTGGCGGTAACGCTCGGGCAGCAGGGATTAGCGGCATTCCGGTAAGTAAGATAACGATTGTCGCCTATGCGCTCAGCGGCCTGTGCGCCGCGCTGGGCGGCGCGCTGCTGACCGGCTACTCGGATGGCGCCACGTTAAGGATGGGCGATCCCTATTTGCTGCCGTCCATTGCTGCCGTGGTGGTGGGCGGATCGTCGATTCTTGGCGGAAAGGGGAAATTTATTGGCACGCTGGCTGGAACCTTATTTTTGACTACGGTCGATTCAATGATCGCCGCGACGGGATTAGACCAGGGATGGCGATTGATTGTTTCAGGGCTGATTATCCTGGTGGCGTTGTTATTCCAGTCGGGATCAATTAATTCAATATTAATTCTCTCAAAAAGAGTAGGTGATTTTTCAAAACGCCAGTAACACTTAACATCTAACTTCACTTTATCTGGAGTCATCATGTCTTTATTAAAGCATTTTAAGAAATGCGCGGTTTCGGCCGTCGCAATCATGGCTGCGCTCTGTTTCGCTGCTAATGTCAATGCCGAGGAACAGCCAAAAAAATATAAAATATTTTTAAGCTTAAGCTACAGTGGAAATAACTGGATGAGCGAGACGGCGAATATTATTAAGTCGCTGGCAAAAACGCCGCCCTATGACAAAATGGTGGACCTGACCGAGGTTATTTCCGGTACTGACCCACAGGCTCAAATATCTGCTTATGAAAGTATGATCGCCAGTAAGGCCGATGGGATTATTAGCTTCCCTATTTCGCCTACGGCTTTAAATCGAGTGGTCCGTCGCGGCTGTAGCCAGGGCGTAAAGTTCTTTATGTTTGATTCCACGGTGACGGAAAAATGTGCTTATAACATTAGCTATATTTCGGCTGGCGCCGGAGAAAATATGGCCCAGGAGTTGGTCAATGAATTAGGCGGCAAGGGTAAGATTTTCATGAACCGCGGGGTGCCGGGCACGTCGGTGGATAAACGTCATTACGACGGTGCAATGCATATCTTTAAACAATACCCTGACATCCAGATTGTCTCCGAGTTTTACGGCTACTGGGACGATCGTATCAGCCAGCGTGAAACGGCTAAAGCACTGGTCGCCCATCCTGACGTGAACGGCATTTGGTCCGAGCTGGGCGAGGCGGGAGTGCTGAACGCCGTTGCGGATCGTAAAGGAAAAATGATCCCTATCATGGGCGAGAACATGAACGGCTTCAGATTGGGCTTCTTAAACAGTGATTATCGTCAACGTGGGCTAAGTGGCGTATCGGCGGGTTCTCCTCCGGCGACGGCAGGCTATGCCTTTAAGTTGATGATGGAAGTGCTGACGGGAAAACGTAATCTGCCGCCAACCAACATTGAATATCCCCTTCCCTGGGTGACGGCCGATCAAATGAAGCTGTGTAAAGACGGAAAAATCACCGATGGATGCAACGTCTTCCCGGGCAACATGGTACCAGAGGGCTTCTCTGCGGAAATTTATCATCCTGTTTATCTGCCAGAAATCTCGTTAGATTCGGCGCTGAAAGGCATCCCCACGCCGGGGACGACTATTCAGCCGCTGCCGGAGCAGATTGTTAAAGCCGCTGACGAACCCGGTATCAACTGCGACCGCTGTCAGGCCGCGCCCGATCAGTACAAACTGACCAAAGTCACGCCGACCGTGAAACCGTAATCTTGCCAGAAGAGAGCCCGATGGTCAGCAGTCATCGGGCCACAGGAGTCGCGCTATGCAACACGCCATGTCTAAAGAGATCCAACTTTTAGCCGTAGCCAAATCATACGGTCCTACCGTCGCGTTGGAAAAAGTCACGATGACTTTACAGCCTGGTCAGGTACAAGCCATTTTGGGTGAAAACGGGGCAGGAAAATCGACGCTGGTGAAAATTCTCTCCGGCGTGGTTTCGCCTGATAGCGGTAGCATGACCATGGACGGGGAAATTTATGCTCCCCGCTCGCTCCACCATGCCCGCATGCTTGGCGTCAGCACGGCGTTTCAGGAACTCAGTCTGCTGCCCAATCTAAGCGTGGCGCAGAATTTTTTTCTGCCGCACGCGCTTAAAAATACGCTTGGTATGCCAGCAAAAAAACGCATGCAGCAGCAGACGGAAGCGATTCTCCACAACCACGATGTGTTCGATATAGCGCCTGACATTGCGGTAGAGAACCTTTCGCTTGCCGCACGACAGCGGGTTGAGATCGTGCGGGCGATGCATCTGAATCCCAAATTACTGATTCTGGATGAACCGACCGGCGCTCTGGCGGACGTAGACTGGCTGTTTCGTTTGGTGCATCGCTTGACCGCGCTTGGCTCCTCGGTACTCTACATCTCTCATCGTCTGGCCGAAATCCGTGAAATAGCCAGCCATGCCACGGTACTGCGCAGCGGCAAAAGTATCGATACGGTAAATCTGCAACAGGTGACCAATGACGATATTTTCGCCCTGATGGTGGGGCGGCGAGCCGGTCAGGCCACTCAGGCGCACAGCCGCGAGTTGCCGACCACGCGCAATCAACGACTGGTCACCAATGATTTATGCGGCGTAGCCTTTCAGGACGTTTCTTTTGAACTGCACGACGGTGAAATTCTGGGGGTGGCGGCGCTGGAGGGGCAGGGGCAACGCGAACTCTTTCGCTCTCTGGCCGGACTGATGCCGGCGAGCGCCGGACAAATGGTTCTACAGGGGAAGGTGGTCACCTTGCGTAATCCTCGTGAAGCGCTGAGTGCGCACAGTGGTATCGCATTTGTCCCTGAAGATCGTAAAAGTGAAGGCATTTTCCCTTCACTTTCCACCGCCGCCAATGTAACGCCTTCAGTACTCTCGCGTTTTACCCGGCTTGGTATGGTCAACAGAGAAAAGGAGAGGGTAGCCATTTCCAGCGTGGCGCAGCAGGTGGAATTGAGCCAGCGCTACCTCAACTTCAAAATTGGCGCGCTCTCGGGCGGTAATCAGCAAAAAGCGCTGATAGCGCGGGCATTGTTGTCCGGTGCGAAAACGTTGCTCCTGTACGATCCCACTCGCGGCGTAGATGTGGGCACCAAGGAAATTATCTATCATGCGATTCGTCAGTTTGTCGGGGACGGCGGTTCGGTACTGGTTTATTCCACCGATTTACCTGAATTACAGGCGCTGGTTGACCGCTGCCTGATTATGTATCAGGGACGCATTGTGGATGAGCGTACTGGCGGGAATATGGATGAAAGCGAGATGGTCAGCCTGATGACCGGAAATGCGGCCCGCAGCGAGGTCGTGTCCGCTTAAAAGGGATAATTTCATTGTAAGGATGGTAAGGCCTCATGGTAGATGACGAGGCCTTACCTTGCAGGCTTATTCGCCCAAGGGGGATGTCCGAATTTCTGGCCGTTAAGGCTGATTTTTGAAGAAATGAATCAGCGCTTCAGCGGTTTCGTCAGGCACTTCCTCAGGCAGAAAATGTCCTGCTGGCAACCCCTTTCCCACCACATGATGCGCGCGCTTACGCCATAGTTTTTCAACGTCATACAGTTTTCCTACCAGCCCTTTCGCTCCCCACAGCGCCAGCAAGGGCATGTTAATTTTTTTATCGGCATCAGCGGCATCATGCTCTAAATCGATCGTTGCTGACGCACGGTAGTCTTCACAGGTCGCATGAATACTGACCGGATCCCGGAAAGCCTGAAGGTATTCAGATACGGCTTCCTGAGAATAAACGTCGGTACCGCTTCTTCCCCACGCCGCAAGCTTACTTCTGAGATAAAAGTCAGGGTCGGCGCCGATTAATCTTTCAGGCAATGGCGAAGGCTGTATCAAGAAAAACCAGTGGTAATATCCGGTCGCGAAATCCCGATCCGTACGAGCATACATTTCATCTGTCGGCGCTATGTCCAGTAGCGCCAGCATTTCGACGGCTTCAGGATAATCAAGGGCGGTGCGGAAGGCTACTCTGGCGCCGCGGTCATGGCCTGCCAGTAAAAAACGACTGTAGCCCAGCTCCTGCATCAGGCTGACCTGATCTTCCGCCATCGTTCTTTTTGAATAAGTCAGATGTTTCGCATCGGAGACAGGTTTATCAGAGCGACCATAACCCCTTAAATCGGGAGCGATCACTCTGAATCCCCGATCAACCAGCGACGGAGCCACCTTATGCCAACAGGCAGAGGTTTGTGGGTAGCCATGCAAAAGTAATACGGGTTTCCCTTCCCCTCCGATGCGTACACGCAAGGTGAGTCCGGATCGCAGCGTGATGTTTGTATCCTCAAATCCTTCAAACATAAAATCACCTGAATTGACTGAATAAGGAATTGCATTCTGACATTCGATGAATATATTTGTTAAATTAATATTATATGGCTAAATTAATTTGGAATGGTAATGAATCACGCCGCCGTTTTTGAACTTGAGATCATCAATGCCTTTGTCACCGTTGCTGACTGTTCAAGCTTCACGATTGCAGCCAGACAGCTGAATCTTACTCAGTCCACTATCAGCCAGCAGATCAAACGGCTGGAAGATCGGATCGGGAAAACGCTGTTCAGACGCTCGACGCGATCGGTTGCTCTGACCGAAGACGGAGTGATGCTGCTGGACTATGCCCGCTCCATGCTCCAGCTGGCGCAGGATGCCCATCTACGGTTGCTGACAGACAGCCGTCCCGGCCATTTATCCGTTGCAGCCAGTGATGATCTGGCCTGCCACTGGCTCCCTCCGGTATTACGGCGCTATCATCAGTGCAGTAAAAATGTTCGTCTGGAGATCCATGTCGGCATCACTGATGAGCTGCTGAAAGGCGCGGAGTCTGGGGGCTATGATGTGGTTCTCGCCAAATCTCTGGATGAAAATTCAACCGACAAGATCATTGGCGGTGATCAGTTGATCTGGGCAGGCGATCCCTGGTTAATTTCAGACAGTGATAAGCCCGTGCCCCTGGCATTGTTCCCTGATGGGTGCGTGTACCGCCGCGCTGCGCTTAATACGCTAAACAACGCAGGGCGTAAATGGGAGGTCATTGTGACCAGTCCCAGCCTCAACGCTATCCACACAGCGGTAGAATCAGGCATTGCCATTGCGCCGCTCGCTCAATGCTTTGCGGCTGGCCTGAGGGTAGAGAACAACATCAACCTTCCGGCGCTGCCGTTGGTCTGGTTCATTCTGAATGTTGCGCCTTCCGCCGTTCGCAAACCAGAAGTCATCCGCTTTCTTGATCTCCTTGATAAATCCTGAGCGGTGCGGCGGCCACAATAAGCAGTAAAGACAGCCCATTGTGAACCGCCATGCTCGGCAGCTCAGTCGATGGTAGGAAGGACGAACCGTTCATTGAACGTAAGATTGACCCCCACAAGCGGTCCGCCGGTTTGCTGGAGTCGGCCGCCTTCAGCGAGAGAACCCAGATCGAGACTGTAAAAACCGAACTCCTCAATGAGGTTGCTGACCGCCTTTTTGGCGTCGGCATCATCCCCGGACACAAAAAACGCCGTCTTCCGCTTTGACGCCGAAAAATCTGCAATCCAGGATACTGGAACGGTATTAAATGCCTTAACGACTTTCGCTCCGGGGGCGAGATCGGCAACGATCTCGCTCGACGTCCGGCCGGTTATGTCACCTAGCGCCAAAGGCTCAATGCTGGCAATGCGGTTGGTTGTATCCACGAGGACCCGGCCTCTCCAGTCGCCTACCGAAAACAATGCCGCCTGTACGTGCCACCATTTGACGGCAAGCACCACGAGATCCTGCTCCGCAGCCTCTTTCGCCGTTCCGGCGGTAGCACCAGAGCCCAACTCCGCTACAAGGCCAGCGAGCGACTCAGGCCCACGCGTGTTGCTAAGGACAACCTGGTGACCGACCAACAGGGCGTGTTTGGCGATCGTTTGGGCGACGGGCCCGGCACCGATAAAGCCGATTTTCATGTCAAGTTCCTTACTTATTGAGGACGATCGTTTATGGACTACCGAGGCGGTCCTACGACCGCGCTCAACGTAGAGGCCATGTTGGGTATTTAGCTTGCAAAATGCAAGTGAATGATGAAATTTTACTTGCGACAAGCAAGTTATGTTAAGATCTGGCTATGAAGACGACATGTAAAAAAGACCTTCGGTCCCACTGCGCAGTGAACTACGGCGTGGAGATCTTCGGCGACCGGTGGTCGCTCTTGATCATTCGCGACATTGTTTTTGATGGCAAAAAGACCTATGGCGAGTTCCTGAAATCGGAAGAGGGGATTGCAACCAATGTCCTTGCGTCCCGCCTTGCCTCTCTTGAGGAGCAGGGCATTCTCTCGAAAACGCCCAGCCCCAACGACAGGCGTAAGGATCTCTACAGTCTGACCGATAAGGGCCTGGACCTCATTCCTGTCATGCTTAGCATTATCCTGTGGAGCGCGAAGCATGATTCGCAGTCGTACGTGCGGCACAGTCAGGAATTCGTTGCCCGATTAAGTCAAAGCCCCGTGCAGGTTAGCGAAGAGGTGAAGGCGCTGATCCGCAATGGCGGATGTCTCTTTCCTGAGAGCAGGGAATAATCAGGACTTTCGCTCCTCCGCAACGCTCAAGCTGTTCGTGAAGCGCCTCACAAATCTCTCCAAACAGACGTGTCGCCACCGGTAAAAAGAACCCATTTTTATTCAAAAGGTTGCACGTAACTTTCCGCACTGCACATTTTTTATTCCGTGATCCTGCCCGACAAAACGCAATAAAAACGTTTTTATTAAAAACGTTTTTATGTGAGAGTGACTATAAGTTAATCATTGGTTAACAGGTTGTTGTATTCGGCCGGAACAGCGGCGAAAAAGCCGCCTTTAAAACACTATGGGAGACATCATGAGTGCTGAACAAAGCAAGCAACAGGGGAAATCTGGGGCGCATATCGTCGCTGCTGCCCTGAAACGTCACGGGGTTGAGGTTATTTTCGGGCAAAGCATTCCGGCCGCCCTGTTTCTGGCTACCCCGCAGTACGGAATTCGTCAGATCGGCTATCGCGCTGAAAATGCGGGCAGCTATATGGCCGACGCTTATGCCCGTCTCTCGCATAAGCCCGGCGTGGTTACCGCGCAAAATGGTCCGGCGGCAACACTGTTGGTCGCCGGACTGGCTGAAAGTTTTAAAGCCTCGGTGCCAGTGGTCGCTATCGTTCAGGACGTGCATCGCCAGATGGTCGATAAAAACGCCTTCCAGGAACTTGACCACCTGGAACTCTTTAAGGGCGTCGCAAAATGGACCAAACGCGTCAGCGAAATCGACCGGCTTGAAGATTACGTTGATATGGCCTTTACCGCAGCCACCTCAGGCCGGGCTGGGCCGGCAGTGCTGATTATCCCTATCGATCTGTTTAATGAACAGGCTACCGGGGCGTCAGGTAAGCGCACGGCGTCACTCGGTCACTTTCCGCTGGATCGCAGCGTTGCGGCCCCGGACGCTGTCAATGAGGCGGCAAAACTGCTGGCTACCGCCCGCGCGCCGCTGGTTATCGCTGGCGGTGGCGTTCATCTCTCTGACGCTTCCGCCGCGCTGGCGGATTTACAGGAGCGCGGCAGCCTGGCGGTGGCGACGACGGCGATGGGCAAAGGGAGCGTGGATGAAACGCATCCACTCTCCGTCGGGGTGGTTGGCTACTTCATGGGCGAGCGCGGTCGCACACGTTATCTGCGCGAGCTGGTCACCGAGGCGGATGTCATCCTGATGATCGGCAACCGCACCAATCAGAACGGCACTGACAGCTGGACGCTCTATCCAGAGAACGCCCGCTACATCCATCTGGATATCGACGGTCAGGAAGTGGGGCGTAATTACGACGCGCTGCGACTGGTTGGCGACGCCCGCCTGACGCTGGAGGCGCTCAGCGCGGCCCTGCAAAAACACGACCTCAGCAAGCGTACTCAGCAGCGTGCTGAACTGAGTAAACGCATTGCGGCCGGACACGAGCGCTGGCAGGCGGAAGTCAGTAACACCTTGAATCTGGACGCTTCGCCCCTGCGCCCTGAGCGCCTGATGCGCGATCTCGACAGCGTGCTGACGTCGGAAACCGTCGTCGTAGCGGATGCCAGCTACTCCTCGGTGTGGGTCGCCAACTTCCTGACCTCACGGGCCGTCGGCAGCCGCTTTGTGACGCCGCGCGGTCTGGCAGGGCTTGGCTGGGGCTTCCCCTATGCGCTGGGCGCTAAAGTAGCCTGCCCGGAAGCGCCGGTATTTGCGCTGGTTGGGGACGGAGGATTTGCTCATGTCTGGTCAGAGCTGGAAACCGCGCGCCGTATGGGGATCAACGTGGTGCTGGTGGTGCTTAACAATCAGATCCTCGGTTATGAAAAACATGCGGAAAAAGCGTTGTTCGGCGGCTACACCGACGCCTGCGATTTTGCTGCGGTAGATCATGCCGCCGTGGCGCGAGCCTGCGGGTGTGAAGGGGTTCGTATCGACAAGGCCGCCGATTTCCTGCCGGCGCTGAAAGCCGCTTTTGCCGCCAGCACCACCACGGTGATTGACGTGGTGACCGATGAACGCGCTTACCCGCCGATCACCCTGTTCGAAAACAAAGACGGACTGAATTACTAAATCACCGGGAGAAAATGATGAAAAAAATCCTTAACAACCCGGAAAACTACGCTGATGAAGCGCTGGAAGGCATGTGCCTGGCCTTTCCTCATCTGTACGCGCAGTCGGGCGAAGCGGGTCGGGTAATCACGCGCGCCACGCCAGCTAACAGCAAACCGGGGATCGTTTCCGGTGGAGGCAGCGGGCACCTGCCGACCTTTGCCGGTTACGTCGGCACGGGCTTGCTGGACGCCTGCGCCGTTGGCAACGTGTTCGCCGGGCCTGCGGTCATGGATTGTATGGACGCGATACGCGCGGCCAACACCGGGAAAGGCGTGCTGCTGCTGTTTGGCAATTACGGCGGCGACAAAATGAATTTCGCCATGGCGAGCGAAATGCTGGAAGCGGAAGGGATTGCAACCCGCACCGTGCTGGCCTGTGATGATGTAGGCTCCGCCCGGCGCGACGAGCGCCAGAAACGGCGCGGGGTCGCCGGGCTGATTTACGCCTACAAAATCGCAGGCGCAAAAGCGGAACAGCCGGACGCTACGCTGGATCAGGTAGCGGAGATTGCTCAACGCGCGCTGGATAACACCGTCACTATCGGTGTGGCGCTGCTGCCCTGCACCGTGCCGGAGGCGGGAAAACCCACCTTCACCCTGGCCGATAACGAAATGGAGTTTGGCATGGGTATCCACGGCGAGCCGGGTATTCATCGCGGGCCGTTGCTGGCAGCCGATACGCTTGCCGACGAGATGCTCAACACGCTGCTGCAAGACGGCGATATTCGGGCTGGCGATCGCGTTGCGGTGATGCTGAACTCCCTGGGCGCCACGCCGCTGGAGGAACTGTTTATCCTCTGGCGTCAGGTTCGGGCTGGATTGCTCGGTCATAACATCAGCGTTAGCCCGCCGCAAATCGGACGTTATGCCACGTCAATGGAAATGGCGGGCGCCTCGCTGACCCTGCTGAAACTGGACGATGAACTGGAATCTTTACTGAACGCCCCGGTCGCTTCCCCCTGGTGGAGTAATGCGTCATGAGCCTGAACGCAGAACAACTGTGCGCCGTGCTGCTGCGCTGCTGTAGTCGGGCAAAAGCCGCAGCGGAAGAATTGAACCGGCTCGACGGTCAGCTGGGCGATGGCGATTTAGGTGCCACGCTGGAAAAGTGCGCTCGCCTGACCGAAGCCTCGCTGGCTACCGTGCCGCAGGATATTTCCGCCGTGTTTCAGGCGGCATCAATGGCTTGCGTCCGCGCCTCTGGCTCCAGTTTCGGGACCTTGCTGGGCGTCGCGTTGCTGACTGCGGCAAAGCAGAGCTCATCAGCGAAAACCCTCGAACCCCAGGCGATTCCAGCGATGCTGGAAGCCGTGCTGGCCGCGCTGATGGCGCGGGGCGGCGCCAGCCTCGGCGATAAAACCGTACTCGATGCTATCGATGCCTTAATCCAGGCGCTGAAAACGCAGCCGCCGGAAAGCTGGCCGACCGTAGCGCCGCAGGCGGTGGGCGCGGCGCTGGAAAGCTGGCGTCAGCAACCCAACAAAATAGGACGGGCGCGTATGTTCGCCGAACGCTCGGTTGGTCTGGACGACCCCGGCATGGTGGCTTTCGCCCATTTGGTCGATGCCGCTGTCGGCCGCACCACACATTCACCGGAGGTACTGTGATGACCGGTTCACTGGAAGGATTAAAAGTCCTCGACTTATCGCGCTTTATCGCCGGGCCGCTGTGCGCGATGCAGCTGGCTGATATGGGCGCTGACGTGGTGAAAGTCGAGCGTACAGGTAAGGGTGAGGATACCCGTCAGAACAAACCGCAGCTGAACGATCAAAGCCTCTACTTTCTTTCGTTCAATCGCAACAAGCGTAGCCTTGAGCTCGACTTCCGTTCCGCGGAGGGCCAGGCGCAGCTCCGTCAGCTGATTAGTAAGGCAGATGTGCTGATCGAAAATTTCCGCCCCGGCACGATGGAAAAAATGGGCTGCGGCTGGGAAACGCTTCATCAGCTTAATCCCCGGCTGATTATGGTGCGGATTTCAGGATTTGGTCAGAGCGGTCCGCTATCGCAGCGCCCCTGCTTCGATGCGATCGCGCAGGCGATGAGCGGCATTATGAGCATCTCTGGTCAGCAGGATGGACCGCCGACCATGGCGGGCACGTTTATGGTCGATTACGCCTCGGCGCTGTACGCCACCATTGGCACGCTGGGGGCGCTGAACGTGCGTCATGCCACCGGGCGTGGTCAACTGGTGGAAGCCTCGCTGCTGGAAAGCGCGGTCAGTATGCTGATCTCCGCTATTCCTGAGCAGGCGCAGCTGGGGCGCACCATGAGCCGCGTCGGCAACCTCGATCGCTTTTCTGCGCCGGTTAATAGCTATCAGACTGCCGATCGGCGCTGGGTCTACCTTTCAGCAGGCACTGACGCGCTGTTTTCACGCCTGATCGAGGCGATGGGGCGTCAGGATCTGATGGAGGATGCCCGCTTCAATAATTATCACCAGCGTCTGGCAAACAATAGCGGCATTGACGCGATAGTGGCTGACTGGGTGCGTTCGCTGCCCGCTGATGAAGTGGTGATGCTGATGGACAAAGCGGGCGTCCCTTGCTCGGCGGTCGCCACCATCGACGAAGTATTACAGAACCCGCAGCTGAAGGCGCGCAACCAACTGGTGGATATCGAACATCCCACCGCAGGCACGTATACCACTCACGGCGTGACGGTTTCACTCTCCGATACCCCGGGCTCGATTCGTCGCGCACCGCCGGTGCTGGGCGCGCATACCGATGAAGTATTGGCCGAGTGGGGCATTAAGAAAGGAGAACAGCATGGCTCGCATTAATCCTGAACTGCGTGAACCTACCTATGAAAATGTGGTGGTCGATGAGCTAATCGGTCCGCTGCGGGTCGATGCGGATGAAGCATACCGCCGCCGCGCCTGCTTTGCCCTCGATGATTACGGCCCGGAATATGTCGGCACGCAGGCACCCTGGGTGCCTGCGCCGATGCTGGGACGCGACCTGGTAGCGCTGTTTTGCAGCGTTTACGATCCCAGCCGCACCGTTGGGCTGCATCAGAAGGAAGAGATCTGGTTTATCAATCCGGTGCCGCTTAATGCCCGTCTCAGCTACACCGGCAGGTATACCGATAAATATATGAAGCGTGGCAAAGGCTACACGGTTTTTGATACCGAAGCGCGCGACGCCGACAGCGGCAAGGCGTATGTACGCCAGATCAGCACTGAGATCATGCGTATTCCTGACGATATCCAGCTTGGCACCGGCAACGCCGCGAAAACGCCACTGGCGGGGCATATCGATCCCGTGTGGCCTGAGGATGTCGCGCCGCTAAGACAGGCCCGGCTGGATATGACGCCAGGCACGCCGGTGCAGCCGTTACAGAAACGGCCTGAGCAGGGGCAGATGACGGTGTTCTCGGGCGGCAACACCCAGTGGTACAACATTCACACCGATATCGAAGTGGCGCTAAAAGCCGGATTCCGTGACACCCTGGCGCAGGGAATGATGGAAACCTGCTGGATTGCCGAAATGCTGGCGAGCTTCGCCGGTCCCAGCTGGCACACCTCCGGCTGGATAAAAATGGCCTATATCAGGCCGGTTTACCGTAACGACACCATTACCTGTAAAGCGGTGATCGATGAGATGCAGCAAGACGTGGTGAAGTTTCATGTCTGGGCGGAGAACCAGCATGGGGAACGCACCGCGGTCGGTTGGGCAAGCTGCAGAATACAACTTTAATACGCACCTCTTTTTAACTCAGGCCTGCTTCCGGCTGTAACAGGTCTTTTTACCTCACTACAAAACCACGCACCCAGGGGCGAGCGGGCTTTCGCTCACCCCAAAGGTACCCTACAAGCCAACTGCCAGGGGAAATACAATGAACAGCATGACTCATCAGCCGACCAGTGACAGCGTCGATAAGAAACAGCTGAGCCGGGTGGCCTTCGCCAGCCTGATAGGAACATTTATCGAGTTTTATGATTACTTTATCTATGGCGCGGCGGCGGCGCTGGTCTTTCCGCATTTGTTCTTTACCGAACTGTCGCCAACCGTAGCCACCATTGTCTCTTTTGCCACTCTCGGCGTCGCCTTCGTCACACGCCCAATCGGCGCGGTGATTTTCGGCCATTATGGCGACACGGTCGGCCGAAAAAGGATGCTGATCGCCTCCGTCAGTATTATGGGGATCGCCACTGTGGTTATCGGCCTGCTGCCAACTTATGAAACCATCGGCCTCGCCGCGCCTGTTTTGCTGATCATCATTCGTCTGATCCAGGGACTGGCGGTGGGCGGAGAGTGGGGCGGCGCCACCACCATGATGATTGAGTATGCGCCGAAGCAGAAGCGAGGTTTCTACGGCACCTTTGTGCAACTGGGTAACGTGCTGGGCGTGCTTTGCGCCACCGGTTCCTTTGCGCTTGCCTCTATGTTGCCGAAAGAGGTCTTCCTTGACTGGGGCTGGCGTGCGCCTTTCCTTGCCAGCATTATCCTGATGGCGATCGGTATCATTATTCGTATGAAGATCGAAGAGCCGCCGATGTTCAAAAAGATGCTACAGGAGCGCGAAAGCACCAGCCTGCCGATTGTTCAGGTATTTAAAAAGTTTTCCCGCCAGATTTTCCTTGCTGCTGGCCTGCGCATCAGCGAAAGCGTGGTGGGTTACCTGATCATCAGCTATGTGTTGCAGTACACCACGTCGAAATTCAATATGCCGAGCAGCACCATTCTGACCGGCGTGATGGTGGCAGCCGCTACCGGGTTAATCGCCTTTCCGCTCTGGGGCATTTTGTCTGACAAAATCGGCCGCCGTGCGGTCTTCCTGATCGGCTCTTTTGGTTCCTGCCTGCTGGCTTATCCGTTTTACTGGCTGGTGGACAGCGGCACCGTCTGGGGCGCTTATCTGGCGCTGATCCTTGGCTACAGCTTTGTTATCGGCTCTATGTACAGCATCGAACCCTGCTACCTCTCGGAGATGTTCTCAACCGAGGTGCGTTACACCGGCGTTTCGGTGGGGTCGCAGCTGGCTGGCGTGTTTGGCGGCTTTACGCCGATGGTCGCCACCGCGCTGGTCGCCTGGGCAGGCGGTGGTTTCTGGCCAATTGCCTGGATGATCATTATTTCTGGCGTGGTCACCGGTTTCTGCGCGCTGGGCACCGGCGAAACTATGCATCGCGATCTGCATGACGAGAAGGATTTCGAAGCAGCGGGCAAAGCCCGCAACGACAGCCTACTGATAAAAAGTCGTTAATACAGCGCCAGAGGGGCTGCACGCCCCTCTGGCCTGACGCCTGGCCCGCCGCAGTAAAAACGTTTTTTTTCCTTTTGACGCTTATGTAATAATCGTCTCACTCTTTTATGCCTTTACGAAAGTCAGGATGTTGCCTAATGACCAGAAAGCCCCCGCAAAGCAAAGCCCATACTGGCAGTGGCAAAGTGTCTATCTTTGACGTGGCGCGTGAGGCGGGCGTGGCGGTTTCAACGGTCTCCAATGCGCTGAGTGGCAAAACCATCGTCAAAGAATCCACTCGCCAGCGGGTGCAGGCTACGGCCGACAGGCTTGGCTATCGGGTTTCGGTGGTGGCTCGCTCCCTGCGTATGCAGCGCACGTTTACCCTGGGGGTGCTGCTGGCGGATATCGCCAACCCCTCTTCACCTGATTTCCTGCGCGGTATTGAAGATGTTGCCGATCGCGAGCAGTGCAGCCTGCTGGTCTGCAATACCGATGGTCAACTGGATAAGCAGCTGGCGCAGATGCGGGTCCTGCTGGATCGCCGCGTTGACGGTCTGGTGCTGCTCTCCCAGTATTGCGAACAGCCGGAGGTGCGGGCTTTACTGGAAAATGGCAACACGCCTTACGCGATGATCCAGCGTCGCTCGCTGAAGCACAACGATAATTACGTGGGCGCCAATAATGAGGAAGGAATTGGCGCAGCGGTGAAACACCTGGTTGGGCTGGGACACCAGCATATTGCTTTAATCCGCGGGCCGCGGGACTCGTCCACTGCTGATGAGCGCTATGAGGCATATATGACTACGCTGCGTGCCTGTCAGCTGCCGCTTAACCCGGAATATGTGGCGCAGGGGGATTATCATGTCAGCGGCGGTTATAGCGCAGCGAAGCAGCTGTTTGCTCTGGAGCCGCGCCCGACGGCTATTCTGGCGGCCAACGATATGAGCGCCATCGGCGTGATGAACGCCGCGCACGAGCAGGGGTTACGCATTCCCCAGGATCTGTCGCTGATTGGGCTGGATGACATTGAAATGGCCTCCTTTTCACCGATCAATCTCACCACTATTGCCCTGCCGCGTCGCGAAATGGGCGCGGCGGCCACTTCGCTGGTGATGAAAATTATCCGCCAGAAAAGCCTGCCTAAGCCGAAACAGAAAATCTTTCCGATGAAGTTGATTATTCGGGGGTCGACCGGCCGCGTGATAAAGGCGTGATCTGTGTCAGAAATCGCTGCCTGCCTCTGTGGAATGCGCCGGGCGCAGCGCCTGCTGCGCCCCTCCATTCAGGACGCTTTTAGCTGATAAAGCGTGCCAAAGGGATCAATCTTCTCACGAATCAACTGTATTTCATGCGCGCCAGGCTCAGCGGTCTGTGGCGGCGCGCCCTCAATCACCGGCTCAAAACTCATGGCGTCGAGCACGCTTCCCAGCGTCTCACCCGGATGGATTGAGCGCAGGCGCATTTGCTTCGATTGCGGATGGAAGTCGAAAATCGCTTTATCGGTGACGCACAACGCCGGTCCTGGTCCCGGCAGCCCAAGTTTCGCACGGCTGTCGCCGCCGTCGAGATAGCCCACGCTGGTGATAAAATCTACTTTCGGCACGAAGGCGCGCGGCGTGAGATCGGTGACAATAATAGGGCGTTTAATAAAGGCCATATGTTCGGTTTGCGCCAGGCAACCCACCAGACGGGTTTTCGGCGGCTGGCTGCCGCCAATTTCGGTGATGTTCAGGTTGCCGTATCGATCGACCTGCGGGGCGGACTCGAATGAGACATCAAAACGACCGCGCGTCACCATATCGATCTTATAGCCGACATCCTGGGGCGACGCCGCCGCAGGCCAGCGAGTATAGGCATCCTGTAGCAGCGCTTCGGGGATGCTGTCTAACGCTGGCGTCAGCAGATTGCCCCAGTAAATTGAAAAGCCGGGCGCATGGAGCAACTGCGCCAGACGGGCCGCGGCGATAGGTATGCCTACGGCGAGAGTAAAAGCGCGGGCGGCAGTGCCCAGGCCGACAAAACCCAGCTCATCATCCTGCAATTCATGAGCGATAGCGCAGATCATCAGCTCTTCGGTGGTGTAGTTTTTCTGCGTCATGATTAAAACTCCCGCTCAACGTCAAAGGCTTTCAGGGCGCTAAGCGACCCGACTTTTTCCACGTACTGGCTGCGTTCCGGGCAGCTGAAAACATACTCTTCCAGCCAGCTGGCGGCTCCTCCTGGCGTGACCGACGCCGCCAGCCAGTGTTTTAGAGCGGCTTCATCCTCATCGTAAAACCCGTCGGTAGCGGTGGGGTGCGCGCCATACGGCACCTCAATCAGGGCTTCCACCAGCGTGTGCGGGATATAGGTAAGAGCCGGTCGCTGGCGTACCTGCTGGTGCGGAATAATCTTTTCCACGGTGACGATCAGCCGTTTTGACGCCGACGCCATCATCTGATCGATATCATCGCTATCGCGGACTACCGGCCACTGCACATTGCCATATTCATCGGCTGCGTAACCGTGGAGCAGGGTAAAATCGGTATCGGCCGCCTTCAGCGCCAGCAGCGGTTGACCGCTGAACGGACAGCTCAGCGGTTTAATCTCTTCGGGACTTTTACCTGCCATACCGGTGCCGAGCAGCGCTTTGGACGGCAGAAACGGCAGCCCCATAGCGGCGGCACGAAAACGGGCGACGAAAGCGGACTCTGAATAATCATGGGTGTCGATTTGCCCGCTTTGTACCGCGCGGCGGAAGTTTGGCGCCAGGCCATGGCGGAAGAAACCGGCATAAATCCCTTCCCAGCGCCGGATTGCCCCGCTGGCCGCCAGCATATCGGTCGCCAGGGTCGTGGCCCAGGTCAGCAGGGTGAGGTCGTGCTTACCCTGGCGAACCAGCTCATGGACCAGCGACATCGGCTGGCGGCGCAGCAGCGAACCGCCCAGCGCGATACTGGCGCCATCGGGAATGCGCGCCACGGCCGCACTGAGCGTGGTGATTTTACTTTTCATCGTTATGCCTCATTGTAATGGGGGATCAGAGCGCCATGCGGGTTCACCACCTGGCGCAGCAGAGAAAGTTCCCCGGCGGTGGGCCAGGGCGTGGTCGGCACATCGGTGGTTTGTATGCTGAAACCGGTGCTGGCGCGCACCTCCTCTGGCGATACGCCGGGATGAATGCTGTGCAGACGAGCCCGACCGAGCTGGCGATCAAAATCAAATATCGCCTTAGGGGTGACAATCCACTGCGGGCCGCCATGGCGCAGGCCGAGCGCCTCTCGTCCTGACTGGCCGCCGGGCCAGCCGACGCCGGAAACATAGTCGACCTTTTCGACAAAGGTGCGTGCCTGATGGCTGGGCATCATCAGGTATTCGCGACCAAAACAGGTCATATGCTCGGGCAACAGAATGGAACCCACCAGACGCACGCGCGGCTGCTGGCTATCGCCAATGCAGGTACTGTTGATATTGCCCTCAGCGTCTACCTGCGCGCCGGAACCAAAACCAAAATCGACATCTCCGCGCCGTACCGCATAGTGGCCGGGGTAGGCCTGCATCTGCGCCTCGCAGGGGAGATTTTGTAAGGCGTTATCAAATTCCGCCGAGGGCAATGCCCGGAGCTGGCTGAGATCGGGATTGATGCACCACCCCGCCAGCAGAATGGTCAGGTCGGGGGCATGGGTCTGCTGGGCAAACGCCATCGCCGCCAGCGGAATGCCGGTGATATAAAGCGCGGCGGCGCTGCCGGTGGCGAGACCCGTAAAGCCAACCTCGCCATTGCGCATCTGTTTCGCCAGCAGAATGGCGATCAGCTCTTCCTGGGTACAGGCGGGACGCTTCATTGTGGGATCTCCATATTGCGCAGAGCCAGAAGGCGAGCGCTTCCAAGCTGGTCGAGATACGCCTGATGATCGGCGAGGCCGTTAACGTGTTGGTGCAGCCATTGCGCAAAACTCTGCGGCGTGGCGCTGGCGCTGACATAATCCAAAAATGCACGCTCGTCGCAGTCGTAGATCCCCGGCACGGACGTGGGATGCGCGCCAAAAGGCACCTCAACAATATGCGTGGTGCGGAAAGCCGGGATCTCCACCAGATGCGGCTGGCGGCTGAGCTGCTGCGGGCTGACAATTTTCTCTACGCTGACAATGACCCTGTCGCAGCTACGCGTCAGGGTAATATCGGCGCTCTGCGGCAGCATTTTGCGGTTGTGAAAGGCGACGTTGCCGTATTCGTCGCCCAGCGGCGCGTGCACCAACACCACATCGGGGCTGGCGGGCGGTACGGCCCACATTTTACTGGCGGAAACCGGGCAGACGAACGGGACGATTTCCGGGTTGCTGGCCGCCACTCCGCTGCCGCCGAGAAAGGTACAGGGCCAGAAGGGCAGGCCTTCTTGTGAAGCACGAAAGCGATCCCAGGCGATCAGCTCCGGGTAATCCACCGTTTTCAGGGTGCCGCCTTCGGCGGCGCGGCGGAAATTACGCGCCAGGCCAAAGCGTTCCAGCCCCACGTAAGATGTCTCGATACTGCGCAGCACGCCGCCACCAATCAGCAGGTCGGCCTCAATACCGTTGACGATACCGACCAGCGTTAGCTGCTTCTTGTGCTGACGAACCAGCTCGGCCGCCAGGGCCATAGGCCGTTGATAGATAGCAAAGCCGCCCAGCGCAATGCGTTCGCCATCGCTGACGGTGCCGATCGCTTCCCTGAGGCTGGTTAATTTCACCGTTCTTTTCATTTTACCTTCTGATAATAAACAGTATTATTGTGGTAACGATCCCACATTTAGGGCAAAAGAAGCGCTGGGGTAGCCAGCGCAAAGCAGAGCATCATTATCGTGCCTGCTTTTTAAACTAACGAACTTTCAGGCGGCTGAATGTGAGATCGATCCCAGTTCAATTTTTCAGCGCAATCCGGTATGATCGTAGAGTCTGTAAACGAGGGACTGGCATGAAGAAGAGAGTGACGCAATCCGCTGGCAGCCGCGCAACGCTGGCGGATATTGCTCGTGAATCGGGCATGTCCCGCTCCACCGTCAGCCGTGCGCTGGCTGGAAAGGGCTATGTCAGCCCGGAAAACAAACGACTTATTCTCGATACCGCTGAGAAACTGGGCTACCGCGTTTCGACTATCGCCCGCGCGCTGCGCACTCAACAGTCCATGACCCTTGGCGTGCTGGTGGCGGATATCACCAACCCGCTGTTTCCGGCTATCGTGAAGGGGATCGATGAAATCGTCAGCGCGGCTGGCTATACGCTGTTCCTGTGCAATACCGATGAGAACAGCCAGCGCCAGCAGACGCTGATTGGCTCACTACTGGATCGCCATATAGATGGATTGATTCTGGTGTCGCAAACCCTGAGCGAAGCTTCGCGCAAGCTGCTGAAAAATGGGCCGCCCTGCGTTTTTGTTAATCGTATGCCGGCAACACTGAAGGGCGATTACATCGGCCCGGATAACGTCCAGGCGATTAACCTGCTGCTGGCGCATCTGCATGGTCTGGGGCATCGCCGCATCGCCTGTATTACCGGCCCGGCGCAATCCTCCACCGCGCGGGAGCGTAAGGAGGCCTGGCTGGCTGGTATGCAGCGTCTGAATTTTCCTGTCCATCCCGGTTATTTGATCGAAGGGGACTATCAGGGCAGCAGCGGCAAAAAGGTGGTAGCACAGCTATTGCAGTGCCAGCCGCAGCCCACCGCCGTACTGGCGGCGAATGATATTGTGGCGCTTGAAGTGATTAACGGCCTGATCGAGCAGGGGATGTCGGTGCCGGATGATATTTCGGTATGTGGTTTTGATGATGCTTTCGGCGGGTATTTTAGCGCCCTGGCGCGATTGCAGGAGAAAGGTCTCACTACCGTCGACCAACCTAAGCGTGAGCTTGGTCAGGCGGCAGCGAGAGCGTTGTTAACCCGTATCAATAATCCGCAGGTCGCGGTCAGCCGGACGATCCTGCCCGTCACGTTGCAGGTCAGGGATACCAGCGGTAAAGTCTGATGCTGGCAAAGTCGAGACAGGCGGGTGAGGGTTGGTCTGGTCTGATTACCTGACCCTATTGTTCATTACGATAAGGGTCGCGCACTGCGGTAACGGCCACCGCACCGATCAGCAGCACCAGCGACACCGCCAGCAGCGCCCACATAAAACCGCCGGTCATCTGGCGAACGTAGCCAATCAGCGATGGACCAAAAAAGCCGCCAAGATTGCCCACCGACACGATGGTAGCCAGACCGCCAGCCGCTGCATTTCCGGTAAAAATCCCCGTCGGCAGGGCCCAGAACGAAGCCTGAAACGCCAGAATACCGCTGACGGTGAGGCAGAGTGCCAGCATTTTCACCACCGGCACGCTGACCAGCGCGCTGCAAGCCAGCGCCACTGCGGCCATCAGCAGCGCACCGCCGATCCAGCGAATACGCTGTGTCGATGCGTTCGCCTGGCGCGCCCAAACCAGCATAATTAAAGCGCCGCACAGATAGGGCAATGCCGTCAGAAAGCCGGTCAGGGTATGGCTGACGCCCAGCTGCTTAATAATCTGCGGCATCCATAAACCCACGCCAATCGAACCGACAATTCCGCAAAAATTAATGAAGGCCAGCAGCCAGAGCAGCGGATTGTACAGCGCGGCTCTCATGCTGGAACCGTGCTTCGCGGCAATCTGTTGCTGTTCAGCGTCCAGTCGGCGCTGTAGCAGGTTCTTCTCTTCACTGTTCAACCATTTAGCTTTCTCAGGACGGTCGTCAAGGTAGAACAGGCAGAGAATGCCGAGCAGCACGGCGGGAAGCCCCTCCAGCATCAGCAGCCACTGCCAGTTGCGAAGGGTTTCGTGGCTTGTCAGCTGCATCAGCGCGCCGGAAACCGGGGAACCAATAATATTGGCCACCGGGATGCCGACCAGGAACGCCGCGGTAATTTTTGCCCGCCAGCTACCAGGGAACCACCAGGTAAAAAAAAGGTAGATCCCCGGCGTAAAGCCAGCTTCCGCCATGCCGAGGCAAAAGCGTGCAATTGCAAAGCTCACCGGGCCGGTGACAAAGGCCGTAGCCATCGAGATAAGCCCCCAGGAGACCATGATGCGCGCAATCCAGACTCGCGCTCCCACCTTCTGCATGACCAGATTGCTGGGGATTTCAAACAGGAAGTAGCCGATGAAGAACATACCGGCGCCAAAGCCAAACTGTTCGGCGGTAATACCGAGATCCGCATTCATCCCCAGCGCGGCGAAGCTGACGTTGGTCCGGTCCAGATAGCTGACGACATAGCAGATAAAGATAAACGGCAGAATCCGACGGAAGGCTTTTGCCGCGGCGTGCTCGCTTCGTTCCATTTCAAGCGGGCTCATCCCCTGCTGGCGCAGGCGCTGCGGCTCGCCGGAGACAGAGTCCGTTGTGGTATGTAGGGCCATTAGTCTCTCCATGGCGCTCTCTGGCGCCGCTGTTTTTAAGTGGCTGGAGCGGTGAGGTAAGGAATAAAGGCACCCGGCGTGGCCAGGTCACAGCGCAGAATTGCGCCGCTGATTGATTCAGTGATAAACAGCTGCTGCCGGTTTTCACCGCCAAAACAGAGGTTGGTGGTGGAGCGTCCGGCCGGACTGGTGACGATCAGCATCGGTTCTGCCAGCTCGTTCAGCAGCCAGACGCGTCCCAGCCCGGGGTTGGCAATCAGCAACTCGCCCTTAGCCGTCATCGCCAGCCCGTCCGGGCCGCTGGGACCGTACGAGGTAAAGAACTGGCCCACCTTGCTGACTGAACCGTCTGCCTGGAGCGGCACGCGCCAGATGCAGTTGCCGCGGGTCATCGCTACATAGAGTGTTTTTTCGTCTGGCGATAACACCAGCCCATTCGGACTGGGGCAGTTATCCAGCAGTAAATCCAGCCTGCCGTCACGGGACAGCCGGTAGACCCGCCCGGTGGGATCATGCAGACCGGTCTGCCCCTGATCGGTGAACCAGATATTGCCGCGGCTATCCAGCGTCAGGTCGTTGACACCGCGAAAGCTCTCGCTGTTGCGGCGGGTCAGCCAGGGGCGCACGCGGCGTTCGGGGAGGGAGAGGGCCATAAGCCCGTTCTTATAGTCGGTAATCAGTAGCGTCTCAGGGTCGAGCAGTTTCATGCCGTTGGGTTCCCCGTCGTACTGAACGATAAGCTCCCAGCTCCCGTCGCTATCAACGCGGAAAATTCGTCCGTAGGGAATGTCGGCGACATACAGACAGCCGGACGGATGCCAGACCGGCCCTTCAAGAAACGAATCGACAGGCTGTCCGCCACGGTTGGCGAGTGCCCAGCTATTGCTGAGGTCAGGTTGTCTGAAGGCAGCCGGCAGTCGGGTGAATACCTCAGCCTCGCGCACTTCGGGCGTCGTGAGCCAGTTCATGAGGAAGCCTCTTTCTCACGGCGCCTGTCGCCGAGCGCCTGAAGCACATTCCCGGCAGCCACCGTGCCCATTTTCACGTAGGAAGCCTGGCTGACGCCGCCAATATGGGGAGAAATAATGACGTTGTCGATCGACTGCCAGATGTGCGGAGCGCTCAACGGCTCAGTGGTGAAACTGTCGAGCGCGGCGTAGCTCAGAGTGCCGTCGGCTAATGCCGCGATCAGCGCCCGATCGTCAATCAACCCACCGCGCGCCGTGTTGACTAAAATAGCACCGCGCTTGCACTGCGCTAAACTGGCCGCGTTAATCATTCCGCGATTCTGTTCGGTCAGCGGGCAGTGCAATGAAATCACATCGGCTTCGGCCAGCAGCTCGTTCAATGTCGCTTTGCGCTCGCATGACGGGGGCAGCGTTTTGGCGTACGGATCGTAAGCCTGCACCTTCATACCGAAAGCGTGACCAACGTTAGCCACCCGTGAGCCGATGGCGCCCAGGCCAATCAATCCCAGGGTTAGCCCTTCAAGCTCGATCGATTTGTGGGTGGACTTGTCCCAATAGCCCTCGCGCAGACGCTTGTCGAGTGGGATCACCGATTTGGCGCAGGCCAGAATCAACGCCCAGGCGTGCTCTGAGACCGCGGCCGCATTCGCTCCCGGTGCGGAACAGACGATAATGTTTCGTTCCGCGGCCGCGGCCTGGTCGATCACGTCAATACCGCTGCCGTGCTTGGAGATAACTTTGAGCGCGGGCGCCGCGTCCATGATTTTGGCGCTTATTTTGCCATAGCGTAGCAGTATCGCGACCGGGTTATGCTGCTGGCACAAAGAGATCAACATCTCTTCCGTGGGTTGTCGTCCGGCAAAGACCAGCTCGTAGTCATGCAGCATGGTCAGCGCCTCCCCGGCCAGATCGCTGCCGGTGATCAGCACTACTTTTTTGTGGTTCATTACAGCGTCTCTCCGTCGGTCAGCATCCCAGCCTTACGCAGTGCGCCATCCAGCCAGTGCGGGCGCAGATCGCCTTCGTGAATCGCCGCAATACGTTTGGTTTCTCCGGCAAGCTTCTCTTTCGCCAGCGCGATGATGGTCTGCACTTCGTCACGCGGAATGACTACCACGCCATCAATATCTCCCACCACCAGGTCGCCAGCCTGAACTGAAGCACCGGCAATGGAAATGGGGTAATTGACCCGGCCCGGAATAAATTTGGTGGGGCCGCACGGGTTAAGACCTGCGGCGAAAATCGGGTAGTTCTGCTTGCTCAGCGTATCGGCATCACGCACGGCGCCATCAATGATGATGCCGGCGATGCCGCTGGCCTGCGCCTGCGTGGCCATGATTTCGCCCAGCAGTGCGCAGCTCAAATCACCTTTACCATCGACCACTAAGATATCTCCGGGTTGAGCAATCGCCATCGCGGCGTGAATCGCCAGATTGTCTCCCGGGCGCACTTCCACCGTAATGGCCGGTCCCGCCAGCGTCATTTGCGGTGCCAGTGGCTTGATGCGGCCATGTAGCGTGCCGCGGCGGCCAGCGACATCAGCCAGGATCGCTGCCTGATATTTCTTCGCCTGACGGACCTCTTCAGCAGACACTCGTGCTACATCACGGTTGATCATCGGTTTTTCAGCAGCAGGCATAGATTCTCTCCATTTTGTTTTTACTCTATAAAACTAAGATGTACAATATAAAATAACTATAGCGAGGTTGATTTCCTTTTAGCCAGCGTTGCGTTGGCGTTTGTGATGTAAACACGAAGTAACTCACAAAATTTAAGGTAAACTCGCTGGCGATCAGAAAAGGAGAAAACGATGGGTAATGAAGGCGTGATCGCTGTGGAGAAGGCGCTGGCTTTGCTGGATTGCTTCAGTCCCGGAGAGGAGAACCTGACGCTGACCGTACTGGCTCAACTGTCGGGCTATCATAAAACCACGGTTTACCGACTAATGAATTCGCTGGAGCGCATGAACTATGTGGTCAGGCACGACAATGGTAATTATGCGCTTGGCCCTCGTCTGCTCTATCTGGGTAAGCTGTATGAGCAATCTTTCCATCTCGCCAGCGTGGTTCAGCCGGAACTCCAGGCGCTGTCGCAGGCCACGCATGAGAGCGCCAGCTGGTATGTGATTGAGAGCGGACAGCGTCTCTGCCTGTTTCGCGCGGAGGCTTCACAAGGGCTGCGCCACAGTAACCTGCCCGGTTCTCAGTTTCCCCTCGACGGCTCCGCCATCAGCAAAGTTCTCCGCCACTGGGGGCTGGGCGAAGCCTTGCCAGCAGGCGAGCAGCGGCTTCCGCTCTATACTTCCGGCGCGCGCGATCCCCACACCGCCGCCTTTGCCATGCCGGTATTTGGCGTGAACGATAAGCTTATTGCCGCGCTGGCGCTGACCGGCCCTTCTTCACGCCTGACCGAAGATCGTAAAGAGCAGGGTCTCAGCCAGCTGATGAGCAATACCGCCAGCCGCCTTTCTCTGAAGCTGGGCGCCAGTAAACTGTTTTGTGAGCAGTTTTACGACATGGAAGCATAGCGCTGACCGCTGGGAGCGGGATTACCCGCTCCCGTACGCGCTAATTTGTTATCTGTTTTTCCTGCGCAGTCTGACTGCCGTAATGGCGTCCCATAACCAGAACGGCTATGCCTCCAGCCATGCACAGCCCCGCCAGCGGCAGCATCGCCAGGGTGTGGCTACCCGTCCGTTCATTAATGATGCCGTAAGCATTCACCATCACCGCGCCGCCAATCAGGTTGGCTATTGCACCAATTGCCGCCAGCCCCGCAGCGGCTGACGTGCTGTTCATCCAGCTTGCGGCCAGCGCCCAGAACGGGCCTTTCATCGCGTAAGCGCCAATCAGCATCACGCTGAGGATCACCACCGTGGCTGGCAGCGACAGGTTGATAAAGGCAGCGAATACGCCAATGGCTATCATGAACAGCGTCAGGGCGGTGTGCCAGCGCCGCTCGTTGGTGCGGTCGGAACTCCGTCCCCAGACAATCATCAGCACCGACGCCAGGCCGTAGGGGATCGCATTAATCAGACCGGTAGTCAGGTTGTCGAGCTGGAAAGATTTCAGGAGCTGCGGCGACCAGACGCTGAGCGTGGTGCCCGCTGAGGAGGCTCCGGCATAAATCAGCGCCATCAGCCAGATATGACGGTGTTTGAGCAGTTGCCAGGTGGTTTGATGACCGATGTGCTTATGCTGCTGACGCTCAGCCTCCAGCGTGGCTTCCAGCCACTGCTTCTGCTCGCTGGTCAGCCAGTTCGCCTGGTGCGGTCGGTCACGCAGGATAAAAAATGCGGCAATCCCCAGCAGCACCGCCGGCAACCCTTCGATAATAAACAGCAGATGCCAGCCGCGCAGTCCCAGCCAGCCATCCAGAGAAAGGATCAGGCCGGAAAGCGGAGAACCGATAAAATTTGCCAGCGGGATGGAGACCATAAAGGTGGCGATGATGCGGGCACGGTAGCGCGACGGGATCCACCAGGTAAGATAAAGCACCACGCCGGGAAAGAATCCCGCCTCCGCCGCCCCCAGCAGAAAGCGCACGATATACAGCGAGGTGGTGCTCTGTACCAACGCCATACACATCGACACTACGCCCCAACTGATCATAATGCGCGGTATCCACAATCGGGCGCCCACCTTCTGCATCGCCAGGTTACTGGGCACCTCAAACAGAAAGTAAGCCACAAAATAGAGGCTGCTGGCGAAGCCAAAGGTGGCTTTGCTCAGGCCAAGATCGTGATTCATCTGCAACGACGCCATACCAATATTGCCGCGATCGATAATAGAAATGAGATAGCTCACGACTAAAAACGGCAGAATACGCCAGATGACCCGTCGCATGGTTTCTTTTTCCAGCGCATCCTGAGCGGGCGCGCCGTTACGGATTTGTTCAGTCATGATTTCCTCGCAGGGTTTCGTTATTTTTATCGGGAAACGGTGAATTATTTCAGTCTGATACCTTTCGTTTCCGGGGCGCGCCAGACCACTACCATCGCCGCCAGAAAGGCGACTACGGTGGTTGCCAGCCCGGCGGTAAAGCCTCCGGCATTGGCTACGGCGCCGATCAACAGGGGAGCGATAAATCCGCCCAGCCGACCGCCGTTATAGGCAAGCCCCATCAGCAGACCGCGCGATGAGGTGTCACCAATGATCTCTGCCAGAAACGGTCCCGAACCGGCAAAAATACCGTTTACGCCAAACCCGGCCATAAAGATCGCCATCATCAGCACTATCGGTTGTGTGGTGATCAGATAAAGCGTCACCGCCAGGGAACCCATCAGCAGATAAATCAGAAACATCGGGCGGCGACCCCATTTGTCGGCCAGCAGTGAGAACACCAGAAAGCCCGCAATGGCGCCTGCTTGCAGGGCGAGCACGTATTTCAGGCTGTGCAGAAAGTCCAGATGCTTCACTTCACGCAGGTATGTGGGTGTCCAGGTAAACACCCCCCAGAACAGGTACTGAATAAAGAAGATGAA
This sequence comes from Erwinia typographi, assembly GCF_000773975.1. GTDB lineage: Bacteria > Pseudomonadota > Gammaproteobacteria > Enterobacterales > Enterobacteriaceae > Erwinia > Erwinia typographi. Next base: position 84,127 of record NZ_JRUQ01000041.1, read on the forward strand.
GGTGAAGGCCAGCAGCAAACCTTGCAGATTCCGCCTGCCCATCTTCGCGGGGGGCGTACCACTCGCTTCTTTCACCCGCTGACGTTCAAGCCAGACCGGAGACTCCGGAGTGTGGTAAGCCACGATGCTCATAATTAAAACCGGCAGCGCGCCAATCATAAACAGATAGCGCCACCCTCCCTGTTCCAGACTGCCGTTGAGGGCGGTGACCAGCGCGGTCAGGCCGATCGCCAGAATAGCGCCGATCGGCAGCCCCATCTGCATCAGTGCGCCGCCGCGCGCGCGACGCTCCGGTCGCCAGGTTTCCGCGATCAGCGCTGCGCCGGAGGTCCACATTCCGCCCATACCGAGCGCGCCGCAGAAACGCAGCATCGCGAAGGTCTGCTGATCGCGGGTGAAGGCCAGCAGGGCGGAAAAAATTGAATAGATGGCGATGCAGGTCAGCGCCGTTTTGACTCGTCCAATTTTGTCGGCAATAAAGCCAAACAGGATGCCGCCAACGATCTGCCCGCCCGCCGTCATGCTGATAAACAGCCCCAGGTCGGTTTTGTTGAGGCCAAATACTACCCCCAGCACCGGGAGCAGCAGCGAGAGCAGAAACGAGTCGTAGCTTTCGAAAGCCCAGCCGAGTCCACCAAGCGCCAGAGTACGCTTCTCGGCGGAGCTGTAAGGGAGGGGCCCTGCGGTATCCTGAGAGACAGGCTGCTCCAGCTCAGTTTTACTGGTCATTGATCTTCTCCATTGAAGCCAGGCGATAGGTTGTAGCGGCAGTGCGCCAGAACAATTGGTCTTTTTCATCACGGGAAGCCTGATGCGCCAGGCGCTTGCAGGCATTCCAGAACACCCCGTAGCTGAACATGCCTTTATCAACGGGGAAATTACTGGCAAACATGCAGCGACCTGCGCCGAACAGCCCGACAATGGTCTCAAACCAGGGTTGCCAGGCCCGCATCAGGGTGAGGGAGTCGGGGGGAGTGGCCGCCTGAGCGAAGGGGTAGCCCATGACCGCCATGCCCAACCCACTGATTTTGATGCTGACATTGGGGAGGGCGGCCAGCTGCGCCAGGTCGTTTCGCCAGTGTGAAAAAACCTCATCGCGCTGTCCCTGACAGGGGCCTACGCCAATGGGACCACCGCAGTGATCGACAACGATTCGCAGATCGGGGAGTGCGCGCGCCAGGTCGACAATTTCCTTCAGCTGAGTGTGATAAACCCAGACATCCAGCGAGAGCCCATTGCGCGCCAGGCAAGCTGCCCCCCGACGAAACCCAGCGCTGCCCGCCAGCCCGGCGGGCGGCGTGGCCGGGCTGGAAAGCACGCGCGGATCGGCGTGCCAGGCCAGTGGGTTGCGCATACCACGCAGTCGTCCTGCAGACTGCTGCATCATCATGTCGATGGCGGGTTGCAGCGCCTCGCCTGCCGTCAGGCTGACGCCGCCAACAATCGCTTCGCACCCCTGCGCATGGCCATAATGCCCGCTGGAAAACATCGCGGCCGCGCCGCAGGCAAACTCTACTTCTCCCAGCGGTTTTAGTTCTTCCGGCCCCGAGCGGCGCAGCATTGAACGGCACTGCACATAGACCGAGGAGAGAATTCGATGTCCCGAGGCCTGAATATCGGCGCTGAACTCCCCTGTCAGATAGCGGCCAGACTGGCGATCCCACAAATGATGATGGGCATCCACTACCGGCTGTTCCGGGGACAGGGCTGCTTCGTGATGCAGTGCCAGCCAGTCTGGTCTGACCGGCAGATGGGGTGCGTTAACTGTTTCCATAAATCATCCGTTTTGTTGTACCATGTACAACCTGATTTTATTAAACAAAACAACTATAGCGACGGTGCATTATTTTTATCCAGTTAATGGAAGGTTTAAATGATGTAAATAAGAGGTAACTCACAGATGAGGGGGGATCGATACGGGGTCAGTTGGAATAGCAGCGAGATAGTAAAATATGATGACAGCGCGGCAGCACGGCCTTCTTATAATAAGCCCTGCTTATTGCGCTCCTTGTCGCGACCAAAATTACTCACAGAATAAACTGCTGCGCCCGCCGCAATTCTTCGATCATAAATTCCACCGCTGGCGAGACCGGGTAAGCGGCATGGGTAACGACATAATGTTGTACCGTCCAGACCGGTGAATGTGGAATACGCACCAGCGGGAAACGCGCCTGCATCAGCTCGGCATAATGATTAGGTAAAATGCCCACCACATCGCCTGAGGCAACCAGCATCGCCACGGCTTCAATGCCTACCGCTTCCGGGCCTCTGCCAAAGTGAAACTGGGCGAGCGCCTGTTCCACAAAGGGCTGCTGCGCCCGCCATACCAGCGGAAGCTGGCGGAAACGCGCTTCGTTGCCTGCCAGGGTGTAAATACTGTGGCTCTCCTCGTAAAGCTCGACATAACGCAGCGACGGGCTTTTCTGATACTCCATAACGCCTTTTACCGCCATATCCAGCCTGCGATCCAGCAGTGCCTGAATCAGTTGTGTTCCCGCCATAACGCTTAGCGTCAGGCGGACATCCGGCGCCAGCTTCTGCATGGCGCGCAGCGCCTGCGGCAGGTGCGATTGCGCATGACCAATCACATTATCGGTAATCCCCATGACCAGCGAGCCTGAGATCACCCCGCGACTGGCGTCCAGCGCCGGGAAGATACGATCCAGCGCATTGAGCGCCTCTCTGGCGTAGAGCAGGGCAGACTGCCCGGCCTCGGTGAGTTCGAACCCTTTTGGTCCGCGTGTACATAAGGGCGTGCCGAGCGTCTCCTCAATCGCTTTGATCTGGCGGCTAATGGTGGACTTGGTCATATTGAGTACCTTTTCAGCAGCAGAAAATCCGCCAGACTGGGCCACCGCGCAGAATATTCTCAGGGCGCGTAAATCCTTTTCATTTAAGGTTCGTGTTTTCATTGTTGTTATTTCCGTAACCGTGATTGCAAAGATGATCGGTTTTTTCCGCCGCGGCAGGCCAATAGACTGCTATCAGTACCACACATTGCCAACACCGGGAAACTACCATGTCTTTGCCACTGACCGTTGCACCGCAAACTAATCATAAATCATTGTTGTTTTCAGAACTTGCGCTCGATCTTGATAACCTTAGCGCCCATTTTGCCGTACTTGGCATGCCCTACGGCGCGGCCTATACCCCGCAGGATTACAACAACGACCAGGTGCGGGCGCCAACGGCGATCCGCCAGGCTTCCGATCGGGTGATCCGCGGTCCTGAACGTTTCGATTTTGATATTGATGGCCCTCTGCTACAGGGGCGCGATGACATTCGCTTCGTCGACTGCGGCGATGTGCCAGCCGATCTGACCGAGCCGCGCGGCCATTTTGTCAGGGCGGAACAGGCGGTGCGTAAGATCCTGGCGGCGGGCGCGATTCCCATCGTGCTCGGCGGCGATCACGGCATTACCAATCCGATTCTACGAGCGTTTGACGAGCAGGGGCCGATCACCATCGTCCATCTCGATGCGCACCTGGACTGGCGTGATGAGGTCAACGGCGTGAAAGATGGCCTGTCCAGCCCGATGCGTCGCGCTTCTGAGCTCCCCTTTGTGAAAGACATTATCCAGATTGGAATGCGTGCTTCAGGCAGCGCCCGTCAGGAAGAGGCCGATTACGCCCGAGCCTGGGGCGCACGCATTATTACCGCCTATGAACTGCACGATCGCGGAATGGATGCCGTGCTGGAGCAAATCCCTGCTGGCGGCCGTTACTACCTGACTATTGATGCTGATGGTTTCGATCCGTCAGTGATGCCCGCCGTGGCCGGACCTGCGCCGGGCGGAGTGACTTTTGTTCAGGCCCGAAAACTGATTCATGGCTTAGTGAAGAAAGGACGGGTTATCGGCATGGATATCGTTGAGATCCAGCCGGAGAAAGATGTCCACCAGATCTCCTGTATGACCGCAGGCCGTCTGGTACTGAATTTCATCGGTGCGGCAATTCGCGCCGGTTACTGTGACAGCAATGGCTAACTTTTCGGAGGATGTATGACATTTCGTTCGCTACTGTTAGGTACGTCTCTTACCCTGGCGCTGTTTTCCGGCGTTACTCAGGCTGCCGATCCCATTCGCGTGGCGATCGATCCCACATTTCCTCCTATGGAGTATATGAACAACAACCAGCGCACCGGTTTTGATGTCGACCTGGCCGATGCGCTGGCGAAGAAAATCGGACGCCCGCTGGTTTATACCGATATGGACTTCAAAGCGATGATCCCATCGGTGCTGTCGGGGCGTCAGGACATCGTGTTGTCCGCCATCTATATCACCGACGACCGCAAAAAAGTGGTGGATTTCACCGATCCTTACTTCACCGCCGGACTGGTGGTGATGGTGAAAAAAGGGGATAAGCGGATAACATCGCCGAAAGATATAGCCGGCAAGCGGGTAGCGGTACAGGTTGGCACGAAATCGGTGAATCTGCTCACTGAGCAGTACCCTACCGTGCAGCGGGTTGAGGTCGAGAAGAATGAAGAGATGTTTAACTCGCTTGAAGCGGGGCGGGCCGATGCCGTGGTCTCCGGCAAGCCAGCGGCGCTGCTCTACAGCAAAACGCGCGGCACTACTGAAGTGCTCTCCGAACCGCTGACCCAGGAGGATTACGGTATTGCGGTCAGTAAAAATGAGCCAGAGCTGCGCCAGCAGCTGAATACGGCTCTGAAGGCGATTCGCGCCGACGGCACTTATGATGCGTTAATGAAAAAGTGGTTCGGCACTGGCGCTAAATGATCAGAGGTGACGATGCTTTCGCTTGATTTCACCCCGGCGTTGGCCAGCCTGCCTGAACTGCTCTCCGGCGCGTGGGTCACTATCGAAGTGACCCTTTGCGCCCTGGCGATCAGCTGCTGCCTCGGCACGTTAATTGGTCTGGGAAGGATCTCTTCCCGCCATAAAGCGGTGTGGTGGTTGTGCAACGCCTATGTGGTTCTGGTACGCGGAACGCCGCTGCTGGTTCAGCTATTTATCCTCTATTTCGGGCTGCCCTATTTCAATATCGTCATTCCGGCTTTTGTCTGCGGCATTATCGGCCTCGGCTGCTATTCCGCGGCTTATGTCTCGGAACTGGTGCGCGGGGCGATCCTCTCGATCGATCGCGGGCAAAGCGAAGCGGCGCGTTCGATGGGGATGTCATCCGGCCAGGCGATGCGGCTGATTATTTTACCGCAGGCGCTGGTGCGCATGGTGCCGCCGCTGGCGAATGAGTTTATCGCCCTGACGAAAAACTCGGCGCTGGTTTCCCTGGTGACCATTCACGATTTGATGCACGAAGGGCAGAAAGTGATCAGCGTTTCCTACCGCTCGCTGGAGGTCTATCTCGTGATTGCCTTTATTTATCTGCTGATGACCAGCAGCACCATGTTGCTGCTGCGCGCAGTGGAGAAAAAACTTCGGGCGGGAGGCATGGTGCAATGAGTACGGCGATTGTTGAGGCCGTGGCGCTGGAGAAACGCTTCGGCGACCATCAGGTGTTGCACGGTGTTTCACTTGCGGTTCAGCGCGGCGAAGTGGTGGTGATCATCGGTCCAAGCGGATCGGGGAAAAGTACCTTCCTGCGCTGCTGTAATGGCCTGGAGGTGGCGGAAAAAGGCAGCCTCCGCCTGTGCGGGCAGATGCTGATGCAGCAGGGGGAACTGCTGGAGGAAAATGCCCTGAATCTCTTACGCCGTCAGGTTGGCATGGTCTTTCAGTCGTTTAACCTGTTTCCCCACCTGCGCATTCTCGACAACGTCGCGATTGGGCCGCACAAAATTCTTAAGCAGAGTCGTCACTACGCCGAAACGCGCGCGCGCGAACTGTTAGAGAAAGTCGGCCTGCTGCACAAGGCGGATTCAATGCCGAACAGTCTGTCTGGCGGACAGAAACAGCGTATCGCCATTGCGCGCGCGCTGGCCTTGCAGCCGGAAGTGATGCTGTTTGATGAGCCGACTTCCGCGCTCGATCCTGAGCTGACCGGCGAAGTGCTGCAGGTGATGAAACAGCTGGCGCAGGAAGGCATGACGATGATTATCGTCACGCATGAAATGAGTTTCGCTCGTGAGGTTGCCGATCGGCTGATCGTGATGGAGGAGGGAAGGATTGTTGAACAAGGGGCGACCGCCGATATTTTCCGCCATCCCAGCCATCCGCGTACCCGGGCGCTGTTGCAGCCCGTTCTGAATAATGAGGCTTTTTATGAGCAGTAATATGCGCGGTAGTGAGCGCCTTAACCGCGCCTTTAGCGGCATTCCCACCTTTTTACGCGCAGATTATTGCGATGTGCTCAGTGAACTGCGGGCTGATGTGGCGGTTTTTGGCGTGCCCTTTGATGAGGGATCGCCCTGGCAACCGGGTACGCGCTTTGCGCCGCGCTCGCTGCGTGAGCACTCAATGCGTTTTGCCAGTACCGGTTTTTACGACATCCAGCGCGACCAGCATTTCCTGACGGATGTGATCTCGCAAGGCCGCCTGGTGGATGTCGGCGATGTTGATGTGCTGCCCACCCATGTGATCGGCACCCATGACAATATCAGCACCCTGGTGCAGATGATTCGACAGCGCGGGGCTATTCCTCTGGCGCTGGGCGGCGATCACTCCGTCTCCTATCCGCTAATCCGTGGGATTCAGGAGCCGGTACATGTGGTGCAGTTCGATGCCCATCTCGATTTTGCGCCCGCCACCCACGGCGTGCATTTCAGTAATGGTCAGCCCTTTCGCCACGTCGCGGCGCTGGAGCACGTCCAGAGCCTGACTCAGGTAGGCATTCGCAGCCTGCGCGTGCGGCCCTCGGAGGTCAGTGACGCCAGGCAGCAGGGGAGTCACATCATTCCCATGGCGGCGTTCCGGCAGCAGCCGTTTATCGAACAGCTGAAGCATTTACCCGCCGGGGAAAAGTGCTATATCAGTATTGATATCGACGTGCTGGATTTTTCACTGGTGCCGGGATGCGCCTCAGCTGAGCCCAACGGTATGCGCTACGACGAGCTGCGCGACGCCCTGCAAGTATTGCTACAGCGCATGGACATTATCGGCCTCGATCTGGTGGAGGTTAACCCACAGCTGGATGTGCCGACCGGTGCCACATCCTATCTGGCGGCGCATCTGCTGGTTGAAACGCTGGGAATGCTTTTCGCACTGCGCCAGCCGGGCTGAACGTTGGTCATGGCGCAGTGCGAGTCTGGTTGGCGCAATGATTGACGGCGGTGAAACTCCGCTTGAGATCAACGATTTTCGCTACGGGTACGCGCCGCCAGCCACTGTTCGACATCCGTTACCGCAATGCCCTGACGGGCGTTATAGCTGGTCGATTTATCCCAGGCAATTCCCGTTTTGCGGGCGAAAGCCAGCCGGTATTTTGCTGCGGCATCGTCCGGTCTGGTCTCTGCCTCTTCCCTGAGCTTATCCACGCTCAGCAGCGTTTTGGTCACCGGCGTCGCCCATTTCTGTTCCATCAGCTCAGCCAGGCGCTGCCAGCTCAGCGTATCACCGGCAATATAAACCGCCTGATTACGTAGCCGGGGCTGGTGAAAGAAAATTTTCGCCGTCAGTCGGCCAATATCCTCTGGCGTGGTTACCGTCACCGCATTCTGCCAGTCTCCCAGTGCAAAAACTGTTTTGGTCCGCGCATCGACGACGCCAAAAGACGGTTCAAACAGGTAGCTGGTGAACAGGCCGGTAGACACAATCACCCATTCCGTTTCGTGCTGAGCGCGTAAAAGGTGGCGAACCTCCAACTGCTCGTCCCAAACCTGCTGGCCACTGCCTTTTCCCACAACGTCATAGTCCACGCCAAACTGCCAGGGAAAGTAGCGCTTAATGCCTGCATCCAGTACGGCTTGCGTAATTTTAAGCTGCGTACCCGCGCCGCCCACAAAGCCGCTACAGTTGATAACCGCATCAAAGGGGCGAAAGAGTTCAGCCAGCTCTTTGATGGACTGCTGATGGAGATCGCCGGTCAGCGGCTTAACGCCCAGCGCGGACAGCTCTTCCAGCCTGGCGAGTTTCTCGGCGGAACTGCTGTGAACAGATCCCGCCTTCAGCAGCACGCTAATCTGAGTTTCGGGCTGCTGCGGACGCTGCAGACTGAGCGCTCGCAGCACGGACAGACCCAGTTCACCTGCGCCAAGCACTAAAATAGAATGAAAGTGATAAGGGGTATTCATCATGTCGGGTTCTCCTGTAATGTCCAGACAGCCTGACATGCAGTGCTACGGGGAACAATTAGGCACACCAATGATACCGGAGAGCACTATGGAGTGGGATGAAGACGCTTTGCTGCAATTTTCTAAAACAGTGTGCGCAACACTGAGTGATGACGATGACGGCTTGAAGCGAGAAATTTTGACCCATGCGGGAAATCGCTGGTCGCTTGGGATTCTACATCTGCTGGGAACTGAAGGCCCGCTACGCCATGCGGAGATTGCCCGAAAATTAGAAGAGGTGACGCAGCGTATGTTGACACGCACGCTGCGCCAGCTCGAGCGCGACGGGCTGATAACCCGGCAGGACTATCAGGAAAAACGCCCGCGGGTGGAATATGCCATTACCCCGCTTGGAAAGGGGCTGCTGGTCAATATGCTGCCGATCTGGTCATGGGTTATTGCTTCTGGCGACCAGTTTCGCTCCGCCCGGCAGCGCTATGACGCCGCCGGGGAGTCTTTGCCACTCAGGCCTTAAAAAACGCTGAAAGAGAGCCTTGAGGCCTGCTATTCTCGTTGCGAACAGGTTCATCGGGACGGCACAATGGTGGCTATGGTTTTACTGCCTGGCGTGATGTGTGACGCCGGGCTATGGCAGGCAATGACTGAAGATTTGGCCCCTTACGGCCCGCTGGTGTACGGTGATTTGTCGCAGGATGCCTCGCTGGCGGAAATGGCCGCGCGGGTTCTGGCCCAGGCTCCGGCCCGCTTTACGCTGGTGGGTTTTTCTATGGGGGGATACGTTGCGCGGGAGATGATTCGTCAGGCGCCGGAACGCGTAGAGCGGCTAATCCTGATTGCGACCTCCAGCCAGCAGGACAGCGAACAGACGCAGGCCTTTAAAGCCGCCACCGCCAGAACGCTGCTGGCGGCCAGCGGGACATTTCGCGGGCTGGGCCACAAAGCCATTGCGCTTTCGCTCAGCGATCAGCGCGCTGATGACCAGCGTTTGCAGCAGCAGATCCACGCCATGAGCGTACGTGCAGGCAAAGAAACGTATTGCCGTCAGCTGCTGATGGCGCGGCCCGATGATAGCGGACTGTTGGCGCAGATAGCCTGTCCAACGCTGGTTATTGCCGCCGCAGACGATCGGATGAGAACGCTGCGGGAATCTCAGATTCTTGCCGATAACATTCCCGGCGCAACGCTGCAAGTCATTGAGAACGCAGGGCATATGGTGCCGCTGGAGCAGCCGAAGGCGCTGGCGGCGGTGATAATCCGCTGGCTTCAGTCGCATGAAGTATAAACATTTACTAAAAATAACGCAGAAACCTGCTCAGATAATAGCTTGAAAGGGTAAATTAGCTGGGCATTGTGGGCTTACTGGGCAGAGATAGCATTAGATGAAAAGATGGTTACTGGCGCCGTGCATAGCGCTCCTGGCTTTGCATGTGATGGCGGCGGAACACAGGAGCGATCCTGAAACGGTCAGCAAAAACTTTTATAGCTGGTATCTCACGGCCTTGAGCAAGGATGAGAGTCCGATTGATGAGCACGATCCGCTGCTCAAAACCTATGTTACGACCGGCTTACTGGACAAAATCAACGTGCTGATTAAAAGTCCTGACGGCATGGACGATGACTTTTTCCTTCAGGATCAGGACTACAGTGATTCCTGGGTGGATCACGTCAGCGTCGGGCACTTTACCCTGGACGGTACAACCGCCTCTGGCGACGTCACGTTGGGTAACGATCCTGCCGATCGGCAACTGCTGCTGGTGACGCTCCATAAGGAGGCTTCAGGCTGGAAGATCGACGACGTGGAAAAAGAGAACAAGTAGCCACAGCGGCTTAAGGCTGCTCCTCCTTCACTTTATGCAATCGTCTGAGAAAACTGCTCGCGCATTAAATCCAGCAGCTCGTAGCGCTTACGGTATTCCGAGCGTTTTTTACTGGCGATCTCTTCCAGCGGCTTACGGACAAAGCTGAGCGGCAGTTGATACAGCTTGTCGCTTAGCGGCTGCGCGTTCAGCGTCTCCCAGAACTCGTTATAGCTGGCGTGAAACAGGCTACGTTTTTTCAGGCGATAGCGCAGGCTGCGGAAAATGTGTCCGTTGTCGCTGACCGCCTCCAGCTTCTTAATGTCGGTGGCGGCGCAAATCAGCGTCAGAGCTTCCATCAGTATGCGTTTGGGGAACAGCCCGTAACAGGACTTGGTGGCCTCGCGGATCAGCTCATGCGGCGTGTCGCGATGGGCACCCTGGATGCCGCCGACAATTGCCACTTTTTCCCCGTTAATGACCGTCACCGCAAACGTCACCATCGCCAGCTGCACGCCGTTGCGGCGAAACAGCAAGTTCACTTCGCCCTCTCTTTCACAGCGGCCGGTGCAGGCCAACGTAACGGTAAACGTCTCGCCACTCTTTCCTGAAAAGTTCATCAACTCTACGCCCTGCGGGGTCAGCATCGCCTGATGCAGGCGTGGTGATGAGAGCTGTTTAACATACTGATAGTGGCTGATGATGGCATGGGTACGCGCGGCCATCGACATGCCGCTGTAAAGGTAGGGGCGGTGAATTTTGCTGGGCAGCGTGTGCTGCACCGGCAGGATCTCGCGCATTAGCGGTTCCCGGACAATGGTGGTGACCATTTTCCATGTGTCTACTGGCCAGGCCAGCGAGCGGAACAGATATTTGACGCGGTACTCTGGGTCATACCACAGCTTACCCGGCTTAAATTTTCCAGAGATCAGGGACAGAAAAAAGGTCAGGCTGCTGTCCTGACGAGGAGCAAGGGCGCTTACTGGCATGATGACCACTCCAGACTGAAAACGACAGTCAAACACGCGCTTACTCAACCTTTCCTCAACGCCTTAGCGCCGGTTAAGGTTTACTTAAAACGGTTTAACAGGCGTTTAATTTGCGCCGCCGTTGAGGAAAAGCGGCAGCGAAAATCGCTCAGGTTGGATTGGCCTGGCGAAACATCGTAAGCTGAGAAGCTGTGCAGCCAACGATGGGATCTAACGTGCCGGTTTCTCTCTATGCAGGTGTGCTGTTTGCTCTGGCCGCAGGGATGATGTGGGGCTTAATTTTTGTCGGACCGCTCCTGGTTCCTGACTATCCGGGGGCGCTACAGTCAGTGGGACGCTATCTGGCTTTTGGCCTTATCGCCTTACCGCTGGCCTGGCGGGATGTAAAGCGATTGCGGCAGCTTTCGCGCAGCGACTGGACAGAAGCGCTCAAACTGGCGCTGGTGGGCAATCTCCTCTATTACACTTTTCTGGCTAATGCTATTCAGCGCACCGGCGCGCCGGTCTCTACGATGATTATCGGCACGCTGCCGGTGGTTATCTCGATTGCCGCCAACGTGTTTTATGGCAGGCATGAAGGTCGGCTGGCCTGGCGCAAGCTTATCCCCGCGCTGATGTTGGTTGCCGGGGGACTGGTGCTGGTAAACGTTGCCGAATGGCGGGGAAGTTTGCAACAGAGCGATCTATGGCGCTACCTTAGCGGCATTGCACTGGCCCTGATGGCGGTGATCTGCTGGACATGGTATCCGTTACGCAATGCCCGCTGGCTGCGCGAGCATCCGCAGAGTAAGGCTACCACCTGGGCAACCGCTCAGGGTATCGCCACGCTGCCGCTGGCGGCAATCGGCTATCTGCTGGTGGGCGCGCAGCTGCATCTGACTCGACCTGACTTTGCGCTGCCGTTTGGGCCTCGTCCTGAGGTCTTTGTCCCGCTGATGATCGCCATAGGGCTGCTGTGCTCCTGGCTGGGCGCGTGGTGCTGGAATGAAGCGAGCCAGAGGTTGCCGACCGTGCTGGTCGGTCCGCTAATCGTGTTCGAAATTCTGGCTGGGCTGGCCTATACCTTCCTGGTACGCCAGAGTTGGCCGCCTTTACTGACCCTTTCCGGCATCCTTTGTCTTGTGGCTGGCGTGGTAGTAGCCACCCGCATCAAACCGCAGCCCGTTATCACCGAAGTGGTTGTCAGCAAATGAATTGATTGCCTGACAGATTCACCTATTTCTCCTGCAAAACTTCTTTCTGAGCTGGCCGTAAAGCTGGCCTTTATGATGTCAATTTTGTGATAAAAACCGCCTTTTTAAGACTATGCCGAATCATACTCTGCCCCTGTTGTCGGCTATTTGTCCTGGCACAGTCCGTTATTGTTCCGCTATAAGAATAATCGCTAAACATATTGTGCGACTTTTTGGACAGTGTACCGGCGCTACTGAAAGGGAAATAGCGCAATTTTGAGACGGCTTTTTAAATAGAAAGCCACGATTAACTCAAATTCCCGGTTTAGCGAAACCTGAGTAAAGCCACTGGAAAAGGTCAAAAGCATTAGTGGTAGCGAAGTCAGGATGAAGATCGTTAACGTTTTCCAGGCATTTCTATTACTAACGTTAAGCATTGCTACAGGATGGCCGGCAGCGAGATGATACGTAGATAAGCTAAAAGGCGCCAGAATGTGCGATTTAAGCCAAATGGCTGGCCGTTGTCAGACAGACGTAATTTGCCGAAAGGTGAAGTTCATGAACCAGTGATGAATGGAACAGTTTTACGAAACGTGAAGCACTCTGTCTGTTTTTTGCTCTATCGGTAAGTGGGCTTAATGTTAGAAAAGGGGCATTTATCTTTGCGGACAAAGATAAATGCGCTCAGAAGGGATTGAAATAGATGTGTTTTCAGCTGGTGTCTAATAAAGATACAGCTTAAAAGGGGACAATGATGGCAATTAATTCATCAAGGAAAAATGTTTTCCTGAAATCGATCCGTAATTTTCAATTAGCAATGGGAATATTTTAATTGGACCTGCAAGAAAAATAGCGATGTGCAGTAGATCTCAATTAATGATTTTCCACATTGTACGGATAATGGTAAACGCTTCGACTAATATCCAGCAGGCGGCAGCTGCGGCGAGTCCCGATCTCAAAGGTATCCTGTAGGTAATTAACTGCCTGGCGTTTGTCATTGGTAGTAAAGAAGTTTTTCACTACGCTTTGCAACATCTCTTTGTCCGAGTTGAGGGTCTGGAGCTCGCGCTCTATATTATGCACCTTGTCTTCTAATTCCTTGATTTTTCTACCGTCTTCAGATGAAAGTCCGGAGTATTTCTTCTTCCAGCTGTAGAAGGTTGCCTCTGAGATCCCAAGTTCATCGCAGATTTCTTTCACCTTTACACCGCATTCAGATGCTTTAATGGCACTGGTGATTTGATCTTCTGTATAACGTGACTTTCTCATAAATGCTCTTCCCTTTCTTAACTGTAATGTGATGAGAATAACTGCAATAATTGATGGATCTGATTACCCCATAAATTAGAGCAGTGTTGTTAAGTACGCGATTTGAATTGCAAGGATTACGTTAAGTGATTATGAAGAAATATCATCATGGGAATTCTCCTATTTTATTTCTAAAGCCCCTGGCGAGCTTTCGATATGCGAGTTTTTGTTATAAATTCGTTTCATGGCAGCAGCAAGGCCAGCGAGTAATTCAGAATTCTCCAGCAGGTGGGTCGCAGAAACTGTGTCATGATAACCATCGTTGAAGAGCAATGGGTGGAATTGATTACAAGAAATTAAGACCGGTTTAAATCAGAGATTTCTCAACGTTCGTAAATTGGAAAAAAACACATTTAAAATAACAGCGGATTAAGAATATTCCGCATTATAAAAAATCAGTTCCATTTTTTCGTCGAGTTATTTTGGCGGATGACTTTCCCGTTTCGACAAGGATGTGCAGAGTTACTGCAATAAGTGATTAGTTTTAAAAAGGATGCTCAGATGAATCACAGCGCTATGTCTAACGCCATATGGATGATGTTGGAAAAAGTCATTTCCGTATTCGGTGTGATATTTGTCACATCCTATGTCGCAAAGTCCTTTGGCCCTTCCATATTCGGGCAAATAGCATTTTCTGCATCACTTTTTTCCATTGTGCAGACTGTGGCTATTTTCGGTACTGAAACAATTCTGTTTAAAAGTATCAGCAAAAGTGCGCCAAAAGGGATTCGGCTGATGGCCGTCGCCAAACAGCTGCGTATGGCACTGTTGTTATGTCTGTCCGTACCGGTATTAATCTATGTCTGGCTCGAAATGCGGGAAAACTTCCTGATTTTCGCCATCGCGTCTTTTTTGTCAGCGATGTTTGTGACCCAGGATATTTTCAGTGTTTATAACAATGCGCGACTGGAATCGCGGATGAACACGATAGCGAACGCCACGGGAATGGTCATCAGCTTTGCCATTAGCTTCCTTGTTGCCTGGCTAAAACTGAGTCCTTTGCTGCTCTCATTCTCCATCGTTGCGGTGACCCTGGTGCCTTACATGATTAAGCGCAGTCGGTTTTACCAGCTTAACAGCATCAGTAAACCGCCTAAGCGTAAGCACAGAAACTATTTGCGCTACCTGTTCCACGCCGGATTGCCGCTGGCTATCTCCAGCGTGTTCATCTCCATACAGGTCAAGCTGTCGCAATTTTTTCTGCTCGGGGTGGGGTCAGTACATGACCTTGGGTTGTTTACTGCCGTCAATACTATTTCCGCTTCGTGGATTTTTATCCCGGTAGCGATCATCACTTCCAGTTTCTCTGAGATTTTCAGAGAGCGCTCGGATGTGGCTGTAAAACTGGCCGCAAGGCTGAATGGCTATGTAATGACTGTCTCATTTTTGATGCTGCTTATCGTCGCGCTGTATGGCGAAAAGATCGTCACTACTCTCTATGGGCATGACTACACACAATCGGGAAATCTCGTTACGGTACTGTCGTTAGCAACCTGTTTTTCGGCAATGGGAACAGTAGCTTACCGCTATATGGTAAAGGAAGGTGGTTTTAATTATCTGCTGGTCAAGGTTCTTGTACTGGTGGTAATTAGCGTGGCGACCAACTGGATCTTTATCCGTTTCTGGGGGTTAACAGGCGCAGCCTGGAGCGTGCTGGTGACAGAACTGCTCTCCCTGACCGTAATGAACTACTTCTTTAAGAATGCCGTCATTCTTAAACTGCAGCTTTCCTCACTCAACTACAAAACCTACAGATGAGGTTGAAAATGTTAAAACTAAAGGCAGAGTTGAGAAAAGGCCTCTTATACCTGCTCAAGAAAATGCCCTGGTCTTATCAGGACAGAATACATTATTTTCATAAATTTAAGCGGTTACCCAATATTCATCAGCCAAAACTTTTTAACGAGAAGATTATGTATCGGAAATTTGTCACCGGAGACTACATTCGTTACGGCAACCTTTCAGATAAAATTTTGGTCCGTGATTACATAGCAAAAACGATCGGTGACGAGTATTTAATTCCGCTGCTGCATGAGTCGGCCGATCCGATGACCCTGCTGGGGCTTAAATCCCTAAAAAATACCGTTATTAAGGCAAACCACGGTTCCGGCATGGTTGAAATTTTCCTCGAAGAGCCGGACTGTATCCAGAAGCAGCTGTTGGTCAGGCGTTGCGAGGAGTGGCTGAAGCGGGACTTCTCCAATCAGTCGCGGGAGATCCACTACCGCTATATTAAGCCGCGTATTCTGGTTGAGCAGTATGTGGGTGACGGCAAGTTAGCCGCTACCGACTACAAGTTCCATATGTTTAATAAGAAAGATGGCAACTTTGAGTATGTGCTTCAGGTTATCTATAACCGCTGCGGCAATGCGCCTTTGTCGATGAATTTCTATGTGAACAGCCTGCAACAGTGTTTCTACAAGATACGCGATACAGGGTTGGATATCAGTGGTGACAGGGAAACGCTGGAAAAAGCGCTGGGCCTGAGCAAAAAGCTGGCCAGCGATTTCGACTATGTGCGCGTGGACTGGTATATCGACGAGGGGCAGATCTACTTCGGTGAGCTGACCTTTACGCCGGGCGCCGGGATGGTGACAGGCCTGGATATGGGACTGGATAAAATGATGGGAGATATGTGGGTGCAGGATCGTAAAGCCGCCATGCTGCCTGAAAGGTCTGGTGAGGTGACGCCGCTGCCTGCAGCGCTCAAAAAAGTCTGAGCACTAACGAGCCGTATCTCCTCAGGGAGAACGGCTCATCTGTTATCAGGGCATTGGGTAATCGGGCGGCGTGTGGCTCATTACTTCGACAAACACGTCTTTCGTGATATGCCAGAAGTTGTACAGGTTTTCCATGCTCAGAGTGATGCCCAACAGTCCGGTGACGAACCAGCATGACATACCGATGCCTACGCCCGTGAATACAAAGGCGATGCCGCGGTGGCTTGCCTGACGGCATTTCACATTTACGGTACTGGCAAAGAACATCATGACTGCACTAACCAGTTCCCATCTTGCCATCACCAGGCTAGCGGTTAAGGTACCCATATTCTTAAAACTCCGAGAAATTCTGCCCTGACAAGAGGTCGTGGCATCACCGGGACAGACGAAAAGTTGCCAGGTTGCTGTTCATCTGAACTGACGTAACAGGTCATAGAAGTGTGATGTCGGTCACATTATATCACTCGATTTTAAAATTTGAACAAAATTTAGACCTGGTATGGTAGTTTTTGCCGCGCTTCATTATTACTCGTTTATTTACTGAGGTTTACAAAGCCATTCAGGATTATCAGGAATAATCCTTATATCTGCTACCAGCCAGTCGATACCGTTCTTATTCTCGTCAGTTAATGAGGTGGCTATGAAAAATAAAGAGTCATTTTATATTTAATATAAGTAAGTTAGCTGAATTTTGAGACGGTAAATGACAGCTAATATCAATTTTTAATGATTAATGCTGGCTGCTTTTACCCAGAGAATGCGTGCGCAAAGCTAACGCCAGGGGCGGGAGAGGGGGTAGAAGCATGTCTGACGATGCTGAAGAGGGAGCGACGCCTGGGCGAGGCGCCAAAAAAACGCTGCCAACGCTGCGGAAAAGTTTGCAGCGCATCCATCTGGTGATCATCCTGGTGTCGATGACGTTCAGCGGCATCTCGCTGTCGGCGCTCTCAATGTTTGCCCTACGCAGTTACGCGGAAAATAATCTCCAGCTGGTAGCGACCACTATTGGTTACAGCGTGCAGCGGGCTGTCAGCTCCGGGGATACCGGGACCGCCGCTGAAATAGTGCGGAATATCGGTGCTACCGCGCAGTTTAGCCGTGCCAGAATTATTGATGCCCATAACCGGGTACTGATTAACTGGCCTTCACCCGGCGCCAAAAGCCCTGAAGGCATTGCAAAGCTGGTTACCCACTGGCTGTTTCCACAGCCGCTGAAAGTCCCCATTATTGACGGCCAGCGCGAGATCGGTCAGGTGTGGTTGACCGGCGATGCCAGCCGGATTTTGCACTTTCTGAGCCGGGCGGTGAAATGGCTGAGCGGCAGCCTGATGGTGACCGCGCTGCTGGCGTTCTGGCTGTCGCATCGGATGCATTCCGGCATCCTGGCTGGCCTGCAAAATATCACTTCCGTGGCTCATGATGTCCGCAAACGCCGCTCTTTCTCGCGGCGAGTGCCTTCCTCCTCTATTGCCGAACTGGATAAGCTGAGCGGTGATTTCAACAGCCTGCTGAACGAACTGTCGAGCTGGCAGAACCATTTACAGCGTGAAAACGATAGCCTGGTCCATCAGGCGCTGCACGATGAGCTAACCGGCTTGCCTAACCGCAGGGCGTTTGAGCTGGAGCTGAAAAAAATGATGAGCAGCCCGCAGACGGCCTGTCAGGTAGCGGTGCTGTTTATTGATGGCGACAGATTTAAAGAAGTCAATGATACCTATGGTCATGCCGCTGGCGATCGAGTGCTGGTGGAAACGGCTTTGCGCCTGCGTGCAAGGTTGCGGAAAGGCGATCTGGTTGCCCGCCTGGGCGGCGATGAATTTGCCGTCCTGCTGTCAGGCATTGAGAGCGGCGAACAGGCGGCCAGAGTCGCCGGAAACGTTATTGAAGCGATGCGGGAACCTGTCCGGCTGGATAACGGCACCGCGGTGGCGCAGTCGCTGAGCATCGGCGTGGCGCTGGCAAAAAACCACAGTTCAGGAGAGGCGATGATCGCTCAGGCCGATGCGGCGATGTACCACATTAAGGAACTGGGCGGCGGCTGGTATTTCTCGCCGTCTTTATGGGGGCAAGGTCCAAAGGCCGGGCCGCCAATCCGCAACCTGGCCTGAACTTGATTACAGCTGGGTGGGACAGTGGCTTTTATCCGCTGCTTTAGGGAAGGCGGCGTGGGCAAAATCGCTACAGTCAAAACTGTAGCCCGGCTGACGGCTCAGCGACTGCCGGCGCATGGTGTGACGATAGGCCGTCGGCGTTTGCGAAAACTGGCGGCGAAACACGCGGGAGAACGTCTGCTGCGAATCGTAGCCATACTGCATGGCGATATCAAAAACCGGGCGCTGCGTCTGGCGCAGTGCTTCAGCCGCCAGCGTCAGGCGACGTACGCGGATATAGTCGCCCAGCGTCTGTTTGGTCACCGTGCGGAACATCCGCTGTAAATGCCACTTCGAATAGCCCGATTTTGCCGCCACTTCATCAATCGACAGCGTTTTATCAAGGTTGCCTTCAATCCAGTCGGTAAGGGTGTGGATGATATCGTCATGCATACAGGTCTTCTCCCTGGTGAGAAATTTCATGTCGTCTTCTCAATGGTTGCTGAGTATAATTCCTCAAGTTAACTTGAGGTAAAGAGCTAAATGAAAAAAAGTCTCAGCGGTTCCAGCAAGCGCGAACTGACGCCTGGTGACGTGGCCCAGCGCTGCGGCGTGGCGGTTTCCGCTCTGCATTTCTATGAAAGCAAAGGGTTAATCAGCAGTTTCCGTAACGCCGGTAACCAGCGGCGCTACCATCGTGACGTGCTGCGTCGGGTGGCTATTGTCAAAATCGCTCAGCGCATCGGCATCCCGCTGGCGACTATCGGTGAGCATTTGACGCAGCTGCCAGCCGGTCATCGCATGTCGCCCAGGGAGTGGAAGATGCTGTCGGAGAAGTGGCGTGAAGAGCTTGACCAGCGGATTGAAACCCTGATCAGGCTGCGGGACGATCTGGACGGCTGCATTGGCTGCGGCTGCCTGTCGATGCAGGATTGCCCGCTGCGTAACCCGGACGACCGACTGAGCGAGCGTGGAACCGGCGCTATCCTGCTGAAATCCGGGGAGGAGTGAAACGCTGGCGGTTTCTCTTCGGCATGTGCGTGGAGGTCTATACTACTCATTCTCCGCTTAACAGAAGGGTAGAGTATGATCACCGTTCACCACCTGAATAACTCCCGATCGCAGCGGGTGCTCTGGATGCTGGAAGAGCTGGAAGTGCCTTATCAAATTAAACTCTATCAGCGCGAAGCGACGATGCTGGCTCCGGAAGCGCTAAAAAAAGTACATCCTTTGGGTAAATCCCCGGTTATCACCGACAAAAATCTGGTGATTGCCGAATCTGGCGCGATCCTTGAGTACCTGACGGAACGATATGACGCAGAAAGCAGGCTGAAACTTATTGATGAAGAGGCCCGGTTGCTGTCTCGTTACTGGCTGCATTATGCCGAAGGGTCGCTGATGCCGCTGCTGGTGATGAAGCTGATCTTCAGCCGGATGGGCAAACCGCCGGTTCCCTGGTTGCTGCGCCCGGTGGGCAACGCCTTTGGCAAGGGCGTGCAGAAGGGCTATCTGAATAAGCAGCTGGCTACTCATCGCGAGTTTATCGAGCAGCATCTGGTCAGCCATCCGTGGTTCGCTGGCCCACAGTTCAGCATTGCCGATGTGCAGATGAGCTTTCCACTACAGGCGCTCAGCGCCCGCGGCGGTGCGGCAAACTCCCCCTCTATTCAAGCCTGGCTGGCAAAGGTGCAAAGCCGTGCGGCCTGGCAGCGCGCCCTGCAGAAGGGAGGCGCAGTCGAGTTGCAGTGAAATATTTTTTCCGCACCCTGCTTCCTCGTTTCAGGCTCAGCGCTGGCCGCTAAAACCATAAGAAATTGCTATTACGGCGGCGCAGGCCGGATGGGTAGAGTCTCCACAGCAGGCGACGTTGCGTTAGTCGCCAGGGTCTGGCTCAGGGTTAGTGCAAATATATGCACCAACAGGAGTTGAAAATGCACTAATAAAGGCTGGATAATCGTTTGCCTTTAAAACAGTGCAGCTTTATGCGTGGTGTAGTAAACGTTTGCCTTTTTTCCGATCGCTTCCCGGCTTGGGGGCTTTTGCGGTCTGTGAACAGTGCGTCCTGGGATGGTTGAACGTTGAACGAGCTCTGCTTCATGCGCCACGCATTAATAACTCATAAGAAATCTCAGGGGATTTTTCACTATGTCGACTCCTTCTCATCAGCCCGGTGGTTCACTGGACAGCTGGTTTAAAATTTCCGCGCGCGGCAGTTCCGTCCGCCAGGAAATTTTAGCCGGCCTTACCACCTTCCTTGCCATGGTCTATTCGGTGATTGTCGTACCCTCTATGCTGGGTAAAGCCGGTTTTCCACCGACGGCCGTCTTCGTTTCTACCTGCCTGGTCGCGGGCTTTGGCTCGCTGATTATGGGCCTGTGGGCCAACCTGCCAATGGCAATTGGCTGCGCCATCTCACTGACCGCATTTACCGCCTTCAGCCTGGTGCTGGGGCAGCATATCAGCGTGCCGGTAGCGCTGGGCGCGGTATTCCTGATGGGCGTCCTGTTTACCATCATTTCGGCAACCGGCATTCGCGCGTGGATTTTGCGCAACCTGCCGATGGGCGTCGCCCACGGGACTGGCGTCGGTATTGGCCTGTTCCTGCTGCTGATTGCCGCCGACGGCGTGGGCCTGGTGGTGAAGAACCCGGCGCCTGGCCTGCCGGTAGCGCTCGGTGACTTCGCTTCGTTTCCGGTGATCATGTCAATGATTGGCCTGGCGGTGATTTTCGGTCTGGAAAAACTGCGCGTACCCGGCGGCATTCTGCTGACCATCATCGTTATCTCTATTCTTGGGCTGATTTTTGATCCGGCGGTGAAGTATCAGGGGCTGTTCGCCATGCCTTCCCTGTCCGATGCCAACGGTAACTCGCTAGTGTTCAGCCTGGATATCCTTGGCGCTCTGAAGCCTGCGGTATTGCCAAGCGTTCTGGCGCTGGTGATGACGGCGGTCTTCGATGCTACCGGCACCATCCGCGCCGTTGCGGGGCAGGCGAACCTGCTGGACAAAGACAACCAGATCATCAACGGCGGCAAAGCACTGACTACCGACTCGGTCAGCAGCATCTTCTCTGGTCTGGTTGGCGGCGCGCCTGCGGCAGTGTATATCGAATCTGCGGCAGGGACGGCAGCGGGCGGCAAAACCGGCCTCACCGCGCTGGTGGTTGGCATTCTTTTCCTGCTGATCCTGTTCCTCTCGCCGCTGGCTTATCTGGTACCCGGCTACGCCACGGCACCGGCGCTGATGTACGTTGGCCTGCTGATGCTGAGCAACGTGTCGAAAATCGATTTTAATGATTTTGTCGATGCGATGTCCGGCCTGCTGGCCGCCGTCTTTATCGTGCTGACCTGCAACATTGTGACCGGCATTATGCTTGGTTTTGGTTCACTGGTGATTGGCCGCATCTTTGCGGGCGAGTGGCGCAAGCTTAACGCTGGTACGGTGATCATCGCGGTAGCGCTGGTGGCCTTCTACGCGGGCGGCTGGGCTATCTGATCTGCTCAGGGGCCGCCAGTCGGCCCCTGATTTTTTGCTGATTTTCTGATTTCTTCCCCGCTAACGCACTTCCTGTTTTTAAACCCTTTGCATTTTTGTTTTACTATCCACTAAGACAGGCCGTTTATTCTGTCTGGACCTTTTGTATTTACCAGGAAGACAGATAAGGAAAACATGGAAATCTTCTTTACCATTCTGATTTTAACGCTGATGGTGTCGCTCTCCGGCGTGGCCGCTCGTATTATCCCCTTTCAAATTCCTCTGCCGTTGGTGCAGATCGCGATGGGCGCACTGCTCGCCTGGCCGACGTTTGGCCTGCATGTCGACTTCGATCCCGAGCTGTTCCTGGTGCTGTTTATCCCGCCGCTGCTGTTTGCAGACGGCTGGAAAACCCCTACCAGCGAGTTCCTGCACCACGGGCGCGAGATTATCGGCCTGGCGCTGGTGCTGGTGCTGATCACGGTGGTGGGAATTGGCTATCTGATTTACTGGCTGGTGCCGGGTATTCCGCTGCTCCCGGCCTTTGCGCTGGCGGCGGTGCTGTCGCCTACCGATGCCGTGGCGCTCTCCGGTATCGTAGGAGAGGGGCGGATACCGAAAAAAATCATGTCTATTTTGCAGGGCGAGGCGCTGATGAACGATGCGTCTGGCCTGGTTTCCCTGAAGTTTGCGGTGGCCGTGGCGATGGGCACCATGGTGTTTACCGTCTCGGGCGCGACCATTGAGTTTATGAAAGTGGCGATTGGCGGTCTGCTGGCCGGGATCGCTATCTGCTGGCTGTACGGCAAGTCGCTGCGGCTGGTCAGCCGCTGGAGCGGGGACGACCCGGCGACGCAAACCGTGCTGCTGCTGCTGCTGCCCTTTGCCTCCTATCTGATTGCGGAACATATCGGCGTCTCCGGCATTCTGGCTTCGGTGGCGGCGGGCATGACCATCACCCGTTCCGGGATTATCCGCCAGGCGCCGCTGGCGATGCGCCTGCGGGCTAACAGCGTCTGGCAGATGCTGGAGTTTGTGTTTAACGGCATGGTGTTCCTGATGTTAGGGCTACAGCTGCCGGTTATTCTGCAAATGTCCGTCACTGAGGCTAATGCCGATCCGAACGTGGACTTGTGGATGCTGGTGATGTCGGTGGTGCTGATTTACGCCGCGCTGATGGTGGTGCGCTTTGGCTGGCTGTGGATGATGCAGCTGATCAGCAAGCGTGTGATGAAGAACAAGCCGATGGAGTTCACCAGCTATTCGCTGCGCGAGCTGCTGATTGCCTCATTTGCCGGTGTTCGCGGCGCTATTACCCTGGCGGGCGTGCTCTCTATTCCGCTATTTATGAGCAATGGCGATGCCTTCCCGGCGCGCTACGAGCTGGTATTCCTGGCAACCGGCGTGATTCTGTTTTCGCTGCTGGTGGGCGTGGTGGTGCTGCCGCTGCTGCTGCGCGGCATCCAGGGGATGGATAAAACCGCTCATCGTCATGAGGTGCAGATGGCCAGAGCGGTGATGGCAGGCACGGCCATTGAGAGCCTGCACAAAATGGAAGAGCGTCTGGCCGCCGACACGGAAGAGAATATCGATCTGGAACTGGTGAAAGAGGTCAGCTCCAGGGTCAGCGGCAACCTGCGTCGTCGGGTGGTGGGCAAAGAGGATATGGAGCGCTCACTGTATGCGGAAAATCTTGAACGGCGCTTCCGCCTGACCGCGCTGCGAGCTGAGCGTGCCGAACTGTATCATCTGCGCGCCACGCAAAAGATCAGCAACGAGACGATGCAGAAGCTGCTGCACGATCTTGATTTGCTTGAAGCGCTGCTGATCGAGAAGGAAGAGTAGGGGCAGGGGAAAGCCGCTATCTGGCTGTTTTAGTCATCAGGCCGGGGAGGGGGAACGCACGCTGTGTCACTTCTCCCGCCTGAATTTTTCCGCAGCATTCGTGCTGCGGATACCTGATTTGCCAGTCGATGCCTGCGTCATAAGCTTCAGAACCCTCTGCCGCTGGGCCATAAAACCGTCAGGCTTTCGATAATATGCGCAGATAAAGAGGCTCCCTGTTAGTCAGATAAACTATTTAATGGTTATGCTGCTCTTGATTAGCCTACCGTTGGTTTCCTGGTACATCTCATTATTGGCCGTAACCATCAATACACCCTCTCGCGTTTTTGCTATATACATAATCTGATTTTCTTTGTCTACGCAGTTAGCTTCAACCTTCATTTCTTCAAAGCAAAATAAATACTCAGTGTCATGGTCAGGGAAAAAGGTGTTATCTCTTGGCTTTTTAATCTGATAGCCCTTCCCGATATCCCATATAGTTACGGAGTAGGAGCCGTCATCTCTAATGAATGGGGTGTCATACTTATCTTTTAGTAATTTTTTATTTTCCTTCCACCACTTAACTTTGCCATTAACGGTTAACGGGAAGTTTTTTACAAGAATGATTCGAGATGTTCCATGTGGATGAACAGCTATGATTTCAGTCGGTATTAATATCCAGTAACTGACGTAAAACAATAGAAATATGACAATGGCTACTACAGTCATCCTTTTGATAATTGTCATTTTAATTTCTTTTTCCTGTAATAGTTACTGTCGCTTCCATATTGGTCATGAAAGGTCTGTAAGCAAATTTTTGCCAACGTTGTAAAACGAACCAGATTCTGAAGATATTGAGATCATTGTTCAGTTAAAACACCATTAACTTCATGGTATTCAGCATTGTTGGTATTGATGATGTAAACATCATTCCTGGTCTTAATAATGCTCATAATTTGATTTTTTTTGTCTAAGCAGTTGGCTTCACTCTTTTTATCTTCAAAACAGTATAAATAGTCAACGTCATCGTCTGGGAAAAATCCATTGTCTCTGGTTTTTTTTAGCTGATATCCTGTATCAAAGTCCCAAATTATCTCTGACGAAGTTCCATTTTCTCTAATAACAGGCGTGCCGTATTTTTCTTGCAGTAACTTCTTGTTTTCTCTCCACCAGTTTATTTTACCCATATCGGTTATCGGAGGGTTCGCTACTACAATAAAACTGGATGAGCCATCGGTATGTACGGAAATAATTCTGGTTGGTCTCAGAAGTATAAATGAAACAGAAATAATAATGGCGAGCAAGAGGAGTAGTGTTATTGTTTTCTTTGAATTTTTCATTTAGCACAGCTTACCTTCAATGGTTATCGTTGCTTCCATATTGGTCATGAAAGGTCTGTAAGCAAATTTTTGCCAACGTTGTAAAACGAACCAGATTCTGAAGATATTGAGGTGATGGAACTTTGGACTCATAATGTCACGGTTGTCCAGCCCAAAGTGATCCTGTCCCTTATAATGTACCACTGCCCGGTAGTTTTTTTCTTCAACCAGCAATGAACGAAGCGTTATGTGCGTTGCATAAACTCCATGAACTGACATGCCTAATCCATTAATATTATCCTTCCAGCGGTCAAATCTTGGCAGGACACTGTTACTTACCGCAAGGGTTAATTGATTTTTTAATTTGTCAGGGTAATACCCTTTATCCCACACAATATTCGCAGTTAGTACATTTTTTATTTTTAACCAGGAACTGTTTACCGACGAAAGATCGCTTTCAATCTGATTCTTGTAGGCAAAGTTCAGCAGGCTGCTGCTGAACGGTCTGCCGCAGCCGCACTGGAAATGATTGACCATATCCAGGAATAGCTGGCGATAGCCTAAAAAGCTGAAGGGCCAGGAATCGCGACGGAACTCATCGAAAAGCCTCTGCGCTACCTCGGCGTGGGTCATTTTATGGCGGATGACGGCAAAATTGCTGATGGGGAAATCAGTCCTTTCCAGAGTCCAGGGATCGATTTTTCCAAAAATTTTCTCAAGACGAAAGACCTCTTTCAACTGGCGTTCAGTCAGATCGCCGCAGTACATATCATCAGCCCGGCGATCGTCCATGCGGTTTTGCGTCTGATAAACGGTAAAAGGAAAGCATAAAGCCTGAGTATCCCGTGACATGCCCTCACTCCATGTGATTTGAACGGGCGTCATTGCCCTGTGCATGTCGCTAGCTTAGCCGATGGTTTTTTGTCCGCTCAAGGACAAGTTTCAGCGAAAAACCAAAAGTGTGAGCGCTGTCAGGGCCCTCAGGTTCGGGAGCCGACCGATAACCTCGGCGCTTCGCCAGGCCAGAATTCACGGCAGCAGGCTATCCATGCCTGGGCGCTTTTCGACAGATAGCTCCCCTCCCGCCAGATCAACCCCAGCTTCCACACCAGATCGGACTCCAGCGGCAGCCACAGCAGGTGACTCTTATCCAGCCGCTGGCAAATCGGCTCAGGCAGGATCGCTATGCCCATCCCGGCCTGAACCATTGCTGCCAGAAAATCCCACTGGCCGCTGCGCACCGCAATCTGCGGCGCAAAGCCGCTGGCCTGGAAAGCACGCATCAGCTGTCGGTTCAGTGAAAACTCTTCGTTATAAATCAGGATCGGATGTCCGGCCAGCTCGGCAATCGGAATATGCGACCGCCGCAGCCACTCGGTAGTGCGCGGCACCAGCACGCACAGCGGGTGGCTCATTAACGGCAGAGCATTCAGCGGCAGGTCTTCCGCCACCGGCAGTGCCGTCATGGCAATATCCAGCGCGCCGGAGAGGACCGCCTGCTGCACCGTTAAGCCGCCAAACTCTGAAATCTTCAGCTCCACGCCGGGGTAGCGATGGCGAAAGGCGGAAATCGACCCCGCGATCTGCATCCCCACCATCGGCGGGATGCCCAGTCGCAGCTCACCGGTTTTTAAGTCATTGATATCGCTGATCTCGGCTTCCAGCTGCTTAAACTCCTGGAGGATGGTCAGTCCGCGCTGATAGACCGCCTGCCCGGTATCAGTCAGATGGAGCTTGCGGCCCTCACGAATCAGCAGCGTACAGCCCAGCTCATCTTCCAGCTGGCGCAACATCTTGCTGATGGTGGGCTGAGTAACAAACAGCTGCTCTGCCGCCCGGGTAAAGCTTTGCTGGCGGACCACTTCGACGAAATAACGCAGGGCTCGGACGTCCATAAACATTCCTGTAAGGCATAGTTTTAATAATATTAAGTCATTTTTTTCACTCTTTGTTACCGATTTATACTAGGGCTACACTATTTGGGGAGATGTCGTCATGGCGTTAGCATTACGTCCGCGAAGAACGGGCTGGCTGCAACGTGTTCAGGTTCCAGTACAGGTTGTCCTTTATATTGCGTTCTTTTTACTGGCTCAGCTGTTGGTCGACGGATTTCACCTGCCGCTGCCGGCCAACATCGTCGGCATGTTGCTGCTGCTGGCGCTGATTATGCTGCGGGTTTTGCCGCTGGGCTGGGTGAAAGCCGGGTCGCGCTGGCTGCTGGCTGAAATGCTGCTGTTCTTTGTTCCGGCGGTGGTGGCGGTGATCAATTACTCGCAGCTTCTGCGGGTGGAGGGCTGGCGCATCATGCTGGTTATCGGCATCAGCACGCTGCTGGTGCTGGCCGCCACTGCGCTGGTCGTCGAGCGCGTTTATCGCTTTGAGATCTGGCTGGCAAAGCGGAAACAGGGGAACCGTGATGAATGATTTTGCCCTCAGCCTGCTCTGCCTGATTGCCACGCTTTGCGTCTACTTCCTTAACAAACGGCTCTATCGGCGCTGGCACAGACTGCTGCTGATGCCGCTGGTGATGACGCCGATGGTGCTGGTGGCGCTGCTGCTGGTGACCCATATTTCATGGCAGGACTATATTGGCGAAAGCCACTGGCTGCTCTGGCTGCTCGGCCCGGCCACGCTGGCCTTTGCGGTGCCGGTCTATGAAAACATGGCGATTATCCGTCGTCACTGGATGTCCCTGACGGCGGGCGTGCTTACCGTAACCGCCGTGGCGGTGTTCAGCTCCGTCTGGCTGGCGCGCTTAATGGCGCTGCCGGAGGAGATCCAGCGTAGCCTTGCCGTGCGCTCCATCACCACGCCCTTTGCCCTGGCGGCGGCCAAACAGCTCGGCGGGCAGCCAGATCTGGTGGCGCTGTTTGTGGTGATCACCGGCGTGTTTGGCATGGCGGTGGGCGACCTGCTGTTTATCCGTCTGGCGGTAAAACAGGGGATGGCGAAGGGCGCTGGGTTCGGGGCGGCTTCTCACGGAGCCGGGACCGCGCGCGCGTATGAAATCGGCCAGGAATAGGGCGTGGTGTCGAGCCTGGTGATGATGCTTTCAGGCGTCGTAACGGTGGTGATTGCCCCGGCTATCGGCCATTTGATGTGGGTAACGGTGTGAGCGACACATCCTGTTACCCACGGTTTGTAATGTTAACTAAATTCTGAGCTGTTGACGCGCTGTCTCATATTATTCAGCTGGCAGTTGGTTTACTCTGCGAAGCCGCCGGAACAAGGCGTGAGTAACATCATCAGGAGAATAAAAAATGAAAGCAGTGGCAACTACCGCAGGCGCACTGGCGCTTCTGGCGCTGGCTGGGTCCGCGCAGGCAATCGATGGCGGCGTTGACGTCGGTCAGGATTACACCCACCTACGCGTCGGCCTGGGTACAGACTCTCCGGGCTTCGCCCTGTCGGGCGACTGGCTGCGCAGCGATCATGACGGCAACGTAGAAAGCCTGGGGCTGGGCTACAACATCGCGATTGGCGATGTGTTCCTGACCCCTGGCGCGAAAGTGATGTCTACCAACCCAACGGACAGCAAAGATGGCTATGCCGTAGCGGTCGGTGGCGGCGTGAAGGTGCCGGTGACCAGCCTGTTTAACGTGTTTGGCGAGTATTACTACTCTCCGGACGCTTTCTCCAGCCATATCGACAACTATCAGGAAGCGAGTGGCGGCGTCAGCTTCCAGCCTGTTTCACTGGTGGATGTGCGGGTGGGCTATAAATACATGACCATGAATGGCAAAGACGGTCGCAAAGACAACGTGATTGCCGACGGTCCCTATATCGGCGCTTCAGTTCATTTCTGATGCGCAGGGCGGATCGTTCGATCCGCCCTTCATCCTGTTAGTGCGCCTTACCACCCTCAATCCCGATGCCCGTCTGTGAACGAACAAACTGTGCCTGGAAGCGCTGTCGCTCCTGCTCGCCCGACGCCGAATGGTCGGTCACCGAGAACAGCCAGGTGCCGATAAACGCCGCCAGCATGGAGAACAGGGCCGGGTACTCATACGGATAGATCGGTTTTGCATTACCCAATACCTGCACCCAGATCGTCGGGCCAAGCACCATCAGTACAACCGCCGTCAGCAGCCCCAGCCAGCCGCCGATCATCGCGCCGCGGGTGGTCAGCTTCGACCAGTACATCGACAGCAGGATAATCGGGAAGTTACAGCTGGCGGCGATTGAGAACGCCAGCCCAACCATAAAGGCGATATTCTGCTTCTCGAACAGAATGCCCAGCGCGATGGCCACGAAACCCAGCACCACCACGGTGATTTTGGACACCTTCAGCTCCTGCCGTTCAGTTGCCTGACCTTTGCGGAACACGCTGGCATACAAATCGTGCGATACCGCCGATGCTCCGGCCAGCGTCAGTCCCGCCACCACCGCCAGAATGGTGGCGAAGGCAACGGCAGAGATAAAGCCGAGGAACAGGCTTCCGCCTACCGCATCAGCCAGATGCACGGCCGCCATATTGTTGCCGCCGATCAGCAGGCCGCTGGCGTCCTTGAAGGCCGGATTGGATCCCACCAGCAGAATAGCGCCAAAGCCAATGATGAAGGTCAGGAAGTAGAAATAGCCCATAAAGCCGGTAGCGTAGAACACGCTTTTTCGCGCCTCGCGGGCGTCGCTAACGGTGAAGAAGCGCATCAGAATATGCGGCAGGCCAGCGGTGCCGAACATCAGCCCCAGCCCCAGCGACAGCGCTGAGATCGGATCGTGGACCAGACCGCCGGGGCGCATGATTTCAACGCCTTTCGGGTGGACGGCCATCGCCTGGCTGAACAGGGTGTTGAAGCTGAAGCCGACGTTCTTCATCACCATAATCGCCATAAATGACGCGCCAAACAGCAGCAGCACGGCTTTGATGATCTGCACCCAGGTGGTGGCGAGCATACCGCCAAACAGGACATAGAGCACCATCAGAATCCCGACCAGCACCACGGCAACATGATAATCCAGCCCAAACAGCAGCTGGATGAGCTTGCCCGCGCCGACCATCTGAGCAATCAGGTAAAGAGCCACCACCACCAGCGAGCCGCAGGCCGAAAGAGTGCGAATCGGCATCTGTTTCAGGCGGTATGACGCCACGTCGGCAAAGGTGTAGCGCCCCAGGTTACGCAGCCGTTCGGCAATCAGAAACAGAATGATCGGCCAGCCGACCAGAAAACCGAGCGAATAGATCAGGCCATCGTAGCCTGAGGTATAGACCAGCGCGGAAATCCCGAGGAAAGAGGCGGCGGACATAAAGTCTCCCGCCATCGCCAGGCCGTTCTGGAAGCCGGTGATATTGCCGCCCGCCGTGTAGTAGTCACTGCGGGAGCGGGTTCGCTTCGAGGCCCACCAGGTAATGCCGAGCGTGGCGGCCACGAAGATAATAAACATTACGATCGCTTCGTAATTGGTCGGCTGCTTTTGCACCGCGCCGGTAATAGCATCCGCCGCCAGCGCTGAGAAGGGCAGCAGCGAAGTCAGGCTAACCATTGAGAGAAGACGCTTCATGCTTTCACCTCATTCAACAGCTCACGGGTTAAACGGTCAAATTCGCCGTTGGCGCGCCAGACGTAGACGCCGGTCAGCAGGAAAGAGATGACAATCAGCCCCACGCCGATCGGGATGCCACGGGTGACGCTGGTTCCGGCGTGAAGCGGCGTACCCAGCCAGCCGGGCGCGAAGGCGATGAGCAGAATAAAGCCCACGTAAAGGATGAGCATGATCACGGTGAGCAGAAGAGCAAAGGCCTGGCGCTTTCTGACCAGTTCCTTAAAGCGCGCGCTCTTCTCTATCCGTTGATAAATAACGTCATTCATCACAGAGTCTCCAGAGGTAAGGTTGAGAGCCGTTAACGGCTCTCTATTGCGCACTTGCGGACTGCATCTCGCGACCAGCCGGGATACCACAAGGCTTTATCGTTATAATCCCCCTCCTGAGGACGGAGGGGGGTAAAGCAGTAATACGGAGGAGCGCTGACGCCGTTATGGCATCTTAATTGACTGTTTTTCTTCGAGCAGTTTTTCCACCACGCCAGGATCGGCGAGAGTAGAGGTATCGCCCAGGTTGCTGGTGTCGCCGGAGGCAATTTTGCGCAGGATGCGGCGCATGATTTTGCCTGAGCGGGTTTTTGGCAGCGAGTCCGTCCAGTGCAGCACGTCCGGCGTGGCAATCGGGCCTATCTCCTTGCGCACCCAGTTACGCACCTCGGTGTAAAGCTCCGGCGATGGCTCTTCGCCGCTGTTCAGCGTGATGTAGGCATAAATCGCCTGGCCCTTCAGGCTATGCGGAATGCCGACCACGGCCGCTTCGGCAATTTTCGGGTGGGAGACCAGCGCCGACTCAATTTCGGCGGTGCC
Source organism: Erwinia typographi (assembly GCF_000773975.1). Classification (GTDB taxonomy): domain Bacteria; phylum Pseudomonadota; class Gammaproteobacteria; order Enterobacterales; family Enterobacteriaceae; genus Erwinia; species Erwinia typographi. Next base: position 115,320 of record NZ_JRUQ01000041.1, read on the forward strand.
CAGGCGGTGGCCTGAAACGTTGAGCACGTCGTCAACGCGTCCGGTGATCCAGTAGTAGCCGTCCTCGTCACGACGGGCGCCGTCGCCGCTGAAGTACATATTTTTAAAGGTGGAGAAGTAGGTCTGCTCGAAGCGGTCGTGATCGCCGAACAGCGTGCGCGCCTGACCGGGCCAGGAATCAACAATCACCAGGTTGCCTTCGCAGGCGCCTTCCTGAGCATTGCCGTCGTTATCCACCAGGGCTGGCTGTACGCCAAAGAACGGTCTGGTAGCGGAACCTGCTTTTAGCTCGGTCGCACCCGGCAGCGGGGTGATCATAAAGCCGCCGGTTTCGGTCTGCCACCAGGTATCGACTATCGGGCAGCGGCCGTCGCCAATTTTGTTGTAGTACCACTCCCAGGCTTCCGGGTTAATCGGTTCGCCGACCGAGCCCATGATGCGCAGGCTGGAGCGGTCAGTGCCTTCGATTGCTTTATCGCCTTCGGCCATCAGCGCACGGATAGCCGTAGGCGCGGTGTAAAGGATGGAAACCTTATGTTTATCCACCACTTCCGCCATCCGGCTCGGCTTCGGCCAGTTCGGCACGCCTTCAAACATCAGCGTGGTGGCTCCGCAGGTCAGCGGGCCGTAAAGCAGATAGCTGTGCCCGGTGATCCAGCCCACGTCAGCGGTACACCAGTAAACGTCCTCAGGATGATAATCGAAGACATACTTGAAGGTGGTCGCGGCATAGACCAGGTAGCCGCCGGTAGTGTGCAGCACCCCTTTCGGCTTGCCGGTCGAGCCGGAGGTGTAAAGGATAAACAGCGGGTCTTCCGCATTCATTTCTTCGGGCTGGTGGTGAGCGCTGGCTTTGTTCACCAGCTCATGCCACCACAGATCGCGGCCGTTTTCCCAGCCAGTCTCTTTCCCCGTGCGGCGGAACACCACCACATTAGTAATTGATTTCACGCCGGGGTTAGCCAGCGCGTCATCGACATTTTTCTTTAAGGGAATGTTCCGACCGGCCCGTACGCCCTCGTCGGCGGTAATCACCAGCCTGGCGTTGGAGTCGATAATGCGCCCGGCCACCGCTTCCGGCGAGAAGCCGCCAAAGATCACAGAATGTACCGCGCCAATGCGCGCGCAGGCGAGCATGGCCACGGCCGCTTCGGGCACCATCGGCATGTAAATAGCCACCACGTCGCCTTTCTTGACGCCCAGTTCGATCAGCACGTTCGCGAAGCGGCATACTTCACGATGCAATTCGCGATAGGTCAGCGTTTTGCTTTCGCTGGCGTCATCACCTTCCCAGATAATGGCGGGATGGTCGCCACGGCTGTGCAGATGGCGATCCAGGCAGTTAGCCGCGAGGTTCAGCGTGCCGTCTTCATACCAACGAATATTGATGTTACCCGGCGCGAACGAGGTGTTCTTCACCGTGTTATAGGGTTTGATCCAGTCAAGGATTTTCCCTTGCTCACCCCAGAACGCATCGGGGTCCTGCACGGACTGCTGATACATCGACTGATACTGTTGTGCATTAATCAGGGTACTTTCCGCAATATTGGCGGGAACGGGATGACGATGTTGTTGGCTCATGGCTAATCTCCTTGAAGATGTTAATGATATGTCAATCAAAGGTTAATTGAAGCGAGCCGGGAAAATTTGTTTGCTTTTTGCGCCACAGATCACGTCATAACGAAAGGTAATGAAAACGTGAAAAATAGCCTTCCTGAAGAGGGAACTAATCTCATTCTACGGCCACCAAACCGGCGAAAGGGAGAAATGGGTCGAATGAAAAGTAGACAACTGAAACCGTTGATTATTTCAGGATAACCGCCGGTTTTGCATAGGTATGCAAAAAAAATGCCGAAACATTGCCAATTATAACAAAGGGTTATTACGGAGTTGGTGAGAACAGAGCTTTATCCTGCAGCCTGGTCATAACCTGGCCATATGTTGCTTAGGGTTGCATTTAGTCCACTGAAAATGGTACTTATCACCCGCCTGAAATTCAGGTTTCAACCATCCATTATCCGCGAATTAGCCGACTTCGGCCTTACTCCCCTTGAGAGTGATTCATTCCGCCCTTCACCTGCGGAGATCGGGTTTTGTTAAGGAAAAAGACAAGTTATGAAAGTAAAATTCAGCCTTGCCTGGCAAATATTGACGGCGTTAGTACTGGGGATCGTCGTCGGAGCCATATTGCATAACCAGCCCTCTGAGCGCGAATGGTTAATCACTAACATTCTTAGCCCGGCTGGAGATATCTTTATTCACCTGATCAAAATGATCGTAGTGCCTATTGTGATCTCCACCCTGATTGTGGGCATTGCCGGCGTAGGCGATGCGAAAAAACTCGGGCGGATTGGTGTGAAAACCATCGTCTACTTTGAAGTGATTACCACCATTGCCATCGTGGTAGGCATTACCCTGGCGAACGTGTTTCAACCTGGCTACGGCATTGATATGTCGACGCTGGCAACGGTGGACATCTCTAAATATGAAGCTACCACCGCTCAGGTACAAGGGGAGGCGCATAGCCTGGTGACGACTATTCTGTCGCTGATCCCGCAGAATATTTTCGCCGCCATCGCCAAAGGCGAGATGCTGCCGATTATCTTCTTCTCGGTTCTGTTTGGCCTGGGGCTCTCTTCCCTGCCAGCGGAACATCGCGATCCTCTGCTGAAGGTGTTTCGCTCCACCTCGGAAGCGATGTTTAAAGTCACGCATATGATCATGCGCTACGCGCCGGTTGGGGTGTTTGCGCTGATTGCGGTGACCATCGCCAACTTCGGCTTTGCCTCGCTGTGGCCGCTGGCTAAGCTGGTTATCCTCGTCTACGCCGCCATTCTGTTCTTTGCCTTTGTGATCCTGGGCGCGGTGGCTCGCCTGTGCGGTTTGCGAATCACCACGCTGATGCGCATCCTGAAAGATGAGCTGATCCTCTCTTACTCCACGTCAAGTTCGGAAACCGTGCTGCCGCGCATCATGGAGAAGATGGAAGCCTACGGCGCGCCGAAATCTATCACCAGCTTTGTGGTGCCTACGGGCTACTCCTTCAATCTGGATGGTTCAACGCTGTACCAGAGCATCGCCGCAATCTTTATTGCCCAGCTGTACGGCATTGACCTGTCCCTTGGTCAGGAAATCGTGCTGGTGCTGACGCTGATGGTCACCTCTAAAGGCATTGCCGGCGTACCGGGCGTCTCCTTTGTGGTGCTGCTGGCGACGCTGGGCAGCGTAGGTATTCCACTCGAAGGGCTGGCCTTTATCGCTGGCGTTGACCGCATCATGGACATGGCGCGTACTGCGCTGAACGTGGTCGGTAATGCGCTGGCAGTGCTGGTCGTCGCCAAGTGGGAGAACCAGTTCGATGCTAAGCAGGCAGTGGCATACGAAGCAAAAATGAAGAGAGTGGCTTCAGCAAGCTGATCGCAGCCGGATGCTGGCGGCGGGGAGACTCGCTGCCAGCATCGTTCTCAGACGAGAAAGAGATCTCTCTACTATACTAAAACAAGGCTTGATAATAATGGCTTAGCCAGCCTGAGGTTATACAGCAAAATGGAACCGGTACAATTTCCGGCGTCCCGCTCCAGCCTTGCTCTTCATGCTTTTTCTTCCGGCGCGCGATATTTACATTACGCCGCTAAAGTTCACTCAAATCCCGCCGAAAATATAAAAAATCATAACTCATTCTCTTAAGCCCAATCCTGGCAGCAGCCCCAAGGATCTTTACCCATGCGCACAAATTTACCCGTTACACAGCAAGAGTATGCGTTTGACGATCGGGCGACCCTGATGTCAACCACCGATACCAGCAGCCGCATTACCTACGCTAACGATGCATTTATTGAGGCCAGCGGCTTTACGCCGGAAGAGATTAACGGCCAGCCGCACAATATGGTGCGCCATCCCGATATGCCGCCGGAGGCGTTTGCCGACATGTGGGCCACCCTAAAACAGGGCGAACCCTGGACAGCGCTGGTTAAAAACCGCCGTAAGAACGGTGACCATTATTGGGTGCGCGCCAACGCAATTCCGGTGGTTCGGGAAGGGAAAGTGCAGGGGTATATGTCCGTGCGCACCCGGCCAGCCGTGCAGGAGGTGCAGGAAGCCGAGAAGTTGTACGGTGATTTTCGCGCTGGCAAGCGTAAAGGCTGGCGTTTCCACAAGGGACTGCTGGTCAGAACCGGCATGATGCGCTGGACCTCCCTCTTTAAAACCCTCTCTCTTCGCTGGCGGATTCGTACCGCGCTGCTGGCTCTGCTCCCGCTCACAATAGCCGGCGTGGCGGCACTGGGTTTACCGGGCCAGCCGCTGGCGATGTTCAGCGTGGTGATGGCGGTGTTGCTAATGCTGGCCTCGGCGTGGCTTGAGCAGCAAATCTCGCGGCCGATCGAGCGCATGTGCCAGCAGGCGCTGCGGGTAGCGACCGGCGCCAGCCACAAGGTCGATCAGATGGATCGCGTGGATGAAGTGGGTACGACGCTGCGGGCCATTGGTCAGCTGGGGCTGATGTTTCGCTGGCTGGTGGATGATGTCAGCGGTCAGGCGATTACCGTACTGAGCGCCAGCGATGCTATCGCTCAGGGCAACAATGAGCTGAGCCGCAGGACGGAGCAGGCCGCCGCGAACGTGCAGCAGACGGCTGCGACGATGAACGAGATGACCGCCACGGTGAAGAGCAATACCGAAACCGCTCAGCAGGTAAATTCACTGTCGAAAAGCACCCGTGACGTGGCGACTCAGGGCGGTAGGGCGATGAATGAAATGGTCGCCATGATGGCCGAAATTGCCGACAGTTCGCAAAGAATAGCCAGCATTACCAGCGTGATAGACAGTATTGCCTTCCAGACCAATATTCTGGCGCTGAATGCGGCGGTTGAGGCGGCCAGGGCGGGCGAGCAGGGAAAAGGGTTCGCGGTCGTGGCGGGGGAAGTTCGCAGCCTCGCGCAGCGTAGCGCCAAAGCCGCCAGTGAAATCAAAGGCCTGGTGGAGAATAGTGTCAGCAAGGTTGGGCTGGGTAGCGATCGCGTTATCGATGCCGGGAAGACGATGGAAGACATTGTGTTGCAGGTGCAGAACGTGACTTCGCTGATCGGTGAAATCAGCGCTGCCACCTACGAGCAGGCCACGGCGCTGAGCGAAATCAGCCAGGCGGTGGAAGAGCTGGACAACATTACCCAGCAAAACGCCGCTCGTGTGGAAGAGGGCGCGCAGGCATCCGGGCGCATGGCTCGTCAGGCCACTCGTCTGGTGGAAGCGATCAGCGTGTTCCGCTAGTTTGCCTGCCGAGGTTGCCAGGCGCAGCTTTTCCGTTATTGACGTGCAAAAAAAGAGCAGACCTTGCGGTCTGCTTTCTTAAAGCCCTGGCATTGGCGTGATCAAACTAAAGGCGTTGGCTGTGAGCGGGGTTGTTATTGTTGATTATTGAAACCGCAATACGCACGTCTCTTTTTTAATGGAAAATACCGTCAGCGACAAGCTATTCTTCCGTCTGCAACGAAATCTCAGGAATTATGGTTGAGCTGTTCTGGTAATGGACATTGGTCCTTTTTGCCCCTTCACGAGATATTTTCTGGCTCATCCGCCCGTTACAATCCGCTCTTTTCGCCCCGCTCGCCTGAATAATTCAGCTACAGTTAGTCACTTAGCTCCCTTTCCCCTCAACCCTGTCAACATCAGAGAGAGAAGCGTCATGAGTCAGTTTTTTATGAATAAGAAAAGCGACCTCGTCAACGAAGCGATTGAAGGCACGCTGCTTGCCAGCCCCTTTCACAATCTCTGCCAGCTGGACGTTGGCCCGGACATTCGCGTCGTGGTGCGCAATGACTGGGACAAATCACAGGTCGCCCTGATTTCCGGCGGAGGATCGGGCCATGAACCTGCGCATGTGGGCTTTGTCGGCAAAGGAATGCTAACCGCTGCCGTTTGCGGTGATATCTTTGCTTCTCCCAGTGTTGAAGCGGTACTGAGCGCTATTGTGAATGTGACCGGGGAGAAGGGCTGCCTGCTGATCGTGAAAAATTATACCGGCGATCGGCTCAATTTTGGGCTGGCGGCCGAGAAGGCTAAAAAGCTGGGGTTCAGGGTCGAGCTGGTGATGGTAACCGATGATATTTCGCTGCCGGACAACCCCCAGCCACGCGGCATTGCCGGTACGGCGCTAATCCACAAGGTGGCTGGCTTTGCCGCCGCGCAGGGGAAATCGCTGAAAGAGGTCACCGCGCTGGCTACCAAAGCCATTGAGGCGACTTCCAGCATCGGTCTCGCTTTTTCGACTTGTCATGTGCCCGGCGAAAAACGCGACGATCGGCTGAAAGAGGGACTGAGCGAGCTGGGAATGGGTATCCACGGCGAGCCTGGCGCTTCCACGCTGAAAACGCAGAACAGCCGGGAAATCGTTCGCGTGCTGACTGAAAAGCTGGCGGAACATCGTCCCGAAGGTAAAAAAGTGGCGCTGCTGATCAACAATCTGGGCGGTTTTTCTGAGCTTGAGATGGCGGTGTTAACCCGTGAAACGCTGAACTCCGCGCTAGGGAAGTCCGTGAAGCAGCTGATTGGCCCGGCAACCCTGGTCAGCGCGCTCGATATGAAAGGGTTCTCGCTGTCAACGCTGCTGCTGACGCCTTCTCTGGAAGAAGCGCTGCTGTCGCCGGTTGAAGTCAGCGGCTGGCAGGCGGCGGTGAAGGTGAAAGCCCTGAAGTCAGTGAAGGGCAAAAAAGTGGCCGCAGCGAAGCAGGCGAAGCCTTCAGAGAATGCTGGCGTGGCGGCCGTTGTCAAAACAATTTGCACCACGCTGGTTGGGCTGGAAAGCGAGCTGAATAAGCTGGATGCGAAGGTGGGCGATGGCGATACCGGATCGACCTTTGCCGCCGGAGCGGGCAAGGTGCTGAAGGAGCTGAAAGCGAAAACGCTGCCGTTGAACGAGACCTCCGCTTTGTTAACGCTGATAGGCGAACAGCTGGCGGTGGTGATGGGCGGTTCAAGCGGCGTTCTGATGTCGATTATGTTCACCGCTGCCGGGCAGAAGCTGGAAGAGGGCGAGCCGCTGGCGAAAGCGCTGAGCTGGGGACTGGACAGGATGCAGCATTACGGCGGCGCAAGGCCTGGTCACCGTACGATGATCGATGCGCTGCATCCCGCTTTTGAGGCGCTGGTTGCCGGTAAAAAGCTGAGCAGCGTAGCAACGGCGGCGAAGAAAGGAGCCGATAAGACAACGAAAATGTCGTCGGCCAGGGCCGGGCGTTCATCATATCTCAATGAGGACAGCCTGAACGGCGTAAAAGATCCGGGGGCCTATGCGGTAGAGCAGGTTTTTGCGGCGCTGGCTAAGGGCTGAGGGCAAAAACCTGCTCGCGGGCGCCGGTTTACTCGACCGTCACGTCCTGGTGGTCCGGCAGGCTGTTCAGCGTGCGTTCGAAGCTGCGCAGACGTTTGTAGATCGACATCAGCTCAACCAGCGTGGTCCAGGAGTTAATCAGATACTGGAACGAGCTGCGCACCTGATCGAAGACGTTGGTGATTTGCGTCATCAGTCCGAGGGTGATCGCGCCGGTAACAATCGACGGAAACAGCACAAACAGGCTGAACACCGCGTCCAGCTGAAGGTAGAGGATGCGGGCGATGTTGAAGTACAAATAGTGGAAATAGAGCCGGAAATAGTTCTTACGCACGTTAGCGAACAGTTCACGTACGGTGGGAGGACGGGCGCGATGCGGATCGTCCTCGCCGTACACCAGCTCTTTACGATAGGCGGCCTCGACCCGCTGGTTGCGAAACTCCAGGCCCGGTAATTTAATGCCAATCGCCGCCAGCATTCCGGTGCCCAGCAGTGACCACAGCACCGCGGCAATCACCAGCGCATAGGGAATGCTACCCAGAATCGGCACGGTTTTAACGTGGACCGACAGCGCAACCAGCACCGGCAGAAAGGCAATCAGCGTCATAATTGCGTTGATAAAGCTGGTGCCCATATCTTCCAGCGTAGAGGAGAAGCGCATGGTATCCTCCTGCACACGCTGCGCGGCACCCTCAATCCCCCGCAATTCGGGCCAGTGTTCCATATAGTAGTTGTTCATCGCCGTACGCCAGCGGAAGATATAGTGGCTGACAAAAAACATACTCATCACATTTATGACCACCGCAATCATCGCGATGCTCAGAAAACCCTGAGTTTGCGCGTAAAAGGTCTCTATTTTTACCGTATTGGGATGCGACATTGCGCGCTGGATAAGATCGTAGAAGGGTTCATACCAGGCATTGACCGCCACGCCAACCTGTACCGAAAACCACGTAGCGAAGATAATCAGCGATGAGCCAAGCACGGACCAGCGCTGCCAGGGGTGCGGGCTGACTATCGCCCAGAAGGCGTAAAAGAGCACCACCACCACCAGATAGTAAGCGTAGAAGGCCAGTGCGGAGGGAGCGACAAAGCGCCAGGCGTTATTGGGCAGCGGCTGATTAGCGCCGTCCGCAAAGGCGGAAAAGTGAGTTATCCAGTTGCTGGCTCCGGCAAACCACACCAAAATGGCCAGCGCACTCCAGAGCACGACACTGCCAAAAAACACCCCCGGTCGGGGGAAAAAAGATTTAAACATAATGACTCCAGGGTAATGTGCTCTTTTTATAACTCTTTTTACTGTGAACAATCTTACCGTGGATGTTTCGATAAGTGTCAGCGCAAATAAATGCTGGGTATTATTTAAACAATGCCGATAAACAAGCAAGAAGCCTCTGACTGAAAAGGAAATCTCTTGAAATAACGAGGCCTTTCAGTTTATAGCTAACAAGAATTTTCTTAAAAAAAAACAGGCAGTCTGCTGCAACATGCAGCGTTGAGCCGATTGGCGTCAGGTCCTGACGCAGTTGAATGCCGGGGATTTTATTAGCGAAAACCGATAAAACCCTCAGCAACCAGGCGAACAGAACATGATAGAAAATAGTAAGGAGATGTACCAAATGTTGGTACAGAGCGTCGTTGATTATGCCATTTATCTGCTTAAGCCTGACGGTACAGTAGCCAGCTGGAATGCTGGCGCGCAGCTGACTACAGGCTATCTTACGGACGAAATCGTCGGCAAAAACTTTGCCCTTTTTTATAGCGAAGAAGATCGTGCGAAAGGGCTGCCGCAGCAGGCGCTGGATACCACCCGGCTGACCGGTCGCTATGAGAGTACAAGCTGGCGTTATCGCAAAGACGGCAGCGCTTACCTGGCCCACGTAATCATTGATGCCGTGCGTGCAGACGATGGCTCGCTGATTGGCTTTGCCAACATTACCCGCGACTGCACTGAACAGCAGAAGCTGCTGGATGAGCAGCGCGAACGGGAACAGGTTTTCCGTCTGCTGGTGGAAGGCGTGACCGACTACGCTATCTATATGCTGGACCCGCAAGGGCGGGTGGTGAACTGGAATGCGGGCGCTCATCGGGCAAAAGGTTACACTGCGGATGAGATCGTCGGTAAGCACTTCTCCTGTTTCTACAGCGAGGAGGATCGCCTTGCGGGGCTGCCGGAGGCTAATCTTGGACAGGCCCGTAGCGTCGGGCGCTTTGCTGACCAGGGGTGGCGCTATCGTAAAGACGGTAGCGCGTTCTGGGCCAATGTGGTTATCGACGCCATTTACAACGATGAGGGGCGGCTGCTGGGCTTTGCCAAAATCACCCGCGACTGTACCGAGATGCGTGCATACGAGCAGCAGATCCTGCACGCGAAGGATCTGGCCGAACAGCACAGCATTAAACTGGCCTCGCTGTCGAAATTTCTCGATACCATCATCGCTAACATCCCTTCCTCAGTGATCGTGGAAGACGTCGTTTCGCGTGAAATTCTGTTGATGAACAACAAGGCGGAGCAGCTGTTTGGGCTGACGCAAAAACAGATCAGCGGTAAAAAGCTGAATGAATGCCTGACGGTGGAGATGGGTGACTATTTTGAGCAGCTCTCCACGGCAGCCCAGCGTAACGAAGGGCTGCATAAAAATGAGCGGCTGTTAAACACCGACGCTGGCGATCGGATCATTGCTGCTACCTCCTCGATTATTCGCGGCAACGATGCCCTGACCAACTATGTGCTGCTGATTGCCGATGATGTGACCGACCAGCGCGCTGCCGACGCGCGTATCCATCATATGGCGCATCATGACAACCTGACCGGACTGCCTAACCGCGTGCTCTTCAGCCAGCGCCTGAATGAGGCGCTCCGTGCCGACCGCGAAGCAGGCAAGCTGACGGCTACCTTAGGTCTGGATCTCGACAATTTCAAAAACGTTAACGATGCCCTCGGCCACCAGGTCGGAGACGATCTGCTGCGCGCCGTCGCCAGCCGCCTGCGCGGCGTGCTGCGCGATGCGGATACGCTGGCTCGCAGCGGGGGAGATGAGTTCTCTATTGTGCTACCCGGCCTGACGTATCAGGACGAAGCCAATGCGATAGCCAGCCGCCTGATTGATGTCACCCGGCAGTCTTTCAACGTTGACGGCCACAGCCTCTCCGTCGGCCTGAGCATCGGCATTGCCATTGGCGGCAGCGAGTTATCCACCCCGGAGCAGCTGCTGCGCTGCGCTGATATGGCGCTGTATGAAGCCAAGCGCAACGGACGTAATCGCTTTGAGCACTTCTCTGCCGAAATGGGTGAAGCGGCCAAACTGCGCAGGATGATTGAAAGCGACCTGCGCGAGGCGATTACTAACAATCACCTCAGGCTTTACTATCAGCCGATCACCAATAATCAGGGCCGTGAAATCATCGGTTATGAGGCGCTGATGCGCTGGCATCATCCGGTGAAAGGGCTGATTATGCCGATGGACTTTATCCCGATTGCCGAAGAAACCGGGCTGATTCACAGCCTTGGCGCCCTGGCGCTGTATGAAGCCTGCCGCGAGGCGGCCGGGTGGCCGGCTCATCAGACCGTGGCGGTAAACCTTTCGCCGCTACAGTTTAAAAACAGCTCGCTGGTCTCGGTGGTGGAGGCCGCGCTGAAGGAGTCCGGGCTGGCGCCGCATCGCCTTGAGGTAGAGATTACCGAGTCCGTGCTGCTGGATAACACCCAGGTGAATATCAGCACGCTGCAAAAGTTAAAGGCGCTCGGCGTCCGTATCGCGCTGGATGATTTTGGCACCGGCTACTCATCGCTTAGCTATTTGCGCTCCTTCCCGTTCGACAAAATCAAAATTGATAAGTCATTCGTTAATGATATGAAGGACAGTCGCGAAGCGCTGGCTATCATCAGGGCGATCACCGGGATGAGCCGCAGTCTGGATATTCAGATCACTGCCGAAGGCGTGGAGAGCATCGAGCAGTATGAGCAGTTGAAAAGCGAGGGCTGTACGCTATTCCAGGGCTACTACTTTGGGCGACCGCAGCCGCCGGAGACCCGCCTGAAGGTGTTTGGTCCCTCAGGGCAACTGATGGAAAACGCTGCGGAGAACTGGAACGAAATACCGCTGGCTTTGCCGCAACCCCCCGCGCTACCTGACAGGACGGCAGACCAGAACCTGGCTCAGGATTTGCCACCGGAAAAATAGCGCCGGAGCCGGTACGGCCTTAAGCTAAAGGTCGTACCGGCACGCTGAATCGTTATACCTGCTCAGGATCGAGGCCGCGCGTCTTCGGTCCAAAAATGCCAATCACCAGCATCACAATCAGCATACTGATCACGATAAACGCAATCACGCCCTGTGCGCCCGCCACCTGCAAAATCATGCCGATAATAATGCTGCTGAAGACGGTAGAGAGACGGCTGAACGAGTAACAGAAGCCCACGGCGCGTGCGCGAATAAACGTCGGAAAAACTTCGGTCTGATAGGCATGATAGCTGTAGGTCAGCCAGGCGTTGGAGTAAGTAATGCAGAATCCGCAGAGGATAAGCAGCACCGGACTGCTTTGCAAAGCGAACAGCGTGCCAAACACCACGGTCATTAACGAAGAGAGGACGATCTGCCATTTATTCTCAATCTTGTCCGCGTAGCGACTGCAAATCAGCGAGCCAAGCGGATAGGCGAGGGTAATGAAAAAAGCGTACAGCAGGCTGTGGGTGATGCTGGCCCCTTTCCCGGAAAGCAGCGCCGGTAGCCAGTTGCCGAAGCCGAAAAAGCCAATCGCCTGGAAGATGTTCATCACCACCAGCATCAGCGTGCGCTGGCGATACTCCGGCCGCCAGATGTCGCGAAAGCGTCCTTTTTTCTCAATGATTTCGCCGGTTTCAATCTGCTCCGGGGCCGGTTCCGTGCTGGACTTACCGCAGCGGATCTCCATCGCCGTGACGCCCCGATGGGCTTCCTGATGGCGGCCCTGTTGCGCCAGCCAGCGCGGAGACTCAGGCAGATTTTTACGAATAAACCAAATCACCAGCGAACACATCGCCCCGGCAATCACCACCCAGCGCCAGCCGGTCAGCCCGAGGATCGTCTGCGGCACCAGCCACCACGACATCAGCGCCACCGCCGGAACCGAGAGAAACTGGACGAAGAAGGCAAAAGCAAACGCTTTACTGCGCAGATAGCTGGGCACGGATTCCGTCAGGTAGGTATCGATAGTAACCAGCTCAATCCCCAGCCCGACGCCGACGAGAAAACGACAGAAGATGATCCCCTCCGCGTGATGTTGGAAAGCCATGATCAGCGAAAAGCCGCCGTACCACGCCAGCGCGCACATAAAGGTCAGCCGGCGACCAAAGCGATCTGCATAGGGTGCCAGCAGGCTTGCCCCGAGGAACAGGCCAAGAAAGGTGGAAGAGGCAAAGGCGGCCTGGTCAGAAACGCCAAACACGCCAAGGCTGCCAAGGTGAAAAATGTTTTCTGCTACCAGTCCCGAGCTGATGTAGCCCGTCTGGAAGAGATCGTAAAGTTCGAAGAAGCCGCCCAGCGACAGCAGGGCAATAAAACGCCATAGCCCGGCAGAAGGGGGTAACGCGTCAATACGATCGGAAAGCTTATGGTTATTAAATGTTTGCACGGGCGGCAGCGTCCCTGTCGAACTCACTTCACTCATTATTTTTTTTCTCTTGATGTCGCGGTGTTGTCATCCTCCATCCTAAGGGTTTGTGTCAGGATTTGTATATCCTTATGCCGCTGTTGTTAATGAATTTGTGCCATTTTGTTTCTCCTCGCTAAATTTTTGCTAAAAGACCTGCTAAACTCCCCGGTTTTGTTACCGGTAACATTGAGCCGGCAACCGCATTTCTCTGTCCCGTTCAAAAAAAATACTGCAAGCAACCGTGAAACATTAAGCCAGAGCACCAGGCGTAATTTTGATAAGGCAATGTCATGTCGAAAGAGAATAAAGGAAGCTCCCGCAGGGACTTTCTGCTGAAGACCATCACCCTGGCTCCGGCCGTGGCGATGGGCAGTACCGGGATAGGCGCGCTGACCGTCGCTGCCCCGGCCACGGCTAAAGAGACGGCTCCGGCGGGCCCGCAAAAAGCGCGAGATTACCAGCCAACCTGGTTCACTCCTGAAGAATATGCCTTTATACAGGCTGCCGTTTCCCGCCTGATCCCGGCGGACGAACGCGGTCCCGGCGCGCTGGAAGCTGGCGTGGCGGAATATATCGATCGCCAGATGAATACGCCCTACGCCGTCGGCGCCAACTGGTATATGCAGGGCCCCTTCCATCCTGATGCCGATAAAGAGCTGGGCTATCAGTACCCGCTGGTGCCTCGTCAGATCTATCGCTTAGGGCTGGAAGATGCCGATGCCGTAGCAAAAGCCCGGCACGGTAGCGTCTTCGCCACGCTGAGCGGGGAGCAGCAGGACGCGCTGCTTCAGGCATTTGAGGCAGGCAGCGTGGCGTTCAGGCAGGTCCCGGCAAAGGTCTTCTTCTCTTACCTGCTGCAAAACACCCGCGAAGGGTTCTTCAGCGATCCCATCCACGGCGGCAATCAGGGCATGGTCGGCTGGAAGCTGATTAACTTCCCCGGAGCTCGCGCGGACTTTATGGACTGGGTGGAACGTGGCGAGCGCTATCCGTTCCCACCGGTATCGATTGGTGGGGAAAGAGCGTAACCATGGCAAACGAAATGAAAAAAGTCGATGCGGTGATCGTGGGCTTCGGCTGGGCGGGATCGATCATGGCTAAAGAGCTGACCGAGGCCGGTCTGAACGTGGTCGCGCTGGAGCGTGGCCCGCATCGCGATACCTATCCCGACGGCGCTTATCCGCAGGTTATTGATGAGCTGACCTATAACATCCGTAAAAAGCTGTTTCAGGACCTGTCAAAAAGCACCGTCACCATTCGTCATAACTCAGCGCAGACCGCGCAACCCTATCGCCAGCTGGCGGCGTTCCTGCCCGGTACTGGCACCGGCGGTGCTGGTCTGCACTGGTCAGGCGTGCATTTTCGCGTAGACCCGACTGAACTGCGAATGCGCAGCCACTACGAAGAGCGCTATGGCAAAAATTTTATTCCGGCAGGGATGACGATTCAGGACTTCGGCGTCACTTATGATGAGCTGGAACCCTTCTTCGATAAGGCAGAGAAAGTCTTCGGCACCTCCGGTTCGGCGTGGAGCGTGAAAGGAAAAATCGTGGGGCAGGGCAAAGGCAACCCGTTTGCGCCGGACCGTTCTGATAAATTTCCGCTGCCCGCGCAAAAGCGCACCTTCTCGGCGCAGCTGTTTGCCCAGGCGGCGGAGTCGGTGGGCTATCATCCTTACGATCTGCCTTCCGCCAATACCTCCGGCCCGTATACCAACACCTACGGCGCGCAGATGGGGCCGTGCAACTTCTGCGGCTACTGTAGCGGCTATGCCTGCTACATGTATTCAAAGGCCTCACCAAACGTTAACGTGCTGCCTGCGCTGCGTCAGGAGGCGAAATTTGAGCTGCGTGATAACGCTAACGTGCTGCGGGTGAACCTGACCGCTGACAAAAAGCGCGCCACCGGCGTGACCTATGTCGACGCGTTGGGCCGCCAGATTGTGCAGCCAGCGGATCTGGTGATCCTCTCAGCGTTTCAGTTCCACAACGTGCATCTGATGCTGCTTTCCGGCATTGGCAAGCCTTACAATCCGCTGACCAATGAAGGCACCGTAGGCCGTAACTTTGCCTACCAGAACATCTCCACCATCAAAGCGTTCTTCGATAAGGACGTTTTCACCAATAACTTTATCGGTGCAGGCGGGGCGGGCGTTGGCGTGGATGACTTCAACGCGGATAACTTCGATCATGGCAAATATGGTTTCGTTGGCGGATCGCCGTTCTGGGTCAACCAGGCGGGCGTGAAGCCGATTTCTGGCCTGCCTACGCCTCCCGGCACGCCAAACTGGGGCAGCAAGTGGAAAGCCGCCGTCGCCGATCGCTATACGCACCACGTTTCGATGGATGCCCACGGCGCGCACCAGTCCTACCGCAATAACTATCTCGATCTGGATCCCAACTACAAGGATGCGTTTGGGCAGCCGCTGCTGAGGATGACCTTCGACTGGCAGGATAACGACATCAAAATGTCGCAGTTCATGCACGAACGGATGCACAAAATCGCTGAGGCAATGAACCCTCAGCTGATTAGCGGCTCGCCAAAACAGCAGGGTACGCATTTCGACACTACCGTTTATCAAACTACCCATATGAACGGCGGCGCGATCATGGGCGAAGATCCGCAAACCAGCGCGGTAAACCGCTATCTGCAAAGCTGGGATGTCCCTAACGTGTTTGTCCCTGGCGCTTCCGCTTTCCCACAAGGGCTGGGCTATAACCCAACCGGCATGGTGGCGGCGCTGACCTACTGGTCAGCTAAGGCGATTCGTGAACAGTACCTGAAAAATCCAGGTCCGTTGGTGCAGGCGTAAGGACAACCATGATGAAAATGACCCTTCCCGCCCTGTTACTGGGCATGGCGAGCTTTATCGCGTTGGCGGACGATAACGGCGCTGAGCAGCTCAGGCGCGGCGAATATCTGGCGCGAGCCGGTGACTGCGTGGCCTGTCACACCAAAGCCGGCGGCCAGCCCTTTGCCGGCGGCCTGTCGATGGACACGCCGATTGGCGCTATTTATTCCACTAACATCACGCCGGATAAAAAAACCGGCATTGGCGACTACAGTTATGACGACTTCCAAAAGGCCGTGCGTCATGGCGTGGCGAAAAATGGCGACACGCTCTATCCGGCGATGCCTTATCCTTCTTATGCGGTAGTCAGCGATGACGATATGCGGGCGATGTATGCCTGGTTTATGCACGGCGTGCAGCCGGTAGAGCAGGTTAACAGGCCGAGTGATATTCCGTGGCCGCTGTCAATGCGCTGGCCGCTGGCAATCTGGCGCGGCCTGTTTGCTCCGGACGTGGCGGCCTTCCAGCCGGTTAAAGGTCAGGACCCGGTGCTGGCGCGCGGCCAGTATCTGGTCGAGGGGCTTGGTCACTGCGGCGCGTGCCATACGCCGCGCAGTCTGACCATGCAGGAAAAGGCGCTGAACAACCGAGAAGGCAGCGACTACCTCTCCGGCAGCAACGCGCCGATTGACGGCTGGACAGCCAGCAACCTGCGCGGCGATAACCGAGACGGCTTAGGCCGCTGGAGCGAGGACGATCTGGTGCAGTTCCTGCGTACGGGCCGCAACGATCAAACTGCCGTCTTCGGCGGCATGACCGAGGTAGTCGAACACAGCCTGCAATATCTCAGCAAAGAGGATGCCACGGCGATTGCGCGCTATCTGAAGTCGCTGGGAGCAAGGGACCCTAACCAGGTGGGCTATAAGCCGGATGACGCGGTAGCGAAAGCGCTATGGCAGGGGGACGACAGCAAGCCCGGGGCTTCGGTCTACGTGGATAGCTGCGCCGCCTGCCACAAAACGGACGGCAGCGGCTATCAGCGCTTCTTCCCGCAGCTGCGCGGTAACGCGGTGGTGCAGGCACAAGACCCAACCTCGCTAATTCACATCGTGCTCAGCGGCGCCATGCTGCCTGGCGTGAAGGGCGCGCCTTCCAGCATCACTATGCCTGCCTTCGGCTGGCGTCTTAACGATCGACAGGTGGCCGACGTGGTGAACTTTATCCGTACCAGCTGGGGCAATACGGCCAAAACGCAGGTCAGCGACAGCGACGTGGCGAAGGTTCGCAAAACGCTGCCAGCGCAGACGGGCAGTGTCAGCGTTGAAAAGCTAATGCAAGAGAAGTAACCGTTAGCGACATGACTGTATGGCCGGATATTCCGGCCATTTTTTTGCCTGAATAAGGGGGTGCTGGACGGAGTGAATTAAGCCAGTCTGCCCTTCTTAAGACCGCTGGGACCCCGCCGCTTATCTTAATGAAGAATCAACCGTATATATAATGTGGGTGAAAAATACTTTACTTTTAACCTTATGGATGAAGGTTATAGTTGTTATTAAAATATTTATATAAAGGTGGTTTAAATGTTTAGTTTTAAGATAAGTGCAGTGATACAGGCCATTCTGTTGCTCTTCCTTTTGTTGATTATCTCAATAACGGCATCCTCTACCTTTACCCTCTATAAATCGCAAAACCTTCATTTTAACGTGCAGCAGTTAGATGAGGAAAAAGATAAGCTGGCCTCAATTATTGTAAAAGTCTACGATATCAGCGCTATTCTTAATTATATCGCTTATGATAAGTCAGCAAATAACAACTTCGATCAAAAAATGGACGAGGCAATCAATCGTCTTTCCAGTGAGTCCCGCGAAATCATTTCACATTGGGTGCAGACAAAAAAAGTCTCGCTAAATTCGCAGGCGATTTCTGAAAAAACGCAGGAAGCGCTTATCGTCTATCTGAATGTGGTGGCTGATAAGGTACTGAAGTTAAAAGATGGATTGTCAACCGATCTGAATTTAGGCTATGCGTCTGGGCCTTTTTGGACTGGGGTAAAAGAGTACTCAAAAATAAACGATGCAGAGAAGATCAGAATTAATGAAGAAATTGAACGCTCTGTGTTCCATGGCTACCTTATCGCTGTCGCCTCCATCATTTTTACCGTTGTAGTGTTCATCTTAACGCGGGTCTGGATGCGCAGGCAGATTATCGATCGTCTGAATGTGGTCAACCAGCATCTTAATGAGCTTGGCGAAGGGAACCTGAGCGCGAATATTGATGATGGGGCGGCCAACGAAATAGGCGTGACCATTCGCGGGCTGAAAAACATGCAGAATAACCTGATAAAGCTTATTTCTCAGGTTCGTACCAGTGCGGAAAATATCACTTCGGGTGCCGATGCGATTGCCAGCGGCAACCTGAAACTCTCTTCCAATACGGAAGCGATGCATGAAACTGTTGCCAGCATGGAACAGATTAAAATGACGGTTAAACAGAATACGGATAATGCCAATAAAGCTCATGACCTGGCCTTCAGCGCCAGGAAAATGGCGCTGGAAGGGGGCGAAGCGGCTGAAGAAACCCGTATCCTGATGAACACTATTCAGGAAAGCTCCAAGTCCATTTCGGAAATTAACAGTATCATCACCAGTATTGCCAGCCAGACGAATATTCTGGCGATCAATGCTGCCGTGGAAGCTGCCCGTGCGGGCGAATGGGGGCGTGGGTTTGCAGTAGTAGCCAGTGAGATCCGCAACCTGGCGCAGCGCAGCGCCACCGCGGCCCAGGGTATTCGCAATCTTATCATTCAGACAACGTCAGAAATTTCCAACGGCGTGCAGCTGGTCACGGAAACCAATCAGAAGATCAAAAACTCCACGGATTCCGTCACGGAAGTTTCCCAACTGATCGAGGAGATTAAAACCGCGGCGGAGGAGCAGCGCAGGGTGATCGATCACGTCTCGGAGGGCATGAACACCATCGATAACGTGACTTTGCAAAACACGGCGCTGGTCGAGCAAACCGCCGAAGCCTCGTCGAGCCTTCACGAGCAAGCCCAGCAGTTAATGGGACAGGTCTATTCCTTCAGACTCACCGGCGAAAAAAAGCATGGATCCGTTAAGGCCATCAGTGCCCGAAGCACAAGGAGAGTCGTTAGCAACAAGGCAGTCTGACCGTGATGAACTAATGCCTGCAGACGTTGCCGATTCAGCATAATCAGTGAAGCAGTTCAGCCTGAGGGAAGCCGATATCAGCAAGAGTCGCAAGGCTGGCTTTACCGGTTATCAGTATATTCGCGATGGCTTTAACGCGCTGTTTGCCAGGCTGAAAGCTGAACGACTGATTGCTTTCTGATTTCAGGCGGCGCTGCGCGCGGAGTACTCCGTGCGCAGTAAGCCGTAAAAAGCGCTGTCCCAACGCTCCTCGCCCACCGCTACGCACGCACGCCTTACCCCTTCACGGACAAACCCTAGCTTTTCATAGGTCCTGACTGCTGCGCCGTTAAATGGATAAACCTGAAGCTCAATTCGTTCGATCGGCGGCTGGCGGAAGGCGTTATCAATCAGCCGCTGTAGCATCTGCTCAGCCAGCCCCTGGCCGCGCATCTGCGGATTAACCACCACCCGGCACAGGCAGGCGAGATGGTTATCCCAGTCAAAGCCTAACTGCGCCACGGCAACCTGCTGTCCCTCTTGTCGCGCGGTAAACGTCAGCAGGGTGGCGGGCTGCTGGCTGGCGGAATTCAGCAGCGTAGCAAGAAAGCCGTCGGTGAGCGGCCAGGCTACGCCGGGACCCGCCCACTGAACCACCGCCTGCTGAGAAGGAAACCAGCTTCTCAGCACCGTCGTATCCCGCTCATCAAAAAAAGTCAGCTGCATAGTCGCTCCCGCTTAATGGCACAAAAATGAGTGGGCCAGCCGCCGGTAAAGTTCGCCGGGCGGGCCAATTTCGCAACAATTGTTTCATTATGGGAACAATGATGGCTTTATGTGCTTTATTGTTGCGCTGAGGGACGGTTAGCGTCAGGATGTTTGCAACAGGCCAGCCAGGGGCCAGCGAGCGAAAGCTGTGCTACCTTGAAGCGCTGACCGACTCAATTTAACCCTCTGAGAAAGACAGGTGCGACCATGAGCAATAAGACTATCCACTGGAACGGCGGCTTACAGCCAGAAGCGGTAAACATTCTGTCCGCTGACGGCGGCATGATCGTCTGCCCGACTAAAGTCGGCTACATCATCATGACCTCTGACGCTAAAGGCCTGGAGCGCAAGTTTGATGCCAAGCAGCGTAACCGTAACAAGCCTGGCGTGGTGCTGTGTGGTTCCCTGGCGCAGTTGAAAGAGCTGGCGCAGCTGAACCCGGAAATCGAATCGCTGTATCAGCAGCACTGGGATCAGGACGTACTGTTAGGCTGTATCCTGCCGTGGAAAGAAGAAGCGGTAGCCCGCATCCCGGAAGACGGTTCTAAAGAGCTGATGATGGATCGCCGTCAGACCAGCTGCTTCGTGATCAAGTTTGGCGTGCCCGGCGAAAACCTGGCGAAAGAGCTGTGGGAAAATCACGGTAAATTCTCCTTCGCCAGCTCGGCTAACCCGTCAGGCAAGGGCAACCGTGGCCTGGTGGAAGGCATCGGCGAGCGGATTGAATCGCAGGCTGACCTGATTATCGAAGCCAACGACTATGTGAAATCTATCCAGCCGAACGAGTCTGAGAAGACCCGCTACGAGCAGGGCGTGATGGTGGCGATGGTGGACGAGCAGGGCAAGCTGGTTCCTGAGCAGAAAGGCGAACGCAATATCACGCCTTGCCCGGTGCTGATCCGTAAAGGTCTGGACGTGGATAAAATTATGTCGATGCTGTCCGACACCTTCACCACCTGGGATTACCGTCACGGTAACTACTACTAAGCATGACGAGGGGCGGAACGCGGTTTCCGCCCTTTATTATTGTTGCAGCGCCTTCTGCAAATCCTCAATAAATACCCTGATGCGCGGTGAAATAAGACTGCCGTCTTTGGTCAGGGCCCACGAACGATAGACTTCCATCTCCCATTCCGGCAGCACCCGGCTTAATTTCCCTTCTTTCACGGCTTCCTGCGCGATGTATTCCGGCAGATAAGCGATACCGGTCTGCGCCATTGCTGAATTCATCAGCGCCGTGCTGTTATTGGCGCGAAATCGACTGCGGACCTCAATATCCAGCTTCTGCTTCTCTTTACGAAACGGCAGGGAAAGAGTGTGCGCCGGGCCACGGAACAGAATGAAGTCATGGCGCGGTAGATCGTCGGGGTGAGCGATCGGCGGAAAGCGTTGCAGGTAGTCGGGCGCGGCGAACAGGCCCCAGCTGATATCGCTGAGTAACGTACAATGGGCGTGTTCGGGCGGATCGCGGCGGATAACTATTGCCAGGTCGACGTTATCGTCAACCAGGTTCACCGGCCGATCGGTGAGATCCAGATCGACGCTGACGTGCAGATTTTTCGCCACAAACTGGTTGAGCACCGGCACGATGCACTGACAGCCAAAGGTGACCGGGGCCACTACGCGCAGGCTGCCGGTAGGCTCTTCATGATACTGGCGAATAAACAGGTCAGCGCTTTTCACCTCGCTGATGATGCGGGCGCAGTAGTGATACCAGGTCATGCCGACGTCGGTCACCACGATTTTTCGCGTAGTGCGCTGAAGCAGCCTGGTGCCAAGCCGCACTTCCAGCGCGGAAATTTCTTTACTGACCGAGGATTTCGAGAGCCCCAACAATTTGGCTGCCTCGGTGTAGCTAAGCGTCTCAACGACTTTGGCGAAGATCACCATTCCCTGCAGGTTTTCAACGTCGCTCATGGTCTGTACGCCTCCCGGCAATTAGCGGGCCGAAACGGCCAGCGCGCTGCCGGCAAAGACGAACAGCATTCCGGTCGAGCGGTTCAGTATGCGCAGGCGTTTCGGATTGGAAAATACCGGGGAGAGGCGACGTCCGGCGCAGGCATAGGCAAACATCAGGCTGAAGTCGATGGCTGCCCAGGTGACCGCCAGCGTGGCGAACTGCACCGCATGAGGCTGGCTGGCATCAATAAAATTCGGGAACAGCGCGGCGAAAAACAGCAGGTCTTTAGGATTGCTGATCCCTACCATATACCCTTTGCGGAACAGTTTCAGGCGGCTGGGGTGTTCTTCGGTCTGCTCCGGCGTCGCCACGCTTTCGGCATGGCTGTTATCGCGCCAGGCGCTGATCCCCAGCCAGATCAGATAAGCGGCGCCGACCACTTTCAGTACGGTAAAAGCGGTAGTGGAGGCGGCGAGGATCGCGCCCAGCCCCAGTGCAGAAGCGGTCATCAGCGTCAGGGCGGAGAACACGCCACCCAACACGGTAGCCAGCGCGCTGCGGCGGCCGTAGCGTAAGCCGTGGGTCATATTGATCAGGGCGGAGGGGCCGGGGATGGCGATCAGCGTGGCAATAATGCCGGTATAGGCCAGCCAGAGGGGCAAATTCATCGTGATGTTCCTTCAAAGGCAAATTCTCTGCCTGGAAAGGTGTGCAGGCTGGGGAATAGTCCGGGTGTAGTATGCGCGATAGCTTAATGGTTGAGCTGGGGGAAGTAAATCGTCAGCGAGACAGAAAAGCCGGGCGGAGGCTCAGCTCCGCCCAGGCCTTAGCGAACTTTCTTCACCAGAACCGGGATCTTACGCAGGTTGTTGGCAAGGTACAGACCGCCGATCAGCATCACTGCCACAAAGGCCGAAACGCCCATCCAACCCCAGCTGTGCCAGAACACGCCGCCCAGCGTGCCGGCAACGCTGGAGCCGAGATAGTAGAAGAACAGATAGAGCGAAGAGGCCTGGCCTCTGGCGCGCCGCGCGCGATGGCCCACCCAACTGCTGGCAACCGAGTGGGCGGCAAAGAAACCGGCGGCAAACAGCATCAGCCCCGGCAGCACCAGGAACAGCGTGCTGAACTGCGTCGCCAGCAGGCCAGCCAGCATCAGGCTCAGCGAGCCCATCAGCACCACGCCACGACCGTATTTCACCGTCATCATCCCGGCGCGCGGCGAGCTGTAGGTGCCGGTCAGGTACACCACGGAGAGCAGGCCGACGATGGTCTGGCTCAGGGAAAACGGCGCGGCCATAAAGCGATAGCTGACGTAGTTAAACAGGGTAACGAAGCTGCCCATCAGGATAAACCCGACGAGGAACAGCATCGGCAGCCCCATGTCGCGCCACTGGAACATAAAGTTAACCAGCAGCTTGTGCGGTCGCAGCGAGCTGGGACGAAAGTGTTGGGAAGGCGGCAGCAGACGGAAAAACAGCCCGGCGGCGGCCAGCGCGAACAGCCCGACGACAAACAGCGAAACGTTCCACGAAAAATGGTCCGCCAGCATTCCGGTGGAGAGCCTGCCGACCAGCCCGCCGATTGAGTTGCCGCTGATGTACAGCCCCATCGAGAAGGAGAGGAACACCGGATGCAGCTCTTCGCTCAGCCAGGTCATCGCCACGGCCGCCACGCCGCTCAGGGCCAGGCCGGTCAGCGCGCGCATAGCCAGCACGCCTTGCCAACTGCTCATGGTGGCGCAGAGCAGCGTAAAGCACGCCGCCAGCAATAGCGAAATCGACATGACCGATTTACGCCCGACGGCGTCAGACAACGGCCCGGTGACCAGCAGTCCCAGCGCCATCATGGCCGTGGTGACGGAAAGTGACAGGCTGCTCTGGGCTGGCGTCAGGTGAAAGCTCTGCGAGAACACCGGCAGAATCGGCTGAACGCAATAAAGAACCGCAAAGGTGGACAGTCCAGCACAAAATAGCGCCAGAGTGGCGTGCATAAACCGACGTGTTCCACGAGTAATATAGGTTTTATTTATGGAGGCGGTATTATCAAGGGGGGAAACTAAACTGTCATCCTCATCAGAAAGACTTTCCGAGTGCAACGCTGCGGATTTATTTACTACCGGTGCCACGAGAGTTCCTTAACTATTATTTAACAGATCTGGTTTGCTATCAGATAAACTTATTGATGCCAGACGTGGCAAGGGCTGCACGACGATCTGGCCTGCATAGTATTCGACTGTTTAAATATAATGTAAATGGCTGGACCAATTATTTTTTTCATCAGACTAATCCTGATAAAAAATGTTGACGTCGAACAAAGCGGCATCTGACGGATCTATTTGATTTAAGTCCGCGTCAGCTCTCTTTTTGAGCTATTGCTATGGGATTGCCAGCCAGTCAGAATGTTCCCCAGCGCTGCCGGTTATTTTAGTTTCATAAGTTTTTGTCTGGTTCTGTCAACTCAGACCGGGCGGTAATACGGCGTGTAAATAACCTTGATGAAATAGTCCGTGCCAACGGTGATATTTATTTTTTGACATATTATCTCATGGTCAGTAATGAATTCATTGGGTTGCGTTGTGAGACGAGGGTACTATACTGAACCGTTCTTACCAAATTACTGAGTCATCATTGTCGATATCAATTGGCATCTGGAGGTTTTTATCACTTTTAACCAAAATAACCTGCTCATTGACAATAACCAGACTGACTTTGATACCTATTATCACGACTATGAAGCTGGCCCGGATGCGGTAGTTGAGCCACAACCCGAGCCGATCCGCGGTTTGCCGGTATCGGACATCCTGACCCCGTCCGATCGCTATCAGGAGCTGTTTGAGGCGGTGCAGACCTCACGGATATTTACCGACAGTAAAACCTTTGCGGACTGCGCGCCAAAAATCGAACCCGAAAGAATTCTCTACCGCTTCTTTATGCAGCGTGAGCGCGAAGATTTTAATTTGCTGGCCTTCGTGCTGGAGAATTTCGACCTGCCGCGAGTCCACGACAGCCGCTACGTTTCCGATCCGAATAAAAGCATCAGTGAACATATCGATTCGCTGTGGCCTGTATTAACCCGTAAACCGGAGAAGCATTCTGAATTCTCTTCTCTGCTGCCGCTGCCTGAGCCTTATGTGGTGCCGGGCGGGCGCTTCGGTGAAACCTACTACTGGGATTCCTACTTCAGCATGTTGGGCCTGGCCGACAGCGGCCGTACCGATCTGTTGAAAAACATGGCGAATAACTTCGCCTGGATGATCGATACCTATGGACACATTCCTAACGGCAACCGCACTTACTACCTGAGCCGTTCTCAGCCGCCGGTATTTGCGATGATGGTGGAGCTGTTTGAGAAGGATGGCGTGCACGAAGCGCAGCGCTATCTGCAACAGCTGAAGCGTGAATATGCATTCTGGATGGATGGTGAAGCGTCTCTGACGCCCAACGAAGCGTACCGCCATGTGGTGATGCTTTCCGACGGGGCGGTCCTGAACCGGTACTGGGAC
Organism: Erwinia typographi; assembly: GCF_000773975.1. Classification (GTDB taxonomy): domain Bacteria; phylum Pseudomonadota; class Gammaproteobacteria; order Enterobacterales; family Enterobacteriaceae; genus Erwinia; species Erwinia typographi. The sequence continues at coordinate 140,394 of NZ_JRUQ01000041.1, forward strand.
GACCGCGATACGCCGCGCGACGAGTCATGGATTGAAGATGTGGAAACGGCCAGGAATTCGGCCCGTCCTTCCAGCGAAGTCTATCGCGATCTGCGGGCCGGGGCGGCCTCTGGCTGGGACTTTTCTTCACGCTGGCTTAGTGAGCCTGGCCGTCTGGAGAGCATCCAGACCACCAGTATTGTGCCGGTCGATCTGAACGCATTTCTTTATAAGCTGGAAACGACCATTGCGCGCCTGTCGGCCGGGAAAAACGACCCTGATACCGCCGAACTCTTTCAGCAGAAAGCGGTGCGCCGTCGTGAGATCCTCGACAAGTATCTCTGGGACGCGGAAGCGAAGCTGTACCGGGATTACAACTGGCGCGAACGTGAAAAGGGCGCGTTTTCCGCCGCTTCGGTCACGCCGCTGTTCGTGGGTATGGCGAGTCTGGACCAGGCAACCCATACGGCGGCAGCGATCCGCTCGCATCTGCTGGCGCCGGGCGGCGTGCTGTCTACCGTCGAAGAAACCGGCGAGCAGTGGGATAAGCCCAACGGCTGGGCGCCAATGCAGTGGATGGCTATTAAGGGCTTCAATAACTACGGCGAAGAGCTGCTGGCGAAAGAGATTGCCGCGCGCTGGCTTCAGGTAGTTGGCGCGACCTACCATCGCCACCACAAGATGGTTGAAAAGTATAATGTTGCCGGGCGTGCGCCAGTGCTTGCCGGTGGTGGTGAGTATCCGCTACAGGATGGATTTGGCTGGACCAACGGCGTGACGCGCCGGCTGTTAGCCATGTATCCGGACGCTGCGCCGCAGCGTTAAGCCACTTTATCCCGTCATCAGGGCCTTCATCATGAAGGCCTTATTTGTTCTATGTCGCGATTTCGCCAGTCACGAGCCTGTTGTGGGAAAGGGCGGTCATCAGCACAGGCCGCCCTGAAAGATTCATCAGATGCCAAGGCCGCCAGCGACATTAATCACTCCGCCGGTCATATAGCCGCCGTTGGGCCCTGCCAGGAAACAGACCAGAGCCGAGACTTCTTCGAGTGTCGCGATCCGGCGAATGGGATGGAGATCCAGAAATGCATCGGGAGCAACCGTGCCGCCGAAGACTTCCGCCATCATGTCGGTCGGCATTGCGCCCGGCAGGACCACATTGACCGTGATGTTGCGCCCGCCCAGGTCGCGCGCGACGCCTTTCGCATAGCCGTTGATAGCGGCCTTGGTTCCGACATAATCCGCGACGCCGGGGACCAGGGCATGAGTACCGTTGAGAGAGCCAATAAAGACGATTCGCCCGCCATCGGTGAGCACGGGTGCTGCCGCACGGGTGGTGGCTACCGCGCCCATAACGTTAATTTGCCACTGACGGTCGAGAGCGGCGGTGTTGAGGGCTGGATCGTCAACCGTCTGGCCCTTCACGACGATTGCCGCATTATTCACAAGGATGTCGAGCTTGCCGAAGTGGGCCGTCACTTTCTCGATCAGCGAGCTGGCGGTGGTGGTGTCCGCCTGATCGCTCTGGATCGCGAGTGCCCGGATGCCGCTGGCCTTCAGTTTTTCGACCATGGCTTCGGCCTTCTCAGTAGACGCCACATAGCTGATTGCGACGTCAGCCCCTTCTTCCGCAAGCGCTTGAGCAATGGCCGCGCCAAGTCCACGCGACCCGCCGGTGACGAGTGCAACCTTGCCCTTCAATGATTTCTGCATGGAAAACCTCTTTGCATAGAGTGAAACGCTGCCGCCGGAGAACGACAGTGCGCTGATAACATAACGATGGTTACGATAATGATCGTTATGTTATTATGTCAAGAGATTATGCAATCACCATTGCGGCAAACGAGGCGAGGTTAAACAGGTGGGACGTCATCGGGAATTTGATATAGACAAAGCGCTTGAAGCGGCGCTGCGGGTTTTCTGGCGCAAGGGCTATGAAGGCGCTTCCTACACCGACCTGACTGAGGCTACTGGTGTAGAACGGCCCGCCCTCTATTCCGCATTTGGCAACAAGGAAGCCCTTTTCCGTCGGGCTCTCGATCGCTACTACGCTCACTATCTGGATTTTTTTCCGGCAGCACTGGAGCAGCCGACCTCGCGAGATGTGGTAACCCATATGCTGCGTGGCGCGGCCGAACTGCACACCCGTTACCCGGATTGCACGGGATGTCTCGGCGTCCACGGTGCGCTGGCGGGGGCGGACGATGCTGAACCTGTCAGGCGCGCCATGATTGAGGCGCGTGCGAATGGAGAAGCATCGCTGCGCGAGCGCCTCAATCGGGCAAAACAGCAGAGAGATCTACCGGAAACGGCCAACTGCGAGGTGTTGGCTGCCTACGTGTGCGCGGTGCTCCACGGGATGGCTATTCAGGCCAGGGCCGGTTTCAGTCGGGAAATGCTGGAGGCCGTTGCCGATCAAGCGATCTCCACCTGGCCAGCCAGCACTTCCGGAAAATCGCGCTAACCCTGGCAAACTTACGCCAGGGTTAGCGCAACAGCGCGCCCCTGCAAATCAGCGCGGCGCCAGCTGGCTGATAAACAGCCCCGCCGCGCTGACCGCATCAATCGCAATTTTACCCAACTGCTGATTGATAGCCCCGGCCAGGGCAATCGTGGAAAAGCCGGTACAGGAAAACGCAATCACTTCAATCCCCTGACGATAGAGCTGGTCCGCGCAGGCAAGCGCTGCTTCGCGACCCTGCGGCGTCAGCAGGTCTGTAGTGTTAAAAATGCCTTCAGGGCGGGCATAAAGAACCGCCTCGCCCAGCAGTTGCCTGAAGGGCTGCGGCGCCTGAGCGCCAATGCCCATCACCGCCACCGGCCGGTTAAGCATTGCCGCGACGCTGGCCGACGCGCTGCCTGCGCTGACCACCGGAATGGCGACGGCCTGGCGTAACAAGGCCAGCCCTGGGTCGGCTGCACAGCTAAGAAACAGCGCGTTGCAACCCTCTGCCTCCAGCTCTTTGCCGAGCTCGACGATCTTCGGCACCGCCAAAGCTTCGCTCTCTGCATCAAAAATCCCGGTGCGCTGATCGTCGATGCAGCGGCTGACGGAGCTAATGCCCCAGGCCTGCTGAATCAGCCTGCCATGTTCACCGACAAAATTCGGGTCGTCGTGAGTCAGTACCCGGATAATCCCCAGCATAGTTTACTCCTGTCAGATCAGTGGATAGTCGGCGGCCAGGGTAAGCGCTGGCTCACCGGCTTTAAAGAGTAACGTCGGGTGCGGGCCGTACGCCCAGGCCTGGTCGTCGTGCCTTTCAATCCAGTTACCCTCCGGCAGGCCAATCACCTCCAGCTCAGGCGCCAGCGCCAGAAGCTCGCGGATACGTTGCTCGCGCGTTTCGCCCTGATGACCCGCCGGCAGGGCATTGGTGAAGTGCGGGTTGATCTGCACGGGAAACAGATTCAGCGCGTCCAGTCCGCCCGGATCGACGATCGGCATATCGTTGGTCGTACGGATGGTCGGGCAGGCAAGATTGGCCCCGGCGCTCCAGCCGACATAAAAGGCTCCGTTGCGAACGGCCGCCGGGATCGCCTTCAGCAGCCCGCGAAGACGACACTCCCTCAGCAGGTTAAAGGTATTTCCGCCGCCAACCATGACGGCATCCGCCGTGGCAATCGCCGCCAGCGGATCGGCAAGAGTATGGACGCCGACGATATCCAGCTTCAGATCGCTCAGCGCATCGCGGACTTTATCGGTGTAGGCATCCCAGCTCTGGACGACGCCGGCAAAGGGGATAAACACCACTTGCTGGCCTGGCGACAGCGTTTTGCCGATTAGCGGTACGGCGTGTTCCAGATAGCGTGCGCCGGTTGATGCTGAGTTACTCAGTAAAAGCAGCTTCATCTCTTCTCCTCTTATAGCAAGTTGCGCAGTAAATCCGCTATCAGCTGGTTTGACAGGACCACCGGCTGCCCAACGTGGCGGGCGCAGATTTCCCGATGCCAGCCAGTGTAGCCCATGCAGTCGGTGAGGATAATATCGGCGCCTTGTTCCGCCAGCGAACGCGCGGCGGCGGCAATCTCTTCTTCCGTTGCGGTGTAAGGAGAGGCCACGGCAAAGACCGGTTTAACCTTCGCGCCGCGCCACTTCTCCAGCTCGCTGGCAATCTGCGACGCCAGCGGCACCAGAATGCCAGCCTGGCGCTCGCCCACCAGGGCATTAAGGGTTGGCGGCAGAATTCGGTCCGGCTCAATCAGCCAGGCGCCGTCGCCGTGCAGGCCGTGAAACTCGCCGGTGCAGAGCAGCACGATGATTTCGCAACCTGCGGCGGCCAGCTCGCTGATTTTCTGCTGCACGGCAATACCGACCGCCGCTTTCCCCATGACCACGGCGCGCCCATCCAACAGGCGCGAGGTCAGCACCGCGTCGCCAGCTACGACGGGAAACTGGGCGGCGATGGCATCGTCGTCAAGCCCATCCAGCACGCCCGCGTGCAGACAGCTGACGTGGGCAGGCAGCGCCTGCTCAAGGATAGGCGTGATATCGCTGCGCGGAGCCTGACCAATGGTCAGGGTGCCTATTTTATGGATAGCCATCTCAGACCTCCTGCTGGCGTTTTTGCAGGTGAGCCAGCGAGCCGTACAGCTTAAGCAGATGCTGATATTCATCCTGGTTGTAGAACTGGCAGGTGCCGCGCGTAAACTCTTTTGCAACCTCAACGGCAAATTTGCACGCCAGCGCGATATCGACTTCATGGCTGGCGCCGGTACCGCAGCCGGGAACAATGCCTTCTGCGGTGATGGCCACGCCCACTACCGGCGCGCAGGTGGCAATCGACGGCTGCAAAATGCTGTTCAGGTGATAAACGCCGTTGCCGTAAGGCGTGATGTCCTGAGTGGTGATGGGGAAGGTGACGGGCAGTTTGCCGGTGGTCATCTCCATCACCCGCAGCAGATCTTCTGAAACGCGCAGGATGTAGCCTTCTTTCACCGTTGGCGAAATGGCGAAGCCTTTGTGGTTGATGATGCGGTTGCCTTTAGTGGTGTCGATCGACAGTACCGCATCCATCTCTTCATCAATTTCCTGCTCGTTCATATCCTCGGTTTCGACCGGCGAATCCATAAAGTCGACCGGCTCATGCGGGCGGGTTGGCGCATCGGGGCAGATATGGGTGGAGATAATCACGTCGCCGGGCAGGCTGTCGCCCTGGCGCTGCATTTCAGCCAGCTTAAGGGCGGCGGCGACGGCGGCGACGGCGCCGTCAGCATCGGAAACCATGCCAATGCGGCCAGGACGCGCGCCAATACCGCCCAGACGGCCTACAATACCCAGCGTTGGCGCGGTGCCGCCCAGGTGCTTTCCTGCTGAGCCGGGGATAACTATTTTGATGAAATCCGTTTTGCCCTTCAGGCCGTGAACCTCTTTCACCGTTACTTCCACGCTGGCATAACCGGCCAGCAGCTGCTGAACTTTCTGGCCGCTGGCCCAGGCGCTGTCCAGCAATTCAAATACCTGTAGAGTCTGATGTAAGCTCATGATTTTACCTTATTAAATGCGTTATTTTTTGCCGCCCGGCAGGACCGAGCTGAAGAAACTAAACAGGGCGTCGCCGGCGATCATGCCTGCCGCCAGCACTTCCATTTTGTTGCGTGCCGGTTCGCCGCCGACGCGCAGCCACACCGCGCGGATAGCGATACCGATCAGTACCGCCCAACCGGCCAGAGGGTTGTTGATTAACAGGCCCGTCGCCAGCAGAACGCCCATCTGGCGGCCAGGGCCGCCGATCAGTTGGATCAGCGCGCCCGGAATTGCCCAAATCAGCAGCGATTTAGCGATATCCATCGAGACGCCCGCGTTAATCGCCGCGACGTACACTTTGGCAACGGGCGGAACCAGCCCCTGAGCGAAGTAGCCTTTAAAAATGAACAGCACCACCGGTATCGCCACCACAAAGGCGAGCATCGCGGCCAGCAGTTGCTGGCGGCGTCCTTCCAGCTCAAAAGCCGTGTGCTGGCCCTTTCCACGCAGGATCCAGCCCGCTTTCAGGTCATAACCCATATCGGCAAAGGCCGGACCCGTCGCCGCCGAGAAGCCGCACAGCATCGCCAGCGCTTCGGGCGGGAAACCGATCAGAATGCCAATCAGCAGGGTAATCAGCGCAACGGCAAAGGCCGGGAACCAGCCCGAGTGCATGGCGGCCAGGCCGACAATCATCTGGTGCAGGAAGGCGGCAAAGGCGGCGTAGACCATAAACGCCAGCAGCCACGGCAGGGTGAGATGAGCATAGAGGCCGCTGCTTAGGGCAATCAGCACGGAGATCAGCGCAAAGCCCAGCGCGCCAAAGCGCAGCGTTTTGCCTATCTGCTCGTTTTGCGCTTCCGGTAGCGCCGACTGCGGCCGATCGCTGGCGGGCGCGTCTTTTTTGCCCGAGCGGACCAGTTTGACGATCTGGAACATCGCCACCACGCCCGCCCCGGCCATCATGCCGTGAGGAATATAGAGCTGGTTGATATCAATACCGAACATCGGCTGAGAGTAGCCGCGCAGCAGAAAGCCAACGCCGAGCATCCCCAGCGCCCAGATATTGCCAATAAACGCTGTCCCCAGCGCCGCCATCGGGAATTTAAACCAGGAGCCGACGGCGCCCATCGCAATCCCAATGCCCAGCAGTACCGCATGTTTACCGCCTTTATCACCAGCCTTGATCGACTCGGCGGCGGCCACGCCAGGCGGCCAGGCGCCTTCCGCCGGGAAGATGCGGGTATTAAACAGGCGATAGAGCAGATAGCCATCGAGCAGCATGGCCAGCGAGACGCCGATAAACATCGGCATCACCATATCCTGACGGCCAAACAGCCACGGGATAGCGATAGGCAACAGCAGGGAGTTAGCCGCGCCAAAGGTGGCCGCCGAGGTGGCACTCTGCGCCAGGTTCTGAATATGAACCGAGCGGAAGCGGGCGAAATAGTGCAGCGGGATGCGCGCAATCACCATCGCCACCATGGCACCGATAATGGCAGTGTTCGGCGTGACGCCCAGCGTGGTTAGCAGCTGCACGCCGATAATGGCGCCAAACACGCTGAGCACCAGCAGCAGCAATAGCGTGGCCGGGGCGAAGGTGCGGGGATGGACCGGGGCTTCCTCGCGTGACGATTCTGAAAGCGCATTCTGACTCACGGTAATTCTCCTGGTATTGGCAAAAAAACGTTAAGGCTGGTGGCTTACCAGCGTGTCACCCGTTTTATGGGCGATAAGCAGGGCGGTTTCTTTTAGTAGGGTGGCAATTCGCTGTAGCTCTTGCGGCTGTGCCAGCGTTTGAGGAAACGAGAGGCAGAAGGCCACCGCTTCATGGGTAGTCGGGTCGCCGATTGCGCAACTGACCGAAGCGGTATCGGCCACGGACTCATTCACCGCGCTGGCAAAGCCAGCTTCTCTGGTGCGGATGACTGCCGCCATCAGTTTTTCAACCGTATGGGGGCTGCCGTTAAGCTGCGCGGCAACCTGCGGGCTGCTGAAGAAGGCCTGCAATTCGCTTTCGCTCAGGCGGGCCAGCAGCGCGCGGCCGGTGGAGGTCCCCCAGGCGGGCGAGCGGGAGCCAGGCCAGGTCACCACCGGCAGCGACTGACGCCCGTGGATCACCCGCAGTACCAGGATCTCCTGGTTATCCAGCATTGAGATATAACCGGTATAGCCGGTGCGTTCGCACAGGGAGCGCAGAGCGTTATCCACCAGCTCGCTGAGCGGGGCCTGGCGATTAACCAGATGCGACGCAGACATAATCAGCGGCCCCGGCAGGAAGACGCCTTTCACCTCGTTCCTTTCGATGTAGCCGTAGGATTCGAGCTGGTTCATCACCCTTGAGGCGGTGCTTTTGGGCATACCCAGATGGGTAATGACATCATTGATGCGAATCCCGCCCTGGAGCGAGACCATCAATTTCAGAATGCTGGCGGTAGTATCAAGGATGGACATCGCAAAGTCTCAAAAAATGGGATTCAGTTCCATTTAATGAGTTGCAAAATGAGTGCCAATAATAACCTGTTGAATTATTTGCGATAGTAAAGATGTGCAGACGTGAACGCCCCAAAATGGGGCTCCATTATGGGGCAATGAGCAAAAAAGGAGCAGACTCAGGTTTATCGCCGTTCAGGCCTGAGCCAGCAGCGGCAGCAGCTCGCCCTGCTGATGCAGCGTCTCCAGCGGGGCGAACAGCGGCTGGGGCAGCTCAGCAGCGGAGAACCATTGCCAGCCCGCACATTTATCTGGCTCTCGCGTCTCTGGCGTGCCGCTGGTCCGTTCCGCCAGCATGAAAAGGGTCACGTAATGTTTACCTTCGGCGGTAAAAAAATCGTTGGTGAAGGTGATTTTAGCCATTTGCTCCACGACCAAACCGGTTTCCTCCAGGACTTCCCGCTGCGCGCACTCTTCCGGCGTTTCGCCAAACTCAAGGTGCCCGCCTGGCGCTGCCCAGAAATCTGCGCCGTGGCTACCTTTACGTCGGCCAAGCAGCAGCCTGCCTTCCCGTACAATCAGCACGCCTACGCCAATTTTCGGCTGGGTCATTTCTTTCTCCTTTTGACATCAAATATAGCTGCCCCGCGCCGCTTCCCGGCGCGCTGGCAGGGATCGCCCTGGTTAATCCGTGGTCCCGGCTTCGCTGGCGAACTGGCGACGATGTTCCATAATCTGCTGTAAATTGGATTCAATCCAGTCTGCCAGTCCCGTCACCTGCTCTCGTACCTGGTGCCCAATCGGCGACAGGCGATAGTCGACGTGGGGCGGAATAACGTCGTAAGCGATACGCTCAACGAAGCCATCCTCCTCCATCAGTCTGAGCGTCTGTGACAGCATTCTTTCGCTAATGCCGCCAATTTTCCTTCTCAGCTCGCTGAAGCGCAGGGTGTCATGCTGGAGTGCAACCAGGATCAGCAGGCTCCAGCGACTGGTCAGGCGTTTCAGCACGTCTCTGGACGGGCAGTTGGCGTCGAACAGTTCACCCCGCTGGAGTTTATCGCTGAACGAGGTGCAGAGAGCATCTTCATTTTTTTTCACACTAACATTCCTGTAAGTACTTACTTTTAATTAGTGTATGACATAGGCTGGTTGGGTGAAAGCGATTTACGCGGCAGCCGCCGCAAAAAATTTTAAAATGAGTACAGGAGAAACATCATGATTGCTGTAACTGGCGCGACGGGCCAACTGGGCCGCTTAGTGATTGAAGCCTTGCTGAAAAAGGTTCCTGCGGCAGACATTATTGCCGCCGTGCGATCGCCTGAAAAGGCGAAGGACATTGCCGCTCTGGGCGTGCAGGTGCGCAAAGCGGATTATTCGCAGCCCGATACCTTAGTCAGCGCGTTCAGCGGCGTGGAAAAAGTGCTGCTGATCTCTTCCAGCGAAGTTGGCGCGCGCGAAGCCCAGCACAAATCGGTGATTGCGGCGGCCAAAGAGGCAGGCGTCTTGCTGCTGGCCTATACCAGCTTATTGCACGCTGATACGACCCCGCTGGGGTTGGGTAGCGAGCACCGCAGTACCGAGCAGGCGCTGATCGCTTCCGGCGTGCCTTTTGCTATTCTGCGCAACGGCTGGTACACCGAAAACTACGCCGCCAGTATTGCTCCCGCCGTAGCGCACGGTGCCTTTATTGGTGCGGCAGGCGAAGGGAAGATTGCCTCTGCCAGCCGTCAGGATTATGCCGAAGCCGCTGCCGCCGTGCTCACCAGCAGCGGTGCCGCAGGTAAAACGTATGAGCTGGCGGGTGACACTGCCTATACGCTGGCGGAGTTCAGCGCTGAAATTGCGCAGAAGAGCGGAAAAGAGATTCAGTACGTCAATATGTCGCAGGCCGAGTTCTCCGCTGCGCTGAAGGGGGCAGGTCTGCCAGACTGGCTGGCAGAGATGCTGGCTGACTCCGATGCCGGAGCGGCGCAAGGAGCGCTGTTTGATGACGGACGCACCCTTAGTAAGCTGATTGGCCGCCCGACTACGCCGTGGCAGGACGTGGTCAGCGCGTTTGTCGCGAAGGTATAAAAGCTTTCGGGAGAGCCAGGCTCTCCCGTTGCTGGCGCCGTCAGGCTGCTGTCCGCCGGTCAATGATACGGCTGTAGGCATACACCGATAGCCCACCCAGCGTCGCGGTGATACCCAACACGGTGAAACCCGGTACGTATGAGCCGCTGTAACTGTGAAGATATTCCACCACAAAGCCAGCGGTGGTGCCGCCAAGCCCGGCGCCAATTCCATTAATCACCCCTGCAGCGGGGCCGACGGCCTCTTTTTTCACGCTGGAGGTAATAATTGACCAGATATTGGTGGTAAAACAGCTGGTTAAACAGCCAATCGACAGGGTGATCAGCGCCAGCCTGGCGGCCGGGCTGTCAATAAAAGGCAGCCCAATCAGGCAGAGACCGGCCAGGCCTAAACCGATAGCGGCAATCGCCCCGCGCTGCTGCGTTTTGTCACTGTAGCGCGAGATGGGTATCGCCAGAATAATGGCGAGGAAATAGGGCAGTGAGCTGGCTATCCCCTGAGACATACCGGAATACCCCAATGATTTCACCACCATCGGGATAAACAGCGTGATTCCCCAGAACAACATACCGTTGGCAAAATAGCTGAAGATCAGTAGCAAAAAAGGGGAGCCGCCTAAATCGGTGAAGCTGATTTTTCCGCCAGCCACTTCCGCCTCCGGTTCCGGGATATGCTGATCGGCATCGCGGCTATCCGGCTTGCTTTTGAGGAACAGCAGGAACATCGGCACGACGATAAATACGCCCAGGCTACCGGTTATATAGAAAACCCACTTCCAGCCAAGAAGATGATAAATAGGCGTCAGAATGACGAAGCCTAACGACAGTGCCAGAAACTGCCCATAAAACTGGATGATGTTAGTGCCGCGGGTGATTTCATCTTTATTAAACCAGGCCCGGGCAAAGCGGAACTGCTGCGGCCAGTAGATCCCTTCCGCCACGCCAAGAATAATACGGAAAAGAATAAGGATCGTTGGCGAGGTTATCCAGGCTGTCATGATCTGGACTACTGACCACAGCAGCACCATAGAGACTATTGTCGCTTTCGGATTGAGTTTGCTGGTGAGAAAACCGCCGAAAAAATTAGCCAGCGCGTAGCCGATCAGGAAGCCGGTAAGGGCGAAACTTTTGGTCGCCGCGCCGTCAATCCCCAAATCTTGTTCCATGCCGGGCAGGGCAATGGAAAGATTCGAACGATCCAGATAAGCCACAAACAGGCCGATCATCAGAGTGAATCCGATTTTGAACCACTTAGATTTAAACATGGTGAAATCCTGCCGTTGATTATCCGTTAGAGGGAATAGTGGTCGATCATGTCGCGGTCGACTTCGATCCCCAGCCCTGGGCCGCTGGGAACCGACATCACCGGACCTATCGTCAGATCGGCCAGACGCTCACGGAAAATATTGGGGGCGCGATCCAGCTCTAACAGCGCCGGAACCTTCGCGAGGCGAGGGACCGCCGCTGGAATCGCGGACATCAGATGTAATGTCGCGGCCAGCGAAATGCCGGACCCCCATTGATGCGGATAGCATTCAACGCCCCAGGCAGTAGCCATCAGCGCGATGTTAAGGGCTTCGCTGATGCCGCCGCAGGCGGCAACGTCAGGTTGGATAATATCGACGCAGTCCGCAGCGAGAAAATGACGGAAGCCAAAACGGCTAAATTCGGATTCGCCTCCCGCGATTTTCATCGACAGCCTGCTCTTAAGGGTGTGGTAACCGGCGAAATCATCAGGGAGGACCGGCTCTTCAAACCAGGCGATATCGAATTCTGCTACCGATTCGGCGAAACAGAGTGCTTCGTTGACGGTATAAGCGCGATTGGCGTCAATGGCGAGCGTGGCGTCAGGGCCGATCAGTTCACGTACCTGGGCGACTCGCTTTTTATCTTCCTTCAGCGTTAACGCCCCGACTTTCATTTTGAAATCACGGTATCCCTCATCAAGCGCGATTTTGGCATCCTGCTCAATCTGCCTGAAATCATCGACTGGGGAATAATAAAAGCTGGAAGCGTAAGCCTTAATGGATTGCTCCGCGTTTCCGCCAAGTAATTCAGCTATTGGTTTTCCGGTGGATTTGCCAAAGATATCCCAGAGCGCGATATCAATGCCGGACATGGCGGTAATGGCAACGCCTTTGCGGCCGAATTCACGCGTACGGTTATACAGTGTTTCCCAGATGTGGCGACGCTGGAGAGGATTTTCGCCTTTGAGCAGCGGAACAAAAAGCTCTTTAATTAACTGGGCGTTAGTCTGGGCAGGGCCGAAACACTCTCCCCAGCCACTGATCCCCTCGTCGGTTTTAACTTCCACAATGCAGATGGCACGGGTATCCCAAAACCATTGAGACATACCGAATCTCTCCGGCAGTTTATCAACCAGCACCCATGTCTTAATATCGGTGATTTTCATTTATTAACCCCTCGTAAGGATTAGGCTGTTTCTCTTCTTATTAGTTCGAGCGGCAGGATGGTCTGATTATTTTCTTGCCCGTTATTGTCTTTATTCAGCTGAGAAATCAGTTTTCTCGCTGCGCAGTAACCCACGTCATAGGTGGGTTGCGCTACCACCGTCAGTGGTTTTCTCAATATTTCGGCCCAGTCAGTATCGTCGAACCCCACCATGAAAAAATCCTCTGGCACAGACAGTTGCAGTTTTTTTACTGCATGCATAACGCTCAGGGAAATTTGTCCATTACCGGTAATCACGGCTTTTTTCTCAACGTCAGAACGGGTTAATTCCATGATAATGTTATTTATCTGCTGCCGATCGCTGACGGAAACCGGTAAATACTGCATCTTCAGTGGGGTAAAATCCTCCTGCCGTGCGATGTTGTTAAATTCATTAATTCTTTCTTTTCTTGGTGAAATGTTCCCTGGTGCTGACGACAAAAAGAGAATCTGGCCGCACTCTAAAGCTCGCAGATGTTCCACTGCAAGGCGTATGCCTTGAGCATTGTCCACCGATACCGTGTCAATCTTGCTGTTTGTTATTTTTCTTCCCACTAATACCACAGGATATTCAAGCGCAATGCCTTTAATATAATTGTCATTGCCGCCAGTGGTGTTAATGATGAAACCATCCACACCTTTGGCCGTCATTTCCTCAATAATATTTCTTTCTTTTTCTTCCGAGTCTTTGGCGTCACAAATGAAAATGGTGTAGCCTTTTTCTGAGCAACACTCCTCAATTCCCCGCAGCACATCCATCGAATAAGGATTGAAAATATCCGCCATAATCACCGCAATGGTTTTGCTGTGTGTGCTTCTCAGCGAACGTGCGATATTACTGGGCTGATACCCCATGCGCTCAATGATATCCGCTAATTTTTTGCGGGTATCCGCGCTCATGGATTGATATTTTCCATTGAGATAGCGCGACACGGTAGCGGTAGAGACACCGGCGATGTCTGCAATATCCTTAATTGATAGCTTGTGCTTCATTTTATATTTATTTAGGTAATCGATTACCTAAATATAACCATTACTTGCTCAAATACCGTGAGCCTGGTCGCATTTTAGTGAGCCGGGGTGAAAAGATTTAGCGCTTTTGACCGGGTGAAAGGGATGCTCAATACCGGGGTGAGGGAAGCGGAGGACCGGCAGGTGATATCACCTCAACCGGCACCGTTTTACTGTTGAGAAAGGATTTTTAGCGCTACTTCGCAGGCATTCGCAACGTGTAGCGAGGCGGTCTGCTGCGCCGCTTCCGCATCGCGCCGCTGTAGCGCCAGCGCCAGCTGATCGATCTCCGCAAGGCTTGAGGGCATACGCTGCGGTTCCATCAGTGAGGTGGCGCGTAGCAAATTCACCCGCGAGTGGAGGCTGGTGAGGATCTCTTTCACCAGTTGGTTACCACAGTTATCCAGCATGATGTCATACAGGGTGGTTTTCGCCTGCAACACTTCATTTTGCCCGCCGTTTTCCGCTGCTGCCCGCAGCGCCCGCGCCGCCTGCGCAAAATCGGCAATCGCCGCGTCGCTGCCGTTACGGGCAAATTCATTGGCGGCAAAACCTTCCAGTACGCCACGCAACGCGTAAAGTTCTTTTGCCTCCTGGATTGACACCATCGCGACCATTGGGCCTTTATGCGGCACGATATGCACCAGTTTCTCGGCTTCCAGCTTGCGCAGCGCCTCACGAATCGAGGTACGGCTTACCCCCAGCGATTCACAAAGCTCACGTTCAATCAGCCGCTCGCCGGGAGAAAAACGTCCCGACATAATCGCTGCCCGCAGCGCATTTTCCACCTGGTGGCGCAACGTTTCCGGCCGGATTAACCCCATATTAGCGGTCATGATTGTGTTCCTGTATGACAAAGTAATATCAGACGGTTTTATCACAGGTATTGCGCGCTCAGCAAGGTTTAGCCGGTCCGGGACGCGCCCGATATCTGTCGGTCGGACTTTATTGCTGTCCCGGACCCGGTTTCACCCACTGCGTTTTGTCTCCGCCGCCGTCTGATTACCGATTTTAGCCCGCTGGCTGGGCGTAATCCTGCGCTGAGACTTCCTCTTGCCAGTTGGTTTTCCCCAGCGAGATCGCGGTATGTAGCAAATAGCTCTCCGTCGTCGCGCCGTGCCAGTGGCGCTCGTTGGCAGGTATCCAGACGCTATCGCCGCTGCGAATCATCTGGGGCGGTTCGCCTGCCACGCAGATCCATCCCTGGCCGGCCACCACCTGCAAAATTTGGCCCTGCTCATGGGTATGCCACCAGGTGCGTGCGCCTGGTGTAAAAAATACATTATTAATGGTCACGCCCTTCGTCGTTGGCATCACTGGATCGGCCCAGACTTCGCCGGTAAAAGTGTCGCCGCGCTGTTCTGAACGTACCTGTTGCTGACGACCATGAAAAATTTGCATCTTTGGCTCCTTATTGAGTATTCGGGTAATGCAGACGTACGCCGCCGGAGATATCGCCAATGGCGTCGACGACGCGGTTACTGATCGCATCGCCATAGCCCAGTGCGGTCGCGAGGCCGAAACTGGCCAGCGGCCCTGCGCTATTCAGCGAGGCGGTTCCCAACTCGTGTAGCAGATCCGTGTACAGCACCAGATCTTTCGTCATCAGTTTGCCGGTAAGGCCGCCTTCCAGATAATCGCCGTCGACAATGCGCGGAAAGCGGTTGAGGGTAGCGAAATTGACGCCGCTACTGCTATTAAGCACCTCCAGCAGGCGATGCAGATCGAGACCGGCTTTTTTCCCCGCCACCATCACTTCTGCGGTCGCCGCGAGACTGACCGCGTTCAGGAAATTGTTCAGTAACTTGGTGGTGTGACCGGCCCCGCTGCCTCCCATCACCACGACTTTGCTGGCTATCGGCGCAAAGGCCCAGGCGATACTTTCAATGGCGCTGGCATCGCCGCCAACCATCAGGGTCAGCGTGCCTTTTTCCGCCGCCGCCGCGCCGCCCGATATCCCGGCATCAATATAGTTGACGCCTTTCGCCGCCAGCAGACCGTGTAAATGTCGGGTAGAACTGGCGGCGGCAGTACTTAAATCGACCACGGTTTGACCTGCCCGACAATAGGCCAGCACGCCGTTTTCGCCGCTAATCACGCTCTCCACCGCTTTACTGTCGGGCAGTGATAGCAGGATCAGCGGGTTGGATTCCACCAGTTGAGCAAGGGAGGAGGCGGAAGTTGCTCCAGCTCGTTCAGCCGCTCCGCTTTGCGTATCGAAGCCTGTTACCCGAATACCGGCGTCCACCAGGCGGCGCGTCATGCGCCCGCCCATATTTCCCAGGCCGATAAAACCTACTTTTCTGTTGTCCATCGTTGGTCTCCGTTATTTCTTAATGCGTAGAGAAATCGACATCTTTAGTCTCCGGCCCCATCAACGCGCCGACCGTGCCTATCAAGCCGCCCAGAACCAGCAGCACAACCGCCGTCAGGTTGAACGGCATCAGCGCGCTCAGCCACTCCATATAGAAGGCGTAAAACGAGGGCAGGATGACGGAGAGGCTGAAGCCCAGGCCGAAACCGGTCGCGCGCACGTCGGTGACAAATCGCTCGTTGATATAGGTGACGATCACGCCCCATGGCGAGGTCACCAGCACCGCCAGCAGGCACACCAGAAGCATAATGGTGGGTAATGACAGGTTGGGAACGTGCAGCAGCGCCCAGAGGATTGCCGCGCCCAGCGTGGCGATCAGCGGACCGACAATAACGAAAAAGCGTCGACGCCCAATTTTTTGTCCCAGCAGGCCGGAGCCGATATAGCTGAAAAACAGCACGCTGTAGCTAATAATCAGCGTGGCGGTCATTTCAAAGCCGCTCAGATGCAGGGTATGCAGCAGCACGCCAGTTGGCAGAAAAATGGTAATGATGTTCTGGGTTAGCCAGAAGCCGCTCATCATAATCAGCACCTGCAACAGGTTGCGGGCGCTTTTTCCCTTCAGCAGATCGTGCAAGGGCACTTTTTGGCGTATTTCTCCGCTTTCGCTTTGCCACACTTCGGACTCGGACACTTTGTAGACATAATAAAGCGCCAGCCCCGCCGCCATCAGCGCGCCAATAACGAAGGGAATACGCCAGCCCCACTGGGCATACGGTGAATCCATACCGCTTAGCGGAAAGAGGGCAAACATCAGCATGGTGACAAGGTTAATGCTGACGTAAGCGGCCGGGAATCCGGCGATAATTAACCCGCCGACAAAACCGCGCTTCTCTTTTTTTGAGTACTCGATGGCCAGCGGCATCGCACCGGTATAGCCGCCGCCAAGGAAAATACCGTCAATAAAGCGCAGCACCACCAGCAGGATATAAGCGCCAACGCCCAGCGTTTGATAGCCTGGCAGCAGGGCGATTAACAGCGTCACCACCCCGAAGCCGGATACCGAATAGATTGACGCCTTCCGCCTGCCAAGCTTATCCGCCACAATGCCAAACAGTAGCGCGCCCAGCGGGCGGCCAAGAAGAGTAGTGATAAAAACCAGTGATGCGAGAATGGTTTCCGTGGCGGTGGAAAGATTGGGCGGTTGAAAATAGAACAGCACCGGCGACAGCACAACGACCGGCAGATAAATATCGAACATATCGATGTATTCAGAAAAGAAGGCGCCTTTGATCGCGTTTTTTCTTTTCTCTTCGTGCGAATGAGCGTGAACATCATCCGCAACAGCCGTATTGGCGCTTATGCTAACCATATTGTCTCCCGTTTCTTAGCGCATCTCTGTGGATGCCTTTTCTGGGTTGGATATCCAGCGCCGCTGATAATTCGTTGCAGGGTCAGAGGACTGGATAGAGAGTTACACCGCTGCTGACTTCTCCTTTTCCCACTCGCTGATGGCGTTACTGGCAACGCGAAATGCCGCCAGGGCCGCAGGCGCGCCGCAGTAAACCGCCGTTTGCATCAGCACCGCGCGGATCTCCTCGTGGCTCACGCCGTTGTTCAGCGCGCCGCGTACGTGTACCGCCAGTTCGTGATGCTGGCTCATCGCGGTCAGCATGGCGATATTCAACATGCTGCGGGTTTTAAAATTGAGCGTTTTATCGCCCCAGATTTCCCCCCAACAAAATTCGGTCACCAGCCTCTGCACCGGACGATTAAACTCGTCGGCGTTGGCCCAGGAGCGGTCTACATGCGCCGCGCCCAGCACCTCTTTACGATGGTTAAACCCTTTCTGGAACAGCTCGCTTTCGTCCATTTTGCCTCCTTACGGCATGCGGATAAGTCCGCATTATATGATTGTAATACAATGGTTTTGCCGAAAATTTTTTGTGCTTACGCGTCGCCGTAGCCAACGATGGCTTTGATTTCAAGATATTCGCGCAGGCCTGCTTCTCCCCATTCACGCCCGTTGCCGGAGCGGCGATAGCCGCCAAACGGCGCGTGAAAATCGGGGCGGGGATAGTTGATATGCACCTGACCAGCGCGTAAGCGACGGGCGACGTTACGCGCGCGCGCCGGATCGCCGGACTGAACGTAAGCCGCGAGGCCGTAGTCGGAATCGTTGGCGATAGCTACTGCGTCATCATCGCTGTCATAAGGAATAATCGAGAGCACCGGGCCAAAGATCTCCTCACGAGCGAGGGTCATCCCGGGCGTGACGTTGCTGAATATCGTTGGGCGCACGTAGTAACCCGTTTCCAGGCCTTCCGGTTTGCCGCAGCCGCCGGCAATCAGCCTGGCACCTTCGCTGATGCCGCTGGCGATCAGTTGCTGCACGCGCGTGAATTGCGCGAGGTTCACCAGCGGCCCTAGCTGGGTTTGCGGATCGTCGGTCGGGCCGGTGCGGTAACCTGCCGCTACGCGTCTGGCTATCTCATCGACCTGGGGCAGCAGGGCGCGTGGCACCAGCATACGGGTCGGGATTGAGCAGGACTGCCCGCTGTTGGTGAAACAGCCAGCGATGCCGCGCGTTACCGCCTCTTCCAGCATGACATCGTCCAGCAGGATATTGGCGGATTTCCCTCCCAGCTCCTGCGCGACGCGTTTCACGCTATCCGCCGCCAGCTTCGCTACCGCAATCCCGGCGCGGGTTGAACCGGTGAAAGAAACCATATCCACATCAGGATGCGAGGCGAGGGCTGCGCCCACGCCTTCGCCATCACCGTTGACCAGATTAAACACCCCGGCAGGCACTCCTGCGTCATGCAGGACCTCTGCCAGTAAGAGTGTGCTGATAGGGGAGTATTCGCTCGGTTTCAGCACCATGGTGCAGCCTGCCGCCAGTGCTGGCGCCACTTTAACCATCACCTGATTTACCGGCCAGTTCCACGGCGTAATCAGCCCACAGACGCCTATCGGTTCCAGCCGGATCTGGGTAGTGCCGCGCAGCGTCTCAAAATTAAAGTTTTCCAGTACCTCAATGATGGCGTTCAGGTGTGCCGGTCCTCGCACCGCCTGGCCATCGCGGGCAAAGGTGACCGGGGACCCCATCTCCAAGCGGATCGCCTCCACAAACTCCTCATAACGGCGCTGATAGCCGTCAAGAATACGCCGTAATAACGCCAGCCGCTCCGTTACCGGGGTTGCGGCCCAGGGAAGGAACGCGCGTCGGGCGGCACTGACGGCGCGATCGATATCGCGGCTGTTACCCAGCGCCAGGCTGGCGAACGGCTGTTCCGTCGCCGGATTGATAACGCTGAACGGGCGGGGAGCATCCGGTTCGACCCAGTGACCATCAATATAAAATTGTGCAGCGTGAGACATCACGAGCTCCTGAAATTAACGGTTATCCGCCAGTAAGCGGTACATTTCGGTGTGATCGGTGGTGGCCGAAGACAATTCCGCCGCCTGATGCCATAGCGCGATACAGCTGCGGCCAAGCTGCATCGGGTAGTGCACATCGTCCGCCAGCCCCTGGGCAATATGCAGGTCTTTATCCATCAGTTTCAGGGCAAAGCCGGAAGCGTAACTGCCGCTGAGCATGAACTGCTTCACTTTGTTTTCTGAGGTATTGCTGCGTCCGGTCGAGGCATTGAGAACATCGGTCATCACCGACGCATCAATGCCAAAGCGTTGGGCGATATGCAGCGCTTCCACGGTCGCCGCCAGCCCCGCCGCCGAGACATAGTTGTTCAGCGCTTTCGCCGCGTGACCAGCGCCCGCCGCGCCGATATGCAATACGGAGCGCCCCATGGTTTCCAGTAGCGCCTGGCAGCGCGCCAGCACCTGCGCGTCACCGCCAACCAGAATCGCCAGCTGGCCTTGTTCAGCGCGCTTCACTCCGCCTGACACCGGAGCATCCAGCCACTGTAGCCCAGTCTCCTGCAGCTTTTCGGCCAGCTGGCGCGAACGCGTCGGCACCGAAGAACTCATATCAATCACCGTCGCGCCTGGGGGGAGACCTGCCGCCCATCTCCTGGTTAGCAGCACATCTTCCACAATGTCGGAGTTGGGCAGCATGGTGATCAGAACGTCGCAGGCGGCGATAGTGTCGGTGGTTAACGCGCTGGCGCCCAGCGTGTCGCTGAGCGCCGCGGTGCGGGCCTGGTCGGCATCGTGCAGGAGCAGCGTATAGCCCGCCCGCGCCAGGCAGGTCGCCATTGGCGTGCCCATCATGCCAAGCCCAATAAAACCTATTTTGCTGTACTCTTTCACTCTAACCTCTCTTAATGCAGCTCAGTTATCGCCTAACGCAGTGAGGAAAAATCGGTCGGCGCCAGAAAACTGTTTTCAATTCGTGCGACGATGGCTTTTTCCCGCTCGCTCTCCGCACGTTTCGCTATCCAGTCGCTGTCGGCCTGAAAAGCGTTCCAGCGTGCTTCACGGTCGGCCATATCCTGCCATTTCAGCAGATAGGTCAGCGTGTGGTTGTTTTCCCCTACCAGAGTGGTCCAGAAACCCACCTGCTCAATGCCATAGGTGCTGAAGAACTCCAGCGTGGTAGAGCGGAAACGTTCAAGTAGTGCCGGTAAGCGCCCCGGCAGGCAGTGATAAACGCGCAGTTCAAATAGCATGGAACCTCCCAGGTGTTCGGTAATGAATCATTGAGGGGATGGAGCCAGGTCGAGGCGGACAATCCATGCCTCCGTCCCCGGCTGAAACACGGGATAACGTTGTAAAACCTGCGGGTCATGCCCGGGGATGATGTGGTCAGGAGAGTCGGCCAGCTGCCTGACCCGTTGATAGCCCTCCATCATATCGCCGACGTTGAACACCACCGGATAAGGAAGTTGCCGATCGATATTGGCGTAATAATGCGTGGCGTCGGAAGCCAGCACTACCCAGCCCCGCTCGGTGTGAACTCTGACGATCTGCAAACCATCGGAGTGCCCGCCCACGCGGTGCAAACTGATCCCAGGCAGCAGTTCACTGTCGCCATGATGAAAACGGACCCGCCCGGCAAACAGTTTGCCGACCATCGCCTGGACATCTTCAACCGCAAAGGGATGGCGTACCCCTTCATGGCACATGTAGCGACCGGTACAGAAGGCCATTTCCTGGTCCTGAACATGAAAGGTCGCCGCTGGAAACAGGTGCTGGTTGCCCGCATGGTCATAATGCATATGCGTCACAATGACGTCTTTCACCGTATCCGCATTAATCCCTGCCCGCTGCAATCCCTCTTCCACCGGATGGGTAAGGGTGCGGCCGCGCTTTTCCGCCATTGCCGCATCAAATCCCATATCCACCACGACGGTGTGCTGCCGGCCAACAATAGCCCAGACAAAATAGTCCATTGGCATTGGGCCATCATGAATATCGCCACCAATGAAATTTTCTCTCGCCTGGCGGTCATGATGCGCATAGCGAATGGCGTAGATCTGATAGTGTTCACATTCTGCTGACATAAATCGGCCCTTTTGCGTCTGTGGAGCCTGATACGGCTGAGTTGAGCACAACCCTCCACCTTTTCAGGCGTTGCCGGTTCAGGATTAAATGTCGGTGTCTCGTTCATCACCTCTGTGCGTCGTTGCCGCTGCACAGGCGTACCAGATTCAGTAACTGTTGCGGAGTTGCTTCCCCGGTGACTAACTCATTCATTGCGGCGATAAAACTCTGGTAAGCGGCGGCGGAGAGACGTTCGCCTGCCACCTGTTTCAGCCTGCTTACCACTAATTCCGGCGAGGCTGCCCGAACGTCCTCAAGGGACTCGCTAATCACCTCGCCCTGAACGGTTTCAACACGGATTGCCGCGCCCTGACGGGCAGGGAAGGCGCTATCCAGTTCGGCGGAGAGGGTCAGCGTGGTTTTATCGATCAGACCGGCGATGCGCTCATCCGCCAGCAGCGCGTAATTCGACTCGGCAATCTCCCGCTGCGTCAGGGTCGCGGCGATGCCAAAGTAGATACTCATTTTGGCCTGCAGCGGCGTTTTAAACGGCCCGCGCCAGGCGCATCCGGGATAGTTAATCGCTGCCTGATAGGTGGAAAGCTCGATACTCTTTATGTCGTCAATACTTTTGATCCGTTTGGCCGCAGCCAGCGCGACCTGACAGGGTGACTGGGCAAAGTTACAGGCGGGGACTTCTTTGTTAAATACCGC
>NZ_JRUQ01000042.1 GCF_000773975.1 Erwinia typographi
AAATCTATGTACAGGCTCGAAAAAATAACATGATGCATTTTTCTTACGCTAGCTTTACTTTCTATCAGGTAAGCTTTCGAAGTTATCTATTGCTTCTTCGCTAATCTCATTTTCAAAATTATTGATTAGCTGAGTCAGTTCCAGCTGTTCCTGGAATTTCGTTAGTAACAGCTCGGCATCTGATTTGATCAGACCATCTGAAGACTCAAGGACCGAGTTTATTGCTTTATTAACACTACCAATCATCGCAGATACGCCACCTTCTTTGCCTGTTGCGAGCATTAGCGCACTGATGAGAAGGGATTGTGTCTCAACTTGGGCCGTCAGTTGTTTTGCTTCCGCGTCCATAACCGACATTTTTGCAAGCATATTGAGTATGACGTTTTTCATAAATGAACCTTAATTCAATAGGTTGATTATCATCCCTGAGCATCTAAACTTAAGGTGTCTTTAGTTTTAGCTGGCGCTAATTCAAAGGAGGTCACAATAAGTTCTCATGTCAGAGAAAAACTATTCCAGATGGTGGGATATTATACCGATCAAAGTCTGCACGGCAATTCTGGCGCGGTGTTGTTGACAGATATTGAACGTTACAACGTTCAGGGGCATGGTGCTCGTCAGATTGGACCGCTGCTGCAAGATTCTACCGGGGTTAACAGCACGGCAAGATAGCTATCTGCGGCAGGGGGAAAACAACCGAGCACGATGAAATATGTCATTAAATAACAATATATTGCAAACTGTTAGTGAAAGTGGGATATCACCGGAAAGGGGGATGAGCGTCACACCAAAGGTTAAGGAAAAAGCTTTCTACTGCTGTACAGTTCCTCTTTATTTCTGAAGAAGCACTTTTATGTCATTGCGAGCAAATATCCTTCTTTTTATATTGTCTTCTGCCATCGTGTCAGCGGCAATGCTGATGTTGTTTGTTGATGTTTTCTGGTTTCATGATGGCGTTAAAGAAACCTCGTTCACAGAGATATCCCAGGAGCTTATCCTGGCCCTGATTGTATCGCTGCATATGTTTATGGCCAGGCGAAGAGACAGCATGTCGCACTGTGGTGTGTTGATCGCCGCCTTCTTCACCTGCATGTTTATTCGTGAAATGGATTTTTTATTTGATGAGTTATCACACGGGTCCTGGGTATGGTTTGCTCTGGGAGTTGCAGTATTGAGCATAGTTTACTGTCTGCTAAAACCCGCTTTGACGGTCAATCAGCTGATAAAAGTTATGAGTTATCCTTCCTTTGGGATGATGCTTTCCGGGATATTATCAATCCTGGTCTTCTCAAGGATATTCGGGATGGGGATACTGTGGGATGGATTGATGATTGATGGATATAATCGTCTGGTCAAAAATATGGTGGAAGAGGGTACTGAGCTTTTTGGTTATACTTTGTGTTTAATATCAACAGTCTGGCATTTGTTCCTGACCAGCAGGCCGTCGCAAAAACCGGATAAACAGTAATCCGAATGATATACAAGTATCCCTCTTCAATAGGCTGAGCCTGAGAACAGTCGTCCACGGCGTTAACCTCTTGAAGAAGACTGTTCTGAGGGTGATAAATATAAAGAAGTGTCGAATAAGCGCGCCTGATGTTTTATAATGAGAATGATTTTCATTATAGGGACGTTGTCATGGTAAAATCTCTGCTTTTTTGGGCTGTATTGCTTATTACGGCTTGCTCAAATCAGACAAATAATCAAAACTCCGCAATTCCCAAACAGCTGATTGTTACCGCTCCTGCCTATCCGGCATATGCCGCAGCTAACAGGATAACCGGGTACGTTAAGTTTGATTATGATGTTGGCGCTGACGGGAAGGTAAGTGAAATGAGAATAATTGACTCCAAGCCTCGGTTCTTATTTGAGGATGCGGTGGTCAAGGCTGTTTCCCAATGGCGGTTTGAGAACAACAAACCCTACCACGGCTTACATAAGAGCGTCTTTTTCAGGATCAACTACGATCCAGGGATGAATAAAATTACCAAAGTCTTACGATAACCCACTTCGGGCGGTTTTAAGCGACCCGCAAGGGGGGAAATCCCTGGAAAATATCGGCGTTACGCCAGAGTGGAAGTCGCCGGATGAGACGGAGGCGTTAGTAAAAGCCACATGGGATGTAAGCAAAGATATTATCAAGCGAGCGCATATCAATACCTTTTAAGCCTTATCTTACTTCGGCTGTTGCCAGTACCCTCTGCTGTAACAGGGGTAGCAGAATATCAAGTAACGGTGTGGCAACCTGGGCTTTACGCGCCAGCGTTTGCAGCCTTTGCAACTGCACGTCGATCTCCATGGGGCGATGCGCCAGCAGGTCCTGTAGCATCGACGGCGCATGCTTCTGGCGGTAAAAACGCGCGAGTAAATGCTCATCGGCCTGATCAATATTCACGCCGTAACCGGCTGCGACTGCTCGCGTCTCGGCCAGCAACTGCAAAAATTGCGTTTTGAGCGCGGGGATCTTCAGCACGTCGCTGGTATAAGAGTGCGTTAGGGTGGTGAGAAGCGAGCTGGCTACGTTAATGCGCAGTTTGTTCCATATCTCAGTACGGATTTCTGTGGTCAGCGTTATCGGCAAAGTAGCCTCCAGCTCAGTCTTAATCTTCTGTAATCGAGGGGTTAAAACATCCGTCCTCTCCCCCAGAAAGAATTTAAGGTGGTTTTGGCTGAGGCGAATGACGCCGGGCCTGATCACCGTTGCTGGACACTGCACCACGCAGCCTATCACCCGCTGCAAGCCAATACTCTCTCTTAAACTCTGGTATTCGCTGCTCTCATCATTGTCGAAATACCACCAGGGAATCCCATTTTGTGCAAACACCACCGGGGTATCTTCGCCAAGAAGAGAGGCCAGGCTGGTCGCTGCTGCGGGCAGGCTATAAGCCTTCAGGGTACAGATCACCAAATCTTGTTGCCCAAGCTGACTGGCATCATCGCTGGCGATGACGTTGACCACAAACTCCTCATCAGGCGTCTGAAACCTCAGCCCGTTGAGCTGAATTGCCGCTAAATGCTGGCCCCTGGCAACCACACTGACTTCAAAACCTGCCCGTGCCAGTAGCGCAGCGAGAGTTCCGCCAACCGCCCCTGCACCAAAAATAGCTATTCGCATGCTTTTCCTTATAGTGAAAGTGAATAAGAGAGCGCCTTGCTAATATAGATATCCTGATAAAAATAACGCCTATCCTGCAATAAATATATGCTTACCTGAATTTATGCATTTAATCTATATATTTCTAATTAAGTACGCTGGATATAACAATAATGTCGTTTTCTTCTGGACTGTAGCAGATATTCTTCCTGTCGGAGGAATTACTATGAACAGTACCATTACCTATGTAAGCTGGCGTGTTCTTCAGGTTGTCCCCACGCTCATTATTATTATTCTTTTAGCATTTGGCTTAATGAAGCTTGCGCCGGGAGATATGGCCGATGTTATCGCTGCGCAATCAGGCGGTGCTTCACCTGAATACATGAATGAAATGCGCCATTTATATGGCCTCGACGTGCCATTATGGCAGCAGTTTGCTAACTACCTGCACTCGCTGTTTACTCTCAATATGGGCTACTCGTTTCTCTACAACGCTCAGGTGTCCGAGCTGATTTTTAGCCGTCTGCCGGCCACGTTATTACTGGCTCTGACGGCTATTCTGTTTGCCCTTATTGTTGGGGTGTTGTTGGGGATTGTGGCCGCCCGTTACCGGGGATCATTTCTGGACGGTTTCATCTCAGTATTCTCAACGATTGGCTTTGCCACTCCGCTTTTTTGGATCGGGCTACTGTTTATCGTGCTCTTCTCACTCGGGTTGGGATGGTTTCCGGTGGGAGGATTCTCTACTGTTGGGGCCGGGCATACCGGACAGTGGGGCTATGTGCTCGACGTACTGCACCATTTAGTTTTACCCGCCTTTTCACTCAGTCTGTTCTTTTTGTCAGTGTATGTCCGCTTAACCCGATCGGCGATGCTTGATGTTTATCATCAGGATTATGTTCGCACCGCGCGGGCAAAAGGATTACGGGAGTGGCGGGTCATCTTCAGTCACATGCTGCGTAACGCTGCGCTACCAATTGTTACCCTGACTGGACTGGAAATCGGTGGCCTGCTGAGTGGTTCGGTGGTCATTGAAACCGTTTTTGGCTGGCCCGGCATTGGTCGGCTGGCTTATGACGCGGTGCTGCAACGCGATATCAATTTACTGCTGGGCATCTTTTTGCTGAGTTCGCTACTGGTGGTGGCGATGAATCTGCTGGTCGATCTGTTGTACGTGGCACTTGACCCACGAATTGGGAGACGTCGTTCATGACTGTCGCTGTTCTTAGTCCGCCGCGCCGCGTGTCAGCCGGTTTGCGACGCCTGAGCCGTTCCCCCTCATTACTCATCGGCTTGCTGTTGCTGGCTGCAATCATTATTTGCGCAATTATCGCTCCCTGGCTTTTTCCCGGCGATCCGCGTGAAATGGTCGGCGCCCCTAACCAGTGGCCCGGTACTGCTGTCGGCTACCCTTTAGGTACCGATATGATGGGCCGTGATGTCATGGCGCAGCTGTTCTATGGCGCTCGCGCATCTCTTTCAATTGGTTTAATCGCAACGGCGTTATCGCTGGTTTCTGGTGTGGCGATCGGCGTGATTGCCGGCTATTTCGCCTCAACCTGGCTTGATGACGTTTTGATGCGCTTCACCGAAGTCTTTCTCACCATGCCTCGCCTGCTTTTTGCCATCGCGATCATTCTGGTGCTGGGGCCAACCCTGCTTAGTTTATCACTGGCATTAGGGGCAACATCCTGGCCTCAAATTGCCCGACTGGTGCGCGCCGAAGCGATGAAAATTCGCGAGCAGGATTTTATTCGCGCGGCTTCAACCATTGGATTGGGCGATTTTCGCATCATCTTCCGTCACGTTCTGCCAAACAGCATCACCCCTGTGATGGTGGCGTCCTCCGTATTGATTGCGCAGATTATCCTGTCTGAAGCTTCTCTCTCTTTTCTCGGTCTGGGCGATCCCAGCCTCGTCTCCTGGGGCGGCATGGTTGGTGCCGGGCGTGAAGTGTTGCGAACCGCATGGTACATGGCCGCGCTGCCGGGCCTGGCGATATTTATTACCGTGATGAGCTTTATGCTGATCGGTAATGGTCTGAACGACATTTTTAACCCACGTTTAGCGGGGAAGTAATGCTATGGCTGAAGCAAAAATTCAGGTAATCGACGTGTTCGCTATCAGAGACGCTTTGCGGGATCGGCGTGAGCTGGCGCTGATTGATGTTCGTGAGCCCGGTGAGTTTGGCGCAGGGCACGCATTGCTGGCGGTTAATCTGCCGCTGAGCGAACTTGAAGTTCGGGTGAGGCAGGCAATCCCCAGGCGTACCACCCGCATTATTGTGCAGGACAGAGAAGGCGGTGAACGAGCGCGTAAGGCCATCCTTCGCCTGAGGCAATCAGGCTACACTAACGTCTATCTGGCGCAGGGTGGGGTAGATGCCTGGCAGAAAGAGGGGCACGCGCTATTTCAGGGCGTCAACGTTCCCAGTAAAGCGTTTTCAGAGTGGGTTGAAGTACAAAAGCACACGCCGGCCATTTCCGCTGAACAAGTGCATTCCTTGCAGCAGGAGGGAAAACCCTTACTTTTGCTTGATGGCCGTACGCCCGAAGAATTTATCCAGCACCATATTCCCGGCGCGATTAACTGCCCCAATGCTGAGCTGGTGGACTGGTTCTCGCGGCAGCAGTTACCTGACAATTTGCCGGTGGTGATCACCTGCGCCGGACGCACGCGCGGGATTATTGGCGCTCAGTCGCTGATCGAAGCGGGGATCAGGCAGCCCGTTGCCGCGCTGGCCGGGGGGACGCAAGCCTGGCGCATTGCCGGGCTGCCGTTGAGTCATGGCGAGCAGGATCATCCGCTGTTTAAGGCCCAGCCAGCGCAGCCCGCTTTCCCGGAACATTACGCGGTATCTGTTGCCACCATTACCCATGCGCAGCTGGAGCAGCGGCGAGCAGATGAACAGCAAACCACCTATCTGTTTGACGTGCGTACACGAGAAGAGTATCAGGCTGGCACGCTGTCGGATGCTCAATGGCTGCCCGGTGGTCAACTGATTCAGACTATCGATGAATATGCCGCCACGCGTGGCGCGCTTATCGTATTGTTCGATCCAACGGGGTCGCGAGCCCTGGTTACGGCAAGATGGCTGTATCAACTTGGCTGGTCCGTGAGCGTCTTGCCGGATGATGAGGCCCTCCGTCAGCCTCAACCGAAGCAGCCCGAGCTTAGCGAACTGTTCCCAGGCGTCACAACGCTTTCTCCCGCAGATGCTTACGCCCGGTTAACCAACGATGTGCAATTACTCAGCGCCGATCGCAGCAAACAGCATCTGCAAAATCATGTTGCAGGCGCACGCTGGGTAAACCGTGCACGCCTGCAAAAGCTGACCGAAGAGCTCAATGTGGATAAACCAGTTTGGATCTTTGCTGCGCAAACTGCTCTGGCCTGGGCGATTGCCTGGGATCTTCGTACCGACTTTGGCATCAATGCGCAGGTCATAACCGGTGATGTCGCTGCATGGCAGAGTGCAGGGTGGTCGCTGACGCAGGACGAGGCACTCAGCGACAAAGAGCGTATCGATTTCCTGTTCTGGCTGCACGACCGCCACAGCGGCAACTTACAGGCCTCGCGTGATTACCTTGCCTGGGAAGCCAGCCTGCCAGACCTCGTCGAGCGTGAAGGGCTGCACGGTTTTCGTCGACTCCAGGATGAGCGCCACCCAACTAAAGAGGGGATCGGCGTATGAGAACGGCAATCCCTCCGGGCTCATCACCACCGCGTGGAGTCATCCGCGAGGTCGAGCTTTGGCCGCTGCGTATTCCGTTAAAAAGCCCTCTCCAGATAGCGGTGGGAAAACAGCGGCAGAGCATTGAGGTGGTTATCGTCCGCCTGCATACCGAAGAGGGCGTATCTGGGCTGGGCGAGACCCAGGCCTGGCAGCGACAGGGAAGTAATGAAACGCTGGCAGGATTGGTGGATGTGCTGAAAAACCAGCTTATTCCTCAGCTGATTGGGCGGTCTGTTTTTGACATTGCGCAGATCGCCCAGCAGTTTGACGCGTTAATTTATGGTCGACTGTCCGCTAAAGCCGCCCTGTTAGATGCCTTATACGACGCGCAAGCTAGGTTGCTCAATGTCCCTGTATGGCAGCTTTTAGGTGGACGCGCGCGCGACAGCATTGAAACCGGCGCGGTGCTGACTATTGCACAACCCTCCGAGGCCGTAGAGCAGGCGCAATCCTTCTACCAGCAGGGCTATCGCCATTTCAGCGTGAAGGTGGGCAAGGACATCCGCAGGGATATTCAGACTCTTGCCGCAATACGCTATGAACTGGGCGATGAGATTCGACTGCTGGTGGATGCCAATGCCGCCCTCGAATTTGACGATGCGCTGCGGCTGCTGAAGGGCATTGAGCCATTCAACGTTGAAGCTGCTGAGCAACCGCTTGCCGCGCACGATCTCAGAGGATTAGCAGAGTTAGCGTCCCGCACGCCCGTCCCTTTAATTCTGGATGAAAGCATCACCACCCAGGCTGACTTGCTGAATATCATCCCACAACGGATTGCTCACGCGCTTCATACCAAAACGGCCAAAAACGGCGGCGTCTGGCACATTCGTCCGCTATGGCAACTGGCGCATGCCGCCGGTTGGCGGGTAAGGCCCGGAAATCATCCTGCCACCTCGCTGGCAACGTTGTCAGTCGCACACCTTGCCACAGCCTGGCCCCATAGCCTTATCCCTTCACCGTTTACTCAGAGCGTGACCCACGATCTTGAGGGCGATGTGGTGACTGAACCGCTAAAAGTCGATCGGGCCCACCTGACGGTCAGCGATAAGCCTGGCTGGGGTGTTGAGCTGGACATTAAGCAACTTGCCCGCTGGCTGGCAGGCTAAATTTTTCCCGGGAGAACAGCATGAGCTTATTAACGGTACGAGATCTGCGTATTGGATTTGGCGATAAACCGCTGGTGCAGGGCGTTTCCTTTCAACTTAAGCCTCATGAGAAAGTGGCGCTGGTAGGTGAGTCAGGCTCCGGGAAAAGCATCACGGCGATGAGCCTGCTGCACCTTCTGCCCGGTGCGCAGATTTCCGGTGAGGCGATATTTGAGGAGCAAAATTTACTTACCCTGAACCAGGCGCGGATCAGAGAGATCAGCGGCCGGGATATTGCCATGATCTTTCAGGAGCCGATGACCGCCCTCAATCCACTGAAAACCGTGGGGGAGCAGGTCGCGGAAATTTACCGCATTCATCGCAATTATAGTCACCGCGAGGCCTGGCAGCATGCCATTGACCGCCTTCATGAGACCGGTATCCCAGAGGTAGAGCAGCGCGCGCATGCCTATCCACATCAACTTTCAGGTGGGCAGCGTCAGCGTGTGATGATCGCGATGGCGCTGGCGGGCGAACCCAAACTTTTGCTGGCCGATGAACCGACAACGGCGCTGGACGTGACGCTGAGGCTGCAAATTCTCGAGCTTCTGAGCCAGTTGCAACAGCGCAACGGGATGTCGGTGCTGTTGATCACTCACGATCTTCATCTGGTCCGTCGTTTCGCCGACCGGGTATTGGTGATGGAAAAAGGCGTGCTGGTGGAGGATGCGCCTACTGAACGGTTGTTTAACGCCCCTGCGCATCACTATACCCGCAAACTCCTTTCAAGCCGACCAGAACGCCGGGTTGAAGCCGTACCCGCCGATGAAAACGAGACGCCGCGACTGCGTGCCGAGCAGGTGCAAATCTGCTATCCGCGTATCAGCCGGGGCCTTCGTCAATGGTTTCGCCCTGGCTGGCATCAGGCGGTCAACAATGCCAGCCTGGAGCTGAAACGCGGTCAGACCGTGGGCATTATTGGTGAATCTGGATCGGGTAAAACCTCGCTGGCGAATGCCGTATTAGGGCTGGTCAAGCATCTCGGCGTGCTGGAAGTGGATGGCGTGTCGTGGCAGCAGGCGCTCAACACCAGCAGGCACGACCGCAAGTCTCAACGCCGTAAAATACAGGCAGTCTTTCAGGACCCCTATTCGTCTTTGTCGCCACGATTGACCATCGAGCAGATCATCGGCGAAGGATTGCAGTTTCATCAGCCGCATCTGTCAGCTGCCGAGCGTCGTCAGCGTATCTCATCGCTGCTGGCTGAAGTGGGGCTGCACCCTCAGCAGTTTCCCGATTTGTTGCAGCGTCATCCGCACGAGTTTTCTGGCGGTCAGCGCCAGCGTATTGCCATTGCGCGCGCGCTGATTGTGGAACCGGACATCTTAGTGCTGGATGAGCCGACCAGCGCGCTGGACGTTACAGTACAGAAGCAGGTGGTGGAATTACTGCAACAGATCCAGCGCGAGCGGGGCTTAAGTTATTTGATTATTACCCATGATGTCGTGGTGGTGGCCGCGATGGCCCATCATGTGCTGGTGATGAAAGAGGGGGAGGTGGTGGAGGCGGGGGAGGCCGTTACTCTCCTGTCGACGCCGCAGCATCCTTATACTCAGGCGTTAATTGAAGCGGCTCAGGACGTGCCGCTTCAGGCTTTACCCGCCGCCTGAATGAGGGCGGCCAGAGGGGGAGTCTTAGAGTATTGCCTTCTGCCCGCCATCAACGGTCAGCAGCGCACCCACGATATAACTGGCGCGCCGACTGGCTAAAAACAGCACGGCGTCAGCAATCTCTTCCGGTTGCCCAAAGCGTCCCAGCGGCAACTCTGCTTCCATTTTTGCCAGCGCCTGCTCCGTCGTCAGCGCCAGACGTTTCGCCTCATGCTCGACCGAGCGATGAATACGTTCAGTGAGGGTAAAGCCCGGATTCACCGCATTAAGACGGATGCCATAGCGGGCATAGTGTTGCGCCAGGGCGAGGGTGGATAATAGCAGCGCCGCGTTAGCGGCACCGCCAGCCGCATGTGACGGATTGGGTATCCTGCCGCCGGTGCCGACAATGTTCACAATCGCCCCACGCTGACCAAAACTGTCGGTTTTCTTTTTTCGCCATCTCGCCAGCATCGCATCCTGGGTATGGATATAGGTAAAATATTTCGCATCCATAGCGGCGCGCCAGGCTTCACTATTCAGTTCTTCTGGCGCGCGTCGTTGCGCATCCCCGGCGCTGTTGACCAGAATATCAATTTCCCCAAACCGCTCCGCTACCTGATTAACCACGTCGGTTGCCTGATTGGCGTCTCGCAGATCGGCCGATAAAGTAATCACGCGATCTGCTGGCTGCGCCAGGCTCTCTTCCGCCGCACGGAGGTTGTGTTCATTACGCGAGACAATGGCAACCCTTGCCCCTTCTGCGAGGAAACGTTGCACCACCGCTAAACCGATGCCTTTACTGCCGCCAGTCACAAGAACGACTTTGTTGCGTAATTCTAATTCCATGCTGTTCGGACCTCAGATTTTGGTATTGATGGGCGGCAGTGTGCCATTCAGATAGAAATCGCCGACCGCGCGGGCTTTATAGGAAACAGGATCGTGAGTGGTATGCGTGCGCGCATTACGCCAGTGACGATCCAGATTTATCGCCTGGGTGGTCGCCGAGGCTCCTCCGAGGCGGAACAGCTTTTCGCTTACCCACAGTGAGGCTTCGGTAGTGGCGTATTTGGCTTCCGCGATAGCAATCGATGCTTCGGCTAACAGGCGATCGGCTTCGCCGGCATTTTCATAGCTCGCCTGTAATGCCCGATCTAAAAGACGAGCGCCACGTTCCAACAGCGCATCCGCTCCGTGAGTCTGTATCGCCATTTCACCGACGGTGTGCAGCACGTAGGGGTCCTGCGTTGCGTCTGCCACGCCGCTTTCACGCAGTACTCGCGCATGCTCGCGACCATACGCGCAGGCATCCTCCAGCGCAGCTTGAGCAATACCGGCATCAATGGCGCAGTGGAGCAACTGGGCAAACGCGCCTTCATGGGTGCGGCGCTGACCAAACGCTGGCACGGGCAGTATTTCATCCTCGTCTATCACCACATCCTGATATTCGGTGGTGCCGCTGGCGGTGGTGCGTTGGCCCATACCATCCCAGTCGTTATGCACCGTGACGCCGGCACGATCCTGAGGTACGAAGATGGCTGCACGACCGCCATCAGGATGTAATGCCGTGACGAGGATAATGGTCGAGAACAGGCTGCCAGTGCTGTAGGCCTTACGCCCATTCAGTCGCCAGCCCTGTCCGCTGCGTTGCAACGTCGTACTGACATCGCCAATAAAATTGCCGCCTTTCTCTGCGGCCGCATTACTCATTAATCCTCCGCTCAGCGTATGGGCGAAGTAGCTCTGTTTCTGGCTTTCGCGACCATAGAGACGGAGTTTTTCAAGATTGGTGAACTGTGGGGCGACGGCTTGCGCAATGTTAGGATCGCCAGCCGCCAGCGTGCGTAGCACCTGACTGAAGGTCAGTATATCGATTTCAGCGCCGCCATATTCACGCGGTACGCGCAGTGCGAGCAATCCACTCTGCTTAAGCCGTTCAATTTCTTCATAAGGTAGCTCACGCGAGCGGTCGCGCTGACTGCTGCCCGCGGCGAACTGTTCACGAAAGGCATCAGCGGCCTTCAGCGCCTGCGCGGCGTTCAATATGGGAACGGAAGCGTTAGCCATTTTTTTCTACCTCATATTTTGTTGCGGCGTAACGGCTGGCAGGGCGCTGGAATCCCATGCGCTCGCGTAAGGTATCGCCGTGGTAAGCCGTACGATACAGACCGCGACGCTGCAATTCTGGCACCACCAGATCCACAAAATCTATCAACCCGCCAGGCAACCAGCCCGGCATAATATTAAAACCATCCGCCCCTTCTTCCTGAAACCAACTCGCCATAAAATCTGCGATATCAGCGGGCGTTCCCACCAGTAAAGGATGGCCGCGCGCCACGCCGACCTGCTGATAAAGCTGGCGAATGGTCAGATTATCGCGACGGGCGATATCAATCAGTAATTGAGCCCGACTGGTATATTCCCGACCCGGCGGCAGCGTTGGCAACGGACCATCCAGCTCATAACCTGCCAGGCTAACGCCGCCGAGATGGTGTTCAAGCTGTGCCAGCCCAACCTCTGGATGGAGCAGAGACTGTAACTGCTCAAACTTCTCTTTGGCCTCGCTGCGGGTGGGGGCGACGACCGGGAATAAGCCGGGCAGAATACGAAGGTCATCGCGTTGACGGCCCGCTTTTTCAGCCAGTCCTTTAATTTCACGATAAAAATGCTGCGCGTCGGCAAGCGTGGTTTGCGCGGTATAGATCACTTCGCCATATTTCGCGCCAAGCTCAATTCCCTGCACGGACGATCCCGCCTGCACCAGCAGTGGATAGCCCTGAGGCACGCGCGACACGGTAAGCGGACCGCGAACGTTGAAGAATTCACCCTGGTGATTGAGGGCATGAAGTCGCTGCGGTGGGAAATAGAGCCCTTCCTGCTGGTCGGCTATCAGCGCATCGTCATCCCAGCTGTCCCACAATCCGCGGACTACTTCTACAAACTCTTCCGCACGGCGATAGCGCGTCTCCGGAGGAGGAATGTTGGCGAGAGAAAAATTGTCGGCCTCGGCCTGGCTGGATGAGGTGACAATATTCCAACCGGCGCGGCCGTTGCTCAGATGGTCCAGCGACGCGAATTTGCGCGCTAAATGCCATGGCTCATTGAAGGTGGTGGACGCGGTGGCAATCAGACCAATATGTTGAGTCAGCGGAGCGAGGGCGGAAAGCAAGGTCAGCGGTTCAAGATGAGCTTTGGGCGTGCGCCCCAGCCGTTCAGCCGCCCGATCCCGAACGGCCAGCCCATCGGCCAGAAAAAACAGGTCGAACAGTCCCCGCTCGGCAATTTCAATCAGTTTGCGATAGTGCTCAAAGCGCATCGGCGCTTGCGGATCGACGTCGGGGTGTCGCCACCCCGCGAGATGACGTCCGGTGGTTTCAACAAACACGCCTAAATGCAGGGTTCGGCTCATTTCACCGCTCCACTTGCTGCATAACGGCTCGCTGGCTGACGCAATCCCAGATGATCGCGTAAGGTGCTGCCGGAGTAGGCTGTGCGGAACAAACCGCGCTTTTGTAACACCGGGACGACCTGCGTGATAAATTCATCCAGCCCGCCGGGCAACCATGGCGCCATAATGTTGAAACCATCCGCTGCGCCTTCCCTGAACCAGCTTTCAAGAATATCGGCTATCTCCTCAGCGGTGCCAAACACCGACCAGTGTCCGCGCGTGCCGTTAACGTGCCAGTAAAGCTGGCGGATAGTCAGGTTTTCACGCCGGGCAAAGGCTATCAGTAGCGCCTGACGACTTTGGTTGCCCTGCGTTAACGGCAGATCGGGCACCGGATCGTCCGGGGAATAGCCGGAGAGATCGAAGCCGCCGAGATGACGGGCCAGAACCGCCCAGCCAATTTCAGGATTGATCAGCTCTTGTAACTGCTCGAACTTTTCACGCGCGTGTTCAGCGCTTTCACCCACTACCGGGAATATCCCCGGCATGATTTTCAGGCTGTCGGGCGTGCGGCCCCACTCAGCCAGCTGTGATTTCACCTCGCGGTAAAATTTCTGCGCTTCACCAGCATCACGTTGGGCCGTAAAAATCACTTCCGCATGGCGAGCGGCGAGCGTCTGGCCGTCCGCAGAAGAACCTGCCTGAACAATCACCGGTTGCCCCTGTGGCGAACGCGAAATGGTTAAAGGGCCGCGAACCTGGAAGAATTCGCCCTGATGATCGAGAATATGTAGCCGTTCAGGATCAAAGAATCGCCCCTGTTCACGATCGTCCAGCAGGGCATCGCCGTCCCAGCTGTCCCACAAACCTTTAACTACCTCGACAAACTCCTGCGCACGTCGGTAGCGCAAGCCATGCTCCATCACTTCGCTGCGGTTAAAGTTTTTCGCTTCCCCGCCGGTCCAACTGGTCACAACATTCCAGCCCGCGCGACCTTTGCTGAGGTGATCGAGCGAAGCGTATTTACGGGCGACGTTAAAAGGCTCGTTATAGCTGGTGGAGGCCGTCGCAATCAGGCCAATTTTTGAGGTCGTCACCGCTAAGGCCGCAAGCAGCGTTAGCGGCTCAAAATTGACGGTGCGGGATGTCCGCCCCAGAGACTCATCCTCTTCATACTGAAACGTCATCTGGTCGCCGAGGAAAATCATATCGAATTTGGCCTCTTCCGCTCGCCTGGCAAGATAATGGAAGTGGTCAAAATTCATTCCTGCGCCAACGGGAGCATCGGGATGGCGCCAGGCGGCAATATGATGCCCGGCATCTTGTAAGAACGCCCCGAGATGCATCTGGGCGTTTGGCTTATTGCTCATCATGGCTCTCCGGCTAGTCGTACATGGTGATGGGCGGCGGCGTCTGGTCGAGATAAAAACGACCTACAACGCGATAGCGGTGGTTGATGGGATCGTGGGTGGTGTGAGTCCGGGCATTGCGCCAGTGACGGTCAAAATTGTTGGCGCTCAGGGTCGCGGAGGAGCCGCCGACGTCGTAAATCAATTCTGCGGCGCGCAGGGCGGACTCGTTGCAGATGATCTTTGCTTCTGCGGTGGCAATGGAGGCGGCAATCAGGCGGGCTTCGCGTTCAGCTTCTGCAAGATCGCCGTACCATCCCGACACGGCCTCATCGACCTTGCGGGCTGCGCGCAACAGTGTGGCTTCTGCCGCATGCGCATGCGCGGCGATGTTGCCGATAATATGCTGAACGTACCAGTCATCCACCGAGCGCTCAACGCCCGAATCAGGCCGTGGACGCGCGCCGCGATTGGCCCAGCCGATAGCCTCGTCGAGCACTGCGAAGGCAATGCCTACTTCAATCGTTGAGTGCAGCATCTGGGTAGCGGCGGGCTGATAGTTGCGGCGTTTCTTTTCCGCGTGACTGTAAAACATCACTTCTTCCGGCAGCACAGCAACATCGTTGAATTCGGTGCTGCCGCTGGCAGTGAGCCGCTGCCCCATGCCATCCCAGTCATCATGCTGTACTACCCCCTGGCGAAGGCGCGGTATTAATGCTGAGACAGTGTCGCCGAGGTCGTTTTTTGCCGTCACGCGCAGTCGGTCAGCATATAAGCCGCCGGTGCTGTAAAACTTTTTACCCCGTAAGCGCAGGCCCTGCGGCGTAGTGATCAGCTGCGTCGTCATATCGGTGACAAACTTGCCGCCCAGCTCACCCGTTGCGCCACTGATGATGTCGCCGTATCGCAATCCGGCAAAATAACGCGCCTGCTGCTCCGCGTTGCCGTTGAGCCGCAGACGTTCAACCGAGGTGAAATGGGGGATCAGCACCTGCGCCACGTTGGGATCGCCTTTCGCCAGCGCGATCATGATTTGGGCTAAATCTTCATAGGCAAGCTCAGGACCGTCCCATTTCACCGGAACGCGCACAGCGGTAATGCCAGCTGTACGTACCCATTCCAGCGCCTCATGGGCCAGAATTCGCTGCTTATCACGCAGTGAAGCTTCTGCCGCCAGCGCTGGCGTCAATGCTTGTGCGGCGCGAATGATCCCTTCCGCTGAGGTTGTCGCACTGACGACGGGATAATCAAAATGGCCCACTGGGCTTTCCAGTTCAACCGGGGAATTCTGTAAAGTCATCGTTATCTCCTGAGGGGCCTCATCAGTCGCGATAGGGCACGCCATCGCGATCCAGTAGGCGCTTCAGCGCGTTGAAATGCAGTTCAGCGCCGGGCAAATACTCGCTCTGCTGGCCGTCATGCAGCGGCGTACGGGTAATTTGATGACGAACTTTTTCCCGCAGCGCTGGCGTCAGCTCACGTAACGGCTCGCCCGTCCAGCGGGCATAGAGCTGGACCTGGCAGGCATACTCGAGAGAATACAGTCGATCCCAGGCTTCACCTGCGGTGGTGCCGGTCACCACCACGCCGTGATTGGCCATAAACAGGATTGATTTCAGCTGTAACAGTTCGGCCAGACGTCCACCTTCGTCCGGGTCACGCGCCAGGGCCTGATAGTCGTTGTCATAGGCAATGTCATCACTCAGCAAGGCTTCCGCCTGGCCGGTGATCAGCAAACGCTGATCGGCCAATCGTGCGATCGCGCTGGCATAGGGCATGTGGGTGTGAAAGACCGCCGCGTGCTGCGGGTCGAAAGCATGAATTGGCGCATGGATGCAGTAGGCGGAACGCTGTATCTGTCCTTTTCCCGCCAGCAGCTTGCCGTCATAACCCACTTTTAGAAAGACGCTGGCCGTCGCCTCTGACCAGTGCAGGCCAAAAGGCAGCAGCAGAAATGCCCGCTCGCCTGGGACGGCCAGCGTCAGATGGTTGTAAATCCCCTGACTAAAACCATTACGGTCAGAAAAATGATGCGCAGCGGCAAGGTCGATACGGGCCTGCCACTCTTCCGCGCTCACCTCGTTGCGAGAGACGCGTTCGATGTGTAAATCAGTCATAGCCTTCTCCTGGAGTTCAATGATTGAAAGGGCAACTTAAGGCGCTAACCATGCATCGCGGAAACCGTTGTGCGCGCCAGCAGGGGACAGATCGACACCGTGCAATTTCTTGTTCCATGCGGTGAAGAAAGGGGCCTGCATAATGGGAATCAGAGGGAGGTCGGTCATAGCAAGTCGTTGGAAATCATGGAAATCCTGCACGCGTTTTTGCGGATCGACTTCGCTTTCGTAGCGATGAATGATCTCGTCCATCGCCGGGTTGCTGTAGCCGAAGGCGTTGGCATAAGGCACGCCGCGCGTTTGTGCTTTCGAATCGTAAACGCGGGTCAGCCCCATCTGAGGATCGAGCATGATTCCCCACCCCTGGAACACCACATCAAAGTCGTAATCAGTGTAAATTTTGCGGGTGAAAGTCGCGTTATCCAGCGGAATGTATTGCAGTTTTACCCCTACCTTACTCAGGGACTGACGCAGGAATTCACCGACCAGTAAAGCCTGGCTGGACGCCGGATCGGTATAAAGCCTCAGGGTGAATCGCGTCCCATCGGCCTGGCGTTTAAAGCCAATCTCATCCAGCAGCTGATTGGCTTTATCGATATTTAGATCGTAGTGGGGCACATTATTGCTGAAATAGCGCGTCAGCGAGGAGGGAATAGCGCTGTATTCCGGTTTGCTTTGTCCATACCAGACCGTATCAATCAGCCGCTGACGGTCGATGACATGCGCGAACGCCTGGCGTACCTTCTGTTGTTCCAGATATTTATTCCGCAGATTAAACGCCAGGAAATAGGTCTGAGCGGCATAAGAATAGCCACGAGAGTCAAAAGAAAGATTAGGGTTTTTTTTCAGTCGCGCTATATCGGCAAAGGGAACGCCAGCAAACGGGATATAAGACACTTCACCCGATTCGAGAGCAGCGCTGCGTGCTGACGCATCTGGAATAAAACGGTAAATAAGCCGATCTAAATAAGGTTTCCCTTTATTCCAGTAGTCCGGGTTACGGACTAACTCGACATACTGTCCACGCTCCCATTTTTGAAATTTAAACGGACCCGTGCCAATCGGTTTGGCGCTCGCGGGGTTGGTGCGGATATCCTTACCGGCAAAAATATGAGCCGGTAAAACCTGAGATTCAGCACCGTCAAACGCATTTAAAATCACCTGCGACGGGGCGCTCAGGCGAAATATGGCGGTGAGCGCATCCGGGGTTTCAACATCGGTCAAGGTGGCAAAGGTTGATCGACCGCGGGAGTGCACTTTTTTCCACACTTCAAGCGCAGAGTAACGTACGTCCTCTGACGTAAATGGCTGACCGTCATGCCATTTTACCCCTGGGCGCAGCTTAAAAGTAATGCTTTTGCCATCCGGAGAAACGCTCCACGACTCCGCAAGATTGGGCTGCGGTTGGTAATTATCGTCATAACGTAACAGGCCGTCGAAAATGTTGGCGGAGATGGTGCGGTTGGAATATTGATTATTAAACGTGGCGGTAAGTGAACTGGGTTCCGGATCAATTGCTACGATTAACGTGCCGCCGCGTACCGGTTGTGCTGGCGATGCGTCTTGCGCCTCTGCCGCTGTTATCATTTGCCCAAGTGAAAAAACTATCGCCAAAAAAGTAAAAAAACGCCGAGCCATCAGATTTTCTCCATGAATAGTAATATGCGTCGATAATATTTATTGGGAATCTGTCGATCAGGCCGATACTAGCCTTGAGAATTGGCAATCCATAAGTAACAAGTTCAGGATAATATTCCTGGATTTGGCATTAGAGATGATTTTAAAGCGATAAATAGGGCGCTGAATAAGCCGTTTTAGATAAATACCCCCCTTCAGTCAGTCATTCGTTCAGACGAGGCATACATTTTTTTCAGGCCCGATTGATGGTGAGAGATAACGTTATAAATATAATTTTTTCTTAAGTGTGGGGGGCACCAACATGACGCCGGCTCAGTGGCGTATTTATCATGCCGTAAAATCTCTAACAATGATAAACACCGCAGCGGTGTGAATTAAAGCAGCTTATTCATATTGAAACCATTCACTCTGTAACCGTTAGATTCATAAACATGTTTTGCCCGATCGTTGCCAGCCGCCACCCGAAGTTTAATCTGGGTAACTCCCTGCTCGCGCAGTATTTTCTCCAGCGCTTTCATTGACTCGCTGCCTAAGCCTTTCCCCTGGTATTGCGGGAAAATAGTAAAATCATAAATAAAGGCAGACTTAGACAGTGAATCAGGTCTGTACCAAAGATAGCCAGCATGATGTTGCTGCTCGGAATCGCAGTGGAAAATGCTCAGCAGAACCTGGCCGGCAGTCTTTTCACCCGCAGGAAAGCTGGCTTCGATTTCTCGTTGTGCCTGGGCGAGAGCCTCGTCTGGCGGCAGCCGATAGCTTGATGAGATCTCTTCGGCATAATCTGGTATCAGGTATTGCACGAAAGCCGAAAACTGATCGGCCGTCATCGCTTTGAAATCAATCATCTGTTGTCCTTTATGAAAAACGTCTTACTGTATACCACGTATATCAGACATTCGGCGATAGTGTGGTGGGAAGGCTATCACACTGAATGAGAAGAGGCTCGAATATCCGGGCTGGAAGCGTCGGTCAAGCGCAGCAGTGGGTATTGTGAGTGGCTATAATAGGGCCAGTTGGTCGCAACGGGGCATCATGGCAGGATTGATATGAAACAAGAATGACTATGGTAAGGTAGTCTTGTGTCTCACTACCTGTTCCGTCTGGCCGCTGATGGTACGATTAAACAGTATGACGCTAATCAGTGGCCCGTGGAATCTGTTGCTGGCATCGCTCAAGGGTCTGGGTAATAAATCGGTTATAAAATGTAGATGTCTCCAGGGGCGTTAGTTATTTTTGGCCTATGTATCCGTGTATGAGTTTTTCAATCGTACCTGGCTTGTGCTCCATTACAGAGCCAATAAAATAGGTGTTCCCGTCATTAGATTTGAAAGGGTAGAGATAATAATTTTCCTCTATCCCTTCATGAAAAAGAAAGTGGTCCTGGTAGGGGTGAGAATACTCGGCCTCAACAAACTTACCTTTATTAGTGCCGTCGATAAGAAGAAAACGTGACATTTAGAGACCTCCAGTTGATTTCACATGGAGAACGTAACACATCGTGAGCATCATCACTGTTACGGATTGTGAGCCATTGGTAATGATTCGTAAAACACATTACGCAAAGCCTCCAGGCCCGCTCAGGGGGCTTCACTGCTGGGTTTTCTCTCCTGTTTACGCCCTGCCACTCCCGCCCAAAATCTCTTGTTAGCCTGGACCGATCGCCAGTGATTCATTGAGGTGGTGGAGCGGCGACAGAGGCAGTAATGACAACGTAGTGTGATGGAAAGGAGGGGACAAAAGACGCGACCCGAAGGTCGATTAGAGAGGCTTTTTTTATTGAGAAGTAACGCTACCGGCCGCAAGTCTCAGTAACAGCTTTCACTGAATCTGTTTTACATCAGGGTGCTGCTCAGTGGCGGCTTCATGGAAGATGTCGCCAAGCCAGAGCGGGATGTCATCCTGATTCATATCGTCTGGGATAGCGACGTCATAAAGCCTGGAAAACTTCTGTTCGGACAGGTCTACCCGAAACACCAGCCAGCGATTTTGCTCTCGCCTGACGCCGATATGCCGTCCAAAAACATCGTAAATCAACATTCGATCGCCTGTAGGCTTTAATTCTTCCACTCTCAGCCCGCGCTTAGGCCAATCACGGCATTTACCAGCCCCGCAGCGAACAAAACCAGACCGGGTATCAGGTAGTTTTTGTCCTTTTTCTTATAAAACAGCGCCAGCAGAACCAGCCCGATAGCCAGGAGGGGAACAGCGATAATGGCAAATGTAGACATGTATGCTCCTTTACAGAATGTTTTTCCGCTTATGCTTTGTGATCGCGCCGGTACAATGTCCACTCCTCAATGCGTTCACCGCCTGGCAGAGTGCAATAACCCGTAACGCCTTTATCCGTTGTGACCATATCCAGCTTCCCGCCCAGCTTACCACAATAGACTGAGGCCGGATTAGCCATGCCAACGGCGGGCTGCTTCGGCTCTTCTTGCCCGGTTGCGCAGGCGGCGAGCGAGGAGGTTACAGCGAGAGCGAACAGTACTTTTTTCATAAACTTTTCCAGCTATAAATTTTTAGACCCAAACATCTCTTTCGGCTTTTAAACAGCAGTCTGAAATAGTTAGCGGGTTTGATTCACCATCGGCACCGTTTGTTCGGTGCCTTTTCCTCTTACTATCATCAGATATGTCAGCGTAAATGACAATCCCAACGACAGCGCGACGCCCATCAGAACAAAGATAAAGTACGGGCCGATGTAGGCGGGCAGGCTGAAAATGCTCGACAGAATATAGCCATACAGCCGCACGCCAAAGAAGGCGATAAAGGCAGACGCCACCGAGCTGCTGATAGTTGTGGCAATAAAAGCCTTTTTGTAGCGGGTCAGTACGCCGAACAGGGCCGGCTCGGTGATCCCCAATAGTCCTGAAATCGCCGCCGAAAGCACCACGGATTTTTGTTCACGGGTTTTAACGTGGAAATAGATCGCAAAGGTCGACCCGGCAATCGCCATGTTGGCCATAAACATCATTGGCATCAGCATATCCCAGCCCCGATCGGTAAAGTTCTGCAGTGCGATCGGCGTCATGGCGTGATGCATACCGGTAAGAATAGCGACCGGGCGGATGGCGCCGACAATAAAGCCCGCGAAGACCGCTGAAACATCGAACAATCCCTGAATGCCGAACGCCAGCAGTTTACCGAGATAAATGCCCACCGGGCCGATCAGCGTCAGAGAAACCAGCGCCGTAATAAATAAGGTCAGCGTTGGCGTGAATACGGTTTTCAGCACCTCCGGCATAATTTTATCCACCCAGCGATGGATATAGCTCAGTGCCAGCACTGAGAAAATTACCGGGATCACGCTGGCTGAATAGTTGAAAACGGGTACTGGCAGCACCTCCATAAAATGGAGCGCGGTCGGTGCGCCTGCGGCGTGGCTGGCGAGCGCTTTAGCGGCATCAATAAGCGTCGGGTACATCAGGCAGGCCGCGACGGCGGCGGCGAGATAGTCGTTCGTTTTGAAGATCCTCGCTGCGGACACCGCGAGGAAAAAGGGCAGGAAGTAGAAAACGCCGCTGGCGATCAAATCAATGATCATCACCGTTTCGCTTTTTGCCGAGATAATCTTTAGCGCAATCAGCCCAGCCAGCAAACCTTTAATCATTCCCGCGCCCGCAATTGCCGGAACGATCGGCCCGAACACGCCGGAAACCGTATCCATAAACAGGGAGATGAGGCTCTTGCGACCTTTAGTGGCAACGTTTCCTGCTGTGCCTGCGGTCGCTTCCAGCAGTGGCGCGATTGCCTCATACCAGACGTTCACCTTCGGGCCAATGATGATCTGAACCTGATCGCTCTGGCTTTGCGCGCCTAAAACGCCCGGCAGATTTTTAATCTCATCCCACGAGACTTTATTTTCGTCGACTAAATCAAATCGCAGGCGCGTCATGCAATGCCAGACCTTATTAATGTTTTCTTTACCGCCAACCAATTTAATGACGGACTGCATTGTTTCACTCTTCACTCTCGAACTCCGTGACAAAAGTGTTTGTCTGATGGGAATGTAGTGTAGTGACGGTGTTTTTTAAAAACAAACCAATAAAATCAGATGTTCATCACATAACTTCATTTTAAAGCCACCTGGAAAGCTGCTTGAGGTGAATTGGTACGGTTTTATTGAATAATTGGCTACGCTTCCAGACCAAAATAAAGTGATTAATTTATGCTTTACAAGCAGGTTAAAAATACGGTGAAATAACATCAATACGCTTATTCCCTTTGCCATTTCATTCTGCTGGCAAGGCAGACTTTCATTATTAAAAGTATTAAGGATTGATCATGCAGCCTGTGCTGATTACCAATATTTCCTGCCAGATAACGCGCCCGGACCGCCATAATTTAGTCGTGGTGAGAATTGAAACCGATAGCGGCGTTTTCGGCCTGGGCTGTGCGACCTTCCAGCAGCGTCCGCTGGCGGTCAAACTGATGGTTGATGAATACCTGAAGCCGTTGCTGATCGGCCGGGATGCTAATCACATCGAAGATTTGTGGCAGATGATGATGGTTAACGCTTACTGGCGCAATGGTCCGGTGATCAACAACGCTATTGCGGGCATTGATATGGCGCTGTGGGATATCAAAGGCAAGCTGGCGAATATGCCGCTCTACCATCTGTTTGGCGGCAAATCGAAAGATGTCGTGACCGCATACAGTCACGCTGCCGGAGAAACGCTGGATGAGCTCTATAAAGAAGTGGAGCGCCTGCTGTCTGAAGGCTACCGGCATATCCGCTGCCAGCTGGGTTTCTATGGCGGCACCGCGCGTGATTTTCACAGTTCGCGCACGCCGACAGTCGGCGCCTATTACGATCAGGATCAGTATATGGATAACACGCTGGCGATGTTCAAAGCGCTGCGTGCCAAATACGCTAACCAGTTTCACATTCTGCACGACGTTCACGAGCGTTTGTTCCCGCAGCAGGCTGTGCAGTTTGCGAAAGCCGTCGAACAGTACCGGCCTTACTTTATTGAAGATATTCTGCCGCCGGATCAAAACGAATGGCTGGC
This sequence comes from Erwinia typographi, assembly GCF_000773975.1. Lineage (GTDB taxonomy): Bacteria > Pseudomonadota > Gammaproteobacteria > Enterobacterales > Enterobacteriaceae > Erwinia > Erwinia typographi. The sequence goes on from NZ_JRUQ01000042.1 coordinate 23,069, forward strand.
GCAGATCCGCAGCCAGACTGCGGTGCCGCTGGCGACCGGAGAGTTGTTTAACAATCCGGCGGAGTGGAAAGATCTGATAGTTAATCGCCGTATCGATTTCATCCGCTGTCACGTTTCACAAATCGGCGGCATCACGCCGGCGCTGAAACTGGCGCATTTTTGCCAAAGTTTTGGCGTGCGTCTGGCCTGGCACTGTCCGCCGGATATGACGCCGATCGGGGCAGCGGTTAATACGCATCTGAATATTCATCTGCATAATGCCGCTATTCAGGAGTTTGTCGCTTATCCGGCCAACACGCAGCTGGTCTTTCCTGGCGCACGGGCACCGGAGAACGGCTATTTTTATCCCTGTGAAGAAGCGGGGATCGGCGTGGGCTTTGATCAGCAGGTTGCCGCCGGGTTCCCGCTGGTGTATCGCCCGCATGAGTGGACGCAAAGCCGGCTGCCCAACGGCGCGATCCACACGCCTTAAGTCTGGCGGAAGGCCAGATTGTCCTGATTGAACGGGATGACGTAGGTACAGGAATAATCGATATCTACAATATCACTGAACGCATACACCCGGCCGCCCTGCAAAATACCTCTGTTGGTAATATGCATGGCGGGGATACCTTTTTTACAGCCCAGCGTCTGCGCCTGTTCTTTACTGACGGTCACTGCCTGATAGCGGGTGAGCGAGTGTGAAATGGCGTAGCCTTTGCTCAACACATATTGCTGGATCGAGTGCTCAATGGTTTTTTGATTCAGATCGGCAAACCCTTCTGCTGGCATTCGCGAGTATTCAATCTGCACATTGCGCTGATTAATGCGGCGTAAGCGGGTAAATGCCCAGATAAAATCGTCGGTGGTTAATCCGAAAACCTGCTGCTCTTCTTTGTCCGGCCGCCGCTTGTGCAGTTCAAGCATTTTGAAGCTGATGTCAGCGAATTTCTTTTCGGTAATCGAGTTGTACACCAGCGGATTGCTGCTGACGCCGGGATTAATATAAATCCCCGATCCCTGAACGATACGCACCGCGCCGATACTCACCATTTTCTCCAGCGCCTTGCGCACGGTAAAGCGCGATACCGCATATTCCTCCGCCAGCTGGCGCTCCGGGGGTAATTTTTCAGGTAAAGACCCGCTGTGCTGATAAATCTTGCTCAGCAAATCCTGAGCGATAAATTCACTTTTTTTCATCGGCGATGATGTCGGTTCGGAAAAAGGGTATTTGAACATGCTGGCAGCGGGGAGGGCAAACGGCTGGTTTTATTGTTGCAGAGAAAGGAGGGCGCGAATGCCACTCGTTGGTGCTAACAAATCTTCTGTTATTTCAGCCTTTTTGGTCAATTTTACCTCTCGCTGGTTAAGGAGAGAACGCTGCTATAATACTCACCAGGTGGAACATACCCTCTGCCGCAAACACAAAAGCAGGATGAGCGTAATGTATACAAAATCAGAGCGACTGACTATGCGGCCCGTTACAACATCAGATGTTGATAACCTCTTTAGTATTTATGGTGATCCAGCCACGAATACTTTTAACCCCGCGGGTCCTTATGCTGACCTTGCTCATGCAAAAACAGTCCTGGCCCGCTGGATAACTCACTGGGAGAAACATGCTTTTGGTCCCTGGGCCATTTCATTGCGTGAAGCACCAGAAAAAGTCATTGGATTTGGCGGATTGAGCATTAGCATTTACGCCGGTATCACCATTAACAATCTTGGATACCGTTTTTCACCTGATGTATGGGGGAAGGGGCTGGCAACCGAATTTTCTCTCTGCGCCATCAATTACGGTTTTGACCAACTCAAACTTAATGAGATATCCGGTATTGTCAGGCGAAATCATCTGGCATCGCAAAAAGTTTTGTCCAAAGCTGGATTGAAATATCTTCGGGAAGTTGATGATGTCGCTAACGCACCGCCCAGTTTGCTGTTTAATCTCACCCTTAATGAGTGGCGTAGTAAGCGATTGTAGCTTGCACAAGCCTGCCTTTTCGACGTTAACCCTGGATCGTCGATCGAGATTACTTTGCTGAACTTTTGGCCGATCTCCCCAATGCAGGATAATCACGAATGCCGCTACGTCTGATTTAGAAAAAGCTTGTGGGATTATGGCTTTAATGAGGCTCTGGAGCGGCCAGTGGGAATCGAACCCGCGTCATCAGCTTGGGAAGCTGAGGTAATACCATTATACGATGGCCGCCTGGTGGGTCGTGCAGGGTTCGAACCTGCGACCAATTGATTAAGAGTCAACTGCTCTACCAGCTGAGCTAACGACCCAAGGCGACAGGCATAATAGCACTAAGTTGAGCCAAATGCTTGAGACAAATCAAAAGTGTGTAACCTTGCAGGGGGATGGGGGATGATGACGCTGCCCTTACTGAGGGGCGAACCGTGGTCGTTACCAATGCGAGGGCGCTCTGACGGCCAGTCAGAATAAAAGGAGCGGCAGACCACCGCTCCTGACAAGAATCAGGATTTCGGGAAAATCCAGAGATGATTCTCGGGCAGCAGCAGATGGCAGTGCTGCGGATCGCGGACATCAGTGCCATAAGCGCGGATGACAAAATCATCACCTGAAGTGCGGAACAGATATTCCCAGCGGTCGCCAAGATACATACTGGTCAGCAGCGGCAGTTCAAGCTGGTTTTCGCCGGGGCCGTCCACCAGCTTAACGCGCTCCACGCGGATCACCGCTGTAGCTTCCTGACCCTGTTGCACGCCTTCGCCAGCCAGTCCCCACAGCGCCCAGCCTTTGCCCTCAATACGCGCTTTACCGTCGCGAATCTCCGTGACTTTGCCGTGCAGGCGGTTATTACTGCCCATAAATTCTGCCGTAAACAGGGTTGTCGGCGAGCCGTACATCTCCTGTGGCGTCCCCTGTTGTTCAATTTTGCCGTTGTTGAGCAGCAGAATACGATCGGAAATAGCCATCGCCTCGTTCTGATCGTGCGTCACCATCAGCGCGGACAGGCCGAGTTTGATAATCAGTTCCCGCAGGAACACGCGGGCCTCTTCACGCAGCTTGGCATCAAGGTTTGACAAGGGTTCATCAAGCAGGATGACCGGCGGGTTGTAAACCAGAGCACGGCCAATCGCCACGCGCTGTTGCTGACCACCGGAAAGCTGATGTGGATGACGTTTACCAAGATGGCCGAGGCCAAGCTGATCCAGCACATCCTGAACCCGCTGGGTGATTTCCCCTGAAGCCACTTTGCGCAGCTTTAGCGGGTAGGCCACGTTCTCAAACACGGTCTTGTGTGGCCATAGCGCATAGGACTGAAACACGAGGCCAAGGTTACGCTCTTCCGCAGGAACCTCACTGCGCGCCGTGCCGTTATAAACGGTGTTTTTGCCGATGACAATCGTACCCTGAGTGGGTTTTTCCAGCCCGGCGACCGCTCGGAGCAAGGTGGTTTTCCCACTGCCGGAAGGCCCCAGCAAAGAAACGACCTCGCCGCGTTTCAAATTCATCGACACGCCCTTCAATACCGGATTGTCGCCATAGGTTAAGTGCAGGTTCTCGACCGATAATTCAATCATGTAATTTGACTCCAAAACGAAGGGCAATACCCAAGCCCACCACCACCAGCAGGATATTAATAAAGGAGAGGGCCGCGACGATATCAATAGCGCCCGCCGCCCACAGAGAAACCAGCATCGAGCCGATGGTCTCCGTTCCCGGCGAAAGCAGGTAGACACCCGTTGAGTATTCACGCTCAAATATCAGGAACATCAGCAGCCATGAGCCAATCAGGCCATAGCGCGAGAGCGGAATGGTGACGTGGCGAGTAATTTGTCCGCGCGTTGCCCCGGTGCTGCGTGCCGCTTCTTCCAGCTCCGGCCCAACCTGTAATAGCGTCGCGGAAATCAGCCGCAGCCCGTATGCCATCCACACGACGGTATAGGCCAGCCAGACGCTGAAAATGGTGCTGCGCAATGACCGCAGCCAGACGATCAGATTATCGCGCAGCCACTGTGACCAGGGCAGCCCGGAAAGCCAGCCCGATTTCAGCGCGTTGTCGAGCCACATCGGCAGAAACAGGAACACCCAGAGAAACGCCAGACCGGCAAGCAGTCCGGGCACGGCACGGGGCACCAGCACGCTGTAATCAAGAAACCGGGTGGTATTGTCCGGTTTGCGGTGCATGGCAATGCCGACAAACAAGTAGCAGGCGACCGCCACCGCGCCGCCGATGACGCCAATAGCCATTGAGTTGACGATGGCGCGCAGCAGGTTCGGCTGTTGCCAGATAGTGCGGAAGGTGTTGAGCGAGAGTTCATCCCAGAGGGATACGCCAACGCCCCAGTTGGAGATAAAGGCGCGCAGAATGACGCCAATCAGCGGCACGCCGATAGTGACGGTCAGCCAGAACGCTACCACCGCGCCAGCTACCCAGCGCCATTTCCCCAGCGGTAGCGCGCGCGACTGGGAGGCTTTACCCTTGACGGTCACAAAGCGATTGGCGGTGCGCATCAGGCGGCGCTGCAACATGACCAGCGGGATGGTGATACAAATCAGCACCACGGCAACCGCTGCCATCAGATGATATGAAGGCGTACCGAGTTTATTGGTCAGTTGGTACAAATAGGTTGCCAGCACCATATTGCCCTCGGGATCGCCTAACACCAGCATTAAACCAAACACTTCCAGCCCGAGGAAAAACAGTAAAACGATGGCATACAGCATCGACGGACGCACCATGGGCAGGCTGACGGCCGTCATGACCTGTAGCGGTGAGGCTCCGGCGATGCGCGCGGCTTCTTCAACATCGGAACCGACGCTGCGCAATGCCGAGGAGATATAAAGATAGGCATGTGGAACGTGCGTCAGGCCGGCAATCACCACGATGCTCGACATGTCATAAATATTCCACGGCACAAAACCCAGTAAGGACTGGGCCCACAGCGAGAAGAATCCCACCGGTCCGGCAGCTACCACATAGCCAAATCCCAGCACCATCGGTGAGACAAAGATAGGCACCAGGATCAGCGGCTCGATCAGACGTCTGCCCGGCAAATCAGTACGCACCATCAGAAACGCCAGGATACCGCCGAGCGGAATAGCAATGACCACCAGCCCGAAGGCCAGAATAAACCCGCTCTTCAGCGCCTTATAGAAATCCGGATCGGTAAAAATAAATTCAAATGACTCAAGGCTCCACTCTTTTGCCGGAGAAAAGAACGGCGCGGATAAGAAACTTTGTATCACTATGAACGACAGCGGAATGTAGATAACCAGTGCCGTTATCAACACCACAATGCCACGCGGCAGGCTTTGCCACTTTCTGCGCAATGTACTCATATTTTGTCCCTGGTCTGGAAGCCCAGAATAGCGAGATCAGGTAGGGGAAAAGAGGCGCGACGACCGCGTCGCGCTTTCGTCATGCCATTATTTGGCAGCGGCTTCGCGCCACTGTTTGATGTAATCAAGGCGCTTTTTCGGTTGCAGAAACTCGAGCAGACTTTCATCAACCGGAATAGGTTTCAACGCCTTACCCAGCATTTTGGTCATGCCGTCGATGTCGTTTTTACCGTCGATATCGTTACGGATTGAGGGGATATCTGCCTGACTTGCCAGTATGCTTTGCCCTTTTTCAGACAGCACATAGTCCAGCCACAGTTTTGCTGCATTGCTGTTCTGTGACTGCTGGCTGATGAAGGAAACCCGTGACAGCACCAGGGTGTAGTCCTTCGGATAGGAGATACCCAGCGAGGGATCGGTTTTAGCGCGAGCTTCGGCATAGGAACCCAGAATGTTAAAGCCAATCAGGTTTTCGCCCGACGATACGCGTTCCATCATGGTGCCGGTTGAAGACTGCACCGCTAAGCCACCTTTGGCGACGCCAGCCAGCGTTTGGAAATAGTTTGGATCGGCTTTGGAATCCTGGGCAGATAGCATAAAGCCAAGACCGGATTTTTCGATATCGTAGGTAGTGACTTTGCCCTTAAACTTATCGGCCTGGCTGCTGATGAGCTTCGCCAGCGCCGTGTGGGAATCGGGAACTTCGCCTGCCGGAATCAGGCGTTTGTTATAGATAAACACCACCGGCTCGTAAGTGGTGCCGTAAGCCTTGTTATTCCATACCGCCCATTTGGGTAACTGGCCCTGTTCAGGAGATTTATATTCCTGAGCATAATCGGTTGCGAGCTTCAGCGCGGTGTCCATGGAAGAGCTCCAGATGACATCGCCGCTGCCGCCGCCCGAAGCTTGTTCGCTGATAAAGCGGTTGTACAACTCGGTGCTGTTCATGTCGTTGTATTCAACTTTGATGCCAGGGTAGGCCGCTTCAAAGCCCTGGATCAGCGGTCCGGCCGCTTTGGTATCGGTTGTCGAGTACACCACCACTTTGCCTTCTTTGGTCGCGGCATCGACGACTTTTTGATAGTCAGCCGGATAGCCTTGAGGTAATGCAGACATTGCAGAAGAAGACACCAGCACCGCAGCGGCAAGCAGAGAGAGAGGGAAAATGTTTGACATTATAATTAACCTTTTAGTTACACTTTGGGAACTAAAGGTCAACATAACCGATGCCGTTTGCCAGGCAAGAGGGGACGATTGTTATCTTCCTGAAGTGTGATTGTTGGCGCTCTTTAGGCAATTAACACCATAAAAACCACAAAAAGCGCGTGAAAATCAGCCCGCCTCAAGCCTCATTTTTGCCCGGATCGCGCAGTATCGGATATTTTGCGGTAGAGCCGTCTTGGATGACCGATATGGCCATATTGCATCTCGACTCCGATGAAGTTGATTTCCACACAGTATTCCAGGTAACGGCGTCCCGTCGTTTTGCTGATCCCAACTTTTTCCACCACCTGTTCCACGGACCAGTTGGCCTCCGGTTTATCGATAAAAACGCGCTTAACCCGTTCAAGGGTGGTGGGTTCAATCCCTTTTAGCGAAGGAGCTGACGGCGTTTCGCTGGCTGGCAGATTAAACAGCCGGTCCAGGGCATGTTGATCAACCACCTTCACCTGGCGCAAGGTTTGCACCAGCAGCATAAAACGTTGCAGAGAAGCGCGCAGGCGGTGAAAAAATACCGGCTTGATAAGGTAGTCGAAGGCACCGCTACGCATCGCGTGGCTACAGGTTTGCATATCGCTGGCGGCAGTGATGAAAATAACTGAACAATCAAAGCTTTTCAGCAGTGGGCTGTCAATCAACTCCACGCCCTGACCGTCAGGCAAATAGTTGTCGAGCAGCACCAGCCGGGGCTGATGTAAGCGAAGAAGCGTCCGCGCCTGTTCCAAAGTGGCGGCGATGCCCACCACGCGCAGGTGGAAATTTTGCTCGATAAACTCCCGATGTAAATCGGCAAGATACGGCTCATCTTCAACAATGACGACATCAAGTGGCCGGGTGTTAGTCATGAGCGTTGTCCTGTTGAAACAGCGATCTGGAACGGGATAAACACAGAAAAAAGGGTCCCTTGCGGCGTATTGTCAGTGATTTCAATGCTGCCGCCAGCCTGATTGACGTATCCTGCCACCAGATAAAGGCCAATACCGTGTTCCAGGCCCGCCTTCTCGTTGCCGCTTTGCGGCTTACTGGTAATACCCTGCTCAAAGAGATGTGGTTTCACACTGTCGTCAACCCCGCACCCCTTATCGGCTACTTCTATCAGAATCTCTTGATTTCTGTCTGAAATATACAGCTCTACGGGCGTTGAGGGCGTCAGGGTTTTCAGCGTGGCATCCACGGCGTTATCCAGCAGATTGCCAATGATCGACATCAATTCCGTTTCGCTAATGGCTGCCGGGATGCGGCTTAACTGACAGGCCGGGTCAAATATCAGCTCAATGCCTTTCTCTCGTGCGCTGACGAATTTCCCCAGCAGCAGTCCACAAAGTGCCGGTGAAGTGAAGCGGGTAGAGACAAAATCCAGCACGTTCTGCGCGCCCTCGGACTGTGCCTGTATATAGCGCATCGCATCGTCATAGCGCTGCATTTGTAACAGTCCAACCAGCGTCGCGGTCCAGTTCAACTGTTCGTGACGAATAATGCGCAGACTGTCTGCGTAACGCGTCACCTGGCTTAGCTGGCTGCTAAGGGTATTGATGTCGTTTTTATCGCGAAAGCTAAATACCCAGCCGCTTTCTTTGCCCGGTTCCAGTTCGATAGCTACCCGGTTGACGATGACCTGCCGCTGATTCAGTACGGTGATTTGATCGTGATGATGACCGTTATCGGTCACGCCGCTTTGGGTAAAAAACGCCGGGGGAATTTTGACTACGTCTGCAAGCGGTTTTCCGAGGAGTTCTTTTTCCGTCTGATGGATATCAAAGAGCTCCCTTGCCGCCCGGTTAACCAAAATCAGCTGCTTTTCGGCATCAACGGCAAATACGCCTTCATACATCGCTTCAAGCAGGGCCTTTTGCTGCAGCACCAACAGCGCGATATCTTTTGGCTCCAGCCAGAACATCTGTTTTTTGACGTTGCGGCTGAAAATCCATGAAAAGATAAACAGCAGCAGTAGCAGAGCCAGGCCGTACAGACCCGCCTGCCAGAGCAGCCGGGCATTGATATTGGCGATATAGGAGGTGAGGTAACCTACCGAGACAATGCCGATCACCTGATGATGAGAATCAAAAATCGGCGCCTTGCTGCGCAGCGAAACGCCAATGCCGCCCTGACGAACAGAAATAATGATTTTTCCCTGCAATACCTCGGCATTATCACCGCCAATCATCGGTAAGTTCAGTCGTTCCGGCGATTCTGAATGGTACAGATGCTGCTCGCGCACGTCGCCAATCACGATATAACTGGCATCGCTCTGATTGCGCAGAGGCTGAATTAAACGGGCAATTCCCGCGATATCACGGCTAGCCACTTTTTCCGCCAGGCCTGGCATCAGCGCGATTTCACTGGCCTGCACCCGCGCGCGTTGTCCCAGATCGTGATGCAGCTGTCGGTCGATAAAATGAAACAGGATCGTGCCAAGCAGCGCTAGCAGCAGGCAGGAAAATAAAACCAGAGACAAAAAGAGTTTCACCTGAAAAGGTAATCTGCGTTTCATACGGCCTGCTGTGGGGAGAACAGGAAAGGGACATGCAGTGAGCCTAACACGTCAAAATGGCGGCGGTAATCTGGCAGCGGCAGAGTTGTGAGCTGGCTAGACTCTCTGGTATTCACGCCCGAGTAATCAGCGGGAGATAGGGCAACGCCATAGCCTTTCTGTCGCTGAGCGGGTAAGGTAACTCTATGTGTATCTATTGAGACAGGGTTGAACATTGAGTCAGGAATTTGCTGTATTTGGCGGCGGCTGCTTCTGGTGCACCGAAGCCATTTTTAAGTCAATCCACGGCGTGCAGTCCGTGGTGAGCGGGTACACCGGAGGAAACGTTCCGTTCCCCACCTATGATCAGGTCTATTCCGATACAACCGGTCACGCTGAAGCGGTCAGGATTGTGTTCGATCCGCAGCTGGTCAGCTTTGCCGATCTCCTTGATATCCACTTTGCTACTCACGATCCTACCCAGCCGAGTGTGAAAGAGGGCGTCGTTCGCACCCGCTATCGTTCTGCCATTTTCCCCGTCAGTGAAGCCCAGCGAGCGGAAGCCCTGGTGGCGATAGCCGGAATGGAAAAAGAGCTGTCAAAGCCGCTGGTGACGACCCTTGAGCCCTTTACCGAATGGTATGACGCGGAGGACTATCATCAGAATTTCTGGGAAAAAGAAGGCCAGGAAAACGCCTTCTGCATGATGAATATTCCCTCCAAGCTGGCAAAACTGAGAGATAAGTTCCCTCAAAACCGCCCAACAGAGTAACTCACAGGTTCGGGCGTTATGCTCGCAGGGGACTTTATGAAGACCGTTGTTATTATCGTAGCCTGTCTGTTTCTCTCAGGCTGCGCATCAGGAATTGCTTCGTTAATTCCCTCTTCTGACGTCTGTCCTAATGGTATTGACAGCGTCACCGGGCAGTGCCGATAAACTGCCAGCGGCCCGCTGAATAAATTAAATTTATCTATTTATTCAGCGGGGTGGCGTTTATCGCAGGCTGACTCTGGCCCAATCTGCATTTTTCTTATTAATTTGTGTGGTTTTTAGCTATTAATCCTCAGGATTGATCCGGTTAAAGCGTTATTTAGAGCAATCAGGCGTGGATACACAGGGGTAATTTTAACCTTTTGATTTTTAGCAACTATTAATTTAAGTAACTAAAGAAACTGAATTTGTAGTTAAAAGTAAATGTGATTTGTTAGCAAATTGATTAAAAATCGCGGCTTAAATTTTAACAATAGTTAAACAAAGTTGCCTATATGTCTCAATCAAAGAAAGTTGTTCCCGCTATTTCGCTTCTGGCCCTGCTTGTTTGTAGCAGCGTTCATGCTGAAGACGCTGAAAAAACCGATGTCCTGCTGATTGGCGGCGGCATCATGAGTGCATCATTAGGCACTTTGCTGCACGACCTCCAGCCCGACTGGAAGCAGCTGATGGTTGAAAAACTGGACGGCGTGGCGCTTGAATCCTCCAACGGCTGGAATAACGCCGGTACTGGCCACTCGGCCAACATGGAGCTGAACTACACGCCTGAACGCGCCGATGGTTCCATCGACTACAGCAAAGCGCTGGAAATCAATGAGGCCTTTATGATCTCCCGTCAGTTCTGGACCACTCAGGTGCAGCGCGGCGTGCTCAACAATCCTCACTCTTTTATCAATTCTACGCCGCACATGAGCTTCGTCTGGGGCGACAAAAACGTCGACTACCTGACTAAACGCTACAAGGCGCTACAGCAGACCACCCTGTTCCAGGGGATGCAATTCTCTACCGATCAGAATCAGATTAAGAAGTGGGCGCCGCTGATTATTGAAGGTCGCGACCCTCAGCAGAAGGTGGCCGCCACCTGGACGCCGGTCGGCACCGATGTGAACTACGGCGAAATCACCCGTCAGCTGGTCGGCAGCCTGAAGAAGAACGACAACTTCAGGCTGGAAACCTCTACTGAAGTCACCGACTTTAAGCGTAATGCCGATAATTCCTGGCATGTCACCGTGAACGACGTAAAGACTGGCAAAACACATGCGGTTGACGCTAAATATGTCTTTATCGGTGCTGGCGGCGGCGCACTGAAACTGCTGCAGAAAACCGGCATTCCTGAAGCGGACAACTACGCTGGATTCCCCGTCGGCGGCTCGTTCCTCGTAACTGAAAATCCGGAGATTACCCGTCTTCACACCGAGAAGGTGTACGGTCAGGCTTCGGTAGGCGCTCCGCCAATGTCTGTACCGCATCTGGATGCCCGTTTCCTGGACGGCAAGCGCGTGGTGCTGTTTGGGCCGTTTGCTACCTTCTCCACAAAATTCCTGAAGCAGGGTTCCTTTATGGATCTGCTTAGCACCACCACCACTAAAAACGTTATTCCGATGACGGATGTGGGGCTGGATAACTTTGACCTGGTCAAATATCTGATTGGGCAGGTCATGTTAAGCGATGATGACCGCTTTGCCGCGCTGAAAGAATACTACCCTTCAGCCCGTAAAGAAGACTGGAAGCTGATTCAGGCTGGTCAGCGCGTGCAGATCATCAAAAAAGATGCCGAGAAGGGCGGCGTGCTGAAGCTGGGTACCGAAATTGTTACCGACCAGCAGAAAACGCTGGCTGCCCTGCTGGGGGCCTCTCCAGGGGCTTCAACTGCCGCGCCAATCTCGATCAACGTGATGAAAAAGCTGTTCCCGGAGCAGTTCAATTCACCTGAGTGGCAGAGCAAGATCCGTCAGATTGTGCCGAGCTATGGTCAGGAGCTGAATGGCAACGTCGCGCTGACTCAGAAGGTGTGGGATGACACGGCGGCTGCGTTGCAGCTGACAAAGCCACCGGTGATCAATATGAACGCCGGTGCTCAGACTGCTTCTGAGGCCCGCCCTCAGGATGAGAAGCCCGTACCACAGCACGGTCTGGCACTTTAAGCGCCAGCTAACCGCAGCCCCCGACGTCCGCGTCGGGGGCTTTTTGCTTTCTGCCACTCACTCTTTTCCACAGTTAGCCACTATCCCCGTTCCCTGATCCCGATATTCAGACAAAGCAGGATTATTCACCCGCTTTCGGCCTGTGTTATTATCAGCGCTCCTGTTATTAACGGACAGGGCGTTTTCCTTTAGCATCAGCGCTGCCCGTAACCGTAAAAATTAATGAGGACATCATGAAGATTGGTTATTTATTCCCGGCGGCCGTGGGGATTGCGGGCGTTGCGTTGCTGGTGTGGTTTATTGCCAGCGGGGCGTGGATGCCTGGCGCTTAGTGAATACGCTTGCCGTAGGGAAGCGTATTTTGAGGCCAGGTGAGTCAACTTCTCTCGGAATTATCCAGCGGCAAATCGGGCTTTTCCTCTGCTACCCTTAGGGCAGACATTAAGGGAGGCCTATGCGCACAAGAAATGCACTACTGATTATCACCCTGTCGGCCGTTTCTCTGTCGGCATCCGCAGCACAGACGTTGAGCTGTAGCCTGACCCACAGCGTGGAATCTCCAGGGCGGCAACCTGAAGTCTCGGTAGTTAACCGACACTCTGTCGTTACGGATGAAGGCGACACCTTCACTTTTTCGACCGACGGACAGAAGAAAATCACCAGTCCAGCGTTGCAGCCGCTGAAGATGGACGATGGTGAGACAGCGCAGGCGGCGAAGGTCAAAGATGTGACCTTTGTGAAGCTGAAGGATAGCTACGTGTTGCGTAGCAAAAGCGAAAGCTATGTCTATTCGGACTGTAAACCAGCAGACTGACCGCGTATTGCCATCGAAAACCCAGCCAGCGTGCTGGGTTTTTATTTAACATTGAAGAAATGTTTTAGAAACAGACTTTCCCATTACCGCAGTGGGGCTTAAACTAGCTGACTTTAGGGTGGTCATCGTCGCCCGTTTGACAGGAGTAATATATGGTTTCCCCGCTGAAGGTGGCATTTATTAAAGCCAACTGGCACGCCGATATTGTTAACCAGGCGCTGACCGGATTCAAAAATGAAATGACCGCGCGTGACGTAGACTGCCAGATTACCGTGCTGGACGTGCCGGGCGCTTTTGAGATGCCTCTGCTGGCACAGCGCCTGGCGAAGCGTGGCGACGTTGATGCTATCGTCTGCGCCGCGCTGGTGGTGGATGGCGGAATCTATCGCCATGATTTCGTGGCCCAGGCCGTGGTCACCGGGCTGATGGACGTGCAGTTAGCGACCGACGTACCGGTATTTTCGGTATCCCTGACGCCGCACAATTTCCAGCCGGCAGAAGAGTTCACCGGTTTCTACAGCGAACACTTTATCAAGAAAGGCGCTGAAGCCGCCCGCGCCGTCTGCATGGTCGCTGAACTTAAGTAAGCAAAACGGCAGGCCGTTTGATATCGCCGGAAAGCACTTTACTCCGGCGATATCATCCTCTGCCGACTGTGTTGTTTCTGCTGCCCTGATAGCGCCTGCCTTTTCCTCACAAAATCTTCCCCTCAACTACTCGCTTAAAACAGCTCGGTTTTGGTCCTACCAATTATGGATATTTGTGACACAGCTTAGGCCCTGAAAGCGTCAGGTTACGCATTTGTTGCAATCTGCTCGGCTTGAAGTGAACAATCTCCCGGTCGCCATTTCCCTTTGGTAGGACCAATATCCAATGAGTAATCCTCTTTTGGTTGAACGCCTGCGGGTCTATATCCATAACAATCAGTTGCAAGCCGGTGAGCGCCTGCCTGCGGAACGGCAGTTGGCGCAGCAGCTTGGCGTTTCGCGCTCCTCGCTGAGAGAGGCGATTCAGAAGCTGATTAGCCAGGGAGTGCTGTTCAGCCGACGGGGGGGCGGCACTTTCCTGCAACCGGAGAAGGCGGACTGGACGAAAGAGCGTCTGGTTATGCCGTTAAGCTCGCTGCTGGCCGAGGACCCGGGCTATCGCTATGACGTGCTGGAGGCGCGGATGGCAATTGAAGCCAGTACCGCATGGCACGCCGCCAGTCGCGCTTCGGACGAGGACAAAGCCCGGCTGAAAACCTGTTATGAAGCAATGCAGGACATCTCCGATCGTGACGACCCCGATCTGGCGGCACATGCTGACGTTCGCTTCCATCTGGCGATCGCCGAGGCGTCGCACAATCTGGTGTTGCTACAGGCGATGCGCGGTCTGTTCGACCTGCTGCAATCCTCGGTGATGCAGAGTCGGCAGAAAATGTTCACCAGGCCGGAGATTATCGGACAGCTCTCCGCCCAGCATCTGGCAATCGTCGAGGCCATCGTTACCGGCCAGCCCGACGCCGCCCGCGAAGCCACTCTCCAGCATCTTGAATTTGTCGCGCAGACGCTGCACGGCCTGACTGAGCAGGAGGCGCGCCATGCCCGTAGCCTGCGTATCCCGGACAATGAACAGAACATTACATGAGGCACACCTGTGATCATCTCTTCTGCAAAAGACTATCGCGCCGCCGCTAAGGCAAAAATTCCGCCGTTTCTTTTTCACTATGCGGACGGGGGCGCCTATGACGAACATACGTTACAGCGCAACTGTGAAGATCTGGCTGATATCGCGCTGCGCCAGCGGATTTTGCGCAATATGTCCTCGCTGAATCTGGAAACGAAACTGTTCAACGAAACGCTGTCGATGCCGGTTGCGCTGGCACCCGTTGGGCTGTGCGGAATGTATGCGCGGCGTGGCGAAGTGCAGGCGGCGCGCGCCGCCGATAAAAAAGGGATACCGTTCACTCTCTCAACCGTTTCTGTCTGCCCGATTGAAGAAGTCGCCCCGGCAATGAAACGCCCGATGTGGTTTCAGCTTTACGTGCTGCGCGATCGGGGGTTTATGCGCAACGCGCTGGAGCGAGCCCAGGCCGCCGGGTGCTCCACGCTGGTGTTCACCGTAGATATGCCGGTGCCCGGCGCACGCTACCGCGACGCGCACTCCGGCATGAGCGGCCCGAACGCGGCCATGCGCCGTTACCTGCAATCGGTGACGCATCCTCAGTGGGCCTGGGACGTGGGTATTCATGGCCGCCCACACGATCTGGGCAATATCTCGGCCTATCGCGGAGAGCCGACCAATTTGCAGGATTACATCGGGTGGCTGGCGAATAACTTCGATCCGTCCATCAGCTGGAGCGATTTAGAGTGGATTCGTGACTTCTGGAAAGGGCCGATGATCATCAAAGGCATTCTCGACCCGGAAGACGCCCGCGACGCGGTGCGTTTTGGTGCCGATGGCATTGTGGTTTCCAACCACGGCGGCCGTCAGCTTGATGGCGTGCTCTCTTCTGCCCGCGCGCTGCCTGCGATTGCTGATGCGGTGAAGGGCGATCTGACGATCCTGGCTGACGGCGGCGTGCGCAGCGGGCTGGACGTGCTGCGGATGATCGCGCTCGGTGCCGATACTGCGCTGCTTGGACGCGCGTTTCTCTATGCGCTGGCAACGGCGGGCGAGGCGGGCGTCACAAATCTTCTCAATCTGTTTGAGAAAGAGATGCGCGTGGCGATGACGCTGACCGGCGCCAGCTCGATTGCTGAAATCACGCCAGACTCGCTGGTTGCCGCCGTAAAGCCGTCGTTCTGATGTCCTGAAATTACCCCTGCCGATCAATAAAGAGCGTAATAACCTGATGCAGGGGCAAAGTCCCCTGTACTTTTTTTCCGTTCTGCCGATAACCCTCTAAGAGAGATTGCAGGCGCGCAACGGCGCGCTGGACGCGAGGCTGCGGAACCTTAACCTGCGTGAGTGCCTTGTTGGGATCGGCCAATTTAAACGTAGAGGGTAACAATGGATAACTTTCAGAAAGAGATTGATGAGCGCGCGAACCTCGCCTTATCCAATAAATTTGAACTGCTGGTGTTTCGCTTAGGCTCCGATCTCAACGAAGAAAAATCAGAGTTATTCGGGATTAACGTATTTAAGCTGCGTGAAATTGTGCCGATGACCACCATCACCAAAGCCGCCGGGATGAAATCTCCGCTGCTGGGGATGGCCAATATCCGTGGGCAAATTATTCCGGTTATCGATCTGCCGGCAGTGGTGGGCTGTAAACCGGCTACCGGCCTGAATCTGCTTCTGGTCACCGAATACGCGCGCAGTACCCAGGCGTTTGCCGTCGAATCCGTTGAGGATATCGTTCGCCTCGACTGGAGTCAGGTCCACGCCGCCGAGGCTGGCGTCAGCAGCCGTAATATCACCAGTATCGCCTGTCTGAACAACGAGAATCAGCAGACCATCATGGTGTTGGTTCTTGACGTTGAACAGATCCTGCACGATGTCATTCCGTCGGTGCGCGAAGTGAAAGAGGGCGATATCAAGCTGAAAGAATTTAATATCAAACCCGGTTCGGTCGCGATTGTGGCGGAAGATTCAAAAGTCGCCCGGCAGATGCTGGAACAGGGCCTGAAGGCGATGGGCATCCCGGCGCTGATGCATAACACCGGGCTGGAAGCATGGGAGCAGATCAGGGTGATGGCGCAGCAGGCGAAGGACGAGGGGCATTCGATCCGCGATAAAATCTCGATGGTGCTGACCGACCTCGAAATGCCGGAAATGGACGGGTTTACCCTGACCCGTAATATTAAAAGCGACATGAACCTGCGCGACATTCCGGTGGTAATTCATTCTTCGCTGTCGGGCAGCGCCAACGAAGATCATGTGCGAAAAGTCGGCGCGAATGGCTATGTAGCGAAATTTGAGATCAATCAGCTTTCTTCAGTGATTCACCAGGTGCTGGAAGACGCGCCGCGCTGATTTCGCCTGAAGACGCCAGGTTTGGCAAACATCACCAGGTTCCCCAGCAGGATGAGCACCAGGCCCAGCACCGCGTTAGCGTGCCAGACGTAGCCTTCGTAAAAGGTGGAAAGGGTCAGCGCAACCAGCGGAAACAGCAGCGTGCTGTAGGCCGCCTGGCTGGCGCCGATTCGCCCAACCAGTGTGAAGTAAGCGCCGAAGGCGATCACCGAGCCAAATATCGCCAGGTAAAGCAGCGAGCCAAGATAGCGTACGGAGAACTCAGGCATAAAGCGGTCGCCGTTAAACAGGCTGATGGCGGCCATCACCAGCGCGCCATACAACATCGCGTAAGTATTGGTGGAAAGCGTCTCCAGTCCGCGGCGCTGATGGCGGGTGCTGATCATGTTACCCAGCGAGAAACCGAAAGTGCCTAACGCGCTGAGGCCTATGCCCGTTAACAGGGAAGGGGCCACCTGCGTAGCTATCAGCTGGTGCCAGAACAGGGCGATAATGCCGGTAATACCCAGAGCGGCCGCCGGAAGCAGATTAGGATGCGGACGCTGGCGGAAAAACAGCATACTGTTAATCGCGTTATACAGCACCGCCATGGAAAAGATCACCGACTCCAGGCCGCTGCTGATATAAGACGCCGCATGGTAGAAGCAGGCAAAGTTAAGGCCGAATACGCAGCAGCCCTGAATCAGGCAGAAGGCGTGATCGCGCAGGCTGATTTTGCGTAACCGCCGGAGCGCGCCAAGGAGTATCAGCATGGTCAGGGCGGCTAACAGGAAGCGCCAGAAAATAGAGACGGTCGCCGATACCACGCCCTGCTGCATCACTATCGCAATCCAGGTTGTTCCCCAAATCGCCACTACCAGTACATATAAAAGTCCGTTCATTTCTTCTCATTCACTCGCTGATGTTGCCAGCAGTGTCTCAGCGGCGGACGGCACGGGCTTTCATCAGCCTGCGGCGACTTGCAAAATCTTGCGGTTTTTTTTCCGCTGGGCGGATAAGCGCTGGAATCCGGAGCCGTCGCTTCTTACACTAAGGCTCTGAATTCAATCCTGGATGACCACCGCCATGCCCTATCAGGCTTTTAACAATCTTCGCCAGCACCGCGCGCGTTTGCAGGACAGCGTGCAGCTTGGTTCGGGCATTCAGCTGGCGGCCTGGCGCAATGATTTTGACTGTGTTACTCAGCGTAGCAATCACCACACGCTTAGTCTGTACACTGAGGCGGGCTTTGATACCTGGCATAAAACCACGGCGGGTTGGCAGAACGGCGGCGGTCCGGATCGTTTCTGCCTGATGCCGGAAAGCAGCGAGACAACCTGGGATATTCGATCCGAGTTTTCGTTTGTCCATCTCTACTTTACCGATGAACACCTGCGCCAGCTTGCCGAGCAGATCTGGGATAAAAGTCCGGCCAGCATTGCACTGGATGAAAAGATCTTCAGTGAGGACGTGCGCATTACTCAGCTGTATCGTCATTTTCTGCTGGGCAGTAGCTGGCAGCAGTATGCCAATCATCTGACGCTGAGCAGCGCCTCAACGCTGCTGATGACGCATATTTTGCAGCATTACAGTGAGGTGCTGTGGAAGCTGCCTGCCGTGCGCGGCGGCCTGGCTCCGGTGGCGTTACGCAACGTGATGGCGTTTATTGAGGAGCACCTGGCTTCGCCATTAACCCTGGCGGAGCTGGCGTTGCAGGCTGGGCTCAGCGAGTTTCATTTCGCCAGAATGTTCAAGCAGTCGACGAAGCTGGCACCTCACCAGTACGTGATGCAGCGCCGGATGGCAAAGGCCGAACAGATGGTGCGGCAGGGTTCGCAACCCCTTACGGAAATCGCGCTGGCCTGCGGTTTTAGCTCCTCAAGCCACTTCAGCAACCGTTTTAAAAGCGTCTATGGCATCATGCCTTCCGCGCTTCGCGGTTGATTCCTCTTTTTGTCTGTACGGCTCTCTTTCTGTCCGTCGCCGTTTTCACGGCGGGGCGACTGAGTGCCGATCTCGTTCGGGCGATAGCTAACGATTTGACCTGCGGGAGTGACAACGATCCGCTCTTCTCTGAACATGAATCCGTCAAATAGCACGCCGTTACGCGGCATATAGCCCAGAATATTGGCGATCATATTTTCTTCATTTGGGCTGGAAATATAGACCGGCCTGTAGTCAAAGCGTACGCCCTGCGCATCGGATTTTCGCTGCTCGAGGCGGACTTTCATCCTGAAGCGGTTATCATTCGGACTGCTCAGCGTTATCATCACCACCTTATCTCTGGTATCGAATCTGGCGTTGTAAAGCTCACGGTTTTTGGACCGCAGATCGTAATAACCCAGTTGGAGATCTTCGCCTGTGTATTCTGGGGTAAACAGTTCCGTCCTGAAAAAAAAACGCTGCTGCTGTACCAGCAGTACCCCGGCGGCCAGCAGCGTTAGCGCCATCAGGCTAACTGATACAGGTTGCCATTTCATTCAGTTTTCTCTCCGTTTCCCGGTAAATAAGTGCGTTAAACAGATTATTATCGGTGCGCCATTGGGCGATGTTCATCGCCAGCTGGCGGCGATCGCAGCGGCTGATAAGCAGCAGGGTATAGTTCATCGTGGTGTCAGAGGTAAAGAAAAAGATCCGCATCCTGACCTGCTGGTTTTTCAGCATCTGATTCAGGGCGAACAGGGTTTGCGTTAATAACGGGGTCAGGTTTTCTTGTGGGGCCAGCCGCTGCGGGCTGCGGTGCAGCTCATACAGCTGAATATTGCTGTAAGTCCCTGTGTCCTGCTCGGTGAGGCTGTTGAGCGGAGCGGGCTGACTGTTGATGCTCAGTACCATCACAAGCAGGATCAGCACCGAACACTGAACAAGGGCAATCTTAAACCACTTACCCATGTGTCGTTGCACCACCAGCTGGGCGCCCTCAGAGCGGGCAACTGGATCGTCTTCGTTCTGTGCAGGTGTGTTTTCGACAGCAGCAGCTTCTTCCATCGACACAACGTCCAGCTCATCCTGACAAAAATCCTCTTCGCGGCGAAATTCGCAAAATTCGGCTTCAAGGATATAGCCCTTTCTGGGAATCGTTTTGATGATGCGCTGCTGCTTGCCATCATCTTCCAGCGCCACGCGCAGGGCGTGAATCGCATTGGGCAAGCTGTTATTGCCAATTACCCGACTCTCCCATACAAGCGTATTCAGTTCTTTACGAGTCAGAATCACACCAACATGCTGCACCAGTACAATCAGTAGCTTGAGCTGATATTCCCCCAGGCGGCGCTGCTCTCCAGTGACTTCATGGATTAGTGAACCGGAGCGGATATCTATCAGCCAGTGATGAATAATACATTCAGAAATCATAAAGTGCGGTTTACCAGAGTGTTGTCTTATATCACTTAAGTCGTCTAAAGAGCCAAATGAAACATTAGCAATATTGGTGGCAGGCGTTCAGTCCCACAAAAAATTCCTTAGGATTGCCTTCATTTTCGCCAGGTTTATCTGTGTTTTCAATACCTTCTCCGGCAGCTTTATTTGGCTGTGAAGGGGATTTAATTGACAGGAAGTAAAATGGAGTATTCGTATCATTATGATTGTAAACTGTTTGTCTGGGATGGCGGGATGTAAGGAAGGTTTTTTTGTGATGTGGGTCAACTCGTTAACTCGGTGGTGAGAATATAGGATTATTCTTGGGGAAATAGCATTCAGGCTTGATATTCACTGGCGTGGTTTAAATAAGGTGTCTTTTATTTTTTTCTGTGTTTCTGAGCCGTTTAGTTATTATTTTATTCTTCCACTTAATTATCCCGCACCTGCGCCAATTATTTCTGTCGCTGGTCTTGTTCTGTATCAATAATATGTGGGTATTTTCTTAACCGTTCCCTGTGAAACAGGGTAGACTTCGCCGTCCTTTTTCTCTCAACCTGACGTGGCGAATAATCCGCGCGGAGACCCTATCTGTAATGACCCCGTTTCGCTTACTCAGCTTCGTCCTCGGTCTGACGCTGTTTTGTTCTTACGCCCATGCGATTGACTGTGCCCGATCTTCCTCCGTAGTGGAAAACACCCTCTGCTCGGTACCTCAATTGGTCTGGCTGGACAGCGTCCTGAATGACAGCTATCACAATCGCATCAGGGAAATCCCACAGCGTATTGAACAAAATATGGCCGACTGGCGAAAGTCTCGCGATCTCTGTACCAGTCCTTCCTGCCTGCGTCGCGCTTACCTGGAGGGGATTAGTACGCTTTACAGCGCCAGCCGTCCCTTTGACTGGCAGGGAGAGTGGTGGAACAGTACCGCCAGCAACGGCAACGGTGGGCAAATTATTATATATAGCGTGGCGGAGTGGGGATTCAGGCTGGACGCAACGCTATGGGGCGGAGTCTATAGAACCAGCTTCAGCGGCGAGTCGCGTAAATTCTATGGGTTGGGTTTTGTTGATCAGATCGCCTGGGGAGGCAAGTGCGCGCTACTGCTGATACCTCGTGAGGATGGTAGTATCGATGTCAGTAGCGACAGCTCCGGCAATTGCAGGCTGCTGATGCCCGGCGGCATTGCTATTGACGGCACGTACGTTCGCAGTACGAGCGATCCGCGACCTGCTCAGACGCTATTAAGCCTGGGGATTTTCCCTGACAAGCAGCTGGACGACCGCTTCCGCTCTCTGGCAGGGGAGGATTATGTGAACTATGTAGCCACCGCCAACAGCGTGGTTTATGGCAAGGATATCGATGGCCTGGGCGCTTCGGTGTTGAATCTATCGGTGAAAGGGATGGCTAACCGTAAATCGGCAATCATTATGTACACCCCGGATGGCAAAATTTGGGCGATGCGGGTGCGACCCGATAAACAGCAAGGCGTGAAAATCAGCTACCTGACGACGGAGCAGGAGAGCCAGTTCTTGCCGAAAACTCTCTCGACATGGCGTGAGCTGTTTATTGATGAGTAAGATCGCCAGATTTTCGCCACGGCTGTCTCCGGGGGCGATGATTTTTCCAGTGCTGATTAGTGAACAAATAATAAGGAAGCTGCCGCCCTGGTTTGGTGTGCTGCACGATATAACGGTGATAGCAGGGTGGGCTGGAAGCCGCTTTTCTGCTGGTTGCAATGGCTGCCAGGCTACTGCTACTCTGACGCCCCGGCACTGACCCCATAAGGGACGTGCTTGCCTGAAACAGGATGGTTAATGATTTGGTTGATGCTGGCGACCCTGATTGTGGTCTTTATAATTGGCTTTCGCGTGCTCAATTCACAGGCGCGCCGGGCGGCTAAAGCGCTAACGAAACGGCTGAACCTTGAGCCGGTGTATGTGGAGTCGCTGATTAGCCTGATGGGCCGCACTGCTGGTGACGAGTTTGTGCAGTATCTTACCCGTGATAATGAAGCGCACATCGCTAATGCGGCCAGCGTGCTGCTGATTTACCAGGTGTTTATTGTTGATGAATCTGAAGAGAGCCTGATGTTCTGGCGTGGGGTGCTGCGTAAGGCCTACCTGCCCACCGAGCTCAGCAACGAACATGTGCGGCTGGCGCTAACCTTCCTGCGCGAGCTGGAGCCAGATGCTCAGGAAATGCAGGCTTTTCGTCTGCGCTACAACAGCCGTTTTTCTCCGCAGGACGATGTCATAGCGGATACCGACAGCAATGTTTATTCCCTGCATTCACGATTGAATCGTCATTAGGCCTTTTTCTCCTCTTTTTCATTTGATTTACATGGTTTTTTACGTGAGGCATCGCATTTTTCTGCCATTAAACCGATTGTCGGGCAGGCTGTTTCAGATTAAAATTCCCACAGTAATTCAGAGGAATTTGAGCATTCAGGGAGAAAGAAAAATGGAACAGAGAAGGGGAAAAATAGAGGGCCGGTACGATGTCCTGCAACAGGATGTAAGCTTACTGAAACAAGATGTCTCCATCCTGAAAGAGGATGTTTCGGTGCTTAAGATGGATGTCGCCGTGATTAAATCTAATTACGTGACCAAAGAAGATCTTGCCAGGGTAAGCCGGGATATTGAGGGTGTCAGGGTAGAGTTATATAACTCGCTTTCTCAGCAAACCACCAAGTTCGTTGCCTGGATGTTTATTCTTCTCGGTGCGGGACTGGGTGTGGCAAAAATTATTTTCTGATTGCAACGCCAGTCCCGCTCGGCAGGAGGAATTGTCCGGTTAGGCGAACCTCTTCGACCATCCGGCCTGTAGCGCCGTACCGCCTTAAAGTGGCGACACTTCATTCTTTTCTATCACGGCAAGTGCCAGCCCTTTAGGCGGTGAGAGCGGCTGGCTTAAAAATGTCAGCTTTGTGTGGGCGTAGGTAAATGCCAGCGTGTTGGCTGCGGTGGTCGCTGTTACCGCGCTGCGAAAGGCCTCATTGTCGTTCCACGG
>NZ_JRUQ01000043.1 GCF_000773975.1 Erwinia typographi
TTCAGCTGATGACGGGCGTATTTATCGCGCATTGACTCGGCCACGCCGGTGGCCACCGCCCACTGGCGGTACTTGTGCAGCCACTCCCGCACGTTCTCGACGGTCATCCCGCGAGAGGTGAAGCACCGCTCCGTCAGGAAAATGCGCACCGGCTTGTTCTGGCCTGAGTCGGTATCGCGGTCACGGTGAACCACGACATAGTCCAGCTGCTCGAGGACGCGCAGCGCGTGCAGCAGGACGTCGTAGGCTTTACGGCCGCTTTCGTAGACATGCAGCACCCCCATCCGCCGGGCGATTTCTTCCACCGGCAGCATCACTTCGAACATGTACTCGCTGTCCGGGCTGTAGTCACAGTTGGCCGCCAGCACCAGCGACAGCGCGGTGAGCGCTTCCCGGCTCTCTGAGCGCGGCGTGATGCGCATCGGCTTTGGCCGGAAGGACGGATCGAACATGCGGGTGTAGGGCGTGTAGCCCTGCTGACGCAGCGCAATCAGGTCATGATTGCGGCACCAGTCGTGGCCACGGAAACAGGCAACGACCTTTGCCGCCATGCCGCGCGGGGTCTTGTCGTTAAACACGGGCTGATGATTACGGTGGGTTTTGGACAGTCCTTTCCTGAGACGGTTGGACTCGCCGCGCCGTGAAGGCCGGTATAAACCGGGGGTGTCAGAATGAGGTAGAGCAACAATCTGGTCAGCCACCCCTGCCTGCGCTTATGTCGCGCAGAAGGAGTAAGCACAGAAGGTATTGTCTTTTTCTGAGCATGCACATATACTCCCCGTATAGAGCAACAGCTTCTATACAGTTTTGTTAGTGACCCCGGTTAATCTTTCCAGCCCGCCAAAGCGAAGAGATTATCGGGGTTTTCTTTTATCTGGTTCAGGTCAATTCTCTTCAGAACCAGTTCCATGCCACCTTATGGTGTGGCCCGCCAGAATGTCTTAATGATCCGTAATCTATCACTTGATATTACAAAACCCAAGTTATTTGTTTTATATCTACATTTTAGGGTAGATCACAGATTCTCAATGAGTTCTTCAATTAACTCTTTCTGCGTCATACCTTTTTCCTGACAGATACGAACAAATTTATCCTTCAACTCTTTGCGAACAGTCGCACTTACAAGAGCATGAGTGCCTCTTTTCCGCTCGTTATAAGCCTGTTGTCTTTCTGCAAGACTTAGAGGGTTACCTTTCCTGTAAGGGCGCTTCTGTTTCGCCGGAGCAGCACCTGGCTGTTGCTGTGGCATGAGGCCTCCTCAGAAAAAAATGAAAACTTTTCCGGAGGATAGCACAGCGTTCAGGCTGATGGGTTCACTTTTTTCAGTGAACGGACAGTTGGCGAACTGCCCGTTACGGCGGATTACGTGATCGGGTATAAAAATCAGTGAAGCAGTAAGGGCTGGCGGCCCTTACTCTGCCTGCATAAACGTCAGCACCGCAGATGAGTGCGGATCGCCCGGCAGATACGGCGCCAGCCGGTACACCCGTGCCAGCGACGTCACCAGGATCAGAATGTCCGTCACGTCCTGCAGCGAGATCTCCAGCAGGGACAGGCGGACATTGTCCGGCAGCAGCGGGGGCAGGCTGAGTTTCCCCTCCCAGATGGTCAGGCACAGCTGGCTGCCCTCACTGTGGTACATCACCAGCTCGGTAACCGCATTCCCGGCCCGGTAGCAGGTCAGCTCAATTTTCTTCACCCGGGGCAGGTTCAGCCGGATGCTGCGGACAAAATCCTCGTACGCCTTTGTGTGCTCAATTCTGTCCGTGGTCGTCACGTCAAACAGGTAACGTTCTTTAGCCATCGATCCTCCCTCTGTTCTGTTCCGGGTTACAGTGGTTATGTGTTATGTCAGTCATGGAAAGCGCCTGATTAAGGTTAATTATCGGGGGTGAGTCAGTACGGCAGGCGGTAATCATCACCGCCGTCCCAGCGAGACTGCCAGTGTGCGAGGTAGCGTTCTGCCAGCTCCGGCATGTCGCGGATGACCAGCGCGTTCTCGCTGTTCCGCTGCTCTCCGCTGCGGGTGTAATTTAGCGACCCGGTCTGAACTGTGCGGCCGTCGGTGATGAGGGTTTTGTCGTGAAGGATGGCGTACTTTCCGTTGGTGCGCACCGGGATGCCGTTGCTGACCAGCAGGTTCATGGCCGCCTGGCTGGTTTTGCTGCGGTTGCCCTTCTCATCCAGCACCACCTTCACGTCCACGCCGCGTGCCTTCGCGCGGATAAGTGCCTGCACGATATCCGGCGCGGTGAAGCTGTAACCGGCGAGGCGTATCTGCTGCCTGGCGCTGTCGATGACGTTCAGCACCAGCGTCTGTGCTGTGCCCTCCGGTGAGAAGCCCACGCTGACGCCGGGGGCGGCCGGGACGGTCAGCGGGCAGAGCAGTATCAGGCCGCTGAGTAACAGCGGCAGGTGACGTTTGTGCATAAGGTTTCCTTTCAGGGGTCGTGAGGGGTCAGGGTTTTAATCGGGCTTTGACGCTCAACGAACAATGATCTTGAGGTTTTTCATGATGGTTTCTTTCAGTTGGCCTTTTAGCCGAACTCCCGAATCAACGCATTCAGTTCTGCAGGTACCTTCCGGTAGCTCACCAGGCATACATCGAGAGAATGAGCCCTGACCAGGTACAGAGCACGTCTGAGTGCAGAGATTATCCAGCGGGGGTCATTACCGAAGGCTCCCCCGCCAACCAGGGTCAGATAGACCCGGGGGTTACCCGTGCGGTGACAGTTAAGGGGTCTGAAGCCCAACCGTACGAAAACGTACGCTAAGCACATTTTTTAATCATCTCCCAAAATACAGGCCGATGAAGTCATTTTGATAACGAGGTTCCCCTTGGATACGCTCAGTGAAGAGCTCATACTCAGAGAACGGTACTGTCAATATTTGGCAGTATATGGGCGCAAGCAGACTAATTGTATTCTGAGAGATGCCGTCATATGTCCCGGGTTCAACGCTTACTTGATTTAATTCAGATTTTGCGCCGCCATCGATTTCCTGTTACCGGGGCGAGTTTGGCTTCGGAGCTTGGGATAAGTCTTCGCACGCTCTACCGTGATATAGGAATATTGCAAAAGCAAGGTGCAAACATTGATGGCGAGCCCGGGCTTGGCTACGTCTTGCGGCCTGGCTTCATGCTTCCTCCACTTATGTTTTCGGAGGACGAAATTGAGGCACTCGTTTTGGGATCTCGCTGGGTTGCCGATCGCGGTGATGTCAGGCTCAGTGCCGCTGCCCGAAGTGCTCTCACAAAGATAGCAGCTGTTTTACCCAATGATTTGTGCAATGCACTCGATGCAACAGCCTTGCTTGTTGGTCCCGGTGCCACTATCACGGCAGGAGATGAGGAGATACCTCAAATTCGTCGGGCCATTCGTGCCGAGCGCAAGCTTGAGATCAGCTACCACAGCCTCAATAGTGTTGAATCCACGAGAACAGTCTGGCCTTTTGCACTCGGCTATTTTGATCATGTCCGCGTTCTTGTTGCATGGTGCGAGCTGCGCCAGGCATTCCGACACTTTCGCACTGACAGAATTTCATCTTTAAAAATCACGGAACAGCGCTACCCGCGGCGGCGGCAGATTCTTTTAAAAGAGTGGCGTGAAATTGAAGGTATTCCTCCGCAGTAATCTATCACTACTGACATGTTCTGACAGTAGTCCTGTTTAGTATTGAATTGTGGCCTGTAGCAGGCCATTAAATTCAACAATGTGGAGTTATACTATGACGGATCCTAATTTTATCATTTTGTATGTAAACAGCCCGGCGAACAGCACCGTTTTCTATGAAGACCTCCTTGGAAAAAAACCAATCGAAGAATCACCTACTTTTGCCATGTTTGCCCTTGGTTCGGGCGTTATGCTTGGGTTGTGGTCGAAGCACACTGTTGAACCAGCAGCGATAGCAACCGCTGGCTGTGGTGAACTGGCCTTTGCTGTTGCCAGCAACGATATGGTCAATGCTATGCATGCTGACTGGAGTGGCCGCGGTCTGACTACCCTGCAAGCACCGACCGATATGGATTTTGGTTACACATTTGTTGCGCTTGACCCCGATGGCCATCGTCTCCGTGTTTTTGCGCCGTCTGCACGATGAGCAACAACTGGATTGCCGTGGCCTCGGCAGAACATGTTCGGATAGGCAGAGCTGGCGGTTTTATGCAGGTCTGTCATGGCAAGGCGACCCCATTGCGACGTGTTAAACCGGGGGATCATGTTGTTTACTACTCTCCAACGCTTGAGTTTGGTAGCAAAAAAAAACTACAGGCTTTCACTGCTATCGGTATTGTCAAAGCGGGGGAACCCTACCAGTTCGATATGGGGAATGGATTTTGTCCTTTCCGACGTGATGTGTCATGGTTTCATGCTAATGAATCGCCTGTCCAACCAATCCTGGATGTTCTGGAATTCTCAGCAGGTAACAGAAACTGGGGATACCAACTTCGATTTGGTATTTTTCAGATTAGCGATCATGACATCAAAGTCATCGCCGCCAGGATGAATGCAGAACTTCAGGGTGAGATTAGTTTGTAATAACAACAATATTTCAACTGTCCGCTTGATCTATACCCTAACCTGACGTCAGGCCCGATACTGAAAGACTGTCAGAATAAAGTCACTATGCTCATTTATTGACACAAGTAATTAAAGGTCATAGATTCTTTTCTGACACAATCGGTATTGGAGGCGTATGAAAGGTCAACGTATTGGCTATATCCGGGTAAGTAGCTTTGATCAACCCAGAACGGCAACTGGATCAGGCTCCGGTGGATAAAGTCTTCGTCGATAAAGCATCAGGTAAAGATATTCGGCGTCCAGAGCTGGATTCACTGTTGTCATTCGTGCGTGATGGCGACACAGTGGTGGTTCATAGTATGGACAGGCTGGCTCGTAACCTGGATGATTTGCGCCGTCTGGTACAAAAGCTTACCCGTAAGGGAGTGCGTATCGAATTTGTTAAAGAATGCCTGACATTCACTGGCGAAGATTCACCAATGGCAAACCTGATGCTCTCAGTGATGGGGGCTTTTGCCGAGTTCGAACGTTCTTTAATCCATGAACGTCAGCGGGAAGGGATCGCTCTGGCCAGGCTGCGTGGAGCTTATCGTGGGCGGAAAAAATCATTGTCTTCAGAACAACAAATTGAAGTCCGACTGCGAGCAATGAATGGTGAGAAAAAAGCCCAGCTTGCCCGAGAGTTTGGTATTAGTCGTGAAACGCTGTATCAATATCTGAAACAGACTGATTAACTTCTCATTTTTAAGTATTCGTATGTGATCCGTAGCCAGGGAGGCACTTTTGCCAGCAGACTTTTTAAACGCGGAACAACGTGCCAGTTATGGTCAGTTCTCTGGTGAGCCGAATGACATTCAACTTGCTCGTTTCTTTCTGCTGGACGAAGCGGATATGGATTTCATTAATCACCGGCGCGGAAGGGCAAACCGTCTGGCGGTGGCATTGCTGACCGGCAGCGTTCGATTTCTTGGCACATGGCCTCATGACTTGTCAGCGACCCCAACCAACGTACTGTGGTTTGTTGCCCGACAGCTGGGTATATCCGACACGAATGTTCTGTCCGACTACTCCAGAAGAGAAACCACGCTGCGTGAACACCAGGCTCTGATCCGCCGTCAGTATGGTTATCGTGATTTTGCGTGGCCGTGGACCTTCAGGTTAAGCCGGTTACTGTTCACCCGCAGCTGGCTCAGCAACGAACGACCGGGGCTGCTTTTCGATCTGGCTACCAGCTGGCTTCTGCAAAATAAAATACTCTTGCCGGGTGTCACCACGCTGACACGTTTGATATCCGAAATACGTGAAAAATCAGCAGGCAGGCTCTGGTCACGCTTGTCCGGACTGGCATCAGACGAACAGTGCTCATTACTTGAAGAACTGTTACAGGTGCCTGATGGTGTACGCACCTCACGTTTTGATCAGCTAAGAAAAGGTCCTGTTGCCATCAGCGGTCCGGCATTCAACCAGGCCGTCGCGCGCTACCTGAAACTGAAAGTATTTGGCATGCAGGATCTCGACTTCACCGGTATTCCTCCGGTACGTTTCAATGCACTCGCCCGGTATGCTGATATGATTTCAGTGTACAAAATAGCCCGGATGTCGCCCACAAGGCGAACGGCGATGCTGGTTGCCTTTGTTCGTTCCTGCGAAATATCGGCACTGGATGATGCGCTGGACGTTCTGGATGGGGTTATTGCTGATATCGGTCGGGAGGCGAAAAAAATTGGGCAGAAAAAACGCCTGAGAACACTGAAAGATCTTGATAAATCAGCACTGGAACTGGCACATATCTGCTCGGTACTTCTGGATGAAAATATCGACAGTGAGTTGCTTCGCTCGACAATTTTTGAAAAATATCCTCCGCCCAGGCTGGCCGATACCATCACATTTATAAACGCTATTGCCCGACCTCCTGATGCCAGCTTTCATGATGAAATGTTGGAACAGTATGGGAGAGTCCGCCGTTTTCTTCCCTGTTTGCTGGAAAATATTGAATTCAGCGCTGCGCCGGCAGGTGAAAGCACGCTGGAGGCTATACGCTATCTTGCGGCGATCCGATTAACACGGCGGCAGCATATTGATGATGCGCCAATGGCGATAATTACCGGTCCCTGGAAACGGCTCTGCTATGGCAAAGACGGTCATTTATCCCGACAGGGCTATACCCTCTGTGTTATGAATAAGTTACAGGACAGTCTGCGGCGACGGGATATTTACGTCGCACGGAGTGAACGATGGGGCGATCCGCGGACTAAACTTCTCCAGGGGCAGGACTGGCACACCAACAGAGTGCAGGTGTATCGTTCCCTCGGGCATCCTCTTAACGCCGGGGATGCTGTCAATGCGTTGGCCCGACAGCTCGACACAGTGTACCGACAGGTAGCCCAAAATTTTGCCGATAATCAGGCAGTTTCACTGGATTTCACCGGTAAACGCACGAAGCTGACCATTGCTCATCTGAGTGGGCTGGATGAGCCACCTACACTGAAGTTACTCTCAAAACGTATATCTGACCTGCTCCCTGTTGTTGATCTGACAGAACTTCTTCTCGAAATTAATGCGCATACCGGATTTGCTGATGAATTTACTCATGCAAGCGAGGCTGGCGCCCGAATGGAGGGCTTGACCGTCAGTATCTGTGCTGTGTTACTGGCCGAGGCCTGTAATATTGGGCTGGAGCCATTTATCCGCCCGAATATCCCGGCGCTGACCCGTCATCGGCTGAACTGGACCAGACAGAATTACCTCCGTGCTGAAACGCTGGTCAGTGCCAATGCACGGCTGGTTGATTATCAGTCTACTCTGCCCCTGGCCCAGAAATGGGGCGGTGGCGAAGTGTCCTCTGCGGATGGCATGCGGTTTATTGCACCTGTCCGGACAGTGCACGCAGGGCCAAACCGAAAATATTTTGGCTCCAGCCGCGGGATCACCTGGTACAACTTTATTTCAGATCAGTATTCCGGGTTTCATGGCGTTGTCGTTCCAGGCACGCTAAGGGATTCTATCTTTGTTCTGGAAGGATTACTGGAGCAGCAAACCGGGCTAAATCCAACTGAAATAATGACCGATACGGCAGGCTCCAGCGATCTGATTTTTGGCCTTTTCTGGTTACTGGGCTATCAGTTTTCTCCGCGTCTGGCTGATGCAGGTGCTTCAGTGTTCTGGCGTGTGGATAAAGAGGCGGATTATGGCGTACTGAATGAACTTGCCCGTAACACAGCCAATACGCGGAAGATAGAGCAGCACTGGGATGACATGATGCGTATGGCCGGTTCCCTGACATTGGGAAAAATCCGCGCTTCAGTGGCAATCCGTTCATTGTTGAGCAGCGAACGACCTTCCGGCCTGACGCAGGCGATTATCGAAGCGGGGAAAATAAATAAGACATTGTATCTGCTTAATTATATTGATGATGAAGATTATCGCCGCCGCATCCTGACCCAACTCAACAGGGGAGAAAGCCGACATGCTGTAGCCAGAGCGATTTGCCACGGACAAAAAGGTGAAATCAGGAAACGCTATCAGGATGGGCAGGAAGATCAGCTTGGTGCGCTGGGACTGGTGACCAATGCTGTCGTTCTCTGGAATACCATCTACATGCAGGCTTCACTGGATCATTTACGTAATGAAGGCGAAATCATAAGTGAAGAGGATGAAGCCAGACTTTCGCCACTGAGACACGCGCATATTAACATGCTGGGGCATTACACGTTCACACTTGCGGAGCAGGTAACAAAAGGCCAGCTAAGGCCACTGAAGCAAGCGGAAGATACGGACGAATGGCCTCTGTGACGGTCATCTTGTCGCGAAATTTGGTGACTATCTGTTCAAAAAACGTACTTGGCGTACGTTTTCGTACGGTTGGGCTTCAGACCCCGTGAAGGTGTGCTACGCGCAGCTGAGTAAGCAGTTCCTGGGCCGCGATCCGTTTGAATGCATCCTGTGCGGTGGGCATCTGTCTTACCGTCGTGCGATCGCGGGTCTGAATGTGCAGGCCCTTAAAGTGCATGCGCGGGATATAAGCCTGATGCGGTACGTGCCGGCCTGACGCAGGGCAGATCTGTCTGTTGCACGGTTATCGTATGTAAAACAGGCATTATCGGTATAAAAAAACACCACCCATCCTGAGCGCAGAGCGTATGTCAGCCCCGGCATTCCGCAATGCTGAAAATTTCACCATCCGGCTCAGGGGTACGGATGGTTTGAATTTCCTATACGTGTACTTTATTACTGAGGAAAAAGTCAATCCCTGTAAACTTACAGGAAATCTTCGCGCGGTGATTTATCTGATGCGCCACAGCGCATGAAGGCGACAAAACCAGCCACATGAATCGCGAAGGGTAGGGGTCGCCGGTGACGCGGCTTTGCCGCTCCGGTTTGATAGATTTCACCAATCCCAGCCTCCTCCCTGCAAAGCCAGACCCGCTTTCAGCCACGAAGAAGTCATATTTGCGCTGACGGAGTGGTCACGGCAAGGCGTAGCCGCAGCCGGGGCGTATCTCCGCGTTAGCGGGCCGTCAGGGCCGCTTACGGGCGTGTATGGCCGTATTCCAGCCACTTTCCCACAGATCCTCAGACGTTCAGTTGTGGCACTGATTAATAAGCGGCACAGTACTAAGTCTGCGGCCGGGCGATCATATGATTGTTGTAACTAAAATGCTCGCCGGACTGATGCCCCGGACGTGTCCGGGGAGCTACTTCATACCGGTGCGTGAGTGTGTCCACGGTTGCCGGAGGGATAATTTTGCCCCGGGCGAAGCCTGGGGTGCTACTCCTGAAGCCATGCCGCAGGCTGGCTCATGAGTACTCCCTTTTTAAAGGGCATGTTTTGTTCAGAAGTAACGTTCGAAATTAGTGCTTTTACTGGCAGGGGCTTCGAAGTTAACTGCAGGCGGTGTGTGGACATGGCCACGGTTACGAATTTAACTGCTTTATTTGCGCGCAGCGATGGACACGGTACCGGTGCGGGACTCTTCCGGATGGCCATTATGATGACCGGAGGACTGTTACGGGCGAGTGAATGCCTGCCGGATGCGCGGTTTCCCGCTCAGCGCCAGCACAAAAACCGCGAAGGACGCGGTAAGTTAAAAAGAGGGGATATTAAAGGGGGACGCCAGC
>NZ_JRUQ01000044.1 GCF_000773975.1 Erwinia typographi
CCTATATCAGGACTAGTCAATGGTTCTGCTAATCCCGCGATTCAAATTTCGGGAACTGCATCTCGCTGTATTTTACAAAGCGCGTTTTCCGGGTCAGTTTAAAGCCAAACCAGATAATCAGAAATAGCGGAATGCCGATATAGGTTGCGGTCACGCCGTACCAGTCGATGCGATCGGCCAGGAACGCCTGATAGTTCTGTCCCAGGGTAATGATCAGGCAGAGGACAAAGGCAAAGATCGGCCCCAGCGGGAAGAAACCGGAGCGATACGGCAGGTCCGCCGGGTCCAGCCCCTGAGCCACATAGCCACGACGAAAACGGTAATGGCTGATCGCGATGCCGAGCCAGGCGATAAAGCCGGTCATGCCAGAGGTATTAAGCAGCCACAGGTAGACGCTCTGATTGCCGAACATTGAGGTCAGGAAGCACAGCCCCGCCACCGCGGTAGTGGCATACAGCGCGTTGCGCGGCACGCCGCCTTTGGACAGTTTGCCAAACATACGCGGCGCTTTGCCTTCGCGAGCCAGGGTGAACAGCATCCGCGTTGACGCATACATTCCTGAGTTCCCGGCGGAGAGCACGGCGGTCAGGATCACGGCATTCATGACCGCCGCCGCTGAAAGCAGCCCGGCATGTTTGAACACCAGCGTAAACGGACTGACGCTGATATCGGTCACGTCGTTACGCAGCAGGTTTGGATCGGTGTAAGGGATAATCAGGCTGATCACCAGTATCGCAAATACATAGAACAGCAGGATGCGCCAGAACACCTGACGCACGGCGCGAGGGATGTTTTTAGCCGGATCTTTTGACTCCCCGGCCGCGATACCGATCAGCTCAGTTCCCTGGAAGGAGAAGCCAACGATCATCGCCACGCCAATCATCGCCGAGAAGCCACCGGCAAAGGGCGCATCGCCAATTTTCCAGTTCTGCCAGCCAGCCGCTTCGCCGCCTCTGAGAATGCCCACAATCATCAGCACGCCCACCGCGATGAAGACGATCACCGTCACCACTTTGATCAGCGAGAACCAGTATTCCGCTTCGCCGAAGCCTTTTACCGAGATGTAGTTCAGCAGGAAGATCACGCACAGGAACAGCGCGCTCCACAGCCAGCCGGGAGTATCGGGGAACCAGTAGGTCATCACCAGCTGTGAGGCCACCAGGTCAACGGCGATGGTTACCGCCCAGTTGTACCAATAGTTCCAGCCCAGCGCGAAACCGAAGCCCTCTTCCACATAGTTAGCGCCGTAGGTGGAGAACGAGCCTGAAACCGGCATAAAGGCTGCCAGCTCGCCGAGGCTGGTCATCAGGAAATAAACCATCAGCCCGATCAGCATATAGGAGAGCAGCGCGCCGCCCGGACCGGCCTGCGAGATAGTGGCGCCGGAGGCCACGAATAAACCGGTGCCAATCGAACCGCCAATGGCGATCATCGTCAGATGACGCGCCTTAAGCTCACGCCGTAGCGCAGGCTGTTGTGTTGTTTTTGTGTCCTGAACCATCTTTAAATGCTGCGTCCTTGAAAAAATAAGGCGCGATTGTAGCAAACTGACCCGGCACGCATAGTGATTACGCCATGTTATAAGATAGCTTCATGATCGGCTCAGAATTATTAGTTTGAGCGTATTTTACCGGAGAAGTAGCGGGGATTTTTGCTGGCCCCGACTGGGCGGGGCCTGTTCTGACGGGCGTTATTCCGTACAGTAGCTTAAAAAGCGCAGCAAAGACTTGGAGAGATGCTTCTGCCGGTGATGAATGCGATACAGCGTGCGTTTCAGCTTAGGCAGAGGAACATTCACCTCCCTGAGGGTGCCAACGGCCAGCTGCTCGGCGATCACCCGGCGCGACAGGCAGCTAATCCCCATACCGTGGCGGACGGCATGTTTGATCGCTTCAGAGTTGCCCAGCTCCAGCGCCAGCCTGAACTGCGGCAAATGTGACAGCAGTAGATAGTCTACGATTTCGCGGGTGCCGGAACCGTGCTCGCGCAGAATCCAGGGGGCGGAAGCCAGCGTTTCCAGGCTGACCGGCCGCGTGAAAATCTCCGCATCCGGCGCGGCAAACACCACCAGCTCATCTTCCAGCCAGGGTTCGCTGAGAATTTCAGGCATATGGCACGGGCCTTCGATCAGGCCGATATCAACGCGAAAATCCGCCACGGCGGTAATCACGTCCTGACTGTTGCCGACGCTAAGCTCCAGCGGCAGGTCGGGATAGTCCTTGCGCCAGCCTGCCAGCATCCCCGGCAGCAGGTAGTTGCCGATGGTGCTGCTGGCATAGACCCGCAGCGCCCCATTGTCTTCACGAAACAGCTGTTCGATTTCCATCGCCTGCTCCAGCAGCGCAACCGTGCGCGGATAGAGTAAGCGCCCGTGCTCGTTGACCACCAGCCGCTTGCCGACGCGGTCGAAAAGCTGCACGCTAAGCTGGCTTTCAAGATCCGCCAGCGCGGCGCTGACGGCCGATTGCGACAGCGCCAGTATCTGCGAGGCCTGGGTTGTCGAACCGCTCTTCAGCACTTCAGCAAAAACTTCCAGCTGCCTTAATGTAATATGCATCGCTGCTCCTCAGTCGCGATCATTCTGCTCGCCCCATTGTTCTACCACTTATTCCGGTTAATTATAAATATATAATCAATTTCTCTTTTAAGCCAGATTTCTCCATGCTGTCAGTATTGAAAAGGAGAAGGCTATGACCACACTGACTCTGCACCACCCCCAACACCAGCCTGCCCGCTACGTTGCCGGAGTCCTGCTTGCCCTGCTGCTCGCCACCGCGGCCAACTGGCTGGGGAGTTTTCCCGCCGTTGCCGCGCTGGGGCTGGGCGCCCTGACGCTGGCTATCGTCGCCGGAATTGTCGCTGGCAACACTATTTACCCACCCCTGGCTGAAAGATGCGATCCGGGCGTGATGCTGGCGAAACAGCAGCTGCTGCGCCTTGGCATTATTCTTTATGGCTTTCGACTGACCTTTCAGCAGATCGCCGAGGTTGGCATAAGCGGCGTGCTGATTGATGCGCTGA
Source organism: Erwinia typographi (assembly GCF_000773975.1). Taxonomy (GTDB): domain Bacteria; phylum Pseudomonadota; class Gammaproteobacteria; order Enterobacterales; family Enterobacteriaceae; genus Erwinia; species Erwinia typographi. Next base: position 3,022 of record NZ_JRUQ01000044.1, read on the forward strand.
CGCTCAGCTCGACGTTTCTGCTCGCCTGCTGGCTGGGCCGTCGGGTGCTTGGGCTGGATCGTGACACCGTCTGGCTGATTGGCGCCGGCAGCAGCATCTGCGGCGCGGCGGCGGTGCTGGCTACCGAACCGGTTCTCAAGGCGCAAGCGTCTAAAGTCGCGGTGGCCATCGCTACCGTGGTGATTTTTGGCACGCTGGCGATTTTCATTTACCCACTGCTCTACCCGCTGGCCTCAGCCCTCTTCCCCTCCGTCACCCCCGGCAGCTGGGGCGTGTTTACCGGCTCAACGATGCACGAAGTGGCGCAGGTGGTGGCAGCCGGTCACGCCGTCGGCCCGGAAACGGAAAATACGGCGGTGATTGCTAAAATGCTGCGGGTCATGATGCTGGCCCCCTTCCTGCTGCTGCTCAGCGCCAGGATTCGTCAGCTTGCTCCATCTGCTACGAGCAGTCAGACGACGCTGCGCTTCCCGTGGTTTGCGCTGGTGTTTATCGCGGTGGCGCTATTTAACTCGCTGCATGTGCTGCCGGAATCGGTGGTCAGCAGGCTGAACCAGCTGGATAATATTGTGCTGGCTACCGCAATGGCGGCGCTGGGGCTGACTACCCATCTCAGCTCGCTGAAAAAGGCCGGGCTGAAGCCTCTGCTGCTTGGGCTGCTGCTGTTTGTCTGGCTGATCGTGGGCGGCGGCGCGATTAACCTGCTGATCCAGCATTTGTTGTCATGACTTCAGGCCGTTTCCGGTTATCATTGCCTGATTGTGTCTGGAATGCAGGCCACCTAACAGGAGAAACGGCATGAAATATATCGGTGCCCACGTCAGCGCAGCAGGCGGCGTGGATCAAGCGGTGCTGCGCGCACATGAACTCGAAGCCACTGCCTTTGCGCTGTTTACCAAAAACCAGCGCCAGTGGCGGGCAGCGCCGCTGACTGATGAAGTCATTACCGCCTTTCGTGCGGCCTGTGAAAAATACCAGTACGCCGCCGCGCAGATCCTGCCGCACGACAGCTACCTGATTAACCTTGGTCACCCCGTTTCCGAAGCGCTGGAGAAATCCCGCGAGGCCTTTCTGGATGAGCTACAGCGCTGCGAGCAACTCGGCCTGTCGCTGCTGAATTTTCATCCGGGCAGCCACCTGCACCAGATTGAAGAAGATGCCTGCCTGAAGCGCATTGCCGAATCGATCAATATTGCGCTCGATAAAACCACCGGCGTAACCGCCGTGATTGAGAATACCGCCGGACAGGGCAGCAACCTTGGCTTCCGCTTTGAGCATCTGGCGGCAATTATCGACGGCGTTGAGGATAAATCCCGCGTCGGCGTCTGTATTGATACCTGCCACGCCTTCGCAGGCGGCTACGATCTGCGGACGGAAGAAGAGTGCGTGAAGACGTTTGAAGAGTTTGAGCGCATCGTCGGCTTCCAGTATCTGCGCGGTATGCACCTGAACGATGCGAAAAGCGAGTTTGCCAGCCGCGTTGACCGCCATCACAGCCTGGGCGAAGGCAACATTGGTAAAACGGTGTTTAGCTGGCTGATGAAAGATCCGCGTTTCGACGGCATCCCAATGATTCTGGAGACCGTCAACCCGGATATCTGGAAAGATGAGATTGCCTGGCTGAAATCCGAACAGGTGGCGCAATAAAGCCGCCCGGCTGAATAAGAGTCAGCACGCTCACGCTTCATCACTCAGCATAAAACAAGCGCGGTCACCCGCGCTTGTTTTTATTGCCGTCACCGTCAGGATCAGGCTTTGGCTAACTCTGTCTCCGGGCGTTTCAGCACGGCATATGAGAGACCAGCCACCACGGTGCCGATGATAATCGCCATCAGATACCCGATCACCGGCGTAATAGCGCCAGGGATCAGCAGTACGAACAGCCCGCCGTGTGGCGCCATCAGTTTGGCTCCCACCGCCATCGAAATCGCTCCGGTCAGCGCGCCGCCGATGATGCAGCAGGGCAATACGCGCATCGGGTCACGGGCAGCGAACGGAATCGCGCCTTCAGAGATAAAGCACAGCCCCAGCACCAGCGCCGCCTTGCCCCCTTCCTGCTGACCTTTATTAAATTTCTTACGGGCAACCAGCGTTGCCAGGCCCATTGCCAGCGGCGGCACCATACCGGCCGCCATAATGGCTGCCATTGGCGCGTAGGTCTGGGAACTCAGTAAGCCAACGCCGAAGGCATAAGCCACTTTGTTCACCGGGCCGCCCATGTCGGTACACATCATCCCGCCGAGAATAGCGCCCAGCAGAATCGCGTTCGCCGTACCCATGTTAGCCAGCCAGTGGGTCAGCCCTTCCATGATTTTTGCGACCGGCGTTCCCACCACGTAAATCATCAGCAGGCCGGTAATCAGGCTGGCGACCAGCGGAATGATCAGGATAGGCTTCAGCGCTTCCATACTCTGCGGCAGCTTAAGCCTGGTGCTGATAAACTTCGCGGCGTAACCGGCAATGAAACCGGCGATAATCCCGCCGAGGAAGCCTGCGTTGATACTGGTGGCCAGCATGCCGCCAATCAGCCCCGGCGTCAGGCCCGGACGGTCGGCGATAGAGAAGGCAATAAAGCCCGCCAGCACCGGCACCATCAGCGCGAAGGCGCTGCCGCCGCCAATTTGCATCAGCGCGGCGGCCAGCGTGCCCTGCTCTTTAAACGCCGTAATACCGAAGGCGAAGGAGAGTGCGATGCTCAGACCGCCCGCCACCACCATCGGCAGCATGTAGGAAACCCCGGTCAACAGGTGACGGTAGGCGCCTGCGCTCTCTTTTTTCTCTTCGCCCTGGGAAGACTGCGCGCCCCCCTTAGGTTGATAAGGCTTCGCCTCCGCTACGGCTTTATCCAACTCCTGCGCGGTTTTCTTCAGCGCCAGGCCGGTAGAAGTGCGGTACATTGGCTTACCGGCGAACTTCGCCAGGTCTACGTCAATATCCGCCGCCACGATCACCAGATCGGCTTCCGCTACCTCTTCAGGGGTAATGGCATTGCCCGCTCCCACCGAACCACGGGTTTCCACCTTCACCCACCAGCCGCGTTTTTTCGCTTCGGTGTCGATGGCTTCTGCCGCCATAAAGGTGTGCGCCACGCCGGTTGGGCAGGCGGTAACCGCCACGATACGCTTCGCCCTGCCAGCCGTTGCGGCAACTGGCGAGGCAACCGCTGGCGCGTGCCAGGGTTTGGCTTCGGCCTGGGCTTTTGCCAGCACCGCGTCTGGCTGACGCAGAAGCTGTTCAATGTCCGCCAGATAGACCGCCTTGCCGTCAAGCGAAGCGTCGGAAGGAATGTTTTTCCCGGCAACGATCACCTGGTCAGCGTCGGCCAGGCTATCGGTGAGCGTCAGCCCCTTGCTGGCCGCGGCGGCCGTGGTGATATTTTTTGCCAGATAGCCTGTAGCAAGCCCCAGCGAAGCATCAATTATCAGCAGCGTTTTCATTATCGCTCTCCTGCTGTTAGTTAAAAGGTTGTAGGTCGACGCGCGCCATCATCGCGGCCAACTGGGTACGGTCTTTAACGCCCACGTTGCTCTGACTGACGGCCATAGCCGCCACGGCGGTAGCAAGACGCAGCGTATGTTCGCTGGATTCACGCATCAGCAGGCCGTAAATCAGCCCCCCGACCATCGAGTCCCCGGCACCGACGGTGCTGACGACTTCACAAGCCGGTGGTTTGGCGATCCATTCACCTGAAGCATTCACCCACAGCGCGCCTTCGGCACCCAGTGAGATCACCACATGGGCAATGCCCTGCTCGCGCAGCGCATGAGCCGCTTCAATCACGTCCTGCAAGGTGGGAAGCGGGCGTCCGGCCCAGATTTCCAGCTCGCGGCGATTGGGTTTCACCAGCCATGGAGCGGCTTTCAGCCCTGCCACCAGCGCTTCACGGCTGCTGTCGAAAATGATGCACGGGCAGTGGGTACGCAGCGCGGTCATCCACGCGGTAAACGCCTCCGGCTCCACGCCGGCGGGCAGACTGCCGCTGACGCAAACCATATCGAACTGCCCCAGCCAGCTCAGAGAATCCGCGGTAAAGCGCTCCCAGTCCTGCGGCGTGACGTCAAAACCAGAAAAGTTCAGGTCGGTCACGTCGCCCTGCTTCTCGGTCAGCTTGACGTTAATACGGGTGCGGCCTTCCACCACCTGAAAGCGGTTAGCGATCCCCAGCTCGCTGAACAGGTGCTGAAAACCATCCTGATTCTCTTTGCCGAGGAATCCCCCCACCGTGACGTCAATGCCAAGATCCTTGAGAACCTTAGCGACGTTGATGCCTTTGCCCGCGGCATGAAGTCCGGTTGTTTTCACCAGGTTCACCTCACCGCGCTCAATCTCCGGCGTGTAGCCGACCAGGTCATAGGCGGGATTCAGAGTAATTGTTGCGACGCGACGACTCATGCTGCCCCCTCGCCCAGTCCGGCTGAAATGGCTTCACCAATGGCATCCAGCGCGGCGCGCGCATCCTGTCCGCTGGCGGTAAAGCGCAGGCGATGGCCTTTTTTCACCCCCAGCGCCACCACCTTCATCAGGCTACGGCCGTTGGCCGGTTTCCCGCTGCCGTCAAGATTGGTCACGGTAACCTCGCAATTATACTGTTTGATGACGCTAACCAGGGCGGTTCCCGGACGTGCATGGAGGCCATGCTCGTTGCGAATGGTGAACTCTTCGGTCAGCACGTCGGCCTGTTCCGACACGTCGCTGGTGAGCAACGCCAGAATCCCCGCCGCATCCGCAGTCAGCAGCCGTTCAGCTTTTTGCTGAACCAGCAGGTCACTCAGATAGTTAAGGACGCTCATCGGCTGGTCGTCGGCTACGGCTACGGTCAGCAGCAGCGCCACTTTCTCGCCTTCTGCCTCAAAGGCATTTGCCGCACGGCTGACGGCCACGGCGCTGCCGAGGTTGCCTTCAGTGCTGTCGCTCAGCCAGATGCCCTGCCCCAGGTTAAGCGGCCTGCCGGAGATTACGCTGCTGACGAAGCTGGCGTCCACGGAGCCAGCCTGCTGTAGCCGACCGGCGTTCAGCGCCTGTAAAGTCATTAAATCGCTGGCGGCGACTTCCGTCGCGATCAGAGAAGTATCGAATTTGAATTCCGCGCCCTGCTTTTCGCCCATCAGCAGGCCGCGCAGGGTTTCAGCGGAGTCAGTACTTTTCAGCTTTTCGGCTACGCTGTCATCGCTGAGCACATGGGTCAGCTGACGCAGCAGCGCAAGGTGCTCGTCGGATTTTGCGGCAATGCCGATCACCACATATACGGTCTGATCGTCGCCCCAGGCGATCCCCTGCGGGAACTGAAAGACCTGCACGCCGGTCTGTAGTACCAGATCGCGGGTCTCGGTCGTGCCGTGAGGGATAGCAATGCCGTTACCCAGATAGGTTGAGGTTTGCTGCTCGCGAGCGAGCATCCCGTCGACGTACCCTTCCCCGACGTTACCGGCTGAAGTCAGCGCGGCGGCAACCTGACGAATGGCCTGTTCTTTATCTCCGGCGGTCGCGCCGGGGTGAATTGCGTTCAGTGCTAGCTGGAACATAGTTCTCCTCTCTGCTGAATTTGAATCGTTTCAGCTACTTTGAGAAAAAAAGCGCCGTCTGTTGAGTAACAAGCTGAACAGACAACGCTGAAACGTTTCAAGGAGTTTGGTCCCGTTCGATCATGGGTTGCAAGTTTTACCGCTTACGGCGTAGCAGATTTTTGATACCACGCACACTTTGCTGACGAGATTCAGAAAAAACAGGTTTCTGCCCCCCGTTAGCTGACGGTTGCTGAACGCCGGTAGTGCTGGTGAAAAATGAGCCTTGCGCAGCAGGCGCACTGGAGAAATAAAACGACTTGTGCGGTGCCGGAATCCGGCATTTAAAAGAGGTAAAAGCAGAAGATACGCAAGCTAAGGCGCGGTTTGCCGCTCCAGATCGAGCAAATAAATCATCGCCTCCTGCCGGTTGCTTTTGCACATTTCAAGTCCGGGCTTCAGCCCGGTGCAAACGGCTGGCCTTAGCGGCGAATTGAATATTTTGCAGCGCTGCTGTTCATCCAACTGAACGCAGGGTGTGTTGGCAGGCTTGCCGTTGGGCATCCCAGGCAAGGGGCTGGAAATTGAAGGCGCGGTACAACAGGCCCCACAGGCGGCACGGCACTCCATCTTTCTTCTTTCCCCAGGGTGATATTGCGCGACAATAGCAGTCGCCGCCGGAGAAGGCTATTCTTTAATGAAAGCGGGTTATCACGCAATTCATCCGGGCTTTCTTTGCGAGCAGATGGGGTCAGCACTTGCCTGAATCCGTCAGCCGGAGTAAGTTGACGCGAGAATTTTCCACGGGCCTGTTATCGAGATCTTAGAATGCCAAGAGCAAATGAAATAAAAAAAGGGATGGCGGTTAGCCTTAACGGCAAGCTGCTGTTAGTGAAGGACATTGATGTACAGAGCCCCAGCGCGCGCGGCGCTTCAACCCTGTATAAAATGCGCTTTACCGATATCCGCACCGGCCTGAAGGTTGAAGAGCGCTTCAAGGGCGATGAGATTATCGACACTATCTCCTTAAGCCGCCGCCAGGTCACCTTCTCTTATATAGACGGTGATGAATACGTCTTTATGGATGATGAGGACTATACCCCTTACGTCTTTAAGAGGGAGCAGATCGAAGAAGAGCTGCTGTTCCTGCCAGAAGGCGGCATTCCCGGCATTCAGGTATTAACGATGGATGGGCAGGTGCTGGCACTTGAGCTGCCGCAGACGGTTGATATGGAGATTGTGGACACCACGCCCGGCATCAAAGGGGCTTCCGCCAGCGCCAGAACCAAACCGGCCAGCATGAGCACCGGTCTGGTGATTCAGGTGCCCGAATACCTGAGCAACGGCGACAAAATTCGCATTCATATTCCTGAGCGTCGCTATATGAGCCGTGCAGACTAGCAGGGTAGCCCGGCGATGACCCGTGCATCGCCGCAATTGTTATGTTATAACAAAAAATCAGCGCGCAGACGGACAGCATCTCAGCCTGTGCTCACCATCCAGTCAGCGAAACGTCGAGCTTCCCCCTTCTGGCAACGCCCTGTTTGCGGTTAGCGTTGAGGTCTGCACGCTATTTTTGCCATATTGCCAGCGCATGATTCATCCAATAAGGAGAGAAAGATGACCCGGGTAAATCTGATTACCGGCTTTTTAGGCAGCGGCAAAACCACCACCCTGCTGCATCTGCTGGCTAACAAACCGGAGAACGAACGCTGGGCCGTTTTGGTCAACGAGTTTGGTGAAGTGGGGATTGATGGCGCGCTGCTGGCTGAAAGCGGCGCGATCCTGAAAGAGATCCCCGGCGGCTGCATGTGCTGCGTGAATGGGCTGCCGATGCAGGTCGGGCTCAATATGCTGCTTAAGCAGGCTAAACCCGATCGCCTGCTGATCGAACCCACCGGCCTCGGGCATCCCAAACAGATCCTGGAGATGCTGACAGCGGAAGTTTATACCCCGTGGCTGACGCTGGAGGCTTCTTTATGTCTGCTGGACCCTCGCCAGCTGGCGGATCGGCGCGTGGTGGAGAACGAAAACTTCCGCGACCAGCTTGCCGCCGCCGATATTATCGTGGCGAATAAAGCTGACCGCTGGCAGGAGGCGGATAAACAGGCGCTGGCGCAGTGGCAGGCCAGCGACGAGCAGCAGCGCCCGGTGGTCATCGCCAGCTTTGGCAAAATTGAGAATGCTTTGCTTGATCGGCCGCGTACTAACCTGCGGACGCTGCCGGAGGGGCATAATCACGCGCACGCGAAGCCCCAGTCAGGACTGGCCGCGCTGTCGCTCACCTCGGGAACCCGCTGGCGCCGCTCGTTAAATCAGGGACAGGGTTATTATGCCTGCGGCTGGATTTTCGATGCCGATACGGTGTTCGACACCATCGGCCTGCTGGAATGGGTGCGGCTTGCTCCGGTTTCCCGCGTAAAGGGAGTGATGCGCATTCAGGAAGGGTTAGTCAGCGTCAACCGCCAGGGAGAAGATTTTCATATTGAAACCCGGCAATCCGCGCCGCCAGACAGCCGGATAGAGATGATCCACGAGTCGGAGGCTGACTGGAACATTTTGCAAACATCTTTGTTGAAACTTCGTTTAACTCCAGAGGTATAATCTGCTCCGTTACTATTTCTTAATTAATCCTTAACCTGAAATGACCATTAACCGTTTACTGACTATCCTGGTACTTAATGTGCTGGGCTTAGCGCTATTCTTTTCCTGGTATCTTCCGGCTAACCACGGCTTCTGGTTCCCGATCGATAAAGGTCTTTTTTACTGGTTTAACGATCGGCTGTTGACCAGCAAGCCGCTGCTTTGGCTGCTGGCTATTACCAACTTCAGGGCATTTGATGGCATTTCGCTGTTAGCAATGGGCGCGCTCTATCTCCATTTCTGGCGTCGCGAAACGCCGCCCGGCCGTCGTCGTTTGCTGGCAATTGGTATTGCTATGTTAATTTGCGCCGTGGTGCTCAACCAGTTGGGTCACCTCATTCCGGTTTCCCATCCCAGCCCAACTAAATTCTTCCCGGAGGTTAATCACGTCTCAGAATTAACCGGTATTCCGGCGAAGGACGCTTCGACAGACAGCTTCCCCGGCGATCACGGCATGATGCTGATGGTGTTTGCCTGCTTTATGCTGCGGTATTTTACCCGGCGCGCCTTTCTGCTTGCCGTGGCTATCGTGCTGATTTTCGCCTCGCCGCGCATTATGATTGGCGCTCACTGGTTTACCGATGTGGTGGTGGGTTCGCTCTCTATCGTGCTGGTAGGCATGAGCTGGTGCTTAATGACGCCGCTCAGCGATGCGATCGTTAACGCGCTGTATCGCCATCTGCCAGGAAAATATAAGCCTGCGAAGTAACCAGCCGCTTGCCGTTTGCAAAAAGGTCCCTTTTGTAAACGGCCAGGCCTGTAATTAGCATCTTGATTAAATTTCCGTTAAAAGATTTCATTATGGCTGCGGGCAGGCAAAAACGGTGACTTAACGCGATTGTCCAGCCTGATGACTCTTAAATTTAAAGAGTCGTCTTTTTTTTGCGCTTTTTTACCCTTTTCTCCTCAAGTTTTCTCCCTGATTGCCGATATTGTAGCCGTGATAACAGATTCTTGTTTCATATCATTAAAACCTATAAAAAAGTCGCTAAAACCCCTCGCCATGGGGCTGGTAATCGGGTAACCTCGATTTCGATTAGGCTACTTAAGTAAACTATTTCCAGATTTACACTAAAAATTGTGCTCCCTTGCACATTTTAGGGTTTCAGGAATTGTCTTACCCTGTTGCGCTAATTAATCTCGTTCCGTCTCGCAATTTTTCTAACGACTTCGTCGTTAAGGACTTCAAGGGATCACAAACATAATGGTCAAGTCTCAACCAATTCTGAGATATATCTGGCGGATTTTACCCGCGGTCGCTCTGGCGACGACACTATCAGCATGTAGCTCGACGAATACCGGCAATAATGCACAAACTGATACGCATGCAGTTAAGAACCAGAACGGTTTTTTACTTCAAGCGTCTCAGGATGAATTCGAACAGATGGTCCAGAACGTGGATATCAAATCACGCCTGATGGATCAGTATGCAGACTGGAAAGGCGTTCGTTACCGTCTTGGCGGTACCAGCAAACGCGGCATTGATTGTTCGGGATTTGTACAAACTACGTTCCGTGAACAGTTTGGCCTGGATCTCCCCCGCTCCACCTATGAGCAGGAAGATACCGGGAAAAGCATCAACCGTGGCAAGTTACGTCCAGGTGATTTAGTGCTGTTCCGCGCCGGTTCTACCGGTCGCCACGTCGGCATCTATCTTGGCAACGATAACTTCGTTCACGCCTCTACCAGCAATGGCGTGATGATTTCTAATCTGAACGACAGCTACTGGAAGTATCGTTACCGTGAAGCTCGACGGGTTCTGAAAAACTCCCAGAGTTGACTTCAGGTCCCTGAAGTCTGCGAAAAACGAGATAAGAAACGCTGCTTCGGCAGCGTTTTTTTTATCTACCGGGGAATAAATTTACGCATTGCCTCGCCCGTGGCCCTGCTGCTACCCTTGCCGGGTGCATTTTTTTCTCCTGGAGCTGAATAACACCATGATATTGCGCTGGTTTACTTTCTTACTTTTCAGCGTTACCGCTGCATCCGCTCAGGCTGAAAATATTAAGGTGAGCTACGCCTTCGCCCAGCTCGGTGAACCTAAATATGCCGCTGATTTCACCCACTACGATTATGCCAACCCGACCGCGCCGAAAGGCGGCAGCGTGACCCTTTCCGCTATCGGTACCTATGACAACTTCAACCGCTTTGCGATGCGCGGCAACCCCGGCGCCGGTACGGATACGCTTTACGACCCGCTGTTCACCACCTCTGACGATGAAACGGGCAGCTATTACCCGTTGATTGCTGAGTCCGCCCGCTATCCCGACAGCAGCCGCTGGATTGAAGTCACGCTGAATCCGCAGGCCCGTTTTCAGGACGGTTCGGCCATCACGGCAACGGACGTGGCCTTTACCTTTCATAAATTTATGACCGAGGGCGTACCGCAGTATCGCGTGTATTATAAAGGCGTCACGGCAAAAGTTATTTCAGAGCTGACCGTACGTTTTGAGCTGCCGGAAAGCGATCGCGATAAAATGCTGTCGCTACTCTCCACCCCGGTGTTCCCGGAAAAATTCTGGAAAGACCACAATCTTGGCGAGCCCCTTTCCGCGCCGCCCTTATCCAGCGGCCCTTATCGCGTCTCCTCCTATAAAGTGGGTCAGTACATTAGCTATTCCAGAGTAAAGAATTACTGGGCGGCAAATCTGCCGGTCAATAAAGGCCGTTTTAATTTTGATACGCTGCGCTACGATTATTATCTGGATGATAATGTCGCCTTTGAGGCGTTTAAAGCGGGCGCGTTTGATTTTCGTAACGAAAGCTCGGCGAAAAAGTGGGCGACGCAATATCGCGGTAAAAATTTCGACAATCATTTTATTACCAAAGACGAACAGCCTAATGATGTGGCTACGGCCAGCAGCTGGCTGGCCTTTAACGTCCAAAAACCCCTGTTCAGCGACCGTCGGGTTCGCGAGGCGATTTCCCTTGCCTTTGATTTTGAATGGATGAACAAGGCGCTGTTCTATCACGCCTATCATCGCAGCAACAGCTATTTCCAGAATACCGAATATGCGGCGCGCAACTATCCTGATGCCAAAGAGCTGGAAATTCTCGGGCCGCTAAAAGGCAAAATTCCTGATCGGGTCTTCTCGCAGATTTATCAACCTCCCCATACGGACGGCAGCGGCTACGATCGAGCTAATTTGCTCAAGGCGCTGGACCTGCTTAAGCAGGCAGGCTGGACGTTAAAAAACCAAAAATTAACCAACGTCAAAACGGGCCAAAGCTTCGGATTTGAGCTGCTGCTGCGCAGCGGCGGCAACGATCAGTGGGTGCTGCCTTTCCAGCATACGCTTAGCCGGTTGGGCATCACCCTGACTATCCGCCAGGTGGACAGCTCCCAGTATCTGGCTCGCCTGCGCAAAAGCGATTTTGATATGCTGCCTTCTCCCTACCCGGCAATGCCGTTCCCGGACAGCAATTTGCAGATCTACTGGGCCTCCAGCTTTGTTAATTCAAGCTATAACCGCCCGCACGTCATGAGTCCGGTGCTGGATGGGCTGATCGCGCAGATCAATCAGCATCAGGGAGACAAGGTCGCGCTGCTGCCGCTCGGCCGAGCGCTGGACCGGGTTCTCACCTGGAATTATTACATGATCCCCATGTGGTATAACGCCAACAATCGCTATGCGTACTGGAGCAAGTTTTCAATGCCGACTATCCGCCCGACTTATTCTCTGGGCTTTGACAGCTGGTGGTATGATGCTAACAAAGCCGCGCAGCTGCCGGCCCAACGTCGCTAAGGGGTAAAAGTTTGGCCGCTTATTTATTACGCCGACTGCTGCTGGTGATCCCCACGCTTTGGGCGATTATCACCATCAACTTCTTTATTGTGCAGATCGCCCCCGGCGGTCCGGTCGATCAGGCGCTGGCGAATATCGAGTTCGGCCAGACTACCGGTCTGCCGGGCGGCGGCGCGAGTGAAAGCCATTCGCGCGTTAACCTGAGCGCCAACCCCGGCGACAGCCAGTATCGCGGCTCCCGCGGCCTGGACCCTGAGGTGATTGCTGAGATAACCAAACGCTACGGCTTCGATAAACCGCTTTATCAGCGTTACTTCACTATGCTGTGGAACTACGTGCGTTTTGATTTCGGCGACAGTCTGTTTCGCAGCAACTCGGTCCTGCAACTGATTAAAGAAAGTCTGCCGGTGTCGATCACCCTCGGGCTGTGGAGCACGCTGATTATCTATCTGGTGTCGATCCCACTTGGCATTAAGAAAGCGGTACGTAACGGCAGCGCGTTTGATATCTGGAGCAGCGCGCTGATTATTATCGGCTATGCGATCCCCTCTTTCCTGTTCGGTATTTTACTGATTGTGCTGTTCGCCGGCGGCAGCTATCTGGACTGGTTCCCGCTGCGAGGGCTGGTTTCCGCCCAGTTCGACGCGCTGCCCTGGTACGGTAAAATCACCGATTATCTCTGGCACATTACTCTGCCGGTGATTGCTACGGTGATTGGCGGCTTCGCCACGCTGACCATGCTGACCAAAAATTCGTTTATGGATGAAATCCGCAAGCAGTACGTGGTCACCGCGCGGGCGAAAGGGCTGGATGAGAAAAAAATTCTTTATCGCCACGTATTCCGCAACGCCATGCTGCTGGTCATTGCCGGTTTCCCGGCCACCTTTATCAGCATGTTTTTCACCGGTTCGCTGTTAATTGAGGTGATGTTCTCGCTGAATGGCCTCGGTCTGCTGGGCTATGACGCTACCATCCAGCGCGATTATCCGCTGATGTTTGGCACGCTGTATATTTTCACGCTGATTGGCCTGCTGCTGAATATCCTTAGCGATATGACCTACACGCTGGTCGATCCCCGCATTGATTTTGAGGGACGATAATGAGCCGCTTAAGCCCCGTTAATCAGGCGCGCTGGGCGCGATTCCGCCACAACCGCCGCGGATACTGGTCGCTGTGGATCTTTGCCATCCTGTTTGTACTCTGCCTGGGCGCCGAGCTGTTGGCTAACGATAAGCCGCTGCTGGTGCATTACCATGACCGCATCTGGTTCCCGCTGCTGGTGGATTACAACGAGACGGATTTCGGCGGCCAGTTGGCCACCCCGGCGGATTATCAGGACCCGTGGCTGCAATCGCGCATCGCTCAACAAGGTTGGGCAATCTGGGCGCCCATTCGCTTTGGCGACGGGACGATCAATTTTGCCACCACGGCGCCCTTCCCTTCGCCGCCTTCCGCACAGAACTGGCTGGGAACCGATGCCAACGGCGGCGACGTGCTGGCCCGCATCCTGTACGGCACGCGGATCTCGCTGCTGTTTGGCCTGATGCTGACGCTGATTTCCAGCGTTATCGGCATTGTGGTTGGCGCTTCGCAGGGCTATTACGGCGGCAGGGTAGACTTGTGGGGCCAGCGCTTTATTGAAGTGTGGTCCGGGATGCCAACGCTGTTTCTGATTATTCTGCTGTCGAGCGTAATCCAGCCGGGCTTCTGGTGGCTACTGGCGATCACCGTGGCGTTTGGCTGGATGCAGTTAGTCGGCGTGGTCAGAGCTGAGTTTCTGCGCACCCGTAACTTTGACTATATCCGTGCGGCGCAGGCCCTCGGCGTTAGCGATGGCAAAATCATGTCGCGCCATATGCTGCCTAACGCCATGGTAGCCACCCTCACCTATTTGCCTTTTATTCTGTGCGGCTCGATCACCACGCTGACCTCGCTGGATTTTCTGGGCTTTGGCCTGCCGATGGGGTCGCCCTCGCTCGGCGAACTGCTGCTGCAGGGGAAAAACAATTTACAGGCGCCCTGGCTGGGGATGGCCGCCTTCTTTTCACTGGCGATCCTGCTGTCGCTGTTGATTTTTATCGGTGAGGCTGTTCGTGACGCCTTCGATCCCAGTAAGGTGTACTGATGTCGCTACTGACCGTCAAAAATTTAAGCATTGCCTTTCGTCAGGCTGGCATCGATCGCCAGGTCGTCAGCGATCTGTCGCTGTCGGTGGATGCCGGGGAGACGCTGGCGCTGGTCGGCGAGTCCGGCTCGGGGAAAAGCGTCACGGCCTTGTCGATGATGCGTCTGCTGCCTGGGCCGCCGGTGGTTTATCCACAGGGTGAGATCCTGTTCGCCGGCCAGGACGTACTGAAAGCCGATGAGCGCCAGATGCGCGGCCTGCGCGGCAACCGGATGGCAATGATTTTTCAGGAACCCATGGTGTCGCTCAACCCGCTGCACAACATTGAAAAGCAGCTGTATGAAGTGCTGTCGCTGCACCGAGGGATGCGCAAAGAGTCCGCCAGAGCGGAGATGCTCAGCTGCCTCGATCGCGTCGGGATCCGTCAGGCAGCGAAACGCCTGAACGACTTTCCGCATCAGCTGTCCGGCGGCGAGCGCCAGCGGGTGATGATCGCCATGGCGCTGCTGACGCAGCCTGAGCTGCTGATTGCCGACGAGCCGACGACCGCACTGGACGTCACGGTACAGGCGCAAATCCTCGTACTGCTGCGGGAGTTGAAGCAGGAGATGAATATGGGACTGCTGTTTATTACCCATAATCTTAACATTGTGCGCCAGCTGGCGGATAGCGTGGTGGTGATGCGCAACGGTCAGGCTGTGGAAAAAAATAGTACCTCGCAGCTGTTCAGCGCCCCGCAGCATCCTTATACCCAGGCACTGCTGAACGCAGAGCCGGAAGGCCGCCCAGATCCTGTTGATAAAGACGCGCCACTTCTGCTGCGCGTGGAAAACCTCCGCGTGGCCTTCCCGATAAAACAGGGCTTATTGCGGAGGATTACCGGCTACCATCACGCGCTTAAGTCGCTGAGTTTTACCCTGAGGCCAGGCGAAAGCCTGGGGCTGGTCGGCGAATCCGGCTCGGGGAAAAGCACCACCGGGCTGGCTTTACTGCGCCTGATTCAGTCTCAGGGAGAGATCTGGCTCAACGAGCGGCCGCTGCATGAGTGGGATCGGCAGAAAATGCTGCCGGTTCGCCGCCAGATGCAGGTTGTTTTCCAGGACCCAAACTCCTCGCTCAACCCGCGCCTCAGCGTGCTGCAAATTATTGCCGAGGGTCTTCAGGTGCATCACCCCGATCTGAGCACGGCGGAGCGCGAGGAAAAAGTGATAGAGGCAATGCAGGAGGTGGGGCTGGAGGCTGAGACACGCCATCGCTATCCGGCAGAATTTTCCGGCGGTCAGCGCCAGCGCATCGCCATCGCCCGGGCGTTAATCCTTCAGCCCAAACTGATTATTCTTGATGAACCAACCTCGTCACTGGACCGCTCGGTGCAGAAACAGATTCTGACGCTGCTGAATAAATTGCAGCAAACCCACCGGCTCGCCTACATCTTTATCAGCCACGATTTACGGGTAGTCCGCTCTTTATGCCATCAGGTTGTGGTGCTGCGCGAGGGGGAAGTCGTGGAACAGGGCGAGTGTGAGCAGATCTTTGCTTCGCCAGCGGCGGACTATACCCGCCAGCTACTCTCGCTAGCCTGAGCGGTCAGGAAGAGCCGCCCCGGAAAGTTTCGGCAATGCCGACGCCAAAGTTTTTCAGGCGGCAGGTGGCAGCACACTCATCATGGCGGGCAACAAACAGGCAAGGTTCGCCCGCCCACTCCACCACGGCGCAGTTGAGCTGAATTTCCGTCAGCGCGTCTTTAATCATTTGCATGATCTCCCACGCCTGCTTGCCGCTCTGGCTAAGCAGCGTAAGGCCGATCAGATCGTCATCCGCCTTATGGCTGTTGAGGATCAGCGGCTCCACGCAGGTGCCCATTGGCCCCGCTCCCCAACGGTAACTTTGCGGTAAACGATGTACTACGGAATGCTGTAACGTATTCACCCTGACTCCCCAGACCGGTATCAGCCATTTTTAACAGCTCTCTTCGCGCGCTTTTTCTCTGGCAAAAAACGGGACCATTAATGGGCTAATGCAGCAGCCCTGCTCCTGTTAATATTTTTTTGAGAAGTAACTCTCATTTTAACGCTATATTTACCGCGTTAGCGGCGCGATAACAACCACTTTTGTTGCACAGCGGTAACTTTTTTAATGGATTAATTTTACATATACATAACATCAGCAGACATAAAGCGGTCAGAGCAGGATTAAGTGAAAAGAAGTGAAAAATGGTGGGCAAAAACGGGCAGGAGCCGCGCGCCATTCAGGCGCACGGCGGGCTGTCAGGCCGACGCATCTTTGCGCGGGCGGGTCGCATAGATAAACAACAGGATGGAGAGCGTTGCGCAGATAAAAATAGACCCCACCATCGGCCAGGCGCTGTTAAATGACAGCGTCGACAGTAAGGCGCCGACCAGCGCCCCCACGCCAAAGCGCAGCGTTCCGGCCAGTGAAGAGGCCGTACCGGCCATATGCGGAAACTCTTCCAGGATCACCGCCATCGCGTTCGACGAAACCATCGCCACGCAGCCGATAAACATCGCCACGCCAAACACCAGCGGCAGGAAGCCCAGGTTAAATGCGCTGACCAGCACCATCCAGACGCCCATGCTGAACTGTATCAGCAGGCCGAAGCGAAACATCGCCAGCGGACCAAAGCGGCGCACCGAACGGCTGTTCAGCAGCGTCATCAGGAACAGAAATACCACGTTAAGCGCAAAGTAATAGCCGAAATCCTGCGGCGTGATGTGGTTCAGCTCAATGTAAACAAACGGCCCGGCGTTAAGGAACGAGAAGAGTCCGGCGAACGAGAAGCCGCTGGCCAGCATATAGCTGAACACCCGCTTGTGGCGGAATAGCGAAAGGAAATTACCCATCGTGGTGCGCAGATGAAACTTCTGGCGCTTATCTTTGGGCAGCGTTTCTTTAATTTGCGTGACCACCAGCACCGTGGTCACCACCGCCGCGCCTGAAATCGTCCAGAAAATGGCGTGCCAGCTCCAGATCAGCAGCAGCCAGCCGCCAACGATCGGCGCCATCAGCGGCGCAATAGTGGTGACCAGCATCACAAAAGACATCATGCGTGAAAACTCCTCTTTCGAGTAGGTATCACGCATCAGCGCACTGATCACCACGCTTCCGGCAGCCGCAGAGAGCCCGTGCAGCAAACGCATATAAATCAGGTGATCGATGGTTTGCGACATAGCGCAGGCAGCGGCGGCTACGGCAAAGATCAGCGTCCCTGCCGCAATAACCGGCTTGCGGCCAAAGCTGTCAGCGAGCGGGCCATAAACCAGCTGGCCCAGCGCAAACCCCAGAATGTAGATGTTCAGCGTCATCTGCACGCTGCCAGCGGACACGCCGAACTCACGAGCAATTTCCGGCAGCGCAGGCAAATACATATCAATCGACAACGGCATTAACATGGCCAACAGGCCGAGGATCACCACCAGTCCCACCGATGAGTTCTTGTCCTTACGCACCCTCATTGCTCCTCACTTCTGCTTTTTATTAGTTTGCAATTAGCGGGGAACGCCCACGCTGGCAATTTCTTCTTCCGTCAGCGGGCGATATTCCCCTGGCGCCAGATCTTCGTCCATAACGATGCCGCCAATACGCTCGCGGTGCAGGGCGACCACATGGTTGCCCACGGCGGCAAACATTCGCTTCACCTGGTGGTAACGACCTTCGCTGATGGTCAGACGCACCTGACGTTCGCTGACCAGTTCCAGCGCGGCAGGTTTGGTCAGATCCTTCTCGTTATGCAGCTGCACCCCAGCAGTAAACTGCGCGGCCGTATCGTCCGCCAGCGGAGATTCCAGCGTCACCAGATAGGTTTTCTCGCAGTGGTGGCGTGGCGAGGTGATGCGGTGAGACCACTGGCCATCGTCAGTCATCAGTACCAACCCGGTGGTGTCGATATCCAGCCGCCCTGCCGCATGGAGCTTGTAAGCGGTAGGTTCTTCAAGGAAGTAAAGGATGGTGGGATGATCCGGGTCATCCGTTGAGCAGACGTAGCCTTGCGGCTTATTCAGCATAAAGTAGCGAGGACCCAGCTGCAATTGCAGCTGATTCCCGTCATAGTCAACCTGGCTTTCCGGGCTAAGCTTAAAGGCGCCATCGCGAACCACTTCCCCGTCAACGGTGACTTTACGAGCCCGTAGCTCACGAAGGGCTATCGCCCGGCTGACTTCCAGCTGCTGAGATAAAAATTTATCAAGTCGCATTAAATCCGTACTGCCTGTTTGAGTGAAAAAGAAACCGACGCACCGCGAACCGGTACGTTTAAGCAAGAGTTTCGATATGAGCCTACAGTATATCGGGAGTTGTTCCTCGCGCACAGTGGGTGACACGCACGATTGCCGCTTTCGTGGCATAATGCGGTTTTGCTCTCAGATTGCTAACTCATGTCGTTTACGCTTCGTCCTTATCAACAGGAAGCGGTTGATGCCACGCTCGGCTATTTCCGCCGCTCCCACCAGCCCGCCGTCATCGTGCTGCCTACCGGCGCGGGCAAAAGCCTGGTGATCGCCGAGCTCGCTCGCCTGGCAAAAGGTCGGGTGCTGGTGCTGGCGCACGTAAAAGAGCTGGTTGCGCAAAATCACAGCAAATACCTGGCCTTTGGCCTGGAAGCGGATATCTTTGCTGCCGGCTTGCAGCGCAAAGAGAGCCACAGCAAGGTAGTCTTCGGCAGCGTGCAGTCCGTCGCACGAAACCTCGCCCAGTTCGACGGCGAATTTACCCTGCTGATTGTTGATGAATGCCATCGCATCAGCGATGCCGACGACAGCCAGTATCAGCAGGTGCTCAGCCACCTGCGCCAGCGTAATCCGCGGCTGCGCCTGCTTGGCCTGACCGCCACGCCCTACCGCCTTGGCAAGGGCTGGATTTATCAGTTCCACTATCACGGGATGGTGCGCGGCAGCGAGCAGGCGCTGTTCCGCGACTGTATTTATGAGCTGCCGCTGCGCTATATGATTAAACACGGTTTTCTGGTGCCGCCCGAAAGGCTGGACATGCCGGTAGTGCAGTATGACTTCAGCCGCCTGACGGCGAATGAGGGGGGCCTGTTCAGCGAAGCCGACCTCAACCGCGAGCTGAAGCAGCAGCAGCGCATTACGCCGCATATCATTCAGCAAATCGTTGAGTTTGCGCAGGACCGCCAGGGCGTGATGATCTTCGCCGCTACGGTGGAACATGCTCAGGAAGTGCTGGGCCTGCTGCCTGACAGCAAAGCGCTGATCAGCGCCGGAACGCCGGGGCCGGAGCGCGATGCGCTGATTGCCGCCTTTAAGGCGCGTGAACTGCGCTATATGGTGAACGTTGCGGTCCTGACAACTGGCTTCGACGCTCCACACGTCGATCTGATCGCCATCCTGCGGCCTACCGAGTCCGTCAGCCTTTATCAACAGATTGTCGGACGCGGACTGCGGCTCTCGCCGGGAAAAACCGACTGCCTGATTCTCGACTATGCAGGCAATCCTCATGATATTTTTACCCCCGAAGTCGGCTCGCCCAGGGGTAAAAGCGATAACCAGCCGGTCCAGGTCTTCTGCCCCGCCTGCGGTTTTGCCAATACCTTCTGGGGAAAAACCACCGAAGACGGCACCCTCATCGAACATTTTGGCCGACGCTGTCAGGGCGTGATGGAAAATGATGACGGCGAACGCCAGCAGTGTGACTTCCGCTTTCGCTTTAAAAACTGCCCGCACTGTAATGCCGAAAACGATATTGCCGCGCGAAAATGCCATCAGTGCGACGAGTTGCTGGTAGATGCGGACGATATGCTAAAGGCCGCGTTGAAGCTGAAGGATGCGCTGGTGCTGCGCTGTGCCGCCATGGTGCTGGAGAACGGCGCGGATCGGAAGGGAGAGTGGCTCAAAGTGCGCTATTTTGATGAGGAAGCGACCGAGGTCAGCGAGAGATTCAGGCTCAGCACCCCCGCACAGCGCACCGCTTTTGAACAGATTTTTATGCGCCCTCATCAGCGAGCGCCCGGCGTTCCGCTGGTCTGGCAAAGCGCCGCCGACATTGTCGCCTTACAGCCGCTGCTGCGCCAGCCCGATTTTGTGGTAGCCCGCAGGCAGCGCCATTACTGGCAAATCCGGGAAAAAATGTTCGATTACCAGGGCCGCTACCGCCGGGCCAACGAGCTGCGCTAAACGACATATTTTAATCCGTTGCCCGAACGGCCTGAGTTGGGCTATAATGCGCCCCGCTTTTGCTAACGCAAAAGTTGAACACTCCAACCTGCTGCTGGGTCGCCTGTAGCAGGATAATCAGATAAAGAGATTGAACAATGTTCACTATCAATGCAGAAGAACGTAAAGAGCAGGGCAAGGGTGCGAGCCGCCGCCTGCGTATAGCTAACAAATTCCCGGCCATCATTTATGGCGGTAAAGATGCAGCTGTCGCTATCGAACTGGACCACGACTCAGTGATGAACCTGCAGGCTAAGCCTGGCTTCTACACTGACGTTCTGACTCTGGTTGTTAACGGTAAAGAAGAAAAAGTAAAAGTGCAGGACGTTCAGCGTCACCCGTTCAAACCAAAACTGCACCACATCGACTTCGTTCGCGCTTAACAGCCTGACCGATTTTAGTGTGAAGAAAACGCCGCTTAATGCGGCGTTTTTTTTTGGGGGCTTTCCCGGCAAGACGATTCGCGAGATCGCCTCTCGCGAGCCAGAATTAATTGCCGCTGCTGCGACGCTGTAACTGATCGCGTAAATTAGGCGGCGTGCCCTTGATCGTCAGGGTATCGGTCGCGGGGTCCCAGAAAATGCGTTCCCCCAGCAGTAGCGCGTCAAAGTTGAGCGTCAGCCCTCCCCCGCTGCCGGCAAACTTGGTCAGCTGGCGGAGTGTGCCGCGATCGGCCGGGAAGCTCTCTTCCAGCTCATAGCCCTGCTCCTGGGTGAAGGCCTGGAAGGTTTTCTCCCCCAGCGGAGCCAGTTCATTCGACAGCCCTTCCAGCTCAATTTCCTCGCCGGACTGTAACTGCTCGTTGCAGTAGCTGTAGACCTGCTGACGGTAGTTCTGCCGCTCATTTTTATCGAGGCTGGCTTCGGAACAGTAGTCATCAACGGCCTGAAGCAGTCCACGGTTCTGTGCTTTAGTATCCAGCCCCACGCTTGCGCCGAGGAAATCCATAAAGAAGTCGGCAACCTTGCGACCCACGCGGCCGCGCAGGAAGGTCAGATAGCGGGTGGATTCAGGGTTAGTTTCCCATTCGGTCAGATCGATGCGCGCCACGATGTCGGCATGATTAATGTCCAGATAATGGGTGCTGCTGATATCCAGCTCTTCGTTAACGCGCATGCTGTTCTGGCTGTTCAGCACCGCAACCAGTAAATATTCTACCGCCAGATAGCGATAGTGGCCGAAAAGGACAATGCCCCCCTCGGCGAATGGGTATTTCGCCAGCTCATCGCGCAGCCTTCCGGTTGCGGCCCGGCTGAACGCCAGAAAATCATCCTCGCCTTTGCGGCAGTTGCGCAGCGCATCCGCCAGCTCGCTCCCCTCATTAAACAGGCCATAAGCCTTGCTCTTGGCGCTGTAAACACGGTGCAACTCTTCCATCATGGCGGTGACGGGCGCGTTGGCAGGCAGCAGCGATTCGCGCAGCACCAGCTCCAGCGTCTGTTCATCACGCTTAATCAGCTGATGGAGGGCAATCTGCTCGATATCCAGACTCATGGTAGACTCTCCTTTTGACGTAGGCGCGTATTCAATCACCGAGCGTCTCTGCGATCAACAGGCAACAACATTAACCTGTTGCTGACGATAAAAGTGCAGAAAAAATCCCGGTTTTACGGTAAGATGCCGCCCTTTAATACTCAATAAATTCGACGTTATGCCACAATCATCCCGTTACAGTGACGACCGCGTGGAGAAACTCCTCGCTGAAATGGCCAGTGTGCTTGAAAAAGACCAGGCCCCCACCGATCTTTCCCTGATGGTGTTGGGAAATATGGTGACCAATTTGCTCAATACCAGCGTAGCACCGGCTCAACGCCGTTCGCTGGCGCGCTCGTTCGCCGAGGCCTTACAGGCTTCCGTGCGGGATGATAAAGCCCATTAATGTGATGATCCTGACCCTGTTATGGTAACAAATCGGCAGCGCTACCGTGAAAAAGTCTCCCAGATGATTGGCTGGGGGCACTGGTTCGCCCTCTTTAATATCATCCTGGCTTTTATTCTGGGTAGCCGTTATCTGTTTGTCTCCGACTGGCCCTCCTCGCTGGCCGGACGTATCTATGCGTTCACCAGTTGGATCGGCCATTTCAGCTTTATTGTTTTTGCCGCTTATCTGCTGATCATTTTCCCGTTAACCTTCGTGGTGATGTCGCAGAGGCTGCTGCGCTTCCTTTCGGCGATTATCGCCACCGCAGGGCTGACGCTGATCCTGATCGACAGCGCGGTCTTTGACCGCTTCCACCTGCACCTGAATCCGGTAGTCTGGGAGCTGGTGGTTAACCCGGACCAGTCGGAAATGGCCCGCGACTGGCAGCTGATGTTTATCAGTTTGCCAGCCATTTTCCTGGTCGAGATGCTGTTTGCCACCTGGAGCTGGCAGAAGCTGCGCAGCCTCAACCGGCGCAGCTTCGGCAAACCTCTTGCGGTGCTGTTTATCGTGGCGTTCTTTACCAGCCATCTGCTGTATATCTGGGCTGACGCCAACTTCTATCGCCCGATAACCATGCAGCGTTCGAATCTGCCGCTCTCCTATCCGATGACCGCACGCCGCTTTCTTGAAAAGCATGGGCTTCTGGATGCGCAGGAGTACCAGCGGCGCCTGGTGGAACAGGGAAATCCTGAGGCGGTTTCCGTTGCCTATCCGCTGAATGACATTACCTTCAGCGACAAGGGCACGCGCAATAATTTACTGATTATCACCGTCGACGGCCTGAATGAGGCCACCCTGGCGAAGTCGCTGCCGCATCTGGCGCAGTTTGCCGGACAGAACGTCAGCTTTACCCAGCATTTCAGCGCCGGCAACAGCGCTGACAGCGGGCTGTTTGGCCTGTTTTACGGCATCTCGCCAGGCTATATGGACGGCGTGCTCTCTGCCCGCGTTCCCTCAGTGCTGATTGATTCACTGGGCAAGCAGGGTTACCAGTTTGGTCTGTTTGCCTCCGACGGCTTCGCTTCACCGCTCTATCGTCAGGCGCTGCTGGCGGACTATTCCCTGCCGCCTTCGCAGACGCAGAGCAACTCGCAGACCACCGCGCAGTGGCAGCGCTGGCTGGAAGGTCAGAGGTTACAAAGCTCACCCTGGTTCTCCTATCTCTCCCTGGGTGGAAACGATACGTCTGACGGCAGCACAAAAACCCTTACCCGCCGCTATAACCGTACCGCTGCCGACGTGGATAAGCAGATTCAGGACGTGCTGACCACGCTGCAGGAGAAAGGGCTGCTGGAGAAAACGGTGGTGGTGATCACCGCCGAACACGGCGTAGCGCTGGATGGTGACCACAGCATGGGTAACCGCGCGAATCTTCAGGTGCCGCTGATTGTTCACTGGCCGAATACGCCAGCTCAGCAGGTCAATAAGCTCACCGATCATCAGGACGTGATGACTACGCTAATGCAGCGGCTGCTGCACGTTAGCACCGCCCCGGCGGACTATTCGCAGGGCGAGGATCTTTTCGCAGCGCAGCGCAGGCACGACTGGGTTGCCAGCATCAACGAACGTCGGCTGGTGATTACTACGCCAACGGTGACGCTGGTGCTGGATAACAGCGGCAGCTATACCGCCTGGGACCAGCACGGCCGCCGTCTGAAGGATCACAAGCCGCAGCTGGGCCTGCTGCTTCAGGTGCTGACCGAAGAGAAGCGCTTCATCGCTAACTAACCGCGCCGCCGCGCCAAACGTCCGGCGACAGGGAGACCTGAATTGCCTGACCGCTGGCCGATTGGCGAATGACATTGTTTAAATTCATAGCAGTCAACACGTTAGCCTCTTGCAATCAACGCGGTTTTGCGTAGTATTAGCAGCCTGGTGTCGGCACGTAGCGCAGCCTGGTAGCGCACGGTCATGGGGTGTCCGGGGTCGGAGGTTCAAATCCTCTCGTGCCGACCAATTTCCCCAATGTTTTGTCCGGTGAAGTCCAGACAAGACTATAAAAATAGAAAATACAGTGGTTAAATCAATCCACTGTGTTTTCTATTGTCTGGCGACGTCCATAGTCTTACATTGAAATCCGCAATTTACAGGCATATCTCCAGGCATAGTCATACAATGACGTGTTCATCGATATGCCCAACTCTTTTCAGGACTCTGTGGAGAGCTACAGTGGCAAGACAGACCAGGCCTCTAACCAATACTGAGATCAAAAAACGCTAAGTGTTCGGAACGTGCCATCGTTCTCTATGAAGGAGAGGGGCTTGAGATCCAGATTAATCCAGCTGGCTCTAAACTTTAGCGCTTCCGTTGTAGTCCCTCCTGAATTTAGTCTTACCACTGAATGGTATTCATTCACTGCACCGCTTCGGCCAGTAACAGCTCCGCTAATTCCTCTGTACGGTCGAGCATCACAGCGTGTCCACAGGATAAGCTGTGAACTTTCCACGCTGGATCATTTTTCAGACGTTCGTAAGTCGAAACGAACCAGTTCCCGCCATTTTTTGCTGCAAACAGGAAAATACGTCTCGCCACAGCAACATTATCCACGCCACTCCTAACCCCCTGAATAAAGGTCGCCAGCGGCTGCGAGACACACAACGAATCCACCCAGTCAGCATCATGTTCATTAACATTGAATAATGCTGAGGAAATAGGCGGCAGCATGCCACCATTAGCTTTGGCCAGCTCAAGAAAAGCCAGCGTTATCTCCGGGTCCGTAATATCAATAAGGGACTGCCCATCTGTAGGCGCGTAAGCGTCGAGATAAAATAACGCACTGATCCTATCAGCAATTTCACCGGCAACACCGGTAATGACCATCCCGCCATAGGAATGTCCACACAAAATAGCTTCCCGGATATTCTCAAATTCAAACACATTGACGATATCCTGAATATGCGTGTCCAGATTGATCGCACGATCGGCCAGATGAGAGCGCTCCCCAAGTCCGGTTAATGTGGGAGTATAAACCTGATGCCCCGCCGCACGCAGCTTCTGAGCCAGACGCGAATAAACCCAACTCCCCTGATAAGCCCCATGGACCAGAACGAATGTTGCCATTTTTTATTACCTCTACTGGATTTCATAAATGCAGATGACGCCCACCTGCCAGGCTTTAATGCACGGTTGTGCTCTTCTGAGAAGCCGATGAAGCGACTCCGCCTTTTATGAGGATCAGGGCAATGCCAATGGTCTCCAGGCAGGCAGATACCACCTCACTTATTTGTGGGATTTCCTGCAGTAGTGGTATCGCCAGGATTAGCGTCACCACAGGGATCAAAGCGGGTAAGCTGGTTCCGGCAACCGGTCCCAGTAATTCTACTGAGCGGCTGAAGGCATACACGGCGATCGCGGTCACCATAACGCCCTGAAAAATACCCTGAATGACAATGTCAGAAAGCGCGACGTGCATAATCTGGGTGGGTAACGCCAGGATATAAACCGGCAAATACACGATTGCCGAGCCCACAGTAGTAAACGTTGTTGCATAGATTGCCGGGATGGCTTTTGAACGGACAAAAGCAGCATAGCCTGCCCACATAAATCCCGTAGCCAACAGCACCAGATAGCCGGGAGCAAATCCGCCTCCCGCCCAGGCGAACCCTAAAATCCCGGCTATTGCGATGGCGATTCCCAGCAACATCATCCGGGTCAGTTTCTGACCGTAAATCAGGCGGGAGATAAAAACCGAGGCAATGGCCATTACCCCAGGATTAAGCGCACCAGCAGCGGCAGCCGGCGCTGTTTTTACTGCCAGAGACAGCAACATAACAAAAGGAGCACCGAATAAAGCGATCATAATTAGCGTGTTAATCAGACCAGGCCAGTTAGCCCGAGTCCCGCGCCGAAACAGTACGGGAAGCAACAGGATGGCAGCCACACTGTACCGTAACGCAGTCAGGTCGTAAGCGGACAGACCGGAATTGACGCCGGAGCGGAGCATAATCAATGAGCTCGACCAGACAAGAATGGCTATGAAGGCCCAGAACATACCGGTAACACCACGGCGCGAAGAAAAAATCATTGGCTTTCCATCGATTGAAAAATAGGTTGTCGAAATGTTATGGTGCTTATACTGTTTAGAAAAACGAAATTAACTGCACCAATGAATCAGGAAAAATCAACCTCACACGTTCAGACACCCACCCGGACACTGAGCCTGGAAGCATTACGAACCTTCGTGGCGATTCGCGAAACGGGTTCATTCCGGCGTGCCGCGGCAAGGGTCAGCCTCTCCCCTTCGGCTGTCAGTCTGCAGATTGCTAAGCTTGAGGAGATGCTGGGACACAGGCTTCTTGAGCGGAACGCACGAAAGGTGACGCTGACAGTGCATGGCGATGTGTTGTTGCAACAGGCACAAAGCCTGCTGACACTTAATGAAGAAACGCTGGCAATGTTTTGCGGATCGTCACTGGAAGGGAGGCTGGTGCTGGCTGCACCTTATGATTTAGGCATGGTGTTTGTGCCCGAATTATTGCGACGAATGGCTGAGCGCTATCCGCGTATCTGCATTGATGTGCGCCTTGGTGTATCTTCGGCAATGCTGAAAGCTTTCTCTGCCGGGCAGAGTAACATCCTGTTTTTTAACGATAGTGACCCACCAGCCATCCCCTCCCTGAAGGTATGGTCAGAACCACTGGTCTGGCTTATGGCCCGTGGAGGCAGGGCACTTTTTTGCAATCCATTGCCGCTGGCTGTTGCTGCATCGGGCTGCGCCTGGCGTGAGGCTGCGCTGGGCGCATTAAACGCAGCGGGTCGGTCATACCGGATCGCTTACAGCAGTGATGCTCCCTCTGGACAGGCAGCGGCTTTGCGTGCAGATCTTGCTGTGGCAGCGTTACCGGTCTCTATGGAGGACAGTGAATTGATGCAGGTGCCACAAACTGCCGGATTACCTGAACTTCCCCAAAGCCATGTACGCGTAGCCTGCGACGAGGGAGAGTTAGCCGCAGCAGTTATTTCTATCGCCCAAGAGGTCGCCAGAGCGAAACCTGCGTTACAGTGACTGTTTCAGCTATTCCAATTGACATTATTGGTGATATCTTCGACGCTGAGCATAAGAAGAACTGACGACAACTCTTAGCATGGCGCTGATTAAAGACCCAATATCTGTAATTAACGCAACCAACTCGCTGGGCAAGAGTGCCGACTCTTTAAAGCAGCGGTTCGGCACATCAATGGTAGTAAGCCCCGTATCCCACAGCAGACGATCAGGCGCCCGCCCCAGCCTCACTACAAAATCGTAGCGAAAGTCTCAAACCTCTGCACTGAAACAAAAATGTCATACAAATAACATACGCTGTCGCTAAGATTTTAGGGCAAAACCAGCACCATCAACCCAGGTGACCCAAATGGCGATAAGAAAAGCTAAAAATTTCAAGGATGCAGATGAGATGTTACACGCCGGGATCAGTAAAGTAGAACTGGCGTATGATATTGATAGTGATGATTTTTTCAGGCTTGCCAGCCACTGGTGCGATCGGGGAGCTAAAATCTCCCGCGGCAACGACCATTTCGTGGTGTCCCTGAAAAACTTCGCTATTCCGTCTAACGAGTAATCCCCCCTTTTGCTATCGTGAATCTAACCTGCTTAAATTACGTTTTATAAAAATAAGCAGGTTAGGTACACGGTGTCCGGAAACATACAGCCCTTCTCCCCGCTACAGCCTTATGGCCACAGGTTGCGCCCGTTACCGCTTCCTGAGACCCAGGGCTTCCTTAACGATATCCAGTTTTCCTCCCCTTCCGGGCACCCCAGGATTTGTCTGGTCCAGGCGCGTTATGACCTCTCCTGCTTTCAAGAAAGTTTATTTTCCAGCTGCGATCTGCCCGCGCCTGAGCATTTAGCCAAAGCCGTAAAAAAGCGCCGGGGAGAATATCTCGCCAGCAGATTGCTGACGCGCCATGCGCTTTGCCGCCTGGGTGCCGCGCCGTTGGTGTTAGACAACGACGCCGATCGAGTGCCCGTCTGGCCTGAAGGGTTCTCAGGTTCGCTTTCGCACAGCAACCGGCGGGTTGCGCTGCTGCTGACAAACTCGGCAAGCGGCACGCTTACCGGGGTGGATTGCGAAAACATTCTGCAGCCGCAAACGGCCGTGGAAATAGAGGAGGCGATCGTCACCAGCAATGAGAAGGAAAGAATCGTTGGCAGCGGCCTGCCCTTAGCTGCCGCGCTGACCGTAGCTTTCTCAATAAAAGAGAGTCTCTACAAGGCCCTTTATCCTAAGCTTCGCCAGTATATGGACTTCAGCGCGGCTGAAATCGTTTACTGCTCGGCAGGCGCTGAAAAGATTCGCCTGCGCCTTACCGCTGCCTTTTCCCCGGAATTTCCAGCCGGCAGGGAATTCACCGGCTGGGCAGCGGTTAATGGGGAGGAGATTCTGAGCTGGGTTATCGACAGCCCGCCGGGAGAGTCGAAAGGTTAGCTGACAACATCGGTACGTTTAACGGCATCCAGCGTAGCCAGTTCCCGTTCAGCGCCGGTCAGTTCGCCAAGCTTGCCCTCACGCATCTCCAGCAGGCGATCCGCGTGGAGGAAATAGTGATCGTCATGGCTGATAGCAAAGATGGTTTTTCCCATCTCCTGGAGCCACGGCAGCAGCTCGCGGTAGAAGATTCGACGGAAGTGCGGGTCCTGATCGGCTGCCCACTCATCCAGCAGCAGAATATCGCGCTGTTCCGCCGTTGCCAGCAGCAGGGCAAGGCGTTTGCTCTGCCCTTTCGACAGCTTCAGGTTCAACACCTTGTTGCCCGCCAACTTGATTTTATCCTGCATTTTCAGGCGTTCCAGCCAGGCCTGCACGCAGGCCGGATCGGCCGGTTCGCCCTGGTTGTCGATCAGACGATCGAAGAGATGAACATCGGTAAAGACCGCCGAGAACAGGCTGCGATAGCTTTCCAGATTATCAGCATCGATCGCTTTGCCATCCAGCAGGATCTGCCCTGATACCGGCTGATAAAGCCCGGTAAGCAGCATCGCCAGCGTCGATTTTCCGCTGCCGTTCCCACCAATCAGAAACACCAGCTCCCCGCGCTTCAGGGTCATAGAGATCGGACCGACTTCAAACCAATGATCACCATAGTGGAACACCAGATCCCGCAGCTCCAGCGTCTTCCAGTTACTGGCGACAGGCGGCACGGTAAAATCAGGCTGATAGTCGGCCAGTTTGAACGTGTTCAGTTTATTGAAGGCTACCTGAGCCGTTAGCAGCGTAGGTAAAGCCCCCACGGCAGAGAGCAGCGGCGTGCGCAGAAACAGCAGCGTCAGCGAGTAGGTTGCGGCCACGGCGGTATTTGCCCAGCCGAGGCTGTTAGCCATAAAGAACACCAGGCCAATCGCGCCCAGCATCATAATGTTCGACCAGTTGACGGCGCTGAGATGGAAGGTGTCAGCTCGTACAATGTGGTGACGATAGTTACGGGCATCTTCCTGATACACCGTTTCGAAAATCAGCCTGGCGCGCTGACGATTCAAGGCCAGCTCTTTACGCCCTTCAATGATGGTCTGGTAATCCGCATAGAGGCTATCCTCTATATCACGCAGGCTGGCCATATGGCGGTATACCTTTGACACCAGCAGCCAGCCGCCAATGATGGTGATCGCAACCCAAACGGCGGTGACCAGCAGCATCTGTGGCGAGAGCCAGGCGAGGTAAGCCGCCGACCCCAGCGTCAGGATAATGCCCTGGATAAGCTCAGGCAGTCGAACAAAGGCGATGGTGATATTACGCACGTCGCTGGTCAGCCCCGCCAGCAGCTGCGCGCTGCCGATTTGCTCTATGCGCTCGACCTTAGTATCCAGGATGCGCTTGATAAATTCACCGCGCAGGCGGTAAACAAAATGGTGGCCCAGCAGGGTTAACGCCAGCTGTGAAGCCAGCGTGACGGCCATCAGCAGCAGCAGCAGGCCCAGAAATTCGGGTAGCACCAGCAGCGAGGCGTTCAGTGCGACAATCAGCTCCCGGTTGATAAAGGCGATCAGCCCTATTCCCAACGCCGCGCTGAGCAGGCTGAGAGCAATAACCAGAATAAAAGGCCAGCGATACTGCCGGTAAACAACGCGAAGCAACTCCATGACACCATCCAGATAACGATAAGGCAGTGTGCAGTTTAATGAGTAGCAGGACGATATCAATAATAATTCTCATCTGAGGCGAAAACCGCTAGCGAAAAGCGCGCCGGAAGGTCAGATTGAAGCGAAAAGCGCCGGTCAGCGGGTGAATGCCGGGCTTCAGCGGCAGAATACCGTGAAAACGCAGGCGTGACGGCCCGCCCCAGACCACCACATCACCATGTTCGAGCAGCACACGCTGCGCCGCATCGCCGCGCTCAAATCCGCCAAACTGAAATACCGCAGGCAGGCCAAGCGAAACCGAAACGATAGGCTGTTTCAGATCCTGCTCATCTTTATCCTGATGCAGCGTCAGTTTGGCGCCCGGCTCATAGCGGTTAATCAGACAGGCATCGGGGGTGAACTGAGGGAATCCCGCTTCGCCAGCGCACTGGCTGGCAAAACGACGAAAAAGGTCGGGCATTGCCGGCCAGCGGTGTCCCGTGGCGCTATCCCGCTCGCTGTACTGATAGCCTCGCGCGTCAGAGGACCAGCCAAAATCGCCGCAGTTGGTCATCGCCACCGACATACGATGACCACCGGGCGTGATCCGGTGATGAAATGGATTTTGGCTGGACACCTCTTCAACCAGCCGCATCAGGTTGCCGGCCTCTTCTCTGGCCCATCGCCGCAGGATTACCGCGCCGTCGGCCAGCGGTTCAGCCCACGGCGCCTCTTCACTAAACAAATCCAGCATCAGAGCTCCTCAGGGCGTTGTGCCCTGGTTTGACAAGATAAACGCTTTAAACTGCGGAGACATCCAGCTGCTGAAGCCGTTCCCCTGCTTCTCAATCAGGTAGACCGCCAGGTTTTCACGCAGCGCCAGCGCTTTGGCCTTCTCCGCCCCCAGCACCATCAGCCCGGTGTCCCAGCCGTCGGCTTCCAGCGCGGTGGTGGCGATCACCGTGGCGGAGACCAGCTTGTGCTGAATAGGCCGTCCGGTCGTCGGATCGATAACGTGTGACAGCCGCTGGCCGTCCAGCTCATAGTAGTTGCGGTAGCTGCCGGAGGTGCTGATGCCGTGCCCCTGGAGATCGACCACTGCCTGAACCGCATTTTCCCGGTCCGTCGGCTTCTGGATCGCCACTTTCCAGGGTTCGCCCTGGGCGTTTTTACCCCGGGTCAGCACCGCTCCGCCAACGGAGACAAGATAGCTGTTAATTCCCTCTTTCTCCATCAGCCTTGCCAGATGATCGGTGGCAAACCCCTCGCCCACTGTCGAGAGGTCGACATACAGACCTGGCAAATCTTTTTGCAGATAAGCCCCTTCAGCACGCTGGATCACCCGTAGATGCGACAGGCCGGTCAGCGCTCTTGCGGCGTCAATTTGCGCCTGGTCAGGGATCTTAACGGGCTGCTTATCTGGGCCGAATCCCCACAGATTGACCAGCGGCCCGACGGTGATATCCATGGCACCGCCGGTGGCTTTACCAATTCGCAGCGACCAGCTAACGATATCTGCCATATTATCGCTGACAGGCTGAGGATCAACGCCGCGATAGGCATTAAAGCGAGACAAAACGGAGTCTTTTTTCCAGGTCGAAAGCTCGCGATCGTCCTGATCAAGCTGCTGCTGCGCCGCCTTTTGCAGGCTCTCTTTCCGCTCAGACGCCACGCCAGCGAGACTAATTCGCCAGAATGTTCCCATTGTGCGTCCTTCCAGAATCATCGCCGAATTGCCCCGACTCTGGTTATGATCGTCACAGCCAGAAAGCAACATAAATGCTGCCATGCCAGTACAATACAGCCAATTCCTCTTCATTTTACCGACGTCACCTGTAGTTAATATTGGACCGAAATTTGACTTAATGCGCTGTTATCTCCGGAGAAACCGACTTGATCTTACCAGTAAGGGTAAGCAGGATAGTACCCGAACGCACGCCTTAAACGGCTGCCAATGTATGGATTTGAAGGAGATTCCGCATGATCTATTTCGTACTCCTTGCCGTAAGCCTGGCGCTGATTATCTTTTCAGGCATCAAGCATTACAAGCAGACGAACACCAAACAGCTCAATCGTCCACGTCACCGTCAGCAGGTGCGTGAATAATTAACAGGCATTGGGCAACAGGAACGAGCAGGAAGGAACAGCGATAAACAAGGGAGCGCAGAGGCCTGCGCTCCCCAAAGGCTTAGAACTGGTAAACCAGACCCAGCGCTACGACGTCATCGGTATTGATACCGGCTGCGTCGGTGAAGTTGTTGTCATCCAACAGGTTGATTTGGTAGTCAACGTAGGTAGACATGTTTTTGTTGAAGTAGTAAGTCGCGCCGACATCAACATATTTTTTCAGGTTCTGAGAACCGTAACCCTCGATGTCGCTGCCGCGTGAGCTGACAAACGCCAGGGAAGGACGCAGACCAAAGTCAAACTGGTACTGTGCAACCACTTCCCAGTTGTCCGCGGTGTTGGCATAACCGTAAGCGCTTGCATCGCTGGAACCAAAGCGAGTCGCGTTCAGTGAGCGGGTGTACATCGCGGCCAGATAGATGTTATTCGCATCATATTTCAGACCACCGGTGTAGGCCGTTGCTTTGTCGCCACGCCCCAGGATGCCAGAAGTTCCTGCCGTGCCGCCGTTCTGCTCAGTAGTACGGTCAGAGCTGAACATTGCGGCACCGATGCCGAAGCCTTCACCCAGATCGTAAGTGGTGGACAGGCCATAGCCGTCACCATTCTGGCCAAGAACGTCACGGCCATTAGCGGATTCGGTCGCGCTGCTGTTTTTGCCCTGATACTGGATGGCAAAGTTCCAGCCGTCGACCAGACCAAAGAAGTTGTTGTTACGGTAGGTCGCCAGGCCGTTTGAACGCTGGAACATGAAGTTGTCAGCGCCGTAGGTATCGCCACCGAACTCTGGCAGCACGTCAGTCCATGCGCCGATGTCGTAAGCAACGCCGTAGTTACGACCATAGTCGAAGGAACCGGCATCGCCGAACTTCACACCCGCAAAGCCAACACGGGTAAAGCTGTTAGCCGTACCTTCTGACTCAGCGTTGTTCAGCGCTGCCTGATACTCCCACTGGCCGTAGCCGGTCAGCTGGTCGCTGATCTGGGTTTCACCTTTAAAACCGAAGCGAACATATGACTGATCGCCATCTGCACTGCTGTCGTCGGAGAAATAGTGCAGGCCGTCTACTTTACCGAAAAGGTCAAGTTTATTACCGTCTTTATTGTAAATTTCTGCCGCACCCGCTGAACCGGCGATCAGCATCGCTGGGACCATCAGGGAAAGAACTCGAAGTTTCATTTTTATACCCTCTAGTTATGTGCCTTATTTGCCACTGCTTGCTGAACGTCGAATTTTCAGCCGGCAACCTCATACTAGTGCGACAGCCGTAATAATCTATAAAGAAAATGATACTAAATTTCCGAATATGTTTCAAATTGCAAAGTATATATTACAAAATGTAAATTAAGGGGAACTTTCAAGCAGCACATATCGATAAAAAATATAGCATCAATTGCTAAAAAATTACCATATCCTTATTTTTCATAAATTTATGTAAAGCTACGTTGCTGAGCACTGAATGATAAAAAAAACCGGTCATCAAGTTATACAATGATTCCGCTATCATCATTTTATTTCAAAATTACCTTCATTCACCCCGAATGAGTTGTTTTACCCTATTTCCCGCCGAACCTTGTGTTCGGCTTTTTTTTATTCTGTTTTGTCGTCACATCGTCAATTTAAGTAAAGATATTTGTCTCGCCATATTAACCCTGCCTGACCAGCCCATTCCCCTTGCAATACAGCACAAATAATCAAAAAAAGCACGGCAAAATAAAATGTTAATTATTTTTCGAAATTATCCGCCATCACCGGTTCAGCGGCATTCTTTTTTTAGCGCTCACACAGAGATTCTTTAACTTTATTCAGCAGCTTAATAAGATTATCCATCAACAATTTCGATCCGTTTGAATCCCTGCATTGGCACCCATTCCCGGCTTTACCAGATTGTTCCAGCCCGCTTTGCTGGTCGACTGGCCTGTTGGCTTCGGATCCCAATCCGCATCCCCCTGAGTGTTGCCGTCATCTTGTCGTCTGAAACGCCATATCGGCCAGACGTGGCGATCCAGAAGTGCCAGAAACGTCATCTTCGCATTACGCCAATAATTTGAGTTAGCGCGATACGGACCACCAGACAGGTATCCGCTGTCTGTAAACCTCCTTTTAGGCGATAAATCTGATTCACACGGCTATTTATTCAGGTTATTAATCCGTACCCCTACCTCGTACGTGGCTTGCCACGCGGGTAGCCTCCCCTCTTTACAGGGGATGAATCTTCTTTACCGTGGCTATTTGTGGTAAAAAGTAGCGCTAATTGCAGCAGATTTTTAATGGATATGATGACGACATTGGATGCTCAACCAGCAAGGGCCAGCACGATCGCAACGCAGCACGCTACGCGGGCAATCTTCTTAATTGCTGGGATTGGTATGGCCGCCTGGGCACCGCTGGTGCCTTACGCGAAAGATCGTGCGCACCTGAGCGACGGCGCGTTGGGGACGCTACTGCTGTTCCTGGGGCTGGGTTCGCTGGTCGCAATGCCATTAACCGGTATGCTGGTGGGGCGTTTTGGCTGTAAGCGCGTGATGGCCCTCGGCAGCGTCTTCATTCTCGTTTCGCTACCGCTGCTGGCTACGCTCTCCACTCCCTTTGCGCTGGGTGCGACGCTGATGGTATTCGGCGCGTCAATTGGTCTTGTCGACGTCGCCATGAATATTCAGGCGGTAGAAGTTGAAAAAGCGTCCGGCAAGGCAATGATGTCCGGCTTTCATGGCTTTTTCAGCGTCGGCGGCATCGCCGGCGCCGGCGCCGTCAGCATGGGCCTGGCGCTGGGCCTCTCTCCGCTGCTGGCGGTAGGCGTGGTCGCTCTGACCATCGTCGTCCTCTGGCTCTTCAGCCAGCGCCACTTGCTGAATGAGCGCCTCCATCAGGATGATGCCCCGCTGTTTGTGATGCCGAGGGGCTGGGTGCTGTTTCTCGGCGTGCTGTGCTTTATTCTGTTTCTGACTGAGGGGGCCGTGCTGGACTGGGGAGCGCTGTTCCTTGCCCAGACGCGTGAACTGCCCCATTCTCAGGCAGGACTGGGTTACGCATTGTTTTCCGTTGCGATGACGGTTGGCAGGCTGACCGGCGATCGAATCGTCAACTACTTTGGCCGCTTCCTGACGCTTTTTTGCGGCACGTTGTGCGCATCGCTTGGAATTTTGCTGGCGGTATTTGTTCCCAGCACCCTTGCCGCGCTGGCCGGATTTTTGCTGGTCGGCTTTGGCAGCTCAAATGCGGTTCCCATTATGTTCAGCGCCGCCGGTAATCAGAAAACCATGCCGGTCAACCTGGCGATTTCTTCCATGACAACCATTGGTTATGCAGGTATTCTGGCTGGTCCTGCACTGATCGGATTTATCTCACAGTGGTACAGCCTGGCGACGACGTTTAGCGCCATTGCCGTATTGCTGCTAGCCGTGGCCGCAAGTGCCAGGCGGATAACACGTTAACTGGGGTATTACGCTACGCTATGTTGCCATATAAATTTCCTCTGACATCAGGTAACGTCACGCGATTTTTTGTGATGTTTATCCTGGTGCTGCTGCTGGCGTCCGGATTTATGATCCACAACGCGGTCAATGCCTGGTTGACCGACAAGCGCTATGCGATGGTGGATATTGCGCATACGATGCAAAAACGGATTGATACCTATCGCTTTGCGACCTGGCAGATTTATGAAAACCTGGCTGCCAATGCCGCCGGGACCCCACCTAATAGCCTGCAGGAGACCCGCCTGCGCCCGGACGTCTATTATCTTGAAAAAACGCGGCGTAAAACCGAATCTTTAATCTTCGGATCGCACGACAGCAGCACGCTGGATATGACGCTGCGCATGTCCAACTATCTCGATACGCTTTGGGGGGCGGAAAACAGCACCTGGTCGATGTACTTTCTGAACGGTCAGGATAACAGCCTGATTCTGGTCTCTACCCTGCCGCTGAAAGATATGGCGACCCGCTATAAAGAGAGTGCCATCAGCAATATTGTCGACGCCCGCCGCGCCGAAATGCTGCAGCAGGCCAACGCCCTTGATGAACGTGAAAGCTTCTCGCCTCTGCGTCGCTTCACCTGGCAGAACGATCACTATTTTACCGTGCGAACGACCTTTAACCAGCCGGGGCATCTGGCTACCGTGGTGGCTTTCGATCTGCCGATTAACGATCTGATCCCGCAGAATATGCCGCTGGAGTACTTCCAGCTCAGGCAGGATGCAAACGGCACGCCGGGCAGCAGCGATCCGGAAGATCAGGCCAGCAGCACCAGCGTGACGCTGGCTAATCCGAATATAAACATTGCCGCCTCGCTAACCAGCACCCCGCTACAACTGGTTTATCAGGTGCCGGTGGTCGGGCTGATTGTTGATACGCTTCGCAATCTGATGTGGCCGCTGCTGGCGAACCTCGCGCTGCTGCTACTCTCTCTGGCCGGTCTGTTCCTGCTGCGCCAGCAGTCGCTGCGTCCGAGCGAAAACCAAAGCGCCGAGCTGGATTCACTCAGAGTGCTTAACGATGAAATTGTCAGCAGCCTGCCGGTTGGCCTGCTGGTTTACGACTTTGCCAATAACCGTACTATCATCAGCAACAAGATTGCCGAACATCTTCTGCCGCATCTTAATCTGCAGAAGATCATCAATATGTCGGATCAGCATCAGGGCGTACTGCAAGCCACCGTCAATAACGAAGTGTATGAAATTCGTCACGCGCGCAGCGTCCTCTCTCCCGGCACGCAGATCTTTATGATGCGCGACCAGGATCGTGAGCTGCTGGTGAACAAGAAGCTGCAAAAAGCTCAGCAGGTATTGGATAAGAGCCATCAGACGCGCCAGCAGCTGCTTCACAACCTGGGGCATGCGCTGAACCGTCCGCTGGATAACGTTATTGCGCGCCTTCAGGCAATTGGCGAAACGCACCCGGCTGAAGATATCAGCGAGATACTGACAGAGTCACAGGCGCTGAGCCGACTGGTTGACGATATCGTGCTGCTGAACCGCCTTGAAACCCATGACTGGGCGCCAGATGCAGGCTCCTTTACGCTGCAAAGCGTGCTCGACGATCTGGTGATGGAAGCGCTCCCTTCGCTACGCCGCAAGGGGCTGAAGCTGGTAGTCAGCAACCGTCTGAACAGCGATGAGAGCCGCTACGGCGACCGCCGGGCGATCTATAAAATTTTGACCACGCTGCTGCACTACTCCATCACCAGCACCAGTTGGGGGAGGATCAGCGTTGAAGCCTCTCATCCGGCCGATCGTCCGGATCTCCTGTTTATTGAGATTGTTGATACCGGCGCGGGATTGCTGGTTGATGAGATGGGCAATACCGACTTCCCGTTCCTTGGCGAAACCAGCCAGGATCGCTTTGGTCAGGCCTCCGGGCTGGCGTTTTTCCTTTGCAAACAGCTGTGTAAACAGCTCGGCGGGCAGTTGGACATTGTCTCACGACCGGATATCGGTACCCGCTACAGCATTCAGATTCATGCTCCGCAGGAGCAGCAGCACGTTCAGGAAGAGAAGCTGCTGGAAGGCCTGACCACGCTGATAGATATCACCGTGGATGAGGTAAGAAAAATAGTGGTTCATCAACTGGAGAATTGGGGAGCAAGCTGTATGACCCCTGATGAACGCTTTTCGGGCCAGGATCATGATGTTCTGGTGACTGACGACCCGGTGCGCTTAAGACCATGGTCGTTACTGCTTACGGATGATGAAACGGGATTCAGCGCGCTGTCCCACGATCGTTACAGGGTCAACTTCAACATCAGCAGCGCGATGCAGGATGCGTTGATGCAGCTGATTGAACAACAGCTGGCCCAGGATGAATCGGCAGAAGAGCCAGAGGAAGATCAGGATAGTGCACAGCTTTTTGCCCCTGGCTACTTCCAGCTCTTTGTTGATACAGTACCAGATGATGTAAAGAGATTGTATAATGAGGCTGCGGAAGGGGATATGAGTTCTCTTGCTCAGACTGCACATCGCCTGAAAGGCGTGTTTGCCATGCTCAACCTGACGCCAGGCAAGCAGCTTTGTGAAACGTTAGAACAACACATTACTGAGTGTGACGATTCAAACATCAAAAATACCACCGGTGAAATTGACCACTACGTCAATAAACTGCTGCTGCAAGGTAACCAATAAAATGAACAACTTGAACGTAATTATTGCCGATGACCATCCGATTGTCCTGTTCGGTATTCGTAAGTCTCTCGAACAGATCGAATGGGTCAACGTAGTGGGTGAGTTCGAAGATTCCACAGCACTGATCAACAGCCTGTCAAAACTGGATGCGAACGTCTTGATCACCGACCTGTCAATGCCGGGCGAAAAGTATGGCGACGGCATTACGCTGATTAAGTACATTAAGCGCCACTATCCAGATTTGTCGATTATCGTTCTGACCATGAACAACAACCCGGCCATTCTGAGCGCGGTGCTGGATCTGGATATCGAAGGGATTGTGCTGAAACAGGGCGCGCCTACCGATCTGCCAAAAGCGCTGGCTGCCCTGCAGAAAGGCAAAAAGTATACGCCGGACAGCGTAGCAAAACTGCTGGAGAAAATCAGTGCGGGTGGCTACGGCGACAAGCGCCTTTCGCCAAAAGAGAGCGAAGTTCTGCGCCTGTTTGCCGAAGGTTTCCTGGTCACCGAAATTGCCAAGAAGCTTAACCGCAGCATCAAAACCATCAGCAGCCAGAAGAAATCAGCGATGATGAAGCTGGGCGTGGAGAACGATATCGCTCTGCTGAACTATCTCTCTTCGGTCAGCAGTATGCCGGTCGAAAAAGATTAAGCAACATTCAGACAGCTAAAGGCGGAACCCTGTTCCGCCTTTTTTATTGCCGCGCGCTATTCCCTGCCCTTCCTGACCCGCTCAGCATAGAATGCCAGCGCCTGCTGTAGCGTATCCATCGTCACCGGTTTCGACAGACAATTATCCATACCCGATTCCATACAGCGCTGTTTCTCTTCCGCCAGCGCGTTGGCGGTTACGCCGACCACCGGGAACGTCAGCCCAAGCTGGCGCAGACGCTGCGTAAGGCGATAGCCATCCATATTCGGCATGTTCACGTCGGTCAGCACAATATCGATGTCACTGCGGCTCAGCACGTTCAGCGCATCAACGCCATCCTGCGCCGTCTTCACCCTGTAGCCGAGGGATCCCAGCTGATCGGACAGCAGCATACGGTTGATCGGGTGATCGTCCACCACGAGGATCAGGATATCCTCGTTGCTTGCGCGGTTCTCGTCGGTTTCAGGTACGCCGGTCAGCGCATCCGGCATCTCCACCTCGACGCGATAAATCCGCCCCAGTAACGCAGGCAGCTCATGCGGCGTGGTAGTGCCGTAAACCCAGCGGCCTGATGCCAACTCCTGTGGGCCGCCGTTATGGCTCCCATCGAAGCGGATTGCCGCCCGCAGCGCATGTTGGGGCTGATAATCATAATCCGTTACCACAACATCATCAGGGCCGCAGCATCCTTCCTGGAAACGCTGCACGCTAATCCCGTGCTCCTGAAGGAGTTTCTCCAGGAAACTGGCCAGCCCGTCATTTCGCAGCTCCAGCCAGCAGCGTTTGTCCTGTAATCCCTCGTGCAGGACCGGCGCCATCACCTGGCTGTTGTACAGCGGAATACGCACCACAAACTGGCTGCCCATTCCCGGCTCGGAATCGACCTCAATATCGCCATCCATCATATTGATCAGCTTTTCACAGATAGCCAGCCCGAGTCCCGTGCCCTGGAAATTACGCTGCACGCCCGAACCCACCTGGAAGAAAGGATCGAACAGGCGGGTAATTTCCTTCGCCGGAATGCCCACGCCGGTATCGCGCACCCTGAAAGCCAGATAGCCATCTTTGACAAAAACATGCAGGATAATGCCGCCGGTATGGGTAAATTTGATGGCGTTATTTAGCAGGTTAGAGATGACCTGCTGAAGGCGTAGCGGATCGCCGTCCAGCGTCACCGGGACGTCGCTGTCAATAAAGCACCAGAGCGTCAGCCGTTTCTTCACCACCATCGCCAGATAGTTGGAGGAAATATGCGCGATCACCTCGCGCGGAGAAAATTCCCTTGGCTCGATGCGCAGCTGCTCTGATTCGATTTTTGAG
Organism: Erwinia typographi; assembly: GCF_000773975.1. Classification (GTDB taxonomy): domain Bacteria; phylum Pseudomonadota; class Gammaproteobacteria; order Enterobacterales; family Enterobacteriaceae; genus Erwinia; species Erwinia typographi. Next base: position 43,414 of record NZ_JRUQ01000044.1, read on the forward strand.
AAATCAAGAATATCGCTGATGATCTTCAGCAGCAGGCTGGAGGAGTTATTCATTGCCGTCACCAGCGACTCCACGCCCTGCGGTAAGGATTTGGTTTGCAGCAGGTCAAGGTTGCCGATGATGCCGTACAGCGGCGTGCGCAGTTCGTGGCTGACGGTAGCGAGGAACATCGACTTCGACTGGCTGGCCTGTTCGGCGGCGTGAGCCATTTCCTGGAGCGACTCCTCCATCTTCACGCGGGCGCTGACATCCACCAGAACACAGATCGCCACGTTCTCATTACGGTAACGCGAATGGACAAAGCTGATTTGCAGGTTGGTGTTGCTGCCGGTCAGCACGTCGACAAAATTCACCTGCTGGCCGCAGATAATTTCCGTCAGCCTCTGCCGGTCCTCCTGCGTCAGCATCGTCAGATAATTGTGCGCCAGCTCATTACTGAGAATGTTAGTACCGTCGCTGGTGCGCAGAATGCAAATGCCCACCGGCGCAGAAGCGACGATTTTACGGTTAAACTGTTCGTGCTCTTCGAGGCGATGAGCGTTGTCCTCCGCAGGCAAAAACATGCGGCGCTCGAATAGCCAGGCCAGGGTAAAGAGGATTATCGCACTGATCGTGTTCAGCAGAATGGCATTGATGATCAGTACCTTGAGCTTGGCAATCAGCTCGCCCGTGGCAACCGAATAGACCACGCTAAGACCGGAAGGCATCAACGTTTTCTTTAGCACCAGCTGTTTGTAGCCGTTCATATAGCCAAACCAGCTGTTTTCGTCCGGCAGGTCATCCAGCGAAATTCCCCCGCTGCCACGGGAAGAGGACATCAGCCGCTGGTTATTGGCATCAATAATCGTAGTGGTCACCGGGTAACTGCCCGGCGTGACGAAATCGTCCATGCGAATGGTTTGCTCTATTCCCAGCAGTGCCGCCATTTTATTAGCGACATAGATCGGCGTAATCAGGTAGTAGTAGCCAACGCCCTGCTGGGCTGAAGGAGAGACCCAAACGATGCTGCTTTTGCGCTCTTCATCGTTGCCGTTACGGTATTTGAGGATCCGCTCGTGCAGGGATTTCAGCGCCCGCTCGCGGTTAGCCGAAGCATTCCCCACGCCGAAGTCCGCCAGGCACAGGCTTTCTCCGCCGACGAAGAAAACGCGGTTCAGCTCGTAGGCAGAAGCAAAGTTCTCTTTCCAGTAGTGCAGAAAATAGCTCAGCGACTCCAGCGAGTTACGCCAGGCATTACTCATTGAGCTACAGTCTGAATCGGAATAGAGAGGATAGAACTGCGGCAGCGTGGTTTTACCGGGAAACACCCCGTTCAGCACGTCAAGGCCGTTAGCCGAGGCGTTGAGCCGGTTTTCCGCAATATATTTCAATTCGCGGGTAACGTCCGCGGAGTGGCGAACATACCACTGAGCCTGCTCAAAGTTAGCGCCAAGTTCCTGGCGTACCTGAGATTCCTTCTCGTGCAGCACGTTAATAATATAAAACGTCGTCAGCAACGCTCCTAATGACCACAGCATAAGCGCCAGCGCCCTGAACAGATAGCGGGAGATCCTTAGCGTGGTTCTGAACGAGACAAGATATTTCAAGCGAAACCTATAGTGGCGACGGGACAGAGTGATAAATTTTATCCCGCTACAGTACCGTCAGACTGGGAAAAAAGCCAGTTGCCACGGTTTGCGTGACGCACAAAAAAGACCCGTTACGCAAACCAGTTTTGCAAAAGCGAATGTCGCTCAGCAGCCAGTGGGAAACGGCTTAACCGGCTGTAGATCTCCGAACCCGCCCTGCTTACGCACCTGTAGCAAGAGCGCTTCGGCGTTCTCCTGCATGCAAGCCAACGCAAGCGCGATGACTTTGTCTCGGGCTTCGTTTGAAGGTGACGCTGAGGGGATTGGGATGAGTCCATTTTTTTTCGATAACATAAAGTGCCTCCTGCCTGTATGTTTGATGATAATAATAACCTACGTCTTCGGCATGTCGGAGAAGTAAACGGTGGTAGAGCTTGCCCAGATTTTCTCTCACCGCTACAGCAACCAGAATCCCACTGGATTGCTTCGCCATGAAATCCTGCATAGCTGCGCCAATACCTTCTACCATCAGCTGCTCCAGCTCTTTTCGGGTGTACATCATACTGCTGTCCGCCCTGAACAGATCCGTTCGACTAGCTGAGAATACCGCATCCAGCGGATAAAAACTAACCATCCATGCTGAGTATTCAAGATATTTTTTTGGCCAGTGATAAGTGAAAAGCGAATACATAGCGAGGTGTAGTGGACCGATCTCCACTATGTATTCTCTCGTTGCGTAACGCTTTTTTCTTACGCTGACCAGGTATCCTTTTCCTTCTCGTAAAAGCGATAGAGTCGAACTGTTAACCTTAATATCCATGAGCCACTCTCCTTAGTGAGCCCCTGGTATACCCGGTCGCTTTTTGGTTGTCAGATTACGATTTTTGTTTTGCGCACCCTTTTCCAGATTTTATTTTCCGGGATTCAGGCATAAAAAAAGGCCGGTTCAGGGAACCGGCCTCTGGCGCTACCAGCACTGAGGATTACTCGTCCTCGTCGCCTGGCGCTTCATCTTCACTGTCCAGTTCCGCTGCGTCGTCGTCATTTTCGACCTCAGGGGCGATATCCTCATCCCCTTCCGCAACGCTGCCATCGATAGCATCGAGCTCTTCTTCTGCTACCGGTTCGGCCACGCGCTGCAGGCCAACCACGTTTTCATCTTCCGCGGTGCGGATCAGAATAACACCCTGGGTGTTACGCCCAACCACACTCACCTCAGAAACGCGGGTACGAACCAGCGTGCCAGCATCGGTGATCATCATGATCTGATCGCTGTCGACAACCTGAACCGCACCAATCACCGGTCCGTTACGCTCAGTCACTTTGATCGAGATAACGCCCTGGGTTGCGCGTGATTTGGTTGGGTACTCGGTGTTACTGGTACGCTTGCCGTAACCGTTCTGAGTGACGGTAAGGATCGCGCCATCATCACGAGGGACGATCAGGGACACAACGCGATCGCCTTCCGCCAGCCTGATACCCCGCACGCCGGAAGCGGTACGGCCCATGGCGCGTACGGCGGTTTCCGCGAAGCGCACCACTTTACCCGCCGCAGAGAACAGCATCGCCTCGTCGCCGCCGTTAGTCAGCGACACGCCAATCAGTTCGTCGTCGTCACGCAGATTGACGGCGATAATCCCGGCGCTGCGCGGACGGCTGAACTCGGTCAGCGCAGTTTTCTTCACGGTACCGCAAGCGGTAGCCATAAAGATGTTCCACCCTTCCGCATATTCACGCACCGGCAGGATCGCGGTGATACGTTCGTTCGCTTCCAGCGGCAGCAGGTTGACGATTGGACGCCCACGCGCGCCGCGGCTCGCTTCAGGCAGCTGATAAACCTTCATCCAGTACAGGCGGCCACGGCTTGAGAAGCAGAGGATGGTGTCGTGGGTGTTGGCCACCAGCAGGCGGTCAATAAAGTCTTCTTCTTTAATACGTGCCGCAGACTTGCCTTTACCACCACGACGCTGTGCTTCGTAGTCGGTCAGAGGCTGATACTTCACGTAGCCCTGGTGAGACAGGGTAACAACAACGTCTTCCTCGTTGATCAGGTCTTCGATGTTGATATCGGCGCTGTTGGCGGTGATTTCAGTACGGCGCTTGTCGCCAAACTGATCGCGAATCAGCTCAAGCTCTTCGCGAATCACTTCCATCAGGCGCTCTGCGCTTTCCAGAATGCGAATCAGCTCGGCAATCTGCTCCAGCAACTCTTTGTACTCGTCCAGCAGCTTCTCATGCTCAAGGCCGGTCAGCTTCTGCAAACGCAGATCCAGAATCGCCTGAGCCTGCGGCTCGGTCAGGTAGTACTGGCCGTCGCGGATACCGAACTCTTCTTCCAGCCACTCAGGGCGCGCGGCATTATCGCCCGCACGTTCCAGCATAGCCGAAACATTACCCAGCTCCCACGGACGTGCGACCAGCCCAGCTTTAGCTTCGGCCGGAGTAGCGGCATGGCGAATCAGCTCGATAATGGGGTCGATGTTCGCCAGCGCAATTGCCAGCGCTTCCAGGATATGCGCACGGTCGCGCGCTTTGCGCAGTTCAAAGATAGTACGGCGCGTCACCACTTCGCGACGGTGGCGCACGAAGGCTTCCAGAATGTCCTTCAGCGGCATAATTTTTGGCTGTCCCTGATGCAGGGCAACCATGTTAATACCGAAAGACGTTTGCAGCTGAGTCAGCGAGTAGAGGTTGTTCAGCACCACTTCGCCAACCGCATCGCGCTTGACCTCAACGACGATACGCATACCGTCCTTGTCAGATTCGTCGCGCAGCGCGCTGATCCCTTCCAGACGCTTCTCTTTCACCAGCTCCGCGATTTTCTCGATCAGGCGGGCTTTGTTCACCTGATAAGGAATTTCGTGAATGACGATGGTCTCACGGCCGGTTTTGGCGTCGGTTTCCACTTCGCCACGGGCGCGGATGTAAATTTTTCCACGGCCGGTACGGTAGGCCTCTTCAATCCCCCGGCGACCGTTGATGATGGCGGCGGTTGGGAAATCCGGTCCCGGTATGTGCTCCATCAGCCCTTCAACGCTGATGTTCTCATCGTCAATGTAGGCAAGGCAGCCGCTGATCACTTCAGTCAGGTTGTGCGGAGGAATGTTGGTCGCCATGCCCACGGCAATACCGGACGCGCCGTTGATCAGCAGGTTCGGGATGCGGGTTGGCATCACTTCAGGGATCTGCTCGGTGCCGTCATAGTTAGGCACGAAGTCGACAGTTTCTTTTTCCAGATCCGCCAGCAGCTCGTGAGCAATTTTGGCCATGCGTACTTCGGTATAACGCATTGCGGCGGCGGAGTCGCCATCAACGGAACCGAAGTTACCCTGACCATCTACCAGCATGTAGCGCAGCGAGAACGGCTGCGCCATACGGACAATGGTGTCGTACACGGCACTGTCGCCGTGAGGGTGATATTTACCGATCACATCGCCGACTACACGGGCGGATTTTTTATAAGGTTTGTTCCAGTCATTACCCAACACGTTCATGGCGTAGAGCACGCGACGGTGTACTGGTTTCAGGCCATCGCGAACGTCTGGCAACGCACGGCCAACGATGACCGACATGGCATAATCGAGGTAGGAGTTTTTTAACTCTTCTTCAATATTGACCGGTGTGATTTCTCTGGCCAGGTCACTCATGGAGGCACTTTCCTTTTAATTTTACCCGGATTCAAAGGTGCGAAAGTATATCACCTTTAGGCCTGGTGGTGAATGGAAAGCGTCGTTTTGACCGCTTTAATGCACGCTAATTTGGCAGAATGCCGGGTGCTGCACATTCCCTCAAGGAAACAGGTATACTGCCGGCAGACTTTTAGCGAGCGAGACACCTATGAAGGCTGAGCAAAACGCCACCACGGCAAACGTGGATCATAACGAAATTGCCAAATTTGAAGCGGTCGCATCCCGCTGGTGGGATCTGGAAGGGGAGTTTAAGCCTCTGCACCGGATTAACCCTCTTCGTCTGGGATATATCGCCCAGCACAGCAACGGCCTGTTTGACAAGAAAGTGCTGGACGTCGGCTGCGGCGGCGGCATTCTGGCCGAGAGCATGGCCCGCGAAGGCGCCAACGTAACCGGGCTGGATATGGGCGCGGAGCCGTTGCAAATCGCCCGCCTGCACGCGCTGGAAAGCGGCGTGAAGGTAGATTATGTGCAGCAGACCGTGGAAGAACATGCGGAGCAGTTTGCGGGCCAGTATGACGTGGTGACCTGTATGGAGATGCTGGAGCACGTTCCAGATCCGCGATCGGTGGTCCATGCCTGCGCGAGGCTGGTTAAGCCGGGCGGCGAAGTATTTTTCTCCACGCTTAACCGCAACAGTAAGTCCTGGCTGATGGCGATCGTCGGTGCGGAGTATCTCCTGCGCATGGTGCCGCGCGGCACGCATGACATCAAAAAGTTTATTCGCCCTGCCGAGTTGCTGAACTGGGTGGATGAAACGCCGCTGCGCGAGCGCCACATGATCGGCCTGCATTACAATCCGCTGACCAACAGCTTCAAGCTGGCGCCGGGCGTGGACGTTAATTACATGGTTCACACCCGCGCTGCTGAAGCCTGACCCGCCCTTCCCGGCCTGGTGCAGGGTGCGTTTCCGGGCACCCTGCATGTTTAATCAGTAAGGGAAATCCCTGCCTGGCCTTCACCTGATTGTCATAAGAATCCCTTAGCTTAGCGCCGCGGTCAGATCGTTTTCCTCTTAGACAGAGGGCGGACTGCAACGGCAGGATAAACCTGAAACAGGGAAACTTTATTTTCCTCTGGTATGAAGAGACAAAAATTCGCCTCTTCAGGGCTTTTTTTGCGCAAAAAAAAGGGCAACTTTTCACCGATGAACAAGAAACCCGCGCTTGATCAAATTTCTAAATATTTTCTTAAGTGGTTGACATCGCCCCTGGGCCTTGAGAAACGTGGGCTTAGCATTAAATCCAGCGTTCGATCCGTAATTCCGTCGGAAAATCAAGCCTTGTTAAGACGGCAGAAATTACTAAAATACTCACCATATTGTTACCCATACTTCCCTTACCCCCTATATATAGTGTTTATCCACAGAGTTACTCACATCTGAGCATTCTGTGTATAAACGGGGGATAGATTGGTTTTCACCCCTCACGGACAGGATATTACGCGACATGAATCAGAGCTTGCTTGTCACCAAACGCGATGGCCGCACCGAACGCATTAACCTCGATAAAATTCACCGCGTGCTGGACTGGGCTGCGGAAGGTCTGCAAAACGTCTCGGTGTCCCAGGTGGAGCTTCGTTCACATATCCAGTTTTATGAAGGCATCAAAACCTCCGATATTCACGAAACCATTATCAAATCCGCTGCCGATCTGATCTCCCGCGATGCGCCTGACTACCAGTACATGGCCGCGCGTCTGGCTATCTTCCACCTGCGTAAAAAAGCCTATGGCCAGTTTGAACCGCCTAAGCTGTACGATCAGGTGAAGCGTATGGTCGATATGGGCAAGTACGACAGCCATCTGCTGGAGGACTACAGCACCGAAGAGTTCGAGCTGATGGACGGGTTTATCGATCACTGGCGCGACATGAACTTCTCTTATGCCGCCGTGAAACAGCTGGAAGGTAAATATCTTGCGCAGAACCGCGTCAGCGGCGAGATCTACGAAAGCGCCCAGTTCCTCTATATTCTGGTAGCCGCGTGCCTGTTCTCGGGTTACCCGCGCGAAACGCGTCTTGATTACGTCAAGCGCTTCTACGACGCTATCTCAACCTTTAAAATTTCGCTGCCTACGCCAATTATGTCCGGCGTGCGCACCCCTACCCGCCAGTTCAGCTCCTGCGTGCTGATCGAATGCGGCGACAGCCTGGACTCGATCAATGCGACCTCCAGCGCTATCGTAAAATACGTTTCTCAGCGTGCCGGTATCGGTATTAACGCTGGCCGCATTCGTGCGCTGGGTAGCCCAATCCGCGGGGGCGAAGCCTTCCACACCGGCTGCATTCCTTTCTACAAGCATTTCCAGACGGCGGTGAAGTCCTGCTCTCAGGGCGGCGTACGCGGAGGAGCAGCCACCCTGTTCTACCCAATGTGGCACCTGGAAGTGGAAAGCCTGCTGGTGTTGAAAAACAACCGCGGCGTGGAAGGAAACCGCGTTCGTCATATGGACTACGGCGTGCAGATCAACAAACTGATGTACACCCGCCTGTTGAAAGGGGGCGACATCACGCTGTTCAGCCCTTCCGACGTGCCGGGCCTGTACGACGCTTTCTTCGCTGACCAGGACGAGTTTGAGCGTCTGTACGTTAAATATGAGCAGGAAGAAGGCATCCGCAAGCAGCGCGTCAAGGCGGTTGACCTGTTCTCGCTGATGATGCAGGAGCGAGCTTCTACCGGTCGTATCTACATCCAGAACGTTGACCACTGCAACACGCACAGCCCGTTCGATCCGGCTATTGCACCAGTGCGCCAGTCTAACCTGTGCCTGGAAATTGCGTTGCCAACCAAACCGCTGATGGACGTCAACGATGAAAATGGCGAAATCGCGCTTTGTACGCTGTCGGCATTCAACCTTGGCGCTATCGACAGCCTGGACGATTTGCAAGAGCTGGCGACCCTGGCGGTACGCGCGCTGGATGCGCTGCTGGACTATCAGGACTACCCCATCCCAGCGGCCAAACGCGGCGCAATGGGTCGCCGTACCCTGGGCATCGGCGTAATTAACTTCGCCTACTACCTGGCGAAGCATGGCGTGCGCTATTCCGACGGCAGCGCTAACAATCTGACCCACAAAACCTTTGAAGCCATCCAGTTCTATCTGCTGAAGGCCTCGAACGAGCTGGCGAAAGAACAAGGCGCCTGCCCGTGGTTTAACGAAACCACCTATGCGCAGGGCATCCTGCCGGTCGACACCTATAAGAAAGATTTGGACGCGATCAGCGACGAGCCGCTGCACCTGGACTGGGAAGGCCTGCGCGAGCAGATCAAAACCCACGGCCTGCGCAACTCCACGCTGTCTGCCCTGATGCCGTCAGAAACCTCTTCGCAGATTTCTAACGCCACCAACGGCATTGAGCCGCCGCGCGGCCACATCAGCATCAAAGCGTCTAAAGACGGCATCCTGCGCCAGGTTGTTCCTGAGTATGAGCGCCTGAAAGACAATTACGAGCTGCTGTGGGACATGCCAAACAACGACGGCTATTTGCAGCTGGTCGGCCTGATGCAGAAGTTTATCGACCAGGCCATTTCGTCCAACACCAACTACGATCCAACGCGCTTCGACAAAGGCCGCGTGCCGATGAAGCAGTTGCTGAAAGATTTGCTGACCGCGTACAAGTTCGGCGTGAAAACGCTGTACTACCAGAACACCCGTGACGGTGCGGAAGATTCGCAGGAAGATCTGGTGCCGTCCATTCAGGACGACGGCTGCGAAAGCGGCGCCTGCAAGATTTAAGCAACAGCGGCAGGGCGATACCCTATCCTTTCGCCCGCAACAATCATGTGTCAGGGCCGCCCCGCGCGGCCCGCTCTCACTGGATTACTATTCATGGCTTACACAACGTTCTCGCAAAATAAAAACGACCAGCTGAACGAACCGATGTTCTTCGGCCAGCCGGTTAACGTCGCCCGCTTCGATCAGCAGAAATATGACATTTTTGAAAAGCTGATTGAAAAGCAGCTCTCCTTCTTCTGGCGTCCGGAAGAGGTCGACGTCTCCCGCGACCGTATCGACTATCAGGGGCTGCCGGAGCATGAAAAACACATTTTTATCAGCAACCTGAAATATCAGACGCTGCTGGACTCGATTCAGGGACGTAGCCCGAACGTGGCGCTGCTGCCGCTGATCTCCATCCCGGAACTGGAAACCTGGGTAGAAACCTGGGCGTTTTCCGAGACTATCCACTCGCGTTCTTACACCCACATTATTCGTAATATCGTTAACGATCCGGCCATTGTGTTCGACGATATCGTCACCAATGAGCAGATCCTGTCACGCGCCAGGGATATTTCTGGCTACTACGACGATCTGATCGAAATGACCAGCTACTGGCATCTGCTGGGCGAAGGCACCCACCAGGTTAACGGCAAAACCGTCACCATCAACCTGCGCGAGCTGAAAAAACAGCTCTATATCTGCCTGATGAGCGTTAACGCGCTGGAAGCCATTCGCTTCTACGTCAGTTTCGCCTGCTCCTTCGCCTTCGCCGAGCGCGAACTGATGGAAGGCAACGCCAAAATTATCAAGCTGATCGCCCGTGACGAAGCGCTACACCTGACCGGCACTCAGCATATGCTGAACCTGCTGCGCAGCGGCGAGGACGATCCTGAAATGGCAGAGATCGCCCGCGAATGTCGTCAGGAATGCTATGACCTGTTTGTGATGGCGGCCCAGCAGGAGAAAGAGTGGGCTGAATATCTGTTCCGCGACGGCTCGATGATCGGCCTGAACAAAGACATCCTTTGCCAGTACATTGAATACATCACCAACATTCGTATGCACGCGGTGGGTCTGGATCTGCCGTTCCAGACCCGTTCGAACCCGATCCCGTGGATCAACGCCTGGCTGGTGTCTGACAACGTTCAGGTTGCGCCGCAGGAAGTGGAGGTCAGCTCTTATCTCGTCGGCCAGATCGACTCTGAAGTCAACGGCGACGATTTCAGCGATTTCCAGCTGTAATATGGCCGGTTCGAGGATTACCCTGCGTGCCTCCGGCACGCAGCTTCACTGCCAGAACGAGCACCGCTCGCTGCTGGACGCGCTTGAGTCCCATAAGATTTGCGTGGAGTATCAGTGTCGGGAAGGCTACTGCGGCTCCTGCCGCACCCGGCTGCTGAAAGGTGAAGTGTGCTATATCGCCACGCCGCTGGCTTTCGTTCAGGAAGATGAGATCCTCCCCTGCTGCTGCAAAGCCAACGGCGATATCGAACTTGAAATGTAGGGGTAACATCCTCCGCTGACTTTACTGTAGGGAGCTTATATCCCTACAGATTCTTTCCCTCGCTCAGCCTTTCAACGTTTCCACTACATCAATCCAGCCGTGCCCGGTTGACACTTCCATGCCGTTAAGCCAGCGTCGCAGCATATTCAGCGCCATCATTGCCACCACCTCCTGGCGGGATTTCAGACCGTGACGGTTGACGTTAAACTTCACGCCCTGCGCCCAGCTGCCTTCTGGCGTAGACAGCGCGAATCCCAGCTGTTCCTGCTGGAGGCCGCCAACGATCAGCGCCAGCGAAGCCCCGGATTCTGCGGCAAGCTGTTTGCTACGGTCGAGCAACGTCCGCAGAGACTCTTCGCGCGTCGGCAGGACGTTGCCCGCCGCCAGCGGCGCCTCCTCCGAGGCCAGCTGCCATTGCAGCAGCCCGGCGGTGAACTGTTCACTGACGGCAAGCGTGAGGCCCTTCTCCTTCAGACGACGCGAGAGCTGAGCCGGAAGCCCTTCAGTCCCTTCGAAGATAGTGCTTTCACCGGCGATTTCCCGCACCTGCTGCCAGAACTGCTCCATCTCCGGCAGCTTTGAAGCCGGGCCGTTCAGCTTCAGCTCAATAATCGGCATCGAGGCGCGATAGCCCATCACCACGCCGTCGGGGATCGGCAGCGGCTCGATTTCGGCGGCGAGGTCGCTCTCTCCCCGGCCGAAGGTGGTCATCCGCAGACAGACAGGCGGTTCCGGCAGCCTGAAGCGGGCTTTGAGCCGTGGCAAAATCTGCTGCTCGACCATCACCTTGTATTCTGAAGGGACGCCCGGGGTGAAGAAAATCCAGCAGCGGTTTAGCTGCAGAGCAAAACCGCAGGCGGTGCCAACCGGGTTATCCAGCATTTCGGCACCGGCGGGGATCTCTGCCTGCTTACGGTTGCTGGCGGCCATGCTGCGACCGCGTCCGGCGAAGAAAGCCTCCATCTTCGCCAGCCACTCCTCCTGCATCACCAGCTCTACGCCAGCGGCTCTGGCGGCGGCCAGCGCGCTAAGGTCATCACTGGTTGGCCCAAGGCCGCCGTTAACAATAAGCACGTCGGCCACTTTGCTGCGTTCGGTCAGCACCCTGACCAACTCATCAATGTTGTCACCGACGGTCTGACGGCTGGTCATCGGCAGGCCGTTCTCGAACAGCACCCCGGCCAGCCACGCGGCGTTGGTATCGACAATCTGACCGTGCAGCACTTCATCGCCAGTTGCGAGCATTTCCACTCTTATCATTTTTTTCTCCGGTTCGGGCAGCGTGGATTAACTGTATGAAGCCCCCCTGATAAACACAATGTCATTTTTAACAAAATTTTGTTAACAAAATGCAGCAACGGACGTTTTGTTTCAGAGATAGCAGCGATAGACAGAGCCTGATTGCCGGGAATCAAGGTGTCGCGCACAATGGCGTTGATAATAGGTTAACCCGATTGATAAAAATTATTTCGAAGTTCAAACCTTAATTTAGCAGAGAGAGACGCATGATGAGCAAAAAAGGACTGACCACCGCTGCTGGCGCACCCGTTGCCCACAATAATAATGTGATGACCGCAGGTCGCCGCGGCCCCATGCTGTTGCAGGATGTCTGGTTTTTAGAGAAGCTGGCGCATTTCGACCGGGAAGTGATCCCAGAGCGCAGGATGCACGCTAAAGGCTCAGGCGCTTACGGCACCTTTACCGTAACCCAGGATATCACCCGCTTCACCCGGGCAAAAATCTTCGCCGGAGTGGGTAAAAAAACCGAACTGTTTATCCGCTTCTCTACCGTAGCGGGCGAGCGCGGCGGAGCCGATGCCGAGCGTGATATCCGTGGATTCTCGCTCAAGTTTTATACCGAAGAGGGCAACTGGGATCTGGTCGGCAATAACACGCCGGTATTCTATCTGCGCGATCCGCTTAAGTTTCCCGATCTCAACCACGTTGTGAAGCGCGACCCGCGTACTAACCTGCGTAATCCAACCTATAAGTGGGACTTTTTCTCGCAGCTGCCGGAATCACTGCACCAGCTGACCATCGATTTTAGCGACCGCGGCCTGCCAGACTCCTATCGCCATATCCACGGTTTCGGCAGCCACACCTACAGCTTTATCAACGACCAGCAGGAACGTTTCTGGGTGAAATTCCATATGCGCTGCGAGCAGGGGATTGCCAACCTGATGGATGACGAAGCCGCGCTGCTGATTGGTCAGGATCGTGAAAGCTCACAGCGCGATCTGTTTGAAGCTATTGAAAAAGGGGACTTCCCACGCTGGAAATTCTTCGTGCAGATCATGCCGGAAGCTGAAGCCTCGCAGACGCCGTATAACCCGTTCGACCTGACTAAAGTCTGGCCGCACGGCGACTACCCGCTGATTGAAGTGGGAGAGTTCGAGCTGAACCGTAACCCGGATAACTATTTTGCCGAGGTGGAACAGGTAGCGATGAGCCCGGCTAACGTGGTGCCCGGCATTGGCTTCTCTCCTGACCGCATGTTGCAGGGACGCCTGTTCTCTTACGGCGATGCCCACCGCTATCGCCTCGGCGTTAACCATCACCAGATCCCGGTGAACGCGCCAAAATGCCCGTTCCACAGTTACCATCGCGACGGCGCAATGCGCGTGGACGGCAACAGCGGCAACGGGGCGACCTATGAGCCTAACAGCTTTAACGTCTTCCAGGAGCAGCCGGACTTCAGCGAGCCGCCGCTGTCGCTGGAAGGCGCTGCCGACCACTGGAATCACCGTGAGGATGAGGATTATTTCAGCCAGCCGCGCGCGCTGTTCCATTTGATTAGCGAAGAGGAACACCAGAGAATGTTCAAGCGCATTGCCGGAGAGCTGGTTCAGGTACCTGAATTTATTCAGCAGCGGCAGATTGCGCTGTTCCATCAGGTGGACCCTGCCTACGGCACCGGCGTTGAGCAGGCGCTTAAAGAGCTGAAATAGGCCACACCCCGGCCTGTTGGAAGGGGGAAGGCGATCAGCCTGCAAAGGGTGGCTTAGTGCCGCCCTTTTTCCTGCCTGGCGACCCACTGCGTTAAGCTCTGCCGTGAAATTTTAATCCCCCCCGCGTTCAGCTCAGGCAGAAGATGCCAGCTTACCGGATGCTGAAACCCGGCCAGCAGCGGCTTCGCCCATTCCGCCAACGCCGCCAGCGACAGCTCTGTCCGTAAAGAAACCAGCGCGACCGGACGATGACCAAACTCCTCGTCCTCTCTGGGCACCACAAACGCTTCGGACACGTCAGGGTGCGACAGCAGTACAGATTCGATCTGCTCCGGCTGAATCCCCTCTCCGGCCGAGAAAAACTGATTATCCAGACGCCCGCTCAACAGCAGCTCGCCCTGATGAATCTGCCCGCCGTCGCGGGTAGCAAACCAACCTTGCGCATCCGTCAGCGTCAGCAGTTCCCCCTCTCGCCAGTAGCCACAGGCCAGCGCCGCAGAGCGCAGCTGAACCTCTCCTGCCACCACCCGGACCTGATGCCCTGCCAGCGCCTGCCCGACGCCGCTTCGCCCGTCAGCCCGCTTTGCCGTCACGGTCGATGCGGTTTCGGTCATGCCGTAGCCACACCAGCAGGCGATACCGGCCGCCTCAGCCTGCTGGGTTAACGGCGCTGGAATCGCCGAGCCGCCCAGCAGCACGCTGCGCAGGTTAGCGGGCAGACAGGCGTGATGCAGCAGTCGCCAGAGCTGGGTTGGCACCAGCGAAGCAAAGCTACAGTCTGCAAGCGCCTGATGCAGCGGACGATCGCCCGGCAGCGCCAGCCCTGCGCCCCTTAGTAGCCAGCGCCAGAGAATACCCTGGCCGGAAACGTGGAACAGCGGCAGCGACAGCAGCCAGCAATCGTCAGATCCAAAACCCATTGCCGTTACCACGCCCGCCGCGCTGGCGAGATGGGCGGCGAAGGTATGGGCAGCCGCTTTCGGCTGACCGCCTGAGCCGGAGGTCAGCGTCAGCGTGGCAATCTGCCGCTGGTCCCAGCCGCGATGCGAGCGGCCAGAGATAAACGTCAGGCTTAGCGCAGGCAGCGCCGGTAGAGCTTCCCCGTCCAGCGACAGGGAAAAATCACAGTTTAACGAGGGCAGCAGCGCCGCCAGCAGGGATGGCGGAAGCTGCGGATTCAGCGGCAGCACCCGCGCTCCGCATTGCAGCAGGGCAAGGTAAGCCAGCAGCGCAGGCAGGCCGTTACGGGCTTTTAGCGCCACGCCACAGCCAGCATGAACGCCCTGCTGCATCAGCCCGGCGGCCAGCCGGTCAACCCGCGTGGCCAGCTGTGCCCAGCTCAGGTTTTCCTGCGGGGTAAAGACCGCGGTGCGGTGCGGCTGAACGTTTTGCCAATGCCGCCAGGGCCAGTCGCTCAGCGCTGCCATAGTACCTCCAGCGTTTGCGGAGAAATCAGCGGCAGTTCGCTAGCGGGCCAGCTGCGCACCAGCTGATGCGCCATCAAATCCAGCGTGTCGAGGCCCGGCGTGACGCCGGGCGTTAGCCAGTGGGCAATGCGCGCCAGCTGGGTCAGCCCGAAGCTGGACTCCAGCGACGAGCTAATCACAGCCTGCATCCCGGCCTTGTTTACCCGCGCCACCAGCGCCGACACCTGTGCCAGGCTGCCGGTCAGCGTGGGTTTAATCACCACGGCACTGACGTTCGGCTCCGCCAGCGGCCGAAAACCCACGTCCCTGGCGCTTTCGTCCCAGGCAATGGCGATGCCGGTTTCGCTGGCAAAGTCTCTCGCTTCGCGCTGGCTGCGGCAGGGCTCTTCGAGAAAAACAATGCGTGAACGGAGAGCCGGGTCAATAAAACGAGCGAAACGCCGCGCCCGCTCCAGGCTCCAGCTCCGGTTCGCATCGAGCCTCAGCGTCAGTTCAGGCAGCGCTTCAAGCAGCAGGCTGACCATCATGCCGTCCCGCACCGGCTCATACAGCCCAACCTTCATTTTTGCCAGCGGCTCAGCCTGCTGCTGTAACCGAAGAAGTAGCGCGTCAGGGTCGCCCGTACAGAGCAGCGCGCTGCGATAGCAGCCCTCTTCCGGCAGCTCGCCCGCCAGTTCCGCAGCGGCGCAGCTCAGGCCAAAAGCAACCGAAGGCAGGCGGCTTTCCGCCGGTTCTTTCCCTTCGCACCACGCCTTCAGCCAGCTCAGGGCTTCAGGTTGCGCTTCGGCCAGCGTCTCCTGACTGAATCCAGGCAGCGGCGCAATTTCTCCCCAGCCTTCCCTCCCCGACGCTGTCAGCCTCACCAGCAGCCCGCTACGCGTTTTCAGCCGCCGATCGCGCAGAACTACGCCAGCCTCAAGAGGAATGTCCCAGGCAAAGACCGTTGCGCGGCGCATCAGGGATTTCGCTTAAATTTGCTGAAGTCCGGCTGGCGCTTCTGATTAAACGCGTTGCGCCCTTCCTGTCCTTCTTCAGTCATGTAAAACAGCATGGTCGCGTTGCCAGCCAGCTCCTGTAGCCCCGCCTGCCCGTCGCAGTCGGCGTTCAGCGCCGCCTTCAGGCAGCGCAGCGCCATCGGGCTGTTTTGCAGCATTTCGCGACACCAGCGCACCGTTTCCCGCTCCAGCTCGGCTAACGGCACCACGGTATTGACCAGCCCCATCTCCAGCGCCTGCTGTGCGCTATACATCCGGCACAGAAACCAGATCTCCCGGGCCTTCTTCTGCCCGACAATCCGCGCCATATAAGCAGCCCCCCAGCCGCCGTCAAACGAGCCTACCTTTGGCCCGGTCTGGCCGAACTGCGCATTATCCGCTGCAATCGTCAGATCGCAGAGCATATGCAGTACGTGGCCGCCGCCAACCGCATAACCTGCAACCATCGCCACCACCGGTTTAGGACAGGTGCGTATCTGACGCTGGAAATCCAGCACGTTGAGGTGGTGAACGCCGGACTCATCCTGATAGCCGCCATAATCTCCGCGAACTTTCTGGTCGCCTCCGGCGCAGAAGGCCTGTTCTCCCTCTCCGGTCAGCACGATCACGCCAATGTGCTCATCGTGGCGGGCATCGTTCAGCGCCGCCAGCAGCTCTTTTACCGTTTGCGGCCGGAAGGCATTGCGTACATCCGGTCGGTTCAGGGTGATTTTGGCAATGCCGTCACAGGACTTGTGGTAGCGAATATCGCTGAAGGGCAGGCCAGAATCCTGCCATTCGACCGGGGCTGTAAGCTGGCTTTCGTCGGGATAAATCATCTGATTTCCTCAGGAGTGAGTGAGCCGCTGCGCCACGCAGGAGGCATAAGCGGCAGGATTTTCACGGTGGGCATTGTGACCGGCCGCAGGAATAACATCGCAGGAGAGAGAGGCCTGTCGCGCGAGTTGCAGAAATTTACCGTCCCGCTCGCCACAGAGAGTGCTGAACGGGAGAGTCAGCCGGGCCAGTTCGGGCAGCAGGTACGGCTGCCGGGACAAAGAGGTTGCCAGCAGCATGTCTGCCACGGCAGCGGCGCGGTTGGACAGGCGCAGCTCAATCAGGCGCGCCCGCTGCGACCCGGTCATATCGGCAAATACGGGCTGCTGATACCAGGCCTGAAGCGTTTGCGCCAGCGGCTGTGAGCGGAACCGTTCGGCCCAGCCAGCATCCTGTCTTTGCCGCTGCTGGCGCAGTTCAGGCAGCTCAAGGCCGTAATGGCCGCCTTCCACCAGCAGCCCCTCCAGCTCCGGTCCCGCATGGCGGCAGGCGTGGAACAGCGCAACCCGGCCGCCAAGAGAGTAGCCAATCAGCCAGTAGCGGTGAATGCCGTGATAGCGCAGCGTCTGGTCGATGCTGTCTGAGAGTGAGTCAAACCCGCTGGTATGATGCGCCTGCGAACCACCGTGTCCGGGAAGATCGATGCCGAGGTGCGGCCAGTCGGCCAGCAAAGACTGCACCGGCAGCCAGTCTGCGGCGCTGCCCAGCAGCCCGTGCAGCCAGACCAGAACGGGTTTGCCGCTGTGACGATCGCCCTGTCGGCAAGCGTGAAGGATCATTCCTGTCTAACCTTCCCGGCCACGGCCAGGCTCTGCGCACCCTCTTCGGCCGCCACCCGCAGTTCGATCAGCGTGGCGCCCTCCTCCTGCCATCCTCGCTCAACGGCCGTTACCAGCGCCTGCCAGTCATCAGGGCGATGGAACTGAAGGCCGAACAGCCGCGCGGCGGCGGCGAAATCCACCTGCTGCGGCATTGCAAAGAAGCGCTGCCTTTCCGATGCTGGCGTCGGCAGCATGGAAAAAATCTGCCCGCCGTCGTTGTTGACCACGATCAGCACCACCGGTGCCTGCGACTGCCCGAGCAGCGCCAGGCTGTTCACATCATACAGGGCAGAGATATCGCCAACGATCGCCAGCAGCGGGCGATGGCTGCCCCGCTGCACCCCTGCCGCCGTCGCGATTAGCCCATCGATACCGCTCGCCCCGCGATTAGCAAACACCGGGTAGCCCGCCGGTAGCTGGGCGAAAGTATCCACCAGGCGGATGGTCAGGCTGTTACCGAGAAACAGCGCGCCCTGGGCCGGTAATAATGACGGGAGGTGTTGCGCCAGCCCGGCCTCGCTAAACGCGGGCTGACGGATGGCAGACGTGATGTCAGCCACTAACCGAGTCAGTTCAGGACACCATGCCGGCTGAGCAAGGGCCGGATGCGCAGCCAGCCAGGGCACAATCTCAGCCACGATGCGGCTGCCGCGATGGTGAGCCGGATCGCGTCTCTCCGGCATCGCTTCAATCAGCCAGAAATCCTCAGGCTGGCAGTCCGCCAGCCAGCCGCCGAGCGTTTTCCCGGTCAGATGGCTGCC
The DNA here is from genome assembly GCF_000773975.1 of Erwinia typographi. Classification (GTDB taxonomy): domain Bacteria; phylum Pseudomonadota; class Gammaproteobacteria; order Enterobacterales; family Enterobacteriaceae; genus Erwinia; species Erwinia typographi. The sequence continues at coordinate 61,659 of NZ_JRUQ01000044.1, forward strand.
AAACTGGACGATCAGCTGCGCGCTGGCCAGCGTGGCAAGCGCCTGCGGATGCTGCAACCAGATTGAGGCAGAAGGCAGCGGCTGACCGCTCTGCGATTGAACGTCGGCAATCAGCGGCCAGCCCAGTTCAGCAGCCCAGCGGGCGACCGCGATCCCCTCCTCCGCAGTCATTTTCCCGGCAATCACCACGCCGCGCTGTTGCCGCCAGAATCCCCACTCAGGGTTAACCGGTGTGGCCCTGGCTGCAACCTGCCGCAGCCAGGGACGATCGTCCTGCCACCACTTGCCCAGATCGTCACGCCAGCTGCGGAAAGCATCGGGATCGTCGCCATACAGCGGCTCGGCAAACGGGCAGTTAATCTGCACCGCGCCGAAAACCTGCTGTCCCAGCAGCGAATCGATAGCGGAAACCAGCCAGCGGGCGGAGACATCGGGCGTAGGTCGGGGAAGATTCAGCGCGGCGGCGTGGTGGGCAAACAGCCCCGTTTGCTCGATCGCCTGGTTCGCGCCGCAGTCAAGCAGTTCGACGGGGCGGTCTGCGCTGAGCACAATCAGACGCTCGCCGGTCAGGCGTGCTTCAATAATGGCAGGATAGAGATTGGCAACGGCGGTACCGGAAGTGACCACGATCGCAACCGGCTGGCCGGTGGATTTAGCCAGCCCCAGCGCCAGATGTCCCAGCCCGCGTTCGTCGAAGTGGGTATGGCAAATCAGCCGGGGATGGCTGGCCGCCAGCAGGGTCAACGGCGCGGAGCGCGAGCCGGGAGCAATGCAGAGATGCTGCACCCGGTGACGGGTTAACGCTTCAAGGATAACGGCTGCCCAGCGACGGTTGAAGGAACTGTGTGACATAACCCACTCCTGATCAAAGCAGAGAGCAGTATAAAAGAGGCAAAAATGGCTTAACTTGATTTGGGGCAGGATTCGCTCGCTATTTCTACTCCTAATAAAGTAGCCAGCCCTGAGGCTTTGTGGTTAATCTCCTGCCATTCGAGCGGCGCTTCGGACCCGGCGACAATCCCAGCGCCTGCGTATAACCGCACGCTATCCTCTTCCACCAGCCCACAGCGCAGCGCCACGGTGAACTCGCTTTCCGACGCCGAGAGCCAGCCTACCGACCCCGCATACCAGCCGCGCGAGAAAGGTTCATGCTGCTGAATAAATAGCTGAGCCTGTTGACGGGGCAAACCGGCTACCGCGGCCGTCGGCTGAAGTCGCCTGATCAGCAGCCTGTCGTCCCTCTTATGCAGCAGCCCCTGGATATCGCACCTCAGATGCTGAACCTTGCGCAGCCGTACCACGGCTGCCGGGCAAACGTCCACCTCGCGAGCGATCGGCCGCAGGCGCTGGCAAATATCCTCCACCACCAGGCGATTTTCCCGGCGATTCTTTTCATCTTTCAGCAGCGCGTCTGCCAACTGCTGCGCCCGCTGAGGATCGCTGGAGCTGGCGCAGGTGCCCGCCAGCGCCTCGCTACTGAACGCCAGCCCCTGACGATGGAAAAGCCGCTCGGGGCTGGAGCCGACAAACGCCTGCCGGGCATCGGGAGAGAGCAAAAAGTGGTAGCAGTCGTGGTTTACCTCGCGGCTGGCCTGGAGCAAAGACGCGGCTGAAAAGGCCTGGGAGAAACGTAAATCGGTCGCTCGCGCCAGCACTACTTTATCCAGCGAGCCGGTCTGAATGGCCCGTAGCGCCGCCTCAACCTGCTGCCGCCAGCCTTCGCCATCAGGAAAATGTTGAAGGGTAAGCAGCTGGCGGGGAAGCTCCGGTAGAGGTTTTGCAGGCCGGAGCCGTTCTATGAGTCCGAGTGCCGCCTGGGCTTCCTCCTGCAGCTCGCCGTGCAGGAAAACTTTCAGGGTGTTGCCGTGCCAGATCAGGCGAGGCAGAAAAAGGTAGCTTTGCCGTAGCGAAAATTCGTTGGCTCCTACCAGGCACCCTTCCGCAGGCAGCGAATCAAGCAGCTCAGCAGCCTGACGGAGCGTCTCAGCGCGCTGGACTTCTCCCAGCGCCATCAGCCGCTGTTTGCCTTCGCGCTGCTGCCAGTAAAACTTTGGCCAGACTGGCTGCGCGTCCAGCCACGCCAGGCCGTCTGGCTCGTCAGGTAGCGGCACGGCAAGGCACAGAAAGCCGCGATGAGTCCCGATCACGGACCGGAGCTGCTGTTGTAGCTGCCGCAGGGCGGAGGAGAAAGGCATCGGACAGTCCAGGCAAACGAAAGTCTGGTTAGTTTATCAGCCGCACGCCCCCCGGCGTTTGATCTGGGCCAGGCTGCAATAAGCAAAACGGGCGTCCCAAAGGACGCCCGCTCTATTCAACCGACAACGCAACGACTAGCGGCGCGCCAGCAGTAATCCGACCACCAGCCCCAAGGTAGCGCCGACGCCAATCCCCTGCCAGGGCTTTTCGTGTACGTATTCATCAGCGCGATACACCGCCTGTTTTGCCCGAACATAGTAAGTATCAGTAGCCTGGCTGACGCGTGACTTGACGTCGTTCAGCGACTTTTCAGCTTTCGCTTTCAGCTCGACATATTTCTGATCCGCCGGGTCTCCAGAAGATTTAAGAACCTCTTCCAGCGTTTCAGTCAGCAGCGCCAGGTCATCGTCCAGACGGGTGTCTTCAGGTGCAATCGTAGTAGCCATAACGTCTCCATGTGCGAATAAGATACTCCACTAACTATAGACACTTTTTCTCAATCTGCCCGCTGAGCCCTCCAGGAATTGCCTGATTCCTGGATCGTTAAATCGCAGGCAAAAAAAAGCCGGTCATGAAGACCGGCGACCCGGATAAGGTCTTTTAAAAGGATGCTCAGAAGCATACCGCCCGGCGCTGCCTATTTGGCAAACATCGTCGCGATATCTTTAAAGGCTTTAAACTCCAGCGCGTTGCCGCAGGGATCGAAGAAGAACATGGTGGCCTGCTCGCCCACCTGCCCCTTGAAGCGAACATAGGGTTCGATCTCAAACTTGATCTGAAAATCCCTCAGCCGCGCCGCGAGCTGCTCCCACTCCTCCCAGCTCAGCACCAGGCCAAAATGGGGAACCGGCACGCCGTGGCCGTCAACGTGATTGGTATGAATCGCGTCCGGCGCAGCGTTCTTTGGCGCTTCATGGATCACCAACTGATGGCCGTAGAAGTCAAAGTCCACCCACTTCTCGCTGGAACGTCCTTCGGGAAGATTAAATACGGTACCGTAGAAATGGCGCGCGGCGGCCAGGTCATCGACGGGGATAGCCAGGTGAAACGGGCTGAGGGCCATTATTATCTCTCCAGAATGGGACAAGGTCGTTGTATTCCCCCATTCTTGACGATAATATTTTTTATTAAAAGCGAATATTTCCACAACGAATCAACAATTATTTTGCTGAGTCAACCGAATGCTACGTGAACTGAAAACCTTTGTTGCCGTAAACCAGTGCGGCACCTTTGCCGCCGCAGGGCAGCGGATTGGTCTGACGCAGTCCGCCGTCAGCGCCCAGATGCGCACGCTGGAGCAGGCGCTGGGAATGCAGCTGTTTGACCGCTCTGGCCGCGCTATCGCGCTGAATGCCAGCGGCACGCGGGTGCTGCCGCTGGCGGAAGAAATCCTCGCGCTGTTTGCCCGCATGGCCCAGCCGGAGAATGTCAGCGACTATCGCGGGGCGATTAAAATTGGCGCCATCTCTTCCGTGCAGACCGGATTGCTGCCGGGCGTGCTGGTAAGCGTGCATCAGCAGGCTCCTGCGCTGGAGACCAAGCTGATCCCCGGCGTCTCCTCCAGCCTGCTCACCCAGGTCGACGCGGGCAATCTGGATCTGGCGGTCATTATTAAGCCCAGCTTTGCGCTGACTAAAGACCTCTATGCTGAAACGCTGCAAAAAGAGCCCTACGTGCTGATTACCCCCCCCGATATCCGTGGGAATAACGCGGCCGAAATTATCCGCCAGCAGCCCTTTATCCGCTATGACCGCTCGTCATTTGGCGGCAGAATGGTCAGCCAGTTTCTGCGGGAGCAGCGGCTCGACCCACAGTTAGTGCTGGAAATCGATGAAATTGATGCCATTGTGAAAATGGTGGAGATGAAGCTGGGCGTGGCGCTGGTCCCTCTGGCCGGACTGTGGACGGAACGTGCGGCTGGTGTACGTATTATCAGGCTTGGCGAGCAGACTTTTTACCGCGAGCTGATTATGGTGATGCGCCACGCCAACCGTCACTCTCCGCTGCATAAATTTATTGCTGGAATACTAAAAACGCAGGCCATACCGCCTCAGCATCCGCACGTTAACGGTTAAAACCGGCCGCAATTGGCGGAAAACACTGCTTTTGTTAGATTTATCTGATAAATTTTTGGTGAACTGAATTTTCGAACCCACAAGCTGTCGTAATTCCCTGTGACCTGAGTCACATACGAGTAAGGCAAGGCTGAACGTCAGCCTCAGTGTGCAAGTACACGACAGTCTCTACAAACTCCGTTCAGCAAAGGAAATCACTTCTGGCATGAATCGAAGAATGTTTATGAAAGCGTCAATGGCTTTCGCTACGGTAAGCGGCATGTCCGGTTTATCGACGTTATTTGCTCAGGCTGCCTGGGCGGATACGGATATCGCCGACGGCACTGCGAAGCAATTTGATTTTGACGTGCTCAAACAAATGGCCGCTAACCTTGCGAAACAGCCTTACGGCGGCGCGCCAGCTCCGCTACCAGACACCCTGGCGACGATGACCCCGCAGGCCTACAACGAAATTCAGTACGACGCCAATCACTCGCTGTGGAATGATATCCCCAATCGTGAACTTGACGTGCAATTCTTCCACGTCGGTATGGGCTTCAAGCGCCGCCTGCGGATGTTTGCCGTCGATGCGTCTAGCCGTGAAGCGCGCGAAATCCATTTCCGCCCCGAATTGTTTAACTACAATAACGCCAACGTGGACATGAAGCAGCTGGAAGGCAAAACCGACCTGGGCTTTGCCGGCTTTCGTGCGTTTAAAAAACCCGAGCTGGCCAGCAAGGATATCGTCTCCTTCCTCGGCGCAAGCTATTTCCGCGCCGTGGATGCCACCTATCAGTATGGCCTCTCCGCTCGCGGCGTGGCTATCAACACTTTCGGCAACCACGAAGAGTTCCCGGACTTTACGGCGTTCTGGTTTGAAACGCCGAAGGCGGACGATACCACCTTCACCGTTTACACCCTGCTGGATGGCGAAAGCTGCACCGGTGCGTTTAAGTTCATTATCCACTGTGAAGAGAAACGCGTGGTGATGGAGGTGGAGAACCACCTGTATGCCCGTAAAGATATCGAGCAGATGGGCATCGCGCCGATGACCACCATGTTCAGCTGCGGCAACAATGAACGCCGGATGTGCGATACCATCCATCCACAGATTCACGACTCCGATCGCCTGGCGATGTGGACCGGCGTGGGCGAATGGATTTGTCGCCCGCTGAACAACCCGCAGCGCCTGACCTACAACGCCTATCAGGATGAAAACCCGCGCGGCTTCGGGATGCTACAGCTCAATCATGACTTCCAGGATTATCAGGATGTGATTGGCTGGTACAACAAGCGGCCAAGCCTGTGGGTAGAGCCGGTTGGCAAGTGGGGCAAGGGCGCCATCAATCTGATGGAGATCCCAACCACGGGCGAAACGCTGGATAATATTGTCTGCTTCTGGCGTCCGGAAGAGGCCATCAAGGCGGGTAGCGAGCACAGCTTCAGCTATAAACTTTACTGGAGCGGCCTGCCACCGGTGCGCAGCGGCCTGTCACGCGTTAATGCCACCCGAACCGGCATGGGCGGATTCCCGGAAGGCTGGGCGCCGGGCGAACACTATCCTGATGTCTGGGCGCGCCGTTTCGCGGTGGACTTCGTTGGCGGCGATCTGAAAGCGGCCGCGCCGAAAGGCATTGAGCCAGTGATCACCACCTCCTCTGGTACTATCAAACAGGTTGAGATCCTCTACGTTGAGCCCATTGACGGCTATCGTATTCTGTTTGACTGGTATCCGAACAGCCCGTCAACCGAGCCGGTCAACCTGCGGCTGTTCCTGCGCACCAAAGACGAAACGCTGAGCGAAACGTGGCTGTATCAGTACTTCCCACCGCCGCCCGACAAGCGTAAATACATCGACGATCGCCAGATGACCGCCGGGTAATCTGAGCACTGACAAGGCCGCGAAAGCGGCTTTTTTTATTTCACTGTGGCTTCTGCGCCGAGTCTTAACGGATATTATCTTATCCCTTCAGACCGCGCATGATTAGAGAAATAACCCCATTCAGACCTTCCATCTGGACCGCAGGCGGCCCACCATGAACCACCATATCAGGATGATGGTAACGAGTCGTAGCATTCAAGATCGCAAGTACCGTGGCCTGCGGGTCCTTCACGCCTGGAAGCGTTTTGTCAGCCAGACCCGCGGCAAGAATATACTCCAACTGCGTAGTCAACTGCATAGCGTGGTTATCAAGGACTTCAGGGGTCTCCTGGACAATTTTTGCGGCCGCTGACAGTAACTCTGCATCTTCGACCACTTTGCGCTGCTTGATGACTGCCAGGGTTTTCAGCCACTCCACTAAACGTTCATCAGCAGGCTGGTCCTGTATGGCAATAGCGTTAGTTTGACTGGAGACACGATGAAGCCAACGATGGATCACCGCTGCACGCAGCGCAGCCTTACTCGAAAAATGTCGATAGACGTTGCCGTGGCTCATATTCATCGCGCGAGCTACGTCAACCACGTTCAATTTATCAAGACCATGCCGCCGCAGTAGCGATTCGGCAGTATCGAGAATACGCATATGCATCTCATCCGTATTCAAACTGCCTGGAACCGCTATGCTGTTTATTTCATGAAAATTTGGCTCATTCGGTCTCATCATCAACGCACCATAAAACGTTCGCCATGAACTGCATCCTGCGGAACTGCTGCCTCGATTGCCGATAGCGCATCAGCAGACAGTTGAACAGGAGAAGTCAACGCTTCGCGTAACCGCTCTTCGGTACGCGCACCAACTAATGGGATAATATCCTCTCCCTGGCTAAGAACCCAGCTTATTGCTGCCTGTGCTGCAGTAATACCCTCGCTGCTGGCAACCCTGGCTAGCGCAACTGCAAGCACTTCGTTCCTGGAGAGATTTTCCTTATGGAAGCGCGGGTAATAAGTACTACGAACATCGCCAGATCCATTCCCTTTGCTACCAGTTAAAAGCCCCCTACTCAGGACGCCATAGGCGGTAACGCCGATACCCAATTCGCGACACAGCGGCAAAACAGAATGTTCTATGTCGCGTGAGATGAGCCCATATTCAAGTTGCAATGCAGTAATCGGATGGACTGCATGTGCGCGTTTAATCGTCTCGGTATCAACGTTTGTAAGCCCCAGGTAACGGATATAACCCTGTCTGACAAGTTCACCCATTGCGCCGATCGTATCTTCAATCGGGACGTTCGGATCGCGGCCGGTCATATACAGGTCGACGTGGTCGGTTCCGAGACGCTGAAGCGAATAGGACAGCGCATTTTTTGCCGCGGCCGGTCGTGCATCAATGCCAATGAATGATCCATCGGGGCTTCGTAGGGCACCGTATTTAACCTGGATAAACGCTTTGTCGCGCTTACCCTGCAACGCCTCAGCTAACAACAATTCGTTGTGACCCACGCCATAGAAATCGCCGGTATCGAACAGAGTGACGCCAGCCTCAAGTGCAGCAGCAATCGTTCTCAAAGAAGTACCGCGATCGCTATGACCGTAAAACTCCGACATGCTCATGCAGCCCAGGCCAATTGCTGAAACAATCGGCCCATTCCGTCCGAGTGAACGCTTTGTGAACGCCATATACACCCTCTTCTACTACTTCAATTGGAAAGTCTGAGTTTAGGCGACAAAATAACAAATGACAAATTTCTGATTTTGTCATTATTGCTCGCCCCTCAGCCATCCTTCCAGTAGTAGTCCCTGAGATTACTGTCATGCATACAGTCAGCCACCTGACAAGCAGGGTAATGACTCAAATCCCGCACCTTCGAAGCAAGGATCTGCACGTCAAAACGGCTATGCCAATTACCCCACAAAATCTTTTACCTGCCAGTTTCCTTAGCGAAAGAACTGGCGGCAGCCATGTGCCGTCAGTTTTCCATATCGATATGCGGAATGTCGTCTTCAAGATAGGTGTCACTGACCGCATGGAAACCGAAGCGGCCGTAAAAGGCCTGCAGATGAGCCTGAGCGGAAAGAAAAATTTTATGCTGTGGCCAGTAGTGCTCGCAGCTGGCGATAGCCTGCTCCATCAGGCGGTTGCCAAGGCTCAGTCCACGCGCCTCGCTGGCGACAATCACCCGGCCAATTTTCACCGGTTTCTCCGCCGACTCCGGCGCCAGGATGCGGGCATAGGCCAGCAGCTGGTTATCGAATATCGCCAGCAAATGGCGGTTATCTCCCCGTAAATCGGCGCCATCAATATCCTGATAGGGGCAATGTTGTTCCACCACAAACACCGTATTGCGGAGTGCCAGCAGCTGATAAAGCTGAGCCGTGCTGAGTTCGCTGTGGTGCAGATCCTGCCAGTACACTTCCATTTTCCCGCTCCGTTAATCCGTAGTCTCATTAATGTACACGTTTGTGCAGAGAAACGCCGCTGCCTGATTACGCCACTCTCCTGCCGGAACAGGAAAAGGACCGCAGGCAAAAAAAACGGGCTCCTGAGGAGCCCGCTTTATCAGAGTTTGCACAGCTACATCAGCGGCTGAGCCATCTCCACCAGCGAAATCAGCGGCTGAGGGTAAATACCCAGCAGCAGCACCAGAATGGCGGAAATCAATACCACCACGCCGCCAGCGGTAAAGGCCCAGTTGGCCTGGGTATCGCGCTGCAACAGCTCAGGCGGGGTCAGGTACAGGCTGACGGTGACGCGCAGATAGTAGTAGAGGCCAATCGCACTCCCCACCACCACGGCACCGGTCAGCCACCAGAGGTGTGCGCCCACACCAACGGCCATGACGTAAAACTTACCCACAAAGCCCAGCGTCATCGGAATACCGGCCAGCGACAGCATCATCACCGTCATCACCGCCGACAGAATTGGACGGTGCCAGAACAGGCCGCGATAGGAGTAGAGCGAATCGGCATCCGGGCCACGGTAAGGGCTGGACATCAGGCTAACCACGCCAAACGCGCCGAGACTGCTGAACAGGTAACCGGCCAGATAAACGCCCGAGGCCTCCAGCGATATCTGATGCGTCTGAATGGCAATCAGTGCGATCAGCAGGTAGCCGAGATGCGCGATGGAGGAGTAGCCCAGCAGACGCTTGATATTGCTCTGCGAGATAGCCATCAGGTTACCAAACAGAATCGAGGCAATGGCAATAATCGCCAGCACCAGACGCACTGCTTCGCTATCTGTCGCCGGGGCATAGAGGAACAGACGCATGACGACGCCAAAGATCGCGATTTTGCTGGCGGTAGCCAGGAAAGCCGATACCGGAGCCGGTGCGCCCTGGTAGACGTCCGGCGTCCAGAGCTGGAAAGGCACCAGCGACAGCTTGAAGCCCAGCCCCACAATCATCATGCCCAGGCCTGCCAGCAGCAGCGGCTGGTGAATGATGCCGTCATGCAGACTTTTGCCCAGCGCGATAAAGCTCAGGTTGCCCGAATCCGCGTAGACCAACGCCATACCAAACAGCAGGAACGACGAGGCAACGGCCGACATGATGGTGTATTTGATGCTGGCTTCCAGCGAGCGCTTCTGCTGAAAGGCATAGCCCACCAGGCCAAACAGCGGCAGAGAGAGCAGTTCGATACCGATAAAGAGCGAGGCCAGATGGTTAGCGCTGGCCAGCACGATGCCGCCAAGCGCCGCAATCAGCACCAGCAGGTAAAACTCTTCGCGGTTATCGGGATAGCCCGCCAGCCACGGATAGGCGAAGGTGCAGGTCGCGAGGCTGGCAAGAATAACCAGCCCGGTATACAGCATCGAAAAGCCATCTACGCGCAGCAGCGGAGTCACATCCATCGGGCCAGCCTGGCCGACAAAGTACAGCGAGAACAGCGCAATGTTCAGGCCAATCACCGCCAGCGTAGCATTGACGAAGTGGTTGCGTCGCCACGCAATGGACAGCATCACAACTACCACCGTCAATCCGACGATCAGCAGCGGTAGAAGCGCGATCAATTGTTGAGGAGTTATTGTCATGGCGAATTACGGCCTTGTAGTTGAAATTGAAGCGGTATACCACTGCTGAATATTACTCATCGCAGCATGTGAGGTGTCCAGAATCGGCTGTGGATAAACGCCCAGCAGCACCAGCAGAACCACCAGCACCATAATCATCAGGAACTCACGGGCGTTCATGCCGCGCAGAGGCGATTCAGATTTTGGTGCGCCGTAGTAAGCGCGTTGCATCATGACCAGCGAGTAAACGGAAGCAAACACCAGGCCGAAGGTCGCGACGACGATAATCACCGGCACCGACTGGAAGCTGCCGGTCAGGATCATAAACTCCCCGACGAAGTTACCGGTTCCCGGCATTCCCAGGTTGGCGACGGCGAAGAACAGCGACAGCCCCGGCAGCCATTTGATGCGCGACCACAGGCCGCCCATCTGGCGCATGTCGCGGGTATGCAGGCGTTCATACAGCTGACCGCACAGGATGAACAGCGCGGCGGCCGACAGACCATGAGCAATCATCTGCACCACGGCGCCCTGGAACGCCAGCTGGCTGCCGGTATAGATGGCAATCAGCACGAAGCCCATATGTGAAATTGAGGTATAGGCAATCAGACGCTTGATATCGTACTGCGAGAAGGCCATCCACGCGCCGTAGAAGATGCCGATAATCCCCAGCCACATCGCAATCGGAGCAAACTCCGCAGAAGCGTTAGGGAACAGCGGCAGCGAAAAGCGCAGCAGGCCGTAAGCTGCCGTTTTCAGCAGAATACCCGCCAGGTCAACGGAACCTGCGGTAGGTGCCTGACTGTGCGCATCCGGCAACCAGCCGTGAAGCGGCACCACCGGCATTTTAACCGCGAAGGCGATAAAGAAGCCGAGCATCAGCAGATATTCAACGCCGTGCGACATCGGGGTTTTCAGCAGATCTTCGTAGTTGAAAGTCCAGACGCCCGTGGCGTTGTAGTGCACAAATACCAGTCCGAGAATCGCGACCAGCATAATCAGCCCACTGGCCTGGGTATAGATGAAGAACTTGGTCGCTGCGGTGATGCGCGTTTTACCGTCCGACGCTTTGTGACCCCACAAAGCGATCAGGAAGTACATCGGCACCAGCATCATTTCCCAGAAGAAGAAGAACAGGAACAGGTCGATGGCCAAGAACACACCGATCACGCCGCCGAGGATCCACAGCAGGTTCAGGTGAAAGAAGCCCTGCCATTTTTCGATCTCGTTCCACGAACAGAGGATCGCCATCACGCCCAGCAGGCCGGTCAGCACCACCATCAGCAGCGACAGGCCGTCCAGCGCCAGGTGCACGTTAATGCCAAAGCGTGGGATCCAGGAAACGAGGTATTCAGACTGCCACTGCGGAATGCCGGCGGCCTGGGTCAGCGAATAGCCACCCTGCAACCAGAGTTGCAGAGAAAGCGCCAGCGTCAATCCCATCGAAATCAGCGCGATCCAGCGCGGCACTTTTGCGCCAAAGCGCTCAAGCTGCCAGCAGAGCAGGCCACCGATGAACGGGATTAATATAAGCCAAGGTAATAACATGGCGGGTTCTTCCCTTCTCTTGTTCCCCGGTCAGGGGAATATTTTCATAATTCTTTGTTGGGGTAAGGCAGTCCACCCTACCCCGCTCACTAACCTTTAAATCGTCATCAGCAGCGCCAGCACCACCACGGCACCCACGCTCATTGAGGCCACGTACCAGCGCAGATAGCCGTTTTCGCTGACAACCAGACCTTTATTCGCCAGGCGGGAGAACAGAGCCGGCAGGTTCATCAGGTTATTCAGCGGATCGCTTTTCAGCAGCCAGGCGACGAACAGGTAAGGCTTAACGAACACTTTGTCATACAGCCAGTCGAAGCCCCAGGCCGCGAACCACCAGCTGGCGAAGAAGCGTCCTGGCGCGCTGCTGGCGATACGGGTCACCAGCGTACGCTTGCCAAGCCACAGGGCAGCCGCCAGCAGGATACCGATAATCGCTACCACGCCAGAGGTGATTTCCAGCGTCAGCACGCTACCGTGCGCCAGCTCGGCGGTGTCCGGCAGAACGCCCTTCAGCGGAGGCACGATCAGTGCGCCAATAAAGGTTGAGAGGACAAGCAGCACGATCAGCGGCAGGTGATGAGTGATCCCCTTGCCGGCATGTGCGTGAATTTTCTCTTCGCCGTGGAAGGCGATAAAGATCATCCTGAAGGTGTACAGCGAGGTCATAAAGGCCCCGGCTAAGCCGGCCACCATCAGCGTGAGATGCCCATTGGCCAGCGCGCCAGCGAGGATTTCATCCTTACTGAAGAAGCCAGCGGTAATCAGCGGCAGTGCTGACAGCGCCGCGCCACCCACCAGGAAGCAGACATAAACCAGCGGAATGCTTTTACGCAGGCCGCCCATTTTGAAAATATTCTGCTCGTGGTGACAGGCCAGAATCACCGACCCGGAGGAGAGGAACAGCAAGGCCTTAAAGAATGCATGGGTCATCAGGTGGAAGATCGCCGCGTCCCAGGCCTGAACGCCCAGCGCGAGGAACATATAGCCAATCTGACTCATGGTCGAGTAGGCGAGCACGCGCTTGATATCGCTCTGCACCAGCGCGGCGAAACCCGCCAGCACCAGCGTAATCGCACCGACGATGCCCACCAGATGCAGCACTTCAGGCGTCAGCAGGAACAGACCGTGACTACGGGCAATCAGGTAGACGCCCGCCGTTACCATCGTTGCCGCATGGATCAGCGCGGAAACAGGCGTTGGACCGGCCATCGCATCCGCCAGCCAGGTTTGCAGCGGCAGCTGTGCAGATTTACCCACGGCGCCGCCCAGCAGCATCAGGGTGGCCCACTGTAGCATGTGGTTATCCGCCGCGAAGTGAGCCGGAGCCAGCTCAACCAGCTCGCGGAAGTTCAGCGTACCCAGCTCGTTGTACAGAATGAACAGCGCAAAGGCCAGAAACACGTCGCCGATGCGGGTAATGATGAAGGCTTTCATCGCCGCCGCGCCGTTTTTCGGGTTGGTGTAGTAGAAGCCAATCAGCAGGTAAGAGCAGAGGCCCACGCCTTCCCAACCCAGATACATCAGCATCAGGTTATCGGCCAGCACCAGAACCACCATGCTGGCGATAAACAGGTTGGTATAGGCAAAGAAGCGCGAGTAGCCCTCTTCACCACGCATATACCAGGAGGCGAACATGTGAATGAAGAAGCCGACGCCGGTCACCACCGACAGCATGGTCAGCGACAGGCCGTCCAGCGTCAGGTTAACGTCAATCTTAAAGTTGCCAACCTGCATCCAGGTCCACAGCGCCTGGTCATAAACCGCCTGGCCCTGGCTGAAAAAATCCATTCCCACATACAGCGTGGTCAAAGCCGCCAGACCGACGGATCCCATGCCAATGGCGGCGGAAAGATTTTCTGACCAGCGGCCGCGAGAAAAGGCCAGCAGCAGGAAGCCGATCAGCGGGAAAAGGACTGTTAAATAGAGAAGATTCATCCGCGCATCTCGCTCACTTTATCAATGTTGAGGTTCTGGCTGCGGCGATGAAGCTGCAGCAGCAGCGCCAGGCCAATGCTGGCCTCGGCAGCGGCAAGGCTGATGGCGAGGATGTACATCACCTGTCCGTCGGCCTGCCCCCAGTAGCTCCCCGCTACCACGAACGCCAGCGCCGCAGCGTTAATCATGATTTCAAGGCTAATCAACATAAACAGCAGGTTGCGGCGGATTACCACGCCCGTCAGTCCAAGGACAAACAGGATGGCTGCCAGAATAAGGCCATGTTGCAGAGGGATCATGCGCGTTCCTCCTTGTTACTTTTCGCAGCGTCACCAGGACGGTTGCTCAGGACTTCACCCTGACGCTGTTCGCGTCCGATGTGGTAAGCCACCACCAGACCCGCCAGCAGCAGCATTGAGGCCAGCTCAACCGCCAGAACGTAAGGACCAAACAGGCTGATGCCAACGGCTTTCGCGTCGATCATCGCGCCGTCAATGCCCTGATCGTTGATGGAGAGGATGGCGTAAACCATCACCACCAGCAGCACCAGCGACAGCAGGCCAGGCCCCAGCCAGACGGCGGGTTTCAGCCACTCGCGCTCCTGTGCCCTGACGCTCTCGCCAAGGTTGAGCATCATCACCACAAACACGAACAGCACCATGATCGCCCCAGCGTAGACGATGATCTCCAGCGCACCGGCGAAATAAGCGCCCAGCGAGAAAAACACCCCGGCAACCGCCAGCAGGGAGATGATCAGGTATAAAAGCGCGTGGACCGGGTTGGTATGGGTGATAACGCGAAGCGTTGTCAGCACCGCCACCAGTCCGCAAAAATAAAAAGCAAATTCCATGCCTGGCTCCTTAAGGTAACAAGCCCTTGACGTCGATAGGTTTGGCTTCGTTGGCTGCAGAGCCCTTCTCTTTCCCGTCAATCGCCATACCTGCCATCCGGTAAAAGTTGTATTCCGGGTATTTCCCGGGGCCGGAAATCAGCAGGTCTGCTTTTTCGTACACCAGATCCTGACGCTTAAACTCGCCCAGTTCGAAATCTGGAGTAAGCTGAATCGCAGTGGTCGGGCAAGCCTCTTCACACAGGCCACAGAAAATGCAGCGCGAGAAGTTGATGCGGAAGAATTCGGGATACCAGCGGCCATCCTGCATTTCCGCCTTTTGCAGCGAAATGCAGCCAACCGGGCAGGCGACCGCGCACAGGTTACAGGCTACGCAGCGCTCCTGACCGTCCGGGTCGCGCGTCAGCACGATGCGGCCACGGTAGCGCGGCGGCAGATAAACCGGCTCTTCCGGGTACATCATGGTTTCACGCTTAGCGAACGCGTTCATCCCAATCAGAAAGATACTGCGTACCGTGGTGCCAAATCCCACCACTATGTCTTTTAACGTCATCGTCTTAACCTCTTACTGCGCGTTGTACAGAATCACTGCGGCAGTCGCCAGCAGGTTCAGCAGCGTCAACGGCAGACAAACTTTCCAGCCGAACGACATCACCTGGTCATAGCGTGGGCGCGGTAACGCAGCACGGATCAGAATGAACATCATCATGAAGAACGCTGTTTTAATCGCGAACCAGATAATCGGTGGCAGCCACGGGCCGTTCCAGCCGCCGAAGAACAGCGTCACAATCAGCGAAGAGACGGTCACGATACCGACATATTCCCCGACGAAGAACAGACCGAACTTCATCCCGGCATATTCGATGTGGTAACCGTCGGCCAGTTCCTGTTCCGCTTCCGGCTGGTCAAAGGGATGGCGGTGACAAACAGCAACGCCCGCAATGGCGAAGGTCAAAAAGCCGAGGAACTGCGGAATGATGTTCCACAAGTGTTGCTGGCTGTTGACAATATCAACCATGTTGAACGAGCCTGCCTGCGCCACCACGCCCATCAGCGACAGGCCGAGGAACACTTCGTAGCTCAGCGTCTGCGCCGAGGCGCGCATCGCCCCCAGCAGGGAGTATTTGTTATTACTGGACCAGCCGGCAAACAGCACCGCGTAGACCGCCAGGCCAGCCATCATCAGGAAGAACAGCAGGCCGATATTCAGGTCTGCCCCCATCCAGGTTGAGGTCACAGGCACGATGGCCATCGCCAGCAGCAGCGAAGTAAAGGCGATCATCGGTGCGAGGGTAAAGATCACGCGGTCGGTAAACGGCGGCGTCCAGTCCTCTTTAAAGAACATTTTGATCATGTCCGCTACCAGCTGTAGCGAGCCGCCCCAGCCAACGCGGTTTGGTCCGTAGCGGTTCTGGAACAGACCCAGCAGACGACGTTCGCCGAAGCTCATAAACGCGCCGCAGCCAACCACTACAAACAGGATCAGTAGCGCTTTACCTACGGCAATCAGCACTTCGATAACTTCCGGTGTCAGCCAACTCATTGTGCTGCCTCCTGCAGATTGTCAACGTTGGCGCCCAGCAGGAACGGCGGGATGCCCGGAAGACCGAGCGGCAGCCCCACCTGCCCTGCCTGCAACGTGTCGGAGAAACGCACCGGCAGGCGAAGGGTTTCGCCCTGACAGGTGAACTCGACTTCGGTTCCGGCATTCACGCCCAGCTTCGCCGCATCGGCCGGGTTGACCATCACGTAGGGCTGAGGCATACGCTGCTGGATCACCGCTGAGCGCTGGGTCATCTCTTCACTGCCAAACAGGTGGAAGTAAGGCGCCACGCGCCAGCTGTCCGCCTGACCGGCAAAGGCCGCCGGAACAACGTCGAACCAGCCCAGCTGCGCGTCGCCCGCTTCAAACAGGCGCACGCCCGGATCGCCGTTGCGCAGCTTGCCGCCCACTTCGTCCTGGAACTTGTTCCACGCCTGTGGCGAGTTCCAGCCCGGCGCCCAGGCGAAGGGGATCTGCGAACGGGCCGCCGACGGCTGGTTGTTACCTTCCATAGAGAAGGCGAACATGGTGTCTTTATCCTGCGGCTGGCGCGGTTCATGCACGCTGATGTTGGCGCGCATCGCGGTACGGCCGCTGGAGCGGATTGGCGAGCGCGACAGTTTCTGACCGCGAATACGGAAGCTGGCATCCGGCGCCGCGTCTTTGATCCCGGCAAGCTGCGGCAGCGCCGCGATGCAGGCATCAATCACATGATCGAGCTGGGTCCAGTCCGGCTGACGGTTAGTAATAGTGCTGGAGAGCGAGTGCAGCCAGCGCCAGCTTTCCAGCATCTCTACCTTGTCGTCATAGTAGGCCGGGTCATAAACCTGGAAGAAGCGCTGCGCGCGGCCTTCCTGGTTGACCAGCGTGCCGTCGCTTTCGGCGAAGCTGGCGGTTGAGAGGATCAACCCAGCTTTTTCGGTAGTCGCGGTACGCTGGTGATCGACCACGATCACGTTGGAGACATTGCTCAGCGCCGCATCGACTTTCGCTTTCGGCGCCTGGCGGTACAAATCGTTTTCCAGCACGATCACCGCGTCGGCCGCGCCGCTTTCCAGCTCGTCCAGCGCGCTTTCCAGCGGATGGCCGCCGATCATACCGAGGCCCACGCTGTTCGCCGCACCGGCCAACAGGGTGATACCGACGTCCGATCCCCGCCCTTTCAACGCTTTCGCGATGTTAGCCGCCGCCTGAATCGTGGCTTCGCTACCCGCGTGAACGCCGGAAATAATCAGCGGCTTTTTAGCGCCGGCCAGCGCCTGAACGATCACGTCAATTTTCCCGGCCAGCGAACGCTCAATGCCGATCACGGCAGGCGCGGTTTCATCCAGCGCGTTAGCAATGGCAAAGCCCAGCCGCGCCTGGTCTTCAACCGGGGCGAGGTAGCTCCACGCGGCGATATCATCCAGACGAGTTTTATCTACGTTAGTTACAAACAGCGGGTGCTTGGCGTTTTGACCAATGTTGAGGATCGCCGCGATCTGCCAGTCTGCCACCTTCTGAGCGGCGGCCATTTCGCGGGATTTGCCTTTTACCGCCTGGCGGACGGAGAGCGCCACGCGCGCGCCAACCTGAGTCAGGTCTTCACCCAGAACCAGCACCGCGTCGTAGCTTTCAATTTCACGTAGCGCCGGGGTGTGGACACCGCTGTCGCGCAGCACGCTTAACATCAGCTCCAGACGCGCCTGCTCGGCGGCCGGAATACCGGTAGAGAAGTTTTCCGCACCGACCAACTCGCGCAGCGCAAAGTTGCTTTCCACGCTGGCGCGCGGTGAGCCGATACCGATCACCTTCTTAGCCTGACGCAGTACGTCTGCCGCGCCCTGCATGGCCTGGTCGGCATTCAGCGCGATCCAGTCATTGCCACGACGCTGCATTGGCTGACGAGGACGATCCTTCAGGTTGACGTAGCCATAGCCGAAACGGCCGCGGTCGCAAAGGAAATAGTGATTGATGACGCCGTTGTAGCGGTTTTCAATGCGGCGCAGTTCGCCGTAGCGCTCGCCGGGGCTGGTGTTACAGCCGATGCTGCACTGCTGGCAGACGCTTGGGGCGTACTGCATGTCCCACTTACGGTTATAGCGCTCTGAGTGCGTTTTGTCGGTGAACACGCCGGTTGGGCAGACTTCGACCAGGTTGCCGGAGAACTCGCTTTCCAGCGTGCCGTCTTCCGGGCGTCCGAAGTAGACGTTGTCGTGCGCGCCGTATACGCCGAGGTCGGTGCCGTCCGCATAATCTTTGTAATAGCGCACGCAGCGATAGCAGGCGATACAGCGGTTCATCTCATGCGAGATAAACGGCCCGAGCTCCTGATTGCGGTGGGTACGCTTGGTGAAGCGGTAGCGACGGAAGCTGTGGCCGGTCATCACGGTCATATCCTGAAGATGGCAGTTACCGCCCTCTTCACAGACCGGACAATCGTGCGGGTGGTTGGTCATCAGCCACTCCACCACGCTTTCACGAAACTCTTTCGCTTCGCCGTCATCAATTGAGATAAAGGTGCCGTCGGACGCCGGTGTCATACAGGACATCACCAGGCGGCCCCGGGTATCTTCGGCATTCTGGAATTGCTTCACCGCGCACTGGCGGCAGGCACCGACGCTACCGAGCGCCGGGTGCCAGCAAAAATAAGGAATATCTAAGCCGAGGGAGAGGCAAGCCTGCAGCAGGTTGTCCGCGCCATCGACATCATATTCTTTACCGTCTACATGAATTGTAGCCATAGTGAACATGCTTCCGTAAGGCCCGTCGTAAGACGAGCGTTAATCAATTCAAATCTGGATTTACCAGCGAGCCTTTAACAGGTTTGGCTGGATACCAGCAATCGCGTGCGCGTTGCTGAAGACCTGAGGCGCGATACCCGCCTCAAACTCCTCGCGAAAATATTTAATAGCGCTTTGCAGTGGCTCTACTGCGCCCGGCGCGTGCGCGCAGAAGGTTTTGCCCGGACCAAGCTGGCGGCAAAGTTGCAGCAGGGTTTCGATATCGCCCGGCTGCCCCTCTTTGCGCTCCAGCGCGCGGAGGATCTTCACGCTCCACGGCAGGCCGTCGCGGCACGGCGTACACCAGCCGCAGGATTCGCGGGCAAAGAACTCTTCGAGATTGCGCACCAGCGACACCATGCCGATTTCGTGGTCAACGGCCATCGCCAGCGCGGTACCCAGACGACTCCCGGCTTTACCGATGCTGGCAAACTCCATCGGCAGATCGAGATGCGACTCCGTCAGGAAGTCAGTCCCCGCGCCACCCGGCTGCCACGCCTTGAATTTCAGACCGTCGCGCATACCGCCGGCATAATCCTCAAGGATTTCACGGGCGGTGGTGCCAAACGGCAGTTCCCAGACGCCTGGGTTTTTCACCCGGCCTGAGAAACCCATCATTTTGGTGCCGGTGTCATCGCTGGTCGAAATGCCTTTGTACCAGTCAACGCCGTTAGCCAGAATCGCCGGGACGTTGGAAAGCGTCTCTACGTTGTTCACGCAGGTTGGTTTGCCCCAGGCGCCCGCAGAAGCAGGGAAAGGCGGTTTCGAACGCGGGTTAGCACGGCGGCCTTCCAGCGAGTTGATCAGCGCGGTCTCTTCACCACAAATGTAGCGACCCGCGCCGGTGTGCACGATCAGTTCGAAGTCAAAGCCGGTTCCGAGGATATTTTTTCCCAGGTAACCCGCTTCGGTCGCTTCGGCAATCGCCCGACGTAAATTGGCCGCCGCCTCAATGTATTCGCCGCGCAGGAAGATGTAGCCACGGTAGGCCTTTAGCGCAAAGGCGCTGATCAGCATGCCTTCCACCAGCTGGTGCGGCATCTGCTCCATCAGCAGGCGGTCTTTGTAGGTGCCCGGCTCCATCTCATCGGCGTTACACAGCAGGTAACGGATGTTCATGGATTCGTCTTTCGGCATCAGGCTCCACTTCAGGCCCGTTGAGAAGCCCGCACCGCCGCGCCCTTTCAGACCGGAGTCTTTTACTATCGCCACGATCTCGTCCTGCGACAGGGTTTTCAGCGCTTTATCGGCACCGGCATAGCCATTTTTGCTGCGGTACTCGTCAAAGAAGACGGGCTGCTTATCATCACGCAGACGCCAGGTCAGCGGATGCCTTTCAGCAGTACGAATGATCTGTTTAAATGTCATTGATACTGCTCCAGTAAGTTGACGATGTTTTCCGGCGTCAGATGGACGTGAGTATCTTCATCCACCATCATCGTCGGGCCCTTGTCACAGTTGCCGAGGCAGCAGGTCGGCAGCAGCGTGAAGCGGCCGTCGGCAGTTGTCTGGCCTGGCTTGATCTTCAGATTGTCTTCTAAAGCAGCCTGAATGCCCTGGAAACCAGTGATATGGCAGACCACGCTGTCGCAGTAGCGAATGACGTGGCGGCCGACCGGCTGGCGGAAGATCTGGCTATAGAAGGTTGCCACGCCCTCAACGTCGCTGGCCGGGATGCCCAGCACCTCAGCAATGGCGGAGATAGCGCCGTCCGGCACCCAGCCGCGCTGCTTCTGCACAATTTTCAGTGCTTCAATCGATGCGGCGCGGGCATCTTCATAGTGGTGCTTCTCATGCTCGATGGCGTCGCGTTCGAGCGCGCTCAGCACAAAAGCGCCGTTGTCTTCGATCGTTTCGATCGCAATTCTTTGATCGTGCATAATTAGCGGTCCACGTCTGACATAACAAAATCGATGCTACCGAGGTATACGATCAGATCGGATACCAGGCTGCCGTTGATCACCGAAGGGATCTGCTGCAGGTGCGGGAAGCTTGGCGTACGCACGCGGGTGCGGTAGCTCATGGTGCTGCCATCGCTGGTCAGGTAGTAACTGTTAATCCCTTTCGTCGCTTCAATCATCTGGAAGGATTCGTTGGCAGGCATTACCGGCCCCCATGAAACCTGCAGGAAGTGAGTAATCAGGGTTTCGATATGCTGTAGCGTGCGCTCTTTTGGCGGCGGCGTGGTCAGCGGATGATCCGCCTTGAACGGGCCTTCCGGCATATTGTTCAGGCACTGTTCGAGAATGCGCAGGCTCTGGCGCATCTCTTCCATCTTCAGCATTACGCGGGTGTAGGCGCAGCTGACGCCATCGCCAATCGGCACTTCAAAATCGAAGTTTTCGTAGCCGGAATAGGGACGCCATTTACGCACGTCAAAATCCAGCCCGGTGGCGCGCAGACCGGCACCGGTGGTGCCCCACGCCAGCGCTTCTTCCATGTTGTAAGCAGAAACGCCTTTGGCGCGGCCAATCAGCACGGAGTTTTTCAGCGCCGTCTGCTCGTAGGCTTTCAGACGTTTTGGCAACCAGTTGATAAAGTCGCGCAGCAGGCCGTCCCAGCCTTTCGGCAGATCGTGCGCTACGCCGCCGATGCGGAACCAGGCCGGGTGCATACGGAAGCCGGTAATGGCTTCGACTACGTCGTAAATTTTCTGGCGGTCGGTAAAGGCAAAGAACACCGGAGACATCGCTCCGACGTCCTGAATAAACGTCGAAATGTACAGCAGGTGGCTGTTAATACGGAACAGCTCTGAAAGCATCACGCGGATAACGTCGACCCGCTCAGGCACCTTGATCCCGGCCAGTTTCTCAACGGCGAGCACGTACGGCATTTCGTTAACGCAGCCGCCGAGGTATTCGATGCGATCGGTATAGGGAATGTAGCTATGCCAGGACTGGCGCTCGCCCATCTTCTCCGCACCGCGATGGTGGTAGCCCACGTCCGGTACGCAGTCGACGATCTCTTCCCCGTCCAGTTGCAGGATGATGCGGAAAGCACCGTGCGCCGACGGGTGATTAGGCCCGAGGTTGAGGAACATAAAGTCCTCAGTCGAGTTGCCGCGCTTCATGCCCCAGTCTTCCGGCTTGAAGGTCATCTGCTCCATCGCCAGATCTTCCGTTTGCTTCGTCAGCTCGAACGGATCGAATTCGGTGGCGCGCGCCGGATAATCCTTACGCAGCGGGTGCCCTTCCCAGTCCTGCGGCATCATAATGCGCGTCAGGTGCGGGTGGCCGTCAAAGGTGACGCCAAACATTTCCCAGGTCTCACGCTCGTACCAGTTGGCGTTCGGGAAAATTTTGGTGACGGTGGGCAGGTGCAAATCTTTTTCAGACAACGCCACCTTGAGCATGATGTCGCGGTTGCGTTCAATAGAAATGAAGTGGTAGAAAACGGAAAAATCCGCGGCGGGTAAACCGGCGCGGTGGGTACGAAGACGCTCATCCATGCCATGAAGGTCATAGAGCATCACGTAAGGTTTCGGTAGTTTGCGCAGGAACTCTACAATTTCCAGCAGCTGCTCACGCTTCACCCAAACGACCGGCACGCCGGTACGGGTAGGCTGTACGGTAAAGGCATCAGGCCCAAAACGGTTACGCAGCTCGCCAATCACCGGATCGTCCTGGTGATCGCGGGTTTGCCATTCAGGCTGAGCGAGATCTTGCGTGGTCAAATCTGTCATAAGTTGTTCACCCTGTGGGCCTGCGGGCAGGCACTCAGTGTTGACGTCAGGATGGCAGTGCGCGTGTTGTGTTTTTTATGCGCTGCCGGTCATCCATAAACTGCTCTACCTGCAACATTGACGCTGGCTGGCCGAGCCGTCACAGCGTCACCGTCGGGTAGCGATTAAATTTCGTCTGGCGTGCGCAGGTTGGTGACGGCAATACGTTCCGCCTGCTTTCTTTCACGTTCCGACTGCATATTGGCGCGATAAACACCCTGATCGCCTACCACCCACGAGAGCGGTCGACGCTCTTTTCCGATGGATTCCTGCAACAGCAGCAGCGCCTGCATATAGGCTTCCGGGCGCGGTGGGCAGCCAGGAATATAGACGTCAACCGGCAGGAACTTATCCACGCCCTGCACCACTGAATAAATGTCGTACATCCCGCCGGAGTTGGCGCAGGCTCCCATTGAGATCACCCATTTTGGCTCCAGCATCTGGTCATACAGACGCTGAACGACCGGGGCCATCTTGGTGAAGCAGGTACCGGCAACCACCATGAAATCCGCCTGGCGCGGCGAGGCGCGAATAACTTCGGAACCGAAGCGAGCCACGTCGTGCACCGAGGTGAACGAGGTAGTCATTTCGACGTAACAGCAGGAAAGGCCGAAGTTAAACGGCCACAGGGAGTTTTTACGCCCCCAGTTCACCATATCGTGCAGAGCATGTTCTAACTTGCCCATATAGACGTTTTGATGAACGTGCTTTTCCAGGGGATCGGTGACGATCTCCTGTTTCTGTAATGGGTAACGGTCATTCTCGCCGTTCGGGTCCGCGCGGGTGAGCGTGTAGTCCATCTTTAAGCCTCGCTTTTACTGCGTATGACGGTTGGAGTGCGAGATAGTAGTTGGCTTGACCACCACACGACGAGGTGCGGGAGCCCAATCCAGCGCGCGAATACGTACCAGATAAACCAAACCAGCCAGCAGTACCAAAATGAAAATGGTGGCTTCCACAAAGCCGACCCATCCGCTTTCACGGATCGCTGTCGACCAGGCGTATAAATAGAGGGCTTCAACGTCGAAGATGACGAAGAACATGGCAACCAGATAGAACTTGGCGGACATCCGAAGGTGAGTTGTCCCTACCGCAGGCGCACCAGACTCGAAAGGCGTGTTTGTATATCTTCCTCGGGCTTTTCCACCTAAAAACCATGCTCCGGCCAGCATTGCGCAGCAAAGGCCCACGGCGACGATCAGGAATACAGCAAAAGCCCAATGCTGGGCGATAACTTCTGTAGTTGTAGACATACGCTCTGCTTAATTCAACAAGGGGTGACAGGTATGCTGCTCTGTTATCGGCAGTTAACCCACCCCATCGATTCAAGGGAAAAATAAAAAACCTTATAAATTTTGCTGTCTTTTTTGATTAGGCAGCGATTTTATGGGGTTTTTTACTCCTTTCTATAACCTTCTGTCAACTTTGACAAAAGTATCCACACATTAATTTACACCGATAGCATTTATTTAACATTCGATGCGCAGAAAATGAGCTAAATCGAGTCAGTTCTGCCTTTCAGTCAAAGTGTAGCGGGTATTTCCCTGCATGGATCGCGGATTTAACAATGCCTATTTTGGCAGGATTTGCCGCTTTTTCCTTCCCCTTACTGGGGCTATTTTTTTGATCCAGCACACAGTTTTGTCTTTTATGGTGCAAAACAGAGCGGACAGGCCTGCGCAAAATGCGTTCAGTAACGTTGCCCGGAAAGTGAATCAGTCATGTCGGGGGGCAAAAAACCAGCAGCGAAGGTTTTTGCAGCAGAGGGGAAATTTGCCAGGCGGGAACGGGACAAAAAACACAGTGAAAATTAAAATAAATAAGCCTTTCAGTGCATCACTGCACCGAAAGGCTTAATTTAGTCAGATAACACTTATTTATTAATGAAAATTAACAACTAACGATATCGATTGCGCGTAAGTTCTACTCTTCCTCATCGGAGAAAGAATCGCTGTTCTGCCCCTGCCCCGCAACGGTCAGATTGTAGGGATCGTTGCTCGACTCCATAGCATTGAAGATGGCCAGCGCCAGTTCATTGTCACTGTCAGGATTACGGCACAGCAGATATTCCGTATCTGGCAGAACCGGCAGCCCCTCAGCCGCCCCCATCACCCGCAGCTCGGGACTCATCATCTCTACAGGACGAGCGGTAACGCCCAGACCAGCCTTAACCGCTGCGCGAACGGCCGCCAGGGTTGAAGCCACGTAAGAGATACGCCACGGGATGCCGGCCTCGTTCAGGTGGTCGATCGCCATATCGCGGTACGGGCTTGGCTCATCCAGCAGCACCAGCGGAATCGCTTCCCCACGCTGGAAGATGTAGTCAGCCGCGCAGTACCAAAGCGTTGGCGAAGTACGCAATACCTGCCAGGTGAAGTTCATCGGGCTGGAGGTGGTAACGACCAGATCCACTTCCCCCTGATTTAACATCTCCATCATAAAGGGATTGCGCTTCACCCGGACGTCAATCGCCAGCTTAGGATAGACGGACGTGACGCGGTTCAGCAGGAACGGTAAGATGGTGTCGGACGTATCGTCAGAGGCGCCGATGGTCAGCACGCCCTGGATATTGCTGTACATCAATGAAGTACAGGCCTCATCATTGAAGCGCAAAATTTTTCTGGCATAGCCCAGCAGCTGAATGCCGTGCTCGGTCAGTAATTTGTTACGTCCATGTCTGGCAAACAGCTCTTTGCCCACCAGTTGTTCCAGACGTTGCATCTGCTGGCTCACGGCCGACTGCGTTCTGGACACCGCCACTGCCGCGGCAGCAAAGGTGTTCAGATCGGCAACGGCGACAAACGTTCTTAGCAGATCGAGGTCAAGGTTTAGGATCGGACGATTTGCACTAGTCATGTTTTCTTCACTTTATAAGATTTATACGAACAGCTACCCTGGTGTTATTACCATCTGTATCAAGAGGATACAGTGATAATGAATGTGCGGCGCTCAGCGGCACGCGACATTACTCTCATCGCAGACGTCAAAACGCCAACAGCCTGAATATCCCCGGCTTACGCCGCAGGTAGGGCTGATAACAGTTTGTTCCGTCTGATACATCATTAATGCACGCAGCACTCACTCATAAGTTGCAGAAAGTGGCGTAAAAATGGTCAATTGACTCCGCCAGCCTGACAAAAAAATTGGGCCGGGGTGCTGTTAATGTAAAACAACCATTCAAAATTGAACGACCAGAACGCTGTGGCTACAGCGGAATAATGATAAGCCAGACTTAAGCTTATCGGTGGCGATCCGTTACTTCACTTCGCCTCAGAGACCTGCATACAAGGTGCAAAGTCCTCTAAATATCATCCTGACATACTGTCGATTACTTTTTAAGCCCCAATCTTATTATTCTTATCAGTAAAGCAACATTTTATTGGCGAAAGCCTGTCCAGACGGCCTTTCGCATGAAAAATTTACCATTCAGTGCGCTACCCGCCCCCCGATCGACAAACCGCCCCCGGTCTTGGGAGGTAAGTCGGTGAAAATGGCGTAAAGCTAAACTGGTCATTTTATAATCACTCAATTAAGCTATTTTTGACAATTACCGCATTCATCAATCCATCGTTTTTTACCAAATACTTACAGAAAACGAACATCCTGGCCATTGAAGATTTCTCTGACTTGCAGATTAAGGCCGGTTAACTAGTTTTAAGTTCCATCGCCCCGGAAGTTATTAGCAGATTATACCAATTCATCCTCCACATCCCGGCCCTCCTTCCGGCGACTAAAGACGACTACGGTGGATTTACTCAGCTAACGCATCTAAGCCTCAGGATGCCCTTCAAAAGCGCCGCAGACAGGAGTACATTGTGCGGGTTTAGTTTTCCATGGCTGGAACGCAGTTCTGTGAGGCAAAGGCGAGAGAAATGAATCCAATTGAAAAATCAGACAAGCTGGATAACGTTTGTTACGACATCCGTGGCCCGGTGTTAAAAGAAGCAAAACGTCTTGAGGAAGAAGGCAACAAAGTTCTCAAGCTCAACATTGGCAACCCGGCGCCGTTTGGTTTTGAAGCCCCTGATGAGATTCTGGTGGATGTCATCCGCAATCTGCCCAGCGCGCAGGGTTATTGCGATTCAAAAGGCCTCTACCCGGCACGTAAGGCGATTGTTCAACACTATCAGGCTCGCGATATGCGCGACATGACGGTGGAAGATGTTTACATCGGCAACGGCGTATCGGAACTGATCGTGCAGTCAATGCAGGCGCTGCTGAACATGGGCGACGAAATGCTGGTTCCCGCGCCTGACTATCCGCTCTGGACCGCCGCCGTTTCGCTGTCCAGCGGTAATGCGGTGCACTACCTTTGCGATGAATCCGCAGGCTGGTTCCCGGACCTGGACGATATTCGCAGCAAAATCACCCCCCGCACGCGCGGTATCGTGATTATCAACCCGAATAACCCAACCGGTGCGGTTTACAGCAAAGAGCTGCTGCTGGAAGTGGTTGAAATTGCGCGTCAGCATAATTTGATCATCTTCGCCGATGAAATCTACGACAAGATCCTTTATGACGCGGCGCAGCACCACTCAATCGCCGCCCTCGCGCCGGATCTGTTGACCATTACCTTCAACGGCCTGTCCAAAACCTATCGCGTAGCCGGTTTCCGCCAGGGGTGGATGGTGCTTAACGGCCCGAAAAAGCACGCAAAAGGCTATATTGAAGGGCTGGAAATGCTGGCGTCCATGCGTCTGTGCGCCAACGTCCCGGCTCAGCACGCTATTCAGACCGCGCTGGGCGGCTACCAGAGCATTAGTGAATTTATCGCGCCGGGCGGCAGGCTGTATGAACAGCGCAACCGCGCCTGGGAGCTGATCAATGACATTCCCGGCGTTAGCTGCGTGAAGCCGGAGGGGGCGCTGTATATGTTCCCGCGCATCGATGCGAAAAAATTCAATCTGCACGACGATCAGAAGATGGTGCTGGACTTCCTGCTACAGGAGAAAGTCCTGCTGGTGCAGGGTACGGCGTTTAACTGGCCGCACCCTGATCACGTCCGCATCGTTACCCTGCCCTACGTCAATGAGCTCGAAATGGCGATCGGCAAGTTTGGCCGCTTCCTTGAGGGCTATCGCCAGTAGCCTGGACAAAAGAGCCACGGTATAGCGCTGACTCGGCCAGCAGGAAGGCGTTATACTGGCAGCAGAGGGAACGGAGCCGTTCGTTCCCCGCGGTCAAGCCACAGGAAAGCCTCACATGAACCAGAGCCATTTTTTCGCCCATCTCTCCCGCCTGAAACTGATCAACCGCTGGCCCCTGATGCGCAACGTGCGCACGGAAAACGTCTCTGAGCACAGCCTGCAAGTTGCGATGGTCGCCCATGCGCTGGCGGTGATTAAAAATCAAAAATTCAATGGCAACCTCAACGCGGAACGCATCGCACTGATGGCGATGTACCACGACGCCAGCGAAGTGCTGACCGGCGATTTACCTACTCCGGTGAAGTACTACAATGCGCAGATTGCTCACGAATATAAGAAGATTGAAAAAATTGCCCAGCTGAAGCTGATTGATATGCTGCCTGAAGAGCTGCGCAGCGCCTATCGTCCCCTGCTGGATGAGCAGCAGCATAGCGAAGGCGAGAAGGCGATAGTCAAACAGGCCGATGCCCTCTGCGCCTATGTAAAATGTCTCGAAGAGCTGTCCGCTGGCAATCATGAATTTCAGCTGGCTAAGGCACGTCTGGAGAAGACCCTCTCCGAGCGCCACAGCCCGGAAATGGACTACTTCGTTGAGGTATTTGTCCCCAGCTTCAACCTGTCGCTGGACGAAATCAGTCAGGAATCACTGTAGCCCTAAAAGGGGAACAGCAGCGGCACCAGCAGCACGCTGACCACCATGACGATCAGGGTAAAGGGTACGCCTATTTTGACGAAATCGCTAAACCGGTAGCCGCCGGGGCCAAGCACCAGCGTATTCACCGGTGAGGATACCGGCGTCATAAAGGCTGCGGAAGCGGCTACCGCGACGATCATCGTAAAGGGATAGGGGGAAACGCCCATCTGCTGGGCGGCCGCTACGCCGATCGGCGCCATCAGCACCGCCGTCGCGGTATTGGAAATAAACAGCCCGATGGTGGCGCAGAGTACAAACAGGCAAAGCAGCATCACATGCGGGCTTTTCCCTCCCGCCACTTCCATCAGACCATCCACCACCAGCGCCACGCCGCCGGTCTTCTGCAAAGCCAGCGCAAACGGCATCATGCCAACGATCAGGATTAGACCCGGCCAGTGGATGGAGCGGTAGGCGCTCTCCATATCAATGCAGCGAAACTTGCCCATTAGCAGGCAGGCGATCAGCGCAGCAACCGGGTTGGGGATAACGTTGGTCAGCATCATCGCCACCATCAGCACCAGGCAGAAAATGGCGTGCGGCGCCTGACTGGGCGCAGGCGCCACGTCATCCTCTTCGGCGGGCAGGTTCAGCAGGATCAGCTCGCGCTGCTGCCGGATAGCGCGGACTTTTTTCCAGTCACCAATCACCAGCAGCGTGTCGCCCATCTCCAGCGGCCGGTCCGTCAGCACGCCGTCAAGCAGTTCTCCCCGACGGCGGATACCTACCACGCTGACATCATAGCGGCTGCGAAAGGCGATTTCCCGCAGGGTTTTGCCCTGCAACGAGGAGTCCGGGATAATTACCGCTTCGGCCATGCCGACATCCTGAGCGCGATCGGAGAAATATTCACCGCGCAGGATCATCGGCTCCAGCAGCTGCTCGCTGCAAAATTCGCGCAGGTCAATCCCGGCGGCGGACATATCAATCAGCAGTACATCCCTCGGCCGCAGCTCCGTGGTTCCCGTTACCGGCACCATCACCCGGCGAAACTTGCGCCAGCGCTCCAGGCCAACCACGTTAATGCCATAGCGCTCGCGCAGCTGTAAATCGTCCAGCCGCTGGCCAATCAGCGGCGAACCGGCGCGCAGGCCCAAACGCCTGGCTCTGCCGCTTAGCTTGTAGTCGCGGATCAGGTCACGGAAGGTCTTTCTCAACTGCTGTTTGCTGCCCTCCTCCTTGCCCGGCGTCACCAGCCAGAAGCGCGCTACCAGCATATAGCCAATGCCAAGAAACAGCGCCACCAGCCCCACCGGCGTGACGTCAAAGAATTTGAAACCCGGCAACCCTTCGCGCAGCAGCTCGCTGTTGACCACCAGATTAGGCGGCGTGGCCACCAGCGTCATCATGCCGCTGATCAGCCCGGCGAAGCTGAGCGGCATCATCAACCGCCCCGGTGAGCTACCCATTTTCGCCGCCACGCTGAGCACCACAGGAATAAAGATTGCCACCACGCCGGTCGAGCTCATAAACGCCCCCAGCCCGGCGACCGTCAGCATCAGCAGCACCAGCATTTTTGTTTCGCTGCTGCCCGCCATTTTGATCAGCCACTCGCCCATCTTCAGCGCCACGCCGGTGCGCACCAGCCCTTCGCCAATCACGAACAGCGCGGCAATGAGGATAACGTTAGGATCGCTGAAGCCGAGGGTGGCTTCCTGCAGCGTCAGGGTGCCGCTGAGCACAAAGACGACGATCACCAGCAGCGCGATAGCATCCATGCGAAGTCTGCCGGAGATAAATAACAGAATGGTGATAAGCAGCAGGCTGACGACCCAAATCAACTCTTTGTTCACGCAAGATCCCGATAAGAAGGAGACGGTTCCCATCATCGCATAGAAAAAACCCCGCTATAGCGGGGTTACATCATGTCTCAGTGCTTTCTGTGCACATCAATCGTCCCATCGGGATTTTTATGAATGATCAGCTCTTCCAGCGAGTTGAGCACCATATCAACGTCTTCCAGCCTTGGCGACCCCTCCGGGGCATTGACCGCCACTACGTGGCAGCCCGCGGCCAGACCAGAGAGGATCCCGGCGGCGGCATCTTCAACCACCACGCACTCTTCCGGCTCCAGAGCCAGCAGCTGCGCACCGAGCAGGTAAGCATCGGGTTCGGGCTTGCCATGCTGCACGCGTTCGGCGGTGACAAACGCTTCAGGTTCGGGCAGCCCCGCCGCTTTGCGGCGGGCCGAAGCAACGGGTACCGAACCTGAGGTGACGATCGCCCACGGAATATCCAGCTCATCCAGCGTTGCCAGCAGCTGGAGCGCCCCCGGCAGCGCGATAATGCCGTCGATGTCTTCAGCCTCAATTTTCTCCAGAGCGAAGAATTCTTGCT
The DNA here is from genome assembly GCF_000773975.1 of Erwinia typographi. Lineage (GTDB taxonomy): Bacteria > Pseudomonadota > Gammaproteobacteria > Enterobacterales > Enterobacteriaceae > Erwinia > Erwinia typographi. The sequence continues at coordinate 92,337 of NZ_JRUQ01000044.1, forward strand.
GAATGGCCTCTTCCGAAGAGCCGGCCATAAAGTGACGCAGTGAGAAGATAGCCTGCTTGCCGTGAATAAAGTTCAGCACCTCATCAGCAGCGATGCCGCGCGGCGATGCCCAGTTTACCCAGGCGCGTTCGACTGCCGGTAAGGAATCCACCAGCGTGCCATCCAGATCAAACAGAAAACCTTTACACTTCACTACGCTTTTCCTTCCTCATGCGTTGATGATTTGCGCGATCTCGTTCGCACTCAAATGGTACTGCCTTGGACAAGTGTGCCATACAGTGAGCATACGTTGATACTTTTCCCACATCGGCGTTTGCGCGTTAAACCCGTGAGTACCGGAATCAAAATGCGTGTAGCGACCTTCTATATTTACCATAAACCGCACGTAACCGAGGTAGCGAGCTTCTGTCGCGGCGTCAAAACCGAGGAAAGCAAGGCGGCGTTCTTCAATAGAGGAAGGATCTTTCAGATTTGTCCAGGACACATGCAGCGCGTGGTGCAGCTCCATCACATCAATGATGCTGCGGCAAACGTCTTCGCTCAGTTCACCAAACTCACGATCCAGCTCGCGCATTTGCAGGCCGTATCCCCGTTCGATAATGGTTTGCTGACGGCGATAGCGCTCGGCATTATCGGGATCGAGCATGATCATCATTTTGTACTGGTTTGAGAGGATCAGGCGCTGGGCATTGGTCATTTCCATCATTAACTCCTGTGCCACGGTGGGCAAAACGAAATCTGAAGGTGATGACTAAGGATCGCACAACTGGCCGTGGTGAGGAACGTCAAGCAGACGCTTCTTTGATCCAAACCGGGTTTCGTCAGATTAATGCGCGCGAAACCCAGTCTGGAAATTAGAGATCGTCGAGGAAAGTCTTATCAAGCTGTTTAAATGCCCGCTTTAATACGTCAGCAAGGGACTGATAGGTCGGTTTACCTTCTATCGGGGCTATCGCCTGACCAGCGGCCTGTAGCTTTTCCCGCACTTCGTGGAACCAGCTGAGCAGCCCGGGAGGCAGCGGAGTCACCGAACGCTTGCCGAGCCACCACAGTCCCTGCATTGGCAGGCTACAGGCAAACAGCGCCGTGGCGACGGCCGGACCAAGCTGACCGCCGAGCGCAATCTGCCAGGTCATGGAGAAAATGGCCAGCGGCGGCATAAAGCGGATCGCAAACCGCGTCGCTCTGGAGACGCGATTCTCAGGAAACATAGGAGCCAGGCGCTTATCCACGGGCCAGGTCTTCATATAATGCTGCCCACGCTGGAACAGTTTAAACCAACCGACGGTGCCGGATTCATTAGCCATGGCTGACCTCAACTTCACAGATAAAAATTAAACAAAAAACACAACTAAACAACTTTACCTTACATCCTTCAAAATATTTTGTCTTTAACAGGCACACTGGTTATCCTGTGCGCGATTGTTGTAAGGCTGTATCAGGGTAAACATAACCCTGCATGGAAAAACAGCATCAATCGCTTAAAATTCAAAAAAACACGCAAAATTTATAAAACTTTTTTGCTTTTGGACAAAATTTGCCGTGAGCATGACATTCATCATTAATGTACCAGCTTTCATGCGCTACGCTGATAGTCTGATTGAGTTTTTTTTCGCCACTTTTAATCAATAGGACCTTCCATGTCGAGTAAGTTAGTCTTGGTTCTGAACTGCGGCAGTTCTTCCCTGAAGTTTGCCATCATCGATCCGGCAAATGGTGAAGAATTCCTCTCCGGTTTAGCTGAATGTTTCCACCTGCCAGAAGCGCGCATTAAGTGGAAGATGGAAGGGGCTAAACACGAAGAGGCCTTGGGTGCCGGCGCTGCGCACAGCGAAGCCCTCAACTTCATCGTTAAAACTATTCTGGCACAAAAACCAGAGCTATCCGCACTAATCACTGCAATTGGTCACCGCATCGTTCACGGCGGCGAAAAACTGACCCAGTCAGTGGTTATTGACCAGAATGTGATTCAGGGCATTAAAGACGCCTCATCCTTTGCCCCACTGCATAACCCTGCGCACCTGATCGGCATTGATGAAGCGATGAAAAACTTCCCGCACCTCTCCGATAAGAATGTGGCGGTTTTCGACACGGCTTTCCATCAGACAATGCCGGAAGAGTCATATCTGTATGCCCTGCCGTACAAACTGTACCGCGAGCACGGCGTCCGCCGCTATGGCGCGCACGGCACCAGCCACTTCTACGTCACGCAGGAAGCGGCCAAAGTGCTGAATAAACCGGTTGAAGAGCTGAATATCATCACCTGCCACCTCGGCAACGGGGGATCGGTTTCCGCCATCCGTAACGGCGTCTGCGTGGATACCTCAATGGGTCTGACCCCGCTTGAAGGCCTGGTGATGGGCACCCGCTCAGGCGATATCGATCCTGCGGTAGTGTTCTTCCTGCACGACACGCTGGGTATGAGCGTGGATGCCATCAACAAGCTGCTGACCAAAGAGTCTGGCCTGCTGGGCCTGACCGAAGTCACCAGCGACTGCCGCTACGTTGAAGATAACTACACCAGTAAAGCAGATGCTAAGCGCGCGATGGACGTTTATTGCCACCGCCTGGCGAAGTACATCGGTTCCTACACCGCTCTGATGGATGGTCGTCTTGACGCGGTCATCTTCACCGGCGGCATCGGTGAAAACGCGGCGATGGTTCGCGAACTGTCGCTGGGCCGACTGGCTCTGCTCGGCTTTGACGTCGACCATGAGCGCAACCTGGCCGCCCGCTTCGGCAAATCCGGCTTTATTAATAAAGAAGGTACGCGTCCGGCTCTGGTTATCCCAACCAACGAAGAGCTGGTGATTGCCCAGGACGCCAGCCGTCTGACTGCATAAGCCCTTCTCTCCGTCAGCTCAGGCTGACGGAGTTGTTTTTGGCACCAGTAACTTTTCGAGAGGTTTATCGTGTCTCGTACTATTATGCTAATCCCTACCGGCACCAGCGTCGGTTTAACCAGTATCAGCCTCGGCGTTATCCGCGCGATGGAGCGTAAAGGCGTGCGTCTCAGCGTCTTCAAGCCGATCGCCCAGCCGCGCTCCGGCGGCAACACGCCGGATCAAACCACCACCATTATCCGTAAAAGCTCTTCTATCCCCGCCGCCGAACCGCTGCAAATGAGCCGCGTGGAGTCGCTGCTGGGTTCGAACCAGCAGGACGTGCTGATGGAAGAGATCATCGCGCGCTATCATGAAAATACCAAAGATGCCGAAGTGGTGCTGGTCGAAGGCCTGGTGCCCACCCGCAAACACCAGTTTGCCTCCGCGCTGAACTATGAAATTGCTAAAACGCTGAATGCCGAAATCGTCTTCGTCATGTCGCTGGGCAATGATTCGCCAGCCCAGCTGAAAGAGCGCATTGAGCTGTCGCAAAGCAGCTTCGGCGGCAGCAAGAATAAAAGCATTACCGGGGTGATCATCAACAAGCTGAACGCGCCGGTTGACGATCAGGGCCGCACCCGTCCAGACCTGTCAGAGATTTTCGACGACTCGACCAAAGCCAGCGTAGCCAATATCGATCCCCACCAGCTGTTCGCCAACAGCCCGCTGCCGGTGCTGGGCTGCGTGCCGTGGAGCTTCGATCTGATCGCCACCCGCGCCATCGATATGTGCCGCCACCTGAATGCCGAGGTGATTAACGAAGGGGATATTCAGACCCGTCGGGTAAAATCCGTCACCTTCTGCGCACGCAGCATTCCGCATATGCTCGAGCACTTCCGCCCTGGCTCCCTGCTGGTCACCTCAGCAGACCGCCCTGACGTGCTGGTGGCCGCCTGCCTCGCCGCGATGAACGGCGTGGAGATTGGCGCCATCCTGCTGACCGGCGGCTATCAGATCGATGAGCCAATCCGCAAGCTGTGCGAGCGAGCCTTCGCGACCGGCCTGCCGGTGTTTATGGTGAAAACCAACACCTGGCAGACCTCGCTGAGCCTGCAAAGCTTTAACCTGGAAGTGCCCAGCGACGACACGCAGCGTATTGAGCGCGTGCAGGAGTATGTCGCCAGCCATATCGATTCCGACTGGATCGAGTCGCTGACCGCGGCTTCAGAGCGCAGCCGTCGCCTCTCTCCTCCGGCGTTCCGCTACCAGCTTACCGAGCTGGCGCGTAAGGCAGGCAAACGCATTGTGCTGCCGGAAGGCGAAGAGCCGCGCACGATTAAAGCGGCGTCAATCTGTGCCGAGCGCGGCATCGCCAGCTGTATCCTGTTGGGCAACCCGGACGAGATTCAGCGCGTCGCCACGGTACAGGGCGTTGAGCTGGGCAAAGGTATTGAGATTGTCGACCCGGAAGCGGTGCGCGAGAACTACGTTGCCCGCCTGGTTGAGCTGCGTAAGAGCAAAGGCATGACCGAAGTGGTAGCCCAGGAGCAGCTGGAAGATAACGTCATGCTCGGCACCATGATGCTGGAGCGTGGCGAAGTGGACGGCCTGGTTTCTGGGGCCATTCACACCACGGCCAACACCATTCGCCCTCCGCTACAGCTGATCAAAACGGCGCCGAACAGCTCGCTGGTTTCTTCCGTGTTCTTCATGCTGCTGCCTGAGCAGGTGCTGGTTTATGGCGACTGCGCCATCAACCCAGACCCGAACCCGGAACAGCTGGCGGAAATCGCCATTCAGTCAGCGGACTCGGCGCTGGCGTTCGGCATTGAGCCACGCGTAGCGATGATCTCCTACTCTACCGGCGATTCTGGCGCCGGTAGCGACGTGGAAAAAGTGCGTGAGGCTACGCGCATCGCGCAGGAAAAACGTCCGGACCTGGTGATCGACGGCCCATTACAGTATGACGCCGCCATCATGGCCGACGTGGCTAAATCCAAAGCGCCAAACTCGCCGGTCGCGGGCCGTGCTACCGTGTTCATCTTCCCTGACCTGAACACCGGCAATACTACCTATAAAGCCGTACAGCGCTCAGCCGACCTGATCTCCATCGGGCCAATGCTACAGGGGATGCGTAAACCGGTAAACGATCTGTCACGCGGCGCGCTGGTAGACGACATTGTCTACACTATCGCGCTGACCGCCATTCAGTCTAAGCAGGCTGAAGGCTAAGCCCGCTCGCTTAGCTAAAAAACCAAAGGCCGCTTATGCGGCCTTTTTTATATTCAGCAGCATAATCCGCTACTGGATCATTACATCCAGCGCCCGCAGGTGCTGCGGCTGCCAGGAGAGCGTAACCTCGCTTCCGGCCTTCCAGCGGCTGTCCACTTTGGCTGGCGTCAACTTCACCATAAAGTTCCCCTGGCCGCCGACTTCCGTCAGCATCCGTACGTGATCGCCGAGATAGATAAACTGTTGAATTCTGGCGCACACCTGCTGATCGCCCGCTTCCGGCGCGTTAACGTTAACCCGCTCCGGGCGAATGCTGAGCTGGATTTTTTTTCCCGGCGAGCTGGGCCGGACTTTTAACGCGTCCAGCTGGGTTCCGTCATCCAGCCGCACCTGGTAGTAATCCCCCTGCGAAGCCAGCTGGGTCGCCAGCAAACTGTTATTTTCACCGATAAACTGCGCCACGAAGGCGTTGGAAGGCTGCTCATACAGGCGACTCGGGCTGTCCATTTGCTGGATCATGCCGTCGTTGAATACCGCCACGCGATTCGACATAGTCATCGCCTCGCTCTGATCGTGGGTAACATAGACGATCGTCAGGCCGAGCATTTCATGCAGCTGCTTGATTTCCATCTGCATATGCTCGCGCAGCTGCTTATCCAGCGCGCCCAGCGGCTCGTCCATCAGCACCAATTTTGGCTCAAACACCAGCGCCCTGGCCAGCGCGACGCGCTGCTGCTGCCCGCCGGACATCTGTGCCGGGTAACGGTCGGCCAGCGAGGTAAGTTTGATCATATCCAGGATCCGCGCCACGCGATCCTTTACGTCCGCTTTGCTCAACTTGCGAATCGACAGCGGGAACGCCAGATTTTCCGCTACCGTCATGTGGGGAAACAGCGCATAGTTCTGGAACACCATGCCGATATCCCGCTGGTGCGGAGGCAAGGTGTGCAGCGGCTTATCCCGCAGGAAAATCTCGCCGTCCGTCGGCGTTTCAAACCCAGCCAGCATCATCAGGCTGGTGGTTTTGCCGGAGCCGGAAGGCCCCAAAAGGGTGAGAAATTCCCCCTCCTGCACGTCAAGATTGAGATTGCGCACCACCAGCTTTTCGCCGTCGTAGCTCTTTTTGATGTTCTTAAAACTGACCAGTGATCTCATGGCATTCTCTCGTCCAGGCAGGAAAAATGTCTCAGGGCTGTCCGGTTAACCCGGCGAGCCAAAGGGGTAGCTCCCTTTTAGCTCTACCACACCATTTTTCCTTTCCACAAGCAGAATTTGACAACCCGCCCCGACTAAAACTCAATAAACACAAACTAACTCACTAATTTAAATAATATTTAAATATTTTAAAATTTACGGTCATTCAACAGGCCGTAGAATCAGGCAATCTTTTATGCACCACAATCGTGCAGACGCCCTTTTTTAATGCAAAGCATCAGCCAGGCTTCAGCCGACGCTTGAGGCAGTGCAGCACTGGGACAAAGGTGGTTGCCATATTTTGCTCCTCGACGCAGGCATAGCCCAGTAGCAGGCCGCGTCGGCTGGTGCCGCGAAGGTAATAGGCCGACAGCGGACGTGTCAGCACCCCCTGTTGCTCCAGCTCTGCCGCCACGGCGACATCGTCGATGCTGTCGGGCAGCGACAGGATCAGGTGCAGTCCGGCGTTGCTCTGCTGGGCCAGAAAGTCAGCGCCAAGCCCGGTGACGATCGCCTCCACCAGCGCGGCGCGACGTCGGCTGTAGAGCTGGCGCATCCGCCGAACGTGGGCCGCATAGTGCCCTTCGCGAATAAACTCCGCCAGCGTCAGCTGCACCAGCCCATTCCCGCCGCGATACAGCTCGGAATGGGCCATTTTCATTCTGGCGGCCAGCGGTTTAGGCACCACCATGTAGCTCAGGCGCAGGCCGGGATAGAGAGTTTTGCTGAACGTGCCGAGATAGATAACCGGCGCGTCTGGTGACAGCCCCTGAAGCGCCGGGATGGGGTTGTCGCCAAAGCGGAACTCGCCGTCGTAATCATCCTCAACCACCCAGCTTCCGGCATTTTTCGCCAGCGCCAGCAGTTGCTGGCGGCGCTGCAAACTCATCACCGAACCAAGCGGATACTGATGCGAGGGCGTCACGCAAATCAGCCTTGGCGGGCGACCTGCCGGGCTGAAATCCGCCACGTTCGGCAACACCATCCCCTGCTCATCCACCGACGTCGGCAAAAGTTCCACGCCGTTCACCGCCAGCACGTTGCGAAATCCCCAGTAGCCCGGCTCTTCAATCCACGCGCTGTCGCCAGGATCGCAGAGCATTTTCGCCAGCAGATCCAACGACTGATGCGTGCCGGCGGTAATCAGGATCTGGTCCGGCGAACAGTTCAGCGAACGGATTACCCGCAGGTAGTCAGCCAGCGCCTGCTGCAACTGCACGCAGCCGCCGTGGTTGGAGTAGCTCAACGCCTCCACCGGCATCCGGCGGCTCAGCCGCAGCTGAATTTTACGCCAGATATCATGGGGCATATGGCTGACGTCCGGCACGCCGGGCATAAACGCCCCCCACTGATAGGCGCCAGCTCCGCTGCGGGTCAGCACGCGCGTACCGCGGCTGGAGAGCCGGATATAGTTAAACGGTTTCCCGGCCGCGGCCACCGGCGCGTTGGCTTCGGGCGCTATCTCAGGCAGACGCTCGCATACGAAGGTGCCGCTGCCGGTGCGGGTTTGCAGATAGCCTTCCGACTGGAGCTGCTCGTAGGCCGACAGCACCGTATTTCGCGATACGGAGAGCTCTTTCGCCAGATCGCGCGAGGCGGGCAGACGGCTACCTGTCGCGATGTCTCCCTGCTGGATGGCCGATTGCAAAACATCGTACAGGCGCTTGCCCAGCGCGCCTGCGGGAGCCTGGCTTAAGCGGTGTGCGAGCAGGTCGCCAAGTAACGTTCGCAAAATTGGTACCTCGAAATAAAAAAAACTGGCTCTGGATTATAAAACCCACAAAACGTTAAAAACTAGTCAGCCCAATTCGGCGTGGACACTCCCACGCCATGACATCTGATGAGGTAGAACCATGAACAGTGAAGTGCAACAGCGTCGTTTAGCTGCCACGCCGCGCGGCGTAGGCGTCATGTGTGATTTCTACGCCGTTCGCGCGGAAAACGCCACGCTGTGGGACCACCAGGGACGAGAGTATACCGATTTTACCGCCGGGATCGCCGTACTGAATACCGGCCATCGCCATCCAAAGCTGGTTGAAGCCGTTCGCAGCCAGCTGGAGTGCTTCACGCATACCGCCTTTCAGGTGATCCCCTATGAAAACTATCTGCTGCTGGCCGAGCGTCTGAACAAGCTGGTGCCCGTTGCCGGTCCGGCCAAAACGACCTTTTTCTCCACCGGTGCGGAAGCGGTGGAAAACGCGGTGAAAATCGCCCGTGCCGCCACCGGCCGCCCTGGCGTTATCGCCTTTACCGGCGCTTTCCACGGCCGCACCCTGATGACCATGAGCCTGACCGGCAAAGTGGCCCCTTACAAAACCGGCTTTGGCCCGTTCCCTGGCTCCGTATTCCACGCACGCTATCCCAACGAGCTGCATGGCTACAGCGTTGATGATGCGATGGAGAGCCTCGAAACTCTTTTCCGTTGCGACATCAGCCCACAGGAAGTGGCTGCCATTATCTTCGAACCCATTCAGGGCGAAGGCGGCTTTAATATCGCCCCGGCCGGGTTTGTCAGCCAGCTGCGCCAGCTGTGCGACCAGCACGGCATCCTGCTGATTGCCGATGAAATTCAGACTGGCTTTGCCCGCACCGGCAGACTGTTTGCCAGCGACTACTACCCGGACGCCAAACCAGACCTGATAACCATGGCGAAAAGCCTCGGCGGAGGGCTGCCCATTTCTGCCGTCTCTGGCCGGGCTGAGGTGATGGATGCCCCTCTCCCGGGCGGGCTCGGCGGAACCTATGCCGGTAACCCGCTGGCTATTGCCTCGTCGCTGGCGGTACTGGAAGTGATTGAAGAAGAAAGGCTGTGCGAACGGGCGCTGCGCCTGGGGGCTGAACTGGTGGAAACCCTGAACGGCAGCGGCAACCCGGCGCTGGTCGAAGTCCGCGCCAGAGGCTCAATGGTGGCGGCCGAATTTAACGACCCGGCCAGCGGCAAACCTTCCGCTGAAATCGCCAAAGCTATCCAGCAAAAAGCCCTGGCGCAGGGACTGATTTTGCTGACCTGCGGCGTTCACGGCAACGTGATCCGCTTCCTTTATCCGCTGACCATTCCAGACGCACAGTTCAAAAAAGCGCTGGCATTGCTCTCTGAGCTGCTGCGGGACTGAACACCTCGCACTCTGGCATAAATACTGCATTTAACGCACCGGCAGCTTTGTCTGCTGATAACAATAACGACGGGAGTTTTGGCATGGTTAACAAGTTAGCAATACTCATTCTGGCTGCTTTTGCCGTACAGGCTCAGGCAGAAACGCTGACCGTAGTCTCTTTTGGCGGCACCAACAAGGATGCGCAGGATAAGGCTTTCTACAAACCTTTTATGGCCGCGGGCAAAGGCACCATTGAAGCCGGCGAGTATAACGGCGAGATGGCCCGCATCCGTGCGATGGTTGAAACCGGTCAGATCGGCTGGGACGTGGTCGAGCTGGAAACGCCTGAATTACAGCGCGGCTGCGAAGAGGGTCTGTTTGAAACGCTGGACTGGAACAAGCTGGGCAAGAAAGCCGACTTTATCCCTGCTGCCGTTACCGAATGCGGCGCCGGGATTTTCGTCTGGTCTACCGTCCTGACCTATGACGCGACCAGGCTGAAAAAAGGGCCAACCAGCTGGGCTGACTTCTGGGACACCAAAGATTTCCCCGGCAAGCGTGCGCTGCGTAAGAGCGCCAAATACACGCTGGAAATCGCTCTGATGGCCGACGGCGTAAAGCGTGAAGACATCTATAAAGTCCTCGCTACGCCTGCGGGCGTCGACCGCGCGTTCAAGAAGCTTGACCAGATTAAGCCGAACATTCAGTGGTGGGAATCCGGCGCGCAGCCTCTGCAATGGCTGGTTTCCGGCGACGTGGTGATGAGCTCCGCCTATAACGGCCGTATTGGCGCCGCGCAGGCGGAAGGACACAACTTTAAGATCGTCTGGGACAACGCGCTCTACGATCTGGATAACTGGGCCATCGTTAAAGGATCTAAGCATAAAGCGCTGGCGGAACAGTTTATCGCCTTCGCCAACCAGCCCGAGAACCAGAAAGTCTTTGCCGAAAATATCCCTTACGGTCCGACCAATATCCATGCTGGCAAAATGCTGGCCCCTGAGCGCCTGAGCACTCTGCCTACCGCGCCGGATAATCTGGCCAAATCGTTGCAGGTGAGCAGTGATTTCTGGCTGGAACACGGCGAGGATCTTGAACAGCGCTTCAACGCCTGGGCGGCTAAGTAAGTCAGGACGGCCGGGCCTTTTACCGGGCCTGGCCGCCACAGTATTAAGGAGTCAGCAATGAGTCAAAATCCGCTTCTGGAGCCCATTATGCCCAACGCAGTGCAAGGCGAACCCTCTCTCAGCCAGCGTCTGCGCAGGATAGACCGGGCAAAAACCTACCGCTCACTGATGCTGATAGCGCCTTTGCTGATCTTCGTCGTGGTCTGTTTTCTCTTTCCGATAGCTTCCATCCTGAGTAAAAGCGTCGAAAACCCCGAGTTCCGGGACACCCTGCCGGCAACCAGCGCCGCGCTGGCGGAGTGGTAAGGCAAAGCGCTTCCTGACGAGGCGCTGTACGCTACGCTTGGTAAAGAGCTGAAGGCCGCACGCGAGCAGGGCCAGATTGCCGCCGTCGCCAAACGCATGAGCTATGAAGATCCCAGTTTCCGCCGCCTGATGGTTAGCGCTCCGCGGCTGGTTCCCGACTCGGGCGAACAGGTGAAAGAAGCGATGATCGCCGGCCAGCCGCTGTGGGGGGAACTTTCTACCTGGCAAACCCTGCAGCGTGCCGCTAAGCCGCTGACCAGCTATTACCTGCTTTCCGTGTTCGACCGCAAGGTGGACGTCAATACCGGCGAGGTTGTGCCGCTCCCTGCCGACCAGGCGCTGTATGTCAACGTGCTGCTGCGCACGCTATGGATGGCGCTGGTTGTGACGCTGCTGTGCGTCGGCATCGGCTATCCGCTGGCTTACTGGCTGGCAAGGCAGCCGGCTAACCGCGCCAATCTGCTGATGATTCTGGTGCTGCTGCCGTTCTGGACCTCGCTGATTGTCCGCACCGCCAGTTGGATCGTGCTGCTTCAGTCTGGCGGCCTGATTAACCGGGCGCTGATGGGCATTGGTCTCATCGATCATCCGCTGACGCTGGTGTTCAATCGTGTCGGGGTTTTTATCTCGATGACCCATATTCTGCTGCCGTTTATCGTGCTGCCTTTGTATGCGGTGATGAAAGGAATTTCCCCCACCTACGTGCGCGCGGCGGTTTCCCTGGGCGCGCATCCGTTTCTCGCCTTCTGGCGAGTCTACGTGCCGCAGACCTATGCCGGAATTACCGCTGGCGCGCTGCTGGTCTTTATGATGGCCATAGGCTACTACGTGACGCCAGCCCTGTTAGGCGGGCCAGATGACCAGATGGTTAGCTACTTCGTCGCCTTCTTCACCAACAGCACCATGAACTGGGGAATGGCCGCCGCGCTGGGTAGCCAGCTGCTGATTATTGTCATGCTGCTGTACGTGGTTTATGTCCGCGTGACCCGCACCTCTGCCGAATCGGCAGCCCATTAAGGAGACAATCATGAGACAAAATGGAAGCCAGCTGCTGCGCCTGTGGAACGCCTTCTTTAACTTTTATGGCGCGGCGGCGCTGCTTTTTCTGATAATACCGATTCTGGTGATTGTGCCGCTGTCATTTAATTCCAGCTCGTTCCTGAGCTATCCGCTGAGCGGCTTTTCGCTGCGCTGGTACCAGACATTCTTCCATTCGCAGGAGTGGCTGAATGCGTTGGGGAATAGCCTGATTATTGCGCCGATGGCAACGTTGCTGGCGACCGTGCTGGGCGTTCTGGCTTCGATGGGACTGGTGCGGGGTGAGTTTCGGGGCAAAGGTATCGTGATGGCGATCGTTATCTCACCCATGGTCGCGCCGGTGGTGATCATTGCGGTCGGCATGTTCTTCTTCTTTGCTAAGCTCTCGCTGCTGAACAGCTACCTCGGGCTGGTACTGGCCCACGCGCTACTTGGCGTACCTTTTGTGGTCATAACTGTAGTCGCGGTATTAAAAAGTTATGACACCACACTTTCCCGTGCGGCGGCCAGCCTTGGCGCTTCCCCTCTTTATACCTTCAGTAAGGTGACGCTTCCGCTGATCGCTCCCGGCGTATTTTCCGGCGCGCTTTTTGCCTTTGCCGCCTCGTTTGACGAAGTGGTAGTCACGCTGTTCCTTGCCAGCCCGCGTCAGCGAACCTTACCCATCCAGATGTTTGCCGGGATCAGGGAGAACCTGGACCCGACCATCGCCGCTGCCGCATCGATTATGATCGGCGCCTCTTTAATCCTGCTAATCACTATGGAGCTGCTAAGAAGGCGAGGCGAGAAGATGCGACAGGCCAGCCCGGGACACTGAGAAATCCAGCACCTACCTTCACGCTAAAGCAAAAAAGGGGACGAAGCATCGTCCCCTTTTCTTTGCGGCTCAGATTGCGACTCAGGCCGAACGGCTGGCATCCTGATTGACGCGGTCGGATTCACTGTTGCGGCTCAGCCACAGCGAGAGCGCTTTCAGCGAATCGTCGGTGAACTCATCGCAGCGGGCGGTGATTTCTTCCGGCGTCATCCAGAAGACTTCATCTACCTCTTCCTCCTGCATGGCGAAAGGACCGTGCGATACGCAGCTGAACAGGCCGCCCCAGACGCGGCAGTTCTGATCCTCAAAGTAGAACAGCCCGTGTTCCGCAAACGGAACGTCGGCAATGCCCAGCTCCTCCTCCGCCTCGCGACGCGCCGATTCAAGCATCTCTTCCCCGCTCTGCACCACGCCACCGGCGGTCGCGTCCAGCATCCCAGGCATGAAGTCTTTGATCTCGGTACGGCGCTGTACCAGAATTTTCCCCATCCCATCGTGTACCACGATGTAGGTCGCGCGATGGCGTAAACATTGTGCCCGCATTTGCGCGCGGCTGGACTGTGCAACAACCTCGTTATCTTCGTTAACGATGTCTACCCACTCCGTGCCGCTCTCTTGCTCCACCATCCGTAACCCTTATTAGTTCTGGCGCATCAGCGCTCGTTTACTTTTGCCCGCACAGTGTGCCACGGACCATCGAAAAATTATAATCCACCAGTGTGATTAGCAGCCGGTCTTGGACGATTCTGAGAGCCACAGCTGTACAGAAGCGCGCTGCCACTGGAAATGCGCGTAATCCGCCACGCGGTCCGGCATCGCGTCGCCGTGCAGTGCCAGGCGGTTAATCATCACCGCCAGGTCGGTATCGGCAATCGACCACTCGCCAAACAGGTTCTGCTGGCCCTCTTTTAGCAGCAGCTCAACGCCGTCAAACAGCTTCTGCGCTGACGCCTGCGCCGACTCGCTTAAAGGTGGAAAGGTTTCTCCGGCAAATAACACTTCCGTCGGTCGTTCCTGGCGGAGTGGCTGAAAATCGCTGCGCAGCCAGGCCTGGATTTCACGCGCTTTCGCCCGCTTCTCACGATCGCGCGGATAGAGGCGCTCATATTCCGGTGCCGGAAAACGTTCTTCAAGATATTCGGCAATTGCGGAAGATTCAGAAAGCAGGAAATTCTCAATTTCCAGGGTAGGCACCCGGCGGGTCAGGGAAATAGCGCGGTAAGCCTCCTGCAGATGCTCGCTGCTGGCGAGGTCAATACGCTGCATGGAGAACGGAATGCCCTTCTCGCTGAGCGCGACAAAGGCGGACATCACATAGGGGCTGAAAAAACAGGCATCGGACCACAGCGTTACGTTTGGGTAGTTCATCCTGATATCCTTACAAGGCGGCGTCTGCAACCTGTTTACCCATTTTTTCGCACAAAGGCAATCCCCCAAACTTCACCTAAGCTGAAAGCAGGCTGTTGGATTTTTTACTTCTCTGATTTAAGGACGGACAGCATGCATATTTTACTGACGGGCGGCACCGGCCTGATTGGCAGCCACCTGGTCCCTCTTCTGCTACAGCGGGGCTGGCAGGTCAGCGTGGTAACCCGCGACGTAGCGGCCGCCCGCAGCAGGCTGGGTGAAGCGGTTAACCTCTGGTCCGGTCTGGATCAGCAGCGCGATTTGAACGACGTCGATGCGGTGATCAACCTGGCGGGCGAGCCGATTGCCGATAAGCGCTGGACGGAGCAGCAGAAGCGTCTGCTCTGCGAAAGCCGCTGGCAAATCACCGAGCGGCTGGCGACGTTAATCAATGCCAGCACAACGCCGCCCTCGGTGCTGATCTCCGGTTCCGCCACCGGCTTTTACGGCGATACGGGCGATCTGGTGCTCACCGAGGACGACCCCGGTCATGATGAGTTTACCCACCAGCTTTGCGCCCACTGGGAGAAACTGGCGCAGGCGGCAGAAAGTGAACAAACGCGAGTCTGCCTGCTAAGAACCGGCGTGATTCTGGCGAAAGAAGGCGGCGCGCTGAGCAAGATGAAGCTGCCCTTCAGGATGGGCGTTGGCGGCCCGATTGGCAGCGGCAAACAGTATATGTCGTGGATCCATCTGGACGATATGCTGAGCGCCATTCTGTGGTTACTGGACAGCCCTGAGTTGCGGGGACCGTTCAATATGGTCGCGCCCTATGCCGTGCGCAACGAGCAGTTTGCCGCGACACTGGGAGAGGCTATGCACCGCCCAGCCTTTATGCGCACGCCTGCGGCCGCCATTAAGCTGATCATGGGTGAATCGGCGATTCTGGTGCTTGGCGGACAGCATGTGCTGCCCAGGAGGCTGGAGGAATCTGGCTTCACCTTCCGCTGGTATCGACTGGAAGAAGCACTGGAAGACGTGCTGTAAACTGCCGTCTGTAGGGCTGAGAAAGTCAGGCTTCCCGGCAGGCGGCGAAGGCATGAACCTTCAGAAGCTTACTGACGTAAGTCTCTGAAGGTTCATGCTGCCAGGCCAGTCGCAGAGAATTATTTCAGCGCGCCGGAGAGAAACTGCTGTAAGCGGGTGCTTTGAGGATTGTTGAACAGCTGTTGCGGCGGCCCTTCTTCTTCAATCTTGCCCTGATGCAGGAAGATCACATGGCTGGAAACGTGGCGGGCGAACTCCATTTCATGGGTAACCACCACCATGGTTTTCCCTTCTTCTGCCAGCTTCTGCATGATCTTCAGCACTTCGCCCACCAGTTCAGGATCGAGCGCCGACGTCGGCTCATCAAACAGCAGCACTTCCGGCTCCATCGCCAGCGCGCGGGCAATCGAAACGCGCTGCTGCTGTCCGCCGGAGAGGTTAACCGGGTATTTGCCGCGCGCGTGCTGATCGATCCCCACTTTATCGAGGTACTTAATCGCCCGCGCCTGCGCTTCGGCCTTGCTCAGGCCCAGCACCTGGATTGGCGCTTCCATAACGTTTTGTAGCACCGTCATGTGGCTCCACAGGTTGAAGTGCTGGAACACCATCGTCAGGCTGGTGCGCAGCTCGCGCAGCTGCTCCTTATTCGATACCTTCAGCTGACCATCCGTGTCGCGGACCAGGTTAATCATCTGATTATTGACGGAAATCGTGCCTTCGCTCGGCTTTTCGAGGAAGTTTATGCAGCGCAGGAAGGTACTTTTTCCCGAGCCGGAAGAGCCAATGATGCTGATAACATCCCCGGCATTCGCCTGGAGCGATACGCCCTTCAGCACCTCATGCTCGCCATAACGCTTGTGCAGTTCAGTTACGTTTAATTTATTGTCGGCCATAGTTCTGCTCAATGAGTTGATGAGGGTTTGACGTGCTTCAGCCAGCGTTTTTCCGCCTTGCGGAACAGACTAATCAACACATACGAGATAATGAGATAGAGCACCGCGGCAATACCGAAAGCCGCAAACGGCTGATAGGTCGCGGAGTTAATATCGCGGGCAACCTTCAGCAGGTCCGGCACCGTGGCGGTAAAGGCCAGCGCGGTGGAGTGCAGCATCAGGATCACTTCGTTGCTGTAGGCAGGCAGCGCCGTGCGCAGCGCCGAAGGCATGATAATGCAGCGATAAAGTTTAAAGGTGGAAAAGCCGTAGGCGCGCGCCGCCTCAATTTCACCGTGTGGCACCGAACGTATTGCCCCGGCGAAGATTTCGGTGGTGTAGGCACAGGTATTCAGCGTCAGCGCCAGCAGAGTACAGTTAAGGCCGCTGCGGAAAAAGGCGTTCAGCAAATCGTTGCCCTTGACGATTTCCAGCGTGTACATGCCGGAATAGAAGATCAGCAGCTGGACATAGAGCGGCGTGCCGCGAAATACATAGGTGAACAGCCATACCGGAAAGCGTACCGCGGTGACGGAAGAGACGCGGGCAATTGAGAGCAGCACGGCCAGGCATCCCCCCAGTACCACGGAAATAATCAGCAGCCAGAGGGTAATCGCCACGCCGGAGAAACGGTAACCGTCGGTCCACAGCAGGGCTTTCCAGTAGTCGTGAATAATGTCGATCATAAGTCTGCCCTTCTTACACCCACCGAATAACGGCGCTCAAGCCACAACAGCACACCGTTTGACAGCGTGGTGAAGACCAGATAAATCACCCCGGCCACCACCGCGAAATAGAACGGTTGCCAGGTACTTTTTCCGGCCAGCTGGGTCGCTTTTACCACGTCTTCCAGTCCCAGTAGGGAGACCAGCGCGGTCGCTTTAAGGATAACCTGCCAGTTGTTGCCAATGCCCGGCAGCGCATAGCGCATCATGCCTGGGAACAGGATCCGACGAAAGGTTTGGGAAGAGGTAAAGCCGAACGCCGTCGCGGCCTCAATCTGACCTCTCGGCACCGCCATATAGGCGCCGCGGAAAGTCTCAGTGAAGTACGCGCCGTAGATAAAGCCAAGGGTAATGATACCGGCAACCATCGGATCAATATCGAACTGATCCACGCCCAGCGCATCGGTCAGTTGGTTCAGGGCGATTTGCAAACCGTAGAAAATCAGCAGCATCAGCACCAGATCGGGCACGCCACGAATCAGGGTGGTGTAGCCTTCGAAGATCATCCGCAGCGGACGATTGTTGGAGAGTTTGGCCCCGGCGCCAATCAACCCAAGGATAACGGAGAGCAGCACCGAGCTGAGAGCCAGCTCCAGCGTGACCAGCGCACCTTTTAAAATAACTTCAGAATATCCATACAGCATAGGCCTGCCTTTGTATTAACTTCGCGTTTTATCCGCCGTGGCGTACAAAACGGGGGCCGCCGTCCGCAGACTGTCGGCCCCCATGACAGGTTTTACTTAACCGCCGTACACGTCAAAGTCGAAATATTTTTTTGCTAACTTGTCATAGGTTCCATCTTTACGGATGGAATCAAACGCTTTATCGATAGCGGCTTTCAGATCGGCATCATCTTTACGCATGCCCATACCGGTCCCCACGCCGAAGATTTTCTCATCCTTCACCGCAGGCCCCGCAAAGGCAAAGTCTTTGCCCGCTGGCTGCTTCAGGAAGCCTTCACTGGCGGCCACTTCATCCTGGAAGGCAGCATCAATACGTCCGGCAGTCAGATCCTGATAGACCAGGTCCTGGTTAGCGTAAGGCGTAACGGTGATGCCCTTCGGACGCCAGTTTTCGTTAGCGTAAGTTTCCTGAGTGGTGCCCTGCAACAGACCGATGGTTTTGCCTTTCAGCGAATCCAGCGTCGGCAGGATCTTAGAGCCTTTCGGCGCAATCAGACGGGCGTTTGCAGCGTACAGTTTTTCCGAGAAGGCGATTTCCTGCTGACGCTTTTCGGTAATTGAGAGCGAGGAGATGATGGCATCAATTTTTTTCGCTTTCAGCGAGGGGATCAACGCATCGAAATCACTTTCCACGTAGGTACATTTGGTCTCCATCCGCTTACAGATCTCATTCGCCAGATCGATATCGAAGCCTACCAGTTGCCCCTGGGCGTTTTTGGACTCGAAGGGAGCATAGGTAGGATCGGTGCCGATACGCAGCGTTTTCGGTACCGCAGCAAACGCGCTACCCGCGCTTGAGAGAGCCAGCAGCAAAGAAAGAGCCAGGACCTGCTTTTTCATAAATTACCCTCAATGATGGTTTTTATTATATCAATCGTGATGTTGTTAGCGTCGTCAGAGCAGTTGTCATTTGCAGATTTCATGCCAGTTTTTCCATGCCCTGCCCCATCGCTGCGCAATCAGCTTTTTGCGCCTTCTGACGGCGCAAACGCCTTGATTGTGGGGAAATATATAACAGGTTTGTAGAATAAAGGGGGCATCAATGTTGCATTTTGGTGCACTCAATGCACAAAAAGCGATTCAGCACCAATCATTGCACCATTAAAGTGCACAACCGCTGCCGTTATGCACCCTGCCAGCGCGTAAACAGATCGTTATCGAGCGTGATATCAAACTGGTCGAACACCCGATTAACGGTTTGATCGACGATATCCATGATATTTTCCGGGCGATGATAGAAAGCGGGGACCGGCGGCATAATGATCGCCCCCAGTTCGGCGGCGGTGGTCATCATCCGCAGATGGCCCAGATGAAGCGGGGTTTCACGCACGCACAGCACCAGGCGGCGGCGCTCTTTCAGCACCACATCGGCAGCGCGGGTTAGCAGACCGTCGGTATAGCTGTGCACAATACCGGAGAGGGTTTTCATCGAGCACGGCAGGATCATCATGCCGTCGGTTTTGAACGAGCCGGAGGAGATGCTGGCGGCGATATCGCGCACGTCATGCACCACATCGGCCATGGCCTGCACGTCGCGCAGCGAATAGTCACTTTCCAGCGCCAGCGTCTGCCGGGCAGCCTGGCTCATTACCAGATGGGTTTCCACCTCGCTAATCTGCTGCAAAATCTGCAGCGCGCGAACGCCATAAATGACGCCGCTGGCACCAGAGATGCCGATAATGAGTCGTTTCATAACTATCCTGCGGGCTTAAAGAGTGAAGTATGGCATCTGGCGCGTAAAAAAAGAAATGGGCCGGAATCTCTTCCGGCCCATCTGACCAGTTAGTGCGCCTGAGAATATTAGCCTTCGTTGTGCATTTCCAGGTTTTCCACTTCATTCTGCCGCGCCAGCGCCTTGGCGTCATCATTGCGCAGCGACTGCAGGTACTCCAGATATTGCTGATCGACGTCCCTGGTCACGTAGATGCCGTTGAACACCGAACATTCGAACTGGACGATATCCGGGTTCTCTTCTCTGACCGCTTCGATCAGATCGTTCAGGTCCTGGAAGATCAGGGCATCAGCGCCGATCAGCTGGCGGATCTCTTCCACTTCACGGCCGTGCGCGATCAGCTCCGTTGCGCTTGGCATATCGATGCCGTAGACGTTCGGGAAGCGAATTTCCGGCGCGGCCGAAGCCAGATAAACCTTTTTCGCCCCGGCTTCACGCGCCATTTCGATGATCTGTTCGCAGGTGGTGCCGCGAACGATGGAATCGTCAACCAGCAGCACGTTCTTGCCGCGAAACTCCGCACGGTTGGCGTTCAGCTTACGGCGAACCGCGCTGCGACGCTGGTGCTGGCCCGGCATGATAAAGGTGCGGCCAACGTAGCGGTTTTTGACAAAGCCCTGACGGTAAGGCTTATCCAGAATCCGCGCCATCTCCAGCGCGATATCGCAGGACGTTTCCGGAATTGGGATAACGACGTCAATATCCAGGTCTTCCCACTCGCGGGCAATTTTCTCACCCAGCTTGGTGCCCATACGCACCCGGGCGCTGTAAACGGAAATTTTGTCCAGGAACGAGTCCGGGCGGGCAAAATAGACGTATTCGAACAGGCACGGATTGTATTTGGGGTTCTCGGCGCACTGACGTGTGAACAGCTGGCCTTTTTCGGTGACGTAAACCGCTTCACCCGGCGCGACGTCGCGCAGGAACTCAAAGCCCAGGGTATCCAGCGCCACGCTTTCCGAAGCCACCATATATTCGCTGCGGCCGTCCTTCATGCCGCGCTTGCCGATCACCAGCGGACGGATGCCGTTAGGATCGCGGAAGGCGACCAGCCCATGACCGATAATCATCGCCACGCAGGCATAGGCGCCGCGAACATGCTGATGAACCGCCGCCACGGCGGCAAAAATATTATCGGCTTCAAGCGGGTAGTGCTGAAAACGGTCCAGCTCCTGAGCAAAGATATTGAGCAGGATTTCAGAATCTGAGGTGGTGTTAACGTGACGACGACCGCTTTCGAACAGCTGCTTGCGCAGTTCATGGGCGTTGGTCAGGTTGCCGTTGTGCGCGAGCGTAATGCCGTAAGGTGAGTTCACATAGAAGGGCTGCGCTTCAGAAGCGCTTGAGCTTCCCGCAGTGGGGTAGCGGACGTGACCGATCCCCATGTTGCCCTGCATCCGCTGCATATGACGGGCTTCAAATACATCGCTCACCAGGCCGTTTGCTTTACGCAGCCGGAAGCAGTTCAATGCATCAATGGTGACGATGCCTGCGGCATCCTGCCCACGGTGCTGGAGCACCGTTAACGCGTCATAAATCGACTGGTTGACCGGCATGAAACCGGCGATCCCGACAATACCGCACATGTGGTTATT
The DNA here is from genome assembly GCF_000773975.1 of Erwinia typographi. Classification (GTDB taxonomy): domain Bacteria; phylum Pseudomonadota; class Gammaproteobacteria; order Enterobacterales; family Enterobacteriaceae; genus Erwinia; species Erwinia typographi. Next base: position 113,032 of record NZ_JRUQ01000044.1, read on the forward strand.
TCCTCATAAGCCGCAACCCCGGTTCTATTACCGGGGCAAAAAACTCGACGTGCTTTTCAGATAGTCAAAAAACCACCTGATGATGTAACTGAACTGGGGAACCAGCTGAGACTGTTGCCAGTCCGCGCTTTTGGAAAAGCCGGTGAAGGTATCGAGGAAAAACAGTATCGCGGAGACAATCAGCACGCCACGTAATGCCCCGAAACAGACTCCCAGCACTCTGTCGGTACCCGACAGGCCGGTTTTCTCAACCAGCGAACCAATCACGTAGTTGACGATAGCCCCGACTAACAGCGTGGCAACGAACAACACCGCAATGGCGATCCCATTTCGAACCAGTTCGTCTTCAAAACCGGTAAACCAGACGGCAAGGAAGGAGTAGTAATGACTGGCGACAAAAAATGCGCAACCCCAGGTGACGAGAGATAAGGCTTCCCGAATAAACCCACGGATCAGGCTGACAAGAGCCGAAAAACCAATAATCGCAATAATGACGTAATCTATCCAGACCATGAACTCTTCCAGCGACTGTGCCCCTGCATCCAGTTCGGGGCGAATTCTAACAGAAAAAGAAAACGTTTGCGTAGGGTTTTCCTTTGCCAGTTTAATTAAACCATTGTGTCAAAAAAACCAGCATTCATGCCTGCTGGCGGCTGTCCGCGACACCCGGTCAGCCTTGTTCCGCAATCTTTTGATTTCCATCGGGTAACGGCCCTGCGCAAGGCGATACCGTCCAGAGGATAAAAGGAGCTGACTCTCGCAGTAACAGAGCCAGGCTATCATGATGCGGGCAGAAGCGTTCCGCCCGCATCAGGCATTATTTAGCGCCGTACGGCTTCACTACGCCGCCCAATCCGGAAATGCTCTTCAGCTCGCCTACGGCAGCCTGCATCTTCGCTTTCGACGCGTCCGGCCCAACGTAGATACGGGTAATCTGCCCCTGAACCGGCGTGGAAGGCACGGTAAAGGCGCGGTAGCCTGAGAGCCGCAGCTGGGCGACCACCTCATTCACCTTGCTGGCGTTTTTCAACGCGCCCAGCTGCACAACGTAAGCCTGACCGCCCGGCGCACTCTCCGGCTTAGCCGGTGCGGCTGGCTCCGGCGCTGGCGCGGGTTCTGCCTTCGGCTGCGGCTTCGGTTTTTCCACCGGTTTCTCAACCGGTTTAGGTTTCGGTTTCGGCTTCTCTACCGGCTTCGGCTGCTGAACGGGCTTCGGCTCCACTACCGGCGGCGGCGCAATCACGCCCGGATGATTACTGGACTGAGGCGCAGTCGACCCGCTTTCCGCCTGTGAGCTGTTGCCGCCGTCCTGCCCTTCTACCGCGCTGCCCGCCCCTTCCGGCGGCTGTGCTGGCAGCGGCTGAGTAACCGGCGGCACCAGATCGTTTTCCTGCTGATCGCCCGGTTTAGGCACCAGCGGGATCGCGGCAAATTCTTCTTTGTAGTGTTTTTTCTTACCATCAAGCAGGCCAGGCAGAATGATAATGCCCAGTGCTACTATAATGACGGTCCCGACTAAACGGTTTTGAAACTTACTGGCCACTGCCGTTCTCCGTTTCCCTCGTTTCCATTACGTGTGCCACGGTGTGAAAAGAGCCGCACACCAGCACAATATCCTGCTTTTCCGCCTGCCGTAGAGCGTGGCGATAAGCATCGGCCACGCTGGCAAAGGTCTGAGCCTGCGGCAAATGCGCCTTCAGCTGTTCAGCGCTGGCCCCGCGCGGCCCTTCAAGCGGCGCGCAGTACCAGTAATCAACCTCCGGTGCCAGGCACGCCAGCGTACCGGCGATGTCTTTATCATGCAGCATACCAACCACCGCGTGAACTTTGCCGCTTTTTTGCAGCTCGCCGAGACGCCCAGCCAGATAGCTGGCCGCATGGGGGTTATGCGCCACGTCCAGAATCACCCTTGGCGACTCGCTGACCGTTTCAAAACGGCCCGGCAGAATCGCTTTATCCAGCCACTGACAGATAATCGCATCTTCAACGTGCAGCGGGGAAGCCCGCAGCGCGGCAAGTGCGGTAGCGGCATTCGGCAGCGGCACCTGCGGCATTGGTAAGGCTTTCAACGAACCCTGCGTATCGGTAAATGACCAGCTGTTGTCGGCCACGGCGTATGACCAGTCCCGGCCGCGCCTGATAAGATGCGCGCCGAGGGTATCGGCCACGTCCGCGATGCTTTGCGGCATGTCAGGCTCGCCGACCACTGCCGGTTTACCGGCCCGAAACACGCCAGCTTTCTCACGCCCAATGCTTTCGCGATCTGGCCCGAGCCAGTCGGTATGGTCGAGCGCAATGCTGGTGACCACCGCCACGTCAGCATCCACAATGTTGGTGGCATCAAGACGCCCGCCCAGACCAACCTCAAGGATCGCCACGTCCAGCTTCGCGCGCTTAAACAGCCACAGCGCCGACAGCGTGCCGTACTCGAAATAGGTTAGCGAGGTTTCCCCTCTCCCGGCCTCGATATCAGCAAAAGAAGCCGTGTGCTCAGACTCCGCCAGCTCTTTGCCCTGAATGCGCACCCGTTCCGTATAGCGAACTAAATGAGGAGAGCTGTAAACGCCCACGCGATAGCCAGCGGCGATCAACAGCGTTTCAAGGGTGCGGCAGGTGGTGCCTTTGCCGTTGGTGCCCGCGACGGTGAAAACTACGGGGGCGGGAGTGAGCAGATCGAGCGAAACAGCCACGCGTTGAACGCGCGTCAGCCCGAGTTCGATAGCTTGAGTATGAAGACTCTCAAGATAATGAAGCCACGCGACCAGGGGCGACGTGGCTTGAGGAAGATTATCCATTTGTCCCGTTCACAGCGTTACGGTTCATTGGTGAAAGGGGCATCGCGCCCCTTTCGATCATCGGTCAGGCCTCATGGCTCTGGGGGGCGTCTTCAACGACCTCATTGGCGGCAACTTCTACTGGCGCAGGCAGATTCATCATCTTAGCCAGAAGGCTTGCCAGCTTGAAGCGCATCACCGGCCGGCGGACGATCATGTCTATCGCGCCCTTTTCGATCAGGAACTCACTGCGCTGGAAGCCCGGCGGCAGCTTCTCACGTACCGTCTGCTCGATAACGCGCGGGCCGGCAAAGCCGATCAGCGCTTTCGGTTCAGCGATGTTCAGATCGCCCAGCATCGCGAAGCTGGCGGAGACGCCCCCCATGGTCGGGTCGGTCAGCACGGAGATGTAAGGCAAACCGCGCTCCTGCATCTTGGCCAGCGCCGCGCTGGTTTTCGCCATCTGCATCAGCGACATCAGCGCTTCCTGCATACGCGCACCGCCGGAGGCGGAGAAGCAGATCATCGGGCAATTATCTTCCAATGCCTGCTCTACAGCCCGCACGAAACGCGCGCCTACCACGGAGCCCATCGAGCCGCCCATAAAGGAGAACTCAAAGGCGGCCGCGACTACCGGCATCCCGTGCAAAGTCCCCTTCATCACGATCAGCGCGTCTTTTTCGTCAGTCTCTTTTTGAGCCGCCGCCAGACGATCTTTGTACTTTTTAGAATCTCTGAACTTGAGCAGATCTTTCGGCTCCAGTTCGCTACCCAGCTCAATCAGAGAGCCCTCATCCAGCACACTGTGCAGACGTTCGCGACCATGCATGCGCATGTGGTGATCGCATTTCGGGCAAACTTCCAGATTGCGCTCCAGCTCGGCGCGGTACAGGACCTGGCCGCAGCTGTCGCACTTAGTCCAGACTCCTTCAGGAATACTGGCTTTGCGCGAAGGGGTGATAGTGCTCTTGTTGAGAATTCGTTCAATCCAGCTCATTGATAACCTTTCTGTTTGAACCTGGTGAAACCAGTTTTCTTTTTTCCACGCCGCGCGGCAGCGCAGACCATAATGTCGCTCATTAAACCATAACCGCCCGATGCTGTGGATAGAAATCTGGCTAAAGGGCGGCAGTTTAGCGATGTATTACTACGATTTTTGCTGACGCGCGGCGCGACGATGGCGCCAGACCTCAATCACGCCCGGCAGAACCGACAGCACAATAATCGCCACGATCAGCAGCTTCAGGTTTTCCTGGACGACCGGCAAGTCGCCAAACAGGTAGCCCGCATAGGAGAATAGCAGTACCCACAGCAACCCGCCCGAAACGTTATACAGGGCGAAATGGCGGTAGGACATTTTCCCCATTCCGGCGACAAACGGCGCAAATGTCCGAACGATCGGCACGAAGCGCGCAAGAATAATCGTTTTCCCGCCGTGACGCTCGTAAAATTGATGGGTTTTATCGAGGTAGCTGCGGCGGAAAATTTTCGAGTTGGGGTTGCTGAATAATTTGTCGCCAAACAGCCGTCCAATGGTGTAGTTGACCGCATCGCCAACGATCGCCGCGACCGCCATCAGCGCCACCATCAGGTGAATATTGAGGTCGTTAGTGGGCAGCGCCGCCAGCGCTCCGGCGACAAACAGCAGGGAATCTCCCGGCAGGAACGGCGTGACAACCAGCCCGGTTTCGCAAAACAGGATCAGGAACAGGATGGCATACACCCAGATACCATACGCCGCCACCAGCTCCGCCAGATGAACATCAATATGCAGGATGAAATCAATAACAAAATGGATCAGTTCCATACAGGTTTCCTTAAGTCTCCAGGCCGGATTTAATCCTCGAGGAACAGCGGTCCCATCGGCGGACGAGGTAATTCATAGCGTTCAGGGTAATCGACTGAGACCAGATACAGCCCCTCAGCCCTCGCGGTCGCCGCTGCCAGCGTGCGATCTTTTGCCGCCAGCAGCTCGGCCATCCAGCTCTCCTGCTGATTGCCGCAGCCTATCTCCATCAGGCTTCCTACGATATTGCGCACCATATGGTGCACAAATGCGTTGGCTTTGATGTCCACAATCACGTAAGCGCCGAAGCGGCTGACGTTAAGATGCATCACGTTGCGCCACGGCGAGCGGGACTGGCACTGCACGGCGCGAAACGAGGTGAAGTCGTTTTCACCCAGCAGACTCTGCCCTGCCCGCTGCATTTTATCCACGTCCAGCGGGTGATAAAAATGCGTCACGCCGCCGTGCAGGATCGCCGGACGCAGACGGCGATTGTAGATCACATAACGATAGCGCCGCGCCGTGGCGCTGAAGCGGGCATGGAAATCGTCCGCCACCGATTTGACCCAGCGCACGGCGATATCATCGGGTAAATTAGCATTCACCCCCAGCGTCCAGGCAGCATCCTTACGCGCCGAGGTGGTTTCAAAGTGCACCACCTGCCCGGTGCCGTGAACGCCGGCATCGGTGCGACCCGCGCAGTAGACGCTGACCGGATGGTCAGCCACCTTAGACAGCGCCTGTTCCAGCTTTTCCTGGACGCTGCGCACTTCCTGCTGCCGCTGCCAGCCATAATAGCGGCTGCCGTCATATTCAATGCCGAGCGCCAGCTTATGCTGCTGCTCCGGCAAGCCTGCTTCTGACATCAGTACATATACTCCTGCGCCAGCTTCTCAGCGGTTTTCACCGCCATCAGCGCGCCGCCGAAGCGGACGTTGTCAGCCACTGACCAGAATTGCAGGATCTCCGGCACGCCGTAATCGTTGCGCACGCAGCCCATGCTGAGATGGTCGCTGCCGGAAGCATCGCCGACCTGAGTGGGATAGTCATTGTCCTCAGACAGCGCGATATCTTCGGTCTGGAGCAGCACCTCGCGCGCTTCTTCAGCCGACATGGGGCGCAGGTTCTCAAGGTGAACGATCTGCGCATTGCCGTAAAACACCGGGACCTGCACGGTAGACACCGACACCGGCAGCCCTTCGTCCTGCAATACCTTACGCACCTGATCAACCAGCCGACGCTCTTGCAGCACGCTCCCTTCGGCGTCCGGCAGCAGCGGCAGCACGTTGAACGCCAGCTGGCGGCCAAAGAAACTCTCCTCAACCGGCAGGCCGTTCAGCAGACGGGCGCTTTCGCCAGCCAGCGAATCCACGGCGGCTTTGCCGTGCGCCGAGGCGGCAATCAGGCTGGTTACCTGTAGGCGGCTCAACCCGGCGCGATCGACCAGCGGCTTGATGGCGCACAGCAGTTGGCTGGTGACGCTGTCAGCAACGCTGATAATGTTGCGGTTGCGGTAGTCGTCCAGCACCTGTGGGTTGACGTCCGGCACCACCAGCGGCACGTCCGGCTCCAGCGCGAACAGGTCGCTGCTGTCGATCACCAGGCAGCCCTGGTTGGCGGCTTCGTCAGCGTAGCGCGCTGAGGCTTCACGCCCGGCGGTGAAAAAGGCCAGCTGCACCTGGGACCAGTCAAAATCACTGGCGTCAGTAACCAGAACAGACTTGCCTTCATAGCGCAGAGTTTCGCCCGCGCTGCGTTCGCTCGCCAGCAAATACAGTTCACCAACCGGGAACTGGCGCTCGGCCAGCAGTTCCAGTACAGCTCGCCCTACCGCGCCTGTCGCGCCCAGTAGCGCAATGTTCCAGCCGTCAGACATGTTGGTTAACTCCAGAAAATGAGACAAAAAGAGAAGGCGGTGATACCACCGCCCGGTGAAGCAGAATAATGACTATGGCTTATGCTAACCTTAGGAAGCCGGCTGGAAAACTGCGTTAAATCCTAGTTTTACCAGCAGGGTCGCCACCCGCTCAACGTCGCACTGCACCCGCAGCGACGACCATTCGCGACGCTCAAGATAATTCTTGCGCAGACGGTCAAATTCGCCAGGGATCGCCGCTACCGCTCTGAGCGGCGCATCGTCGCGGCGCACATCATACACCAGATGCACCAGTCTTTTCAGCGTTGGCTGATCGAGCTCGCCGTGCAGCGTAATCTGACCAAATTCCGGCGCGGGCAGTAGCGTATCCAGTGCGACCTGCTGCGGCTGACCAAGGAACCGGGTCCAGGCTTCAAACACCTGCGTGGTGCCGCGCGCTTTGCCTTCCAGCGTATAGCCGGCAATGTGGGGAGTCGCGATATCCACTTTTTCCAGCAGCGGCAGCGAAAGCTCCGGCTCTGGCTCCCAGACGTCCAGCACCACGCTCAGATCGTCACGCTGCTGTAAAGCGTCCAGCAGCGCGGCGTTGTCCACCACCGGGCCACGGCAGGCATTAATCAGGATAGTCCCCGGCTTCAGCGCCTTCAGCAGCGCTTCGTCGGCAAGGTGCAGCGTTTTGTAGTCGCCCTGCTTAAACAGCGGCGTATGGAAAGTCAGAATATCGGCTTCGGCCACCAGCGTGGAGAGCGGCAGGAAATCGCCCTCCTCTCCCCGATCGGCACGAGGAGGATCGCACAGCAGCGTCCTGATCCCCAGCGCTTCCAGCCGCGTCTGAAGCCGCCCGCCGACGTTACCCACGCCGACGATGCCCACGGTGCGGTCCTTGAGCAGAAAGCCGTCGCGCTCGGCCAGCAGCAGCAGCGAGGAGAAGACATACTCCACCACCGCAATCGCATTACAGCCGGGTGCGGCCGAGAAGGCGATTCCCTGCTCCTGCAAAAACGCCTCATCGATATGGTCGGTTCCCGCAGTGGCGGTGCCGACAAACTTTACGGGCTTGCCGCTAAGCAGCCCGGCATTGACCTTAGTGACCGAACGCACCATCAGTCCGTCCGCATTATCCAGCGCCTCCGGCGGCACGGGGCGACCCGGCACCGCAACCACGGTTCCGGTGCGGCTGAACAGCTCGCGGGCATAAGGCATATTTTCATCAACGAGGATTTTCACAATCGTGTTCCTGCCTGGTTACTAGTGGGGCAGTATTCTGCCATAAACCGTTGGGGCGGATAACCCTCAGGTGCGGTGTTCAGGAAGTTATCCGTTTGAAGAGCATGACGAGCGGCTGCGGTAGCGATCCGGCGTGGTGCCCGCCTGCTGCTGAAACATTGCAATCAACGCGGAGGCGGAGCTGTAACCCAGTTCCAGCGCCGTCTCCTGCACGGTTTTCCCCTGCTCCAGCAGCGAGATGGCGTGCAGAAAGCGCAGGCGCTGACGCCATTCGCTGAACGACATTCCCAGCGCGGCCTGGCAGCGTCGGGATAACGTCCGCTCGGTGGTATAAACGCGCGCGGCCCACTGGGCCAGCGTGGTGCTGTCAGCCGGGTCCTGCTCCAGCGCCCGCAGCACGGGGGCAAGGTATTTATCCTCAGAAGTCGGCAGATAGCTCTCCTGCTCCTCCGCTCGCTTGAGCTGATCCAGCAGCACTTCGCACAGCCTGAGATCTTCAGGCGTGACGGGCAGGGTCAGCTCCCGCCGCGCCAATTCTGCCATGATCGCCTGCACAATACTGCTGACGCTGAGCAGACAGGCGCGCTGCGGCAATCCTGCGCACAGCGTCGCCGCCACGTTAAAAGTGCGAAAGTGCGCCTGCTTGCGATTATAGCTGGCGTGCTCAACGCCAGGCGGGATCCAGATGGGGATTTCCATCGGCGTCAGCAGCCGTGCGTCGCCAACCTGCATTTGCAGCACGTTGGACTGAACAAAAATAGCCTGTCCCCATGGGTGAGCATGGGGAAGATATTCTGTGTTGGCGTTAGCCAGCTCGTAGGCAAAGAAAAACTGCGAACGATTGGCATCGTGCGGAGAGGAATAGGTGATCTGTTCGTTCATTCTGTCCGGTTAATGGTTGGTTTTGTCTGATATTCACTATCTGCCGTTAATAAGACAAGCGTACACTGTCTGTCTTTATTTCCCAATCTGGTTTCTCAATGAATTTTTTGTTTCCCCTGCTCGCCGTGCTGATCTGGTCAGTCAACGCCATCGTCAGCAAAGTTTCGGCTGGCGCCATCGATCCGGCGGCTATCTCGTTTTACCGTTGGCTGCTGGCTCTGCTGACGCTGACGCCCTTTTTGCTGCCCGCCGTCTGGCGCAACCGTCAGCAAATCCGGCAGGTATGGTGGAAACTGCTGATCCTCGGACTGCTCGGCATGGTGCTCTATCAAAGCCTGGCCTACTACGCGGCGCACAGCGTTACCGCGCTGTTTATGGGGATCATTAACGCGCTTATTCCGCTGCTGACGGTGTTAATCAGCATTGTGCTGCTGCGGCTGGCACCGACGCTCGGCATTGTGATTGGCAGCCTGCTGTCGTTTGGCGGGCTGGTGTGGCTGGTGAGCCAGGGCAATCCTCAGCAACTGCTGTCGCACGGACTGGGCAAAGGGGAGCTGATGATGTTCGCCGCCTCAACCTCTTATGCGCTGTATGGCGTCCTGACCAAACGCTGGGCCATCCCGCTGCCCAACTGGCAGAGCCTGTATGTGCAGATCCTGTTTGGCGTATTGCTGCTGCTGCCGAACTTTTTAATGGCAAAGGATGTATCGCTTAACCTGCACAATATTCCGCTGGTGCTGTTTGCCGGTCTTTTCGCCTCGGTTCTCGCGCCGTTTCTGTGGATTCAGGGCGTGATGCGGATGGGGGCCAATACCGCGACCATATTTATGAACCTGGCGCCGATTTTCACCGCCATCATCGCCGTGCTGTTCCTGCACGAGGCGCTGCACAGTTACCACTTTATCGGCGGCGGCGTCACCTTACTGGGCGTGCTGCTGGCGCAGCGTCTTCGGACCCCGATTCGCTGGAGAAAAAGGCCGTCGGCCAACGCGGATTCAGCGGTGACAAAAGTCGACTGACCCGCCATTTGCCCAGCGCCGGACTGTCCCGCAGTCTGGCGTGGGCTGGCGAGGCAAAATATTTCCCACCGCCTGCCCCCGGCTACTACCTATCGCTGGGCGGGATTGTTATCATAGCCAATCACCCTTTCTCCGGCGTGCCCCGGATGTTGACCTTTAAGTGAAGGATTTTGTCATGCAACCTCTTAGCGGCCCCGGCGATCGTATTACGGTCGATGCCAAACCAGGCACCCCTCGCCCAGGCCCGGGAGATCAACCGCTGACGCCCGTTCAGCGCACCACGCTGGAAAGACTGATCGTCAAAATTATGTCGCTAAGCTCGCTGAAATCAGCCGAGCTGTGGGCCGGGCTGCGCCATGAAGTTGGGGTGAAAAACGATGCGGGCCTGCTGGCGCGCCATTTCCCGGCGGCAGAGCAGTTTCTGAATACCCGCCTGTCGCAGGTGCAGAATTCCCACGCCACCCGCCAGCTATTCCAACAGCTGACCGATCTGCTGCCTCAGGGCAACAACCGCCAGGCGGTGAGCGACTTTATCCGCCAGCAGTTTGGTCATACGGTGCTCAGCTCGCTGACGCCGGACCAGCTGCGCCAGGTGCTGACCATGCTGCAAAATGGTCAGATAGCGATCCCGCAGCCCCAGCAGAACCGCATATCGGACCGGACGCTGCTGCCTGCGGAACACCATACGCTGAATCAGCAGATCTCCCGCCTGGCCGCCGCCACCGGGGAACAGCCGGTCAAGCTGTGGGCCGCCGCCATGAAGGTGGTGAACCTGCACAGCGGCGATCCTATCCCCTCGCGCCTGTTCCCTCTGCTGACCCAGTATTTACAGGTCAGCCAGACGCTGAGCCAGCAAGCCGCGCCTACGCTGCCAATGCTGCTCGCCTCGCTGAAAGTGCCGCCGGACCACGCCGAGCAGCACATGCTGGAAGAAGCCAGCCAGCTGCGTTTTCAGCAGCCGCCGCAGGCGATCCTCACCACCGCCCAGGCGCAGGACCTGATGAACCTGCTGTTTGCCCGTCGCGCAGAACGCCAGCGCGAGCAGCTGCTGGCCGACAGCGAACTCCATCCGCAGCCGATTGCTGCCCCGCTGTTTGGCTATGTGCCGTCGGTGCTACAACCGATTGTGAACCGCCCGGCATTCACCGCCTTCGCCGTTATCGTGCTGATTGTCTTTCTGATGTGGATGTTCCTCTGAGGCGTTAGCAGCCGCACCCTTCCTTTGTAGACTGCGAAGGCCATTCGCCGGGGGCATCTCCCTGCGCGACCGGGTGATGGTCGCGCAGCCAGAAATCCAGCCCGCCAATCAGCTCTTTCACCCGATAACCTGCCGCCGCCAGCTTCAAGGCGCCTTTGGTTGAACCATTGCAACCGATGCCGTCGCAGTAGGTCACGTAGACTTTTTCCCTGTCCAGCGCGGCCAGCGTTTCTGCGGTCATCATCCGGTGAGGAAAACTCACCGCGCCACAAATATGCCCAGCGCGATACTGCTCTACCGAACGGGTATCGATAACCCCGATCGCCACGATCCCGTTAGCCAAATCCTGCGCCGTATCCCAGGCATCGGCATAATGAGCCAGCTTGTCCCTGAGAAGGGCTTCGCTTTGCTGAGCGGAAAACGGTGGAAACGCCAGTACGGCGGACGTTGCGGTCATGGTAACTCCTTTGATTAAGATATCAGCAGATGATACGGTTAATTGGCCTTAGTCATAACACCCATTTTAAGAGATGGATAAGACCATTATGCCGCAGACCACGGTTCCCTATATCCAGCTGTTCCAGGCAGAAAAAGGCCAGACCCGTCGCGACAAGCTCTGCGGCACGCTGCGCCAGCTGATCGCCAGCGGCACGCTGAAAAAAGGCGAGCGTTTACCCTCTTCTCGCCTACTGGCCAGCGATCTTTCGCTGTCGCGAGTGACGGTGGAAGCGGCCTACGCGCAGCTTGAAAGCGAGGGCTATCTCTACCGCAAAACGGGGAAAGGGACTTTTGTGGCGGTCGCACTCACCGAACGTCGTCCCGAAAAAAAAGCGCCTGAGCCTGCCAGCGTAAAGCTCTCCTCCCGTGGTAAGACCATTGTGGCGACGGGCGGCTGCCATGACCCGCTGTTTCCGCACGCCTTTGCCGCAGGATCGCCGGATTTGCGCGCCTTTCCTCATGCCGTCTGGCGCAGGTTAACCAACCAGCGGCTTCGCCACGCGCCGGAAGAGTGGATGCGCTATGGTCCTCCGCAGGGCGTTACCCTTTTACAGGAGGCCGTTGCCCGCTATCTTGGGCAGTCGCGCGGCGTCCGTTGCGAACCTGAACAGGTGATGGTGCTCACCAGCTCACAGCAAGCTTTGCAGATGCTCGCGCTACTGTTATGCGATCCGGGTGATGAGGTCTGGCTGGAGGAGCCGGGCTACAGCGGCGCCCGCAATGCGTTTATCAGCGCCGGAGCCCGTATCGGCACCATGCCGCTGGATGAAGAAGGCGCCACGATACCCGATATCCCCGCCCCGGCCAGGCTGGTCTACCTTACCCCTTCTCATCAGTATCCCACCGGCGTCACCATGAGTTTACAGCGCCGTCTGCAGTGGCTGGCGTTCGCCCGCCGCCAGGGATGCTGGCTGCTGGAGGATGATTATGACAGCGAATTTTATTACGACGATCAGCCTATGCCTGCGCTTCAGGGGCTCGATGACGCCGGTCGGGTGCTGTACATGGGGACTTTTTCCAAGGTGCTGTTCCCTTCGCTACGGCTGGCTTATCTCGTGGTGCCGCCGTCCTTAGTCGATCCGCTGTGTAAACTGCGCAGCGTCATGGATGGCCACAGCGCCCAGCTGATGCAGGCCGTGACCGCTGATTTTATCAACCACGGGCATTTTCAGGCGCATCTGCGGCTGATGCGTAAGCTCTACGCCAGCCGTCGTGACCTGCTGCTGGAACAGCTGGCGAACAAGCTGGGCGACCGGCTTCAGCCGCTGAGCCACAGCAGCGGACTTCAGCTGACGGTAGCGCTGCCGCAGGGCGACGAACGGCGCCTGACGCAGGAGGCGCAGCAGCAGGGAGTGATCCTGCCCAGGCTGTCGCCGTTGTACAGCGGACAGCCCCGCCAGCAAGGATGGATACTGGGATTCTCAGCCCTGCAAAGGGCAGAGATTATTCAGGCCGTTGAGAAGCTGGCGCGGCTGCGCTACTGACTGCGGGCAAAGTTTAGGGTGACCATAATGCCCAGTACTGCACAGGCGGCGCCGGCCAGGTAAACCGATCCGTAACCCATTGAGGTGGCGAGGATGCCGGTGAGCGGCCCGCTTGCGCCGTAGGCGATATCCTGAAACGCCGAGAAGCCGCCCAGCGCCGTGCCGCGCACCTGCGGGGCGACGCGCTTTACCACCTCCACGCCCAGCGACGGGAAGATCAGGGAGCAGCCGCAGCCGGTCAGCGCAGCGCCTGCCAGCGCCATCCAACCCGAGCCAGCAAACCCAAGCACCAGCAGACCGATAGCCTCAACCGTCAGCGAAACCAGCGCCACTTTGATACCGCCAAGCCGATCGGGCATCCAGCCAAACAGGATGCGCATCAGCACAAACGACAGCCCAAAAGCGGTCAGCGCAAAGCCCGCGTTGCCCCACTGCTGTCTGGCGAAATAGAGCGAGGTAAAGGTGCCGATCACCGCAAAGCCTACGCCCTGCAAGGCCAGCCCGCAGCCCGGAGAAAAAACCTGCCCGACCACGGCCCACAGCGAAGGACGCTCGCCGTCATGCGTCGGCACCGGTTTGACCCAGAAATTAAACAGCAGCGCGATAGCGGGCAGGATCATGGTGGCAATCCCCATCGCCATAAAGCCCCAGCGATCGTGCAGCAGCAGGCCGAGCGGCGCGCCCGCAGCCAGCGCGCCATAAATAGCCATGCCGTTCCACGACATGACCTGACCTGAGCGCTTAGGCCCGACCAGCCCCATGCCCCAGGTCAGATTGCCGGTGAGCAGCTGGCTTTCACCGAATCCCAGCAGCAGACGCCCTACCACCAGCAGCGCGAACTTGCCCATCACCGGCAGCGGCAGCACCGCCGCCAGCACATAGGCCAGCCCCACCAGCGTACAGGCCAGCATCCCCTGCAACACCGAACGCTTCGCCCCGCGCTGGTCGGCCAGCCTCCCGGCGTAGCCTCGGGTCAGCAGCGTGGCAAAAAACTGGATGCCTACGGCAATTCCTACCATCACGTTGTTGAGGCCCAGTTCCTGGTGAACAAACAGGGGTATCACCGGCAGCGCCAGCCCTGCGGTCAGGTAGGTTAAAAAAACGGCAAATGAGATGCTCGCCAGCGAGGCGCCAGAGCTGGCTGAGCGAGGGGTGTGGGCTGTCGACATGAGTCACGTTTCTCCTTGATTGTGCGTAAGGTACGCCAGACAGAGCGCACCCCGTGACGCCATTGTCGGGCAGCGGTGAGAGCGCGTTGGTTGACGTTAAACGCTTACGCAACATCGTGACGACGTTGAGGGACAAATTAGTGAGAAAGTTTGGAGCAAAGTCAGGCTAGCGTCAATCGCCGCAAACGCCTCTCTGTAACTAACTTACGTAATGATTTACCGCCATATGAGCCGAGCCAGCGCGGGAAGACAACGCAAAAATACGACATTTCTCACAACCCTGAGAATAAACTTCGCCGTCTGTTGGAATATCTCGGGAAGATGAGCCATGCAAGCCGGACGGAAAGATAAATTGTTAATTATTACCGTCAAAAACCCATTGAAATTAACAAAAAATAAACATGAATTTGTCGTATTTTACCCACAAAATAAATTTATTTAACAAAATTGTAACCACAAAAATGATTAAATTTAACGAAAAACGTCGGCGATCACACTTTACGTCGTTGCCTGCCGGTTAGTGCAAAAACGCTTGCTATCTTGCTCCAGTGGTTAACGCCACATCTGATGACTATAAGCCTGCGCCAGGCGGGCAACATAAGCGGATACTCCGTCCTCTACATAAAGGGTTTGCTATGAAATTCAACGTCGCATTACTCAATGCATGTGTGGTTTCTGCCTGCATGCTGTTTACAACACCTTCTTTTTCCGCAGAAAAACATGATATCGCCGTGGTTGCGAAAGTGACCGGCATTCCGTGGTTTACCCGCATGGAAGTGGGCGTGAAAGAAGCCGCCACTAAGCTTGATGTTAACGCCTATCAGGTTGGCGGATCGACGCCCGATCCGGCCCAGCAGGTTAAGGTCATTGAAGACCTGATCGCCAAAAAAGTCGATGCGATCATCGTGGTGCCAAACGATGCAAAAGTGCTGGAGCCGGTGCTGAAAAAAGCCCGCGATCAGGGCATCGTGGTACTGAGCCATGAATCACCCGACCAGCAAATTGCCCAGTGGGATGTGGAAACCATCGACAGCCAGAAATACGCTGAGAAAAATATGGACGAGCTGGCCAGCGCCATGGGCGGCAAAGGCGGCTATGCCATCTACGTCGGCTCGCTGACCGTGCCGCTGCATAACGCCTGGGCCGACGCGGCCATTAAATATCAGAAGCAAAAATACCCGGAGATGCATGAAGTCACCTCCCGCCTGCCGGTGGCGGAGAGCATTGATAAATCCTACGCCACCACGCTCGATCTGATGCGGACCTATCCCGATCTGAAAGGGATTATCGGCTTTGGCTCACTGGGGCCAATCGGCGCCGGTCAGGCCGTGAAGAGTAAACGCGCGAAAAATAAAATTGCCGTGGTCGGCATCGCCATGCCTGCCCAGGCGGCCCCTTATCTCGCCTCTGGCGACATCAAAAAGGCGCTGCTGTGGGACCCGAAAGATGCCGGTTTTGCGCTGGTAAGCCTTGCCGATCAAATTCTGGATGGCAAACAGGTTGACGGCAATCTCAGCATTGACGGCTTAGGTAAAGCCGACGTCGATATGAAAACCCATGTGATCCGCTTTAACCGCATTCTTGAAGTCACCAAAGATAACGCCAAAACGCTGGGATTCTGATAGCTGAAGCCTGCCGGATAACCGGCAGGCTCACCGCCTGCGGTTTCGTTGCTGAGATGAGTATATTCTATGTCGCAAGCCTTTCTCTCTCTTGAAAAAATCAGCAAATCCTTTCCTGGCGTCCGCGCGCTGGATAACGTCAGTCTGACCCTGAATAAAGGGGAAGTTCACTGTCTGGCCGGCCAAAATGGCTGTGGGAAAAGCACGCTGATTAAAGTCATTTCCGGCGTCTATCAGCCCGATAAGGGGGCGCACATCGGCGTCGATGGCAAGCTGTTTAACCATCTGACGCCAGCGCTCTCCGCTTTTTATGGGGTGCAGGTGATCTATCAGGATCTGTCGCTGTTCCCTAATCTGACCGTGGCGGAGAATATTGCCGTCCACCGCTACCTGCCGGGCGGCGGCTTCTGGGTAAAACGCGCGGCGATGCGCAAACTGGCGGTCGACACGCTGCGACGGGTCGGCGTCACGCTCGATCCTGACCGTAAAGTCGAGAAGCTTTCCATCGCTGACCGTCAGCTGGTAGCTATCTGTCGCGCGCTGGCCGCCGAAGCCAGTCTGGTGATCATGGATGAGCCCACCGCCTCGCTAACTCGTCATGAGGTCAACGGCCTTCTGCGGGTGGTCAGCGAGCTGAAAGCCGCCGGAATCTGCGTGGTCTTCGTCAGCCACAAGCTGGATGAGGTGATGGAAGTGGCGGATCGCATCAGCGTAATGCGCGACGGCAAGCTGGTGGGCACATACCCCGCCAGCGAGCTGAACAGTGATGAGCTGGCGTTCCTGATGACCGGGCAGCGCTTTGCCTTCAGCCATCTGCCGGAGCGCGCTGATAAAAGCGAAACGCCCCTGCTGGAGGTGCGCAATCTGTCGCGCAAAGGCGAATATAAGTCGATCAATCTTAGCCTGCGGCGCGGAGAGATCACCTCGATTGTCGGCCTGCTGGGGGCCGGACGCACCGAGCTGTGCCTGTCGCTGTTTGGCATGACCCAGCCAGACAGCGGGGAGATCGACGTCGAGGGCAAGCCGGTGCGGCTGCACAGCAACCGTGACGCCATCCGTCATGGTATTGCCTATGTCTCAGAAGACCGACAGACCCAGGGGCTGGTGATGCAACAGTCGATTTTCGACAACATGTTGGTCTCGGTGTTTAACCGTTTGCACAACCGCGCCGGACTGCTGGATAACGGCAAAGCCCGTCGCCAGGTAGCCACCTTAATTAGCGAGCTGAATATCAAAGTCTCCGACAGCGCTCTGCCGGTGCAAACGCTCTCCGGGGGTAACGCACAGCGCGTAGCCATTGCAAAATGGGTCGCCACCGAGCCGAAAGTCCTGATCCTTGATTCTCCAACGGTGGGCGTCGATATCGCCAATAAAGAAGGTATCTACCGGATCGCCCGCGATCTGGCGGAATCCGGCATGGCGGTGCTGATGATTTGCGATGAGATCCCAGAAGCGTATTACAACAGCCATCGCGTGCTGGTGATGCGCAAAGGTGAACTGGTAGCCAGCTTTGCACCGCACCAGTGCCAGCAAGAAGAGATTGCCGGGGTGGTGAATGAATAACAAATTGCGTCAACTGATCGGCCATCACGAATTCTGGTTGGGAATGCTGATCCTGCTGCTGTGCGTCGGGCTGAGCCTGCGCACCAACGAATTCTTAACGCTCGGCAACCTGACGGACGTTGCCACCAGCTATGCCATTTTAGGCATTCTGGCCTGCGGTCTGTTTGTGGTGCTGATTGCCGGGGGCATTGATATTTCGTTCCCGGCGATGACGGCGATTGCCCAATACGTGATGGCCAGCACCCTGCTGGCCCACGGCGGCAACTTCCTGATGATCTTCGCCATCGCCATGGGCTGCGGCCTGCTGCTGGGGTTAATTAACGGCGCGCTGGTTTATTACCTGCGCGTCCCGGCGATTATCATTACCATCGCCACCCTCAACCTGTTCTATGGCCTGCTGGTGTGGTTCACCAACGGCACCTGGCTGTATGGCTTCCCCGACTGGTTTATGAACGGCATCAACTGGTTCTCCTTTACCGCGGCCGACGGCTATGAATATGGCCTGACGCTGCCGTTGCTCTGCCTGCTGGCGGTATTTGTGCTGACCGGCGTTCTGATGCGCTATACCCGGCTGGGACGGCAGATTTATGCCGCGGGCGGCAACCGTGAATCCGCCTCGCGGCTGGGGATGAATCTGCTCAGGCTGCATTTTTATGTCTATGGCTATATGGGGCTGCTGGCCGGGGTAGCGGCGGTGGTGCAGGCGCAAACCACTCAATCGGTGGCGCCTAACTCGCTGGTCGGCTATGAGCTGACCGTACTGGCCGCCGTGGTGCTCGGCGGCACCAGCATGACCGGCGGGCGCGGCTCGCTGGTGGGGACGCTGCTCGGCGTACTGCTGCTGGCCTTCCTGCAAAATGGCCTGACGCTGCTGGCCGTCTCCTCCTACTGGCATATGGTGTTCAGCGGTCTGATTATACTGATTAGCGTCAGCGCCACCGCGTGGAACGAAAAACGCAAACTGGCGAAGGGGATTTAAGATGAGCACACTAATAAAAATCTTACCGGGCGACCGAATTATTCGCCTACAGCTACTGATGATTGTGGTGGTGCTGGCGCTGTTCTCCTTAACGCTGGGCGGCCGCTTCTTCAGCGCCGGTAATTTTCAGTCGATTTCCACGCAGCTTCCGGTACTGGGCCTGCTGGCGTTCGGCATGGGCCTGACCATGCTGACCGGCGGCATCAACCTGTCGATTATCGCCAGCGCCAATGCCTGCTCGCTGCTGATGGCGGCGATTATCGTCGCGCATCCCGGCCAGCCGCTGTTTCTGCTGCTGGCATTGGTTGCCGGTGCGCTGCTGGCGGTGCTGATCGGCACGCTGAACGGCATTCTTATCGCGGTAATCGGCGTTTCGCCGATTCTTGCCACGCTCGGCACCATGACGCTGATTGCCGGCTTAAATATTCTGCTGTCGAACGGCGCGGTAATCTCCGGCTTCCCGCCGCTGATTCAGTTTCTGGGTAATGGCGATCTGTTTGGCGTTCCCTTTGCCCTGCTGCTGTTTTTACTGGTGGCGTTTGCGCTCTGGCTGCTGCTGGAACAAACCACGCTGGGCCGCAGCATCGCTCTGCTCGGCTCCAACGAGCAGGCCACGCGCTTCAGCGGCATTAATACCGCCAAAGTACAGATCGCCGTTTATATTTTCTCCGCCCTGCTGAGCTGGGGCGCAGCCCTGCTGATGATGTCGATGTTTAACTCCGCCAAGGCCGGTTACGGCGAGTCCTGGCTGCTGGTGACCATTCTGGCGTCGGTGCTGGGCGGGGTAAATCCTGATGGCGGCTTTGGTCGGGTGCTCGGCATGGTGCTGGCGCTGATCGTCTTACAGATGATTGAGAGCGGGCTCAATCTACTGGGCGTGAGCAGCTATCTCACCATGGCGCTGTGGGGCGGCGTGCTTATCCTGTTTATTGCGTTACAGAATCGCAGAACCTGACGGTCGAGGCTAATAATGACAAGTTACTATCTGGGTGTGGATGTAGGAACCGGCAGCGCACGGGCAGGGATTTTCGATCTCAAAGGCCGGATGATGGGGCAGGCCAGTCGCGAGATTGCCCTGTTCCGTCCGCAGGCTGACTTTGTGGAACAATCGTCTGACGATATCTGGCAGGCCGTTTGTCAGGCGGTGCGGGATGCCGTCAATCAGAGCAATATCAATCCGGTGCAGATCAAAGGGATTGGCTTTGACGCCACCTGTTCACTGGTGGTGCTGGATAAAGAGGGTAAGCCGCTGACGGTCAGCCCGTCTGGTCGCAGCGAGCAAAATATTATTGTCTGGATGGATCACCGCGCAATTTTGCAGGCGGAACGCATCAATGCCACCCAGCATCGGGTGCTCGATTATGTTGGCGGAGTGATCTCCCCTGAAATGCAAACGCCAAAGCTGCTGTGGCTGAAGCAGCATATGCCGAACAGCTGGCAGAATATCGGCCACCTGTTCGATCTGCCTGACTTCCTGACCTGGCGGGCGACCCAGGACGAGACCCGATCGCTCTGTTCTCTGGTATGTAAATGGACCTATATGGGCCATGAAAACCGCTGGGACGAGAGCTATTTCCGTCAGATTGGCCTTGACGATCTGCTGGAGCATGATGCGGCCAAAATCGGCCGCGATGTTAAAACGATGGGCGAACCGCTCGGCTATGGATTAACTCAGCGTGCGGCCAGCGAGCTGGGATTACTGCCCGGCACGGCGGTCAGCGTATCGATTATCGATGCCCACGCGGGGAGCCTGGGGACGCTGGGCGCAGCGGGAGCCTCCGGGGAGCATGCCGATTTCGACCGCCGTATTGCCCTGATCGGCGGCACCTCTACCGGCCATATGGCTATCTCAAAAGAGCCACGCTTTATTAAAGGCGTCTGGGGACCGTATTTCTCGGCGATCCTGCCCGATCTGTGGCTGAATGAGGGCGGGCAGTCTGCCACCGGCGCGCTAATCGATCATATGATCCAGTCCCATCCCTGCTATGCCACGCTGCGTGAACAGGGAAAATCCCTGGGCAAAACCATTTATGAAATGCTGAACGATCTGCTGCGAAAAATGGCGGGAGAGCCGGAAAAAATTGCTTTTCTGACCCGCGATATCCATATGCTCCCCTACTTTCACGGCAACCGCTCGCCGCGAGCCAACCCGCATCTGACCGGCATACTGACCGGACTGAAGCTTTCACGCACGCCGGAAGATATGGCGCTGCACTATCTGGCCACCATCCAGGCGATTGCCCTCGGCGCACGGCATATTATTGAAACCATGAACCAGACCGGTTACAGCATTGACACCATTATGGCCAGCGGCGGCGGCACCAAAAATCCGGTTTTTGTTCAGGAACATGCTAACGCGACCGGCTGCGCGATGTTGCTGCCGGAGGAGAGCGAAGCTATGCTGCTGGGCAGCGCGATGATGGGCACCGTTGCCGCCGGCGTGTATGACTCGCTGCCTGAGGCAATGAACGCCATGAGCCGGATTGGGAAAACCGTCACGCCGCAAACCAATGAGATTAAACAGTATTACGATCGCAAGTATCGGGTGTTTCGTGAACTGTACCATGACCATATGAAGTACCATCAGATGATGCAGGAGGCCTGATGCCGGGTGAAGAAGCTGGCGGCAGGCAACCGCTGGCTCCCTCACCCAGACGCAGAGAAATACACAATGGATGGAAAAGAGATTCAGGAAACGGCGATAAAAGTCGCCAGCGCGCTGCCTTCTGCCGAGCTTTGCTACCCTTTCGGGCCTGAGTATGAGGTATTTAAGGTGCGTGGCAAGATGTTTGCGCTAATGGCTCAGGTACGCGGTGAAAGGATCGTTAACCTGAAATGTGAGCCGGAAAATTCCCTGCTGCAACGGGCGATCTACGACAGTATTCACCCGGCCTACCATATGAATAAACGGCACTGGATCTCGATCTATCCGGGGGGACAGATTACGGAAGGATTAGTCCAGCAGCTGGTTGAGGAGTCTTACGATTTGGTGGTTGCCGGGCTACCGAAAAGGCGGCGGCCGATGGAGAAAAGAGAAACCTGAAAACGGGGGCGAAGGTTCGCCCCCGTTGGCGTTAGTCGAGCTTACGCATCACCAGCGTGGCGTTGGTGCCGCCAAAGCCGAAGCTGTTAGACATGACGGTTTTCAGCTTCTGTTGGGTTGGCTTAGTCACGATATTCAGCCCCTGCGCAGCCGGATCCAGCTCATCGATGTTGATGCTTGGCGCGATAAAACCATGCTCCAGCATCAGCAGAGAGTAAATGGCTTCCTGCACGCCAGCAGCCCCCAGCGAGTGGCCGGTCATGGCTTTGGTCGCGGACATCGCAGGCATAGTGTCGTTAAACACTTCACGAATAGCGCCCAGCTCTTTGACATCGCCCACTGGCGTAGAGGTGCCGTGAGTGTTGAGGTAGTCAATTGGAGTATTGACGTCGGCCATGGCCAGACGCATACAGCGCATTGCGCCTTCACCCGAAGGAGCAACCATGTCCGCACCGTCAGAGGTGGCGCCGTAGCCAACCACTTCTGCATAAATGTGCGCACCGCGAGCCAGCGCGTGCTCCAGCTCTTCTACCACCACCATGCCGCCGCCGCCAGCGATAACAAAGCCGTCACGGCTGGTATCGTAAGTACGGGACGCTTTTTCAGGGGTTTCGTTATATTTGGTCGACAGCGCGCCCATCGCATCGAACTCGCAGGACATTTCCCAGCACAGCTCTTCGCCGCCGCCGGCAAACACCACATCCTGCTTGCCCAGCTGGATCTGCTCAACCGCGTTACCGATACAGTGAGCGGAAGTGGCGCAGGCGGAGCTGATCGAGTAGTTCACGCCGTGAATTCTGAACGGGGTAGCCAGGCAGGCGGAGACGCCTGAAGCCATCGCTTTGGTAACCATATAAGGACCGACGCCGCGCAGGCCTTTCGCACGCATACCGTCAACGCTGGCCGCCTGGTAGAAAGGCGAGCCGCCGCCGGAACCGGCAACCAAACCCACGCGCGGGTTGTTCTGATACTGCTCAGCGGTCAGACCGGAGTCTTTTACCGCTTCCAGCATAGAGATGTAAGCATAAATGGACGCATCGCTCATGAAACGCAACACTTTGCGATCGATGAGGCCGGAGATTTCGTCTTTAGACAGTTTGACGTTACCCCAGACGTGACTACGCATGCCGGAATCTTTCAGCTCCTGCGAGAAGGTAATGCCGGAGCGCCCCTCACGCAGAGACGCCAGGACTTCCTCCTGGTTATTACCAATGCTGGAAACGATACCCAGGCCAGTAATCACTGCACGTTTCATTCAATACCTCATTCACTACTTATATTAGGATTCGACACGCACTTTAGCTTACAGTTGTACGCCGAACAAGTCCGATCAGCGTTTAACTTTTGTAAATTTGCGTGGGCCAGCTCACACCGTTACAATCGCGCCACCGCCTGATAACTGAGCTTTTACCTTGAAAACCGCCCCGATCGAACATGCTGAACTGAGCTGGAATGAACAGGGTACACCTGTATCCCGAGCGTTTGGCGACGTCTACTTCTCCAACGAGAATGGTCTGGAAGAGACGCGCCACGTCTTCCTTGGCGGCAACCAGCTGCCCGCTCGATTTGCTCAGCATCCGCGCGATTTATTTATCGCCGCCGAGACGGGTTTCGGGACCGGGCTCAATTTTTTCACCCTCTGGCAGGCGTTCGATCGCTTCCGTGAAGCTCACCCAGACGCTACGTTACAGCGTTTACACTTCATCAGCTGTGAGAAATATCCTTTAAGCGCTGCGGATTTAGCCAGCGCCCTGGCCAACTGGCCGGAGCTGGCCGGGTATGCCGCTAAGCTGTGCGAACGGTGGCCGGAGGCCCTGCCCGGCTGTCACCGGCTGCTGCTCGACGGCGGTCGCGTTACGCTGGACCTGTGGTTTGGCGATATTAACCAGCTGATCCACACTTTTGATGACAGTCTGCAACAGCAGGTCGACGCCTGGTTCCTCGATGGTTTTGCGCCGTCAAAAAATCCCGATATGTGGACGCCAGAGCTGTTTGCCTGCATGGCGAAGCTGGCGCGAAAAGGTGCCACCTTCGCCACGTTTACCGCCGCTGGCTTCGTGCGCAGAGGGTTGCAGGACGCCGGGTTTACCGTGATCCGCAGCAAAGGGTTTGGCCCCAAGCGCGAGATGCTGTGCGGTTCGCTTGAGCAACCGCTTAACACCCGCGCGCAGCTGCCCTGGTATTCACGCCCGGCGGCCGAAGGCGATGATATCGCCATTATCGGCGGCGGCATCGCCAGCGCCCTGCTCTCCCTTGCGCTGCTGCGCCGGGGGAAACAGGTGACCTTATATTGTGCCGATGCCCAGGCCGCTGAAGGTGCCTCCGGCAATCGTCAGGGCGCTCTTTATCCGTTACTCAACCAGCACGACCCGGCGCTGGCCCGCTTTTTCCCTGCGGCCTTCACCTTCGCCCGTCGCCTTTATGACAGCCTGCCGGTGACGTTCGACCATGACTGGTGCGGCGTCACTCAACTGGGCTGGGACGAAAAAAGTCAGCAGAAGATCGCTAAGCTGCGGAGCATGAATCTGCCGAAAGCGATAGTCCGCGAGGTGTCGACGGCGGAAGCGGAAGCGCTCTGCGGCGTGGAAACCGGCTGTGGAGGGATGACCTGGCCTTCCGGCGGCTGGCTCTCGCCGGGGCAGCTCACGCCCGCGCTGGTTGAGCTGGCGCAGCAGCAGGGCCTGCGGGTTTGCTGGCAGCATACGCTGAGTGAACTGATCCCGACCGAAGCTGGCTGGCGGCTGCGGTTCAGCTCCCAGCCTGAGCAGGCGCATCGTAACGTGGTGCTGGCGACGGGCCACACGCTGGCCTCGTTTGCGCAAAGCGAAATGCTGCCTGCCTACGCCGTCAGCGGCCAGGTCAGCCATATCCCCACCACGCCAGGCCTGAACCCGCTGAAACAGGTGCTGTGCTACGATGGCTACCTGACGCCGGCCAATCCGCATAACCAGCATCATTGCATTGGCGCCAGCTATCATCGCGCCGACGCCTCGACGGCTTACAGCGCAGAGGACCAGCAGGAAAACCGCGAACGGCTAATCCGCTGCCTGCCGAAGGCCAACTGGGCAAAAGAGGTGGATGTCAGCGCCGGAGAGTCACGCAGCGGCGTACGCTGTGCTTCCCGCGATCATTTACCGATGGTCGGTCCCCTACCCGACTATCAGCAGACGCTGGCGCAGTATGCAGACCTGGCGCAGCACAGGGACGAAGTACCGCCAGCGCCGGTACACCAGGGACTTTTTGTTCTGGGAGCCTTAGGTTCACGCGGGTTATGCAGCGGCCCGCTGGGGGCAGAAGTCCTGGCCGCCGAACTTTGCGGCGAGCCGATTCCGCTCGACGCCGACACGCTAGCGGCCCTGCACCCTAATCGCTACTGGGTAAGGAAATTACTGAAGGGTAAAGCGGTTAAAACGGCTGGATAAGAGGAAAACGGCTGGCGAGAGCCAGGCGGCCAGCGGCCGCCTGGTCATCAGCCCGGCTTGCGGGCCTGAAGGAACAGATTGTCCCACATGCCAATCACCAGCGCCTGATCGCGCGGCGACAGTTCACCGGCCTGAATAGCGTTCTGCAGGCTGTTCTGCACCTGAATCTGCAAGGCTTCAGGCGTGTGATCGCCAGTCAACTCAACCTCGGCGACCGCCAGGGTCAGATGCCCGCGCAGATAGCCGCTGGCAAAAAGCTCGTCGTCACTGGCGCTTTCCACCATGTCGTCGATCAGGGCCAGAATGCGCGCCTCAAATTCATCGATCATACAATTCCTTATTCGTTCTTTCCCCGCGATCACAGATCTTCCGGCCAGGGAAAGTTTGCCGCCGTCAACGGGGGCGTTGAGTAATACGAACAGAGTTCAGCAATAAAACGCGCCGGGCGAGCCGGAAGGCCCTTTTCCAGATGATTCATTACCTGAGCATGGACTTTGCGCTGAAACGCAATGCGATCCGGCTCACAATCTCCATTGAGATTGTCACAACTTACATTGAAGGGAAACCCTGCCGCAACACAAAACATCCACTCCAGCGACTGGGGTTTCACTTCCACCGCTTCGAACTGGCCCTGGGTCATGGCATCGCGCCCGTCCGGGCAATACCAGTAGCCAAAATCCACCTGCTTGCGACGTTCTTCTCCGGCAATGCACCAGTGCGAAATTTCATGTAACGCGCTGGCGTAATAGCCGTGGGCAAACACAACGCGATGGTAATCCACCTCGTCATCGGCAGGAAGATAAATGGGTTCGTCCTCACCTTTAATCAGGCGTGTCTGAAAATCGTTAAAAAAGCAGCGGTCAAAGATGTCAATCAGCTGCGAATAGTGGTGGGTATCGTTCATTTTTGCTTTCTTCTGAGACGTTAAAAATCATATTAACTCACTGCACCTGAGCACAGGGCAGATCCTTCTGCCGGAGGCGTCAGCCGAAAAGATGGCGACACCAGGAAGCAATGGCCGCGCCGTGGCTGTCATACAGCAGCCTGGCACTCATCACCGCCGAAACGATGACCACCATCGGGCGAATCAGCGTTTGTCCACGGCTGAGCACCATACGCGCGCCTAAACGCGCGCCGCAAATAGCCCCTAACAACATTACCAGACCGGTGCCCCACACCACTTTGCCGCCAAACATAAAGAACAGCAGGCCGCCAAAGTTGGAGGTGAAGTTGAGGATTTTGGCATGGGCGGTGGATTTTGCCAGGTTAAAACCGCACAGCGTAACGAAGGCCAGCGCGTAAAAAGATCCCGCGCCCGGTCCAAAGAAGCCATCATAAAACCCCACGCAGCCACCGGCCACCAGCGCAAACGGCAGGCCGTGCAGGCGACGCTGGCGATCTTCTTCGCCAATTTTGGGCATCAGCAGGAAGTACAGCCCGATGGCGATCAGCAGGAGCGGCAGGATCTGACGCAGCAGCCCGGCCTGAATATGCTGGACCAGGGTGGCGCCAGTCACCGCCCCGATAAAAGCCATGGCGATGTTAAGCTTCTGCTCCCGCAGGTTTACCGCTTTGCGCCGCACAAAATAGAGGCTCGCTGAGAAAGAGCCGCCGACCGACTGTAGCTTGTTGGTCGCTATCGCCTGGGCCGGCGTGAGGCCTACGGTCATCAGTGCCGGAACCGTCAGCAGCCCGCCGCCCCCGGCAATCGAATCAATAAATGCCGCCAGCATGGCAATGAAAAACAGCAGCCCAACCAGTAGCGGGCTGATGACAAACCAATCCATTTTCTATCCCTACAGCAGATGTTTATCCAGTAAAGCCTGACAGGAAGGCGGTAACGGTGGTGGCTCGCGCTTCACCGGCGCACCGCTGCCGGGTTTTGGCGGCAGGAACCAGCTTTGCAGTTCGGCACCACAGCCGTCGCCCGGCGGCGGCGCAGGCTGATCCTGGCACTCATGGCTCCCCACCGGGCAGCGCAGGCGTACGTGCATGTGCGCGCGGTGACCAAACCACGGACGTACCTTATGCAGCCAGTCACGATCGGCTCCCGCATCGGCGCAAAGCTGCTTTTTGATTGCAGGATTGACGAAGATACGCGTCACTTCGTCGTCTTTCGCCGCCAGCTTGATCAGGCTGTCAATCTCCGGCTGCCAGTGACGCGCCAGCACATTTTTGCCATCCGCCGCGACCAGATCCAGCGGCTGCGGTTTAAGCAGCATCTGCGAGCTCCAGCGCGTTTTGGGCAGCTGTAGCCAGATGTCCACATCCAGCCCCGACTGGTGGCTGGCATGACCGCTGCTGAAACGACCGCCAGCGGCCATGCCCATATCGCCAATCAGCACTTCGCCAAGCTGCAAATGATTAACCTGGCTGCTCAGGCGCTGTATAAAGAGAATTAAATCAGGGTGCCCGAAGTAACGACGCTGATCCTGGCGCATCACCTGATAATCAGGCGCGTTGAGCGGCAGCTCCTGCGCGCCGATAATGCAGCCGTTAGCAAACTGACCAATCGACTGCGGCGCTCCGCTAATCGGCTGACGGATTGACTGCCAGGGGGTTGCCGCCAGAGCCGAAGCACTGGCCAGCAGCGCGCAAAGCGCAAACAGCGTCTTTTTCATGCGGTCACCAGCGAGGAATGTCCGTGTGCACGTCGGCGTTCTGAGCACGCTGACGCAATAAATGATCCATCAGTACGATCGCCATCATCGCTTCCGCGATCGGCACCGCGCGAATACCTACGCAGGGATCGTGACGACCTTTAGTGATCATCTCAACTTCTTCACCGAAGCGGTTGATGGTTTTACCCGGTACGGTAATGCTGGAGGTCGCCTTCATGGCAAGGTGCGCCAGGATCGGCTGCCCGCTGCTGATGCCGCCAAGAATGCCGCCCGCATGGTTGCTCTGGAAGCCGTCGGCACGGATTTCATCACGGTGCTGGCTGCCGCGCTGGCCGATCACCGCAAAACCGTCGCCGATCTCCACGCCTTTTACCGCGTTGATGCTCATCAGCGCGTGGGCCAGATCGGCGTCCAGCCGATCAAACACCGGCTCGCCAAGGCCAACGGGGACATTTTCAGCCATTACCGACACTTTCGCCCCGATAGAGTCGCCTTCTTTTTTCAGCGTGCGCATCAGCTCGTCCAGCGCCTCAAGCTTGTCCGGGTCCGGGCAGAAGAACGGGTTCTGTTCTACCTGATCCCAGTCCTTCAGCTCACAGGCCACTTCGCCAATCTGCGCCAGGTAGCCACGGACTCTGATACCGTGCTTAAGCTCAAGATACTTTTTGGCAATCGCGCCTGCGGCCACGCGCATTGCCGTTTCCCTCGCCGAGGAGCGACCGCCGCCACGGTAATCGCGCAGCCCGTATTTCTGTTCATAGGTGTAGTCAGCGTGACCAGGGCGGAACACGTCCTTGATCGCGCTGTAATCCTGCGAGCGCTGGTCAGTATTTTCAATCAGCAGACCGATACTGGTACCGGTGGTGACGCCTTCAAAGACCCCGGAGAGAATCTTTACCTGGTCCGGCTCGCGGCGCTGCGTGGTATAGCGTGAAGTGCCGGGGCGACGGCGATCCAGATCGTGCTGCAAATCGGCTTCGGTTAGCGGAATGCCGGGGGGCACGCCGTCAATGATGCAGCCAAGCGCCACGCCGTGAGACTCACCGAAAGTCGTGACGCGAAAAAGCTGTCCAATGGTGTTACCAGCCATGATGTCCCCTTTTATTGTTCTTCATTAATTTTTATAGCTGCTGAAGTGGTGCTGCGCATCCACAATCTGTTGACGGGTGAGCATAAAGACGCCGTCGCCGCCGTTGGCGAACTCCAGCCAGTTAAACGGCACGTCAGGATATTGCTCAATCAGATGCACCATGCTGTTGCCCACTTCACAAATCAGTACGCCCTGCTCGCTCAGGTAGTCCGGCGCGTTAGCCAGGATACGGCGAGCCAGCGCCAGGCCATCGCTGCCCGCGGCCAGGCCCAGTTCAGGCTCGTGACGATATTCGTTCGGCAGGTCGTCCATATCCTCTTCATCCACGTAAGGCGGATTGGTGACGATCAAATCGTAGAGGGTTTTTGGCAGCTCGCGGAACAGATCCGAGCCGATCGGCGTCACGTTATGCTCAAGACCGTGGGCGGCAATATTTTGTTCGGCCACCGCCAGCGCGTCGCTGGAAATGTCCACCGCATCCACTTCGGCGTCCGGGAAGGCATAGGCGCAGGCAATCGCGATGCAGCCGCTGCCGGTGCACATATCAAGAATATGGGCAGGCTCGTGGGGGAGCAGCGTGGCGAAGCGCTCATTAATCAGCTCGCCAATTGGCGAACGAGGGACCAGCACGCGCTCATCAACGTAGAATTCATGCCCGCAAAACCAGGCTTTATTGGTCAGGTAAGAGACCGGGATGCGCTCATTAATACGGCGGATCACCCGCTCAACAATGCGGTGGCGCTCGCTGGAGGTCAGGCGCGCGGTACGCATATCTTCCGGGATATCCAGCGGCAAATACAGGGTGGGTAAGACCAGCTGAACAGCTTCGTCCCAGGGATTATCGGTGCCGTGACCATACCAGAGCTCGGCGGCGGAAAAACGACTGACCGACCAGCGCAGCATATCCTGAATGGTGTGCAGCTCGCTGACTGCCTCATCGACGAAAATTTTGTCCAAACTGCCCTCCACAGGCCTTGCGAAAACTCGGCAGCTAGTTTGCCATGAAGCTGACGATAATTCAGCGCGGCGGCGTGAAAAAGCTGACATTTGTTTTTTGCCGCAGCGAGTCAGGGTAGACTGTTGGCACTTGCTAAAATAGCGTATCGCGGCGTTTTGCGATCGTATAAGCCGGATAATGAGAACCCGATGAGCAAAAAACAGCCTCTCAGCGCCGAGGATCTCGCGCTATTTCGCGGATTAATGACCGGCACCCGAAAGCTGGCTCAGGATACTATCGTCCATAAGCCGCCGCGTAAGAAGATATCTGAAGTGCCGCAGAAAAAGCGGCTTTCCGAGCAGATGGACGCCAGCCACTATTTTTCGGATGAGTTTCAGCCGCTGCTGGCGGCGGAAGGTCCGACGCGCTACGTGCGCAGCGACGTCAGCCATTACGAGCTGAAAAAGCTACGCCGCGGCGATTATTCGCCGGAAATTTTTCTGGATTTACATGGATTAACGCAGAAGCAGGCGAAGGTGGAGCTGGGAGCGCTGATTGCGGCCTGTCGTCGCGAACACATTTTCTGCGCCAGCGTGATGCACGGTCACGGCAAGCACGTACTAAAACAGCAGACGCCGCTATGGCTGGCCCAGCATCCGATGGTGATGGCGTTTCATCAGGCTCCCAAGCCACTCGGCGGCGATGCCGTACTGCTGGTGCTGATTGAAGTAGAAGAGTGGCAGCCGCCTGAGCTTCCTTAAGACGGCTAAGGGCCAGAGGAATTGGCCCGCCAGCATTACATGGCTTTCGCCAGTTTAGAGGGGCTGACCTGCCACTCCAGCTTGCCGCTGCTGCTGTCGGCATCAAAATCAATGCTGGCAATCGCTGAGGTGGCAAACATCGGCGGCGCTTCCTGCGGGCAGAGCTCAGACACCAGGTAGCCAACCAGCGGCAGATGAGAAATCACCAGCACCGACTTCACGCCTTTCCTGGCCAGCACCTGAAGGTAGCTGGCAACCAGCGCGGGATCGCCGCCCGGCGTCAGTTCTGGCAACACTTCCTGCCCTTCCGGCAGCGTCAGCGCTTCACGGACCGTAGAAAGCGTCTGTTCAGCACGCAGGTAGGGGCTGACCAACACACGTTCGATATCTACCGTCTGGCCATTAAGCCATTTCGCCATCTGGCGTGATTCATCACATCCGCAATGAGTCAGGGGTCGTACTGAATCACTAGCTGCATCTAATGCCGCATCGCCGTGACGCATAATGAAAACTTGCATAATGCACCGCTGTTGTTAAACATAAACGCCGGAAAACACAGCTTTCCGACTCTTCATTCAGTGAATGAACGCTGTGTTGTACCCCAATGCCCTGAGTATAGTCAACCGATTGTTTACTAAATGAGCGCTTTCCAGAACAGTGCCAAAGCGCCCTTTTTTTAGCGGTAAAATCTAACCCGCTGAATCCGCATGGCTATTCAATTTCCCTTCGGCTTTGTAAAAAGTTTGCCCGGAGGCTGCCCGCTGTTGCAACGCCCCGCACGGCGTAAACCGCTCGCCGTGAACCTGCATCAGCCGCTCTAATGTGTTCACCACCTGCGAGATCCCAAGACGGTCCATATAGCGAAACGGGCCGCCCAGGAAAGGAGGGAAACCGATGCCAAAGACCGCGCCGATGTCGCCATCCCTGGCACCGTGAATAACGCCTTCATCCAGCGTTCTCGCCGCTTCGTTCAGCATCATCATCACGCAGCGCTCCGTTACTGACTCTGCGTTGAGACGCGCTTCGGGCTTCAGGTTAAGCAGCTTGTACACGCTCTGGTCAACGGACTTTTTAGCGCCGAACTTTTTACCGCCGTAAAGATAGAAGCCCCGACCATTTTTGCGCCCTTTACGGTTGTCGTTCAGCACCGCATCAAAGGCTTCCGGCGCGTTGAAACGCTCTCCCCAGGCTTTTTCCAGCACGGGCATGATGTGGGTGCCTACGTCAATTCCCACTTCATCCAGTAGCTGAATCGGCCCTACCGGGAAGCCAAACCTGACCAGCGCCCGGTCGATAGCCTCAATCGGCTCTCCTTCCAGCAGGCAGCGCATCGCTTCAATAATATAGGGAGCCAGAATACGGTTAACATAAAAGCCCGCGCGATCGGCTACCACAATCGGCGTTTTACCCTGCTTCTTCGCCAGAGCCACTACGGTGGCGACCGTTTCTGCCGCAGTATGTTGATGAGGGATAACCTCCACCAGCGGCATTTTGTCGACCGGGCTGAAGTAGTGCAGGCCAATGACGTTTTGCGGCCGTTGAGCGTTAGCCGCAATATCGGCGATCGGCAGTGAGGAGGTGTTAGAAGCAAAAATCGTGTCGACTGAGGTATTCGCCTCCACCTCGGCCACCATTTTTTGCTTCAGCGTCAGATCTTCAAATACCGCTTCGATAATCACGTCGCGATGCCGGAATCCCTGATAATCAGTACCGCCGCCGATCAATGCCATCTGCCGCTGCCGTTCAGCCGCACGGATATGTCGGCGCTGCACGCTTTTCGTCAGCGCATCCCAACTGTATTTCATCGCATGATTAATACCTTCAGGATTGATGTCTTTGATACGCACCGACAGCCCGCCTCGCGTTGCCGTGACCAGGGCAATTCCGCCGCCCATTAACCCGCCGCCAAGCACGCCCACTGACTTCACCTCGCGGGGGTTGGCGTCAGCGCCCCGCTCTTTTTTCATGGCGGTAGTGGCGAAGAAAATGCTGCGCAGCGCCGCCGATTCCGCCGTCATCGCCAGCTCGCCAAAGGCTTTCGCCTCCTCCGAGTAGCCAATATGGCTGCCCTTGCACAGGCCGGTTTTGACCACCGACAGGATTTTGCGGGTGGCGGGATAGTTGCCTTTGGTTTTCGCTTCGGTCTGTTTACTCGCCATCGCAAACAGCAGCGCCCGGCCTGCGGGAGCATTCAGCAGCCGCTCGCCCAGCGGCAGCGTTTTGCGGGGCTTGCGGCCTTTTAACGCCATGTTCACCGCCGTTTCCAGCAGAATAGCCTGAGGAACCGCTTCTTCCACCAGCCCTATTTTTAGCGCCTGCTTCGCCCGCAGCGTTTTGCCGGTCAGGATCAAGTCCAGCGCTTTTGAGGCACCAATCAGCCTCGGTAACCGCTGCGTCCCGCCCGATCCCGGCAGCAATCCCAGTTGGACCTCCGGCAGACCAAGGCGGGTTTTGTCATCCAGCGAACAAACGCGCTGATTGCAGGCCAGCGCCAGCTCCAGACCGCCGCCCAGGCAGGCGCCGTGGATCGCCGCAATAACCGGAACCGACAGCGAGGAAATTTCCGCCATCACCTTCTGCCCCGCCAGCGCCAGCGTTTCGGCTTCCTGCGCCGTTTGGCAGGCCGCTATCATTGAGATATCCGCGCCGGCAATAAACGAGTCGGGCTTGCCGGAAATCAGCACCAGCCCCGCAAGGTGCGGATTGCTGCGCGCTTTGGCAATCACCTCGCGGATCTGCCCGGCAAACTCCGCCTTTAGCGTATTCATTTTCTCGCCGGGGACGTCAATGACGATCACGCCGACGTTATCCAGCCGCATCGTCAGGCTAAAAGCCGAGGTATTTTGCATATTATTCCGCCTCCAGCACCATTGCCGCGCCTAAACCGCCAGCGGCACAGGCCGTCACCAGCCCCAGACCGCCGCCGCGACGACGTAGCTCGTTCAGCGTCTGGGTAATCATTCTGGCGCCGGTAGCCGCAAAGGGATGCCCGTAAGCAATTGAGCCGCCCAGCACGTTAAATTTCTCTTCATTCACCTCGCCCAATGCATGAGGACGATTTAACACCTCGCGGGCGAAGCGCTCATCGGCAAACATTTTCAGGTTAGCCAGCGTCTGGGCGGCAAACGCCTCGTGCATGTCGATCAGCGTCAGATCGTTCAGGGTGATCCCCGCCCTGTCCAGCGCCAGCGGGGAGGCATAAGAAGGCCCCAGCAGCATATCCTGCCGGACGTCGATGGCGGTGAAAGCGTAGCTGCGCAGATAGCCCAGCGGCGCCACCTCCAGCTCTTTGGCGCGGGATTCGGTCATCAGTACCACCGCCGCGGCCCCATCGGTCAGCGGCGTACTGTTGGCGGCGGTGACGGTCCCGTGCTGGCGATCGAAGGCCGGACGCAGGCGCGTATAGTCTTCAAGCGTGGAATCCGTGCGGACATTGTTGTCCTGCTGAAAGGCTTTGCGCCAGGGAGGCACAAAGGCGGTCATCACCTCACCGGCCAGCCGTCCGTCCTGCCAGGCCCTCGCGGCACGCTGATGTGAACGGTGCGCCAGCGCATCCTGCTGCTGACGAGTGATGCCGTAGCTTTTCGCCATTTGTTCCGCCGTGTCGCCCATCCGCAGTCCGGTTGAGTATTCCGCCACGGCGGGTGGCACCGGCAGCAGGTCGCGCGGGCGAAGCTGGCTGAACAGCTTCATTTTTTGCGAAAAGCTTTTAGCCTTGCTGAGGTCGACCAGCACCCGGCCCAGCTTTTTACTGACGCCGATGGGCAGCACGGATGAAGAGTCGGCGCCGCCGGCAATACCGGCCTGGATAGTCCCCGCCAGCAGGCTCTCCGCGACGTTAGCCACCGCCTGAAAGCTGGTGGCGCAGGCGCGGCTGACGCTGTAGGCATCGGTCTGTACGCTAAGGCCGCTTGCCAGCACAATTTCACGGGCGATGTTTGGCGCTTCAGGCATTTGCACAACCTGACCAAACACCAGCTGTTCAATCACCTCCGGCGGTAACTCGCTGCGCGCCAGCAGTTCGCTAATCACCATTCGTCCCAGCTCAATCGCCGGAATGCCGTGTAGCGCCGTAGCCTGACGGGCAAAAGGCGTTCGCAGCCCGTGTGTAATCGCGATGCGTTCGCCCTGACGCGTCAGCAAAGGAAGCGCTTTGCTCATTCTGATCACCCTTAAGAAGAAATTCCGTACGGCATCATTGCCAAAGAGGTCTGACCTCTAAGGTTAACCAGATTTTATCATTCTGCACGGGGATTAAGAGAAAATTGCGAGAGCAAACACGCTTTGCCTGACAATGAGCGGGCGTCCCCACTCATTATCAACGGCCGGAGACTAGCGCAGCGCCAGCTGAAAGATCATCGTTTCAGCCTGGCAGCTGAAGGTGAAATCGACATCAAGCTCTACGCCAGCAGGCTGTTCATTAAAGCGGGCGTTGATCACGCAGGGTTCGGATTCAACCTGGCGCGCCTTATCAGTCAGCTGTTTAAGCATCTCTTCAGCCTGCTGATGGTTGTCATACAGCTGGCTCCAGCTGGCGGTGCAGTCAGTGTTGTCCATGATAGTACCGACATCGACGCAGCAGCAGGCTGCGGTTTCATTGGCGCTGCATTTGTTAATGGCATGGGTCATCGGAAATCTCCAGTTAGCCGCTTTGACAGCAGCAGATAGTGTAATCATGACTGACTATGTTACCCCTGACGTCAAAACTTGTCTGGTAACGCGCCGTGTTAGCGCCATTAAGTGACGAAAATCACAGTTAAAATTGATCCAGAACAAACTGAACGCAACGTGGTCATTT
The DNA here is from genome assembly GCF_000773975.1 of Erwinia typographi. Taxonomy (GTDB): domain Bacteria; phylum Pseudomonadota; class Gammaproteobacteria; order Enterobacterales; family Enterobacteriaceae; genus Erwinia; species Erwinia typographi. The sequence goes on from NZ_JRUQ01000044.1 coordinate 147,781, forward strand.
CGAACCGACAGCTTTTTGTTAAGCAGATCTCTTTTCTTGGATCATTTTTGAAATATCTACAAAACAATATTGCAACATAACCACAGGTCGGACCTATACTTGGCGCACTGGTCTGATTTGTTAGATGTATGTCAGCCCCTACAATTCGCGATCCCTTGTTACCTTACGTAACAGAGTTTAATAAAAATCAGATAAATGAGGTTGTGGTCATGAACCATAAAAACCTGTTTGCGAAGTCTGCGCTCGCAGCTGCAGTGGCAATTGTCTCTTCGAACGTTTATGCGGCCGGCTTTCAGCTGAATGAATTTTCTGCCATAGGTCTGGGCCGTGCTTATTCCGGCGAAGGCGCTATGGGCGATACGGCGGCGTCAGCCAGCCGCAACCCCGCGACCATGGCGCTGATGGACCGCCCTATGTTCTCCATCGGTGCAGTATTTATCGATCCTGATGTTGATATTAGCGGCAAGAGCCAGTCTGGCCGTAGCCTTGATGCGAATAATATTGCGCCGACGCAGTGGATCCCCAATATTCATTACGTGCAGCCTATTAACGACCAGTGGTGGTTAGGCGCGTCTGCCACCTCTAATTATGGTCTGGCGACAGAATTTAATAATGACTACACCGCTGGCGGCTACGCCGGAAAAACTGACCTGCAAACCGTCAACTTTAATTTAAGCACCGCTTATCGCCTTAATCAGAACTTCAGCTTTGGCGTTGGGTTCGATGCGGTTTATGCGCGGGCTAAGATTGAACGTTATGCCGGTGAGTCCGGCGCGGCGCTGGGGATGCCAGCCGACACGCAGATTGCGCACCTGAAGGGCGATGAGTGGGGCTACGGCTGGAACGCCGGTATTCTTTATGAAGTGGACGAGAATAACCGCTACGGGTTTACCTACCGCTCTGAAGTGAAAGTCGACTTTGACGGCGATTATAAGAGCAGTATTCCAACCTATATCAACCCAATTAACCAGGCGGGCAACTTCGGCCTGCCGTACGGCACCAGTGGCAACACCATTCCTGGCTCACTGACGCTGAACCTGCCAGAGATGTGGGAGCTGTCCGGGTATAATAAAGTCGCGCCGCAGTGGGCCGTACACTACAGCCTGACCTACACCAGCTGGAGCCAGTTCCAGCAGCTGAAGGCCACCGGCAGCAATGGTCAGACGTTGTTCTATAAAGACGAAAGCTTTAAGGACGCCTACCGCATCGCGCTGGGCACCTCCTATTTCTACGACGATAACTGGACCTTCCGCACCGGTATCGCCTTTGATGACAGCCCGGTTCCGGCAGAAAACCGCTCTATCTCCATCCCGGATCAGGATCGTCTGTGGCTGAGCGCCGGGGCTTCCTATGCCTTCAACCCGGATGCCTCTGTTGACGTTGGCGTCTCTTATATGCACGGCCAGCACGTCACCGTTCAGGAGGGTGACTACACCTTCAACTCAACCGGTAAGGCCTGGCTGTACGGCGCGAACTTTAACTACAAGTTCTAAACGTCGGCTGCAAAAGCAAAAGGCCTGTCGCAAGACAGGCCTTTTTTATTGCGCAACAAACCGGCTTTAGTTTGAATCGATATCGTTCAGATCGTCCTGAATTGCCGAGGCGTTGGGGTTTTCCTGCGGGATAAGCTGGCCGTCGCTGGCGAGGAAATCGTGGTGCTGGAAATAAGCGGCACGGACAAAGGCATACGGATCCTGCGAGTTGTGCAGAAGCGCATCCGAATCCAGCAGCTGGGCACGGGTTTCCACCCCTTCCAGCGCCCATTTGCCTGCCGACATCCACCAGGTCAGCCAGCTGAGCGGCGCATAGAGATCGTCCACCAGCCCGCCAACGTCTTCACGCGGCGTGAAGCTGCCGTAGCCCGGCACCTCCACGTAAGGACCGTAGCCCACGCCATAGTTGCCCAGGGTGCTGCCAAAGCGGCGCGGTTCCTCTTTTGCCAGCTTAGGATTCGCCATACTCGCCACGTCAATAAAGCCGCCCATCCCCAGCAGGGTGTTCAGGAAGAAGCGGTTGAAGTGGACCATCGCTTTATAAGGTTTTCCCTCAATAAAGTAGTTCACCATGGTCGAAGGTTCATTGAGGTTGCTGAAGAAGTTACTCAACCCGCTACGGGCAGGCACCGGCACGTAATCACGCCAGGCCACCGCCACAGGACGCACCACATAAGGATCCAGCACGTTGTAGTTGAAGTTGAACATCGAGCGGTTAAAGCTCTCAAACGGATCTGACCGCCCCTGCGGCTGGTCCGCCGTGTTCGAACTGGCACACCCAATCAGCAGCACGCTGGCTAGCGCTACGCCCGTCACGCGGTAGCTCATATCTTTCTCCCTGTCGTCAATGTAATACCGCCGTTACGGCTGCTGCTGATTAATCTCAACAGACAGCTGCTGGTGACCATCAAATGGCGAGACGGCGCTGGTGCCAAACCAGTCCCCAGGCTGTGGATTGGCACTGCCGTCGCGCGAGATACGCACCCGAACCTGAACCTGATGCTGGGCAGAAAGAAGGCGCTCCGGCATCATGGCATTGCTGTCATCCAGCGTCAGCGATAAAGGAAAATGGCTTAACGGTAATTTTTTCACCGCCACCGGGACGGGAGAAACACCATCAGCAACGGAAATATACAACACTCCGCCAGCCGGCAACATTTTTTCTGCCCCGGCAGCCAGGCTGACGGAAAGCGCCAGATGGCTGTTTTGCTTACCGGATTCCGTTTTAGCCTGTTCGATACTGCGTTGGATCATCGCCACCCGCTTATCGTCAGCTGGTAACAATTGTAACATCTTTTGCCAGTTGGCAATGGCCTCAGGGTAACGCTGCTGGCTAAAAGCATTAAATGCCAACAGACTCAGCACCCGTAAATTGCCGCCGTCGGTTTTAAGCATCTCATTAAGCATCACTCCAGCCTGACGATTATCTTCCGGGTCCGGTGAACGGGTCAGAACATCCGCATAGCTTAGCTTCACTTCTGGGTTATCGGGCGCCAGCTGCATCGCGTGCTGAAAAGCCTGGGTGGCGGTGGCGGCATTATTCAGCACCATGCCTATCCGGCCCAGCATCAGCCAGTCATTGACGTTCTGCGGATCCTGTTGCAATGAGCTGCGTACGCCCAGGCCGAGCCTGGCCAGTTCCTCCATGTTCAGCGGCCTGGCGTTCGGGTCCATCACCTGAGCGCGCAGAGCCGGCAGATCGTTTTGCACCTGCTGCCAGGACATCACCTGAGCAAAACCTCCGGTCTTGAAATAGAAGCCCAGGCTGACCACCACCAGCACCAGCATCCCCGGCACCAGCACCCAGCGGCCCACGCTGCGCTCCACGATCTCTTCATCCTGAGGTATATCCAGCAGGAGCGTCTGCTGTAGCTCGCGAATCATCTGCTGTCGCTCGCCCACCACGCCCTGCTCTTCATCCTCCTCCAGCTCTTTCAGCCGCTGGTGATAGAAGGACTTGTTCAGCGCATCGCGTGCGATCGCCACCGGACGATGCTTGCGCCCTCCGGCAATCAGCAACAGCGCGCAGGAGGCGACGAGCAGTCCGAAAAGGGTTAACCAGAATCCACCCATTATTGCTTCCTGTTATTCTTTAAGAGCGCGTTCAGGCGCTGTTGCTGTTCCGCATTGATCTCGTCATCCAGCGGGCGCTTTCTGCTGCGCAGAATAATCACCAGCGCGCCAATAATGACAAACAGCGCCGGACCGGCCCAGAGCACAAGGGTTGAGGGCATAACCGGCGGCTCATAGGTGACGAAATTGCCGTAGCGCGCCACCATATATTGCCTGACCTGATCCGGTGTCTGCCCACTTTGCAGCAGCTCGTAAACCTTCAGCCTCATGTCGCTGGCGATCATCGAATTGGAATCCGCAATGCTGTTGTTCTGGCACTTAGGGCAGCGGAGTGATTCGGTCAGATGACGATACTGCTGCTCCTGCCCGACCGAGGTAAATTTATAGGTATCAATATTATCAGCCAGCGCAGCGCAGCTGATCAGCAGGGCCAGCAACAGGCCTGACCAACACTTCATGCGCCAGCCTCCCTGCTGTATTTATCCCATAGCGGCTTTACCTCACGCTGCCAGACGTCGTCGTTCATATCACCGGCGTGACGATAGCGAATAATTCCTTTGCCATCGATCAGGAACGTTTCCGGCGCGCCATAGACGCCCAGATCCAATCCCAGCATACCGTCGCCGTCATACAGACTCAGCGCATAGGGGTTGCCAAGCGAGTTCAGCCAGTTAATCGCCTTATTACGATCGTCTTTATAATTCAGCCCCACCACGCGAACCCCCTGCGACGCCAGCGTATTGAGATACTGATGCTCTGCGCGACAGGTCGGACACCAGGTTGCCCAGACGTTCAGCAGGATCGGCTTACCGTCGGTCAGCACTGACTGATCGTAGGTTTTGCCCGGCAGATCCAGCGACTCCAGCTTAAAGACCGGCACCGGTTTTCCCACCAGCGCAGACTCCAGCAGCGTGGGATCGTCACCGTTAGCGTTACGATTGAGCTGCCACATCAGCGCCGCCGCCAGCAGCAGGAACAGCACCAAAGGGATATAAAGAATTTTGCGGTTCATGCCAGCTCCTTCTGCGCTTTCCTGCGTGAACGATAGCGCGGATCGCACAGGCAGAAAATTCCGCCAACGGCCATAAATACGCCGCCGAACCAGATCCAACGAACGAAAGGCTTGTAGTAAATGCGCACTGCCCAGGAGTTATCGCCCAGCTCTTCGCCCAAAGCGGCGTACAGATCGCGGGTGAATCCCCCGTTGATCGCCGCCTCCGTCATCATGGTGTGGGCCACGCTGTAGTAGCGCTTCTCCGCGTGCAGCGTCGCTTCATGCTCGCCGTTACGCGTCACGTCGATAATCCCCACGCCGCCGGAGTAGTTCGGCCCCTGTAAGCTGTGCACATCACGAAAGGTGAAGTGGTAATTGTGAATATCTACCGAGTCGCCCGGCCGCATTCTGACATCGCGCTCCACGCTGTAGTTTTGGCTGAAGGCGATGCCGATAACGGTCACGGCTACGCCAAGGTGGCCCAGCACCATGCCCCAGTGGCTGCGGGAAAGATGCGTTAAGCCCTTCAAGAAACTATGCCGGTGCGTGGCGCGCTCGTGCAGTTCCATCAGCGTCAGGAAGATGACCCAGATCGACATCAGCAGGCCGACAACGGCCATCGCCTCAATGCGATCCTGCATCAGCCACGGCAGCACGATCGACAGCGCCAGCGTGCCGACTACCGCTACCGCCAGCCGCTTCCACAGCTTCTGCGGCTCGTCACGACGCCAGCGCACCAGCGGACCGATGCCAAGCATCAGGGCCATCGGCGCCATCAGCCAGGTAAACAGCGAATTAAAGAACGGCTCGCCAATCGAAATACTGCCAAGTCCCAGCTGTTTGTGCACCAGCGGCAGCAGCGTACCAAGCAGTACGACCAGCATGGCGGCAATCAGCAGCACGTTGTTGCCCAGCAGGAAAGATTCGCGCGACCAGACTTCATTCTGCACCCGGCTGCGCACCTTGCCGCCTTTAATGGCATACAGCAGCAGCGAGCTGCCGATGACGATGACCAGGAAAGCAAGGATAAACATGCCGCGCGCCGGATCGGAAGCAAACGAGTGGACGGAGACCAGCACGCCGGATCGCACCAGGAAGGTGCCCAGCAGGCTCAGCGAAAAGGCGGTAATAGCCAACAGTACCGTCCAGGCTTTGAACGTGCCGCGTTTCTCGGTCACCGCCAGCGAGTGGATAAGCGCAGTGCCAGCCAGCCACGGCATAAAGGAAGCATTTTCTACCGGGTCCCAGAACCACCAGCCGCCCCAGCCCAGCTCATAGTAAGCCCAGGCCGATCCGAGCACGATGCCGATGGTCAGAAAGATCCACGCCGCCGTGGTCCACGGGCGTGACCAGCGCGCCCAGGCGGTATCCAGCCTGCCAGCCATGAGCGAGGCGATGGCGAAGGCAAAAGCCACGGAGAAGCCGACATAGCCCATATACAGCAGCGGCGGATGGAAGATCAGGCCGATATCCTGCAACATCGGATTCAGATCGCTGCCGTCAATCGGGAAGTCCGGCAGCGTTCGGGTAAAGGGATTCGAGGTCAGGGTAATAAACAGCAGAAAACCGAGGTTAATCATCCCCATTACCGCCAGCACGCGGGCGATGGAATCCATCGGCATTCCCCGGCTGAACAGCGCCACCGCCAGCGTCCAGGTGCTCAGCAGCAGCAGCCAGAGCAGTAGCGATCCCTCATGCGCGCCCCAGGTTGCCGCAATGCGATAATAAACCGGCAGCAGCGTGTTGGAGTTGGTGGCGACGTAGGCCACGCTGAAATCGTTCACCACGAATGCGTGCACCAGCACCGCAAAAGCCCCCAGCACGCAGGCAAACAGCGCGTAGCTCAGCGGCCGCGCCAGCCCCATCAGACGACGGTCCTGACGGGAGGCGCCCCACAGCGGATAGAGACTTAACAACAGTGAAATAGCCAGCGCCAGGCAGAGCAGAAAGCTGCCGATTTCCGGCATCATGACTGGCCGCCAGGGGCTGAAGCCTGATAAGCCGACGTCGGCCCTTTATGGTTCGTTTTCATCGCGTCCTCAATTTCCGGCGGCGTGTATTTTTCATCATGTTTCGCCAGCACTTCTTTCGCATTCACCAGGTTGCCCTCTTCCAGCACGCCCTGCGCTACCACGCCCTGCCCTTCGCGGAACAGGTCAGGCAGAATGCCGAGATAGCTGACGCTGATAACGCCGTTGCCGTCATACAGCTTGAAGGAGACCTGAAGCGTGTGCGGGTCGCGCCTGACGCTGCCCGGCATCACCATGCCGCCAACGCGCAGGCGCTCGCCCGGCTCGGGCTTGCGGTGAGCCTCACCTTTGCCGTTGAGAATTTCACTGGGCGTATAGAAAAGGTCGATGTTTGAACGCAGCGCGTACATCACCAAAGAGGTGGCAAGGCCGAGCCCCACCAGGATCGCGACCACCACGATCAGTCGGCTTTTACGGCGGGGGTTCACGGTTGCTCTCCTGCGGCTTCTCCGGCGATTTTTTTACTTTTGGCGGCGTGAATACGGCGTTCCCTCGACTGCCGCTGGCGGATGGCGTTCAGCAGACGGCGGCGCTGGACAATCGTATGCAATACCAGCCCGGTAAGAGCAATCAGCGTGCAGGCCACCGCCAGCCAGACGTAAAAGGCGTAGCCGCCCATCGCGAAGAACGCCGGCCAGGAGGAGAAAGCTGGCGTCATGCGCTGCGCCCTCCTTTCGCGGCCACGTCGGCCACCCACGGGCGGTTACGCTCGGTAAACAGGATCAGGTTGCGCAGGCGCATCAGCGTCAGAGAGATAAACACCAGCAGATAGCCGAGGATCGACCAGCGCAGCGGCGTGCGCATACTGGGGTCAATCGCCTGCTGAAGCATACCGGAAGAGCCCTGGTGCAGCGTGTTCCACCACTGCACCGAGTAATGAATAATCGGCAGATTAACCACCCCCACCAGGATCAGTATCCCGGCGGCCCGCCCCGCCATCCGGCGGTCGTCGAAGGCGTTGTACAGGGCAATCACGCCCATATAAAGGAACAGCAGCACCAGCTCGGAGGTGAGGCGGGCATCCCAAATCCACCAGGTGCCCCACATTGGCTTGCCCCAGGCGGAGCCAGTGATCAGCGCGATAAAGGTAAAAACGGCGCCGACCGGCGCCATCGCCGCCGCGGCCAGATCCGCCGTTTTCCACTGCCAGACCAGGCCAGTAAATGCCGCGATAGCCATTGAGGCATAGATACCCATTGACCACATAGCGGCCGGGACATGGATATAGATGATGCGATAGCTGTTGCCCTGCTGATAATCGGCCGGCGCGAAACCAAATCCCCAAATCCAGCCGAGCAGCAGCGTGACGATGCCCAGCACCGCGAACCAGGGCAGTAAACGACCGCATAAGCGGTACAGCCGCTCAGGCTTACCGAGTTGATGTAACCATTTCCACATTATTATTTTGCTCACATAAAAAAGAAAAGCGTTCTGGTCTTTATTATTAAAATGTCTGTTAGTGCACGCTGACCCGCAATGCGGCAGCCGTAGCGAACGGTGCCAGCGTGGCGCTGCCCACCAGCAGAGCGCCTAAAATAGCCAGGTAGCCGTCAATCGGTAATCCCATACCGGCAGCGTCTATGGCTGCGCTGGCAAAGATCAGCACCGGAACCGCCAGCGGCAGAACCAGTAAACTCAGTAATACGCCGCCGCGACGCAGCCCCACCGTTAATCCGACGCCTATCGCGCCAAGGAAGCTCAGGGTTGGCGTGCCCAGCAGCAGGGTCAGCGCCATCGCGCGCCAGCTGGCAAAGTCCAGCGAAAGCAGCAGCGCCGCCAGCGGTGACAGCAGCAGCAGCGGCAGCCCGGTGATCACCCAGTGAGCGGCCACTTTCCCCAGAACAGTGATGGGTAGCGGCGTGGGTAGCAGCAGTAGCTGTTCCAGCGAACCATCCAGAAAGTCATCGCGAAACAGGCGTTCGAGCGCCAGCAGCGACGAGAGCAGCGCGGCGACCCAGACGATACCCGGCGCAATTCTGGCCAGCAGTTGCGGCTCCGGGCCAATTCCCAACGGGAACAGAGTAATGACGATCAGAAAAAACCACAGCGGATTGATGATTTCGGCACCGCTACGAAACGCAATGCGCAGTTCACGCTTAAACACTCGCCAAAACATCAGACTACCTCCGAAGAGGTGAGGCGAATTTTGCGAACTGTGCGCTGCGCGGCCGGTAAATCCTGATGCGTTGTTAAAATTACCGCGCCGCCGTTCTCAGCATGGCGGCTGAATAACGTCATCAGTTTCTCCACGCCGGACTTGTCGATCGCCGTTAGCGGTTCATCCAGGATCCACAATGGCGAACGGCTTAGCCACAGCCGGGCCAGCGCGACTCTACGCTGCTGCCCCGCCGAAAGCTGCGCGACGGCCACATCTTCGAATCCCACCAAATCCACTTCTTCCAGCGCCGCCATCAGCGACGCTTGCGGCTGACTGGCATGGTAAAAATGCAAATTTTCGCGCGCCGTCAGTATCGCCTTCACCCCCGGCTGATGGCCCAGGTAAAGCAGGACGGAATGCCAGATTTCGCGCTGATGTCGGACTGGCTGCTGCTGCCAGAGCACCTCGCCCTGCTCTGCCCGGCTCAGCCCGGCGAGGATACGCAGCAGTGAGGTTTTCCCCGCGCCATTCGCCCCTTCAATCTGGACAATATCGCCCGCTGAAACGGTAAAACTGAGGTCGCTGAACAGCGTGCGTTCGTCGCGTACGCAGGTCAAATGGTTAGCTTCCAACATCAAAAAGGTTCGCGCTTAAAAAGAGTTGGGCGAAATAGTACCACAGGCAATCAGTTCATCGCAGCCTGCCGACGGTCAGCATCGCGCTACTTTGCAGGCATTATGCCCTTTATGCGTCACAAATCGCGCAAAAACCTGTTGCAGTTAAAAGTTTGTTACTTTTTAGCCAGAACTTCATAACATTTTATCTCCCCGGGAAACCCGCTACGCTTAAAAGAAACAACACCGCTGGGAAAAAGAATAATGATTAAGAAACAGGATGATGGCGAAGTCGAAAGCAAAGAGAGTGAACAGGGTGAAGAAATAGAGGTGGATGAGGACGTTCTTCCCTCGCGCGCCGCCGCCGTCCATGAGCAGATCCGCCAGGAAGGGGAAAAGGAATTGGAACGTGATGGCCTGGCCCTGCTGTTTTCCGCCATTGCGGCGGGGCTTTCCATGGGGGCTTCGCTGATGGCTAAGGGCATTTTTCAGGTCAACCTGGAGGGCGTGCCGGGCGCATTTCTTCTGGAGAACCTCGGCTACACCTTCGGCTTTATCATCGTGATCATGGCGCGCCAGCAGCTATTTACCGAAAACACGGTGACCGCCGTGCTGCCGATTATGCACAAACCCACCGGCAGCAATCTGCTGTTGTTGCTGCGTCTGTGGGGCATTGTGCTTGGCGGCAATCTGACAGGCACCGGGCTGGCCTCGCTGGCCTTCAGCCATATGCCTGTTTTTGATGGCGCCACAAAACAAGCCTTTGTCGCCATCAGTCAAAAGGTGATGGAGAATCCCCCAGGAGAGATGTTTGCCAACGCCGTGGTATCCGGCTGGATCATCGCCACCATGGTATGGATGTTCCCTTCAGCCGGCGCCGCAAAAATCTGGGTGATTATTCTGATGACCTGGCTGGTGGCGCTGGGCGATTTGGCGCATATCGTCGTTGGCTCGGTTGAGGTGCTGTACCTGGTATTTAATGGTCTTATCAGCTGGCATGAATTCCTCTGGCCGTTCGCCCTGCCGACCCTTGCAGGTAACATTATTGGCGGCACCTTTATCTTTGCGGTGATTAGCCACGCGCAGATCCGCAACGATATGAGCACTAAAGCCAGGGCAAAAGCAAAGGCCGACGCCAAAGCTCAGGCAAAAAAGCAAGATAATGTTAGGTAAACCCGTTTTGGGCAATGGCTGGAGGTTAGCAGCAGGCGGACACGTCTGCTGCCTTTCTCCGCCGCTAATTAAACATTGCCCAGGTGCTGGCGTAAAATGTGCCTGCATAAGCCACGTAGGCCAGCCAAATCAGGGTGATAACCGCAAGGGACAGTTTCATAGACATCGTCTTACCTCTTCAGGGCGTCAGGGTTCAGCAGTGGAGTGACTTTGCTTTACATTAGGCCTGTAAAAAGAGGGGAATATTGATCCAGAGCAAGTATCGCCAATTTAGCCTTGAGACCTTACGGCGCTAAAGCATGTTGAGATCAAATTCGTCGGTAAGAAAATGGATAAAACGCCGCCAACTGGCGACAAAACCAGCAGTCAGGCGGGTAAGTGGTTAATCTGCGGCTAAAAGCGCGCTATACTGCCCGCCGCTGTCTCCTTAGTTAAATGGA
>NZ_JRUQ01000045.1 GCF_000773975.1 Erwinia typographi
GATTATTCAACCACTACAATGCGAACCAGTTTGTGCTTATGAGCGGGTCAGGAACAACACAATACTCACCATTTGCGGTTGTTAATGGGCAGGTGTTCATCAGCGATGCATTCATCCAGGATGGTACCATTACAAACGCCAAAATTGGGAGCTATATCCAATCCAACAACTATGTGGCAGGCTCCACTGGTTGGAAACTGGATAAAGGCGGCACGTTTGAAAACTACGGTTCTGATGGTGATGGTGCAATGAAGCAGACCAACACAACAATCAGCGTCAGGGACTCGGCGGGCGTTCTCCGGTTCCAGGCAGGTAAAATCACGGGGGTATTCTGATGGCGTGGGGGGTACAAACGTGGGATGCGGCAGGGAAGCCGAATAACTATGGGCTGGTGCCGGTGTCTCTTCTGGGGAATATTGAACTGGCTGCTGAGCAGGTATCAGGCTCCTGGTCATTTTCAGTGCCGTCAGGTTACCGGATTGACTACATTCATGTTGCCAAAACGATAACCTATACCGCCACCCGCAGATTAATTACGATAAGCGGCTCCACAATATCAATCAGTCAGGCCGGGGCAAGCGCATATGGTTTCGGCACGGAAATGGCATATAACGCGTTTCTTTGCGTATTTATCAGGAATGACTGACTATGGCCGATTATGGTGTATATCTCACCACTACGGACGGCAGACCGTTCATCACACCAGAAACAACTCCGGTTAGCCTGCTTGGCAAATATACGGCATCCGGAGATGGTGTTGCTACCGCCGTCATAACAATAGACCCATCCGTAATAAATATTCCCTTTGTGCTTTCTGATGCTCCCGCTGTTCATTCTGTCGGATATAGCGGAACGCAAATGACAGTGCGATCAAGCCGACAGGACAGCACAGGCGGAGCAGTGAACATGCAATTATACGTGTTCTCGATTAAAGCTCCGACGCTGCCCAAGTGGGGCGTGGCAATATGGAATGCTGCCGGGAAATGCATTCTGACAAACGAAACCCGCGTGCTGAGGGATATTGTAACGATAGGAACGAAGGGTGACCCCGGAACAAGCGGGACCAGCATAAATCAGACTCGGGCGGGAAAGTGGGCAATCATGCCTGAGCTGGCGGGGAATCTGGCCGGAGTAATCAACCAGTCGCCCTTCAGCATCCCGCAGATATTCTTCTCCAGGTATGACGGGGCCAACACGCAGATAAGTTCAGTATTGGCTACAACGCCACCCACTGGCGGCCAGGGAACCACGACCAGCGCACAGAGTAGTGTAAAAGCCATTGATGCATCCTTGTACGATTAGCTGATTCGATCATTTCGATCGATTTAGTGATTTGATTGATAATCACGCAAGGCATCTAATAAGTTCATATGCTATTTATGGATGAAATCATGAAACTTATTTTCCTTCTGGCGTCAGCTATTTTGTTATCTGCCTGTCAGAAATTGCCAGCACCAGTGTGTACAGGGACTGCTCTCGTCGGCGGGCAGGAAACGTCTGTTAATATTTACGACATTCGTAAAATTGCTAATCAGACAGAATACAAAGCAGGACCTCCATTTAACTGGCAGTGGGTGAGCAAAACAAACTTCACCCATACAACCTGCGATATGTAATTTAATTTAAAACAGACAGACCCGGCCACCGCGCCGGGTTTTTTATTGTCCGGAGAAAATCATGGCAGCAGGCACTATTGCATTAACTAACAACTCAACCGCCGTTACCGGAACAGGGACCGCGTTCACTACCGATCTGGCAGCAAATGACTTTATCGTTTCAGTGGTCGGTGGGGTTACCTATACGCTGGGCATAAAATCTATCGAATCTGATACTGCGCTAACGCTCATAACTGCCTATAACGGCCCGGCAGCTTCAGGGGCGGCATGGTCGGCCGTGGCTAACCAAACCCTGGTCGGTATTACTGCTCAGGTCGCTGCGGATGTCGCTAAGGCTATTCGCGGTCTCAACCTCGACAAAGCAAACTGGCAACAGGTGTTCACCGGCAGCGGAACCATTACGGTTAACCTTCCTGATGGCACCAGTTACAGCGGACCAGCCTGGAACAGCTTTACAACAGCACTTGACGGTAAGGCTGTCAAGGGAGCAAACGGCGATATAACTGCGCTGAGTGGGCTGACAACAGCACTCTCCATAGCGCAAGGAGGCACTGGCGCTAAGACAGCGACACTGGCTCGCACTGCGCTTGGCGTTGCATATGGCAATACTGCCGGGACTGTAGCGCAGGGTAATGACAGCAGGTTCAGCACGATCGATGGCATGTCAGGGGGTAATCTATCTAGTAGCGTCAACGTAAACCAGGCCGGAGGAAACGGGTTTTATGCGGCCACAAATGCGGTGGACGGATCAGGGCCAAACAGGGTGGCTACTGGGCTTCGCATACAGTCTTCAGACAGCGCATATGACGGATATTTGCAGTACTACCTTGTGTCGGGCAGCTACCATTGTATGCGTTTTGTTCAGAACGCAGTGGCTACTCTAACTATCAGATCTGGCACCGGAGGCTGCTATGCAGCGTCGTTTAACCCGACGTCTGACGGACGATTAAAATTCAATAAGGTACAAATTGCTGACGCGCTGGAAAAAGTAGAAACGCTAACCGGGTATACGTACGATCTGTTCGGCGAGCGTAGGACCGGACTTATCGCGCAAGACATTCGTGAAGTCCTGCCGGAGGTTATCTCGGAAACATTCGTTGATCACAAGCTGGAAGATGGCACAGTGGTAGAGAATGGGCTGGCCGTCGATTATGGCGCTATGTCCGGGATTATCGTAGAAGCAATCAAAGAGCTGAGTCAAAAGGTGACCGCACAGGATGCGGTAATTCAGGAATTGCAGGCGAGACTTAAAGCGCTTGATGGGCTGGATGCCTGATAATTTATGCTCCGCTTAGGGAGTCATAAGAATAAGCAAGCCTGAACCCCCTGTAGCCGTTATGGCAACGGAAGTGGTTATTATACATCAGATCCTATCAATTATAGGCGCTGCCCTTTACAGCATTAGCAAGCTCAGACTCAGAAGAGTCCGCATCATCGTAGACGGTTTTCATTGGTGGTGGGGTAACACCTGCCACCGCATCCTTCCTGAAGTTACCCTCTGCAAAATGCAACTCCCTCATTTCCCATAAATCTAAGTTTGATTCATTCATTTCAACAACCCTCTCCTTGATACCCTGTTAAGAAAAATCTTAAGTTAATGTAAGCCTGGCTGGTTACTTCTGCAACAGATATTCACTTTTAGTTACATCGCATTTCCTCCAAAAAAATTTCCCCTTGATAGCCTGCGTCGATCAATAATACTGTATTCGTGTACAGTGTTTTATGAGGTGAGCATGGGCGGTAAAGACAGGAACTACCAGGTGGTGTACCGGGGCGAGACTCTGGAAACGTTCAAAGAAGGCGGCTTGGTGTTCTTCCAGCGTAGCAAGGAGAGCGGGGGAGGCTACTGGTTCGGCCGCACCTATCCCGATTGCTTCTGGATCGAGTTTGAACGGCCAGTGTCGCTATCAGAAGGTATACAGTATCTGGTTGGGCTGGAGCGGGTTATGGCGGCATCGGATGAGTTTGACGACGATTTCATGCTGGAGTGATATTCACTTATTGCTTGCCGTGCAATATACACTTGTGAAGTGTAAGATATCCCTCCTTCAAAAGTCTTCTTTAAACAGACACTTTTGAATATGTGTACCAGGCTGTGTACCAAATTAACAAATGTGAGTTAATTTCAAGTGCTAAGTCGTTGACGTATAACCTTAATATTACTTTTGCATGTAACCTTGCGTGTGGGTTACCACTGCAATTAAGGATGTAAAATGCCCGTTATTACCCTTCCTGATGGAAGTCAGCGTTCTTATGACCACGCCGTTAGCGTGATGGATATTGCACTGGACATCGGTCCGGGCCTCGCGAAAGCCTGTATTGCCGGCCGCGTAAATGGTGAGTTGGTCGATGCGGTCGATCCCATCGCCGAAGATGCCAACGTTGCTATCATCACCGCTAAGGATGACGCAGGTCTGGAGATTATTCGCCACTCCTGTGCTCACCTGCTGGGACACGCGATTAAGCAGCTATGGCCAGACACCAAAATGGCGATAGGCCCGGTCATCGACAACGGCTTCTACTATGACGTTGATCTTGAGCGAACCCTGACCCAGGAAGACATTGAGCTGCTGGAAAAAAGGATGCACCAGCTGGCCGAAACGAATTACGACGTCATCAAAAAGAAAGTGAGCTGGCAGGAAGCGCGCGACGCGTTTGCCGCCCGTGGCGAAACTTACAAGATGACCATTCTTGATGAGAACATCAGCCATGACGACCGTCCTGGCCTGTATCATCATCAGGAATATGTTGATATGTGCCGTGGACCGCATGTGCCGAACATGCGCTTTTGCCACCACTTCAAGCTCCAGAAAATTTCTGGCGCTTACTGGCGCGGCGACAGCAGCAACAAAATGCTACAGCGCATTTATGGCACCGCCTGGGCCGATAAAAAACAGCTGGCGGCCTATTTGCTGCGTCTGGAAGAAGCGTCAAGGCGTGACCACCGTAAAATCGGCAAGCAGCTTGACCTTTACCACATGCAGGAAGAAGCGCCGGGCATGGTGTTCTGGCACAACGATGGCTGGACTATCTTCCGTGAGCTGGAAGTTTTTGTCCGCAGCAAGCTGACTGAGTATGACTATCAGGAAGTGAAGGGCCCATTGATGATGGACCGCGTGCTGTGGGAGAAAACAGGCCACTGGGAAAACTATAAAGAAGCGATGTTCACCACCTCTTCGGAGAACCGTGAATACTGCATCAAGCCAATGAATTGCCCAGGGCATGTGCAGATTTTCAATCAGGGTCTAAAATCATACCGCGACCTGCCGCTACGGATGGCCGAGTTTGGTAGCTGCCACCGTAACGAACCGTCAGGGGCGCTGCACGGTCTGATGCGCGTTCGCGGCTTTACCCAGGATGACGCCCATATCTTCTGTACAGAAGAGCAGGTGCGCGCCGAGGTTAACAGCTGCATCCGTATGGTGTATGACATGTACAGCACCTTCGGCTTTGAGAAAATCGCGGTGAAATTATCTACTCGTCCGGTGAAACGCATCGGCAGCGAGGAGCAGTGGGACCGTGCCGAGGCCGACCTGGCTGCCGCGCTGAAAGAGAACGAAATCCCGTTCGACTATCAGCCGGGAGAGGGCGCCTTCTACGGCCCTAAAATTGAATTTACCCTGCATGATTGCCTGGATCGCGCATGGCAGTGCGGCACCGTTCAGCTCGACTTTTCACTGCCGGGTCGTCTGAGTGCTTCTTATATAGGTGAAAATAATGAGCGCCAGGTCCCGGTGATGATTCACCGGGCAATCCTCGGCTCAGTGGAGCGCTTTATCGGTATTCTGACCGAAGAGTATGCCGGGTTCTTCCCAACCTGGCTGGCTCCAGTACAAGTTGTGGTGATGAATATCACCGATGGCCAGTCCGAATATGTTGCAGAATTGACCCGAAAACTGCAGAATGCGGGCATTCGTGCAAAAGCGGACTTGAGAAACGAGAAGATTGGCTTTAAAATCCGCGAGCACACTTTACGTCGTGTCCCGTATATGTTGGTCTGTGGTGATAAAGAAGTGGAATCAGGCAAGGTTGCCGTTCGCACTCGCCGTGGTAAAGACCTGGGCAGCATGGACGTAAACGAAGTGATCGCGAAACTGCATGATGAAATTCGCAGTCGCAATCTTCATCAATTGGAGGAATAAGGTATTAAAGGCGGAAAACGAGTTCAAACGGCGCGTCCTAATCGCATTAACAGAGAAATCCGCGCCACAGAAGTACGACTGACTGGCGTCGATGGCGAGCAGATTGGTATTGTCAGTCTGAATGAGGCTTTGGAAAAAGCTGAGGAAGCAGGGGTCGATTTAGTTGAAATTAGCCCTAACGCCGAGCCGCCCGTTTGCCGAATCATGGATTACGGCAAGTTCCTCTACGAAAAAAGCAAATCTTCTAAAGAACAGAAGAAAAAGCAAAAAGTTATCCAGGTTAAGGAAATTAAGTTCCGTCCTGGTACCGATGATGGCGACTACCAGGTAAAACTACGCAACCTGGTTCGCTTTCTCGAAGAGGGCGACAAAGCCAAAATCACGCTGCGGTTCCGTGGTCGTGAGATGGCGCACCAGCAGATCGGTATGGAAGTGCTTAACCGCGTCCGTAAAGATCTGTGTGACGATCTGGATTTGGCCATTGTCGAATCCTTCCCTTCAAAAATCGAAGGTCGTCAGATGATCATGGTGCTGGCTCCGAAGAAGAAGCAGTAGGCCATAAAGTAATCGAGGTTCGGGCTTCGGTCCGGGCTTTTATTCGCCTGTCTGGTTCATTTTATTAACAATGCGAAGTGGATGTTTTAAATGCCAAAGATTAAAACTGTACGTGGCGCGGCTAAGCGCTTTAAGAAGACCGCTTCTGGCGGCTTCAAGCGTAAACACGCTAACCTGCGTCATATTCTGACCAAAAAATCGACTAAGCGTAAACGTCATCTGCGCCCTAAAGGCCTGGTGTCTAAAGGCGATCTGGGTCTGGTTATTGCCTGCCTGCCGTACGCATAAGTCATTTTTTTTAAACAGAATATAAAACAGGAGAGCTAAATGGCTCGTGTAAAACGTGGTGTAGTTGCTCGCGCACGTCACAAAAAAATCTTAAAACAAGCTAAAGGCTATTACGGTGCACGTTCGCGTGTTTACCGCGTTGCCTTCCAGGCTGTTATCAAAGCTGGTCAGTATGCTTACCGTGACCGTCGTCAGCGGAAGCGTCAGTTCCGTCAGCTGTGGATCGCGCGTATCAACGCAGCGGCACGCACTAACGGTATCTCTTACAGCCGTTTCATTAATGGCCTGAAAAAGGCTTCTATTGAGATCGACCGTAAGATTCTGGCTGACATCGCCGTCTTCGATAAAGTGACCTTTACGGCACTGGTCGAAAAAGCGAAATCGGCTCTGGCGTAAGTCAGGTGAAAGAGGGAGCTGGTCTCCCTCTTTTATTTTCACTGTTTTAACCCGTACAAGGTAACGCAAGCGTGAATGCTGCTATTTTCCGTTTCTTTTTTTACTTTAGCACCGGTACGCCGGGGGCTTGAGCGCAAAGAGAAGAAACGAAAAATCGCGCTAAAAGCCTCCCAAGTGGAGGCTTTTTTGTTTCTGGCGTCGCTGATATCGGACGAACCTTCGTCCTCATAAAAAACAGACCGGCCACGGCGGCTGGAAGAAGAGGAAAGCATGTCACATCTCGCAGAACTGGTGGCGAACGCGAAAGCGGCCATTGCTGATGCCCACGATGTTGCCGCGTTAGACGCGGTACGCGTTGAATATCTGGGGAAAAAGGGACATCTGACGCTGCAGATGACAACATTGCGCGAGCTGCCGGCGGAAGAGCGTCCGGCGGCCGGTGCGGTTATTAATGAGGCCAAGCAGCAGGTTCAGGACGTGCTGAACGAACGCAAAGCGTCGCTGGAATCCGCTGCGCTGAACGCCCGGCTGGCTGAAGAGACTATTGACGTCTCGCTGCCCGGACGCCGTATTGAAAACGGCGGGCTGCATCCGGTAACCCGTACCATCGACCGCATTGAAACGTTCTTCGGCGAGCTGGGCTTTGCCGTGGCGACCGGACCGGAGATCGAAGATGACTACCACAACTTTGACGCGCTGAATATTCCTGGCCATCACCCGGCCCGCGCCGACCATGACACTTTCTGGTTTGACGCCACTCGCCTGCTGCGCACTCAGACATCCGGCGTGCAGATCCGCACCATGAAGAACCAGCAGCCGCCGATCCGCATTATCGCTCCCGGCCGCGTTTACCGTAACGACTACGACCAGACCCACACGCCGATGTTCCATCAGATGGAAGGGCTGATCGTGGACAAGAACATCAGCTTTACCAACCTGAAAGGCACGCTGCACGACTTCCTTAACAACTTCTTCGAAGAAGATTTGCAGGTTCGTTTCCGTCCTTCCTACTTCCCGTTCACCGAACCTTCCGCAGAAGTCGACGTGATGGGGAAAAACGGCCGGTGGCTGGAGGTGCTGGGCTGCGGCATGGTGCACCCTAACGTCCTGCGCAACGTCGGTATCGATCCTGAGGTCTACTCTGGCTTTGCCTTCGGCATGGGCATGGAGCGTCTGACCATGCTGCGCTATGGCGTGACCGATTTGCGCGCCTTCTTCGAAAATGATTTACGTTTCCTCAAACAGTTTAAATAAGGGCGGGTCAGACCAATGAAATTTAGCGAACTCTGGTTACGTGAGTGGGTTAACCCGGCTATTGATAGTGCAGCGCTGTCTGAACAGATAACCATGGCCGGTCTGGAAGTGGACGGCGTGGAGGCGGTGGCCGGTGCGTTTCACGGCGTGGTGGTGGGTGAAGTGGTGGAGTGCGGCCAGCACCCTAACGCAGACAAACTGCGCGTCACCAAAATTAATGTCGGTGGCGAACGCCTGCTGGATATCGTCTGCGGCGCGCCAAACTGCCGTCAGGGACTGAAAGTGGCGGTGGCGACCGTTGGGGCGGTCCTGCCGGGTGATTTTAAAATTAAGGCGGCAAAGCTGCGCGGTGAGCCTTCAGAAGGTATGCTGTGTTCCTTCTCCGAGCTGGGGATTTCCGACGATCACCAGGGCATTATCGAGCTGCCGCTGGAGGCGACCGTTGGCACCGATCTTCGTGACTTGCTCGGACTTAATGACAGCACCATTGAAATCAGCGTCACGCCTAACCGCGCAGACTGCCTGAGCATCATTGGCGTGGCTCGCGACGTGGCGGTACTGAACAAAATGGCGCTGACCGAGCCGGATATCGCCCCGGTTGCCGCCACCATCCAGGAGACTTTGCCGATCCAGGTGGATGCGGCAGAAGCCTGCCCGCGCTATCTTGGCCGCGTAGTCAAAGGCATTAACGTGCAGGCCGCCACGCCGCTGTGGATGAAAGAGAAGCTGCGCCGCTGCGGAATTCGTTCTATCGATCCGGTTGTCGACATCACTAACTTTGTGCTGCTGGAACTGGGTCAGCCGATGCACGCCTTCGACCTCGACCGCATTGACGGGGGCATCATTGTACGCCTGGCGGAAGAGGGCGAAACCCTGACGCTGCTGGACGGTAGCGAAGCCCGACTGAGCGCTGATACGCTGGTGATTGCCGATCGCCAGAAAGCGCTGGCGATGGCCGGGATCTTTGGAGGTGAGCACTCCGGCGTCAACGAAGAAACCCGCAGCGTGCTGCTCGAGAGCGCCTTCTTCAGCCCGCTGTCAATCGTCGGACGCGCGCGTCGCCACGGTCTGCATACCGATGCCTCTCATCGCTATGAACGCGGCGTCGATCCGCAGCTGCAGTACAAAGCGATGGAGCGAGCTACGCGCCTGCTGCTTGAAATCTGCGGCGGCGAGGCCGGTCCGGTTATTGATGTCAGCAACCAGGCGACCCTGCCGGTGCGAGCCACCATCACCCTGCGCCGTGAAAAGCTGGATCGCCTGATTGGTCATGTGATTGCCGACGCAGAGGTCAGCGACATTTTGCGTCGTCTGGGCTGCGAAGTGACCGAAGGTGACGGATTCTGGCAGGCGGTAGCGCCAGGCTGGCGTTTCGACATGGAAATTGAAGAAGATCTGGTCGAAGAAGTGGCCCGTCTGTACGGCTATGACAACATTCCGGACGTGCCTGTGCAGGCCGGTCTGGTGATGACGAAACATCGCGAGGCCAATCTGTCGCTGAAGCGCGTGAAGGCGATGCTGGTTGATAAAGGCTACCAGGAGGCGATCACTTACAGCTTCGTCGATCCTAAGCTGCAGGCGCTGCTGCATCCGGGTGAAGAGAACCTGGTGCTGCCAAGCCCGATCTCCGTTGAAATGTCGGCAATGCGGCTTTCTCTGTGGAGCGGCCTGCTGTCTGCGGTGGTATATAATCAAAATCGTCAGCAAAACCGCGTGCGTTTGTTCGAAAGCGGCCTGCGCTTTGTCCCTGATACTCAGGCAAACCTTGGCATCCGCCAGGACGTTATGCTGGCGGGCGTCATCAGCGGAACCCGCTATGAAGAGCATTGGGATCTGGCACGTCAGGCAGTTGACTTCTATGATTTAAAAGGCGATTTGGAGTCTGTCCTCGACCTGACCGGTAAATTTTCTGAAATCCAGTTCCGCGCTGAAGCACATCCTGCTCTGCATCCGGGACAGAGTGCCGCAATTTATTTACACGATGAGCGCATCGGTTTTCTGGGTGTGGTGCACCCGGAACTTGAAAGGAAACTGGATCTTAACGGTCGTACCGTGGTGTTCGAACTCCAGTGGGACAGGGTGTCAGACCGCGTCCTGCCTGACGCGAGCGGGATTTCTCGTTTCCCGGCAAACCGTCGTGATATCGCCGTTGTGGTGGCTGAAAACGTGCCTGCAGCAGATATCATCGCAGAGTGTAAGAAAGTTGGCGTAAATCAGGTAGTTGGCGTAAACTTGTTTGACGTGTACCGCGGTAAGGGCGTAAATGAAGGTTTTAAGAGCCTCGCTATCAGCCTGATTTTGCAAGATACCGGCCGGACACTCGAAGAAGAGGAGATTGCCGCTACCGTTGCAAAATGCGTAGAGGCACTAAAAGAGCGATTCCAAGCATCCTTGAGGGATTGAACCTATGGCGCTTACAAAAGCTGAGATGTCTGAATACCTGTTTGAGAAGCTGGGGCTGAGCAAACGGGATGCCAAAGAGCTGGTTGAGCTGTTTTTCGAAGAGGTACGCCGCGCTTTGGAAAATGGTGAACAGGTGAAACTGTCAGGATTTGGCAACTTCGACCTTCGCGACAAAAACCAACGTCCGGGTCGAAACCCCAAGACGGGTGAAGATATTCCAATCACGGCGCGGCGGGTGGTGACTTTCCGGCCCGGGCAGAAGTTGAAAAGCCGGGTTGAGAACGCGACACCGAAAGAAGACTGATTCTGTTAGCCAAAAGGCCGCGCAAGCGGCCTTTTCCTTTTTCCTTTGATAAACGCGCTGATGACCCCGCTTCTGCAACATATTACCCGCGCACGGCGTCACGATCGGCGCTGGCTGGCTGGCCTGCTACTTTTTAGCCTGCTGATGGCGATCCTCAGCCTGTCGGCTGGCGAGCGCTGGCTGATGCCCTCCGACTGGTTCAGTCCGGAAAATTCGCTGTATGTCTGGCAGCTACGCCTGCCAAGAACGCTGGCCGTGCTGCTGGTAGGCGCCTCGCTGGCGGTTGCCGGTGCGGTGATGCAGGCGCTGTTTGAAAATCCGCTGGCCGAGCCTGGCCTGCTGGGCGTGTCAAACGGCGCTGGCGTTGGGCTGGTGCTGAGCATTTTTGCCGGGGCGGCAGGGCTGTGGCAGACTGGACTGTGCGCCATCGTTGGCGCGCTGGTGGTGACCTTAATCCTGCTGCGTTTTTCCCGACAGCATCTTTCAAACAGCCGACTGCTGCTTGCCGGCGTGGCGATGGGGATCATTTGCAGCGCGGTGATGACCTGGGCCGTTTACTTTAGCTCGAGCCTGGATCTGCGCCAGCTGATGTACTGGATGATGGGCGGCTTCAGCGGCGTGGACTGGCGCTACCGTTGGCTGATGCTGGCGCTGGTGCCGGTGCTGGTCTGGCTGTGCTCGCTGTCGACAATCCTCAACCTGATCGCGCTGGGCGAGGTGTCGGCCAGACAGCTGGGGCTGCCGCTGTTGCTATGGCGAAATCTGCTGGTGCTGGCTATCGGCTGGCTGACCGGCGTCAGCGTGGCGCTGGCGGGGGCGATTGGTTTTGTCGGGCTGGTCATCCCGCACATCCTGCGCCTTAATGGCGTCAGCGATCATCGTATGCTGTTACCCGCCTGCGCGCTGGCAGGCGGGGGGATTTTGCTGGCTGCTGATGTGCTGGCGCGGGTGGCAATGTCTTCTGCAGAATTACCGATTGGGGTGGTGACGGCAACGCTGGGCGCCCCGGTCTTTATCTGGTTACTGTTACGCCATCGGGCATAATTGTCCGACCGTTGTTCTCTCACTACTGAAACAGGAAAAACCGATGACTATTTTTGACACAAAGCTGGAAATGCTGAACGGCGAGCAGACCTCGCTGGCGCAATGGCAGGGCGACGTGCTGCTGGTGGTTAACGTGGCGTCAAAATGCGGCCTTACTCCCCAGTATGAGCAGCTTGAAGCGTTACAAAAAGCCCAGCAGGACAACGGGTTTTCAGTGTTAGGCTTTCCCTGCAATGCGTTCCTGGGGCAGGAACCGGGCAGCGCGGAAGAGATCCAGACGTTTTGCAGCACCACCTATGGCGTCACTTTCCCAATGTTCAGCAAAATTGAGGTAAACGGTCCGGACAGGCACCCGCTCTATGTCCAGCTGGTTGCGGCGCAGCCTGAGGCCACCGTGCCGGAAAACAGTGGTTTTCTGGAGCGCATGAGCAGTAAAGGCCGCGCGCCGAAGGAGCCGGGCGACATTCTGTGGAATTTCGAAAAATTCCTGATTGGCCGTGACGGGACGGTGCTACAGCGCTTCTCCCCGGATATGGAGCCTTCCGACCCGGCCATCACCAGCGCCATCCAGCAGGCGCTGGCAAAGTAAATGTTGTTGCAGTGTGAAGGCGTTGCTCTGGCGCAGCGCCTTGCGCCGTTCAGCGCGGAAGTACAACGCGGGGAGTTAATCCATCTGCTGGGACCAAACGGCAGTGGGAAAAGTTCGCTGCTGGCCTGCCTTGCTGGTTTGCTGCCCGCAGAGGGAGCCATTCGTCTTGCCGGTATCCCGCTGGCGTTGTGGACTGGCCCGGCGCTGGCGCGCACGCGCGCCTGGCTGGCGCAGCAGCAACAGCCGGCTGGCAGTATGCCCGTCTGGCACTATCTTTCCCTGCATCAAGCCGGGAAAGAAGCGCTGAATGAGGAAGCGCTTATCACGCTTTGTCAGATCTTCCAGCTGGTGGATAAGCTGGCGAGGCCGGTAAATCAGCTCTCAGGCGGAGAATGGCAGCGCGTACGCCTGGCGGCGGTACTGTTTCAAGTCGCGCAGCCGCAGGGCCGTCTTCTGCTGCTTGATGAGCCGCTAACCGGGCTGGACCTTGCGCAGCAGGCTGCTTTTGATGGCTACCTCGCCGCCTGCGTCAGTAAAGGGTTAACGGCGATCGTCAGCGGGCACGACATCAACCATAGCCTGCACCACGCGCACCGGGTCTGGCTGATGAAAAATGGCGCGCTTGTTCAGCAGGGAAGCGTGGATGAAGTCCTGCAGCCCGAAAGGCTGAGTGAGGTCTTTGCGGTGCCTTTTAGACGACTGTGCGTGGAGGATCACCAAATCCTGACGACATTCCTCTGATAAACGCAGCCATCTTGTTGAAAAACGCAGTATGCTGGTAAAGTTACTTGTCACTTTTGAAGGGGCCTGGCTATGCGCTACTGGCTGTTGCTAATCGTAGTTATTCTTGCAGGCTGTAGCAGCCATGCGCCTCCTCCCAATGCGCGTCTTGCCGATTCGATCGCCGTTATTGCCCAGTTGAATGAGCAGTTAAGCCAGTGGCGTGGTACGCCATACCGTTACGGTGGCATGAATCAAAGCGGCGTCGACTGCTCCGGTTTTGTCTATCTTACCTTTCGCGATCGCTTTGATTTACAGCTGCCTCGCACCACCGTGGCCCAAACCGATATCGGCACGCGCATCGATAAGGATGAGCTGCTGCCGGGCGACCTGGTCTTTTTCAAAACCGGTAGTGGAGAAAATGGATTACACGTTGGGATTTATGATACCGACGACGAGTTTATTCATGCTTCGACCAGTCAGGGGGTTATCCGCTCCTCACTGAATAATGTCTACTGGAAAAAAGTGTTCTGGCAGGCAAGGCGAATATAACCGATGATATATTTAGATTACTAAACATTTAAGAAAATGCTCATATATTCAGCATTTGATTTATGGGATGATATTAAAGATTAACGCAGTATGCCTGGTGACAATAAATGGATTGCCCTTAAGTCTCATTTTACCTCAGGTTATGTCAAATTTTAGTCAAGAGACGCTGAAGTTATTGTCATACAGACGTTTTAAGGGAAGGGCTGACGTTAACTGTTAAGCACCTTTCATATCAATTGTGTGATAGTTTACGATTTTACAACGGGCCTCATCCTGTTTTTGCCATCATGCGATAAGTTCACTTTTAATGGCACGGTAACTCGCCGTTAAGCGGTGAGACAGGATGCACGAATTGCCACATTATCCTGGCTGAATAAAAATGAAAATCCATCTGGAAGCGGATTATAAAAGCTACGCAGCATTTTACCCTGTCTATAGTTTTGATGGCCTGCTGATTGCCGTCGAACTGCTCACGCACTTTTCTCATACTACCGCCAACGTTGCCATACCGCAGGAGATGCTGCTGCCGCAAATGGATAGTGAGCAGCGTATTCTATTGTTACAAAGTCAGATTAGCAGTATTGAAAAAAATCATGACTTTTTCCGCCAGCAGGGGGTTAAGGTCACGTTAAAAATTGATGAAGTGACGTCACAGGCCATTCTGGAAAGTGATTTTCTGGCCCGCAAGTTAGATGCGCTGGAATGGCTTGAGCTGGAAATTAACGAAAGTTTTCCTGATTTAAAGCTGGGTAAAGATCATCCGGGTTTAATGGCGCTGAGCGAAAGGTTTGACTTAAGCCTGGAGAACTATGGGGCAGGGAAAGCGCCGTCGAAGGCCGTTTACGACGATCTTTTTTACCGCATCAAGCTGGATAAGGGTTTTATTAAGCACAATATTAATCGACTCTCTTTTAAACCCTTCATTAGTACCGTTCTCGATCATATCAGGCCCCATTGTCAGCAGGTTATCGTTCAGGGAATTGATGATTTACCCGGTCTGGAAAAAATTAGTCACTTTGAATTTGATGGTATACAGAGCGCGCTGTTCTCGCCGGTGGGAGAGGAAGGGCTTGCCACGCTGATCCACCCACCGAAAGAATTACTCGGTCATCCGCATTAATAACCCCTGAATAAGTCCGTGTTAACCCCTTGTCCGGAGGTTTACACTAGGCGCTTGAGCGCCAGACCGTGGCCCGGCTGGCAAATCGCAGGGGGATGTCATGCAGTTTACTAACACCTGGTACCAGCAGCTGGCGGGTTTTTATACTGCCCTTCAGCCGACGCCGTTAAAAAATCCGCGTTTGCTGTTTCACAGCGCCGAGCTGGCCCGCGAGCTGGGGCTGGACGAGAGCTGGTTCGCGCCGGAAAAGGCGGGGATCTGGAGCGGAGATACGCTGCTGCCCGGTATGCAGCCGCTGGCGCAGGTTTACAGCGGCCATCAGTTTGGCGTCTGGGCCGGGCAGTTGGGTGACGGCCGGGGGCTATTGCTTGGTGAACAGCAGCTGCCCGACGGCCGTAAAATGGACTGGCACCTGAAGGGCGCAGGATTGACGCCATACTCCCGCATGGGCGATGGCCGCGCCGTGCTGCGCTCTTCGCTGCGTGAGTTTCTGGCCTCAGAAGCGATGCACCATCTGGGCATTCCCACTTCCCGCGCGCTTACTGTCGTCACCAGCGATGAGCCCGTCTACCGCGAAACCACCGAGCGGGGCGCCATGCTGTTGCGGGTGGCGGAGAGCCATCTGCGCTTCGGCCATTTCGAGCATTTCTTCTACGCGCAGCAGCCGGAAAAAGTGCGTCAGCTGGCGGACTACGCTATCGAGCATCACTGGCCAGCGCTGAAAAGCGAGCCGCAGCGCTATCTGCTGTGGTTCAGCGACGTGGTGAAGCGCACCGCGCGCCTGATTGCCCACTGGCAGAGCGTAGGCTTCGCCCACGGGGTGATGAATACTGACAATATGTCGATTCTGGGGCTGACGCTGGACTACGGCCCGTTTGGTTTCCTTGATGATTACCAGCCGGACTTTATCTGCAATCATTCTGACTATCAGGGACGCTACAGCTTTGACAACCAGCCGGTGGTGGGACTGTGGAACCTGAATCGTCTGGCGCACTCTCTGTCCGGACTGATGACCGCCGATCAGCTGAAACAGGCGCTGGCTGACTATGAGCCGGAGCTGATGCGCTGCTGGGGAGAACGGATGCGGGCGAAGCTGGGGTTAATGACGAAGGATCAGCACGATAACGATATTCTGACCGGCCTGCTGGCGCTGATGACCAAAGAGGGCAGCGATTACAGCTGGACCTTCCGTCAGCTCTCGCTGACCGAGCAGCAGCAGACTACCTCCCCGCTGCGGGATGAGTTTATCGATCGTGAGGCTTTCGACAGCTGGTACAACATCTGGCGGCAGCGTCTGTTAGAAGAAGATCGCAGCGACGCCGATCGTCAGCAGCAGATGAAGCAGGCAAACCCGGCCGTCGTATTGCGTAATTACCTGGCGCAGCAGGCGATCGAGCAGGCCGAAAAAGACGATATCAGCATGTTGAGCAGGCTGCATCAGGCGCTTAGCCAGCCGTTCGACGATGTGCCAGCCTTCGCGGATCTGACGCAGCGTGCGCCGGACTGGGGGAAGAAACTGGAGGTCAGCTGTTCAAGCTGACGCCAGCAGGTGCGAGCCTGGCGTCCCAGACCAGGCTCAGGGCGCGGTTCACCACCGCGCTATTGTTGCTCAGAACCGCGCATCAACCGCCGCAGCCAGCTGCGCCAGCACCTCTTCGCTGTCTTCCCAGCCGAGGCACGGATCGGTAATGGACTGACCGTAAACCAACGGCCTGCCGGGCTCCACCTTCTGCGTGCCTTCCTGCAGGAAGCTCTCAATCATCACTCCGGCAATGCACGCTGAGCCATCGCGGATCTGCTGGGCAACCGAGCTGGCTACGTCTTTTTGTCGACGGTGCTGCTTCAGGCAGTTGCCGTGGCTGAAGTCGATCACTAACTGCTCCGGCAGCTTAAACTCGCGCAGGCTGGCTGCCGCCGCGGCGATATCCTGCGGATGATAGTTAGGCTGCTTGCCGCCGCGCATAATGACATGCCCTGACGGATTGCCGCTGGTCTGATAAATAGTCATCTGGCCCAGCTTGTCCGGCGACAGGAACATATGGCTGGCTCTGGCGGCGCGAATGGCGTCGACGGCAATCTGAATGTTGCCATCCGTCCCATTCTTGAAGCCTACCGGGCAGGAGAGGGCCGATGCCATCTCGCGGTGGATCTGGCTTTCCGTGGTGCGTGCGCCAATCGCACCCCAGCTAATCAGATCAGAAATAAACTGCCCGATCACCATATCGAGAAACTCGGTAGCGGTAGGCATACCTAACGCGTTGATATCCAACAACACCTTGCGGGCAACGGCTAAACCGTGATTAACCCTGAAGCTACCGTCGAGATCCGGGTCGGAAATCAACCCCTTCCAGCCAACCACGGTACGCGGCTTTTCAAAATAGGTGCGCATGACGATTTCAAAGCGCGACTGATACTTCTCGCGCAGGGCGTTCAGGCGGCCAGCATATTCCACCGCGGCCAGCGGATCGTGGAGCGAGCAAGGGCCGATAACCACCAGCAGGCGGGGATCTTCACCAGAAAGAATACGGGCGATGCGCCTGCGGGAGTCGGTGACGTTGGCTGCGATGGCCGGGGTGATCGGATACCTTTTTGCCAGTTCATCAGGCGTAATCAGGCTATCGATGCGCGCGGTCCGCAGTTCATCTGTTTTGTTCATAACCATCTCTAAATTTTTTTTCTTCGCAGCGGCAGAAGTACCGGGAAGTGATGGCGATCACAATAAACCAACCAGCGCTGATTTCAACCGTAAAACGCCCGCTAATCGGGCGTAACGCGATAAATATCACTTTTTAATACATACGGCGGGTCAGCCCCATGATATCGAGGATCTTGGTGGCTATCTCTTCCACGGAATAGTTGGTGCTGTTGAGGTAGCGAATTTGGTTGGTGCGGAACAGGGCCTCCACTTCGCCAACCTCAAGCCGGCACTGCCGCATCGAGGCATAGCGGGTATTTTCCGCCCGCTCCTGACGAATGGCCGCCAGCCGCTCAGGATCGATAGTCAGGCCAAACAGCTTGTTCTGGAAGGGCTTCAGCGCCGGAGGAAGTTTCAGATTGTCCATATCGTCGGCGATAAACGGATAGTTAGCGGCGCGCACGCCGAACTGCATAGCCAGATAGAGGCTGGTGGGCGTTTTGCCGCAGCGCGACACCCCAAGCAAAATAACCTGCGCCTCTTCCAGCCCGCGCAGAGAAATCCCGTCATCGTGCGCCAGCGTATAGTCGATGGCGGCGATGCGGGCATCGTACTTGCCGAGATTGTTTGCCGTCAGCCCGTGAGTACGATTAGCCACCGGCGCCGGAGGGATGCCCAACTCCTGCTGTAGCGGGGCCACCAGCGACTGTACGATATCCTGACAGAACCCGTCGCTTTGCAGAATGATTTCGCGGACTTCCGGGGTAACAATCGAAATAAACACCAGCGGACGAACCCCGCTCTTGAGGTATAACGCGTTAATCTGAGCCTTGACGGCCTGCGCCCGCTGCACGTTTTCAACAAACGGCAGCGTCACGCTGGTTATGCCAACGGGAAACTGGGACAGCACCGCGTGCCCCAACACTTCTGCGGTGATTGCCGTGCCGTCTGAGATATAAAAAACACTTCGTTCGCTGTTCACGTCCATTTTCTCTCCAACACTGTGCATCCTTGCAGACTAAATTAATCTACTGGCGGAAAGCAAATAGTGATGCTTGCTGCAAAACAAAACAGATGCTCCATAAGTTAATTATATGAATTTTTTATTTTCGTAAAAGCGTGCGGCTACGAAATAAAACCGACATTTATGAAATGACGTTTCTTTTTATTATGCGTAAAAATAGCCCTTAGTTAAAAAAACATTCTAATTATTCATCAAGAACTGTTGCGCAAACCCTTTGCTTCAATAACGGCTGAAGAGTGAGCAGGCTGCTGAAAAACAGGGAATTATCTTATTTATCCCGTTGCGCAACCCGCCGAATTCGGGCGGAGTTTTCTTAAAATCGCATTTTTAATCCGCTTGATCGATTCAACAGTTTCTTTCCAGTACCGGAATGTGCCAGGCTCAAAAAGCACTATTCTGTTTACCTATTCATCATTAAATCTCAAAAGGATTGTTTCAATGTCCAATAAAGGCGAACGGCCGCTTGTGCTCTGGTATAACCAGCTTGGCATGAACGATGTTGATCGGGTGGGAGGCAAAAACGCCTCTCTGGGTGAAATGATTACTAATTTGTCCTCGCTGGGCGTTTCCGTTCCTAACGGTTTTGCGACGACCTCAGATGCATTCAATCAGTTCCTCGATCAAAGCGGCGTCAATCAGCGTATCTACGATCTGCTGGACAAGACCGATATTGATGATGTTGATGAGCTGGCGAAGGCGGGCAAGCAAATCCGCCAGTGGATTGTTGAGACGCCTTTCCAGCCTGAGCTGGAACAGGCCATTCGTCAGGCTTATGAGCAGCTCTCCGCTGACGACAAGGAAGCTTCGTTTGCCGTGCGCTCCTCGGCCACGGCGGAAGACATGCCGGATGCCTCCTTTGCCGGTCAACAGGAAACCTTCCTGAACGTGCAGGGTTTTGAGGCGGTGCTGATCGCGGTCAAGCATGTTTATGCCTCGTTGTTTAACGATCGTGCTATCTCCTATCGTGTGCATCAGGGCTACGACCATCGCGGCGTGGCGCTGTCTGCCGGCGTTCAGCGCATGGTACGCTCCGATCTGGGATCGGCAGGGGTGATGTTTACCATTGATACCGAGTCCGGTTTTGACCAGGTGGTATTTATCACCGCAGCGCTGGGACTGGGTGAAATGGTGGTGCAGGGCGCGGTTAACCCGGATGAATTTTATGTTCATAAGCCCACGCTTGCCGCCGGGCGTCCTGCCATTGTGCGGCGGAATCTGGGATCGAAAAAAATTCGCATGGTCTACGCCGACTCCCAGGAGCACGGCGAGCAGGTGCGCATTGAAGACGTCCCGGAAGAAGAGCGCGATCGTTTCTGCCTGAGTAGCGAAGAAGTGGAAGCGCTCGCTGCCCAGGCTGTACAGATTGAAAAACACTACCAGCGTCCGATGGACATTGAGTGGGCGAAAGATGGGCACACCGGCAAGCTGTTTATCGTGCAGGCCCGTCCGGAAACCGTCCGCTCCAACGGCCAGGTGATGGAGCGCTATACGCTCCAGGGCAAAGGAAAGGTTGTAGTGGAAGGACGCGCCATCGGCCACCGTATCGGCGCTGGCGAAGTCAAAGTGATTCACGACATCAGCGAAATGAACCGTATCCAGAAGGGCGACGTGCTGGTCACCGACATGACCGACCCGGATTGGGAACCGATCATGAAAAAGGCTTCGGCCATTGTGACTAACCGTGGCGGGCGTACCTGTCATGCGGCGATCATTGCGCGCGAGCTGGGCATTCCTGCGGTGGTCGGCTGCGGTAACGCGACCGATCTTCTCAAGGATGGGCACAAGGTGACCGTCTCCTGTGCCGAAGGGGATACCGGCTACGTCTATAACGACCTGCTTGATTTTGAAATTAAAAGCTCGCAGGTGGATGAGCTGCCTTCGCTGCCGCTGAAAATCATGATGAACGTCGGCAACCCGGATCGCGCGTTCGATTTTGCCTGCCTGCCGAACGAAGGCGTTGGCCTGGCGCGGCTGGAATTTATCATCAACCGCATGATCGGCGTGCATCCTAAGGCGCTTCTTGAGTTTGACCAACAGACGCCGGAGCTGCAACAGCAAATCCGTAGCCTGATGAAAGGTTTTGACGATCCGGTTGAGTTCTACATTGCCCGCCTGACCGAAGGGATTGCGACGCTGGGCGCGGCGTTTGCACCGAAACGGGTTATCGTCCGTTTGTCAGACTTTAAAACTAACGAATACGCCAACCTGGTGGGCGGTGAACGCTACGAACCGGAAGAAGAGAACCCGATGCTGGGCTTCCGTGGCGCGGGCCGCTATGTGGCGGACAGCTTCCGCGACTGCTTTGCTCTGGAGTGTGCGGCCGTTAAGCGCGTGCGTAACGAGATGGGCCTGACCAACGTGGAGATCATGGTGCCGTTCGTCCGTACGGTTGCGCAGGCGAAAGCGGTGGTTGAGGAGCTGGAGCGTCAGGGGCTGAAGCGCGGTGAAAACGGGCTGAAGCTGATTATGATGTGCGAAATTCCTTCCAACGCGCTGCTGGCCGGGCAGTTCCTGCAATACTTTGACGGTTTCTCGATCGGCTCGAACGATATGACTCAGCTCGCGCTGGGGCTGGACAGGGATTCCGGCGTGGTTTCCGAACTGTTCGACGAGCGGAATGACGCGGTGAAAGCTCTGCTTTCAATGGCGATTCGTGCGGCGAAAAAAGAAGGAAAATACGTCGGTATCTGCGGACAGGGCCCTTCCGACCATGAAGACTTCGCCGCCTGGCTGATGGATGAGGGAATCGACAGTTTGTCTCTTAACCCGGATACGGTGGTTCAGACCTGGCTGAGCCTGGCAGAAATCCCGGCAAAATAGCAGAGTTCGCTGTCATAACGACAATAAGGCCAGTTTATCTGGCCTTATTGCTTTTTTGCAGGCAAAAAAAAGCCCATCACATGGGATGGGCAAAGACTACACACAGCAATTCTTTAGTCACTCAGGGGAAAAAGGTTGTTTAGAAATCAGCGGTTTGATCATAAACATGGCATTCATACTATTCAGCCGGGCCTGGCGAGTCATTAAGAATCCTCTTATTAGTTTAAAACCCATAACCTTTTGTGACAGATTGCGGGTCACAACGGCTTTTAAACTGTATGTAACGTAATCAATTCCACGCTGTTACTTCCGGCATGGGCGAAAAAGACCTTTTTATGGTTAAGATAGCTAATCAAAGTGAATGAAGACGTGACGAAGATTTTTTCGTTCAGGCGGCCAGACCGGCTGGCCGCAGGGGAGGGAGGTTATTTTGTTGCCTGTTCCTGTTCTCTCTCTGCCAGCTCTTCCACCACCTCTTCCGGTGACTCTTCAGGCGCGGGAGCTTCATGGACCCAGACCGACACCAGGCGGTAAGAGACGGCCAGCACCACCGGGCCGATAAACAGACCAATCATGCCAAAGGCCACCAGTCCGCCAATTACGCCGGAAAGGATCAGGATCATCGGCAGATCCGCGCCCATACGAATAAGCATCGGGCGCAGCACGTTATCCAGCGTACCGACCACGCAGCTCCAGACCAGCAGCACGGTGCCCCAGGTGGTATCGCCGCTCCAGTACAGCCAGATAATGGCCGGGACCAGCACCACCAGCGGCCCCAATTGCACCAGGCAGGAGAGGATCATCAGCACGGTCAGCACGGTAGCATAAGGAATACCGGAGATAGCCAGTCCGATGCCGCCCAGCACCCCCTGCACCAGCGCGGTAACCACCACGCCGAGCGCTACGGCGCGGATCGCCTGGCTGGCCAGCAGCACGGCTGCATCGCCACGGCGGGAAGCGAGGCGGAAAGCAAAGTGGCGAATGCCGTGACCAACCTGCTCACCGCGCCAGTAAAGCAGCACGCTGAACAGCAGCATCAGCCCAAGATGCAGCATAAAGCGGCCAAAATGGCCCACCTGCGCGAACAGGAACACGCTGGTGCGACCGATATAAGGCTGCACTTTCGCCATCATCGCGCTGCCGCCGCCCTGCACCAGCGTATGATACGCTGAGTTAAGCTTTTTCCCGACAACAGGAAGGCTGTTCAGCCACTCCATCTCCGGCAGCTTGATATGGCCGGACGAGGCCCAGGCAATCACCGGCCCGCTGTTCTCAATCAGGCTGCTGACCAGCAGCGCCACGGGGAGAATAAAGAGCAGGATCAGCAGCAATGTCATGGCGATCACCGCCAGCGAGCGCCGCCCCCACAGCAGGCTCTGCAATTTGATCATCAAAGGCCAGGTGGCAATCACTACCATGCTGGCCCAGGCGAAGCCCAGCACAAACGGCTGCACTACCCAGAAACAGGCCACGATCAGTAAAATAATAAACAGCAGGGAGAAGACGATTTGCGGCATATCCCAGATTTTGGGCTCAGTCTTTATGGTTGGCACGGTAACCTCAGTAAAAATCCAATGCGGCGGTGCCGGAAAGACCCCTGCCTCTCCGGCTAACATCCTTAGCATGATGCATTAAACGCATTTTCGACAGAAACGGCACGTTATTCTTTTCCCTCGCATTTTGAAATCGCGACAGGTTATAAAAAAATATGATAAAAACGGAGTAAGCAGGACTTACGTTTATCCAACATTCTGGTCACCCGATAATGATCCCACAGATTTCCCAGGCGCCGGGCCTTGTACAACTGGTGCTGAATTTTTTGCAGGCGCTTGAACAGCAGGGTTTTACCGGCGATACCGCCACCAGCTATGCCGATCGTCTTACCATGTCTACCGACAACAGTATTTATCAGCTCCTTCCCGACGCCGTTCTGTTTCCCCGTTCCACGGCCGACGTGACCCTGATTGCCCGCCTGGCGGGAGAAGAGCGCTTTCGCAGCCTGGTCTTCACCCCCAGAGGCGGCGGCACCGGGACTAACGGCCAGTCGCTGAATCAGGGGATCGTGGTGGATATGTCGCGCTATATGAACCGCGTGATGGAGATTAATGTTGAACAGGGCTGGGTGAAGGTGGAAGCCGGGGTGATTAAAGACCAGCTTAACGCTTACCTGAAGCCCTTCGGCTATTTCTTCTCGCCGGAGCTCTCCACCAGCAACCGCGCCACGCTGGGCGGGATGATCAATACCGATGCGTCCGGCCAGGGATCGCTGGTGTACGGTAAAACCTCCGATCATGTGCTCGGGCTTCGGGCGGTGCTGCTGGGCGGCGATATTCTTGATACGCGTGCGATTCCCGTGGGGCTGGCCGAAGAGCTGGCGCAGGAGCAGAACCCGGAAGGGCGGATCTATCGCACCGTGCTTGAGCGCTGCCGCGACCGCCGCCAGGTGATTATCGATAAATTTCCGAAGCTGAACCGTTTTCTGACCGGTTACGATCTGCGCCATGTGGTCAGCGACGACCTTCAGCAGATCGACCTGACGCGCATTCTGTGCGGCGCGGAGGGAACGCTGGCGTTTATTACCGAAGCGCGTCTGGATATCACTCCGCTTCCTAAGGTCCGACGGCTGGTCAACATCAAGTACGACTCGTTTGATTCTGCGCTGCGCAGCGCGCCCTTTATGGTCGAAGCAAAAGCGCTGTCGGTGGAAACCGTCGACTCAAAGGTGCTGAACCTTGCCCGTGAGGACATTGTCTGGCACTCGGTCAGCGAGCTGATTACCGACGTGCCCGATCGGGAAATGCTGGGGCTGAACATCGTCGAGTTTGCCGGGGATGACAAAGCGCTGATTGACCAGCAAATGCGTTCGCTTTGCCAGCGGCTGGACCAGCTGATGGCCGCCAGAGACGCAGGGGTGATTGGCTATCAGCTGTGCGACGACCTCTCCGGCATTGAGCGCATCTACGCCATGCGCAAGAAGGCCGTTGGCCTGCTGGGCAACGCCAAAGGGCGTGCCAAGCCGATCCCTTTCGTCGAGGATACCTGCGTGCCGCCGCAGCATCTGGCGGATTATATCGTGGAGTTCCGCGCGCTGCTGGATGCGCACAACCTGAGCTACGGCATGTTCGGTCACGTTGACGCGGGCGTGCTGCATGTACGGCCTGCGCTGGATATGTGCGACCCGCATCAGGAGATGCTGATGAAGCAAATCTCCGACGAAGTGGTCACGCTGACGGCTCGCTATGGCGGTCTGCTGTGGGGGGAGCACGGGAAAGGTTTCCGCGCTGAATACAGCCCGGCGTTTTTTGGCGAGGAGTTGTTTAACGATTTGCGCCATATCAAGGCGGCTTTCGATCCGGCTAACCGGCTTAACCCCGGCAAAATCTGCGCACCGTTTGGCGTTGACGAGCCGATGATGAAGGTTGATGCGGTGAAGCGCGGTAGCTGGGATCGTCAGATCCCCATCAGCGTGCGTACCGACTGGCGCGGCGCGATGGAGTGCAACGGCAACGGTCTTTGCTTCAACTTTGACGTGCGCAGCCCGATGTGTCCTTCGATGAAGATTACCGGCAACCGCATTCATTCGCCAAAAGGCCGCGCCACGCTGACCCGTGAATGGCTGCGGCTGCTGGCCGAGCAGGGAGTCGATCCGCTTGAGCTGGAGAAAAAGCTGCCGGATGCCAAAGTGTCGCTGCGCGGGCTGATCGAACGTACCCGCAACAGCTGGTACGCGCGACGCGGCGAGTATGACTTCTCGCACGAAGTGAAAGAGGCGATGTCAGGCTGCCTGGCCTGCAAAGCCTGCTCAACCCAGTGCCCGATCAAAATTGACGTGCCGGGCTTCCGCTCGCGCTTCCTGCAGCTATATCACACCCGCTATCTGCGCCCGGCCAGTGACTATCTGGTGGGCAGCGTGGAGAGCTATGCGCCGCTGATGGCGAAGGCGCCGAAATTTTTCAACTTCTTCCTGCGCCAGCCGCTGGTGCGGGAAATGAGCCGACGGCACATCGGCATGGTCGATCTGCCTTTACTCTCCTCGCCGACCCTGAAAAAGCAGCTGGCGGGCAAGCCGGTTACCGGCACCACGCTGGAGCAGCTGGAGGCGATGAGTCCGACCCAGCGCGAACGCTATGTGCTGGTGGTGCAGGACCCGTTTACCAGCTATTACGAAGCGCAGCTGGTGGCTGATTTTGTCACGCTGGTGGAAAAACTGGGCTATCAGCCGGTGGTGCTGCCGTTCTCGCCGAATGGTAAAGCGCAGCACATTAAAGGTTTCCTGCAAAGCTTTGCGCGGACGGCGCAGAAAACCGCCGACTTCCTCAACCGGGTTGCGCAGCTTGAACTGCCGCTGGTCGGCGTCGATCCGGCGCTGGTGCTCTGCTACCGGGATGAGTACAAAGAGGTTCTGGCGGAAAAACGCGGGAAGTTCCACGTTCAGCTGGTGCATGAGTGGCTCCAGCAGGCGACAGACCGTCGTGAAGCGCGCCCCGAGCAGGGGGATGCGTGGTATCTGTTTGGCCACTGTACGGAGGTGACGGCGCTGCCGGCTTCCACCAGACAGTGGGAAGGCATATTTGCCCGCTTCGGCGCGAAGCTGGAAAACGTCAGCGTGGGCTGCTGCGGCATGGCCGGCACCTACGGCCACGAAAGCAAAAATCTTGAGAATTCGCTGGGCATTTATCAGCTGTCCTGGCACCAGGCGCTGCAAAAGCTGCCGCGCCAGCGCTGCCTTGCAACCGGCTACTCCTGCCGGAGCCAGGTGAAACGCGTCGAGGGGAACGGCCTGCGCCATCCTCTACAGGCCCTGTTGGAGATACTCTGATGGCAATCTGGAAACGTGAAGTGACACTGCAACAGCTCAATCAGCGCAGCCAGGGAACGCTGGTGGCGCACCTGGGCATTGTTTTTACCGCGATGGATGACCAGACGTTGACCGCTACGCTGCCGGTTGATCAGCGTACCCGTCAGCCGTTTGGCCTGCTGCACGGCGGCGCCTCTGCCGTACTGGCTGAAACGCTTGGCTCAATGGCCGGCTATCTCTGCACCGAGGGCGAGGACGCTATTGTGGGGGTGGAAATCAATGCCAATCACCTGCGCGCGGTGCGGGAAGGCGAGGTCAGGGGAGTTTGTCGCGCGCTGCATCTGGGACGGCGTCATCAGGTCTGGCAGATTGATCTTTATGACCCGCAGCAGCGTCTGTGCTGCACCTCCAGGCTGACCACGGCGGTGATGTCAGCCCAGACAAAATAGTGATATACTTTGCGGCCTTTAAAATCGCCCGTGGACGACTCACATTATCCAGGAGGCGTGCTTAACGAATTCGCTCTGTAGCCTGGTGGCTTTGTCCCACTCACCGTTCATCGCCAACTGATGGCACAGGCGGGTAAGCGAGTGGCGAGCCAGCTGCCAGGCTTGCATACGAAACAGCCTGTCGCGCTCGGTATTCGCCAGCTCCTGAACCAGGCGGTGGTGCAGTTTGCCGAGGGCGTGAAGGTAGCTATGGTCGTCACCGTTAAGCTGGCACAGCTCGGCCATATCAAGGCAGGTATCATTAAATTTGCGCAGTTGGTCGAGGGAGCATTCCGGTCGGTTAATTTTGGCCTGTGCCATGTAGTAATCGACGGTGATATCACGGACTGAAAATTTGTATTCGTCAATCTTGTGTTGCAGCCAGGCACTTATCGACAGATTCATTTTATGACTCACTCGCTAATGATAATCATTATCATAGAGGAACTGGCATATTATTCAATGCTGCCGTAAAAAATTTTTATCCATAAATGCTGCCTCTCAGACAAATTGGTAATAACGATAAGTGGTGACGCCGAAAGAGTTAAAATGAGTATTATTCCTGTTTAGCTTTTTCGCGTCTGGATTTACTGGCCTGTTTTCAAGGTGTTACCATTTCGTTAAATCGAGGCGTGACGCAGATCGCAATCCTCCCCGCAGGGACTAAACTGAATAAAGAGGGCTAAAAAACCCCGTTTGGCTATAAACCCTGCAAAACAAGAGGTTGAAGCGATATTCATTATCACTAACATAGAGGTATTAGCCCACAGGGCTATCGACTCACGAGGTAATGTTATGCCATCAGCAACTACGGCTTCTTTTTCTCCCGACGACTTTGTCTGGAAAGGGCTGACGCTCACTGACAGCGCCGCAAAACAAATTACTGCGCTGGCCGCTAATGACCCTCAGGTTAAGGGGCTGAAGCTGGGCGTGAAGACCTCCGGCTGCGCCGGTTTTGGCTACACCATGGACATGGTGAAAGAGCCAGCCGACGACGATTTGGTCTTTACCCATCAGGGCGCGCATCTCTATGTGCCCCTGCAGGCGATGCCCTTTATCGACGGTACGCAAGTGGATTACGTTCGTGAAGGCCTGAACCAGATTTTCAAATTTAATAATCCTAAAGCTCAACACGCCTGTGGCTGTGGTGAGAGCTTTGGCGTTGAGTAAAACTTATGTCCCGAAACACTGATACATCGGATGATGTGCAGGTCTGGGAAGGGAACCATCTGAAGTACAAAGAAGGTTTCTTTACCCAACTGCAAACCGAAGAGTTTGAACACGGCATCAGCGAAGAGGTGGTGCGTGCTATCTCGGCCAAGCGCAACGAGCCAGAGTGGATGCTTGAATTCCGCCTGAAGGCGTATGCGGCCTGGCTGGAGATGGAAGAGCCGCACTGGCTGAAGGCGAACTACAAATCGCTTGATTATCAGGATTACAGTTACTATTCAGCGCCTTCCTGCGGCAATTGCGATGACAGCTGCGCCTCTGAGCCTGGCGCTCAGCAGGGCTCTGGCGCGGCGCCGGCCAACTACCTGACCGAAGAAGTGGAAAATGCCTTCAAGCAGCTGGGCGTGCCGGTTCGTGAAGGTCAGGAAGTCGCGGTTGACGCTATTTTTGACTCGGTATCGGTTTCCACCACCTACCGCGGCAAGCTGGCAGAGCAGGGGATCATCTTCTGTTCCTTCGGCGAAGCCATCCACGATCATCCAGAGCTGGTAAAACAGTATCTGGGCACCGTGGTGCCAGCTAACGATAACTTTTTTGCCGCGCTCAACTCTGCGGTAGCTTCCGACGGGACTTTTGTCTACATCCCGAAAGGCGTGCGTTGCCCGATGGAGCTGTCGACCTATTTCCGCATCAACGCGGCGAAAACCGGTCAGTTTGAACGCACGATCCTGATTGCCGATGAAGGCAGCTATGTCAGCTACATTGAGGGCTGTTCCGCCCCGGTACGCGACAGCTATCAGCTGCACGCCGCGGTGGTGGAAGTGATCATTCATAAAGATGCTGAAGTGAAGTATTCCACCGTGCAGAACTGGTTCTCCGGCGGCGAATCCGAAGGCGGCATTCTTAACTTCGTCACCAAGCGCGCGCTGTGCGAAGGCGAAAACAGCAAGATGTCCTGGACCCAGTCAGAAACCGGCTCGGCGATTACCTGGAAATACCCCAGCGTGATCC
The DNA here is from genome assembly GCF_000773975.1 of Erwinia typographi. Taxonomy (GTDB): domain Bacteria; phylum Pseudomonadota; class Gammaproteobacteria; order Enterobacterales; family Enterobacteriaceae; genus Erwinia; species Erwinia typographi. The sequence continues at coordinate 28,930 of NZ_JRUQ01000045.1, forward strand.
TGCGCGGCGACAACTCGGTCGGTGAATTTTTCTCGGTAGCGCTGACCAGCGGTCATCAGCAGGCCGATACCGGCACCAAGATGATCCACATCGGCAAAAACACCAAGTCGACAATCATCTCGAAGGGGATCTCAGCAGGCAAGAGTCAGAACACCTATCGTGGGCTGGTGAAAATCATGCCGACCGCGACCAATGCCCGTAACTTCACCCAGTGCGACTCGATGCTGATTGGTGCCGACTGTGGTGCGCACACTTTCCCTTATGTGGAAGCGCGCAACAATACCGCTCAGCTGGAACACGAAGCGACAACCTCACGCATAGGGGAAGACCAGATGTTCTACTGCCTGCAGCGTGGGATCAGCGAAGACGACGCGATCTCAATGATTGTGAACGGCTTTTGTAAGGACGTCTTCTCCGAACTGCCGCTGGAGTTCGCGGTGGAAGCGCAAAAACTGCTGGCGATCAGCCTTGAACACAGCGTGGGCTAATCTCCGCGCTAACGGTCATTTAGCGCAGTGCCGGAGCGTACTGCCAGGAAAACACTATGTTAAGTATCAAAGATTTACAGGTTAGCATTGAAGATAAAGAGATCCTGCGCGGGCTGGACCTCGAGGTAAAAGCGGGCGAAGTTCACGCCATCATGGGGCCGAACGGATCGGGGAAAAGTACGCTGTCAGCCACGCTGGCGGGCCGCGAAGAGTATGAAGTCACGGGTGGGTCGGTCAGCTTTAAGGGCAAAGACCTTCTGGAGCTTTCTCCCGAAGATCGCGCCGGTGAAGGTATCTTCATGGCATTTCAGTATCCGGTTGAAATTCCTGGCGTCAGCAACCAGTTCTTCCTGCAAACGGCCGTTAACTCGGTCCGTAAATACCGCGAGCAGGACGCGTTAGATCGTTTTGATTTTCAGGACTTTATCGAAGACAAAATTCAGCTGCTGAAAATGCCTGAAGATCTGCTGACCCGCTCGGTCAACGTCGGCTTCTCCGGCGGTGAGAAAAAGCGTAACGACATTCTACAGATGGCGGCGCTTGAGCCTGAGCTGTGCATTCTGGATGAGACCGACTCCGGTCTGGATATCGATGCCCTGAAAACCGTTGCCCACGGCGTGAACACGCTGCGTGACGGCAAACGCGCCTTCATTATTGTGACCCACTATCAGCGCATTCTGGACTACATCAAGCCGGACTTCGTTCACGTACTGTATCAGGGCAAAATTGTGAAATCCGGTGACTTCTCACTGGTTAAACAGTTGGAGGAGCAAGGCTATGGCTGGCTTACCGACCAGGAATAGTGACAATGCCCTGCAGCAGTGGCATCACATGTTTGAAACCCAGGGCGAAAACCGTTCCCTCCAGGCACAGCAGCACTGGCAGCAGGTGCTGCGCTTAGGGCTGCCGACTCGTAAGCAGGAAAACTGGAAATATACGCCGCTGGAAGGGCTGTTTGGACAGCAGTTCGCCGCGCCGCAGGCGCCGGTTCTGAGCGCTGAACAGGTTAAGGCGCTGGCGCTGGATATTGACGCGGTCAAACTGGTTTTCGTTGACGGACACTTCAACGCTGAGCTGAGCGACAGCTCGTTCGATCTTTTTGCTATTCAGATCACTTCTGCTTCGCAGCGTCGCGAAACCAGCGCGCCGGTTCAGCCGGAAGTCTTTCTGCATCTGACCGAAAGCCTCGCGGACGAGGCGGTCAGCATCCACCTGGCCAGGGGAAAATCGGCCGCCCGCGCCCTTTATATGCTGCACATCAGCAGCAGCGCGCAGGCAGAGATGAATACTTCGCATTACCGTCATCATTTGCAGCTGGACGAAGGCGCAGAAGCGACGGTGATCGAGCACTACGTCAGCCTGAATGAAGGCAGCCACTTTACCGGCGCCCGCTTCACGGCAAATGTCGCCAGCAACGCGCAGCTGAAGCACTACAAGCTGGCGTTTGAGCACCAAAGCAGCTATCACTTCTCGCACAACGATCTGGTGATTGAGCGCGATGCCAACGTTAAAAGCCACAGCTTCCTGCTCGGTGCCGGACTGACCCGTCACAACACCAGCGTGCAGCTTAACGGTGAAGGCACCGATCTGGGCATTAATAGCCTGATGCTGCCGGTTGAGAAAGAAGTCTGCGACAGCCGCACCTACCTTGAGCATAACAAAGGTTACTGCCAGAGCCGCCAGCTGCATAAAACCATCGTGCGTGATAAAGCCCGCGCGGTGTTTAACGGCATGATCAAAGTGGCTAAGCACGCGCTGAAAACCGACGGACAGATGACCAACAACAACCTGTTGCTGGGCCGACTGGCCGAGGTGGATACCAAGCCTCAGCTGGAAATCTATGCGGATGACGTGAAGTGCAGCCACGGCGCGACCATTGGCCGCATTGACGACGAGCAGATGTTCTACCTTCGCGCCCGCGGCATCAGCGAAGAATCGGCCCAGAGGATGATTATCTACGCCTTTGCTGCTGAACTGACTGAAGCGATCACGGATGAAGTGCTGAAGGAAGCTGTGATGCAGCGAATCGCTCAGCGTTTCCCCGGAGGCATTAAATGAGTTTTGACCTGGCACGCGTAAGGGCTGAATTCCCCGTTCTGGCGCGAGAAGTAAACGGCCAGCCGCTGGCCTATCTTGACAGCGCGGCCAGTGCCCAGAAACCGCAGGGCGTGATCGACGCGGAAAGCCATTTTTATCAGCACGGTTATGCTGCCGTACACCGGGGTATTCATACCCTGAGTGCCGAAGCGACCACCGAAATGGAAAACGTCCGCACTCAGGCGGCCGCTTTCCTTAACGCCGCCTCGCCGGAAGAAATTGTTTTCGTTAAAGGCACCACTGAGGCGATCAACCTGGTTGCCAGCAGCTGGGGCGGAAGCCAGCTTCAGGCCGGTGATAACATCATCATCACCGAGATGGAGCACCATGCCAATATTGTTCCGTGGCAAATGGTGGCTGAACGCGTCGGGGCGGAAGTGCGTTTTATCCCGCTGACCGAAACCGGCGAGCTGGACCTGTCGGCGCTGCCTGGCCTGATCGACAGCCGTACCCGTATGCTGGCGGTCACTCAGGTCTCCAACGTGTTGGGTACGGTTAACCCGGTGAAAGAGATCGTCGCGCAGGCCAAAGCGGCTGGCGTGGCGACGCTGGTTGACGGCGCGCAGGCGGTAATGCACCAGCAGGTTGACGTGCAGGATCTGGGCTGTGATTTCTACGCCTTCTCCGGGCATAAAATTTACGGTCCTTCGGGCATCGGTATTCTGTACGGGCGTAAAGCCATGTTGGATAAGATGCCGCCGTGGGAAGGGGGCGGCTCAATGATCGCCACCGTCAGCCTGACGGAAGGCACGACTTACGCGGCCGCGCCGTGGCGCTTTGAGGCGGGTTCGCCGAACACCGGCGGCATTATGGGGCTGGGCGCCGCGCTTGCGTGGGTGACAGAGCAGGGGCTGGACGTTATTCATCAGCGTGAACAGACGCTGATGCGTTATGCCCTCGACAAGCTGGCCTCGGTGCCGGACTTAACCATCTATGGCCCGCAAGCGCGCGCGGGCGTTATCGCCTTCAATCTTGGGCAGCATCACGCCTACGATGTGGGCAGCTTCCTCGATCAGTATGGGATTGCCATTCGCACCGGCCACCACTGCGCTATGCCGTTAATGCATCATTACGGCGTGCCGGCGATGTGCCGCGCCTCTTTCGTTCTGTATAATAGCGAAGAAGAGGCCGACCGCCTTGCGGCCGGTCTGACCCGTATACACCGCCTGCTGGGCTGATTTAGCCCGGCGATAACGGAGGAACGAATGGCAACCTTGCCAGAGAAAGAAAAGCTGGTTCGCAACTTTAGTCGTTGTGCGAACTGGGAAGAGAAGTACCTGTACGTGATTGAATTAGGCGCGATGCTGCCAGAATTGTCTGAATCCCTGCACCAGCCGGAAAACACTATTTCCGGCTGCCAGAGCCAGGTATGGATACTGATGGAGACGGATGAGAGCGGTCGCGTGGTGCTGCGTGGGGATAGCGATGCCGCTATCGTTAAGGGGCTGATTGCCATCGTATTTATTCTCTATCAGCGGATGACGCCCGGCGAAATTCTGGCGTTTGACGTCCGTCCCTGGTTCGGACAGCTTGCCCTGACCCAGCACCTGACGCCTTCCCGTTCTCAGGGGCTGGAAGCGATGATCCGTGCTATCCGTCACAAAGCTCAGGCCATTTCCCCGGCCTGAGTTGCTACACTTCCCGGAAGGCTTCCCGCTTCGCTGCGGGAAGTTTCTTTATCCTAACCGGGAATTCCGCATGAAATCTTTGTTTCCACCAGGCGCTCTGTTCCTTGCGCTCATCGCCATCACGCAGCACGCCAGCGCTACTGAGTACCCGCTGCCTGCTGACAACAGCCGCCTGATTGGCGAGAACACGACCTATGTGGTGCCGAACGATGGCCGTCCTCTGGAAGCTATCGCGGCGAAGTATAAAATTGGGCTGCTGGGGATGCTGGAAGCCAACCCAGGCACCGATCCCTGGCTGCCGAAGGCCAATACCCAACTGACTATTCCAGGCCAGATGCTGCTGCCGGATACCAAAAGGGAAGGCATCGTGGTTAACCTTGCTGAGCTTCGCCTCTATTACTACCCCAGGGGCGAGAACAAGGTGGTAGTGTACCCGATCGGCATCGGCCAGCTGGGCGCTAATACGCCGCCGATGGTCACCAGCATCAGTCAGAAAATCCCCAATCCTACCTGGACTCCCACCCCGAATATCCGCAAGCGCTACGCGGCGGAGGGCAAAACGCTGCCGGGCACGGTGCCCGCCGGGCCAGATAACCCGATGGGGCTGTACGCCATGCGGCTGGCCTGGGGCAAAGGCCACTATTTGATCCATGGGACTAACGCCGATTTCGGCATTGGTATGCGCGTCAGCTCCGGCTGTATCCGCCTGCGTCCCGATGATATTGAGGCGCTGTTTAGCAGCGTGCCGGTGGGAACCCGGGTGCAGATCGTCAACCAGCCGGTCAAGTATGCGGTAGAGCCGGACGGCAAACGCTATCTTGAGGTTCACCAGCCGCTTTCACACAGCGATAAGGACGATCCGCAGACCATGCCTGTTGCGCTCACCGCCAGCGGCAAAAAGTTCGTTAAAAGCGAGCACAGCGACGCTGAGATGATTAAAGAGGCGATGACGCGGCGTTCCGGCATGCCGGTGCTGGTAAACCAGGGTGAGGCGGTGACCGACGCCACGCCGATGCCTGCTATCGTCCAGCAGAGCGATGCTGACAGCCTTAGCGCGCCGCAGGCAACCGTGGACCAGGCAAAGGGAGAAAGCCCGCAGAATTGAGCCTGACGCGTTTTGCTGAGTTCTGAGAAAGCAGGGGTGAAGAGGGAAGAAGTAAGATACGGCGGGAGCGAGGAAATCAGCACAAAAAAAATGGCGCACAGTGTGCGCCATTTTCAAACCAGAACTCTTACTTACGGTAAGAGTGAGCCTGGTTGTCCAGACGCTGGTTAGCGCGAGCTGCGTCATCTTTAGCAGCCTGAACGTCAGAACGGATTGCGTTCACGTCGTTGCTCAGCTGGTCAACTTTAGCGTTCAGAGTCTGAACGTCGGTAGACAGCTGATCGATTTTAGCGTTGCTTGAGCAACCAGCCAGCATAGTTGAAGCCAGGATTACCGCGCCCAGTACCAGTTTAGTACGATTCATTATTAATACCCTCTAGATTGAGTTAATCTCCATGTAGCGTTACAAGTATTACACAAAGTTTTTTCTAATGAGAATAAATTTTTAATAAGAACACGCTTAAATTTGATCGTTCGCTCAAAGATGCACCGTCTTTCCAGTTTGGTGCAAAAAAATTAGCGAAAACAGGCCCGTTTAATCGGACTAATCATCAGTTATTCGGAAATTGAATAGTTAATTTCGATTGGAAATTTTATGAAAAGCCATTAAACAAGTTGTAAAAAAAGCGCCACTCAGGACGCTTTTTATCTTCAAGCCGTAATCTTTTATTACAGTACGTGCACTGAGGCGGTATTTGTGGTTCCGCTTGGCACTAATGCACCAGAAACCATAACAACTACGTCACCTTTTTGACCATATCCGCTGGTGAGGGCGGCTTCTTTGCCCAGGCGGTAGAAATCATCGGTAGAAGCGATCTCTTTCACCACCGACGTGATGATGCCTTTGCTCAGCAGCAGCTGACGTGCGGTCTGCTCGTTAGTGGTCAGCGCAAGGATGGTGGCGTGAGGGAAGTATTTACGCACGGACTTGGCTGATTTACCGCCTTCGGTTGCGACCACGATCAGCGGCGCTTCCAGGTTCTCTGCGGTTTCAACGGCGCCACGGCATACCGCTTCGGTAATGCGCATTTTGCGGTTGTCGTGCTGAGAGTCGATGCGGCTTTTCATCACCCGATCGGTACGCTCGCAGATGGTGGCCATAATGGTCACCGACTCCAGCGGGTATTTCCCCTTGGCGCTTTCGCCAGAGAGCATCACGGCGTCAGTGCCGTCCAGAATGGCGTTGGCGACGTCGCCAGCTTCCGCACGGGTAGGGCGCGGGTTCTTGATCATCGAGTCCAGCATCTGGGTGGCGGTGATCACCACTTTGCGCGCGCGGTTGCACTTCTTAATCATCATCTTCTGCGCGAAGATCACTTCTTCAACCGGGATCTCAACGCCGAGGTCGCCGCGAGCGACCATGATGCCGTCTGAAGCATCAAGGATTTCGTCGAAGTTGTTCAGGCCTTCCTGGTTTTCAATTTTGGAGATGATCTGGATATGTTCGCCGCCGTGCTGCTTGAGGTGCTCACGAATTTCCAGCACGTCTGAGCGCTTGCGGATAAACGAGGCCGCCACAAAGTCGACCCCTTGTTCGCAGCCGAAAATCAGATCGCGTTTGTCTTTCTCTGCCAGAGCGGGCAGCTGGATGGAAACGCCAGGCAGGTTAACGCCTTTGTTTTCGCCCAGGTCGCCGTTGTTGAGGACTTTGCAGACCACGGTATTTTCGGTGACTTCGGTCACTTCCATACCGATCAGGCCATCATCAACCAGTACGGTATTGCCGATTTTCAGGTCAGCGGTGAAGCCAGCATAGGTCACGGCGACGCGCTCGGTATTACCAATTACCGACTGATCGGTGGTGAAGGTAAAGGTCTGACCGGCTTTCAGCGACGCGTCGCTGCCGCCTTCCAGCTTCATGGTACGGATTTCAGGGCCTTTGGTATCCAGCAGGATAGCCGCCTGATGTCCGCTTTTACTCATCACGGCACGCAGATTCGAGATACGTTTACCGTGCTCTTCGTAGTCGCCGTGGGAGAAGTTAAGGCGCATTACGTTCATGCCTGCATCGAGCAGGTTGGTCAACATTTCTTCGGATTCGGTTTTTGGACCGATAGTACAAACAATCTTGGTCTTTTTCATGACGAGTTATCTATTAAGTTGTGATGGATGAGAAAAGCGAGATCCCGGTAACGAGTGAACAGCGCCGGATAAGAATTCGTGCCTGACAGGCGAACTGCGATACAGATTTAAGAATAGGTGACAGTGCTAAAGCGTGCAGAGGAAGTTGAGACGCGGTTTCAGCGCGCGCACAAGAAGGCGATGCGCAACAGGCTATCGTTTTTGCTAAAGGGTCAACCATACGCTGAAACCATTCAAGTGAAACAACGTTCCGTATTATAGTCGTTAAGCAGAGGAAAACCAATTAAAAAGCTTGAGGGCCGGGGGCAAAGCTTGCGTTAGATCAGCTTGTTGCGCAATAGGAGACGCGAGTCACTTTTAGGATTTAACGCAGGATGAATCCGCAGGAAGGGCAGGATGGTGCGTTCTAGAGGACTCGAACCTCCGACCCCCACCATGTCAAGGTGGTGCTCTAACCAACTGAGCTAAGAACGCTTTAGCTTTGGTGCGTCCGAGTGGACTCGAACCACCGACCCCCACCATGTCAAGGTGGTGCTCTAACCAACTGAGCTACGGACGCACTGTGGTGCGTTCTAGAGGACTCGAACCTCCGACCCCCACCATGTCAAGGTGGTGCTCTAACCAACTGAGCTAAGAACGCACTGACGCTGTCTTGGTAACAGCGGGGACGAATATTAACGACAGCCTCAACGCCTGGCAAGCGGAAATCCGCTTTTTTCTTTGTGACTGCTGCGCAACTGTGCGAAGCGCAGCAATTTTGAACATCGAAGCGCGAAAATCGCCGAAAAATTAATGTGCTGCGCGCGCCAGAATCACCGCTGAGGGCTGCTGCTGTAGCCGTCGCATCCGCCAGACCATCATCACCGCCGCCGAGGTCAGGCCGATAATAAACCCGGTCCAGAAGCCCGCAGGCCCCATATGCGGCACTACCCAGTCGGTTAACGCCAGGATGTAGCCGCTGGGCAGGCCCAGCAGCCAGTAGGCGACAAAGGTAATAAAGAAGATCGAGCGGGTATCTTTATAGCCGCGGAGAATGCCGCTGCCGATGACCTGCACCGAGTCAGAAAACTGGTAAATGGCGGCCAGCAGCATCAGCTGCGCGGCGAGGGCGATCACTTCCGGGTTATCGGTGTAGAGATGCGCGATATGCTCGCGGAAGGTGACCGTGAAGAGCGCGGTGATTAGCGCCAGCGAGACGCCAACCGCCTGAGCCGTCCAGGCGGAAACCCTGGCGGCCTCCGTTGAACCCTGACCGAGGCGGAAGCCGACGCGGATGGTCGTGGCCACGCCCAGCGACAGCGGCAAAACGAACATCAGTGAGCTGAAGTTCAGCGCTATCTGATGACCAGCGACCTTGACGATGCCCATCGGCGACACCAGCAGGGCAACCACGGCAAACAGCGTCACCTCAAAAAACAGCGCCAGCGCGACCGGCAGGCCGAGCTTAAACAGACGCCAGAGCACGGCGGTATCAGGGCGGCTGAAGCGTTCGGTCAGGCGAATGTCGCGCATTGAGCCGGCGCGGCCAACCCAGTATTTCATGGCGATAAACATCACCCAATAGACCGAAGCGGTGGCCACGCCGCAGCCCACGCCGCCCAGCGCAGGCATGCCGAAATGCCCATAAATAAAGACATAGTTAACCGGGATGTTGACCAGCAGGCCGATAAATCCCATCACCATACCCGGTTTGGTTTTTGACAACCCTTCGCACTGGTTACGCGCAACCTGGAAGAACAGATAGCCCGGTGCGCCCCACAGCAGCGCATGAAGGTAGCCGACGGCGATGTCAGCCATCCGGGGATCAATGTTTTTCATTGAGTGGATCAGGAATCCGGCGTTATACAGCACGATCATGATCGCCACGGACACCGTAGCCGCCAGCCAGTAAGCCTGGCGGACTTGCCAGGCCACGCGTTCGCGTCGGCCTGAGCCGTTAAGTTGCGCAACAACCGGCGTCAGTGACAGCAACAGGCCATGTCCGAAGAGGATCGTAGGCAGCCAGATCGAGGTGCCCACCGCCACGGCAGCCATATCCGTGGCGCTGACGGCGCCGGCCATAATGGTATCAACAAAACCCATAGCGGTTTGCGCAACCTGCGCAAGGATCACCGGGATTGCCAGCGCTAATAATTGACGCGCTTCTGTCAGGTACTTCTGCACACGTACACCTATTATTTTATCTGTAGGGGAGGCACTGCGAAGGCAAAAAACGCGGTTTTTGGCCAACAATCAGCAGGGCAGGCCGCACAGTGTAATGTTCGCAGAGTAAATAGCCAATCACTGGCTATCAAGAATAGCACCCGGCGTCACCTGAATCTGAGAGCGGATATTTGGTTTTCTCTTTGCGCCAGGGCAAACTAGCAGGAGAATTTACTTATTGAGGCTATAGCTATGTTTACCGGTATTGTGCAGGGCACCGCTGAGGTGTTGGCCATTGAGGAGAAACCAAATTTTCGCACGCATGTCGTCAGATTACCCGCTGAGATGCTGCCTGGTCTGGCGTTAGGCGCGTCAGTTTCCCACAACGGCTGCTGCCTGACGGTAACGGAAGTGCAGGGCGACCGGGTGAGTTTCGACCTGGTGAAAGAGACGCTGCGAATTACTAATCTTGGCGATCTTAACGTAGGCGATATTATTAACGTTGAGCGTGCGGCGAAATTCAGTGATGAAATCGGCGGCCATTTAATGTCCGGTCACATTATGACCACTGCGGAAATCAGCAAAATAGTGACCTCAGAGAATAACCGCGAAATTTGGTTCAGGCCGCAGGATGCGCTACAGATGAACTATATTCTGCATAAAGGGTTTATTGGCATTGACGGCATTAGCCTGACCGTGGGCGAAGTGACGAAAACCAAATTCTGCGTGCATCTTATTCCAGAGACGCTGGCGCGCACCACGCTGGGCACGAAGCGCATTGGCGACAGGGTGAATATTGAGATCGACCCCCATACGCAGGCGATTGTGGACACCGTGGAGCGGGTTCTGGCTCAGCGTGAAGCCGCGCTGCTGGCTGCTGCCAACGCTCAGTAACCCCCAAAAAAAAGGGCCAACAGCATTAGCCATCGGCCCTTTTTTTAAGAATACACTCTTAGTGTGGTACGCGCAGGCCGCCTTCCACTCCGTGAGTAAACACCACCTGCCACAGCTGAATATCGCGTGAGCGGAAGGCCCCCGCGCAGGCATTCAGATAGTAGACAAACATGCGCTTGAAGCGCTCGCCGTATTTCTCCGCCAGCTGAGGCCAGGCCGCCAGAAAACGTTGATGCCACGCCATCAGCGTGGTGTCATAATCCTGACCAAAATTATGCCAGTCTTCCATCACGAAGTGCGGTTCCTGGGCTTCAGCAATGTGATGAATTGAAGGCAGACGTCCGTTGGGGAAAATATACTTATTAATCCACGGATCGACGTTGTCGTTAGTGACGTTGGCGCCAATGGTGTGCAGCAGGAAAATCCCGTCAGTTTTCAGATTGCGGTTCACCACCTCGAAATAGGTGGCGTAATTTTTCGGGCCGACGTGTTCAAACATGCCGACCGAAACAATCCGGTCAAACTGCTGATTCAAATCCCGGTAATCTTGCAGCAAAATAGTCACGTCCAGGCCTTCACAGCGCTGCTGAGCCAGCTTCTGCTGTTCGGCGGAAATGGTGACGCCAAAGACGCTGACGCCGTAGTTGCGCGCGGCATATTCCGCCAGTCCGCCCCAGCCGCAGCCAATATCCAGCAGCGACATCCCCGGCGCCAGTTTCAGCTTCTCGCAGATCATCTTTAACTTAGCATTCTGTGCCTGTTCGAGCGTTTCCGCTTCTTTCCAGTAGCCACAGGAATATTGCATATGATCATCAAGCATCAGCGAGAAAAGATCGTTGCCAAGATCGTAGTGCTCTTTCCCCACAATCCAGGCGCGCTTACGGGACTGCAAGTTGGTCAGTCTGGCGGCAGCGACTCTCAGCGTATCCTTGAAGTGGTGGGGCATCTGCTGGTCCAGTTTGGCCCGCAGAATACGGTGAAATAAGATATCCAGCCGTTCGCATTCCCACCATCCATCCATATAACTTTCGCCCAGCCCCAGCGATCCTTCCTGCATCACGCGCTTGAAGAAGTCAGGGTTGTTAATATGAATATCCCAGGGACGAGTACCGTTAATTTCAATATCTGCGCTGTGTAGCATTTCCTGGAGGATTCGGTACCACTGGTTTTCTCCCAGGTTCACTTCTTCTATACACGATGAACTCATAGCTTCTCCATCACCCTACGTGATTGAAACCTGAGAAATAGAATAGACAATTTCTACAGGGTTTGAGAATACGCGCGGCAAAACCGCACGCCTGATATCCGGCGTTACAGAGGATTGATATGAACTGTGCCTGCAGAGTAGCGCAACGAGTGCCGCGCGGGATAACACCTTGACGACCCTGTCAGGACTATAAAAAAATGCTTCAAACTTGTTATTTTATGTTGCCTGAAATGAGTATATGCTCACCCCAGGCAATATTCAATTGTTTATTGTTAGGGTGCTAATCAATTGGAATCAAGATCTTAACGTCCGCGCTGAGCGTCAGCCAGAACCAGCCCGTGTGAGTTCACCCGTTGTAAAATATAGCCGATTCCCGCCAGAACAACAGTCGAGATCATTACCAGCGACGTCGTCAGCAGCGAGGTGGTAATGAACGTCGAGACAATCAGGCTCGCGGCGCAGCACAAGCCCAGCTGTAGCGTGTTTTGCAGCGCGGCTGCCTTGCCGCTAGCCTGCGGAAAAAGCATTAAGGCGTTCGCTACCACTAGCGGATAAATCGCACCGTTTGCTAAAGCCATGCCGCAGAAAGGCAGCAGCAGAGCATAAACAGACGGCGCTGCCATCTGAGCCGCAATAAAAAAGGCGACAATACTTAGCGTGTAGATCGCCAGTAGCCAGGGCAGCAGGGAGCGACTTTCGGCGCGTTTGAGCAGCGTGCGGCAGCCGTAGCCGCCAATCAAAAATGCCAGCGTCTGGGGAACGTAGCTCAGGCCTATATCTCCCGGCGACATGCCGAGGGCGCCAAGAATGAACGGCGAACCGGTCAGCCAGGCAAAGAAGCTGGCCGAACAGGCGGAGTAGATCAGCACGTTGCCGCTGTACACCGGCGATTTTAGCAGGCTGAAAAAACCTGTTTTCACAACGCCCTCTGTCGTCGGCTCTTTTTTCGCCGCGGGCAGGAACAGGGTGGCGATCAGCAACGCTAGCGCGATCGTCAGCAGCGCGATAAAAATGGCGCGCCAGCTGAAGTGGTTCAACAGCCACGCCCCCAGCAGCGGCGCCAGCGCAGGGGACAGGGCGACCAGCGGCATAATGGTGGCAAACACGCGATTCGCCTGCGCGGCCGGATAACGATCGACCACCAGCGCCTGCCAGCTAACGGCGGCGGCGCAAATTCCCACGGCCTGCAGGAAGCGCAGAATCAACAGCAGCGGCGCGGACTCAACCCACCACATAGCGCCGCAGCTGGCGGCAAACAGGCTCAGGCCAGTCAGCAGAACCGGCTTGCGGCCGATGCGGTCCGACAGCGGTCCCCAGAACAGCTGGGCGCTGGCAAAGCCGGCCAGAAACAGGCTCAGGCTGGCGCTGATGACCCCGGCACTGGTCTGCAAATCTTGCTGCATAGCGCCAAAGGCCGGCAGGTACATATCGGTAGCGAGGAAACCTGCAACGCTCAGCAGGGCAAGGTAAATAATAAATCTTTTCGACGGCATTCTTTTGCTCTTTATTAATCAGTCAGACAGGGAGGAAAACGCTGCAAAGTGTAAACGCGTGCTATCCGCCTTGTGAAACGCTAATATTTGCAGGTTGCGTTCAAAAATATTGCAGGCAGATTATGTGGTCAGAACATTCCCTCGAAGTGATTGATGCAGTGGCGCGCAGCGGGAGCTTTACCGCCGCCGCCGCCGACCTGCATCGCGTGCCTTCAGCAATCAGCTACACCGTTCGCCAGCTTGAAGAGTGGCTGGCCGTTCCGCTGTTTGAACGCCGTCATCGCGACGTAATACTGACCGATGCGGGACGGGTATTTATTCAGGAAGGGCGGAGTGTCATCAAAAAAATGCTCGCCACGCGCCGTCAGTGTCAGCAGGTGGCTAACGGCTGGCGTGGGCAGATCAGCATTGCCGTCGACCGGATAGTCAAACCTCAGCGCACCCGGCAGCTGGTGGTCGATTTTTATCGCCACTTCCCGGACATGGAGCTGCACCTGTCCCCGGAGGTTTTCAACGGCGTCTGGGATGCGCTGGCGGATGGCAGGGTAGACGTGGCGATCGGGGCTACGCAGGCCATTCCCGTCGGCGGGCGGTTCGCCTTTCGCGATATGGGGATGCTGAACTGGCGCTGCGTGGTGCGGGCCGATCATCCGCTGGCACTTGCGCGGCAGCAGACCAGCGAAGAGGCGATCCGCGAATGGCCCTCGCTGGTACTGGAGGATACCGCCAGAGCGTTGCCTAAACGAACCACCTGGACGCTGGATAATCAGCGGCGGCTGGTGGTGCCGGATTGGGAGAGCGCGTTTGATTGCCTGCTGGCCGGGCTTTGCGTCGGCATGGTGCCGGGGCATTTTGCCCAGCCGCTGTTGCAGAGTGGCGCGCTGCACGAGCTAAAGCTGGAGCGGGGATTTCCCGACAGCCCCTGCTGCGTGAGCTGGTCAGAACAGCACGCCTCCCCGGCGCTGGGTTGGCTGCTGGAGTACCTGGGCGAAAGCGACACCCTGAACAGCGAATGGCTGCGTGAGGCGCCCGAGGGCAACGTTCACTCAGGGTAGTTCCTGGCGACGGTAATCCAGGAAGGGACCGTTGCCAACCGAGCGGCGTTCAATCAGCGTCGGATGTACCTCAATGGTCTGCGGCTCTTCACGCTTGCTGGTAATACGATCCAGCAGCATCTCGAAAGCCGTTTCGCCAAGCTGCTGCTTCGGCTGGTGTACCGTGGTCAGCGCCGGGGTGAAATAGCGCGCGTTGCGCACGTTGTCATAGCCGATCACCGAAATATCCTGCGGAACGCGCAGCCCCATTTCATCAGCGGCGCAAATCGCGCCCATCGCCATCACATCGCCACCGCAAAAGACCGCTGTCGGGCGCTGCTTCTGCGCTAAAATTTGCTGCATGGCGCGGTAGCCGGATTCCGGCTCGAAGTCGCCCTGAACCAGCCACTCTTCGCGCAGCGTAATGCCAGCCTCAGACAGCGCCTTCAGGAAACCGGCGTGGCGTCCGCCGCCGGTATTGCGTTCCATCTGGCCGGGGATGACGCCGATATCGCGGTGTCCGCGATCTATCAGGTAGCGTCCGGCGAGATAGCCGCCCTCGAAAGCGTTATCCAGCACCGTATCGGTAAAGTCTCCGCGTGATTTACCCCAGTCCATCACCACCATCGGAATGTTGCGGTTCTCTTCCAGCATTTGAATCAGCGGTTCAGGGTACTCGGAACACATCACCAGCAGGCCGTCCACGCGCTTTTGCGCCATCATCGACAGGTAGGCCTGCTGTTTTTTCAGGTCGTTATGCGAGTTGCCGAGGATCAGCGTATAGCCTTTATCGAAGCAGCTATTTTCTATTGCTTCAATAATTTCCGCAAAATAGGGCGCTTCGCTGGAGGTGGCTAACAGGCCAACGGTTTTGGTGTGATTGACCTTCAGGCTACGCGCCACCGCGCTGGGAGAATAGTGCAGGGCTTTAATCGCGGCCCAGACGGCTTCCCGCGTCTCTTCTGCGACAAAGCGGGTTTTATTAATGACGTGGGATACCGTGGTGGTCGACACCCCGGCTTGTTTCGCCACATCTTTTATTGTTGCCATGAAATAGCTACTCCTGCACTTATCTTAAAGGGTTGATAAGTATCTTGTTAATCGATTGCCTGTTAAGCACAAAAGCCTGACGTCTGAGGGCGCGTTGGGTCGTTACTGTCCGGATACGTCAGGGAGGAAAAGGGCGCTGGTGACCAGCTTCATTACCGCGTTTGCTGAGGGTCGTTGCGCAACAAACGGGAATTCTAACAAGGCTGAGCAGAGAAAACGAGATTTTTACCGGCAGGTGTGGGAAAATCGATGGCATCATTAACTGTAGGGCTATTTAAGGGCGTATATGGATACCGATCTGAAGTTCTCGTTGCTGACCACGGTTGCTGCTTTACTGGTCATTATCGCTTTCAGCTTCACTGCTGCCATGCACTAAGCGTTTGCACGGCCGGTCTGACGATCGGCCGTTTACGGCGTCAGCGGATGGTTTTCGGCGTCATCATCCGCCGGGCGCCAATATAGTGACGCTGCCAGTAATCCTCGCTCAGGGCGCTAACCTGAATGTCCTTGCCGGTGCGCGGGGACTGAATAAATTTGCCGTCGCCCAGATATACGCCAACGTGGTCCGCAGCGCCGCGACCGTTGATGCGGAAGAACACCAAATCGCCTTTCTCCAGTTCACCGCGCTTGATAGACGCGGCATCGCGCAGGTGATACATCTCGTTAGCCGTGCGCGGTATTTTAAATTTCACTAAATCTTTATAGGCGTACCAGACGAGGCCGCTACAGTCGAAGCCCGTTTTGGGTGAGGTGCCGCCCCACTGATAAGGCTTGCCAAGCTGGCCCATCAGTTTGGTCATCGCGGTTTCACGCGCTTTCTGGTAACGGGCCCGGTGCGCTTTACTCTGCTTCAGCGGAGCAGAGGCTGCCTCAAAGCTCAATGCTTCATCCGTCTCTACAGATTTTCCACGATGACGCCCATAGCGTTTTTTTCCCGCGTTAAGCGCGCTTTTCTTTTTATATTTGCTGGTGGCGACGGCGGCGGTTTTTTGCGGGGCTTTCTTTTTGAGCCTGGATTTCTGTACTGAGACCAGACGGGACTTCTTCGTGGCGGACTCTTTCACTTTTTTGGTGGCGTTGGCTTTGATCGGGCGACGTTTACGCCGCTCATCCTCACGGGCAGCAGTGGTGGTGTCCGCCTTGTGATGATTTGCATTAATAGGGGCATGTGGCGATGCGTGCGCCATATTAAAAAACAGCTGGGCCAGGGCCAGCATCAAGAGCGTGATCAGTAAACGCATCGTTACCATTAAACAGTTTGTGCTTTAGCCCAGCGGGCCTCTGCGTGCCAAAACAGGGGAATCTGCTTTTCAGCAGGGTCTTTATGCAATTCTAATCTAACTCATTAGCAAAAGGTAAGGCCTTTTTTGTTTCAATGATACACAACGGGTAAATCCTGTAAAATTAGCCGAATCAGCCGCTTATCTGTACTGAGGTTGTGCTTTTCTTACGCATTAGCACCGCGTCATCATCAGGGAAACGCTATTTTTAGCTATTGACCTGCCGTCCAGCGGCTTTGCCAGGCAGTATCCTTGCTGAAAATGTCGTTTTCAACGTGGGGACAGAGTCGCTACAATAAATAGACACGAAGTCTCCGATTAAGGAAGCCATTTATGAGTACCGTTGAGAAAATTGAGCGCCAGATAGCAGAAAACCCGATTTTGCTGTACATGAAAGGTTCACCAAAACTGCCAAGCTGCGGCTTCTCCGCGCAGGCCGTGCAGGCACTTTCCGCCTGCGGCGAGCGTTTCGCCTATGTGGATATTCTGCAGAACCCGGAAATTCGTGCCGAGCTGCCGAAGTATGCTAACTGGCCAACTTTCCCGCAGCTGTGGGTTGACGGTGAGCTGGTCGGCGGCTGCGATATCATCATTCAGATGTATCAGCAGGGTGAGCTCCAGCAGCTGATCAAAGAAACCGCGCAGAAGTACCCTTCCGACGCCGCACAATAAGCTGGCCCGGTAATGAAAAAGGCAGAAGTCCCGGACTTCTGCCTTTTTTTATGCTTAAACCGGCAAGCCTTCTCAGGCTAGCTTTCTTCGGCTACCGGCAGCGGCCAGCCGCCCAGGCGTTTCCAGCGGTTCACCAGTTCGCAGAACAGGTCGGCAGTTTGTACGGTATCGTACAGGGCTGAGTGCGCCTGAGTGTTGTCGAAGGCCATACCGGCCGCGGCGCAGGCTTTAGCCAGCACCGTTTGTCCCAGCACCAGCCCGCTCAAGGCGGCAGTATCAAAGGTGACAAAAGGATGGAAAGGGTTACGCTTCAGCCCGGCCCGTTCAGCGGCGGCGTTGGTGAAATTCAGATCGAAGGTCGCATTGTGCGCCACCATAATGGCGCGATTGCAGTCGTTGTCCTTAATCCCCTTGCGCACCAGCTTGAAAATAGCATGCAGGGCGTCGTATTCACTCACCGCGCCGCGCAGCGGGTCAGACGGGTCGATACCGTTAAATGCCAATGCTTCGGGTTGCAGAACGGAACCTTCAAACGGCTCAACGTGGAAATGGAGCGTCTCGTCTTTCTCCAGCCAGCCGTGCTCATCCATTTTCAGGGTGACGGCGGCGATTTCCAGCAATGCGTTGGTCTTCGCATCAAACCCGGCGGTTTCCACATCGATAACCACCGGATAAAAACCGCGAAAACGGCTGCTGAGGGCGTTCAGTTCGTTCGATTCAGACATCAGGATCTCATTGGCGAAAAAATGCAGCGCGTATTATGGCAAATTTCACCACGAGATGCAGCAGGGGAAAGGGAAGTGAAGGGTGCCAAAGGGCACCCCGGAGCATTAATTACCCAGGCCGTGGCCCGCGTGCTTGTTCTCAATCAGCTCAATTTTATAGCCGTCGGGATCTTCAACGAAGGCAATAATAGTGGTGCCGCCCTTAACCGGGCCAGCTTCGCGAGTCACGTTGCCGCCATCCTTACGGATACGATCGCAGGTAGCCGCCACGTCATCCACGCCCAGCGCGATATGTCCGTAAGCGTCGCCGAGATTATAGCTGTCTACACCCCAGTTGTAGGTCAGCTCAATAACGGCGCCTTCGCTCTCTTCGGTGTAGCCCACGAACGCCAGGGAGTATTTATATTCGGTGTTTTCGCTGGTGCGCAGCAGGCGCATTCCCAGGACTTTAGTATAAAAATCAATGGAACGCTGTAAATCGCCAACGCGAAGCATAGTGTGAAGTAAGCGCATAACATCCTCTATATGAAAAGCGTCATCATCCGACAACGGGTAAAAATAAAGTATAGCGGCGATTTCTCCGCAGGGTAATCAGAAGGCTCTGTCTGGTGCGAGAATCGCCGCTTTGGAAACGCGAAAGCACGGGCCGAGCCGGGCGCGGCCCGTTGCCCGATCGGTTGTTAGCCCGCCAGCGTTGGGTAATCCGTGTAACCTTCAGCGCCGCCGCCGTAGAACAATTCCGGGCGCGTTTCGTTCAGCGGCGCGCCTTCACGCAGGCGCTCAACCAGATCCGGGTTAGCGATATAGACGCGGCCAAAGGCAACCGCATCGATCAGCCCTTTCTCAATCAGCTCTTCGGCCTTCTCCGCAGTATAACCGCCAGCGCCGACGATCACGCCCGGATAAGCGGCGCGAATCGCCTTGCGGAAAGCCTCGGTATACGGCTTGCCGCCTGCCCAGTCCGGCTCGGAAATGTGCAGGTAGGCGAGGTTACGCTTCGCCAGCTCAGCGATGTAATAGAGCGCGGCGGCTTCCTGATCTTCACCGTTATCCAGGCCGTTGAACGGGCCCAGCGGCGAAATACGGATGCCGATCCGATCTGCGCTCCAACCGTCAATGGCGGCATCCACCACCTCCAGCGCAAAGCGGGTGCGGTTCTCAACGCTCCCGCCATAAATATCGCTACGCTGATTAGAAGCCGGTGACAGGAACTGATGGATCAGATAGCCGTGGGCAGAGTGCAGTTCAACCAGGTCGAAATCGGCCTCGCGGGCGTTTTTTACCGCCTGGCGGAAGTCCGCTATCACTCCGGGAATTTCGTCAAGCTCCAGCGCGCGCGGCGTTGAGGTCGCTTCACGAACCGGCTGACCCTGAGCGTCGCGCAGGGAAGTGCGCGTTTCAGCGTTAATGGCGGAAGAGGATACCGGGGCCTTGCCATCAGGCTGAACGCTGGTGTGGGAGATACGGCCGGTGTGCCAGAGCTGCACGGCGCTGTGGCCGCCCTGCTGGTGGATACCGGCGTTAATGTCTTTCCACACGGCGATTTGTTCGGCGGAGTGTAGCCCCGGCGCGCCAGCATAGCCTTTAGCCTGAGCGGAAATTTGCGTGGCTTCGGTAATAATCAGCCCGGCGCTGGCGCGCTGGCGGTAGTACTGGCCCATCAGCGGCGTTGGAACATCCCCCGGCTCAATGCTGCGCAGGCGAGTCAGCGGTGCCATAAACACGCGGTTCGGAACGGTGATCGCACCCGTTTTGAGAGGGGTAAACAGTTTCTTCAATTCCATGACTTGCTCCTGGTAGACCGGTCGACTAGTGACGGTGTTTTTTTTTAACGTGGCTCTGGCAGCATCCGCGCAATCTCCTGCCATGCGTTCCTCAATGGCGAACTCTCGCGAGAGATTTTGCTTTGCAGACTGGCGCCCAGCCACAGCATATAAAGATTCTGCGCGCAGGCATCAGGGGTGTTGTTCAGCGTGACGGTACCTTGCTGCACGGCCCGTTCAAGCGCCTGTTTCAGCGTGGCGATCAGCGCTTTAGAACCGGCATCCAGCGCGATGCGCATCTGCTCTGACAAATCGCACACTTCAGCCGACAGTTTGACCGACAAACAGCCCTCGAAGGAGCTTTCCTGACAGAAACTGTCCAGCGATTGCTGGTAATAGTCAAGGATGCGCTGCCGCTGATTGCCCTGATGATCCTCAAGATATTCCCTGAGCCGCTGATGATAAACGGCAAAATAACGTTCGAGCATCGCGACGCCGAACGCTTCCTTAGAGGGGAAATAGTGATAGAACGACCCTTTCGGCACCTCGGCCACCTTCAGCAGCTCGATCAATCCCATCCCGTTGAAGCCGCGCTGTCCGCACAGCTGCTCTCCGGTAAGCAGGATATGTTCTCTGGTGTCAAATCGGGTCGTTTTCATAGGACATAGCGTAACAGACCGATCGGTCTGATTCAAATCCTTGCCTCAGGCCCGGCACGATTTGACCATGTCGAGCGTCGGCTGGTACTCCCTGGTTTGCACGTTCATCATCCCCAGCAGCGTATGGAAAATATTGTCCTGAGAGACCGCCTCGGTTTTAGCCGCCTGAAGCAGGCACTGCTGGTTGATGCCGTAGGTGCTGGCATAATCGGCTGACAGCCACAGCAGGAAGGGGATATGCGTTTGCTGAGACGGAGCAAACAGGTAAGGCGTGCCGTGCAGGTAGATGCCGTGTTCCCCTAACGATTCGCCGTGATCGGACAGATAGACCAGCGCCACGTTAAACCGGCTGCTGTAGGATTTCAGCAGGCTGATGGTGCTGTCGACCATCGAATCGGTATACAGAACCGAGTTGTCATAAGTGTTAACCAGCGCCTGACTGTCGCAGTCCTGAATCTGGTTACTGTCGCAGGTCGGGGTGAATTTGCGCATCTCAGCCGGGTAACGCAGATGGTACGCCGGACCGTGGCTCCCCATCTGATGGAGCACAATCAGCGTGTCGTCTTTTACGCTATCAATGTAGTTATTCAGCCGGTGTAACAGCACCTCATCAAGGCAGTAGTCGCGCTGGCAGAGTTCGCTAACCTGCCATTTAGTCATATCCGTATGCGGAACGCGATCGCAAGCGCCTTTACAGCCGCCGTCGTTTTCACGCCACAGAACGTTAACCCCGGCGTGAGCCATCACGTCAAGCACGCCCTCCTGATGACTGGCGAGCGTCGCGTTGTAGTGAGCGCGCGGCATGTTGGAGAACATACAGGGAACGGAGATCGCCGTTTCCGTTCCGCAGGAGCTGGCATTGGGATAGTAAATGACGTTGTCCTGCTTGAGTTTGGGATTGGTTTCGCGCCCGTAGCCACCCAGCGAGAAATTCTCCGCTCGTGCGGTTTCGCCCAGCACGAAGATCACCAGCGTCTTCTTCGTTTCTGCGGCGATCAGCGGCCCTTTTTGCGCATCCTGACCGATTTTCACCAGCGTCCGATCGCCCGCCAGCCAGCGATTATCCGCGTAATGGCCGACGCCGCTGACCACGTTGGCTGGCGTAATCATCTTCACCAGCCCTTTGTTATTGCGCACCAGAGAGGCGTAATCTTTATAAAAAAGTGCGGCAATCAGCAAAATCACCACCACAGAGGCCAGCGCTAACACCGCGCGCCAGGCAATGTTCATCCACCAGGGACGGTTGTTGCTAATCTTAACTGCGGCAACCAGCACCGCAGGAACTGCGCCAATTAACGTCATCCACAACAGGTAGCGCAGGCTAAAAAGGGCAGTGGCTTCCTGCGCATCCGTTTCGAAAACGTTCTGGATCATATTGGTGTCAATGACCGTTCCGAAGCTGTAGATAAAGTAGTTGGCTGCCGCACTGGAGAGCAACAGAATGATTAGCAGCGGTTTACGTAGCCAGGGCACGGCAACCACGCTAAACAGAAACAGGAAGGCGCTGAACAGCACCACCGGAATGGTGGCGGCAAAAATATAGTCGTGCAGAGAAGTATAGGGAATGGTTTCCCATGTCCTGCCGAGGAACACCGCGTTCAGAATAAAAGTAAAGAAAAGCGCGAGGTAGAGCGTAAAACTGTTTTCGTTACACTGTAACTTAGGCAGAGCGTTCATGACTATCCATCAGCAAATATTACTGCGCAGAGGATAGCGTTGTAACCTTAGTGAAACCTTAACCAGCGTTAAGCAATAGCTGATGACGCGGTGCTGTCCAGCTTTCGCTGGCACGCTGCCATAATAGTCTCCCGCAGCCAGCGGTGCTCAGGATTGGCGTGCAGGCGGGGATGCCAGATGGCCGAAATTTTGATCGGCGGTGTCACCACCGGCAGCTCAAAACAGGCCACCCCGGCTTGTTCCGGATTGCCGGGGAAACAGCCTGATGCCGATAAAGGGACCAGCCCGATAAGATCTGAATGGCGTACGATATTGATAGCATTGGCGAAGCCGGGGACAACCATAATGATCCGGCGCTGTAATCCCTGTCGTGCCAGTGCGGTGTCCACGGGGCCATACAGTTTATTTTTGCGCGAAACCACCACATGTGCATAGCTGACGTAGCGTTCGGCCGTTACGCCGGGATCTTGTAGCAAAGGATGATTGCTGCGGCAGATACCGACAAAGTGGTCGCTAAACAATGTTCGGGTCTTAAGCTCAGGGGCACTGGTACCGAGTACGCCAATTTCCAGGTCAATAGTCCCGTCGCGCAAAGGCTGGGCGTCCTTATCATATTTAGCCACAAAACTCAGGCGCACGCCGGGGGCCTTATTTTGCAATTCGACAGCCAGCGCCGTAGCGGTCAGATCAATGAAGCCCTCACTCGCCCGGAGGGTAAAGTTGTGCTTAAGCGTGGCAAGGTTTAACGCTTTTTGGGCGGGTTGCAGCAGGGCATAGGCGTTACGGGTAGTCTCGCGTACGCGTTCGGTCAGCTCAAGCGCATAAGGCGTCGGCACTAACTGGCGGCCAGCCTGTACCAGCAGTGGGTCATGAGTGGCCTTGCGCAGACGCGTCAGGTTACGGCTCATGGCCGATATGCTCAGACCCATGCGCTGTGCCGCCCCGGTAACGCTTCGCTCGGCCAGTAAAGCATCCAGCGCCTTGAGTAAATTCATATCGATATCAGGCATAGTCAGACAGCTCAGTGGTTTGCGTTCAGTGCAATCTATTATTGCATGTCGCGCGTCTGGTGCAATCTTATGCCTGCCTGTAAGCTCACAATTCGTACATTTTCACTGGAGTTAGCACTATGGCTGAATCAACTATAAAGTCTGCGGCACCCCGTATATTGCTGATTGGCGCATCCCGAGGTATCGGTCTGGCGATGGCTGAAGAGTTACTCAGGCGTCACTGGCAGGTTACTGCTACCGTTCGTGGCTCCGGGCACACTGCGCTACACGATTTGTCTGCAAGGTATCCGCAGGAGCTGACCATTGAGCACCTGGACATGACGGAGACGGCCCAGCTTACGGCTCTCCATCAGCGGCTTACGGGCCAGCGTTTTGATGTCCTGTTCATCAATGCCGGGACCTCCAACCGGAATCCGGATGAAACGATTGCCGAGGTCAGCACCGAAGAATTTGTCTATCTGATGATCACTAATGCGCTATCACCCATGCGAACCGTTGAGACTCTGCAAGAGCTGGTAGAGGCAGACGGTCTGATTGGCATCATGTCTTCCGGTCAGGGAAGTATTGGCAATAACACCAAAGGCGGGAAAGAGCTCTATCGCGGTACCAAAGCCGCGCTGAACCAGTACATGCGCAGCTATGCCGTCCGGGAAGCTGAAAGGCACCCCGCACGTTCTTTGCTGCTTCTTGCCCCCGGCTGGATTCGTACTGACCTGGGAGGAAGCGACGCCGCTTTTAGTTTGCAGGAGACCATTCCTGACATTATCAGTACCATAGAGGCCAGACGCGGCAAACCGGGCCTGCAATATTCAGACCGTTTTGGCAAGGTAGTCCCATGGTAAATTGCAACGTTCGTCTGCCTTTGAGTGCGTTGAAGAGCATTTACTGACGGAGGAAGTGCTACAGGTAAAGCATGATGCAAAGCGATGCCCTAAATAAAAAAAAATGTCCTGAGACTTGCGAACGGAGAATAACCGATCTTCAATAAAGGGTTATCTTATCAGCCGGTCAGGAGGGGCGGTGGCAGAGCAACTTGAGTTTTTCCCGGTTCCAAGCCCCTGTCGGGGAATATGCCAGTCCGACGACCGCGGCTACTGTCGTGGCTGCCTGCGCAGCCGCGAAGAGCGCTTCGGCTGGATGAAATTCACCGATGCGCAAAAGCGGGACGTTCTGCGGCTTTGCCGCCAGCGCTTGCTGCGCCAGCAGCGTGCGGGGAAGGTGGATGCCCCCGACCGACCGGATCAGCCGGAGCTGTTTTGAGGCGTCTACTGCCCCTGTTGTGGCGCTATGCCGACCGGGCCTCTTCGGGCAGCGCCTGCTGAAGCTGTGACAGCGAACAGTACAAACGCCAGATAATGCCCGCCAGTTCGGTTTCCCTCGCGCCGCCTGCGGCGGCCAGCGTGGTGACCATATCCTGCAACTCCTCAAGCGTAGCCGTCAGCGAACTATGATGAACCCCCCGTTCGCTAATGATGCGGTGCAAATCCCTTAACGTGGCGTCACGCATTGCCGCCAGCGTCTCAGCGTCGGTGTGCCAGTCGCGCAGCTGCCAGACAATATGCGAGCAGTTAAGCAGCACCACGCCCCAGCGCAACAGCCAGAGGCGGGCCTGATCGTCGCGGCTGCTGTTCAACTGGTCGACACGATGGTAGATCAGCGACTCAAAGCTGCTCTGGCTGAGATGAGGGCGGCGGCTGAGCTGGTCAAGAAACTCCCGCCGCAGCGCACGGATATGCCGACGGCTGCGGCGTTTGTCCGAGCTGGGGCGCAGGATCTGGAAAGCCAGCCACGCCAGCATCACGCCGATCACCTTGGCAAGATTGTCGTTCAAAAACGACTGGTAATCGTAAGTGGGTGGGTTGGTCACCGCCAGAAACGACCCGCCAAAAACGATCAGCTGGGCCCAAAGGCTGGCGCGCTTCTTCTGCTGTAGCTTAAACAGTTGCAGAGTAATCAGCAGCGGAAAAAGGAAAATCAAAAATTGCCACAGTACGGTGATCTGCACCATCAGGCCAAATTTGATAATGAAGCTGAAAACGGAGAGCAGCAGCAGCGTTTTAAGCAGCAGCGATACGCTGTTGCTGGGAGAGGGAACCGAGGAGTAGAGCACGCAGGCGATCGCCGCCAGCGTAATGGCGGCATCCCCGGCATCCCACTGCGTGGTAAGGGTAAAGGCGCAGCCCAGCATGATCACCGTGAAGGTGCGCAGGGCGCTCCAGCTGGCCTCTGCGCTGTCGGTATGGCGGGCAAGGGCCGGCACCGCAGGGGGAGAGAGGCTGCTATCCGCATCCGCCCGCTCAAACTGCCGTAGCCAGCGGCTGATGTTGAGGTACATCCAGCAGAAATAACGCAGGCGTTGCAGGAAGGCCAGATGGCGATAATCATCTTTATCCGTGGGTGCCGCGGCGCTGAGAATTTGCGCCAGTCGATATTTATTACAGTCGCTTTTCGCCAGCTCCTTCAGCAGTTCCTGTAGCGCGCTGAACAGTGCCTCCGGCGGGTCCTGCCAGTTCAGCAACATGCGCCGCAGGCTGGAGATCACGCTGGTCATTCGCAGCTGCTGGTGCAGAACATAGTTAAGCACGTTGTTTTGGCGGCGAAAGCGGTAGTGGCTCCAGAATGCCTGAATGCGCAGCAGATTCATGGTGAGGATTTGGGCGATCACGCTTTCATGTGCGCTGCGAACGTTGTCGGTAGTCTCCTTTTGTAGCAGCAGCCCGGCATGTTCAAGCAGTTTGTTGTGCATCTCTTTCAGGGAATTGATCAACGTATCGCCGTCCGAGGTGCTGGGCAGGATCATCATCATCAGGCCGCCGCACAGGATGCCGGAGATCACTTCGCAGACCCTTGCCTGGGTAATATCCCACAGATCGTTAATGTCGGTGATATTGACCGTGGTGAAAGCGATGATCGCGGCGGTATAGCCCGCAAGCGAGAAGGCGTAGGCGACGTTGTTTTGATAATGGTTGGCAACCCAGGTACAAAGCGCCAGCCAGGCGGACATGGCCAGCGCAAACAGCCAGGGTTCGTTAAGCGTATGCCCGGCAATCAGCAGCGCGGCGCCGGCGCCCAGCAGGCTGCCGGCAATACGCCCCAGGCTTTTGCTGATCGCGCCGCCGACGGTGGGGAAGCTCACCACCGCCGCCGAGGTCATCGCCCAGTAGGGTTCGTCCAGCTGGAGCCCATAGGCGATGCTCAGGGCAAGGCACATGGCGATAGCGTTGCGCAGGGCATAGCGCCACTGGCCCGCCGTGGCCTTTATCCACGGCAGATTCTGCCACTCAAGCCAGCTCAGGTTCATGGCTGGACGGAGACGGTGCAGGTTGTGCCAGCGATCAGCGGCAGATCCTCAGGGATCGCCGTCAGGCGGATGCGTACCGGCACGCGCTGGGCCAGTTGTACCCAGGGAACGTTAGGTTTGATATCCGGCAGCAGTCCGCTGTCGGTTTCCACGCTCTGATCGTAGATCGCCCGCCCGATGCTTTCGACTTCGCCCTGCAGCTCCCGACTGTCACTGTAGAGGCGGATCGAGGCTTTATAGCCCGGACGGATGTGGCGCAGCTTGGTCTCTTCAAAGTAGCCCATCACGTAGAACGAATGGCTGTCAACCAGCGCAAAGACCGGCGTGCCGCTGGTGGCATAGTTGCCGGGACGCACCGCCAGATTGCTTATCCAGCCGTCGGTTGGCGCGGTAATTTCCGTCTGCGACAGATTCCAGTTTGCCTGGTCCAGCTCGGCCTGCGCGGCTTTAGCCGCCGCGTCCATCGCTTTGGCGCTGAGGTTGGCGGCATCCAGATCTTCGGCGGATATCACATTGCGCGGCAGACTCTGGCGACGGCGCGCCTCGTGCTGAGCTTTGAGCAGGTCCGACTGCGCTTTTGCCAGCTGCGACTGGGCGTTCAGCACCGCGATACGGTAGGGTTCCTTATCGAGTACCATCAGCGTGGCGCCCTTGCTGACAAACTGATTGTCTTTAATCGGCAACTGCTCAATACGACCTGAAACCTGCGGCGTCACGTTAACCATCTCGGCTCGCACCTTGCCGTCTCTGGTCCACGGCGACTGCATATAGTAATTCCACAGCCACCAGGCGGCACACAGGGCGGCCGCAAAGAAAATCACCGTAGTGAAATATTTTAAGGTACTGAATTTCATCTAATCACCAGGAAATAAGCAGCCACAGCGATGCGCTGACGCAGAGAATAAAAAGGGAGAGATCGAGCAGAGTGGGATGCCAGATTTCACCTGAATAGATCCAGCCTCGCAGCAGCGGGTGGAGCAACAACCAGAGGAAAAATCCCAGCAGCACGGCCTTGAACAGCGGTGGGAAATAGACCGAAGCGCCGAACACTAAGTCGGTCAGCGGTGAAAAAGATGATGGATGGAGATTAAGCACGGGGAACGTCCTCCTTGCCTGGCCGCGTGCGGCGTGCCGGGTAATCAATACGTTTCATATCGGATGAATTTGTATTTTGTCCTGTATACTCGCAGAATAGTCTAAAATGAGGCATGATAGCTAGCAAGCTAATTATAAGGAGATGAAATTGGATACCCCACTAGGAACGGACCTCGCAAGATTAGTGCGCATCTGGCGCTCTTTGATCGATCAGCGTCTCAAGCCACTTGAGCTGACGCAAACTCACTGGGTAACGCTGCACAATATCCATCAGCTGCCGCCGGAGCAGTCGCAGATTCAGCTGGCCAAGGCGATTGGTATTGAGCAACCGTCGCTGGTGCGCACGCTGGATCAGCTGGAAGAGAAGGGCTTAATCACCCGGACGACCTGCGCCAGCGACCGCCGTGCGAAACGGATCAAATTGACGGTGGAAGCTGCGCCGATCATCACTCAGGTTGAGCATGTTATTGATGCGACCAGGGATGACATACTGACGGGCATCTCACAGAGTGAGATTGATAAAATGGTCACGCTGATTGCCCGTCTGGAAAAAAATATTCTGGAACTGCAAAACCGCGACGATTAGAAAAACCGGCTGACGCCGGTTTTTTTTCGCTTAACGAGGTGACACTGTAACCTGACTGCCGTTGGAGGCCATGGCGACACGCTGGCCTACAGCGTAGCGGCTGGCGGCCTGCTTCTGCACCACCATGATCGTGTTGCCGTCATCTTTACGAATTTCCAGCTCAACACCCTGCGATTTGTTCATCGCGCCCTGTACGCCCTGACCCGCAACGCCGCCAGCAACCGCGCCGGCTGCTGTTGCCAGGCTGCGTCCTGCGCCGCCGCCGACCGTGTTACCGAGGAAGCCGCCCAGTACGGCGCCGCCGATGGCACCAATGACGTTGCTGTCATCCCCGCCCTGAATCTGCACCGGACGAACGGAAACCAGCGTGCCGTAGGTGACGTTTTGCACCTGCTTGGCTTCTGAAGCACTGTAAACATCGCCGGAAAGCGTGTCAGTATTGGAGCATCCTGCCAATGTTACGCCGGTCAGCGCCACGATTAATAAACGCTTTATCATCGTTAAAACTCCTTAGTTTTCCATTTGCTGCAATTAGTTGCGCAGCGATCGATAGAGTAATTATATGGCAGAAGCCGCCATCCTGGGGAAAAAACTGCTGGCCCCAGCATAACGCAGCGCAAATAAACCATGAATCAATCGGCTGCAAAAGGGGCGAATCAGCGCCAGAAAACGCTACCAGCTTCAAAAATAGTTCGTTAATCATAGAATTGCTCAGGTAATTTTGCGACGCTGTAGGCAGGAACATACGTATACCCACAGCGGTTAAGGCGAAACCATGAAATCAGGACGTTATATCGGCGTCATGTCCGGCACCAGCCTGGACGGTGTTGATGTAGTGCTGGCCGCCATCGACGATCAGATGGTGGCCCAGCAGGCCAGCTACTGCCACCCTATGCCAGCAGACTTACGCCGCGACGTTCTTGCTATCTGCCAGGGACAGGCGCTGACGCTCTCTCAACTGGGGCAGATTGATACCCGGTTGGGGCGGCTGTTCGCCGAAGCGGTGCAGATCCTGCTCCAGCGTGAAGGGTTGGACAGTGGAGATATTACCGCTATTGGCTGCCACGGCCAGACCGTCTGGCATGAACCGCAGGGGGAAGCCCCCAATACGCTGCAAATTGGCGACAACAATCAGATTGTCGCGGCCACTGGCATCACCGTAGTTGGCGACTTCCGCCGTCGTGATATGGCATTAGGCGGACAGGGCGCGCCGCTGGTTCCCGCCTTTCACGAGGCAATATTACTGCACCCGGACGAGCGGCGGATGGTGCTGAATATTGGCGGCATTGCCAATCTGTCGCTGCTGATCCCCGGCCAGCCGGTGGGCGGTTATGACACCGGCCCCGGCAATATGCTGCTGGACGCGTGGATCTGGCGGCATCAGCGCAAAGGGTATGATAAGGACGGGGAGTGGGGAAGCCAGGGCACCGTGGTCCTGCCGCTGCTGCAACAGATGCTGGCCGATCCCTGGTTCGCTCTGCCCGCGCCGAAATCGACCGGCCGCGAATACTTCAATATGTCCTGGGTCGAGCAGCAGCTTGCTACCTTCCCTGGCCTGCCTCCTCAGGACGTTCAGGCTACGCTGGTTGAGCTGACCGCCGCCACCATTGCCGAACAGGTGATGCTGAGCGGCGGCTGCGAACGGCTGCTGGTCTGCGGCGGCGGCAGCCGAAACCCGCTGCTGATGTCCCGCCTGGCGGCGCTGCTGCCCGGCACCGAAGTGGGCAGCACCGATGAGGCCGGGATCAGCGGCGATGATATGGAAGCGCTGGCGTTCGCCTGGCTGGCGTACCGCACGCTCTCCGGCCAGCCGGGAAATTTACCGTCGGTGACCGGGGCAAGAGAGGCTTCGATCCTTGGCGCGATTTATCCCGCCAACCCTGGCCGCTACCGCTAACCCTTTTTCGCAGGAGAGAAGATGAAAAAAATTCTTTTAATGACCACCGTGGCGCTACTGTCGGGATGCAGCTATTTCCACTCCGCACCGGACGAGCCAAAAACGCTGCATTACACCTGCGGCACGATGCCGCTAACCGTCACCGTTGATAACAGTCGCCAGCAGGTTAACCTGATTCTGGACGGCAACCCGCTGACGTTAAAACAGCAGGAGGCCGCGTCCGGCACGCGCTACGGCGATGGAAAATATGTTTTCTGGTCGAAAGGCGACGGGGCGTTTATTGAACGTAACGATAAAATAATCATTAATGACTGCCGCCTGAACGGCAGTTAACGCGTTGAAACCCATTGGGATGAAGCGCACAATGTCTCATCCCCTGTCAGCAGAAGCCCGAGCAATGAACGAAAGTGACAACCTGCAGCAGATTGCCCATCTGCGCCGTGAATATACCCGAGGAGGCCTGCGCCGCAACGATCTCCCAGCCGATCCTTTAGCGCTGTTTGAGCGCTGGCTGGGGCAGTCCATTGAGGCGCAACTCCCCGATCCTACCGCCATGAGCGTGGCGACCGTTGATGAGCGCGGTCAGCCTTATCAGCGCATCGTGCTGCTGAAGCATTTCGACCAGCGCGGGATGGTGTTTTACACCAACCTCGGCAGCCGCAAGGCGCACCAGCTGGAGAATAATCCGCGCATCAGCCTGCTGTTTCCCTGGCACATGCTTGAGCGGCAGGTGATGGTGCTGGGCACGGTAGAAAAGCTGTCGATGGTCGAGGTGCTGAAATACTTTCACAGCCGCCCGCGCGAGAGCCAGATCGGCGCCTGGGTGTCGAAGCAGTCGAGCCGCATCTCGGCGCGAGGCGTGCTGGAAGGTAAGTTTATTGAACTGAAGCAGAAATTCCAGAAGGGCGAGATTCCGCTGCCGAGTTTCTGGGGCGGTTACCGCATTAAAATTGACTCAATGGAGTTCTGGCAGGGCGGTGAACATCGCCTCCACGATCGGTTTTTCTACCAGCGCGAGGCGGATGGCTGGAAAATCGATCGCCTGGCCCCCTAATCCGCGAAATAATCCCGTTAAACGCTGGCACAGAGTGCGCCAGCGCTTTATTCTATGTGCCTCATTTTTCTTCCGCGAGCCAGCGGAAAGCGGTGTACCAGCAAAGGTGCAGACTTTTTCACATGGAGTCAAAGATGGCCAGCAGTAACCTGATCAAACAATTGCAAGAGCGGGGCCTTGTGGCCCAGGTAACGGATGAAGACGCGTTGGCGGAACGACTGGCGCAAGGGCCAATCGCGCTGTATTGCGGCTTCGATCCGACTGCCGACAGCCTGCATTTGGGCCATCTGGTGCCGCTGCTGTGCCTGAAGCGTTTCCAGGATGCGGGCCACCGCCCGGTGGCGCTGGTTGGCGGGGCCACCGGTCTGATTGGCGATCCCAGCTTTAAAGCGGATGAGCGCAAGCTTAACACCAGCGAAACGGTGAGCGAGTGGGTTGAGAAAATCCGTCACCAGGTGGCGCCTTTTCTGGACTTCGACTGCGGCGACAACAGCGCCATTGCGGCCAATAACTACGACTGGTTCGGCAGCATGAACGTACTGACCTTCCTGCGTGATATTGGTAAGCACTTCTCTGTGAATCAGATGATCGGTAAAGAAGCGGTTAAGCAGCGTCTGAACCGCGACGATCGTGGCATCTCGTTTACCGAATTCTCGTACAACCTGTTGCAGGGCTATGACTTCGCCTGCCTGAACGAGCGCCACGGCGTGGTGCTGCAAATTGGCGGTTCCGATCAGTGGGGCAATATCACCTCCGGCATCGACTTAACCCGTCGTCTGCACCAGAACCAGGTCTTTGGCCTGACCGTTCCGCTGATCACCAAGTCAGACGGCACCAAATTTGGTAAAACGGAAGGCGGCGCGGTCTGGCTGGACGCCAGCAAAACCAGCCCGTATAAGTTCTACCAGTTCTGGATCAACACCGCCGATTCTGACGTTTACCGCTTCCTGAAGTTCTTCACCTTTATGAGCCTTGAGGCGATCAACGCGCTGGAAGAAGAGGATAAGAACAGTGGTAAGGCACCGCGTGCGCAGTACGTGCTGGCCGAACAGGTGACCAGGCTGGTTCATGGCGAAGCCGGTCTGGCCGCTGCGGTGCGTATCACCAGCAGTCTGTTCTCCGGCTCGCTGAGCGAGCTGACCGAAGCGGACTTTGAGCAACTGGCGCAGGACGGCATCCCGTTTGTCGCGCTGGAGCGCGGTCAGGATTTGCAGCAGGCGATGGTGGACGGCGATCTGGCTCCTTCACGCGGCCAGGCCCGCAAGCTGATTGATTCGAAGGCGGTCAGCATCAACGGTGAACCTCAGCTCAGCGCGGAGTATGTTTTCGCGCAGGGCGATCGCCTGTTTGACCGCTTCACGCTGCTGCGTCGCGGCAAGAAAAACTACTGTCTGATCGTCTGGCAATAATACCCTTTATCCCGAAAGGCCGGCATGACCGGCCTTTCTTTTTTGGCAGAACGTGGGTTTCGCTATGAAAAACATTCTCTCTATTCAGTCGCATACCGTTTTTGGACATGCGGGCAACAGCGCTTCCGAATTTCCGATGCGCCGGATGGGCGCAAACGTTTGGCCCCTCAACACCGTCCAGTTCTCTAACCATACCCAATACGGAAAATGGACTGGCGTGGTGATGCCTGCCGAGCACCTGAGCGAGATTGTCAGGGGAATTGCCGATATTGACCGGCTGAAGACCTGCGACGCGGTGCTGAGCGGCTATCTGGGGTCGGCGGAGCAGGGCGAGCAGATCCTGGCTATCGTGCGCCAGGTAAAGGCCGCCAATCCCGACGCGTGGTATTTCTGCGACCCGGTGATGGGACACCCTGAAAAAGGCTGTATCGTTGCGCCGGGCGTGGCGGAGTTTCACACTCGTGCTGCGCTGCCTGCCAGCGATCTTATCGCGCCGAATCTGCTGGAGCTGGAAATTCTCAGTGGACACGCGGTCAGCAACGTTGAACAGGCCGTCGCCACCGCGCGCGAGCTGATTGCCCTTGGGCCAAAAGTGGTGCTGGTGAAGCATCTTGCCAGAGCCGGCCTGCGCAGCGATCGTTTTGAAATGCTGCTGGTGACGGCGGAAGAAGCCTGGCATATCAGCCGCCCGCTGATCGATTTTGGCGTGCGCCAGCCGGTAGGCGTGGGCGATCTGACCAGCGGACTGCTGCTGGTGGACCTGCTGCACGGCAAGTCGTTGCAGGAAGCGCTGGAACACGTCACCGCCGCCGTCTATGAAGTGATGCTGAAAACCCATCAAATGGGCGAGTATGAACTGCAGCTGGTGGCGGCTCAGGAAGGGATTGCCCAACCACAGCAGCATTTTGCCGCGGTAAAACTATAAAGGCGCGCGCCACCCGGAGTGAATGCGCCAGTCTTCAGAGCGTATAAAGCAGCAGGGTGTGGCACCCTGCTGCCGGTCCCCTCTGGCTTCTACAGCCCCTCGGCCTTCAGCGCCTCCACGACGGCCGGACGTTCCGCAACCCGTGCGTACCAGGCCTCCAGTTGATCAAGACCGGCTAAATCCAGCCTGATTGCCTTTGCCCAGCGCATGACCGTGAACAGGTAGGCGTCTGCGACGCTGAACCTCAGCCCCATCAGCCAGTGTCTGCCGATCAGCTCGTTATTCGCCCAGCTAAATTTTTGCCGCAGTTTCTCCCGTAACTGGGCTTTGTACTCCTCCGGCGTGGTGGAACCAAACAAAGGGCTGAAGGTTTTGTGCAGCTCGGTGGCAACAAAATTCAGCCACGCCAGGGTTTGATAACGGGTCAGGCTGCCCACCGGCGCCAGCAGCTGCCGGTCGGGCTTCAGGTCGGCAATGTACTGGACGATCGCCGGGCCTTCCGACAGCACCGTACCGTCATCAAGTTGAAGCGCAGGCACCTGGCCTTTCGAATTGATCGACAGATAGTCCTCCTGCTGCTCGGTTTTCTTGCTCTGCAAATCGACCCGCACCAGGGTGAAATCGAGACCGGACTCCAGCAAAACGATATGCGGGGAGAGCGAACAGGCTCCCGGTTTGAAATACAGTTTCATGCGTGCTCCTTTTGCTCGGTGGCGAAAGATAGCTTCAGCTTACTGCCCACGGGCTAAAAAGTCAGCGCGGGGAGACTCACTAGCCCGCACTATTCGTTTGTTTTTTAACCGGCATCAAGCTTTCCGGCCGGAAGCAGTTCAGGGTGGGAAGCGCTTCGCGCGCAACGTCCCAGAATGCCCGGACTCTGGCAGGCATATATTTCAGGTTCTGCGTAACCAGCTGCACGGGCTGCGCCGCAGGGCGGTGGACGGCCAGGATTTCAACCAGCTTGCCCTGCTGCAAATCCTCACTGGCCTGGTAGGAAAGCAGCCGCGTGATCCCTCTGCCAGCCCGAGCGGCTATCAGCTGCGTCTCCACTTCATTAACCATCATCACGGGCTGAATGCGCACCCGCTCCTGGTTCTCCCCCTGGCCAAAGCGCCACTCCCGCGTCGAGCTGACTGAGGTCCCGGCGATCAGATTATGGCTGGCTAAGTCGGCAGGCGTCGCAGGCGTCCCTGCCTTTGCCAGATAGTCAGGGCTGGCTAGTAGCAGTCGCTGCACGCTACCCACCTCAACGGCAACCAGCGAAGAGTCGCGAAGCTGGCCAATGCGCACCGCCATATCCAACCCTGACTCGATCAGATCCTGATAGCTGTCGTTGAGCAGCAGCTCAATCTGAATATCGGGATAGCGATCGAGAAACGCCATCACCAACGGCGCAATGTGCTTGCGGCCAAACTGCACCGGCGCGGTGACGCGCAGCAGCCCGGTGAGCTGGGTGCGCTTCGAGTCCTGGAGCGCCTGCTGGTAATCACCGAGCAGCGCTTTAGCCCGCTCAAACAGCAGCAGTCCGGCCGGGGTAGGCGAAAGCTGGCGCGTCGTCCGCTCAATCAGGCTGGCGGCGAAGCGGGTCTCCAGCGACGCCAGCGAGCGGGTAATCGCCGGCGGCGAGCGGCGTAGCCGACGGGCGGCAGAGGCCAGGCTGCCCTGCTGCACGACGGCCACAAACACCTCAAGCTCATCCAGTTTGTCCATCATTATTCCGGTAGGTGAAATTATGAATTGCCATAATGCAGGTTTTGCGCCGTTTAGTGCAAGAGTAAGCTCGGGGGAAACGTAAAGGAGAAAAACATGAGCACACTCACGCTATACAACACTCCGCTGTCTGGTCACGGTCACCGGGTAAAACTTCTGCTCAACATGCTGAATTTGCCTTTTGAAGAACGCGAGGCGGGGAGCGATGAACGTAAAGCCAGGCAATTCCTGGCGATTAATCCGCTTGGTCAGGTTCCGGCGCTGATTGACGGCAGTACCACGATTGTCGACAGCAACGCGATCCTGCTGTGGCTGGTGAAGCGCTACGCGCCGGACAGCCAGTGGCTGCCAAAGGATCTGGCGCTGGAGGTTCAGGTACACCAGTGGCTGGCGAAGGCGGCCGGCGAGATCCGTTACGGAGTGGCATCGGCACGGATGGTTAAGCAGTTTTCCGCGCCGGAGAACTACGACTCGGCGCTGCTGGTGGCGGCGAAATTCCTGCCGCAGATGGAACAGCATCTCCACGATCGACGCTGGCTGGTAGGCGGAGAGGCGACGCTGGCCGATCTGGCATGTTATGCCTACGTCGCCCGCGCACCGGAAGGGGGAATCTCGCTTACTCCTTATCCGGCCATTCAGCGCTGGGTAGCCAGCGTCGAGTCGCTGCCCGGCTTTGTGGCTCTCCCTCCGCTGCCGCTGCCAGAGATCGGTTAATCATGTTTCATCCCGGCGAGCTGCTGGCGCAGCAAAAAGCGGGTTACGGCGAGGTCAGGGCTGCCGTGTATGACGCTATGCCGACGCAGCACCGCGAGTTCTTCGCCGGTCTGAATACGTTCTATCTTTCGGCGGTGGATGACGCCGGTTTTCCCGTGGCCATGATGTTGCAGGGACCGCCCGGCTTACTGCATTGCGTGGACGGGAATCTGCTGGAGATCTCGCTAGCCGCGGTCAGCGCCGCGCCGCTGTTACCTCTGTTGCAGCGAGGCGTGGCTGTGGGTGGATTGGGGATCGATTTTTCCAACAGAAGGCGTAACCGGGTCAATGGCGTGGTCGCTGCCGTCAACGAGGAGAGCATCAGTATTCGGGTGGTGGAAAGCTTCGGTAACTGTCCGCAGTACATTCAGCGGCGCGATTTGCCAGCGGTGAATCCGTGGAAGGCGGCGGTGGAGGTTGAACCGCTGACGGGACTGGACGCCGATGCACGTTACCTGATCGCGGCCACGGACACCTTTTTTGTTGCCAGCCATGCCTCGCGCCAGGCTGGCGCGGGCGGCGTTGATATCTCTCATCGCGGCGGCCTGCCGGGATTTATTGAGCTGCGGCAGGGAAAGTTGCATATCCCGGACTATCGCGGCAATCGCTATATGAATACGCTGGGTAATCTGCTGCTTGAACCGCGCTGCGCGCTGCTGCTGCTGGATTTTCATCAGGGGGCGGCGCTGCATATTCAGGGGCGTGCGGAAATTGACTGGCAGCCAGTAGAGGAGGGGCTTACCGAGCGGTACTGGCAGGTTGATATCGACAGGGTTACGCGCCTCAGGCAGCTTTTTCCGCCCGCCGGGCTGAAGGTTGAGTTTGCCGACAGCTCACTTACCGCTGGCAGGCAGTAAAAAGGGCGGCACCATGGCCGCCCTGATTCGCTCTCTCCGCCAGCCGTCAGGCTTTCGCTTCTTTCAGCTCAGGCTGTTCGTCCTGGGTCATACGGTTCAGCTTTGGCGCCGTCAGCAGCATCAGAATCGCAATCACGCCGGTTGCCATGCCAATTTGCAGGAATACGTCGCCGTAGACGTGCAGAGATTGCAGCGGATCGGTGATGTCATCGGGTACGGCCATCAGGTTGGCTACCTTACCGGCAATCATCGCCGCGCCAGCGGTGGTCAGGAACCACGAGCCCATGATAAAGCCCATCAGGCGCTGTGGAACCAGCTGCGCCACCATGGCCAGGCCCAGCCCGGAGATCATCAGCTCACCTATGCTTTGCAGCGCGTAGCTCAGGATCAGCCAGTTTACCGAAACGATGCCCATCTGGTTAGCAAACTTCGCGCCCAGCGGCAGCACGAGGAACGCGGCGGAGCAGAGGATCATCCCCAGCGCGAACTTGTGCGGCATCGGCAGACGGTCACCCATCTTGTTGTACACCGCCGCCAGAATCGGACTGAAAATCATGATCCAGAACGGGTTGAGCGCCTGGTACTGCTCGGGCTCAAAGGCGATCCCCAGAATGCTGTGTTCCACGTTACGGATGGCGAAGAAGTTCAGCGACGTCGGCATCTGCATATAGAGGACGAAGAACACTACCGCTTCCACCATCAGCAGGAAGGCCACGATCATTTTGCGGCGTGCCGCACCTTTCATCGCAAAGGCTTCCCGGGCGAAGATCACCACGATGCCTGCCGCAATCACCGCCAGCACCAGCCGGGCAATGCCCTGGTTATGCAGCAGCCAGGTTGCCAGCGCCACCAGTATCGCCACGCCAACCAGCGTAGCCAGCAGTTTGCCCAGGTGCAGGGGCTGGAAGTCAGGCTTCGAACCGTGATTTTTCACCCACTTGCGGAACAGCATGAAGTTCACCAGGGTGATCAGCATGCCGACGAACGACAGGGAAAACGCCACGCTCCAGCCAAATTTCGCCGCCAGCCACGGGGTAGCCAGCATGGAGAAGAAGGAGCCGATGTTGATCGCCATGTAGTACATGGTAAAGGCGCCATCAAGACGCGGGTCACCTTTCTCATAGCAGGTTGACAGCAGCGAGGAGGGATTAGCCTTAAACAGGCCGTTACCGACGGCAATGGTCGCCATGCCGATATACACCAGGTTCACATCGTGGCCGGACCAGGCGACCAGCGCATAGCCCAGCGCCAGCACCAGCGTACCCAGCACGATAACGCGCTTGGTGCCGAGTACTTTATCGCCCAGCCAGCCGCCGACGGCAACCAGCCCGTAAACCAGCGCGCTGAATGAGGCGAACAGGGTGATCGAGCTGGCTTCCGACATGCCCAGCTGTTTCACCAGATAGACCGCCATAATGCCTTGCAGGCCGTAGTAACCAAAGCGCTCCCAAAGTTCGACCG
Organism: Erwinia typographi; assembly: GCF_000773975.1. GTDB lineage: Bacteria > Pseudomonadota > Gammaproteobacteria > Enterobacterales > Enterobacteriaceae > Erwinia > Erwinia typographi. The sequence continues at coordinate 66,984 of NZ_JRUQ01000045.1, forward strand.
AGAAAATCAGATAGAACGATTTAGGTTGCTTGAATGCATTGAGGCTGTTCACCTCAGGATGTTTGTTTGCAGTTGACACTGGTACCTCTGAATTTCGTATCCTGATTCGACATAGAAAATAAGTCGTCGTTATACAAGGTGGGCATTCGCCGCATGGTTATAAGATAGAAAAAGCGGCGGTTAATTTCGCCGATCGAGCTGCATCAGGCAAGCGTTTTTTCATATATCGCCTTCCTGGCTATAAAAGGTGTTAATAAGAAGTTAATAGGTATTAAACGGCAGAATGTACTGATTGGTGTTTTTATAATGGAATAAACAACTTAAATAAGGCGTAAGTTTAAGCAAATGGCAGAGCGACTGGCTGGTGATGATTTTATGGATTGATATATCGCAGAAATGTTAATGACTACTATTTATGACTATTGTCTCATTTTAAATTAGCGGTAGCTGCGATATTTTGCTCAGTGGTGGTGATTTTAACCGAAGCTGGACGGATAAATGTGACATGGATCACTTTAAGTCGACATATTAATAGTTGAAAAATATCTTTTCATCAATTCACTGCTCTCCAGACTCCTCACTGGCGTTCTTTTTTTATTTTCAGCGTTTTATCAGCGAAATCTCCCCTGATCGGGCTGGCAATTGTCACCGGCAAGTGCAGCGCTGAATTCTATATTGATTGAACGTTCAATATAAAATAGCTATAATCATTCTCATTCAATAGCTGAAACCGATGAAGCACCATGCCAAAAGTAGGAATGAAAGCCATCCGTCAGGCGCAGCTGATTCGCGCCACCCTGACGGTTATCGATCGGGTAGGGCTGGCCGACGCCAGCCTGGTGCTGATTGCCAGAGAGGCAGGCGTCTCGACGGGCATTGTCAGCCACTATTTCGGCGACAAGAATGGTTTGCTGGATGCCTGTATGCGGCAGATCCTTTCCGACTTATATCAGGCCGTCGAGCATCATCGTAAGCAGACTGATGACCGCCCCGAGTCGCAGATTCGCGCCATTATTGACGGCAATTTTGACGTCTCGCAGATTGCCGGACCGGTACTGAAGACCTGGCTGGCTTTCTGGACCAACAGCCTGCATCAGCCTGACCTGCAACGGTTGCAGCGGATTAACGACCGTCGTCTCTATTCTAACCTGGCGGTACAGTTTGCCAGGGTGTTGCCTGAACAGCAGGCCCGCGATGCGGGCGCCAGCCTGGCGGCGCTGATTGACGGTCTGTGGCTGCGTATGACCTTAGCGCCGCAGCCGATGGCTGAAGGGCTGGAGAGTGCCCGGACGCTTTGCTACCAGAATCTCGCACTGTGGCTTTCGGGCGCGGTGCACTAACCCCAAAGGAGGATGCATGGCAGAGTTGCAACGCCGTGGACTTTATATCAATGGCCGTGAAGAGCACGGGCATGGCGAAACATTCACTACCATCAACCCCGCCAATGGCGAAGTGCTGGCCGAGATCACCGCTGCCAGCGTGCAGGATATCGATCGTGCCGTAGCTTCAGCGCAAGCTGGTCAGCGCATCTGGCGCGGCTATACGCCGGTGGAACGTAGCCGCGTGCTGCTAAAGGCCGTGGCCCTGCTGCGTGAGCGTAATCAGCCGCTGGCCGAGCTGGAAACGGCGGATACCGGCAAGCCTATTTCTGAAACTGCCGCCGTGGACATCGTTACCGGTGCCGACGTGCTGGAGTATTACGCCGGGCTGGCCGTGGCCGTCGAGGGTGAATCTATCCCTCTGCGGGAGAGCGCGCTGGTCTACACCCGACGCGAACCGCTCGGCGTCTGTGCCGGGATCGGCGCGTGGAATTACCCGATTCAGATTGCCCTGTGGAAAAGCGCGCCGGCGCTGGCTACCGGCAACGCGATGATCTTCAAGCCAAGCGAAGTGACGCCGCTAAGCGTGCTGGAGCTGGCGAAAATCTTCACCGAGGCCGGCCTGCCGGACGGCGTATTCAACGTTGTGCAGGGCGCGGGTGCCGTGGGTCAGGGGCTGAGCCAGCATCCGCAGATTGCCAAGGTTTCCTTTACCGGCGAGGTTAATACCGGCAAGCGGGTGATGGCTGATGCCGCGCTGGCTAATCTCAAGTCCGTCACCATGGAGCTGGGCGGCAAATCGCCGCTGATCGTTTTTGAAGATGCCGAGCTGGAACGCGCGGTGGACGGCGCGATGATGGCGAACTTCTACAGCAGCGGTCAGGTTTGCACCAACGGCACCCGGGTGTTTGTTCATCGTTCGCTGCTTCCGGCGTTTGAAAAGCGTCTGCTGGAAAAAATGGCCGGGATTCGCTGTGGTGACCCGCAGGACCCGCAGGTTAACTTCGGCCCGCTGGTCAGCGAAGAACACTGCCAGAAAGTGGTCGCGTACCTGAATATTGGTAAGGAAGAGGGCGCTCGTCTGCTGACCGGCGGTTCGCGGATGACTGAGGGCACTTTTGCCAGCGGCTGCTACGTTGAGCCTACCGTTTTTACCGACTGTCGCGACGAGATGCGGATCGTGCAGGAAGAGATTTTTGGCCCGGTGATGAGCGTGCTGGCCTTTGATGATGAGCAGGAAGCGATCGACCGTGCCAACAACACCGAGTATGGGCTGGCTGCTGGCGTGTTCACGACGTCGCTGAATCGCGCACATCGGGTGATCCATCAGCTGGAAGCAGGGATCTGCTGGGTAAACAGCTGGGGCGAATCACCGGCGCCGATGCCGGTTGGCGGCTACAAGCAGTCCGGCGTGGGTCGCGAGAACGGACTGGAGACGCTGCATCACTACACGCGAACCAAGTCGATCCTGATCGAGATGGGTGACTATCCCTCCGCGTTCTGATCGGCAACAACGCTTTCTAAGCAGTCTGATATTTTTGCCGCGGCTTCCTCGCCGCGGCTGTCTGGAGGTTTAATGCAGAAATTTGATTACATCATTATTGGCGCGGGTTCAGCGGGCAACGTACTGGCCACGCGACTGACTGAGGATGCTGACGTATCGGTACTTTTACTGGAGGCAGGCGGTAAAGATCACCGCTGGGACTTCCGTACCCAAATGCCAGCCGCTTTGGCTTATCCGCTGCAGGGAAAGCGCTATAACTGGGCGTTTGAAACCGATCCTGAGCCGAAAATGAATAACCGCCGCATGGAGTGCGGACGCGGCAAAGGGCTGGGCGGCTCGTCGCTGATCAACGGCATGTGCTACATCCGCGGCAACGCGATGGATTACGATAACTGGGCCAGCAGAAAAGGGCTGGAAAACTGGTCTTATCTGCACTGCCTGCCCTATTTCCGCAAGGCCGAGAAGCGTGATATTGGCGAGAATGATTATCACGGCGGCGATGGCTATCTCAGCGTTACCACGCCAAAAGCGGGCAACAATCCGCTGTTCCGCGCCTTTATTGATGCGGCAACTCAGGCGGGGCACCATGAAACCGACGATCTGAACGGCTACCGTCAGGACGGCTTTGGCCCGATGGATCGCACCGTTACCGCGCAGGGGCGCCGCTCCAGCACCGCCAGAGGCTATCTGGACGTGGCAAAGCAGCGCTCAAACCTGACCATTGTGACCCATGCCCAGACCGACCGCATTCTGTTCAACGGCAAAACCGCCACCGGCGTCTGCTGGCTGCGTAACGGCCAGCAGCAGCAGGCGGAAGCCACGCGCGAAGTGTTGCTCTGCGCTGGCGCTATCGGCTCGCCGCAAATCCTCCAGCGCTCCGGCGTTGGCCCGGAAGAGTGGCTGCGCGAGCTGGATATTGAGGTGGTTCACGCGCTGCCGGGCGTAGGCCGCAACTTGCAGGATCACCTGGAAGTTTATATGCAGTTCCGCTGTAAGAAGCCGGTGAGCCTTTATCCTTCGCTACAGTGGTGGAATCAGCCCGCTATCGGAGCCGAGTGGTTGTTTAACGGTACCGGCATTGGCGCCAGCAATCAGTTTGAAGCAGGCGGCTTTATCCGCAGCGATGATCAGCCTGACTGGCCTGATTTACAGTACCACTTTCTGCCGGTGGCCATTAACTACAACGGCAGCAGCCCGGTGAAGGAGCACGGTTTCCAGGCCCACGTTGGGCCGATGCGCTCAATGAGCCGTGGCCGCGTGAAGCTGACCTCAAAGCATCCTTATGCCGCGCCGTCGATCTTCTTTAACTACATGTCGGAACCGCGTGACTGGGAAGAGTTCCGCAATGCCGTACGCCTGACGCGAGAGATCATGCGCCAGCCTGCGCTGGCAGAGTACTGCGGCGAAGAGATCCAGCCGGGAGCGCAGGTGCAGAGCGATGCCAATATCGATGCCTTTATCCGTGAGCACGCCGAAACCGCCTATCATCCCTGCGGCAGCTGCGCGATGGGCAATGACGAGATGGCGGTGGTCGACGCAGAAGGGCGCGTTCACGGTATGCAGAACCTGCGCGTGGTGGATGCTTCCATTATGCCGCAGATCACCACGGGGAACCTGAATGCGCCGACGGTAATGATCGCCGAGAAAATGGCCGATCGGATTCGTGGCAAAGCGCCGCTTGCCGTTTCAACCGCCGACTATTATCAACTTAAACGCGAGAAAGCCGAAGCTGAAGCCAATTGATAGCTACGCTGACGGTTCGTCCGGGTCCAGCAGTGAAAGCTGGTCGAGGAACTGAACGGCGAAGCTTCCGGTGCCTTTAGCTCCGCCAGCTCGCTGCGCCGCTTCGGCATAAACAGCATGTGCGGCGGCTACGGAATAGAGCGGGTTGGCGCTTCCAGCGAGGAATGCCGCGCTGAGAGCGCCCAGGCTACAGCCCGCGCCCGTTACCTGCGTCAGGCGGGCATCTCCGCCCTCCACGCTGAGCGTGTTATGTCCGTCGGTGATGTAATCGATCGGGCCACTGACGGCGATCACCGTCTGGTACTTTAGCGCCTCCTGCTGGATGACCGGCAGGGCTTGTTCCGCCCCCAGCGTGGTTTCCACGCCCTGCGCTCCGCCTTCACCGCCAGCCAGCGCAACCAGCTCGGAGGCATTGCCGCGGATCGCGGTGGGTTTGTGGTCGAGCAGGTGACGGATCGCCGTATCATATTCAACTGCCCCCGCACCGACGGCGACCGGGTCCAGCACCCAGGGAACGCCTGCGCCCCGTGCGCCAATCGCGGCTTCCGCGACCTCAGCAGGAGAGTTAGACATCAGGCAGGCGGCATTAATCCATACCGCATGGGCATGGCTGCTGAACGCGCGCTGCCAGTCGAGCGCTGCGCCAATTGCCGGTCCGGCGCCCACCGCCAGCAGCACATTGGCGGACAGATTCGCCGCAATATAGTTCGTCAGGCCATAGCAGAAAGGCTTAAGGCGTTTCAGACGACGCAGCTCGTCGCGCACAATCGGGTCATTCCAGCTCAGTGTTTTCATGTTTTTTCCAGAATTGCTACGTCAGTTAAGCCCGGTGGGCCAGCGGCCGGGCGTGCCCCCGCGAAGCGTGGGCAGTGAAGGATCGTGCAGCCAGCCGTTGAGGGAGTCGTCATATAAAGTCAGTTGTTTTGCAGGGAAACCGGCGGCGACCAGCGCCAGAGCCAGTCCCGCAGCGTTGATGCCGCCGCCGCAGTACAACACCGGCTCACTGTCAGCGGTCAGCTCCAACATCTGAAAAGCGGATTCCACGCGATCTGGATCGATGCGGCCTGTGCCGTCGAGCAACGCAGGGTAAGGCAGACTGAAGCTGCCCGGAATATGGCCGCTCCGGGAATCGGAGCCTTCTTCGCCGCGGTACTGCGTCTCACGCAGCGCACAAAGCAGCGGCCGCTGGCGGTCGGGCGCACGCTTAGCCAGGGCGACAACCTGCGCGGTGCTTAACAGCGCGTGACTGTTTACCAGCGCGACCTGCGCATCGCCTGGCGCTATTTCCGCCGATGTCCCCGAAGCCAGCACGCCACCGGCTGATTGCCAGGCGTTCAGGCCCCCGTTCAGGCAGCGAACGGCTGGGAAATCAAAGACCCCCGTCAGCAGATACCAGAGCCGTGCCGCCCATGCACCGTTCAGCTGGTCATAGACCACGATGGTATCGCGCCGGTTTACGCCAGCAGCCTGCAAGGCGGCGGAGAGCGCTTCTGCGGTTGGGCAGGTAAAAGGAAACGCGCCGGACGCATGGGAAAATGCGCCGGTCAGATCGGCAAAGCGCGCCGAGGGAATGTGCTGCTGAACAAACAGCGCCAGTCCGCTGACATAGCGCGTCTGGCCCTGCGGCGTTTGCTGCCGTGCTATCGAACAGTCGAGGACGATGACCCTGGTAAGATGCTCCTCCAGCCAGTCGGCTTCGACCAGCGGTGAGTCGGGCAGCGGCAGAGCTTCGGCCATTACTGTTTCCCCCGCAGGTCGGCACGCTGACGCCAGGCATCCCGCCCGGGCCTTGCCAGGCCGAAATGCTCTCGCGCTGTCGTGCCGTGATATTCCGTTTTATGCAGGCCGCGGCGCTGCAACTCCGGCACCACCAGTTGGATAAACTCTTCGAAAGCGCCGGGCAGGTGGGTGGCCTGGATCATAAAACCATCGGCGGCGCCTTTTTCCAGCCACAGCGCCATATTATCGGCGATAGTCTGCGGCGAACCGACCATATCGCCTTCGGTGCGCGCGCCGTACCAGCGGCCTGTCTCACGGATACTCAGGTTTTCCCGGCGGGCGAACTCCAGCACCTCCTCATAATGGCCCTGCACGCCAACCTCTTCGAGGTCGGGCAGCGGGGCGTCAAGATCGTACTGCGTCAAATCGACGTTAACGTGATAGGCCAGGCGCGATAACCCCGCCAGAGGGTGTACCAGCTCAGCGAAAGCGCGGTGCTTCGCCTGGGCTTCAGCATCGGTTTCCGCCACCACCACCGTGGCAGCAGGCAGGATTCGGACCTGGGCCGGGTCGCGGCCATGGCGGGCCACGCGCTGCTTGATATCGCGATAGAAATCGATGGCGGAGGCCAGCGACGCGTGACTGCAAAAAATCACGTCCGCCCAGCGGGCCGCAAAATCACGTCCGGAGGGCGAAGCGCCAGCCTGGATCAGCAAAGGGTAGCCCTGTGGGGAACGCGGGACGCTCAGCGGACCCTGGGTTGAGACGTGCTGGCCGCTGTAATTCACCGCGCGGACTTTATCCGCATCGCCAAAGATGCCGCTGGTCCGATCCTGAATCAGCGCGTCGTCCTGCCAGCTGTCCCACAGCTGCGCGGTTGCCTGCAACACTTCTTCGGCACGGGCATAGCGTGCTTCGCGCGGGGGTAAACGTGGAGAACCAAAATTCTGCGCTTCGGCGTCCTGGAAGGAGGTCACGATATTCCAGCCCGCCCGGCCTTCGCTGAGGTGATCGAACGTGGCCAGCGTGCGGGCCAGATGCCACGGCTCGTGGTAACCGGTGGAAAGGGTAGCGGCCAGACCAAGATGCTCCGTCACGCCAGCCATAACCCCAAGAACCCCCATCGGGTCCAGACGCGGCGTGCCGGACCCCCACTCAACGGCAGGACGGAAAGAGCCGCCTAAAGAGCGGGGAACAGCCAGCGCGTCGGGGATAAAAGCCAGATCGAAACAGGCCGACTCCAGCAGGCGGGCAACGTGGCGATAGTAACTGGGGGATAAAAATGCCGGATCGGCATCAGGGTGCCGCCAGCCGGAAGTGCCCATTGGCCCGGCATTCATAAAGGCAGCAAGGTGCATAGTCTGTGGCATTCAGGTCTTTCCCGGATAAATTAAGACCTTATAGCAACCGCGCAGGCGGGCGCAAAGTCCTTTAATTGCTAAGAATATCCGCAATTTAGCTAAACAAACCGGACCACGTTTAAAGACTGATTAGCTATAAGTCATGCCTTTAAAATCTTTTCTTCTTTATTGCCGTCTCCCTACTATCGCCTCGTTATAAGAATTTCCAATAATGTCTTAAAAATAATCAGTTCATTTAATCAGCGACACAGCTGAACATGGGTAGACAGCTTTATGATCGTTCTGAAAAACGTATGCAAAACTTTTCAGGCCAGCAGCGGCCTGGTCACCGCCGTGGATGACGTCAGTCTCCAGGTCGGGCAGGGGCAGATTTACGGCATTATCGGCTACAGCGGGGCGGGGAAAAGTACCCTGATCCGCCTGCTTAACGGGCTGGAAAAGCCCACCTCGGGCAGCGTGACCCTGGCCGGACAGGATATTGCCCAGGCGAAAGGCGAGGCGCTGCGTAAGGCAAGGCTGAAAATCAGCATGGTTTTCCAGCACTTCAACCTGCTGTGGTCGCGTACCGTCAGCGAAAATATTGCCTTTTCACTGCAAATCGCCGGGGCGCCGAAAGCGGCGATCGCGGCCAGAGTGAAGGAGTTGATTGCGCTCGTTGGGCTGAATGGCAAAGAGAATGCCTGGCCGTCGCAGCTTAGCGGCGGTCAGAAGCAGCGCGTGGGGATTGCCCGTGCGCTGGCTAACAACCCGGAAGTGCTGCTATGCGATGAGGCGACGTCCGCGCTGGACCCGCAAACCACCGATGCGATCCTCGATCTGCTGCTGGATATCAACCACAAGCTGAAGCTGACTATTGTGCTGATCACCCATGAGATGCAGGTGGTGCGCAAAATCTGTCATCGCGTGGCGGTGATGGAGGACGGAAAAATTGTTGAAGAGGGCGAGGTGCTGTCGGTCTTTACCCATCCGCAGCAGCCGATTACCCGCCAGTTTGTCAAACAAACCATGGAATACAGCCGCGTGGAAGCCCCTTTTAATAAGGAGCTGATCAACCAGCAAGCCGGGACGGTACTGAAGCTGACTTTTGTTGGACAGAATACCGGGCAGCCAGTCGTTGGCGAGCTGACGCTGAAATACACGCTGCCGTTTAACATCTTGCACGGAAAAATGACCCAGACCGCCAACGGCATCTTTGGCGAACTCTGGCTACAGGTGGCCGCCAACGCTGCCCAACTGGACAACATTCTGAACGACCTGCACGGCTATGGCATCACGACTGAGGTGGTAACCCATGACTGAGACATTTTTCCCTCATCTGAAGCTGGACCAGCTGTGGGCCGCCACCGCTGAAACGCTGTATATGACCGCGCTGGCCGGCGTGGCGACCTTCGTACTGGGCATTGTGCTGGGCCTGGTGCTGTTCCTGACCGCCCGCGGCGGACTGTACCAGAATCGCACGCTGTACTCGGTGATTTCCATACTGGTGAACGTGTTTCGCTCTATTCCGTTCATCATCCTGATTGTGTTGCTGATCCCGTTCACCAAAACGCTAATTGGCACCATTCTCGGCGCCAATGCGGCGCTGCCTGCGCTGATCGTTGGCGCGGCGCCCTTTTACGCAAGGCTGGTGGAAATTGGCCTGCGTGAAGTTGATAAGGGGGTGATCGAGGCGTCGCGATCGATGGGCGCGCGTCTGAGCACGCTGATCTTCCGCGTCCTGCTGCCGGAATCTTCCCCGGCGCTGGTTTCCGGCATTACGGTGACGCTGATCGCGCTGGTCAGCTACAGCGCGATGGCTGGGGTCATCGGCGCGGGTGGCCTTGGCAACCTGGCCTACCTGGAAGGCTTCCAGCGCAACCACGGCGACGTGACGCTGGTGGCGACCTTAACCATTCTGCTGATCGTTTTTATCATCCAGTTACTGGGTGATGTCATTACTACACGGCTCGATAAACGTTAACTTTTGAGGGATTTAACCATGAAAAAAACACTGACGCTGCTGGCTGCAGCCACTCTGGGGGCGCTGAGTCTGAGCGCATGGGCAGATACGCTGACCGTCGGCGCCTCTAATGTCCCCCATGCGGAAATTCTTGAGCAGGCTAAGCCGATTCTGGCAAAGCAGGGCATCGATCTGGAAATCAAACCTTTCCAGGACTACATCCTGCCGAATACCGCGCTGGCCAGCCGTGATATTGACGCCAACTACTTCCAGCATGTGCCTTACCTGAACAGCGTGCTGAAAGATCATGACGGTGACAAATCTTATGATTTCGTTAGCGCCGGAGCGATCCACATCGAGCCGATCGGGATTTATTCTAAGAAATATAAATCGCTGAAGGATCTGCCGCAAAACGGTAAAGTGATCATGCGTGACGCGGTGGCGGAAGAAGGGCGTATCCTCTCTATCTTCGAAAAAGAGGGCGTGATTAAGCTTAAGCCAGGCGTGAGTAAAGTCGATGCGCGCATCAGCGATGTCGTCTCTAACCCGAAGCATCTGCAATTCCTCGCCAATGTTGAAGGCGCGCTGCTGCCGCAGATGTACAATAACGACGAAGGCGATGCGGTAGTGATCAACGCTAACTACGCTATCGATGCTGGCCTGAACCCGGTGAAAGATCCGATTGCGGTGGAAAGCGGCGAGAATAACCCGTACGCCAATATCATCACCGTCCATCGTGGCGACGAGAAAAAACCGGACATTGTCGCGTTGGTAAAGGTTCTGCACTCGAAGCAGATTCAGGACTGGATCCGCAACAAGTATAAAGGCGCGGTGATCCCGGTAAATAACTGAGGTGAATAAGGCTGGGAAACCAGCCTTATTCTTTGACGACGCGGGCGAATGTTCACCCAGGGCGGGCAGGGATCTGAATAAGAATTAAATGTCCATTTTAGCCGTATACTCACACAGATCTTCGATCAGACAGGCACCGCAGCGGGGTTTGCGCGCTACGCAGGTATAGCGGCCGTGCAGAATAAGCCAGTGGTGGCAGTCGACCTTAAATTCTTTGGGTACCACCTTTAGCAGCTTTTCTTCCACCTGCTCGACATTCTTTCCCGGCGCAAAGTTAGTGCGGTTACAGACGCGGAAAATGTGAGTGTCGACAGCAATCGTTGGCCAGCCAAAGGCTGTGTTCAGCACCACGTTGGCGGTTTTGCGGCCAACGCCGGGCAGCGCTTCAAGCGCCGCACGATCTTCCGGTACTTCCCCCTGATGCTGCTCCAGCAAAATGCGGCAGGTTTTAATCACGTTTTCCGCCTTGGTGTTAAACAGGCCGATGGTCTTGATGTACTCTTTTACGCCGTCAACGCCCAGCGCCAGCATCGCCGCTGGCGTGTTGGCGACGGGATAAAGCCTGGCGGTGGCTTTGTTGACGCTGACGTCGGTTGCCTGCGCGGAGAGCAGGACGGCGATCAGCAGCTCAAAAGGGGAGGTAAAAACCAGTTCCGTGGTGGGATGCGGATCGTTATCCCGCAGCCGGACTAAAATTTGCTGACGTTTATCCTTATTCACAGCGCACTCGCTTTTCCTTCCGGCAGGGTTTTCGCTTGCTGTTCGGCTTTGAGGGCCGCACGAGCCTTCATTTTGTTATCAATAAGGTATTTGGCCGCCAGCAGCATTCCCAGGCCGATAAACGCGCCAGGAGGCAGCATCGCCAGCAGCATCGGCGAGTCAAAATGCACGACCTGAATGCGCAGCACTTTTGCCCATGGCCCCAACAGCTGATCGGCGCCGTTGAAGATGGTGCCGTTGCCGATAATTTCGCGCAGCGATCCGAGCAGCACCATCACGCTGGTGGCACCTATGCCAATCGCAAATCCATCCAGCGCCGAGAGCGGCACGCTACTTTTTGAGGCGACGGCCTCAGCGCGTCCCACCACGATGCAGTTGGTGACGATCAGCGGAATAAAAATCCCTAACGACTGATACAGCCCGTAGGCGTAGGCGTTGATCAACATTTGCACGCAGCTTACCACTGCGGCAATGATCATCACGTAAATCGGGATGCGGATATCGGCAGGGGCCCAGCGCCGGGAGGCGGAAATTGCGCTGTTGGTACAGGTCAGCACCAGCGTCGTCGCCAGCCCAAGGCCGAGGGCGTTAGTGGCGGTAGAGGTTACCGCCAGCAGCGGACAGAGTCCCAGCAGCTGAACCAGCGCGGAGTTGTGTTTCCACAGGCCGCCGATCAGCAGGTCTTTTGCTTCACTCATTGGAGTCTCCACAGGGTGACAGCGAGGCTAGCTGCCCCGGCAACGTTTCAATATACAGCGTGGCGCGTTTTGAGGCATTCACTACCGCTCTTGGCGTAATGGTCGCGCCGGTGAACTGGTCAAAGTTGCCGCCGTCTTTCTTCACCGCAAACTGCGCGTCGTCTTTGCCTTTCAGCCGTACGCCGTTAAAGCTGTTAATCCAGTCCGAAATGCGTAGCTCAATTTTATCGCCAAGGCCCGGCGTTTCATGATGCTCCACCACGCGAACGCCCAGCACTTTGCCGGAGAAATCCGCGCCGACGATCATTTTGATAGCCCCAGAATAGCCGTCCGGGGCCGTAGCCTCAACCGCTGCCGCGACCGGATTATTATCCTTACGCGCCAGATAGAGGTGCTGCGGGCCGCTGCCGAGCATCGGGTCGCTGACCAGGTAGCATTCCTGCTGGATGTGGTTATTGTACAGTTCGGGCGGAACCACCTGATCCAGCTGGATTTTTTGCTGCAACGCCGTCTGATGTTCGATGGTCGGCTTGGTTACGGCGTTAATGACCGCCGTGACGCCGGTGGTCACGGCGGCAAACAGCGCCAGCGTCACGCCGTTTTTGCGAATGGCATCCAGCATCACTTCTCCTTCCTGTGGCCGTAAACGCGCGGCTGCGTGTAGTAATCAATCAGCGGCACGGTGATGTTGGCCAGCAGCACGGCAAACGCGACGCCGTCCGGGTAGCCGCCAAAGCTGCGGATCAGCCATACCAGCAGGCCGATCAGCACGCCGTACAGCAGGCGTCCTTTATTGGTGGTGGAAGCGGTAACCGGATCGGTAGTGATAAAGAATGCACCGAGCATGGTTGCGCCGGAGAACAGATGCACCATCGGTGAAACCAGGCTTTCTGGCGAGAAAAACCAGCCAAGGCTGGAAAACAGCGCCAGCGACAGCAGGAAGCTGACCGGGATATGCCAGCGAATGCTGTTGGTAAACAGCAGGAACAGGCCGCCGATCAGATAGCCGACGTTGACCCACTGCCAGCCGAGTCCTGCAATGACGCCGCCGTAAATTGGCTGGGCCAGCAGCTGATCCGCGCTGTGTCCGGCTCGCAGCCCGGTTTTAAAGGTATCTAACGGTGTCGCCTGGCTCACGCCGTCCACGCCAATCTGTAGCTGCTGCATCGTCTGCCCGCTCAGGGTATGCCCATGAAAAATCATGCTCAGCGTATCCATAAAGCCTGGCGTCACTGCCTGCAAACTATCCGGCGGCAGCCAGCTGGTCATCTGCACCGGGAAGGAAATCAGCAGCACCACGTAACCGACCATTGCCGGGTTGAACGGGTTCTGGCCTAAACCGCCATAGAGTTGTTTGGAGATGACGATGGCAAACACCGTGCCGATAACAATCACCCACCAGGGCGCCAGCGGAGGAATACTGATCCCCAGCAGTAGCGCAGTAAGCAGGGCCGAGTTATCGCCGAGCGTTTGTACCAGCGGCATTTTGCGCAGTCTGAGAATGGCCGCTTCCGCGCCCATGCCTGCCACGGCCGCAATCAGCACCTGAATCAGGGCGCCCCAGCCGAAGAAATAGCACTGGGCGGCGAGGCCAGGAATAGCGGCAGCCAACACCAGTAGCATAATGGTACTGGTGCTGCGGCGATTGTGCGTGTAGGGCGAACTAGCGATACGAAAAGCCATTTAATCCTCTTGACTGGAATGCTGCGCCTTACGCGCTTTGACGCGAGCGATGGCCGCCGCCACTGCCGCTTTGCGAGGGTCATCAGAACAATCAGACGCCCCTGCGGAATGCGTTGCTGATGTGGCGACCGGCGCGGCTTCCGCTTGTGCGGCCACGGCCCCAGCGGCCTGCGCAGCCTTCTTCGCTTTCGCACGGGCTATCGCCGCTTCCACGGCCGCCTTGCGCGGATCGACAGGCGCTTCCGGCTCGGCCTGTGCTTCAGCTGCGTCCGCTTTCACTGATTCGGCCTCAGCCGCCTGCGCCGCCTTCTTCGCTTTCGCACGGGCTATCGCCGCTTCCACGGCCGCCTTGCGCGGATCGACAGGCGCTTCCGGCTCGGCCTGCGCTTCAGCCGCGTCCGCTTTCACTGATTCGGCCTCAGCCGCCTGCGCGGCCTTCTTCGCTTTCGCACGGGCTATCGCCGCTTCCACGGCCGCCTTGCGCGGATCGACAGGCGCTTCCGGCTCGGCCTGCGCTTCAGCCGCGTCCGTCTTCGCTGGTTCGGCCTCAGCGGCCGCGGCCTTCTTCGCTTTCGCGCGGGCTATCGCCGCTTCCACGGCTGCCTTGCGCGGATCGCTGGCCTGGCGGGTAGCTGGTTCAGTCTCAGACTGTTTTTCAGCCCCCTGGGCCAGCGCCTGAGCATGTCTTGCCGCGCGCTGTGCGATCTGGGCTGGCCCCTCCGCTTCGGCTTCGGCGGCCTGCTGCGCCTCCGCCAGCTTTTTCGCCTTCACGCGAGCCAGCGCCGCGTCGATTTCACTCTGCTCTCCGGCGGTGGCAGGGCGCTTAGCCTGCTGATGACGCGCTTCACGCGCCAGCTTCTCACGCTCCAGCCTTTCCTGGCGCGCTTCAAAGCGCGCCTTGGCCTGCGCCGTTCGCTCGGCTTCCAGGTCGATAGCGCGGATCTCAGCCTTCTCCTGGCGGTAATACTGTACCAGCGGAATATTGCTTGGGCAGACGTACGCGCAGGCGCCGCACTCAATGCAGTCGGCAATATTATGCACGCGCGCCTTATCGTGATCGCCGCCGCGGCTGTACCAGTAAAGCTGCTGCGGCAGCAGGGCCGCCGGGCAGGCATCGGCGCAGGCGCTACAGCGAATGCAGGATTTCTCCTCTTCGTTGTCGCCCATTTCGCTGGCGGACGGCGCCAGAATGCAGTTGGTGATTTTGACTACCGGCACGTCCAGAGTCGGCAGCGTGAAGCCCATCAGCGGGCCGCCCATCACCACCATCTGTCCGGAGGCCGGGGTAAAATCGGCGTGGTGCAGCAGATGGCTGATGGGGGTGCCAAGGCGTCCCCAGACGTTGCCCGGCTGACCCACCGACTCACCGGTTAGTGTAACCACGCGTTCGGTCAGCGGCTCGCCGTCTGCGATCGCGCGCTTCACCGCGAAAGCCGTACCGACGTTCTGCATCAGCACGCCAATATCCGTCGAGCGCCCGCCGTGAGGCACCTCAAGACCGGTCAGAATTTTGGTGAGCTGCTTGGCGCCACCCGAAGGGTATTTGGTGGGGATCACGCGGATCTGCAGATCCTTCGCGGCGCCCAGCGCTTTTTTCAGCGCGGCAATCGCCTCAGGCTTGTTATCCTCAATGCCGATCAGCACGCGTTCCGATTGCAGCAGCCAGGCAAGGATTCGGCTGCCTTCAATCACCTCGTCAGCGCAGTCCTGCATCAGGCGATCGTCAGCGGTAATGTAGGGTTCGCATTCGGCCGCGTTGATAATCAGCGTGTTGACGCCGCGCAGGCCGCCTTTCAGCTTGGTGGCGGTAGGGAAGCCTGCGCCGCCCAGCCCGGCCACGCCCGCCTGATGAATCAGGTTGATCATCTCGCTGCGATCCTGCTGGCGATAGTCGGCAACGGGATGGCGTTCACACCAGCGGTCTTCGCCGTCGGGGGTGATAAAAATACACATCTCGGCCAGCGCGGAAGGGTGCGCCGTCATATGCGGACCAATCGCTTCCACCGTGCCGGAGGTGGGCGCATGCACTGGCAGCATCCGGCCGCGGCCGAAGGTGAGCGGCTGGCCGCGCAGCACTTTATCGCCGGGGCTGACCAGCAGCTCGCCCTCATGGCCGATATGCTGCTTGATCGGAATAATAAACCGGGCGGGGAGCGGCAGCTGACGCAGCGGTGTGCCGCTGGACTGGGTTTTCATTTCGGGAGGGTGTATTCCCCCTTCGAAATCCCAGAGCGAGTCTTTTTTCAGGAATTTAAACAGGTTACGCATGACGTTCCACAGGAATGATCCTGACCGGGATAGTTTGCAAATCCCACTTCCAGTTAGCCGTGGTGGTGGCGACCGGGCGCATCTCAATGCAGTCAGTCGGGCAGGGGGCAACGCACAGGTCGCAGCCGGTACAGACGTCGCTAAGTACGGTATGCATCGCACGGGTTGCGCCGACGATGGCGTCTACCGGGCAGGCTTGAATACATTTGGTACAGCCGATGCAGTTCTCTTCGTCGATCCAGGCGACTTTGCGCTCCGGCTCCAGTACCGCTTCATCACCCAGCGGCTGGGGATCGACATTAAGCAGCGCGGCCAGCTTCAGCATGGTCTGCTCGCCGCCGGGGGCGCACTTGTTAATCATTTCACCGTTGTTGCCGACCGCATCCGCATAGGGACGGCAGCCCGGATAGCCGCACTGACCGCACTGGCTCTGCGGCAGGATCGCATCGATCTGCTCAACAATGGGATCTTCTTCTACTTCAAAACGCCGCGAGGCGTAGCCCAGCAGCCCGCCAAAAACCAGCCCCAGCACGCTCAATACCGCAATAGCAATCCACACCGCCGTCATCAGAATTTCACCAGACCACTGAAGCCCATAAACGCCAGCGCCATCAGACCGGCAGTCACCAGCGCAATAGAGGACCCCTTAAACGGAGCCGGGACTTCAGCCAGCACCAGACGCTCGCGGATCCCGGCGAACAGCACCATCACCAGAGAAAAACCGAGCGAGCCGCTAAAGCCGAACAGCGCCGCCTGCAGGAAAGTGTGATTCAGGTTGACGCTCAGCAAAGGCACGCCGAGCACCGCACAGTTAGTGGTAATCAGCGGCAGGAAAATCCCCAGCAGGCGATAGAGATCGGGGCTGGTTTTACGCACGACCATTTCGGTGAACTGCACGACCACCGCGATCACCAGGATATAAGCCATGGTGCGCAGATAAACCAGATCCAGCGGCAGCAAAATCAGGTGGTTCACCAGCCAGGCGCAAATTGAGGCAAGGGTGATAACAAAGGTGGTGGCGAGACCCATGCCGATCGCCGTTTCCAGTTTTTTGGAAACGCCCATAAAGGGACAAAGGCCGAGAAACTTCACCAGCACAAAATTGTTCACCAGCACTGTGCCAATAAAAAGAAGCAAGTAATCGGTCATGTTTACGCCTGAGAAAATGAAAGCCGCCTATTATCGGACATTGGCGGCGCTATCACAACATGCGAACCGTAGGGATATTCCCACAGCGCACTGAGGATTAAAAAATTGCTGCTTTTTTGAGCATAGCCTTCCATTTTGTTCACTTCCACCCGCGCTGTTGAACATATGAACAACACAATAACATTTAAACATCCTTTATCACCCCTTTTGGCCAATTTTTTGTGATCTCTTTCACCGTAACGTGGCTTTAAGGCGGATATCTTGTTTTGGTTATGTTTCATTTGTTAATCAAGTGATCATATGTGCAGTTTGCGGTGCGTACCACCGCTCCCACTATGGCAAGCCTTACCGCCTGAGCCGTTAGCAGGCCTGCAAAATGACAACCAGAATAAATAACAGCGGAGTCAATAATGTCCCTGACCCTGAATAACCAGAAGTCTGGATTAGAAAAATACTATACGGTTTACTTGATCGTGATCGCCTGCGTCGGCTGGTCGCTGGCCTCTTACGACGTCAATCTGCTGGTGCTGGCGCTGCCTGAAATGTCGAAAGAGTTCGCCATTTCAGAGCAAATGCTCGGCGTGCTCGGCTTCTTTGTTTATGGTTCGCAGTTCTTTATCACTCTGCTGGTGGGCTACAGCATGGATAAAGTAGGGCGCAAAGCCCTGTGGATGATTTGCCTCTGCGGCACCGCGCTGTTCACCGGGGCCACCTATTTTGTCGATAACTTCTGGCAGCTGGTGCTGGTTCGGGCGCTGGCTTCCGGGCTGGCCTACTCCGAGCTGGCGGTTTCCATCACCCTGGTTAACGAACAGCTGCCGTCAAAAAATCGCGGACTGCTGTACTCCATCGTTCAGGGCGGCTGGCCGCTTGGCGTGTTTTTCGCCTCGGCGGTGTATATGGCGTTTGGCCACTTTGGCTGGCGGGTGGTTTTCCTGCTGGGCACCATTCCGATTGCGGTTGTGATTATCGGGCGCATTTTTATTAAGGAATCGGACCGCTTTGAAGAGCATAAGCAGGCGCGGGGAGAAGAGAAGGTCAATCCAGTGCGGCTGCTGTTTGCCACTCCGGCGCTGAGAAAGCGGCTGTTCACCATGTCGGTGTGCTGGGTCTCCTACGGCATCAGCTACGTCGCCAGCAATTTTTATATCACCTGGTGGCTGACGCAGCGTAAAGGGTTTACCGGCACGGAGGCCAGCGAGCTGATGCTTTATTGCGGCTTTATCGGCTTCTTCTTCTATATCATCGGCGGCTGGCTGGGCGAGCGGTTTGGCCGGAAAAGAGTGATCGCCATGGCCGCCATGTCGGTGGCGCCGTTGTGTCTGCTGCTGCTGGTTTCCGACAGTTACTGGCTGGTTGTGGCGCTCTATTTCCTGATCTTCCAGGTGACTAACGGCATCTGGGCCTCTGCTGGCTATGTCTATCAGAGCGAAAGCTTTCCCACCAACGTGCGCGGGACGGCGATTGGCTTCCTCTCTTCAATGATGGTGCTGGGTTTTGTGCTGGGCAGCCTGCTGTGGACGCTCGCTTCCTCGCTGCACAGCACCTCCGCAACCTGGATCATCGTGGCCGTCGTAGGCTCGCTGGGAATGTGGTTCACCCTGTTCCTGAAGGACATCAGGCCGGGTCAGGATATTGACGCCGAATTCAGAAACCAGCTGGGATAAAACCATGCGCTCAACCGCAGAAAAACTTTTTGGCACCGACCAGCCTGTGGACAAGGGCAGCGCATTCGCCCTTGGCCGCTGGACCTTCACGCTGGTTAACGGCGATCTCAAGGCGCTGCGTTTTGACGGCGTGGAGGTGATTCGTTCGGCGGCGTTTGTGATCCGCGATGCGAACTGGGGAACCTGCGAAGCAGAAATAGTCAGCAGTGAAGCGATCGCCAGCCAGGATCTGATCCTGATTAAAATCAGCAAAGCCTGCCGGGTCGACGACGGCAATAATCTGACCATTGACAGCACCTTCACCCTGACGGCGGAGGGCCGACTGACGCTCTCCGCCCGGTTTGTCGCTGAGACAGACTTTCAGACGGCGCGAACTGGGTTCACGGTACTTTATCCGCTGGATGGCGTGGTGGGATCGCCAGTGGAGGTCACCAGCGCCAGCGGAGAGCTGCGGCAGGGCAATTTTCCGACGCTGATCGAGCCCTGGCAGCCTTTTAAGGCGATCGCCTCGCTGAGCTACCGGCACCGCAGGGGCATTAGCGTCCGGACTGATTATCAGGGAGACATCTTTGAAATGGAGGACCAGCGCGCCTGGTCCGATGGCTCCTACAAGGTCTATTCGCGCCCGCTGGAGAAGCCCTGGCCTTATAACATCGCGGGTGGGGAGAGCGTTGAGCAGCAGCTGACGTTTACCGCCAGTGGCGAAGAGCCGCGCCCGCAACCTGCGCCAGCGGTGAAACCGGCGGGGACAGTCCCGCTGACTGGCTGCCTGGTCACCAGCGAAATCCTCAAGGATCGGCAAAGTGCGGAGAAGCTGAGGGCGCTGGCGCCGGGTTATCTGCTCTATCGCTGCCATCCTTCTCAGCACGATTTAAAGGACCTCCCGGCGCTGGCCGGGCTTTTGCGCCAGCTGGCTTCGCTTGACGTGAAGCTGCCTCTGCATATCGAGTATGTGCTGCCTGTCGATCCTGAACAGGACTTCAGGCAGCCGATGCGGGCATTCTGGCAGCGGCTGCTGGAGTACGGTATTCACCCCTTGTCAGTGGCGCTCTCGCCTGAACCAGACTTAGGATCGACGCCGCCGGGCAGCCAGTGGCCCTGGTGTCCACCGCTGGACGAGATTTACCTGGCAGCGAGGGAAATTTTTACCGGCGTGGCGCTCGGGGGAGGAATGCTGAGTTATTTCACCGAGCTGAACCGCAAGAGGCCGCCGGTTGAACTGGTGGATTTTATCACCCATGCAACCTGCCCGATTGTGCACGATGCCGCCGATCTGGCGGTCGTGCAGACGCTGGAATCCCTGCCTTATATCACCCAAACCACGCGTTCGTTTATCGGTAAAGCTAAACCCTATCGCCTTGGTCCGGGGATGATCAGTATGCAAAGCAACCCTTATGGCGACCATGTTTATCCCAATCCGGATAACGTCCGGTTGACCATGACCAGCGCCGATCCGCGCCAGCGCGGCATCTTTTTTGCCGGCTGGCTGGTGGGCTATCTGGCACAGTTGCAGGGTGCTGATATTGGTCACTGGTGCCCGGCGGCACTCTCGGGCAGTCTCGGCCTGAGCGCCGCAGGCGGGCAAGCCGCTGAGGCGGTCTGGCCTGCCTGGCATGTGGTGAACTTTTTAGCCAGCGTGGCGGGCTACCAGTATCAGGCCAGCTGGGGAGACGCGGGCGAGGTCCGCCTCCGGCTGTGGCAGGATGCCCACGAGTACTGGCTGCTGGCAAACCTGACCGACAGCGTGGTAGCCATCATCCCGCCGGAACAGCCTTGCCGCACGCTGTTTTCTCTGTCGGCAGAGCAAGATCAGAAGAGGGTGACCGCACCCGCTCAGCTTCAGGCCTGGCAGGTGCTGTGTCTTGCTACGCGGGCAGCCAGCGGACACGAACTCAGGGCTCGATAAAGGTGGTTTTTACCCGCTGAGAGCGCTTGAAATAGGGGACTAATACAGCCGCTGCCAGCAGGGCGATCAGCAGCGTTCTGATGGCGGCAGCATCGCTGACCGGCGAAAAGGCGAAAGTCTTAATCGCCAGCAGCACCGTCACCAACAGCCAGATAATATAGTGGCGAGGCAGCCGACGGGAGCGCTTACAAAATATCCAGGTCACCCAAATGCTGTAGACCCAGACCAACAGGGAGGTGAGCAGAGAGATGCCCCACTGCATCGCAAAAGAGTGGGTGTTAGTGAACAGGGCGCTGCGTAATTCCGGCGTCATTAGCGCGCTTAAATACATTGCAACCACCACCGCACTGGTCAGCATGGTCATAATTAACCAGGCCAGCGGCACCAGCAGCAGTCCGGCAATGCGCGGTGTTGAATCAGTAGCCACTCTTGATCCTTATACAACGGTTACAGGCCGTTTGTTGTCCAAACGAGTCTCGCCCGACAGGGACCAAGGAGTATACGGAAGGCCAGGTGAATATTGAACGGAAAATTTACACCACGTAGCGCCACACTGATTTAGGTACGCAGCCTAAATCAAACAGACGGCCACCGGAAGCCAGTTCAGCACGGCGATGATCGGCGGCGCGGTACATATTAACAATCTCTTTGGTATCGGTAAGAGAATAATTCAGATGATCGAACAGCTTTTCCAGCGTCTCCAGTGAGCTTACTTTACGAAATTTCAACAGATAATCTTGAACTGTCATGATGGCCGTCAGGGGTGAGAAGTAAGAGACTCAAGTATAAGGCTGGCGGGGAAACTGTCCAGAGGGAAAAAGGTGAAAACCCTGTATTTTCAGAATACTGAGTAAGAATTTTAAGTATTTTTAACGCCATTTATTTCCTTAATTCCCTCTGCTTAAACGCTGGCGCTGGCTAGATGTGGCATATGTCACAAAACGACTAATTTCCTGCGCCGCTGAAAACTCGCCCTTGATGACAGAAGCTGACGTGCTGTTGTAATCGCTTCCATTGTTGCGCGTGTTAAGCGCTTATGTTTATTACAGTTATTTAACATGACCGTCAGCATGTCCGTGCGTTTCATCCATATCTGGTAATCGTAACGCCGATCTCGCTAATCGCGTAAGCTCTTTTAATTATTGTATTTTGTGAGCTTTGTCGAAAATGTTTTCCCCGGGATAGTCCAGGATTTAGTGGCGTTTGACCCTACATAACGAAATCCCTTCAGAGGAAAAATGATCATGTGGAAGCGTTTACTTTTGACCACCCTCATCAGCGCTAGCTTATCGGGCGCCGCGCTGGCTGAATCTATGACGGTGGGTTTCTCGCAGGTTGGCTCTGAATCAGGCTGGCGTGCGGCGGAAACCAGCGTGGCGAAAAGTGAGGCCCAGAAGCGGGGCATCACGCTAAAAATTGCTGATGGTCAGCAGAAACAGGAGAACCAGATCAAAGCCGTGCGCTCGTTTATCGCCCAGGGCGTCGATGCGATCTTTATCGCTCCGGTGGTGCAGACGGGCTGGGAACCGGTGCTGGAAGAAGCTAAAGATGCAAAAATCCCGGTGTTCCTGCTGGACCGCGCCATTCTGGTGAAGGACAAGTCGCTGTATATGGCGGTGGTCACGGCGGATAACGTTTACGAAGGCAAGCTGATCGGCGACTGGCTGGTGAAAGAGCAGGCCGGTAAACCTTGTAACGTGGTTGAGCTACAGGGCACCGTCGGCGCCAGCGTAGCCATCGATCGTAAAAAAGGCTTTGCCGAAGCGATTGCCAGCGCGCCTGGCATTAAGATCATTCGCTCCCAGTCCGGCGATTTTACCCGCAGCAAGGGTAAAGAGGTGATGGAAAGCTTTATTAAGGCGGAAAATAACGGCAAAAATATCTGCATGGTTTATGCCCACAATGATGATATGGCTATCGGCGCTATCCAGGCCATTAAGGAAGCCGGTCTGAAACCAGGCAAAGATATTTTGACCGGCTCCATCGACGGCGTGCCGGATATTTATAAAGCGATGCTGGCTGGTGACGCTAATGCCAACGTCGAGCTGACGCCAAATATGGCTGGCCCGGCGTTCGATGCGCTGGCTAAATTCAAGAAAGACGGCACCCTGCCGCCAAAAATCATCAAAACTGAATCGAAGCTGTATCTGCCTGCCGATGCGCAGTCTCAGTTAGACAAGAAAAAAGGTATGGGTTACTAACCTCCGCGCCGCCTGGTTCTCAGGCGGCTTTTTTCATGGTTGAGGCGAAGCCGTATGATCTCCCAGAACACATCTCCGCCGCCGCTGCTGAGCATTAGCGGCGTCAGTAAGGCCTTCCCCGGCGTTAAAGCGCTGGACAATGTCTCTTTCGATATCCGTCCTGGCGAAATCATGGCGCTGCTGGGGGAAAATGGCGCGGGTAAATCGACCATCATCAAGGTGCTGACCGGCGTGTATAAGCGTGATGCCGGCAGCATTGCCCTGGAAGGGGTCGCCATTAATCCACAAAGCACCGCTGAAGCGCAGGCTATCGGCATCGGCACCGTTTATCAGGAAGTGAATCTGCTGCCGAATATGTCGGTGGCGGACAATCTGTTTATTGGCCGCGAACCGCGCCGCTTTGGCCTGATTGACCGTAAAACCCTGGTGCGCAAAGCCCAGGCGTTGCTAAACAGCTACGGTTTTGAGCTGGACGTAACCCGGCCGCTGGGGCAGTACTCGGTGGCGATGCAGCAAATTATTGCTATCTGCCGCGCGGTGGATCTCTCGGCAAAGGTACTGATCCTCGACGAACCGACCGCCAGCCTGGACGCCAGCGAAGTCGAGATGCTGTTCACGCTGATGAATCAGCTCAAGGCTAAAGGTATGAGCCTGATCTTCGTCACTCACTTTCTGGATCAGGTGTATAAGGTCAGCGATCGCATTACGGTACTGCGCAACGGTCAGTTCGTTGCCACGCGTGAAACGCGCGAGCTGCCGCAGATTGAGCTGATTAAGCTGATGCTGGGGCGTGAGCTGTTGGAAACCGCCCTGAAGCGGGCTGGAAGCACCCTGAAAAGTAATCAGCCGGTAGTGGAGTTCCGCGATTATGGCAAGAAGGGCACCATCGAGCCTTTTAGCCTGAGCGTGCGTCCGGGCGAGGCCGTTGGCCTGGCCGGGCTGCTGGGATCGGGCAGGACAGAAACGGCGGAGCTGCTGTTTGGCATTAAGCGCGCCGACAGCGGCACGGCATTTATCAAGGGTAAGCAGCGAACAATCCGCACGCCGGCTCAGGCATCGCGCCTGGGCATGGGTTTTTGCCCGGAAGATCGTAAAACCGACGGCATCGTGGGTGCGGCCTCGGTGCGCGAAAACATCATTCTGGCCCTACAGGCGCAGCGCGGCTGGCTGCGACCAATTAAACGCCGCGAGCAGCAGCAAATCGCCGAGCGTTTTATCAAGGCGATGGGCATTCGCACGCCGGATGCCGGGCAGCCGGTTGAGCTGCTCTCCGGGGGCAATCAGCAAAAAGTGCTGCTGTCCCGCTGGCTGGTGACCCGGCCGCAGTTTTTGATCCTTGATGAGCCAACCCGCGGTATCGACGTCGGCGCGCACGCTGAAATTATCCGGCTGATTGAATCGCTGTGTGCCGACGGTCTGGCGCTGCTGGTGATCTCCTCGGAGCTGGAAGAACTGGTGGGGTATGCGGATCGGGTGCTGATCCTGAGGGATCGCCAGCAGGTGGCGGAAATCCCTCTGGAACAACTCTCGGTGGCCGCCATTGTTAATGCTATAGCGGCAGGAGGGGCGCAACATGCTTGAGTCACCTCTGGTGCCGGGGAAAACGCGCATGTTTACACGCAAACTACCAGCGGGAATGCCGCAAATCGCGGCGCTGGTGCTGGTGCTGATTGTTGACAGCCTGGTCGCCAGTAACTTTTTCGCCATTCACCTGCAGGATGGGCGCCTGTTCGGCAGCCCAATCGATATTTTAAACCGCGCGGCACCGGTAGCTCTGTTGTCAATCGGTATGACACTGGTGATCGCCACCGGCGGTATCGATCTGTCGGTAGGGGCGGTGATGGCGATCGCGGGTGCGACGGCGGCCACGCTGACCGTGTCCGGGCACAGCCTGGCGGTTATTATTCTGGCTACGCTGGGAACTGGCCTGTTATGCGGCCTGTGGAACGGTATCCTGGTGGCGCTGCTGAAGATCCAGCCCTTTGTCGCCACGCTGATCCTGATGGTGGCGGGACGAGGCATTGCGCAACTGATTACCCAGGGACAAATCGTCACCTTCGACAGCGACTCGCTGGCGCGGCTGGGCAGCGGAACGCTGTGGCTGTTTCCGGTGCCCGTCTGGATCACGCTGGCGGTGGCGCTGCTGGTCTGGCTGCTGACCCGCAAAACGGCACTGGGAATGTTTATTGAGGCCGTCGGCATCAACCTGCGGGCCGCCCGAAATGCCGGGGTCAACGGCTGGCTGATCGTGATGACCACCTATGCGGTCAGCGGGCTTTGCGCCGCGGTGGCCGGGCTGATCGTCGCGGCCGATATTCGCGGCGCCGACGCCAACAACGCCGGGCTGTGGCTGGAGCTGGACGCCATCCTTGCCGTGGTAATCGGCGGCGCGTCGCTGATGGGCGGCCGCTTTAACCTGCTGCTTTCGCTGGTGGGCGCGCTGATTATTCAGGCGATGAACACTGGCATTCTGCTGTCGGGCTTCCCGCCGGAGCTGAATCAGGTGGTGAAGGCTGTGGTGGTGATGGCGGTGCTGTTGATGCAGTCTCCGCGGTTTATTCAACTTTTCAAGCGAGGAGGCCAGGGTGGTTAAACGTCATCTTCCCCTAATGATAACCCTGCTGGTGTTTGTCGCCGGGTATCTGTTCTGCCTCAGCCAGTTTCCTGGCTTTGCCTCAACGCGGGTGATCGCCAATATCCTTACCGATAACGCTTTCCTCGGCATCATTGCCGTCGGGATGACGTTTGTGATCCTCTCAGGAGGGATCGATCTCTCCGTCGGCGCGGTTATCGCCTTTACCGGCGTATTCCTCGCCAGAGCCATCGGTGATTATCACCTCGATCCGTGGCTGGCGTTTGCGCTGGTGATGGTGATGGGGTCGGCGTTTGGCGCGCTGATGGGCTGGCTTATCGATGCGCTGAAGATCCCGGCGTTTATCATCACCCTGGCCGGGATGTTCTTCCTGCGCGGCAGTAGCTTTCTGGTCTCTGAAAGTTCGCTGCCGATCGATCATCCGCTCTACACCACGCTCTCCAGCCTGGCATGGAAAATTCCGGGAGGAGGGCGGCTGAGCCTGCTCGCGGTTATCATGCTGCTGGTGGTGGTTTTCGGCATTGTGCTGGCGCACCGCAGCCGCTTCGGCAACCAGGTTTACGCCATCGGCGGCAACGTCACCTCAGCCCAGTTGATGGGCATCTCAACCCGCAGCACCACCATTCGCATTTACATGCTCTCTTCCGCGCTGGCGACGCTGGCCGGGATTGTCTTCTCCATCTACACTTCGTCAGGCTACGCGCTGGCTGGCATGGGCGTAGAGCTGGATGCGATTGCGTCGGTAGTGATTGGCGGGACGCTGCTGTCCGGCGGCGTCGGCACGGTGCTCGGTACGCTGTTCGGCGTACTGATTCAGGGGTTAATTCAGACCTGGATCAATTTCGACGGCACGCTCAGCTCCTGGTGGACCAAAATTGCCATCGGCATTCTGCTGTTTGCCTTTATCGCGCTGCAGCGTTTGCTGACCGTGATGTGGGATCGCCAGCAGAATGCGCCGGTGAAACGGCTGTCGGGCTGGTAACTCGTCATTGCTGAGTCAATAATGTTCGCTGAACGCGCACAACGCGCTGGTGGCTCAGGAGACCTGGGATTTGCCCGGAAGTGCCAATAGTTAAGCTTAACGGTTAATTCAGGTAAATCCCGCTTGTCCTTACCCCGCTGATAGTCTTAAATCAACGGGGTAAGTGACAAGAGGAATACAAATGAGCGACAAAATTCGTGTAGGGCTGGTCGGTTACGGCTTCGCCAGCAAGACCTTCCATGCGCCTCTGATCGCCGGAACTGCCGGGATGGAACTGGCGGCGGTCTCCAGCAGCGATGCCAGCAAAGTGCGCGCTGACTGGCCATCTACTCAGGTAGTTACCGATCCACAAACCTTATTTGACGATCCCTCGCTACAGCTGATCGTTATTCCTACCCCTAACGACACCCACTTTCCGCTGGCAAAAGCCGCGCTGAATGCCGGGAAACATGTGGTCGTGGACAAGCCGTTTACCGTCACGCTGTCGCAGGCTCACGAGCTGGACGCGCTGGCAAAAGCGAAGGGGCTGCTGCTTTCTGTGTTCCATAACCGCCGCTGGGACAGCGACTTCCTGACGCTGAAGACTCTGCTGGCCGAAGGCACGCTGGGCGAAGTACGCTATTTTGAGTCGCATTTTGACCGCTTCCGTCTGGAAGTTCGCAACCGCTGGCGCGAGCAGAAGGGCGCGGGCAGCGGTATCTGGTACGATCTGGGGCCGCATCTGATTGACCAGGCGCTACAGCTGTTTGGTTCGCCGGTGGCAATCAACGTCGATATGGCTGAGCTGCGCCCCGGCGCGCAAACCACCGACTATTTCCACGCCGTGCTGACCTATCCTCAGCGCCGGATTGTGCTGCATGGCAGTATGCTGGTGGCGGCTGAATCGGCTCGCTATCAGGTTCACGGCACGCGCGGCAGCTATGTTAAATACGGTCTGGACCCGCAGGAAGACAGTCTGAAAGCGGGGGCGCGTCCGCCGCAGGAGGACTGGGGCTATGATATGCGCGACGGAGTGGTGACGCTGACGAAGGACGATCTGCTGGTTGAAGAGACGCTGCTGACCATCCCTGGTAACTATCCGGCCTACTATGCGGGTATCCGCGATGCGATCAACGGCGACGGCAGCAATCCGGTCACCGCTGAACAAGCGATTCAGGTGATGGAGCTGATTGAGCTTGGCCTGCAGTCGGCCGAGAAGCGTCAGACGATGTCGCTGAAATAGTCCGGACTGTCAGCGTAAAAAGCCCCGCTCAGCGTTAAAACTGAGCGGGGCTTTTTCTTGCGCTAAATTTAGCGCCAGGTTGCCGGGCCGGGTAGAAAACAGAAGCCCGTTGAGGAGGGGAACCAGCGACCAGGCTGCGTCAGGCTATCACGCCGCCACGCGGGCGCGTACCGCCGCCTTTTCCGCCTCGCTAAGAAACGCAATCTTCAGCCCGTTTTCCTGCGCCGTGCGGATCTGGGCCTTGCTCAGCCCCGCCTGCGGCGCCGCGACCTCATACTCATACGCCAGCTCAATGCCCTGTACGGCGGGATCGTCAGTGTTGATGGTGGCCAGAATGCCGTGGTCAAGGAAGGCTGCCAGCGGGTGATGCGCCAGCGAGGAGACGGTGCTGGTCTGAATATTGGAGGTCAGGCACGATTCTACGCCGATCTGATGGGTGGCGAGAAAATCCATCAGCGCCGGGTCTTCTACCGCCTTCACGCCGTGGCCGATACGCTCGGCGCCCAGCTCGCGAATCGCCTGCCAGATGCTGTCCGGGCCAGCGGCTTCGCCCGCGTGCACGGTGATGCGCAAGCCAGCATCGCGCGCCCGCGTGAAGTGGCTCAGGAACTGGCTGCCGGGGAAGCCAAGTTCGTCTCCGGCCAGATCGAGCGCGGTAATACCGTCGCGATGGGCCAGCAGGCCTTCCAGCTCGCGCAGACAGGCTTCCTCGCCAAAGGTGCGGCTCATAATGCCAATCAGCCGCACGTCAATATTGTGCTGCTGGCACCCGGCGCGAATGCCGTCGATGACCGCTTCGACCACGCCAGCCACCGGCAGGCCGTGGCTCATCGCCATATAGCCCGGCGAGAAGCGCAGTTCGGCGTAGTGTATCCCGGCGCGGGCGGCGTCTTCGACGTTTTCCATCGCTACGCGGCGGCAGGCGTCCAGCGAGCCAAGAACCTTAACGCCCCAGTCCAGCTTGTTCAGAAAGCTGATCAGGTCGGGCTCGGTTTGGGTTACCTGGACGTGCGGACGCAGGCTTTCCAGCGTGGTGGCGGGCAGGGTAAGGTTAAATTCCTGGCCTAAATCCAGAATGGTCTGTGCACGAATATTGCCGTCAAGGTGGCGATGAATATCGGTGAGGGGAAGCTGGGTATCGATCATGTCGGCGCACTCATGTTGTTTTAATAAGTGCATAACAGTATAAAAACAATTTGCGCAACACTGCCAGCGAATTGCGCAATCGTCTCTTTAAGTGCTGATTATTTGTGCTTGCGGCGGCTAGCGGGCAGCGGACTTACGCAGCGCCCCGATCGCCGCAATCAGGCGGTCGAGGCCGTCATCCACTTTACTGCGCGGACAGCCTACGTTCAGCCGCAGAAAGCCTTTACCCTGCGCGCCATAGGTCGAGCCGGGCATGATCGCCACCTTCTGCCGCTCAATCAGCTCCTGCTGCAGCGCGACATCGTCCAGCCCCAGCGGCGTGAGGTCGATCCACGCCAGATAGGTAGCCTGCGGCGGCTGCCAGTCAAGCTGAGGAAAGGCCTGGTTAAGTCGCGCGGCGACGTGCTCAAGATTTGCTTTAAGATAGGCGCGCAGCGCGTCGAGCCAGCTTTCCCCTTCGCGATAAGCCGCGATATGCGCTGCCACCGCCAGCACGGCGGGCGAAGACAGGCCATCGGCGTTTTTCAGCGCATGGAACCACGCCTGGCGATCCTGCTCATCGCTAATCAGCCCCCATGCACCGGTCAGCGCCGGAATATTAAAGCTCTTCGAGGCTGAGGTGAACAGCGCCCAGGGCGATTTGGCGACGTTGCTCCAGGGAATGTGCTGCGCGTCGCTCATCACCATATCCATATGGATTTCGTCGCTGATGACGCGCACGCCGTGCCGCTGGCAAAGTACCGACATCTGCTCCAGCTCCTTGCGGCACCACACTTTTCCCGTTGGGTTATGCGGACTGCACAGCAGCATCACCTTGCACTCGTCGCGGGCCAGCAGGGACTCCAGTTCGGCCATATTACAGTGCCATCCGGCAGCCTGCTTTTTTAAAGGGAGCGCCAGCACCTTGCGCTGATTGCCCTCAATGGCCTTATAAAAGGCATCGTAGGCTGGCGTGTGGATCAGCACGCCGTCGCCAGGGCTGGACCAGTGTCGGATCATCTGGGCCACCATATAGATCACGGATGGACCGTAAACGATTTGCCGGGCATCGACGCTGGTTTGAAAGCGTTGCTGATACCAGTGGGCGATAGCCGAGAGAAAGTCTTCGTGCTGCCAGCGGCTGTAGCCGAACACGCCGTGGGTCACTCGCTGTTGTAGCGCGGCGATAATGCAGGGCGCGGTGGCAAAATCCATATCGGAAATGGTGAAGGGCAGCAGGTCGTCGCGGCCAAAGCGATCGGCGACAAAATCCCACTGGGTACACCAGCTTCCGTGTCGATCTGTCACCTGGTCAAAATCAAACATAAAACCTCTGGGTCGGGCAGGACAGGCCTGCGAAGAGGGGCGAAAATTCGCCCCTGAGTGTCAAACGGTCTGTTTCCTTTCGCGTTGCCGGAATGGTTTTGCTCGTCCGGCTATCGTTCAGCCTGCTGCGGTGGTCATGATACTGGCCATCTCATCCTTCACCGACTGCACCTGCGGGCCGATCACCACCTGCAGGCTGTGCTGATTGAGGTGCACCACGCCGATGACGCGGTTGGCCTTCAGCGCCGCATCGTCGACAAGGCTCATATCCTTCACCTGGAGGCGCAGGCGGGTCAGGCAGTTATCGAGAGAAGTAATGTTATCCATTCCGCCCAGCGCCGCAAGAATTGCCGGCGTGTTATAGCCAGACTTGCCAACGGTTGCTGAGAAGTGTTTCTCCACGGTAGCGGTATCCACGTCGCGACCCGGCGTTTTGATATTAAAGCGGGTGATAGCGAAGCGGAAAATCAGGTAGTAGCCCGCAAACCAGATTGCCGCCACTAGCGGGACGTAGTACCACCTGGTCGACAGGCCGTGCAGGATGCCAAAGACCACAAAGTCGATCACGTTACCGTCGGTATTGCCGATGGTGACGCCCAGCACCGCCATCACGGTGAAGCCCAGGCCGGTTAACAGCGCGTGGATCACATACAGCACTGGCGCGACAAACAGGAACAGGAATTCAATCGGTTCGGTAGTGCCGCCTACCACGCAGGCGACCACGCCAGAAATCAGCAGCCCCTTAATTTTATGACGGTTTTCCGGGCGGGCGCAGTGATACATCGCCAGCGCCGCGCCGGGCAGGCCACCGAGGAAGGCTGGCATTTTACCCTGCGACAGGAAGCGCGTGGCGCTTTCAGCAAAGCCGCCGGAGGTGGGGCAGGAAAGCTGGGCCTGGAAAATGGTCAGCGCGCCGCTGACGCTGTGTCCACAGACGTCCAGGGTGCCGCCCGCGTCGGTGAAGCGAATGATCGCCACCAGAATATGCTGCAAGCCAAACGGCAGCAGCAGGCGTTCGCCAGTGCCGAATATCATCGGGCCAAACTCGCCCGCGCCATTGATAACCCAGCCAAGGCCGGTAATCGCTGCGGCAAACCACGGCCAGATCAGCGGGATCACCAGGCCAACCAGGCCCATCACCAGGGTGGTAATAATCGGTACGAAGCGGGTGCCGCCAAAAAACGCCAGCGCATCCGGCAGGCGGATGGTGTGAAAACGTTCGTGCAGATAAAAGACGATGATCCCCACGATCACCGCGCCAAGAATACCGGTGTCGATTGACTGGATGCCGATAATATTCTGAATGTTATTGGCTTTCAGCACGGCGGCGTCGGTGGTCGGCAGGATTCCCCTGGCATTGAGCCAGAAGTTCACCGCCAGGTTCATGACCGCAAAGCCGACAAAGCCGGAGAAAGCCGCCACGCCTTTATTTTCCCGCGCCATCCCCAGCGGGATGGCGATAGCAAACATCACCGGCAGGTAGCTGAAGGCGAACGAGCCGACTTTGCTCATCCACATAAAAATGAGTTGCAGCACATGATTGCCCAGCCACGGGATCAGCGTGATCACATCATGGCTGCTTAGCGAGCTGCCAATGCCCAGCATAATGCCGCAGAACGACAGCAGCGCAACGGGCAGCATAAAGGTTTTGCCTAAGCTCTGGAAAAATTCCCAGAGGGTGATTTTTTGTTTTGTGGCCGACATGGGTGGGCTCTCCTGGCATAAAAAAGCTCAGCCGCTGCTGAGATAAAAAAATGATAAAACGTTTTACCTGCCATTAATGCGTTATCAGTCACACTCTTCACGGGGCTTTAGGTTTTATTTTCATAGCGGGCGGTGTAACGTTTTATCTGCTGTTTCGATTCCGAAGTACGAACGCACTGCTGGCTGGGCAAATTATGTCGCTGAAAAAAATCACTATTAATGACGTTGCGCAGGAAGCCGGGGTTTCTGTCACCACGGTTTCCCTGGTGCTTTCCGGCAAGGGGCGGATATCAACCGCCACCTCGGAGCGGGTTAACCAGGCTATCCGCGCGCTCGATTTTGTGCCCAATCGCTCTGCTACCATGCTGCGTGGCGGAGGCAGCGGGGTGATCGGACTGATTGTTCGCGATCTCTGCCAGCCGTTTTATGCTGAGATGACCGCGGGCCTGAGTGAAGGGCTGGAGAAGAACGGCAAAGTGCTGTTTCTGACCCAAAGCGGGGCAAAAGGGCAAAATATCGATCGCTGCTTTGACACGCTGGTGGCTCAGGGCGTGGAAGGCATTGTGCTGGGCGGCGGGGCGGAAAACGCCTCGCATCTGGTGGCGAAAGCGCGCGAGCAGGGGATTGCGCTGATCTGCGCCGCCAGGGCCAGCAGCCTCGAAGAGACTGACTCGATTCGACCGGATAATCTTCACGCGGCGAAAATAGCCACCGAATACCTGATCAAACGCGGGCATCACTGCATTGCCTGGCTGGGAGGATCGGGCTCTTCGCTGACGCGGGCAGAGCGGATCGGCGGTTACTGCTCCACGCTATTACAGTACGGCCTGCCTTTTCGCAGCGAATGGATCATCGAAAGCGGGCGTTATCAGCGGGACGTGGCCGAAGTGACCGAAAAGCTGATTCACTATCATCCGACTATCACCGCTATCCTCTGCCATAACGCTTCGGTTGCGCTGGGCTGCTATTTTGGCTTGCAGCATACCGGCAGAACCATTGGCAAAGGTGGAATGGACAGCTATTACGGCCAGCAGATGGCGCTGGTAGGCTTTGGCGATTCGCCGGAAGCGGAGCTGACCGATCCGCCGCTGACCTTTATCACCAGCTCAGCCCGCGAAATTGGCCGCAGCGCCGCTCAAAGACTGCTGCAAAGGATGGCTGAACCGCTCGGTGCGGTGCAAAACGTGATCCTGCCGCCGGTACTCATCGAGCGCGGCTCGGCATAAAAAAAGGGCGCGATAGTCGCGCCCTGAAAACCGATTAAGCTGCGTTACTGAGGCATTTCCGTTGGGGCGCCGCCACCCAACATGTAGCGCGCCAGGAATTGATCGAGCGGCATTTTTTCGCCGTTCATGGTGACCTGGCCGGTAGCGTATTGCAGGCTGGTGACAATGTTATTGTCCTGCTGAGTGGTCAGCTTAAACATCTGTCCCATTGCCGCCACGCCCTTGACCTGCTGGTCTGCCAGCTTGGTGGCGTCTTCCTGCTTGTAGCCTTCTGCCGTCGCCACCTGAGTCATCATTTCCGTCGCCATTGGCATATTGATGATCAGCTTGCCGTCCAGCGTTTTCAGCACGTTGTCCACGGCCTGGCTGATGTTCTGCGGCTGCGCCGTGCCGGTAGCCGGGTCTTTGAAGTGCACGGAAAGATTGAGGCTGCTCTCGCCCTTATCATTCTTCCAGCTAAACGGCGCGATATTCACCACCGGATCGCCTTTCAGCAGCAGCGGCAGGTTAGCGGAGAAAATCTGGCTGATGCGCTGTTGATAAACTTCCGGGTTATCGCTGATGCCAGGCTCATTCATCAGCGCCTGAACCTGCGTGTTGTAGCTGTCAGAGAAAGCCTTCATGCCGTTAGCGTCAAACTGCGACAGCTTAATAGCCAGCTTGCCCTGGCCAAAGTTCTGATTTTGCAGCTTAAGTGAATCCAGCGCGTAGTCGATATTGCCGGAAATCTGGCTCTTCTCGGAGTTGAACGAGGACTTACCGTTCAGGCCTTCAGCGGTAAATGCCTCCTGGCCGTTCACCATCGCGGTGAGCTTTTGCAGGTTAATGCTCTGATCGCCGATGCGTACCCCTTCCGGGCTGAGATGCGTGCTGGCATCCATCTTGAGGCCGTTGGCGGTAAATACCACCGGCATATCCAGCTGATTTTTGGTGGTCAGCACCAGGCTGTCCAGATTCCCGCTCAGATCGACTTTATCGCCCTTATCATCGGCGCTGACGTTAATCGTGCCGCCGTTTGAGGCAAAACGCTCGCCGGTCTGCGTATTGTTATAATCCAGCGGCAGTAGCTGAATGTCAGATGCGGTTGAGCCGCCGTAGCCTAGCCTCGTCTCAGCCTGAATAATCGACTGGCCTTTGGTCATTTCAAACAGCTTTTTCACTGCGTCGGTATTTTCCAGCTGGGTATGCACCGACGCCATGCTTGGGATCAGGTTGAGTTTTTTCAGCTGGGCGAACGGGAAGGGGCCGTGATCGATTTTTTCATCAAACACGATGCTCTGGCCCGGTTTAATAATTGAGTTGTCTTCCGTCTGCGAGCTGGATTGCAGAACCAGGCGTGCGGAGCTGCTGAAAACCCCCCGCTGGAAATCCTGGTAGCTGAGCTGCAGGCGGCTTTCCGGTGCCATATTATTCAGCTGGGCATTAGCATTCTGCACCAGTCGATCCATGTTCTTTTCCAGCTGTTTTCCGGTAAACCATGCGCTTCCGGTCCAAATCACGCCGAGTGCGACTACCACACCTATCGCTACCTTTGTCTTTTTCATCTGTAAAGTCGTCCTTTTAGTCACTGGCGCCGGCAAATCTGGCCTGTAGCAAATGCCTGGCGAATAAAAAACGCCCTGGGGCGTTTTTGTTTAAAAATTTGATTAATAATAGCAATTGTCGCGGTTTACGTCAGCCGCATTTGCTGTAGATCGTTAAAGACGCGTGCCACTCGTCCGTGACCGGCGAGCGTTATTGGCGATTCCGTGGCCGGCACGAAACAGGATTCACCGGGCTGCAGCGTCAGCTGCTGGCCGTTATGGTTGAGGGTAGCCTGGCCGTCAATGCAGAACAGAATCGCCGCGCTTTGCTGCTGAACCGTGGCGGGCTGGGGGCTGAGCTGGTGCAGCGAAAAGGCAAAATCCTCTACCGGCACCGGGAAATTCAGCGTATCGCCCGCTTTCTCCGGCCTGGTCAGCAGGCTGGCATAAGGGCGGGGCTCAAACTTCAGGTTGGCGATCAGCTCAGGAATGTCGATATATTTTGGCGTCAGCCCGGCGCGCAGCACGTTGTCGGAATTCGCCATCACTTCCAGCGCCACGCCCTGCAAATAGGCGTGAGGTGTTTCGGCAAACAGGAACATCGCTTCGCCGGGCTGTAGCTCAATGACGTTGAGCAGCAGCGGCGAGAACAGCCCGCTGTCATCAGGATAAAATTCAGCGATCAGCTTAATGGTCGTCCACGGCTCTCCCTGCTGACTGCCCACTTGATTTTTCAGCAGATCCAGCGCCAGGCTTTTCTCTTCGCCCTGCATCGACAGCAAAGCGGTAAACAGTTCGGACAATCCGCCCATCGTTGGCGACTGGAGGAAATGCGCAATGGCGGGGTGCGCGCCAGCCACCGGCTGCAACAGCGAGATAATTTCGTGCAGCTCGCGGAAACCGTTGATCGCTTTAAACGGCGTCAGCGCGTACACCAGTTCCGGTTTATGATTGGCATCTTTATAGTTACGATTCGGCGCGTCGAGCGGAATGCCCGCCGCGTTTTCCTTAGCGAAGCCGACTTCGGCCGCCGCCTTGCTTGGGTGAACCTGAATCGAAAGCGGCTGGTCGGCGCAGAGCACCTTAAACAGGAACGGCAGCTCGCCGAAGCGATCGGCGACCGCCTGGCTTAACAGCCCGGCCTTACTGGCTTCAATCACCTCGCGTAGCGACTGCTTTTTCCCTGCGACCTCTACCAGAGAAGGGCTTTTGGGGTGCGCGCCCATCCACAGCTCAGCCATCGGCTGGTTATCAGGGTTTGCAATGCCATACAGGTCCGTCAGGGCGGTACGGCTGCCCCAGGCGTAGTTTTGTAGCGTATTGATTAACTTTTGCATATCAGCTCACACTTATTCCGATAATTACTGCGCGTATTAAAACAGAAAACCACCTGAAAAAGACAATGCGCAGTGCAATAAGGACGATTGAGTCGCATAATGTTAAATTATCTTATGACACACTATCGCCCGCGCAATTTGCCTTACCGGGCACCAGAAGGTTTTAGAAATCATACCATTATGCTAAAGGAGAGAGACATGGCTGCCAACCGCATTGAGAAAGATTCTATGGGTTCCATCGACGTTCCAGCGGATAAACTTTGGGGCGCGCAAACGCAGCGCTCGCTGGAACACTTTCGCATCTCCACCGAAAAAATGCCGGTTGAGCTGGTCTATGCGCTGGCGCTGACCAAGCGCGCGGCGGCGACGGTCAACCGGGATTTAGGCCTGCTGCCGGAAGAGCGCGCGGCGGCCATTGTCAGCGCGGCAGATGAAGTGCTGGCCGATAAGCACAGCGGCGAGTTTCCGCTGGCGATCTGGCAGACCGGGTCCGGTACTCAGACCAATATGAATATGAATGAAGTGCTCGCCAACCGCGCCAGTGAGATTTTAGGCGGCGTTCGCGGCATGGAGCGCGTGGTGCATCCGAATGATGACGTCAATAAGAGCCAAAGCTCGAACGACGTCTTCCCAACCGCCATGCATGTGGCTGCCGTCTTAGCCGTTCAGGAACACCTGATCCCGCAGTTGAAAACCCTGCAAAAAACCCTGGCTGAGAAGTCCGAAGCGTTTAAAGACATCGTTAAAATCGGCCGTACGCACCTGCAGGACGCCACGCCGCTGACGCTGGGGCAGGAAATTTCCGGCTGGGTAGCCATGCTGAGCCACAGCCTGAAGCATATTGAACAGAGCATTCCGCACGTTGCGGAACTGGCTTTAGGCGGCACCGCCGTCGGAACGGGCCTTAATACCCACCCGGAATATGCCGTTCGCGTTGCGCAGGAGCTGGCGACATTAACTAAGCAGCCTTTCGTTACTTCACCCAACAAGTTTGAAGCGTTGGCAACCTGTGATGCGCTGGTTCATGCTCACGGATCGCTAAAGGGGTTGGCGGCGTCATTAATGAAGATTGCCAACGATGTACGCTGGCTCTCCTCCGGGCCGCGCTGTGGGATTGGCGAGCTTGCTATCCCTGAGAATGAGCCGGGCAGCTCCATTATGCCGGGTAAAGTAAACCCAACGCAGTGTGAAGCGATGACCATGCTCTGCTGTCAGGTGATGGGCAACGATGTTGCCGTCAACATTGGCGGCGCCTCCGGTAATTTCGAACTGAATGTTTACCGCCCAATGATTATTCATAATTTCCTGCAATCGGTACGCCTGCTGGCGGATGGCATGGACAGCTTTAATCATCATTGTGCAACGGGCATTGAGCCAAATCACGATCGTATCAGCCAGTTGCTGAATGAGTCGTTAATGCTGGTTACCGCGTTAAATACGCATATTGGCTATGATAAAGCGGCGGAAATTGCTAAAAAAGCGCATAAAGAAGGCTTAACGCTGAAAGGTTCGGCATTGAAACTGGGTTATCTCACCGAAGCTGAATTTGATGCCTGGGTGCGCCCGGAAGATATGGTTGGCAGCATGAAGTCTTAATGAAAAAACGATGAACAGAGCGGAAAATATTCCGCTCTTTTTTTTGCTCCCGCTGCTTAACTAGCAATCGTAATCACTATAAAGGTGCAGCCTGGGGATAACCGGAAACAGCGGCGTAGCCTGTGGCTTAAATTTGTGTATCACATTATCTGCGTTGTAATTGAGTAATTCCCCTATCTTCGGCACGCTGGCGGCATCAGGACAAAGCACCAATAAGGGCGAAGGGCAGGCTAACTGGGTTTGCTTCTGCTGCTGCTTATTCCAGACTCTGGCTATCGGCTGAACCTTAACCGGACGTTTTATCTTCAGCTTTGCCTCCCTGGGCAGGGAATTAATCGCCGCCATTTCTTCCGTCACTTTTTCCGCCCACTGTTCACGCGTCCAGGGCGCCATCGCGCGACCTGAAGCAAGGCTTTTTTCCAGCTTATCCAGCATTTCCTGTCGACTGACGTTTTTTATTATATGCTTATTCGCCCAGCCAAATCGGAGAGAGTCCGGCGCTTCCAGTAGCGTTATTGATCGATAGGCATTAAGCGTAATTAACCCTCTCAGGTGGGTATGGACAAATTCAAAGCGATCTTCGCTGGCGACCCCGGAATCCACGGTAATAATCTGCTCAAGGCGTCGCTTCAGGCTATTAATGGCTTCAATCTGCTGGCGCACCAGCGCTAATTCCTGCGCGCTGGCCTCAAAGCAAATTGCGCCGGGCAGGCGCACGGCGGCTTTAGTACTTAACGTCTCGGACTGATGCTGAATAAACAGACGGCTAAAATGGTGCAGGGCGAGGTGCAGAGCAGGCTGCGCCAGATGTTGCGTCACGCTAATTTCCAGTAGAGGATCGTGTTCCTGACCTTTACGTACGGGAGGAAGTTCAAATACGCGGGCCGTTAACAAACGCAGGGAAGGCAGTCGTTTGGTTAACGCTTTCAGCGCCGCCTCAAGGTCAGCAACGCAGCGATGGAGACTTTCTACCGCATCATATCGGCTCATTGTCGGCTTCTCTTAGTTACAACATACTTTGAATGTATCAAAACGTTTGTCAGTGAAAAGAACGTCAGGCCAGGGGACGAAAAATTAATTCAGGGTTAAAAGTCTGGGAAAGGTAGGTAATGAAGAGAGAAGTTTGCCACGCCGGTTGAAATCGGCGTGGCAAGAAGATTAAATCAGGAAATCTTCCAGTTTTTTACCCTGATCCAGCGCCTGCTTAATTACCGCCGGGGTACGACCCTGGCCGGTCCAGGATTTAGTTTCGCCGTTTTCGTCGGTGTACTGGTATTTTGCCGGACGTGGAGCACGTTTAGCACGAGATTTACCGGTGCTGGTCTCGGTTGAGGTCAGTTCACTTAAATCAATGCCGTCATCCAGCAGCATCTGGCGATATTTAGCCAGCTTCTCTTCTTTTTCTTTCACTTCAGAAGCGATGGCCGCTTCGGCCTCGCGACGTTCGTTCACTACCGCTTCGAGTTTTTCCAGCATCTCTTCAAGCTCAGATAAAGAAACTTCACGAGCCTGAGCACGAAGGGTTCGAATGTTATTTAATACTTTCAGAGTTTCGCTCATAAAGGAATCCGTAGCGTTGAGTGGTTTAAAATTAATCAGTGTATGTAGCGGAGACCAGTGTACAGAGAAAATCCCCGTTAAAAAACACCTAATAGTGAAAATGTTTATTAATTTTCGCAAATTTCATCTTGTTTAACTGATACGTCTCATCTTCAGCACTAATATATTTACATTAGTGAGATGAATCTTAGCCGTTTTTGCCGTGCCGCGTAGGGCATATGTACAATCCAGACGAAGTACAGACAATAATTGCGCTGATCGGGTCAT
This sequence comes from Erwinia typographi, assembly GCF_000773975.1. Classification (GTDB taxonomy): domain Bacteria; phylum Pseudomonadota; class Gammaproteobacteria; order Enterobacterales; family Enterobacteriaceae; genus Erwinia; species Erwinia typographi. The sequence continues at coordinate 106,174 of NZ_JRUQ01000045.1, forward strand.
CCTTCTATATTCTATGGCGCACCGCGCACAACCCGTTTAAATATGAGTGAATCAGCTGGAATTTTCGCTGCTTCAACTTAGGTCTGCCAATCTGCCAGCAGGAATATCTTCTCTGCTACAACCTATGGCAGACGGTTTGTGTGGTTTATGAAACAAATCGCAGGGCCTCGCTGAATCTCTGGCTTAGCCATGCGAGCGTGAAGACTCATCGGCATCTTTAGTTACAACATACAAGTTTTTTATCTGTAATCAGACCGCCGCTTTATGTCTTGAAATAATTTAATCATCATCGTCGCGGTAAGAGAGTCCGCCAGGCGGGCAGGGAGCTGATAGAATGCAAAAGTTTTGTTTGGAACACTTTATGGAGTTGTGAATGAAAATACCGCCCATGCGCTGGTTCTGGCTGATTCTGTTTTCTGCGGCGGCCGTTTTGGGCCTGGAGAGCCTGAATCTTCCCGCCGCGCTGCTGCTGGGACCGATGGCGATGGCGATTATTTTCGCCGCGCGTAATAAGCCGCTGGTCATTCATCGTTACCTGTTTTATCTGGCGCAGGGTGTTGTCGGCAGCATGATTGCCCGCGCCATTCCCGCTTCTTTATTTGTCGAGATGGCAAAAAACTGGCCACTCTTTCTCGCCAGCATCTTTTCGGTGATTATCGCCAGCGCTCTGCTCGGCTGGCTTTTGACGCGCTGGCAGGTGTTGCCTGGTTCTACCGCTATTTGGGGATCGTCACCCGGTGCCGCGACCGCCATGACGCTGATGGCGGAAAGTTATGGTGCGGACGTGCGGCTGGTTGCTTTTATGCAATATCTTCGCGTAGTAATTGTGGCCGTGGCCGCCACGCTGGTCGCCCGTATCTGGGCGCCTGACGTGCCCGCTGGCTCAGCCCCTTCTGGCTTCGACATTATTCAACCGGTGGCCTGGGGCCATTTCGGCATCACGCTGCTGCTGATCGTAGGCGGCGTGTTAGTGAGCCGGTTATTTAAAATTCCTGCTGGCCCGCTGCTGCTAACGCTGGCGGGCGGGGCCATTTTGCAGGATTTCAACGTAATAACGATTGAACTGCCGCCAGCGCTGCTGATGGTGGCCTATGCAATTATCGGCTGGAGCATTGGCCTGAGGTTCAATCGAGCGATTTTAACTCACGCGGCGAAAGCGTTGCCGAGGCTGCTGCTGTCTATTTTCAGCCTGGTGGCGATCTGTGGTCTGTTTGCCTGGAGCCTGGTGCATTTCGCGGGGATCGATCCGCTGACGGCTTATCTGGCTACCAGCCCCGGCGGGGCCGATTCCGTGGCGATCATCGCGGCGTCCAGCAATGTCGATATGCCTTTTGTCATGTCGATGCAGACCGGACGTTTTATTGTGGTGCTGCTGACCGGGCCAGCGCTGGCAAAATGGGTAGCCAACTCGATGGCGACGCGTTAATCAGGCGATAAAGACATCTTTTCCTGTAACAAAGGGGCAAGCCACTCAGTAAATAACCGTAGCGGGCGGGAAAGGTGTCGTCGGTGCGGGTACAAAATGCTGACGGGAAGCGGGCGCGGCAAAAACTCAGGCATCACCTCGCGCAGGATGCCCGTTGCCAGCAGTTCGCTCACGTCATATTCCGGGATCTGAATGATACCCATACCCGCCGCGCAGGCCGCAATATAGGCTTCGGCGCTGTTTACGGTCAGCGGACTGTTAACCTCCGTGCTATATATCTCTCCGTCTCGATCCCACTCCCAGCGCTCTCTGCGCCCCGTGGTAGGCGAGGCGTAGCCCACGGCCGCGTGGCTATTCAGCTCTTCAGGTGATTGCGGTACGCCATAAGTGGAAATGTATCCCTCAGAAGCCACGTTGATGGACTTCAGGTAACCTATACGGCGGGCCACCATCCCTGAGTCATGCAGAATGCCGACGCGGACGGCGCAGTCGGTGCCTTCCTCTGCAAGATTAACGCTCCGGTCTGTGACGCCAAGCTCAATCTGAATGGCCGGATGGCGGGCAAAAAAATCTGGCAGGGCAGGAACAATAATGCGCCTGCCGACCCGTCCGGGGACGTCAACCCGGATTTTTCCCGTTACCTCTCCGCTGGTCTGCCTGAAAAGATTCTCCGTTTCCTCCACATCCTGAACCACCACCAGGCAGCGTGCATAAAAAGCACTCCCGTCAGAGGTGAGGGAAACTCGTCGCGTGGTGCGGTGAAAAAGACGGGCGCCCAGCCGGGACTCCAGCTCGCGAATGGCGGCGGAGACGGTGGAGGCCGGGCGGCTCATCGTTTCGGCAGCCCGGATAAAACTGCCATTTTCCGCCACGCGGAGGAATATCCGAAAAAGGTCAACGGTGTCCATAGATCCTGATTATGCGCTAATTCTGTATAGTTCATGCAAGATAACCCTCTTTATAGATTATTTACAGGTATTAAGCTGCTGATTACGGGATACGCCCGGACAATTACCGCAACAGGAGCTGAATCATGACTGACCATGCCATCAGAGGTAAAACCGTTCTTATCGCCGGCGGGGCGAAAAATCTTGGGGGATTAATTGCCCATGACTTCGCCCAGCAAGGCGCTCGCGCCGTTGCCATTCACTACAACAGCGACGCAACGCGCAAGGAAGCCGAAGCCACAGTTGCAGCGGTCAAAGCTGCAGGCGCTGAGGCGGCAGCGTTTCAGGCCGATCTGACTTCGGCTGCCGCAATGGAGAAACTTTTTGCCGATGTAGTGGCAACGGTGGGGCAGCCGGACATCGCCATCAACACCGTGGGTAAAGTGTTGAAGAAACCGATGGCAGAGATTACCGAGGCTGAGTTTGACGAAATGAGTGCCGTTAACGCCAAGACCGCGTTTTTCTTCCTGAAAGAGGCCGGCAAGCACGTCAGTGATAACGGGAAAATCTGTACGCTGGTCACCTCGCTTTTGGGGGCCTACACGCCGTTTTATGCCGCCTATGCAGGGATGAAGGCCCCGGTTGAACATTTCACGCGTGCCGCTTCAAAAGAGCTCGGCGCGCGAGGTATTTCCGTCACGGCTATTGGTCCTGGCCCCATGGATACGCCGTTTTTCTATCCGGCTGAAGGTGCCGATGCGGTGGCCTACCACAAAACGGCGGCGGCGCTCTCTCCCTTCAGTAAAACGGGGCTGACCGACATTGCGGACATTGTGCCCTGGGTCCGTTTCCTGGTCAGTGAGGGATGGTGGATGACCGGCCAGACCATTCTGGTCAACGGCGGCTATACAACGAAGTAACCTTGCAAAGTGACGGCCCCTGCCTTAACAGGGGCCATTGTTTTAAGAGACTTCAGGGAACGGCATCGTGTTGCCTGGGGCCTCACGATGAATATGGATAAAGGTTAAATGACGCTCGTACTGGTCGAGGATGTCATTAATGATCTGCTCTTTGGTGTAGTCCATCAGATCGTTACCCTGTGTCCCTTCCAGCAGGAACGTTTCCAGGCGGAAATAATCCGACTTGCCGCTACGTGCGCGATAGGTGAAAGCCGGGACGGAATACCGCTGCGGCCAGATCTGATACAGGAAGCTTTGTTCTTCGCCCAGCGTTACCAGCATTTCCAGATGATTCAGACGCTCATCTTCCAGCGGCGGCAACTCGCTAACCTGAACCACAGCGCCGCGCCGCTCCAGCTCCAGCGCTACTTCCTGCATGGCTGGCAGACAAACGGTATCGATCATTTTTTTCGTGTGCGTACTGCCCGGATAGTGCATCACGCGGGAAATACGCTGCTTCCAGTTGAGGCGATCTTCGCGGGAAACCGGCACCGGCGGCGTGTTAACGACGCTACTTGCACGACGGTGATCTTCAACCCTCAGCGATTTATAGAGCCCGGCCATCACAAAGAACATCACGAAGCTGAAGGGCAGGCCCATAATGACCGTGGTTTTTTGCAGGGCGGTGACGCCGTTCACCATCAACATGCCCAGCGTCAGCAGGCCAATCGCCAGCGACCAGAAGATCCGCAGCCAGTTCGGCGCATCGTTGTTAATATCGCTCAGCCGCGAGGTAAAGTTACCCAGCACCAGCGAACCAGAATCCGCTGAGGTCACATAGAACAGCAGGCCAGTGATGGTCGCCACCGAGGCGCTGAAGGTAAAGGCCGGGTACTGCGCCAGCAGGCTGTAAAAACCTCGTTCCGGGTGCGCAAGCGTTTCCTGCGCAAAGCCTGCATTGCCGTGGATAATCTCATTCAGGGCGCTGTTACCAAAAATCGACAGCCAGAGCAGGGTGAAGATGAACGGAATGGTCAGCGTTCCCACCACGAACTGGCGAAGAGTACGTCCACGCGAGATTCGTGCCAGGAACAGACCAACAAACGGCGACCAGGCAACCCACCAGGCCCAGAAGAACAGGGTCCAGTTGTTCATCCATTCCGTCGGACGATCGAAAGCAAAGCTGTTCAGCGTCATGCCCATAAAGCGGTTAATGTAGTCGCCGACGTTCAGCACCAGCGCATTAAGCAGGAAGCTGGTGTCGCCGACAAACAGCACAAATAAAATCAGCCCCAAAGCCAGCAGAACGTTCAGCTCGGACAGAATACGAATACCTTTATTCACGCCAGAGGTGACGGAAATGGTCGCCATAATCACCGAAAGGGCAATCAGCGCAGCTTGAGCCGTCAGGCCCTCCGGCACGTCGAACAGCACGTTAAGCCCGTAATTAAGCTGAACCACGCCAATCCCCAGCGTGGTGGCGATACCAAAGATGGTGCCGATAACCGCCGCAATATCCACCGTATGGCCAATCGGGCCATTTATGCGTTTGCCAAAGATCGGATACAGAGCCGAACGGATGGTCAGCGGCAGGCCATAGCGATAACTGAAGTAGCCCAGCGCAATGCCCATCAGCGCATACATTGCCCAGCCCGTCAGGCCGTAGTGGAACAGCGTCCAGACCATTGCCTGACGTGCGGCTTCCAGAGTCTGCCCCTGGCCTTCCGGCGGCATCATATATTGCGTAACCGGCTCCGCAACCGAGAAGAACATCAGGTCAATCCCGATACCGGCCGCAAACAGCATCGCCGCCCAGCTCATCAGGCTAAATTCTGGCTTTGACTGCTCAGGCCCCAGCTTGATGGAGCCGAAACGGGAAGCGGCGATCAACACAACAAATACAATATATACCGTAGCCGCCAGCAGATAATACCAGCCGAAAGTCGTAGAAACCCACTCAAGGGCATTATTGATTAACTGATCGGATAGCTCGGTAAAAAAGAGAGTGACAAGCGAGAAGAGTAAAATCAGCGCCGCTGAGGTGTAGAAAACCACTGGATTGATGCGGTCTTTGTGTTGTTTGCTGGATATTTCAGTCGTCGGCATACCGTCTCCGAAAAATGATCAAGACTGACCCCGATCCTTGCAAAGCGTGCCTTAGCGCATACTGGGAAAACTCCGCCGCATATCCGCTAACTACACTGGGCAATAGTCAGGCCATAAGTTTATCGTTCTGATATCTGAGGATTAATTTGTCAAAATTTCATCTGTTAACCTGAAGTTGCGTCAAAACCAGCCATTATCATAGGTTTTATTGATTGAGCATTCAATTAAAAATAATCTCGATGCCTGAGACTGTGTCGCTATTTCCACATTGAGTGTGGTTCTATTTGCGGGTGAAAGAAGCAGGGCGCTGAAATAATCGTGATAGCAGGAAGGGGAATATTTGTCTGAATCAGACGGTAAACCGCAGAGATATTTTGGTGATGGCAGGTGAAGGCTATTTGTAGCGGCAGGAATAGCGAGTAAAAAAACCGCCAGCGGGAAGCTGGCGGCAGGCGAAGCGTGATTAATTATAGATGACGGCTGTGCCATGCAGGTTGTTCTGGCCAGAGGTCGAAGTGATGCGGAAAGATTTCGCGCCCGCCAGTTCGGCCTTCTCCGAGAGTTGGGACTCCAGAGAGGTCAGGTTAGTACTGCCTGTGGCGCTGATCACGCCAATTTTCTGCTGATTGTCCGGCGCGCTGGTCACCAGTTCGGCAGCCATGCTGCCAAAGGAAAGTGTGCTTAACATGACGGCGGCTACGGCTAATTTGATGTTTTTCATGACGATACCCTTAATTTAAAATGTGTTATTTCAGCAACAGCTCATTCGGTTCAGTTACTGATAAATCTCTGCGGTAGCATGCATACGGTTATTACCTGTGGTTGAGGTAATACGGAATGATTTTGCACCGGCTGCATCAGCTTTTGCTGACAGCTGAGATTCCAGTGAAGACAGGTTGGTGCCTGTCGCGCTTATCACGCCTACCTGCTGCTGGTTAACGGGGTCCTGGCCCACGATATCCGCAGCAAAACCTGTAAAGGAAACGGAAGTCAGTGCGATGGCTGCAAGGGTCATTTTCAGGGTTTTCATACTTTTTTCTCTCTCTCGATTCGGTTAAATGATTGTCTGCATCGTTATTAGTTAACGATCGATAACTAAATGGTATTCCCTCGTCGCAAAGGCGTCAACATCATTTTATTATCGATCGTTAATTTAATTGGTAAGCTGCTGATAAAAAATGATTTAAAGTTTATAAAAAGTGTGTTGGCCGCGCGCCGATGATGGAAGAAACGATTAATAGCGAGGAAAGTGACGAAGGGACTCGACAGGGCGGGATAAACTTTTTTATAATGATCGGTAATTTATTCATCAGTAGTTAATCAAGAGAGGATTTATGACTGATGGGGACGTATGCACACGCAAGGGGCGGGGACGGCCAAAAACCTTTGACCGGGAAGCGGCGCTAGACAAAGCGCTTGAGCTATTCTGGCGCTACGGCTATGAAGCCACTTCACTCTCCGATCTGGTTGAGGCCACCGGCGCGAAGGCGCCCACGCTCTACGCGGAATTTACTAATAAAGAAGGCCTGTTCCGCGCTGCGGTCGATCGCTACACCGAAAAATTTGCTGACCAGCGCCAGGCGGCGTTAGCCTGCCCGGAAAGCTGCGTTCAGAAAGGCGTGGAAGCTTATTTCCGTTCAACCGCCGCCTGCTTTACCGATGGTCAAAAACCGGCGGGCTGCTTCTTTATCTGTACCTCTACGGTACTTTCCGCGGACTCTACGGACGTTGCCAATATGCTGCGAGACCGGCATAGCAGTCAGGAAGGGCACCTTGAAGCGTTTCTGCTTGCCCGTCAGGCCGTGGGTGAACTGGATGCGAAAACCAACGTGGCCGCGCTGTCGGCTTACCTTGGCTGCCTGCTACAGGGCATGTCCGTGCGTGCGCGTGAAGGCGCCAGCCGGGCAGAACTGGATAGCATTATTGATACGCTTATGTTGCAATGGCCGACATTAAGCCAGACAGGCTGTGAAAGCCTGCGTAAAGAATAAAGAGGAGTCACCATGACCATTGAATATGCAACCATCGCCGGAGGCTGCTTCTGGTGCACCGAAGCCGTCTTCAAACAAATTGACGGGGTAGTTTCGGTTGAAAATGGCTACATCGGCGGCCATACCAGCAATCCAACCTATCGCGAAGTTTGCGCCGGGGACACCGGCCATGCGGAAGCCATCCGTCTGGGCTTCGACCCTGAGAAGATCGGCTATGGCGATCTGCTGGACATCAGCTTCGCCACGCACGATCCCACCCAGCTTAACCGCCAGGGAAACGACATCGGCACCCAGTATCGTTCGGCGATCTTCCCCGCCAACGAGGCGCAGGCTGAAGAAGCTAAAGCGGCAATTCTTCGTGCGCAGGAAGATCAGAGCAGCCCGATCGTGACCACTATTGAAGGCCCGGCTGAATGGTATCCGGCTGAAGACTACCATCAGAACTATTGGGAAGGCGAAGGGCAGCAGAACCGTTACTGCCTCGCGGTGATCCCGCCTAAGCTGCAAAAACTGCGCAAGCGTTACGCGGATCGCACCAAATCGTAATAGCAGGAACGGGCGCAAGGCCCGTTCTTTTACAGCCGTTTACTTCTGAGACGCATCCCCACCAGCAGCGCTACCGCCAGCAGGATAAAGATAAACACGGTAATGCCGGGCCAGCCGAACTGGTGCCAGAACACCCCACCTGATGTCCCCGCCAGACTCGACCCCAGGTAATAGCTGAACAAATAGAGCGAGCTGGCCTGACCTTTACCTCGCCTTGCGCGCGGGCCAATCCAGCCGCTGGCTACCGAATGTCCGGCGAAGAACCCGGCGGTGAACAGCATCATTCCCGGAAAAATCAGCCAGACCGAGCTGAACAGCGTGAGCAGAATACCGACCATCATTATGCCGATGGAAAACAGCAGCACCGCGGAACGCCCATACCTGGCGGTCATGGTGCCAGCTTTAGGCGAACTCCAGGAACCGGTGAGATAAACTACCGAAAGCAGGCCAACTATCGCCTGGCTAAACCCGTAAGGCGGCGCCAGCAGGCGGTAGCCAATATAGTTATACAGCGTAACGAAGGCGCCCATCAGCAGAAAACCCTCGGCAAACAGCAGCGGCAACCCGCTATCTCGCCAGTGCAGGCGGAAGTTAATCAGCAGGCTTCGCGGTTTTAACGAGGCAGGGCGAAAATGGCGTGAAGGCGGCAGAATTTTCCAGAACATCAGCGCAGAAGCCAGCGCAAAACAGCCAATGACCGCAATGGCGATGCGCCATGAGCTGAAGTCGGTGATCACCCCACTTAACAGGCGGCCGCTCATGCCGCCGATTGAGTTGCCGCTGATATAAAGCCCCATCGAGAAGGCCACCACGCTGGGGTGCATCTCTTCACTGAGGTAGGTCATGCCCACCGCCGCTACGCCGCTCAGCGAGAGCCCGATTAGCGCACGCGCGATCAAAACGCCGTGCCAACTGGTCATGGTTGCCGAAAGCAGCGAGCAAACGGCGGCCAGCAGCAGCGCGGTGACCATCACTGATTTGCGTCCGATGGCGTCCGATAGCGGGCCAGTCACCAGCAGCCCGAGCGCCAGCAGGCCGGTAGAGATTGACAGCGAAAGGCTGCTGTCCGCCGGCGAAACGCCAAATTCCTGCGAAAGCACCGGCAAAACAGGCTGCACGCAGTAGAGCAAGGCAAAGGTCGCCAGCCCGGCCGAAAACAGCGCCAGCGTTACGCGCATGAACTGCGGCGTGCCGCGCTTGATGTACTCGTGGCTAACCGGGACCAAACCAGAGGGGCGATCTACGCTGTCATCCAGCGTTGGGGAGGGTGAGGAGCGATTCACTGCAAAACCTTTAAAAGATGAAATTCATTAAGTTAACTGTAATCAGCGACTAATATGATGTCTAATATATTAATAATCTCAAATGAGATGTATGACATATGAATATTGAGCTACGTCACCTGCGCTACTTTATTGCGGTCGCCGAAGAGCTGCATTTCGGCCGCGCCGCGCGGCGTCTTAACCTCTCTCAGCCGCCGCTCAGCCAGCAGATTCAAGGCCTGGAGCAGCAGATAGGGGCCAGGCTGCTGGCCCGCACCAACCGCAGCGTACAGCTGACGGCGGCAGGCGCGCAGTTTTTGATCGATGCCCGGCAAATTTTGCAGAATGTGGCTCAGGCAGCGGACAAGGCGGCCAGGCTACACCGTGGCGATTTGGGCGAGTTACGGATTGGATTTACCTCCTCCGCGCCTTTTATTACGGCGGTTTCGGATGCGCTTTTCACCTTTCGTCAGCGCTATCCCGCCGTGCATATTCAGATGCAGGAAATCAACACGCGCCAGCAGCTGGCGCCGCTGAATGAGGGGCGTCTCGATCTCGGCGTGATGCGCAATACGCCGTTACCTGACACGCTTGATCATCAGCTGATGCTGCGCGAACCGCTGTATGCGGTTTTTCCCCGCGCTCACCGACTGGCCGGAGAAGCGACGATTTCCGTCAGTGAACTTGCCCAGGAACCGTTTATTTTCTTCGACCCTCAGGTCGGCACCGCGCTTTACAGCGAAACGATGTCTCTTTTGCAGCGCTACGGTGTCTCGCCCAATATTGCTCAGGAAGTGGGCGAGGCGATGACTATTCTTGGCCTGGTTGCCACTGGTCTTGGCGTCTCTATTCTTCCGGCCTCCTTTAGCCGCATCCGCCTGGATGAGGTGCGCTGGGTGGCGTTGCAAGAGGCGGATGCCCGGTCAGAGGTGTGGCTGGTCTGGGCGAAGCAGCGTGAAACTACCGCCCTGAGGGAACATATGAAGGCGCTGCTGCTGCCTGGCGATGCTGGATTAACAGGCGGCTGACGGCCTTTTATGTGCGGCAAATCACATTCCGAATCAAATATTTGACGCCACCCACGAAGTGTTTCACCATGGCGAAAAGCTTTATTTTGAGGCGCGAAAATAAGTGGGAGCAGGGGTGTGATAGCGGACGGTCAGCCTGGCCACATTGACCAGATCAAACAGACTAATGCAGGGGCAGTATATCGACTGATCGATCGGTTTGGCCCCATTTCGCGTATCGAACTGGCCCGCAGAGCGCAGCTGGCCCCGGCCAGCATCACCAAAATTGTGCGGGAAATGCTGGAAGCGCACCTGGTGCAGGAGACCGAATTTCAGGAGGCGGGCAGCAGAGGGCGTCCGGCCGTGGGCCTGATTCTGGATACTCAGGCCTGGCACTATCTCTCGGTCCGCATCGGCAACGGCGACATTACCCTTTCTCTGAGGGATTTGAGCAGCCAGCTGGTAGCCGAAGACTTCTGCCCACTGCCCGTGGAGCAGCCGGAGCCGTTACTGAACCGCATCATTGCTGAAATTGACGCCTTTTTTATTCGCCATCAGAAAAAGCTGGAGCGGCTGACGGCCATCGCCATCACGCTACCGGGCATTCTTAATGCGCATAGCGGCATCGTTCACCGTATGCCTTTCTATCAAGTCAGCGATATGCCTCTGGGCCCGGAGCTGGAAAAGCGCACCGGCCTGCCGGTCTATATTCAACACGATGTCTGCGCATGGACGCTGGCTGAATCTTTGTTTGGCGCCGCTCAGGAGGCCAAAAATGTCATTCAGGTGGTGATTGATCATCAGGTAGGCGCTGGAGTAATCACTGGCGGCAGGCTGTTGCACAACGGCAGCAGCACGCTGGTCGAGATCGGCCATACCCAGGTCGATCCACAGGGAAAACAGTGCTACTGCGGCAATCACGGTTGCCTTGAGACGGTTGCCAGCAGCGAAAATCTGCTGGAGCTGGCCGCCAGCAGGCTGAAAAATGGCAGCCCCGGCAGCCAGATCGGTTCTCCTCTTACCCTTGAGACACTCTGCGAGGCGGCGCTGGCTGGCGACCCGCTGGCCACCGAGCTGATTAGCGGCGTGGGGCAAAGCGTGGGGCGGATTGTGGCGATCATGGTTAATCTGTTTAATCCACAAAAAATTCTGATTGGTTCCCCCTTAAACCGCGCTAAAGAGATCCTTTACCCGGCCATTACCGACTGCATTCGCCGCCAGGCGCTGCCGACCTATAGCCAGCAAATCGAAGTTGAGCCGACACACTTTGATAACATCGGCACGATGCCGGGGGCGGCGCTGGTGAAAGATGCCCTTTATAACGGTACTCTACTGGTTAAGCTGCTACAGGGCTGATTCCCGACACTGAGTAACAAAATATTGCGCTAACGCAAACCGCTATTCTGCCGCCTGTCTTAACATAGCTTCTCTTAACAGTTTATGGTTTTTAATCAATCTAATCGGCAGCGGCCGGCGGAGAGCATGATGAAGCAGATATTTGTCACTGGCACCGATACCGGGGTGGGGAAAACAGTGGTCAGTCGCGCGCTCCTGCAAAAACTTACCGAAGGTAATAAAAATACGGTGGGTTATAAGCCTGTAGCGAAAAGTAGTCAGCAAACGGAAATGGGGCCGAGGAATAAAGACGCGCTGGTTTTGCAGTCCTCCTCTTCGCTGCAACTGCCTTATGCCGCCATCAATCCTTACACTGTGCTGGACGATGAAGTCAGCACCAGCCAGGATATCTGCATTGATTATGCGGTGCTGAGCAGCGGCCTCAAGGCTTTGGCAGTACAGTCAGACCATGTGGTGGTGGAAGGCACGGGCGGCTGGCGCAGCCTGATGAGCGACTTAAGGCCGCTGTCGGAGTGGGTTGTGGAGGAAAGGCTGCCGGTGGTGATGGTGGTGGGCATCAAGCTTGGCTGCCTGAGCCACGCGATTTTAACCGCTGAAGCGATAGTGAATGACGGCCTGCCATTGCTGGGCTGGGTTGCCAACCGCATTAATCCGGGACTGGCGCACTATGCCGAGATTATTGAGGTGCTGAGCAGCAAGCTTCAGGCGCCTCTGCTGGGCGAGCTGCCCTATCTGCCGAGAGCCGAAACGCGCGATCTGGCGAAATATCTCGATCTGACGCCGCTGAACCTCGCATAAAAACAGCAGCGGCCTGAGTGCCGCTGCTGTTTCTGACTTCTGCCTGCGTTATGCCGGATTTAATGCACGCCGCGTGCGGCCAGAACTGAGATAGTCCGCAATGTAATCCTGCGAAATTTCCCCACTGTAACGGCCATCCTCATCAACAATCGGCATCCAGGTGGTGTTGTGCTCATAGAGCTTTGACAGCACCACGCGCAGGTTTTCCTCTGCGCGTCCGGTAGCCTTGAAGGTATGCAGCATATCTACGCAGGTTCCGCTGGCCCCGCGTGCTTCGCGGCGCTTCACAAACCCTAACGGCTTGCCGTCGTCATCGACCACGGTGATCGAGCGCATATCGTTATCGTCCATCATGGCAAACGCTTCGGCAAGCGACGTCGAGCGCTTAACGGTAATGGTCGGCTGCTGGTCGGTCACGTCGCCCGCAGAGACCAGCAGCAGGCGCTTCAGCGTGCGGTCCTGGCCGACAAACGAGCCGACGAAATCATTGCGCGGCTTCGCCAGCAGCTCATCCGGGCTGGCGCACTGCACAATCTTACCCTGGCCGAATACCGCGATACGGTCGCCGAGCTTAAGCGCCTCATCAATATCATGGCTGACCAGCATCACGGTTTTTTTCAGCTGGCGCTGCATATCGAGAAACTCGTTCTGGATCACTTCGCGGTTGATCGGGTCAACCGCGCCAAACGGCTCATCCATCAGCAATACCGGTGGATCGGCAGCCAGTGCGCGGATCACGCCGATACGCTGCTGCTGGCCGCCGGACATCTCGCGCGGATAGCGGTGCAGGAAAGTTTTCGGCTCCAGCGCCACCATGCTCATCAACTCGCTGGCGCGTTCGTGACAGCGTTTCTTATCCCAACCGAGCATCCGTGGCACCACGGTAATGTTCTCTTCAATAGTCATATTCGGGAACAGGCCAATCTGCTGGATCACGTAGCCAATGTTGCGGCGCAGGGTAACGGTATCCAGGCCGCTGGTGTCTTCGCCATTGATCAGAATTTTGCCGCTGGTTGAGGGGATCAGCCGGTTGATCATCTTCAGCGTGGTGGATTTGCCACAGCCGGAAGGGCCGAGCAGCACGCACATTTCGCCTTCCGGCACGTTCAGGGTGACGTTGTCGACGGCATTGATACTGGTGCCATTCTTCTGGGTAAATGTTTTGGTGAGATTTTCGAGTTTTATCATTATCTAATCCCCTTGGGAGTCAGCGCCAGCTGCAGGCGGTGCAGCAGCCAGTCGAGAATAATAGCCAGCAGACAAATCATTAGCGCGCCCGCAATCAACATGCGGATATCGCTGCCGCTGATGCCGTCCAGCAGCAGCAGACCCAGGCCGCCAGCGCCAATCACTGCGGCAATCGCCATGACGCCAACGTTCATCACCACCGCGGTGCGGATACCGCCAAAAATCACCGGCATCGCCATGGGAATTTCTACCCAGCGCAGACGCTGCATAAACGTCATGCCGATACCGCGTCCTGCTTCGCGTAATCCCGGCGGGATATTCTCCAGTGCGGTGTGGGTGTTACGCACAATCGGCAGCAGAGAATAGAGGAACACGGCGGTGACCGCAGGCAGCACGCCAATCCCCTGACCGATCATCGAAAACAGCGGGATCATCAGGCCAAACAGCGCGATAGAGGGGATGGTCAGTACGATGGTTGCCAGACCCAACACCGGCGTTGCCAGCCATTTATAGCGTACAATCACCACGCCAAGCGGGACGCCAATAATAATCGCCAGCCCGACGGCCAGCCCCACCAGCCACAGATGCTGGAAGGTCAGGGAGGCTAAATAACTCCAGTTATCAATAATATAATGGATAGTATCCATACTGCCTCCTTAGAGTAAGCCTTTCGATTTCAGGAAATCACTCGCCACCTGCTGCGGAGACTGATGGTCGATATCAACGCGCTTGTTCATTTCGGTAATCGCCTCATCGGTGATAAACGGTGACAGGGTATTCAGCGCATCGGCCAGGCCCGGATGGGAATCCAGCGTTTCTTTGGTCACCACCGGCGTTACCGCATAGCTTGGGAAGAAGTTTTTATCATCCTTCAGCACCTTCAGATCGAAACCTTTTACGCGGCCATCGGTCGTGTAGATGAGGCCTGCATCAACAAACCCATCGCGGATGGCGTTATAAACCAGACCAGGATCCATCTGGCGGATCTGCGGACGATCCAGCGCCATGTCGTAGGCTTTTTGCAGCGGCTTCATGCCGTCGGAGCGCCCGGCAAACTCAAGGTCCAGCCCCAGCATCCAGTTATGGTCGGGGTCGTTCTTGCGGATATCCTCAATTTTCGCCACCAGCTGAGAAATCGTGTCGATGTGTTCGGCATCGGCGCGTTTACGCTGCATGGCGAAGGCATAGGTGTTGTTCATTGGCGCCGGATTCAGCCAGATCAAACCCAGCCTGGCATCCAGCTTTTTCACCGTGTCATAGGCCTCTTTCGAGGACATCGGCTTATTGATATGGTTGAAAATAATCAGCGAGGTGCCGGTATATTCCCAGGTCATATCAATCTGTTTGTTGATCATCGCGTTGCGACCGATGGTGGTCGCAATATTGGTTTTTGCTTCAATCTGAAAACCTTTCTTGCGCAAGTATTGCGTGGTCATCGCAGAAAGAATGTGTTGCTCGGTAAAGCTTTTTGTCGCCATCACAATCGGCGCGGCGGCGGCAGAAACGCTGGCGGTCATTGCCAGCGTAGCGCCCAGCGCCAGGGCGGTATGTCGAACCCAGCGGGTTAATGAGGCCTTAGCCATGTTTCGCTCCTTGTTGTTCTTTTACGCGGCCGTATGAGGACTTAACAGGCGGCCAAGGCCAGCCAGCAGCAAATCGAGGATCAGCGCGAACAGCGCGGTAGCGGCGGCGCCCAGGATCAGCGTAGGGAAGTCGTTAAGATAGATACCGGGGAAAATCAGCTCGCCGTAGCTGCTGGCACCAATAAGGAACGCCAGCGGCGCGGTGCCCACGTTAATTGCAGTCGCGACGCGGATGCCGGAAAGCATCACCGGCCAGGCGTTGGGCAGCTCAACCTGGCGCAGACGCTGGCCTTTGGTCATGCCAATGCCGTTGGCGGCCTCAATCAGCGAGGCAGGAACGGAACAAAGGCCAGAGTAGGTGTTACGCACAATGGGCAGCAAAGAAGCCAGGAACAGGGCCACGATAGCCGGGCGATCGCCAATGCCGATAATGACCATGGCCAGCGCCAGTACGGCCAGCGGAGGAAGGGTGTTACCGACGTTAAAAATTTGCATAACGTATTCCGCCCACTTACGGGCGAAGGGGCGACTGAGGATAATCCCGCTGGGAATGCCGACCAGCAGGGCGAACAGCATCGACCAGAACACCAGCAGCATGTGCTGCTGCCCCAGGTAAATCAAATCGACCTGGCGGGCTTTGATCGTCGCAGGGCCAAGCCCATAGACCAGCAGGCCGATAATGACGGCGATAAACAGCACGGCGAGTGCCGCACGCCGGAAGAGCGTTTGGTTTTGCATGAATTCCATTCTCCCTGAATAACCGGATAGTGATAACGCCGGAAGCGGTTAAAAATGTGACGTTAAACGCTTTTTCTGGATAAAGGGTTAGAAAGCGCCTTAAAACCTATAGCAGCCGTAACGCGACAGTGCCAGGATTTAAGCCTAAAATCAGTGGGATAGTTTTTGCGCAAACCCCGGGCAATCCCTTACCGGCACTGGTCTGGATTCAATGAAAATATTTTATCGATCTTTTGGTGACACTGTCACAACTGGTGGAGCCCGGCATTAGCACATTTCGGAAACTGCTCAGCGAAATCCAGGCCAGAATAGAAGGGAGTTAAGCAAGGAGTCCTATGTCTGAATCCGTTCACCACCAGATAACCCATCGCCACTGGATACTGGTTGCCGCCATGCTGGCGATGTTTATGGCCGCGATAGAAGTGACCATCGTCGCGACGGCCATGCCGACCATTATTGCCGAGCTTGGCGGTTTTTCGCAGTTTGGCTGGGTATTCTCCATCTATCTGCTGACGCAGGCGGTCAGCGTGCCGATCTACGGCCGTCTGGCCGACCTTTGGGGCAGAAAACGCGTCTTTTTTATCGGTACATCGCTGTTTTTAATCGGATCGGTGCTGTGCGGCTTTGCTTCCCAGATGGGCTGGCTAATCCTGTTCCGGGCGATGCAGGGGCTGGGGGCCGGAGCCATTATGCCGCTGACTTCCACCATTATCGCCGATGTCTATCCGCCCAGGGAGCGCGCCAGCATTCAGGGCTGGCTCTCCAGCGTCTGGGGCGTTGCGGCCATTATTGGCCCGCTAACCGGCGCCTGGATTGTGCAGCACTTCAGCTGGGCGCTGATCTTCTGGGTAAACGTGCCGATTGGCATTATCTCAATGCTGATGCTCGCCAGGTGGTTTCCTGAATCGCGCAGGGAGCAAACGCAGAGGCTCAATCTGACCGGCAGCGGCTGGCTGATGCTGACCGTCAGCGCGCTGCTGACCGCGCTGTTGCAGGCCGAAACGCTGGGGTACTGGGTTGTCGCGCTGTTCGCCGTCGCGCTGCTGGCAGGCTACGCCCTGATGCGTCATGAGGTCCGCGCCGATGAACCGCTGTTCCCGATGGCGATCTGGCGTAGCCGCACGCTGGTCGCCGGTAATGCCGGAAACCTGGTGATTGGCGCGGCGATGATGGGGATCAGCGCATTTCTGCCGACGTGGATTCAGGGCGTTAACGGCGGTACGCCTCTGCAAGCGGGCAGCGCGCTGGCGATGATGTCAATCGGCTGGCCGCTCGCCAGTATGCTAAGCGGCAGGCTGATGCAGCGCACCTCCTACCGTTTTACCGCTCAGCTTGGCTCCGTACTGCTGATTCTGGGCACGGCGATGCTGCTCACGCTGCACAGCAACAGTACGGCCTGGCAGGCGGGTATTTCTGCTTTTGTGATTGGCACCGGCATGGGGATGACCAGCACCACGTTCCTGATTGCGGTGCAAAATACGGCTGAGTTTCATATCCGTGGGATCTGCACCGCGTCAATTATGTTCAGCCGGATGCTTGGCTCCGCGTTGGGGACGGCGGTGATGGGGGCGGTGCTGAACTATAACCTGATGACCCGGCTGCCCGGCCATCGCGATCCGGTGCAGCAAATTATGTCGCAGCCGCAGCGTGACGCGCTGAGTCACGGCAGTTTACAGCAGATGGTCAGTGAAATTGCGCTGTCGCTGCACTGGGTGTTTGCCGTTTCGCTGGCGATTGCCGTGGCGAGTTTGCTGATTGCCAGACTTATCCCGGCGATCAGGCCGCATTAGGCGGGGAATAAGGGGTTAGAGAGTAATCAGGGGCAACGCGCTGTTGCCCCTGAGGATCAGGAGGAAGGGGCATCCTGAGAGGTTCCGGTGCTGGCTGGAACGGCATCGCTTTCCGCGCCGTTGCGCTTGTAAACGATTTTTTGCGTGTCATTTTCACAGTGGCCGACAACCTGGCCTCCGGCCTGGTCAGCCTGATCGTTAGGCACAATCTCCAGGGTAAAGCCGTCAGACGGCACGCCATTGTTAATGATTTTTTGGTTAATATCCGCTTTCACCGTTTCACACGAGGCTATCGCGGTCAGCGGAGCGGCAACAACCAGAACCGCTAACATCCAATTAATACGTTTCATTATCTCATCCCTTATTTTACTGGACCTTAGTACCTGCGCTAACTATAGCAGCTGTTGCCGATCAGGGCGCAACCGGGCGACCGGTACGGCGATCAAGACAGCGAAGGGTATTGGGTTCCCAGTAGGCGTTTACGTTCAGACTTTGATCGCAGGCATCGCGGGTATCCACGGCGCGATCGGCCTTATCGAAATCTTTCTCAACGCGGGTATTCACCTTATTGCGCAGACGGTGAGTGTCATCCCATTGCTCTTTTTCCTGCCGGGCCTGCTCATTGCTCAACGCGTTGTTACCATCCTGAATGATCAGGCGGTTGGTCTGCGCCTGAGCAACAGGCTGAAGGCTGAACAAGGCGCCCAAAAGCACCGCGGGCAGAGCGACCTTGCTCAGATGTTTTTGCCATTGTTTCATCGTCAATTCCTTGGTTTCTTTGTTGAACGCTAATCTTAGCGGTAAACGCATGTACAGTTTAGTATATCATCTGCCCGGAAAGGCTCACCAGTCTGCCTCACCTTCGTTTAGCTTTCAGAGAGTGAATGTATGCTGTTTTTCAAGACAACCTGTCTGTTTTTTATCACCGCGCTGGCGGAAATCATTGGCTGCTTTTTGCCGTGGCTGTGGCTGAAAAAGGGCGGATCGGTGCTGCTTTTGCTGCCCGCAGCCGCCAGCCTGGCGCTCTTCGTCTGGTTGTTGACCCTTCATCCGGCAGCCAGCGGCAGGGTTTATGCGGCCTATGGCGGGGTCTACGTGGTCACCGCGCTGATCTGGCTACGCCTGGTGGATGGCGTCAGGCTAAGCCATTATGACTGGCTTGGGGCGGCAATCGCGTTTTGCGGAATGCTGATTATTGTCGCCGGTTGGGGAAGGGCGTAAATCAATAGCAGGGAGCCTGGCGGCTCCCTCTCAGGCTGGCAGAGGCTCAGGCTTTGTGCACTTTCAATCCGGCCAGCGTCTGGCCTACCGGCATCATCTCCAGCGTGTTGATGTTGACGTGCTTCGGCAGCGTTGCCACCCAGAATACCGCTTCGGTAACATCTTCTGCCGTTAGCGGCTCCGCGCCGTCGTACACGCTGTCCGCTTTGGCATCGTCGCCCTTAAAACGCACGTTGGAAAACTCCGTGCCGCCCACCAGGCCTGGCTCAATGTCGGTCACCCGCAGCGCTGTGCCGTGTAAATCGGTACGCAGATTCAGGCTGAACTGGCGTACGAACGCTTTGGTTGCGCCGTAGACGTTGCCGCCCGCATAGGGCCAACTGCCGGCAATCGAGCCAATATTAATAATGTGGCCAACGTTTCTTTCCACCATTGCAGGCAGCACCGCGCGGGTCATGTAAACCAGCCCTTTGTTGTTGGTGTCGATCATCGCTTCCCAGTCATCGATATTCGCTTTGTGCGCCGGTTCAATTCCCAGCGCCAGGCCAGCATTGTTCACCAGCACATCAATATTGCGCCAGTCGTCAGGCAGGCTTGTCAGCGCTTCTTCAATGCCCGCGCGGTTGCGCACGTCCAGTTGCAGAGTGAAAAGGGCGTCACCCAACTCCTCTTTCAGCGCCTGCAGACGCTCCTGACGGCGGCCGATAGCAATAACTTTATGTCCCTGGGCAATGAAGCGGCGGGTAATGCTTTCGCCAAAGCCCGCGGTGGCGCCGGTAACAAATACGATCATCTCACTGTTCCTCAACATATTTTGGGTTTCCGTCACCATACCACTTCCCTCCGGAGCTGATAAGGACGAAAAGGTGATGATTTATCAACGCGCACGCGTTGCACGGGAGTGGTGCGCCTTCACGTTAATTTGCTTTCTTTTAGTGCGTCTGTTTCGCGCAATCCTTATTTAAGGAGGGCAAAGATGGAATTGTTTCTCAAGGCAACCGTTTGCTAGTACATGCAATCGGTTGCGCATTCGATTGCTGGCATAATAACGATAACAGGTGAATGGATTGATCATAAACGTATGATTTATATCGATAAATATTAGTATCTTTAACTGGCATAACAATTGCTATTTGTAATAAAGGTTTTCACCTGCAATAACAAATAGAGTGAGTAAAAAATTTACTCCCAAGGAATCGCTATGTCAGTGACTTATACTCAGGCTATTCGCGGAAGTTTTTTTGATATTACCGCCGTCGTGGAGACGCCGCTGCAACTCCCCGACTATGCCCGCTACATTGAAGACGGCCTGCTGCTACTGAACGGCGGCGACATCGTTTCCCTACAGAGTTGGGAAGCGGGGCGTCATCTGCTGGCCGATCGGTCCAGCGTGCTGGATTATCGCGGCAAGCTTATCGTTCCAGGGTTTGTCGATACCCATATCCATTATCCGCAGACAGAGATGATCGCCGCCTATGGCGAGCAGCTGCTCGAATGGCTACAGCAGTATACTTTCCCGGTGGAAAGCCAGTATCACTGTCCGCAACACTCGGCCAGAATGTCGGCCTTCTTCCTGCATCAGCTGTTAAGCAATGGCACCACAACGGCGCTGGTTTTTGGCACCGTGCATCCGGAGTCGGTTGATGCGCTATTCAGCGCCGCCGACCGCCTTGGTATGCGCCTGATTGCCGGCAAAGTGATGATGGATCGCAACGCGCCCGATTACCTGACGGAAACGCCGGAGCAGAGCTATCAGCAAACGCGCGAGCTGATTGAGCGCTGGCACAATCATGGCCGCCTGAGCTATGCGCTGACGCCACGCTTTGCCCCGACCTCTTCGCCTGAGCTGCTGGGCAAAGTTCAGCAGTTGAAAGAAGAGTACCCGGACACCTGGCTACATACCCACCTGAGCGAAAACCCGCAGGAAATTGAGTGGGTCAAATCGCTGTTCCCGGACCATAACGGCTATCTGGACGTTTACCACCAGTACCAGCTGACCGGCCGCCGCAGCGTTTTTGCCCATTGCATCCATCTTGACGAGGAAGAGTGGGACTGCCTGCACGCAACCGGTTCAGCAGTGGCGTTTTGCCCAACCTCGAACCTGTTTCTGGGCAGCGGCCTGTTCAACCTGAAAACCTGCTGGGAGAAAGGAGTAAAAATGGGGATGGGCACGGACGTGGGCGCAGGCACCACTTTCAGCATGCTGCAAACGCTGGGCGAAGCCTACAAGGTAGGGCAGCTACAGCGCTACAGGCTGGCGGCCTGTGAAGCGTTTTATCATGCCACGTTGGGCGGCGCGCGGGCGCTGGATTTGGACAGCCGTATCGGCAGTTTCACCGCGGGTAAAGAGGCCGATTTTGTGGTGCTAGATCCTGCCGTTTCTGCCCTCCAGCAAATGCGCTTTGCCAACAGCAAGGACATCTGGGAAAAGCTGTTTGTGCTGATGACGCTGGGTGACGATCGCAATATTGCGGCAACCTGGGTGAACGGGCAGTGCGTCTGGCAGGCGCGCAGCGAGGAGAAAGCCGCATGATTCAATTTCTACTTAATCAGACGCTGGTCAGCGAAGAGTCTCTGGACCCCAATCTGACCGTGCTGAACTATCTTCGTGAGAACAAGCGGCGCTGCGGCACGAAAGAAGGCTGCGCCTCCGGCGACTGCGGAGCCTGCACGGTGACGCTCGGCCGGGAAGAAAACGGTGAAATGGTTTATGAAACCGCCAACAGCTGCCTCACTTTCGTCAGCAGTCTTCAGGGCAAGCAGCTGATTACCGTGGAGGATTTAAAGCAGGGCGATAAGCTGCACCCGGTCCAGCAGGCGATGGTGGATTGCCACGCCTCGCAATGCGGCTTCTGCACGCCGGGGTTTGTGATGTCGCTGTTTACTCTGCAAAAAAACAGCAGCGGCTGGCAGCATAAGCAGGCCGAGCAGGCGCTGGCGGGAAATCTGTGTCGCTGTACCGGCTATCGTCCCATCGTCGATGCCGCTCGTCAGGCCTGTGAAAAACCGCAGCCAGACAGCTTTCAGCAGCAGGCTGCCGTCACCGCCAAACGCCTCAGCGCATTGAAAAATGACGCGCTACAGACTCTGACGCAAAACGGGAATATCTGCTTCGTGCCGAAAACCGTTGCCCAACTGGCCAGCCTGCTGCAGGACAACCCTCAGGCGAAGCTGCTGGCGGGCGGCACCGATCTGGCTTTACAGGTGACGCAGCAGTACAAAGCGCTGCCGGTGATGATTGCGCTGGAGCAGGTTGACGAGCTGAAGGTTTGTCAGATTAACCCGCACGAGATTGTGCTGGGCGCCGGTGCTTCTCTGCATCGCTGCTACCAGCTGCTGGTTAGCGAGATCCCGCAGTTTTCCGCGATGCTCGAGCGCTTTGCCTCGCTGCAAGTTCGCCATCAGGGCACGCTGGGCGGCAATATCGCCAACGGTTCGCCGATTGGCGACACGCCGCCGATGCTGCTGGCGCTGAATGCCTCGCTGGAACTTCAGCAGGGGGCACAGATCCGTCGCCTGCCGCTGAAGGATTTTTTCCTTTCGTACCGCAAAACAGCGCTCCGGCAGGGGGAGTTTATTCGCGCGATAGTGATCCCTAAAGTGACAGGGTCACAGGTGTTTCGCGCCTGGAAGGTTTCCAAGCGACTGGAAGATGACATTTCGGCCGTATTCGCCGCGTTCCTGCTGGAGACAGACGAAGCAGGCGTGGTGACCGAAGCGCGGCTGGCGTTCGGCGGCATGGCTGAAATTGCCCGGCGCGCCAGCTACAGCGAGCAGCAGCTGCTGGGGCAGCCGCTGACGCTGTCAACGCTGGAACAGGCCTGCGCCGCGCTGGAGCAGGACTTTAAACCGCTGAGTGATTTCCGAGCCAGCGCGGACTATCGCCTGCAGGTTGCTAAAAACCTTTTACGCCGTTTCTACGCTTCGCGCTCGGACGAACTGTCCCTGCTGGAGGTTTCACGCTATGTCTCATAATCGACCGGTAGTTGCCGAGGAAGTGATTGCCAGACAGTACCGTGAAGGGATTCAGAGCGGCGTCGGCAAAAGCAATAAGCATGAAAGCGCCGATAAACATGTCTCGGGCGAGGCGCTCTATATTGATGACAGGCTTGAGCTGCCGGGGATGCTGCATCTCTGCCCCAGGCTGAGCGAGCACGCGCACGCCCGCATCCTGCATATCGATGTGGAGCCTTGCTATGCCATACCGGGCGTGGTGCAGGTCCTGACCTGGCAGCAGGTTCCGGGTGAGCTGGATATTGGTCCGCTGGAGCCGGGCGATCCGCTGCTGGCGAAAGACCGGGTGGAGTATGCCGGACAGCTGGTGCTGGCGGTAGCCGCCGAAACACCGCGCGCCGCACGCCTTGCCGCTGAGGCCGCCATCATCGAGTATGAGCCTCTCACGCCGGTGCTGGAGGTGAAGGAGGCGCTGGAGAAGCAGCATTTTGTCCAGCAGCCGCACGTCCACCAGCGTGGCGATGCGCAGGCGGCGCTGGCACGAGCCGCACACCGCCTGCAAGGGGAATTCCATATTGGCGGCCAGGAGCACTTCTATCTGGAAACGCAGGTAGCGATGGTGATCCCCGGCGAAGATCGGACACTTCAGGTGTTCTCTTCCACGCAGAACCCGACGGAAGTGCAAAAGTTGGTGGCCTCGGTGATGGGCGTCACCATGAACAAAGTGACCATCGATATGCGCCGGATGGGCGGGGGCTTCGGCGGCAAAGAGACCCAGGCGGCTGGGGTCGCCTGCCTCTGCGCCGTGGCGGCCAGAATGACCAACCGGCCGGTAAAAATGCGCCTGGCGCGCCGCGACGATATGCGTATGACCGGCAAACGTCATCCGTTCTACGTGCGCTATGACATTGGCGTGGATGACGAAGGGCGCTTCTGCGGGGTAAAAATCGACCTGGCCGGAAACTGCGGCTACTCGCTGGATCTTTCCGGCTCGATCGTCGATCGGGCCATGTTTCACGCCGACAATGCCTATTATTTGGGCGATGCGCTGGTAACGGGCTATCGCTGCCGGACCAATACGGCTTCGAACACCGCCTACCGTGGCTTTGGCGGTCCGCAGGGCATGGTGGCGATTGAGCAGATCATGGATCACATCGCCCGCGAGCTGAAGCTGGACCCGCTGGAGGTGCGCAAGCGTAATTATTACGGCAAAGAGCAGCGCAATATCACCCATTATCATCAACAGGTTGAAGACAATCTGCTGGTCGAGATCACTGAGCAGCTGGAAACCAGCTCGTGCTATGCGGCGCGGCGCGAAGAAATCCGCGCGTTTAACGCCGCCAGCCCATTTCTGAAGCGCGGGCTGGCGCTGACGCCGGTCAAATTCGGCATCTCCTTTACCTCCAGCTTTCTGAACCAGGCCGGTGCGCTGCTGCTGATCTACACCGATGGCACCGTGCAGCTTAACCACGGCGGCACGGAGATGGGCCAGGGGCTGAATACCAAGGTGGCGCAAATCGTTGCCGAGGTGCTGCAAATCGATATTGACCAGATCCAGATTACCGCGACCGACACCGGCAAGGTGCCAAACACCTCGCCAACGGCGGCGTCCAGCGGCACCGATTTAAACGGTAAAGCCGCTCAGAATGCGGCAGAAACGCTGCGTAACCGCCTGACGGAGATGCTGTGTCAGCTGCACCAGTGCGCGGCTGAGGAGGTGAGCTTCAGCAACGGTATTGTCAGGGTAAAAGAGAAACATTTTACCTTCCCGGACGTGGCGCAGATGGCCTGGCTGAACCAGGTGCCGCTCTCCGCCACCGGCTACTACAAAGTTCCCGGCCTTCATTACGACCGTCAGGCCGGGCGCGGCACGCCGTTCTACTACTTCGCCTTTGGCGCCGCCTGCGCCGAAGTGATCATCGACACTCTGACCGGCGAATACCGCCTGCTTCGCGCCGATATTCTGCACGATGTCGGCGCCTCGCTTAATCCGGCCATTGATATTGGTCAGGTCGAGGGTGGGTTTGTGCAGGGCGTCGGCTGGCTGACCAGTGAAGAGCTGGTGTGGAACGATAAGGGGCGGCTGATGACCGACGGGCCAGCCAGCTATAAAATCCCGGCCATCGGCGATGTGCCCGCCGACCTGAGGGTAACGCTGGTTGAAAACCGCAAAAATCCGAAGGATACCGTTTTTCACTCTAAAGCCGTCGGCGAACCGCCGTTTATGCTGGGGATCGCCGCCTGGTGCGCCTTACAGGATGCCGTCGCCAGCGTCGGCAACTATCAGCTTCATCCGCTGCTTGACGCGCCCGCCACGCCGGAAAGGGTGTTCTGGGGGGCCAGCAAGCTTAAGGCGAAGGTGAGCGATGCGAACAGATGACTGGATTATGGTGCTGGCGCAGCTGCGCGAGCGGCGGGAACCCTGTGTCCTGCTAACTGTTGTGGATGAAAAAGGTTCAGTGCCGCGCGATCGCGGCTGCAAAATGGTGGTTAGCGCAGCGAAAACCTGGCTGACGATTGGCGGTGGGCATCTGGAGTTCAAGTGTATTGCCGCCGCCAGGGAGATGCTGGCGGAAAGGCAGCCCCTGCCGCGCAGCGAGCAGTTTAATCTCGGCGCGCGGCTTGGGCAGTGCTGCGGGGGGATCACTACGGTACTCTTCGAACCTTTATTACAGACCCAGCCGCAAATCGTGGTGTTTGGCGCCGGGCATGTGGGGCAGGCGCTGGTCAATCTGCTGTCAACGTTACCCTGTAACGTTTTTTGGGTGGATGAACGCCGCGAGCAGTTTGCCACCGTGCCGGAAGGCGTGACCGTCTGCTGTATGGAAGATCCGACGGAGCAGGTCGGCCTGATGCCGCCTGACAGTTACTTCGTGGTGATGACCCATCATCACCCGCGAGATTTTGAGCTGTGCGAAGCGATACTGCGGCGCGGCGACTACCGCTACTTTGGCGTGATCGGCTCGCAAACCAAACGCCAGCGCTTTGATTATCGCCTGGAAGGCAAAGGCTTCAGCCGCCAGCAGCTGGAAACCATGCGCTGTCCGATTGGCCTGCCGGACGTTACTGGAAAATTGCCGGCGGAGATCGCGGTTGCCGTAGCCGGGGAAATTATTGCGACTTATCAACGGACTGATGCTGATTGAGTTGGCTTGAACGGATTAACAGCCTATGCTGAAGGTCTACCCGCACCAGGAGATCAGCGATGCACGTCAATCCGTTCAGCCAGCCCAGCACGTTGCCCTATCAGGCGCCGCCTTTCGACCTGATCGCCGATGAAGATTACCGTCCGGCGCTCGAAGAAGCGATACGGCAAAAGCGCGAGGAAGTGCGGCAGATTGCCGACAACCCCGATGCGCCCAGTTTTGAAAACACCTATGAGGCGCTGGAGAAATGCGGCCTGATGCTCAGACGGGTGGAAAATGTCTTCAGCGCGATGACTTCGGCCAACACTAACGAGACGCTCCAGGCGCTGGACGAAGAGATGTCGCCACGGCTTGCGGCGCTGAATGACGAGATTCGCCTGAACGACAGGCTGTTCGATCGGCTGAATAGCGTTTATCAACAGCGCGCAACGCTGGGTCTGTCGGCCGAAGCGCTGCGGCTGGTTGAGGTAGTCTGGCAGGCTTTCCAGCTGGCCGGGGCCAGCCTGAACGACGAGCAGAAAACGGCCCTGAAAGCCCTGAATCAGCAGGCCGCCACGCTTAGCACCCAATTTACCAACCGCCTGCTCGCGGGCACCAAAGCCGGTGGTTTGAGCCTTAACGACGCGGGGCAACTGGCCGGGCTGAGTGCTGCCGAGCTGGCCGTCGCCGCTCAGGCGGCGGCAGAGCGGGGGCTGCCGGGTCAATGGCTAATCGCGCTGCAAAACACCACGCAGCAGCCTGTTTTGCAGGACCTCAGTAGCAGGGAAACGCGTGAGGCCTTGTTCGGACAGGCGTGGTCACGAACCGAGAAAAATGATGCAAACGACACCCGCCAGCTGATCATCCAGCTGGCGAGCGTGCGGGCGCAGCAGGCAAAGCTGCTGGGGTTCAGCAGTTTTGCCGACTGGAAGTTGCAGGATCAAATGGCTAAAGAACCGCAGGCCGCGCTGGCGTTTATGCGGGCGATCGTGCCTGCCGCCACGGCGCGAGCGGGCCGCGAAGCGTCGGATATCCAGGCACTGGTCGACCAGCAGCAGGGGGGCTTTAGCCTGGCCCCGTGGGACTGGCTTTATTATGCGGAACAGGTGCGGCGTGCAAAATACGATCTTGATGAAAGTCAGATCAAACCTTATTTCGAAGTGACCAGCGTGTTGGAAAACGGCGTGTTTTACGCAGCCACTCAGCTGTATGGCATTACCTTTGCCCGCCGTGAAGACCTGCCTGTCTGGCATCCTGAGGTCAAGGTATATGAGATCATTGACAGCAACGGCCTGCCGATGGCGCTGTTCTACACCGACTTTTTCAAGCGCGACAGCAAAGGCGGCGGCGCGTGGATGAGTAATTTTGTCGACCAGTCTAAGCTGCTGGGCACGCAGCCGGTGATTTATAACGTCTGTAACTACGCTAAACCGGCATCAGGCCAGCCCGCGCTGATTTCGTGGGACGACGTGATCACGATGTTCCATGAATTTGGCCATACGCTGCACGGCCTGTTTGCCGTACAGTGCTACCCAAGCCTGTCCGGGACCAACACCCCAAGGGATTTTGTTGAGTTTCCTTCGCAGATTAATGAACACTGGGCCAGCAATGAGCAGGTGTTTATGAATTTTGCCCGCCACTATCAGAGTGGCGAACCAATGCCGCAGGCGCTGAGAGACAAAATTGTTAAAGCCAGCCGTTTTAACAAAGGCTATGACATGTCCGAACTGCTGGCCGCCGCGCTGCTGGATCTTCACTGGCACAGCCTGGCGGCCGACGCTGGCCCGCAAGATGTGGCGGAGTTTGAAAAAGCGGCGTTGCAGGCGGACAGCATCGATCTTCCGCAGGTTCCCCCTCGCTATCGCTCCAGCTATTTCCAGCACATTTGGGGAAATAGCTATGCGGCGGGCTATTACGCCTACATCTGGACGCAAATGCTGGCGGATGATGGTTTCGAATGGTTTAACGAACAGGGCGGA
Organism: Erwinia typographi; assembly: GCF_000773975.1. GTDB lineage: Bacteria > Pseudomonadota > Gammaproteobacteria > Enterobacterales > Enterobacteriaceae > Erwinia > Erwinia typographi. Next base: position 134,030 of record NZ_JRUQ01000045.1, read on the forward strand.
TTATCCCGCGAAAACGGGCAGATCTTCCGTGACAAAATTCTGTCGCGCGGCAACAGCGAGGATCTGAAGCAGCTGTATGCCGACTGGCGGGGCCACGATCCGGTGATTGAGCCGATGCTGATTAACCGGGGGTTGAAAGAGGCATGACAATTTCTCTTCCCCGTCGCAGACTGCTGATCGCTTCGGCGCTGGTGCCGCTGGCGGCCAGCCTCAGCCCGCTGGTCGCCTGGGCCGATAAGCCTGCGCTGCGCCAGCAGCTGGCCAGCCTTGAAAAACAGGTTAATGGCCGGATTGGTATGGCGTTGCTGGATACCGACAGCGGCCGCACGCTGAGCTATCGCGGCCAGGAGCGCTTTGCGATGTGCAGCACGTTTAAGCTGCTGGCCGCTTCGGCTATTTTGCACCGAAGCCAGCAGCAGCCCGGTCTGCTGCAAAAGCGTCTGCGCTGGCAGGCGGCAGATGCGGTACCCTACATGCCCATTACCGAAAAGCATCTGCACGATGGGATGACCCTTGCCGGGCTGTGCGCCGCCGCGCTGCAGTACAGTGATAATCTTGCCGCCAATCTGCTGCTAAAAGAGTTGGGAGGGCCCTCGGCGATAACCCGCTTTACCCGCCTGCTTGGTGACACTGTCACCAGGCTTGATCGCCATGAGCCGGAGCTGAACACCGCCATTCCCGGCGATCCGCGAGATACCACCACGCCGCTAAATATGATCGGCAATCTCCATCAGCTGGCTCTGGGTAAAGGGCTTAAAGACAGGGAGCAGCAGCAGTTGGTTCGCTGGCTGAAGGGCAACACGACCGGTAAAAAGGCTATCCTTGCGGGACTGCCTGCGGGATGGGTTGTCGGGGATAAAACCGGCAGCGGCGGCTACGGCACCACTAACGACGTCGGCGTGCTCTGGTCACCTGAGGGGAAGACGCTGGTGATGGCGGTCTATTTTACTCAGCACGATAAAAACGCCTCTTCTCGGCAGGATGTGCTGGCGCAGGTAGCCAGCTTGACGCTGGCGGCGCTGGGTTAACGTTCCGCCTGGGAAATGATTTAAAAAAACGCTCAGAAGAAAAGGGATTTCAGCGAAAAAAGAATAAGCAGACAGCCGCCGCCAGTATTGACATATTTTTTCAGCCTGGCAGGATTTAATTTTCTTGCAGAGAAAACCACCGCCTTGCTAACGATCAGCAGCCAGACGGTCATAACAAGGATGTGGATTGATGCCAGAGCAAGGTAGCTGGTGATGTTGCTGTGAGGGCCGACGAACTGCGTGACCACGGTTAAATAAAACAGCATGGCTTTTGGGTTCAATACGTTAGCCATCCATGCGTCCGTTAATGACGTGGTGGTTCCACCGGCGCTCAGTTGCATATCCGCTGATTTTATCCCGCTGCGCAGCAACTGGAACCCCAGCCATAACAGGTACGCTGTACCGATATACTTCAGTAAGCTAAATACCGCCTGAGACGCGACTAAGATAGTCGTTATTCCCAGCCCAATAAGAAATGCATGGGTATAGATACCGAGTGCTGTTCCAGTCAACGTCTTAACTAAGCCTCTGCGTCCTCCTGATAAAGCATTATTCATCGCAAGTGTGAAACTTGCGCCAGGGGAGAGGGCAATGGGCAGCAACGCGGGTATAAAGCCAACAATGTTAATATCCATACTGATGAATATTAATCATTTTTCTTTATTTATCCAGCTGAATGGGGCTGACATGGGGCGGCAATGGCCGCCCCGTCGAATCAGGCCAGTGGGCCACCCTGAATGGTGTCGCACATGCCGTGAATAATGCGCTCGCCGGTTTCGCTTTTCAGATCTTCATACCACTGCTGCGTGATGTTCTTCTCTTTGCCGTGGGTTATGTCGCAGCGCTTGCGGGCCTTCAGCACCAGATCCCTCACCCGATCGGCGCGTTTGGCCTGATAGCGCAGCAGCGCGTCCTCAATGCCTAATGAATTGGTTTGCAGGATCGTTGCCAGCACCACCGCATCTTCCATCGCCGCGCAGCCACCCTGGCCGATATCCGGGGTTGTGCTGTGCGCCGCGTCGCCCAGCAGCGCGACGCGGCCTTTGACCAGCTCCGGGAACGGATCGATGTCGTGAATTTCCACCCGGTTGGTGGTTTCCGGGTTTATCTGCCCAATCAGTTTCTGCACCGGCGCGGCCCAGCCCTGGAAGTAGCGGGTCAAATCGTCGCGTATGGTGCTGCGATCTTCCGCAAGGCCCGCAGGAAGCGGCACATCAAAGAAGAAGTAGAAGCGATGGTTAGCCACCGGCATCAGCGAGACGCGCTTGCCTTCGCCGACAAAGGTGGTCCACTGCCGTGACGGCGCAATGCTTTCATCAATCTCAACCAGCCCGTTCCAGTTAACGTAACCGGCGTAGCGGCGTTCAACGCTACGGCCAAGGACGTATTTACGCACTACGGAGTGAGTGCCGTCGCAGGCGATCAGCAGGTCGCCATGCGCTTCGCTGCCATCTTCAAAATAGGCGGTGACGCCGCTGTCATCCTGCTCTACGCGGGCCACGCGCTTGCCAAACTGCACCTTTTCCCGGCCGTAGGTGTCCAGCAGCATCGCCTGTAATTCGGCACGGGCCACCGGATAAGGGCGCTCGCCGGAGTCCGCAACCAGCGGTTCGAGGCTGAACTGGGTAAGGGTATTTCCCGCCTGAAAGTCTTTATAAGCCATTGACTGCATCGGTCCGCCGAGCCGGCGAAGTGGCTCTTTCATGCCGAGGAAGTTCAGGCACTTTACGCCGTTTGGCCAGATGGAAATGGCTGCGCCAACCGGTTTGATCTCTTTGACCGCCTCAAAAACCTCGGTTTCAATTCCGAACCGCTTCAGGCCAATCGCCGTGCACATGCCGCCGATACCGGCACCAATTACAATCGCTTTCATCTGTCTCTCCTTTGCGTCATAAGTTCTATTAAGCAATTTCTATACCAATTTCTTATGATTCGGAGCGATGCGGGAAACGGGGATTTTCAGGGTCATGAAACTATAGTTTCACTAAAATCCTGCATTATGGTGATGCATTGCACCATGTTGGTGATGCCATGATGAAACTCATGCAATTATTGCGCGGGATAAGTTGGCAAAGCGGGGGATATTTGTCACAGTGTGAGGATAACCCCACGGAGAAGCCACGATGGCCACCATAGCCTGCCTTCATGCGGCAAGAAGCAATATCGCCATTTTCGAAGAAGCGCTGCGCGCGCTGGATTTTGAGGATATACAGCTGCTGCATCGGGTAGAGAGTGAGCTGCTGGAACGTGCGGTGGCGGCAAACGAAGTCACGGAGGAGATTGCCGAGGCCACCAGCCGGGCGATAGCAGAGCTGTGCGAGCACGCTGATGTTGTCATTGTGACCTGTACCACGCTTGGCGTAGTGGCCTGGGATGCGAAGCAGTTCAGCAAGCCGGTACTGCGGGTGGATGCGATCCTCGCAAAGTATGCCTCGCGCTATCATGGCTCCATCCTGGTGCTGTGCACCGCGCACAGCACGCTGGAGTCGACGACCCGGTTATTTTCCGCTTTTATCCCCGGAGACAGGCTGGCCGTGGAGTTAGTCCCGCGAGCCTGGGCCTTTTTTAATCAGGGGGACATTGAGGGCTATCATCGTGAAATTGCGCACTATATTCAGCAGCGCCCCGAATGTTCGCTGGGCTGTATTGTGCTGGCGCAGACCTCAATGACCGGCGCGGAGAAATATATTAACAGCACGCTGGCGGTGCTAACCGGGCCGCAGGCTAGCCTGCAGGCGGCGATTGACGCGATACTTTGAACATAAATTACCGGAACGCAAAAAATTCGCAATCGGAGCCATAAAGTGTTTTATGCTGGAGGCTCAACAAGTTGCGAGCGCCTCTTCAGGAACCTTTTATGTTCGATCTGACCTTATTTATTCTGCTGGTTCTGGCCGGCCTTAGCTATTTCAGCAATAACCTCACCGTAGCCATCGCGCTGCTGGTGCTGATCGTTGTGCGGATGACGCCGCTGAATTCGTTCTTCCCCTGGATTGAAAAGCAGGGCGTGACGGTGGGGATCATTATCCTGACGATTGGCGTGATGGCGCCGATTGCCAGCGGCACCATCCCGAGCAGCACGCTGATGCAGTCCTTCCTGCACTGGAAATCGCTGCTGGCTATTGCTGTCGGCATCTTCGTTTCGTGGGTCGGTGGCCGCGGCGTCACGCTGATGAGCAGCCAGCCCAGCATTGTCGGCGGTCTGCTGATCGGCACCATTATCGGCGTGTCCCTGTTCCGCGGCGTACCCGTCGGCCCGCTGATCGCCGCAGGTCTGGTTTCACTGTTCATCGGCAAAATGTAGCGCGCTGCTTTCCGACGGGGGGTCTGCTATGATTGCGCTCTTTTTTTCACAGCGGAGAACGGCCAGTGAGCACTAAACAGGATAAACGGGCAAAGCGTGCCAAAGCGAAAGCCAAACAGGCCAACAATGCGCGGGCGCGCGGAAAACAGCTGGATGCGGTAGGCCGTCAGCATTATGTTGCCACGCCGGACATGCTGGCGCTTTTTGCCACGCTGCCGCCGCTTGATGATAACGGCGAGATGCCATTTGTTGCCGACGTTTACCGTTGGTCAGACCGCGAATACGGCTTTGAAGCCGCCAACGGTGAAGAGGACCGGCTCCAGGTCGCCGCGCTATGCGTGCTCTACATTCACTGGCGCACCAGCGGTGGGTCAACCACGCTGGTGCAGAACGAGATGATTGAGGCGGCTATCCGCCTGACCGAAGAGAACGAAGCCTTTAAAACGCAGTATAGCGCCGCGCAGGCCGCCGCTCAGGCTGAGTCAGAATAGCGCGGGACCGCATCGCGCTCAGAAGCCCACGCTTCGCAGATACTCCAGGCTGGCGGTAACGTCTTTCAGGCTGCCCGCCACGTCTCGGGGATCTCGCTCCTGCTCGATGGTGATCCAACCCTGCCAGTTAAGATCGGCCAGGAGCGACCTGACCGCCGGGTAATCCACATCGCCGCTGCCCAGCGGGCACATCACTCCGGCCGCGCAGGCGCTGAAAAAATCCTGCTGCTGCGCAATGGCCGCATCGTATACCGCTTTGTTGACGTCTTTAAAATGCAGGTAGTCGATGCGATCCGCATATTTCTTCAGCCAGCTTACCGGATCAAGCCCGGCGTAATAGAGGTGGCCGGTATCAAGGCAGAAACCCGCTTCAGCGGGCGGAATATCCTGCGCAATGCGCTCAATTTCGTCGCCAAATTCGATAAACCCGCCCGCATGGGGATGAATAACCGGGCGCACGCCATACTCCTGCGAGGCAATCCGGCACAGCTCGCGAATATGGACAATCATCCTTTGCCAGTCGGCGTCCGGCAGGCGCTTCGCCCGGCTGGACTGCCCGGCACAGCGGGCGCGGTCGGCATCGCCAAAGTCGATAATTACCAGGTAGGGAGGCGGAACGTCACTCTCACGGCGGCTCACCGGAACTTTCTGCAAATTAGCGCAAACGCTGTGCGTCAGTGCGACCATGCTGGCGAAGTTAGCTTCAGAGACCAGATCGTCAAACAGCGTTCCGGCCACCAGCGAAAGCTGATGCGCGTCCAGCGCCTGCTTCAGCTCAAGCGGATCGGTAGGGAGGTAACCCCACGGCCCGAGCTCAATGCTGTGATAGCCTGCCTCTCTGGCCTCGCTCAGCACCTTTTGCCAGGGAGGGAGAAAGGGATTTTTCGGGTCATCGACGCCCCAGCTACAGGGCGCATTAGCAATAGAGTACATAGGTTTCCTTGTGGTATTGAGGGCTAATTTTACTGCCCGGTGAGGGAAAGCGTCTGAGTGAAACGAGCCTATGTCGGAGAAAATAAATATTCCATTTAATTTTTTAATGAAATATTAATTCTTTGAGGCGGGTCATAAATTGCCTTGCTGGCAGGGGACTGAGTAGAGCCCCGTCGGGATTAGGCCGAATGGGGGGCGTTCTTGACCAACTCCCGCCGGCAATGCGTTTCTCCGCTATCGCAGATGAGAACGACGGAGCTTCAGGCTATCCTGATGATGGAAAACGCGTTCTTCTCCCTCTGGCTGGGTCAGGCGGTAAACGGCGTCCTGGAGCATGGCGGTTAACGGCTGCGCGTGAGTGGAGAGCTGATAGTGCGAAGATCCAGCCTGCTCAATGTCGTCATAGCCCATAATGCCCAGATGATGATGCGGTGCGTGGCTTTCCAGCGCATCCAGCGCGCCGATGGCAAGAATATCGTTTTCACAAAACAGCGCCTGGGTCCAGTCCGGTTCCGCCACCGAATTCAGATGATCTACGAGGGCGTTAAACCCGCTGGCACGATGATAATGATTGGCTTTCAGCAGGGCGATTTGCTGATCTTCAATCCCCAACTCCAGCAGGCGATCGCGATAGCCTTCAAAGCGCAACAGCTGCGTTGACTCGGTGTCTGGCCCCTTCATATAGCCAAACCGCTGATAGCCCTGTTGATGGAGAATTTCCGCCGTTTGACGGCCAGCCTGATAGCCATCGGTATTGATCACCTGGATGTAGGGATTGTCATCATTACGGCACAGCTGTACCAGCGGGATACGGTGGATGTCCCGTGCCAGGGCAATCAGATCGTCGCTTAGCAGCGTACCGAGAAACAACAGCCCATCAACCTGTAGCTGATCGGCCAGCGTCAGTACTGCCTCTTCGCTGCGCCGGGCGCTGATATTCAGCAGCAGCGCCATATAACCCCGTAGCTGAAGCTGCTGAGTGATCTGATCCAGCAGCGTCAGCAGGTTAGGGTTCAGCATTTCATCGACCACCACGCCAATCAGTCGCGAGCTTTTTTTAGACAGGCTGCGCGCCAGCAGGTTAGGGCGGTAGCCCAGCTCTTTAGCCGCCTGCTGCACGCGCTCCATTGCCTGGGCAGAAATTGACGCGCCGTCGGTAAAAGCGCGTGAGACGGTCCATTTTGAGACGCCAGCCAGCTTCGCCACATCGCTGGCGGTGACTTTGCGCAGCGCAGGCCGCCGTGAGGCTTTTTCGTTCATGCTTTACACCGTTTTGGGAGAGAAGCCCCAGTGTAATGCATAATTCGATCCTGCTTGTGCAACCGGGTGCAAAAAAGTTTTTTCTTGTGAGCTGGTCCGCGAATTCACCTTGAAGAGGTTTGACTTCCTGCTCATCCTCTCTGAAAGTTCACACGCCATCTCAGTCGGGTTATGTTTTGCACCCGGTTGCATCAGGCGATTTGCTACCGGGTGCAAAAGGTCATCCGGTCATCCTTAATCCTGAATACACCGATAAACGAGGTCGCTATGTTAAATGGAGAGAAAAAAATCGCCCGTCCGCTGCGCTGGGCGATGATTGGAGGGGGGCGCCTGAGCCAGGTGGGGTACAAGCACCGCAGCGGCGCACTTCGTGACAATACGGCTTTTCAACTGGTGGCTGGCGCGTTTGATATTGATGCCCAGCGCGGCCGCGATTTTGGCGTCAATATCGGCGTTGCAGCCAGCCGCTGCTACGACAACTATTCCCAGATGTTCACCACTGAGGCAACGCGGCCCGACGGGATAGAAGTGGTGACCATTGCCACGCCGAACGGCACACACTATGAAATCACCCGAGCGGCGCTCAATGCCGGTCTGCATGTTATCTGTGAAAAACCGCTATTTTTCACCAGCGCGGAGGTCATAGAGGTAAAGCAGCTGGCGGCAGAAAAGGGGCTGATTGTCGGCGTTACCTACGGCTACTCAGGGCACCAGATGCTGCTGCAAATGCGTAAAATGATCGCCAATGGCGACATTGGCGACGTGCGTATGGTTGAGATGCAATATACCCACGGCTTCAGCGCCAACGACAGCGCCGATAAATTTTCCGACGCGCAGAAATGGCGCGTGGACCCTAAAATTGCCGGGCCGAGTTTTGTGCTGGGCGATCTCTCCACCCACACTGTTTACCTGTCTCAGCTGGTGCTGCCGGAGTTAAAATTGCAATCGCTGCTGTGCGATCGTCAGAGCTTTATTCCCTCCCGCGCCCCGCTGGAGGATAACGCGATGGTGCTGATGCATTACCACGGCGGCGCGGTAGGACGGCTTTGGACTTCAGCGATCAACGCGGGATCGATGAACAGCCAGAAAATCCGCGTCATTGGCTCAAAGGCCAGCCTGCAATGGAGCGACTATCAGCCCAATGAGCTGGTGTACGAAGTGCAGGGACAGCCGAATCAGGTGATGCATCACGGAATGCCCTATCTGGACGAATCCGCGCTGGCAGACGATCGTCTCGGGGCGCTGCATACCGAGGGGCTGACCGAGTCGTGGTCGAATATCTATCTGAAGTTTGCGCAAGCCATTGATGCAAAACAGCGGGGCGACGAGGCGGCGCTGAGTCAAATGGTGTATCCGGATATCGACGCCGGGCTGGAAGGGGTTCGCTGGATAGAAAACTGCGTGCGCTCCGCTGACGGCGGCTCTGTCTGGGTAAATGTCGGGTAAGCAGCCAGCCATTGCGGCGAAGGGAACAAAAGGGCGGATTGCTCCGCCCGGTAACACTTTATCCCGGATAAATACCCCGGTCCTTACGCGCCATCAGAATGCGTTCGCAGGCCACGATATAGGCTGCGGTGCGCAGGCTACAGGCCTTTTCGCTGGCTTTGTCCCAGACGTGGATCATCGCTTCGGTCATGATCTTGTCCATGCGGTCATTGATCTCGCTCTCGCTCCAGAAGAAACTGGCCATGTCCTGCACCCATTCAAAGTAGCTGACCGTTACGCCACCCGCATTACAGATCACGTCCGGCACCACGGTGATGCCGCGTGAGCTCAGCATATCGTCCGCGTCGGGATAGGTTGGACCGTTTGCGCCTTCAAGCACCAGCTTACAGCTCAGCACTTCTGCCCGCTCGCGGGTGATCTGCCCCTCAAGTGCCGCAGGGATCAGGATATCCATCTGGGTAGTCCAGAACGCTTCGCTGGCAATCTCTTCTGCGCCAGGGAAACCGGCAATGATTTTATTGCTGCTTTGCCATTCGCCTAGCGCCACCAGGTCGATGCCGCCCGCGTTGAACAGCGTTGCGGAGTGGTCCTGTACCACCACCACGCGGGCGCCCGCAGCGACAAACAGACGGGCGGCTTCGCTGCCGACGTTACCAAACCCCTGCACGGCGATTTTTGCGCCTTCAATCTCAATGCCTGAGCGGCGGGCAACTTCGCGGCCGGTAATGAACACGCCGCGACCGGTGGCTTTTTCACGGCCCAGCGAGCCGCCAAGATGGATCGGCTTGCCGGTGACCACGCCGGTGACCGTGGTGCCGTGATTCATGGAATAGGTATCCATCATCCACGCCATGACCTTGGAATTGGTGCCGACGTCCGGCGCAGGAATATCTTTCTGCGGGCCAATAATCAGGCCAATTTCGCTGGTATAACGGCGAGTCAGACGTTCCAGCTCGCCTTCAGAAAGTTTGAAAGGATCGACGCGAATACCGCCCTTAGCCCCGCCGTAAGGCAGGTTAACCGCCGCACACTTAATGGTCATCCACGCGGAGAGCGCCATCACTTCATTCAGATCAACGTCAGGATGGTAGCGAACGCCGCCTTTGCCCGGTCCGCGGGAAAGATTGTGCTGCACGCGAAAACCTTCGAAGTGGCGAATGCTGCCATCGTCCATCTGCAACGGGATGTCGACAATCAGCGCGCGTTTAGGATGACGGAGCGTATCAATCCAGCGGGTCAAATCGCCCAGGTAGGGCGCCACGCGGTCGATTTGCTGTAAGTAGGTTGACCAGGCCGTTGTGCTGCCTTCTGAAACGTAAGATAGCTTATCCATAACAAACCTTTTGTTAAATAGTGATATGTACTGCGTAATGGCGACATGTTTAGTTCATCTGACTTGTACGGTAGCGAATTTACCATTATATCGACGTTTCTAATCTGTTAATTTAGTGTGAAGTTTGGTGGTAAATCCGGGGTGGTCCGCGCTATTTCGAATAAATAATTACCCCATCGGGCACAGCAAAAGGGAAGATGAGAAGTATTCTCATAGTTATGCAGCAAAAGTGCATAGCGGTCGCTTTGGCTTTATTTATCAGAACTTTGAATGCGATCAAACTTTGCGGTGTCTGAGGGGGCGTGAGCGGGAAAAATGGTCGGCGGGACGGACCGGCAGCGCCTTCCGCTGGCGCCACATTTCTTGTTACATTATAACAGCTATATTTTTTTAACTTCGTTAAACTCCTGTTTCTTTACTTTGTCAGAGACTTTGCTTACGCAATACTGTGGCAGCTTTCAGAACCTTTACGTTCTGTTTCTGGCATGACATTCACGCGATGACGAAGAACCAGATGAAAAAACTGTTTTTTTTGACCCAGTTCAGGGTCTGTTGTTTTATTGCTTTCTATATTGGGGTCCTGCTTAATCTGCCCATTTTTTTCCGCCGTTTTCACCAGTTGCAAAATGACGCGGTCCTGTCTACGGGTATTGAAATACTGGCAGCCTTTATGCTGGTACTGTTCATCTCGCTACTGCTCTCTCTGACTGGCCGCTGGCTGTACAGAGCAGGGGTGACGCTGCTGGTGATTTTCTCCGTTGCCGCCAGCTACTACATGATTTTCTTCAACGTCGACATTGGTTACGGCATTATCGCCTCGGTGATGGCTACCGATAGCCTGGACCTGTCAAAGGAGTCAGTTGGCTGGCATTTTCTGATCTGGGTGGCGCTGGTAAGCGTGCTGCCGCTGCTGCTGATTTGGCTGTCGCCAATGCCGGAAGCGTCACTCCGCCGCAGCAATGGCATCGCTTTTCTGCGCCGCACCGGCGTTATGCTGGCCGCAGGACTTTGCTGCTGGCTGCCGCTGAAGGTGATGGGCCACCATCAGGATCGTCTTGATAAGCAGCACAACAGGATGATGGCAAGCTACGGCGGCGTGGTGGCGGGAACCTATTCCCCGTCTAACTGGCTGTCGGGCGTGGGCCTGCTGGCTTACAGCAGCTGGAGCCAGGCCGAAGACAGCCGTAACCTGTACGATCCGGCCGCGCACTTTACCTACAAGCCGCCAAAAGACGTTAACGACCTTTACGTCGTCTTTGTAATTGGTGAAAGCGCGCGGCGCGACCATATGGGTCTTTACGGCTACGACCGTGATAACACGCCAAATCTGGATAAAGAACCGAATCTTGCGGCGCTGCAGGGCTACTCCTGCGATACCTCGACCAAGCTCTCTCTGCGCTGTATGTTCGTCAGAGAAGGCGGGGCGTCGGAAGCGCCGCAGCGCACGCTCAAAGAGATGAACGTATTTTCCGTGCTGAAAAAACAGGGTTTCTCCTCTGAGCTGTTCTCCATGCAGAGCGAGGCCTGGTTTTATAATAAAGTCATGGCGGACGATTACGCGCTGCGCGAAACCATTCAGTCCGAAAAGCGCAACGTGGGTAAGCCCATTGACGATATGGCGCTGGTTAGCGAATTGAAAGATTCTCTCGATCGCCATCCACAGGGTAAACATCTGGTTATCCTGCACACCAAAGGCTCTCACTACCTCTACACGGAACGCTATCCGCGCTCGTTTGCGCGCTACCAGCCGGAATGCCAGGGTATTGACGATCAGTGTTCTACCGAAGAGATGGTGAATTCCTACGATAACAGCCTGCTGTACACCGATTACGTGCTTGAGCAGGTCTTTAACCAGCTGCGTGACAAGAACGCGATTGTGTTTTATGCCTCGGATCACGGCGAGTCGATTTCGAAAAACATGCACTTCCACGGTACGCCACGCAATCAGGCGCCGATGGCTCAGCGCTCGGTGCCGATCATGGTTTGGGCGTCGGATAAGTTCCTGCAACAGCCTGACAACGCCACCGCCTTCCAGCAGTTGAAAACGCTGGCGAAGGATAAAACCCCGGTATTCCATGAGAAGCTGTTCGACAGCATTCTCGGCTGTATTGGCTATACCTCTCCGGACGGCGGTATCAACGCGTTACGCAACTGGTGCCACGCTAAGTCTTAATCTTGCGGGAGGCCGCTGCGCCTCCCTCACTTCCTCTTTCGCAGCCTGTTAAGCATTCCCCATGCCATTGCTCGCAGAGTAAGCAACCGGCTAAGTGAAAAGGCATCCTTAACCCGTTAATTTTGCCTGAACCGACACAAGCGGGTATTCTACTGCCCATATTTACTGTGACAGTATCAATTGAGGTCGACATGATTATTAAACCACGCATTCGTGGCTTTATCTGTGTTACTGCCCATCCGGCGGGTTGCAAAGCTAACGTTGAAAAACAAATCGAGTACGTTACCAGCCACGGCAACATTGCCAACGGTCCGAAAAAGGTGCTGGTGATTGGCGCGTCAACCGGTTACGGCCTTGCGGCGCGCATCTCTGCGGCTTTCGGCTGTGAGGCGGCGACGCTGGGCGTATTTTTTGAACGCGCAGGCGAAGAGACCAAACCGGCTACCGCTGGCTGGTACAACTCCGCCGCGTTTGAAGAGTTTGCTGAAGCCAAAGGCCTGTACGCCAAAAGCATCAACGGCGACGCCTACTCCGATGCGGTGAAGCAGAAGACCATTGAGCTGATCAAACAGGACCTGGGGCAGGTGGATCTGGTGGTTTACAGCCTGGCTGCGCCACGCCGCACCCATCCTAAAACCGGTGAAGTGTTCAACTCAACCCTGAAGCCAGTGGGTAAAACGCTGACCACTCGCGGCCTGAACACCGATAAAGAAACTATCTCCGATATCACGCTGGAACCGGCTTCTCAGGAAGAAATTGACGGAACCGTAGCGGTGATGGGCGGTGAAGACTGGCAGATGTGGATTGACGATCTGAACGCCGCAGGCGTGCTGGCTGACGGCGCAAAAACCACCGCCTTTACCTACCTCGGCGAGCAGATTACCCACGATATCTACTGGAATGGGTCGATCGGCGAAGCGAAGAAGGATCTGGACAAGCGCGTGCTGACCATCCGCGACACGCTGGCTAAAAAAGGCGGCGACGCGCGCGTTTCCGTGCTGAAAGCCGTTGTTACTCAGGCCAGCTCGGCTATCCCGGTGATGCCACTTTACCTTGCGCTGCTGTTTAAAGTGATGAAGGCAAAGGGCACGCATGAAGGCTGCATCGAGCAGGTTTACGGTCTGTTCAAAGACAGCCTGTATAACGCTGCGCCAATTCTGGATGACGTCGGCCGCCTGCGAGCGGACTACAAAGAGCTGACGCCAGAAGTGCAGGATGAAGTGGTGAAGCTGTGGCCTACTGTCACCAACGAAAACCTGAATCAGCTGACCGACTTTGTCGGCTACAAAACCGAATTTATGCAGCTGTTCGGTTTTGGGCTGCAGGGCGTGGATTATGACGCTGACGTTAACCCGGACGTGAAGATCAAAAATCTGGTCCAGCTGTAATCCCTGATTTTCGCCTTTAAAAAGCCTGTCTGCCGACAGGCTTTTTTTTCACCTCTGCTTTCCGGTATCCATCAGGGCGATCATCGCCTCGAGGTTAGCCGGGCGGTTTCCTTTGCGCCACACCAGCCAGATATGCAGATGCCCGCGCGCTTCCGCCAGCGGCCAGGCCAGCACGCTGTCCCTGCCGGGCATACTTTGCAGCATACTTTTGGGGATCATCGCCAGTCCGGCGCCCGCGCTGACGCAGGCGACAATGCCATGATAAGACTCCATTTCAAAAATCTTGCCGGGCGCGGCGTTATCCACTGCGAACCAGTTCTCAAACAGCCGTCGGTATGAGCAGTTGGCGCGAAACGCGTAGATGGTGGCGCCGTTAATATCCGCCGCGCAGCTCACCGCCGGATGATTAAGGGAAGAGATCAGCACCATTTCTTCGGCAAAAGCCGGAACGCCTTCCAACTGAGGGTGCTTCGGCGGGCCGTCAATAAACACCGCGCTGAAACGGCCTGCCAGCAGTCCTTCCGTCATCTCGCCGGAAGGGCCGGTAGAGAGATCCAGCTCAACCTCAGGCCAGGCCTGATGATAGCGGGCGATCAGTGGAGGAAGACGCACGGCAGCGGTACTCTCTATCGCCCCCAGCGTGAAGATGCCGGTAGGGTGCTGACCGGAAACCCGCTCTCTCGCTTCTTCAGTCAGCGCCAGAATCCTGCCCGCGTAATCCTGTAGCGTGCGGCCGGCATCGGTAATATGCAGCCGGAGTTTTTCCCTGTTGAACAGCGCCACGCCCAGTTCGTCCTCCAGCTGGCGCAGGCGCGTGGAGATATTCGACGGCACCCGGTGCAGCCGAGCGGCGGCGGCGGTGACGCTGCCTTCTTGCGCAATCGCGCGGAACACTTCCAGCTGGGTCAGATCCATAATCTTCTCAATTTGAGCAGGATATTTTCATTATTATTCATTTTTCAGGAAATACGCGCAAGCCTATGATTAAGTCATCTTCCGCTCACCCATTGCTTCGGGCCCGCCGGCCCGCAGACCAGGAGAATGTTTATGACTACCCCAGCAGGCGCAGTTTCACGCAATCCCTTTACCGGAGAGGTCATTGGCCACACGCCTTTTGCCTCGACTGCGGAGGTTGATGCCGCGTTGCAGCAAACCTGGAGCGCCTTTCAGGCGTGGCGCGTCAGCGAGATCGCCAGCCGTAGCCAACTGCTGCTGAAGATAGCCGGCGGCCTGCGCCAGCAGGCGCGTGAACTGGCCGAAATGATGACCGATGAAATGGGTAAGCCGATCGCTCAGGGGCTGGCCGAGGTGGAGAAAAGCGCGCGTCTGTGCGAATGGTATGCGGAGCATGGCCCGGCGTTCCTCAAACCTGAACCTACGCTGGTTGAGAACAATAAAGCTTTCGTTCAGTATCTGCCGCTTGGCCCCATTCTGGCGGTGATGCCGTGGAATTTCCCGGTCTGGCAGGTGATGCGCGGCGCGGTGCCAATCATCCTTGCGGGCAACAGTTATCTGCTGAAACCGGCACCAAACGTGATGGGTAGCGCGTTGCTGTTACAGTCGATCCTAGTCGGGGCTGGCGTAGCGGAAGGGCTGTTCAGGGTGGTCAATGCGGATAATGATGCCGTGGCGAAAATGATTCATGACCGCCGTATCGCCGCCGTCACCCTGACCGGCAGCGTCCGTGCCGGTGCGGCCATTGCCGGACTGGCCGGTGCCGCGATCAAAAAAAGCGTGCTGGAGTTGGGCGGGGCTGATGCCTTTATCGTGCTGGCCGATGCTGATATCGATGCGGCAGTTAAAGGCGCGATCTCCGGGCGCTTTATGAATAGCGGACAAATTTGCATCGCGGCGAAGCGGATTATTGTTGAAGCCGCCGTTTACGATCAATTCCGCGATAAGTTCATTGCGGCGGTTAAGGCGATGAAGGTCGGCGATCCGCGTGATGAAGAGACGCTGATCGGCCCGATGGCGCGCTTCGACCTGCGCGACGAGCTGGACTCACAGGTGCAGGCGACGCTGAAAGAAGGGGCTGAGTGTCTGCTGGGCGGCCACGCTATGCCAGGTGCTGCGAACTTCTACGCGCCCACCGTATTGGGCAACGTGAAGCCAGGCATGACCAGCTTCCGCCAGGAGCTGTTTGGACCGGTGGCCTCGCTGATCGTAGCTAAAGATGCGGAGGACGCCATTGCGATGGCGAACGATTCAGAATTCGGCCTGGGCGGCAGCCTCTGGAGCCGCGATCTGGTCAAGGCTCGTGAGCTGGCGGCCCGGATTGAAACGGGCGGGGTGTTTATCAACTCACCCAGCTTCTCCGATCCGCGCGTGCCGATTGGCGGAGTGAAGCGCAGCGGTTATGGCCGCGAGCTGTCCCATTTCGGCATCCGCGAGTTTACCAATGCCCAGACCGTCTGGCTGGAGGAGTAAGCCAACAGAGTAATTCTCTTGCTTGAGGCTTTTTCCCTTAGACAGCCCAGGGAGCAATAACGTATGTTTTTGCTTACAGCTAACTACGTTAAGTGCAATGGAGGTGTCCGTGTCAGTCCGAATGAATGAATATCAGCAGCCCGTGGGCGAACCAATGGAGAACTGGAGCCCACGCCAGCGTCCAGGCCCTGTTACGCTGAAAGGCCGCTTTTGCCGTCTGGAGCCGCTCGACAGCGCGGGGCATTTCGCCGATTTGTACGAGGCCTACGGCAAAGCAGGCGATGGCCGCGACTGGACCTATATGTTCACCGGCCCTTTTGCTGATGAACAGCAGTTCCACGGGCACCTGAACGCCGCCGCGACCAGTTCCGATGCGGTCTACTACGCGGTTATCGATCTGAGCAGCGGCCGCGCGGTAGGGACGCTGGCGCTGATGCGCATTGAGCCTGCCCATGGGGTGATTGAAGTCGGGCAGGTGGCTTTTTCACCCGATCTGAAGCGCACGCCGGTCTCTACCGAAGCGCATTTTCTACTGATGACCTATGCCATCGAGCAGTTGGGCTATCGCCGCTATGAATGGAAATGCGACAGCCTGAATGCGCCTTCCCGCCGCGCGGCCGAACGGCTGGGCTTCATTTACGAGGGGTTGTTCCGCCAGGCGATCGTTTATAAAGGCCGCACGCGTGACACTACGTGGTTTTCAATCATCGATGCCGACTGGCCTGCCGTCCGCGCAGGATTTGAACGCTGGCTTGACCCGGCTAACTTCGACAGTCAGGGGCAACAAAAAAAGAGCCTTGCGGCGCTTCGCGACCAGGCGGGCAGCTAAACCGAGAACGGCCCAGGCAGCCCGTGAAAGCGAGCGGAAGAAATTCTGCTTGCGATTAAGATATATCATAGATATATTTTAATCATGTTTTCATCCGTGGTTATCACGGGCCTGCCACCCCCTCGGTTTGGGAGAATTTCCTTGTCAGAGATTGCAGAAAAAAATCGTCGCGCGCCGCGCCGCGTGAGAAATGAGCTGGTTTTTCGTCCGGTAGCGGTGCTGTCGAAAACCTTCATCGCCGGAAACTTTTACCGCATTGAGTTTGGCGGCGAGGCGCTTAAAGGCTTTACCTCGCCCAGCTTTGAGGACCATATCAAAGTGTTTTTCCCCGATGCGCAAACCGGTGAGTTTCATCTGCCGGAAATCAGCGAAGAGGGCGTGGTGTGGAAAGACGGCATCAGGCCGGTTGCCCGTGATTATACGCCGCTGTTCTTTGATAGTGAGCAGGGCCGCCTGACGCTGGACTTTTACCTGCATCAGTCCGGCGTAGCCAGTGACTGGGCGGCACAGGCTCAGCCGGGCGACAGGCTGGCTATCGGCGGGCCGCGCGGTTCGCTGATAGTGCCGGAGGATTATGACTTTCAGCTGTATGTCTGTGACGAAACCGGGCTTCCGGCTTTTAAACGTCGCCTGCAAACGATGAGTGGCAGCCGAATCAAGCTTTATGCCTGGGCGGATGAAGCGACCGGTCTGGAATATTTGCAGGATATCCGTCAGGTTGAGGTGAACTGGTTGGGAAGCGGTACGATGAATACCGACACCGCTCAGGAGCTGATCGCCCGCCTGGAAGCGCTGGCGCTGCCGGAAGAGGATTACTTTATCTGGCTGACCGGCGAGGGCGCCGCGGTCAAAATGCTGAGCGATTATTTTACCGGCCAGCGCGGCAAAGAAGCCGATTTTGTCAGAGCGGTGGCGTACTGGCACCTAAAGTCACGCTAAAGCGCGGTCAGCTGACGGTAACGCCGGGAAAAGCGCGGGAATACCGGTAGCAAGACCAGGCTTATTGAAATTTGCCAGGGGGTCATTTACACTCAGTCCCCCTTAATTCTGCGCAGGCTGGCGATGAAATTATCTCCTCAGGACCCCGCTCATAAACAAGCCTGTGCGCAAGCGCGCAGAAAGCGGCGTGAAAAAATGCTGGATGCCAGCGACATCCGCCTGCTGATCCTGCACTTTATTTCGCAGGGTGCGGCGCATGGCTATGAGCTGATCAAATCGATTGAGGAATTATCCAAAGGGGAATATTCCCCCAGTCCGGGAATTATCTATCCTAATCTGACTCTGCTTGAAGAGATGGACTGCATCCAGGCGATCAATCCTCAGGCTGCCCGCAAGGCCTTTCGCCTCGCAGCAGGGGGAGAAAGGCTGCTTCATCAGCAGCAGGCCAGCCTGAAGGCCATTATCGCCCGGCTCAGCTCAATGGCGGTGTTAGTGAATAACCGTAGCCTTCCCGAAATGGAACGCGCCATTCATAATATGAAAATGGCGCTCAACACTCGCCTTTCACAGCCCGAACTCGCGCAGCAAACGCTGTATGACATTATCGATGCGCTCGACGAAGCGGCAAAGAAAATTGAGCGAAGCTAAGGGCAACGGCAGCAGCGCCTGGTTCATCCTGACAACATTCTGCTACTGGTCGCCGGGCTGCTGATACTGCTCGTCAGACACTTTTTCCATCCAGTCGACAACCTTGCCATCCTGCGCTTCAGCGATGGCAATATGGGTCATTGCGCTGCTGGCGCTGGCGCCGTGCCAGTGTTTTACCTCTGGGCGAATCCACACGATATCGCCTTTGCCAATTGCCCTTGCCGGTTTGTCCCATTCCTGCACCCATCCCTGACCCTCCGTAACGATCAGCGTCTGTCCCAGCGGGTGAGTGTGCCATGCGGTACGCGCGCCGGCTGGGAAAGTGACGGTCGCACCGCTTACGCGGGCAGGTTCGGTCGTTTTGAACGGCGAGTTAATTTTTACTTCACCGGTAAAATAGTCTTCTGGTCCGCTAACGGTGGGGGTGGCACCCTGTTTAAAGATATCGATCATCGTAAGGCCTCAAGGCTGGCGAAAGAAATTGCGTGGATGAATGATAGGCGATTTACCGCTGAAGACTATGGCGCAAAGCTGAAAGAACTTATGAATTCTGATCATTAATTAACGGCGCGGGGCTGAAATTTCTTGTTGTCCCGGTCGGTGAATTTGCTTTTCTGCACGTAAAAATATACCCAGTGCGAAACAATAACCTGAAATAGATTAAATAAATGGGTTTTTTTTCTTATGTTTTTTTAGTTAAATTTGTGTTTTCGAATTGTAATGGTTCGTAAGGATGATAATCGTCCATTCGTATACGCTGAGAGATGAAAATGATTAACAAATTGACGAGTATTGTCATAGCGATTGCCGGTCTCGCTATGCTTTACATGGGGGCACAGCTGCTGCTGGCTGGCGGCACGCCTTTTTATGCCATGATGGCCGTAGGGCTGCTGATTACCGCCGTTGCGCTGTTTAAAAACAAAATAATCGCCTTATCCCTCTACGCGATCCTGATGTGGATTGTGCTGGCATGGATCATTTATGAAGTGGGCTTCGATAAATGGCAGTGGATACCTCGCGGCGATCTGATTGGTATCATTGGCGTCTGGCTGGCCTTACCCTGGGTGGTTCGCCCGCTGTCAAAAGCGCAAAGGCCCGCCAACCCGGCCAGGTTCCATCCGTTCCTCGGGACCACCGTGTTGGTGATGATTGCCATTGTGATTGGCATGGCCTTCTACGATCCTTTGCCGCAAGAGGGCACGATTAGCAACCAGCGCGAAGCGGCGAATACCGAGGCGGCGGGAAATGACTGGGCGGCCTACGGCGGCACCAACAACGGTGCGCGCTTCTCTAACCTGAAGCAGATCACCGCCGATAACGTCAGTAATCTGGACGTGGCGTGGACTTACCACACCGGCGACCTGCGCGATGCGCAGGATGCTTCTGAATACACTTTTGAAGCCACGCCGATGAAAGTGAACAACACCCTCTATTTCTGTACGCCGCACAACGAAGTGCACGCGCTGAATCCGGAGACTGGCGCGCTGAAGTGGAAATATGAGCCAACCAAAGACCGCTCTTATTTGCAGCAGCACCAGACCTGCCGCGGCGTGAGCTACTATGAGGCACCGGCCGTCCCGGCGGGGAACACCGTGCAGCCAGCCTCCGTCGCCAACTCACCGGCCGTTTGCCGTAAGCGTATTTTCAATGCCGCTAACGATGCGAAATTACTGGCGCTGGATGCGGACACCGGCAAGCTGTGTGCCGATTTTGGCAACAACGGCATTGTCGATCTGCGGGCAAATATGGGCGAAATTCGTCCTCACGCCCTGATGCAAACGGCTGCGCCTCTGGTTGCCGGTAATCTGGTGATTGTCGGCGGCTCGGTGATGGATAACGGCTTTAATTCCGGCAACCCGTCAGGCGTTATTCGGGCATATGACGTGATATCGGGGCGTCTGGTGTGGAACTTCGATCCGGCTAACCCGGAAAATACCCAGCCGATCGCGGCAGGCCAGACCTATCCTCAGGATACGCCCGTTGCCTGGGGGACGCTCAGCGCCGATATGAAGAATGGCCTGCTGTACGTCCCGTTCGGCAACGCCTCGCCGGATGAGCTGGGGATTGAGCGTGATGCTAACAGCAACACCGAGAAATTCCGCGATACGCTGGTGGCGCTGGATCTGAAGACTGGCGCATTTAAGTGGCGCTTCCAGTCCTCCAAACACGATCTGTGGGACCGCGATAATCCTTCACAGCCGTCGCTGCTGGATATCGATTATCAGGGTCAAAAACAGCCGGTGGTGATCCTGCCGACCAAAACCGGCAACCTGTTTGTTCTGAACCGTCTGACCGGCCAGCCGGTCTATCCAATCAACCAGCTTGACGTGTCGACGAAAGGAATTGAGGGGGAGAAATATTCGCCAACGCAGCCCGTATCCGCGCTGAACTTTATCCCTGAACCGCTCAACGAGAAAGCGATGTGGGGCCTGACGCCGTTCGATCAGATGGCCTGCCGTCTGGAATTTAAATCTCTGCGCTATGATGGCAATCCGTGGACGCCGGCGACGGAAAGCGGATCGATTATCTTCCCGGGCAACATTGGAGTGTTCAACTGGGGCTCGGTGGCGGTAGATCCAGAGCGTCAGATTCTGATCGCTTCGCCGGTACGGCTGGCTTACAAATACAACCTGATCAAACGTACGCCGGATACGGCCGACAAACGTTTATTCACTCAGGACGGTACGCCTTACTGGAATGAAAACTTCCAGGGGGATTATGCGATACATATCCAGCAGATGGCTTCCAGCCTGGGTATTCCGTGTATTGCACCGCCGTGGGGCCGGATGGTCGGCGTGGATCTGAAAACGGGTAAAACCGGGTGGCTACGCCGCGTGGGAACGACCAAAAATCTGAAGACCACCTTCCTGCCAGGCCGCTTCCCGATCGGCTTCCCGATGGGAATGGTGGCGCACGGCGGCCCGCTGACGACGGCGGGAGACCTGGTGTTCCACGGCGCAACGGCGGATAATTTCTTCCGCGCGTACGACACCAGCAGCGGTAAGCTGCTGTGGCAGGCTGAGCTGCCAGCCGGTGGCCAGGCCACGCCATCCACTTATCTGGGTGCGGATAATAAGCAGTACGTGGTTATCGCAGCCGGTGGACACGGTTCGCTGGGCACTAAAGAGGGCGATGCCGTGGTGGCATATCGTCTGAAGTAATCGACAAGGGCGGAATGCCAGTTCCGCCCATTTTCCTCTCACCGGCCGGTGGCCCAGCCTCCGCTGTAAACCCGTAGCTATACCTGCTTCACACCTTTTCCTGGTTAATCATTCTCCATCCACCGGAAATTCATATCCTAAAACTGAGATGTAGCTCACACTTTTATTGAATAAAATTCAGTTCCTCCTACACTTGTGCGCTTTCTGACGTCTTTTATTGATCCGGGAGCCGCACGCCATGTCTGATTTGTTAGTCGTTTCACGCCGGGTTGCCTGGTCCAGAGTGCTGACCCTCGCGGGCGCAGCCTTCGTGTTTAACACCACTGAATACATCCCCGTCGGCCTGCTCACCGATATTGGCAGCAGCTTTGGGCTGGCGTCCTCGCAGGCTGGCATCATGATGACCGTCTACGCGTGGATTGTGGCGCTGATGTCGTTACCGCTGATGCTGGCGACAAGCCAGGTCAACCGCCGAACGTTGCTCATCGTGCTGTTCGCTCTTTTCGCCTGTAGCCATCTGCTCTCCTTTTTTGCCTGGAGTTTTGAGGTGCTGCTGATTGCTCGCGCGGGGGTGGCACTGGCCCATGCGCTCTTCTGGTCGATCACCGCGTCGCTGGCCGTGCGGCTGGCGCCGCCGGGGAAACGCGCGCAGGCATTGAGCCTGCTTGCCATGGCGACGGCACTGGCTTCCGTTCTCGGCCTGCCGCTAGGGCGGATCGTTGGACAGATGGCGGGCTGGCGCTACACGTTTCTGTTGATTGGCGCGGCGGCGCTGGTGCTTTTATGGATGATTATCCGCGTGATGCCTTCGCTGAAATCTGAACAGGCTGGCTCGGTTAAAAACTTACCCAACCTGCTGCGGCGACCGGCGCTGGTCAGTCTGTATGCGCTGACGGTGACGATTGTGACCGCCCATTTCACCGCCTTTACCTATATTGAGCCTTTTGTGGTGAAGGTCGCCGGGTTCACTGAAGGTTTTGCCACGCTGCTGCTGCTGTTGGTCGGGGTGGCTGGCGTTGCAGGTAGCCTGATTTTCAGCCGGTTGGGCGATCGTCGTCCCGCGCAGATGCTGACTCTCTCCATCGCGGTGCTGGCTGTTTGCCTGCTGATCCTGCTGCCGGTCTCTGGCAGCGAAAACGGCACCGTGGCGGTGGCGATGCTGTGGGGTATGGCCTTTATGATTATTGGCATGAGCCTGCAAATGAAGGTGCTGACGCTGGCGCCGGACGCCACCGACGTGGCGATGGCGCTGTACTCCGGCATTGTCAATATTGGCATTGGGGCTGGCGCGCTGCTGGGCAACAAAGCCAGCCTGGACATTGGCATATCATCCGTCGGCTACATTGCGGCCATCCCCGCCGTTGCGGCCCTTACTGGCGCGCTTTTTATGTTCAGGAAATGGCCGTCCAGAACCGTGGAGCAGGGCCAGCAAATGGCCGCAAGGCCGGAATAACAACGTGGGGCGCTGGCTCAGGCGAGGGTTTCCTTCAGCGCCCCGGCATATTTGCTTAACAGCTGCACCAGTTTATCTACGTCATCCTGCTGCCAGCTGGCAAAAATTTCCCGCCCAATTCTTTCCCGCGCCGCATCGACGTGATCGGTCATCGTTTTACCTTTCGGCGTGATGACCGCTTCCCGTACCCGGCGGTCAGCCGCGCCTGGACGCCGCTCGACGAGGCCGCTGCCTTCAAGCTTTGCCACCTGACGGCTGACCGTACTGTGATCTCTGCCGACGCGCTCGGCCAGCTCCACCACGCCAATCGGTCCTAAGCGTTCAATGCCCACCAACAGCGGAAATAACGCTCGCTCAAGATTGATCCCCGCTTCTTTAATCAGCCGCTCATCTCCCTGCGGCCTGTTGATCACCGCGACTATTTCTAAGATTGCCCCGTGCAGGGCGCGCAGCTGTTGGCTGATGTGTGTATTTTGCACATTATTACTTGACGGCATACGGACTCCTCTTTAATGTGTGCATTATACACATAATTAATTTTATCCTGACAGAGGAAATCTTATGAAAGCAGCATTCGTGACCCAGGCAGGACAACTGCCGATTTACGGCGACTTTGCGGAACCGGTCGCTTCAGAGCAAGGGGAGCGGGTGCTGGTTCGGGCGGCCGCACTTAGCCACCTGGTTAAAAACAGGGCTTCAGGCAAGCATTACAGCGCCAGCGGGCAGTATCCTTTCATTGTCGGGATTGATGGCGTTGGGACCAGGGAAGACGGGCAGCGGGTCTATTTCTTTCAGCCGGTCGCGCCTTACGGCAGCATGGCCGAGCAGACGCTGGTGCCAGCCTCGCGCTGCATTGAACTGACGGACGAGCTGGATGACATAACGGCGGCGGGGATTGCCAATCCGGGAATGTCTTCCTGGGCAGCCCTGACCGAGCGCGCCAGCCTGCAAATTGGCGAAACGGTACTGATTAACGGCGCCACCGGCATTTCAGGACGTCTGGCGGTGCAGATCGCCCGCTACCTTGGGGCGAAGAAAATAATTGCGACCGGCCGCAACCCTGAAGCGCTGAAGCAGCTCTCTTTGCTGGGTGTGGACACGATCATTGCGCTGACGCAGGAAGAAGAAGTCCTGAATGACCAGTTTCGCGAAGCATTCAGGCAGGGCGTTGACGTGGTTATCGACTACCTGTGGGGAAAAACGGCGGAACAATTGCTCGCCGCGGCAGCCCAAACGGCTGAAGAGGGCCAACCGCTGCGATTTGTGCAGGTCGGATCAATGGGTGGCGGCGAGATCGCTCTGCCCGGCGCAGTGCTGCGTTCCAAAGCAATAGCGCTGATGGGCAGCGGTTTAGGCAGTGTCACAACCGACGGGCTGCTGAAAACGCTTAAAGGCCTGCTCAACGCGACCGCTTCCGCTGGCTTTACCCTGGCAACCCACGAAGTGCCGTTGTCCCAGGTTACCGAGGTCTGGCAGCAGAACGACAGCGCTTCGCGTACGGTATTTACGCTATAGCACTGATGCTCCGCATACCTGTTCTTTGCCGTTCGGACTACCAGCTGAGCGACGTCCCGGCATAGTCCAGATAGTGATGGCCACCCTTGCCGGACCAGCGCTCAAGCCGATCGACGATGCCCGTTGTGCTTTGCTCTACGGTCAGCGCGGCATTTTCTCCGCCCATATCCGTTTGCACCCAGCCTGGGTGAATATTCAGCAAAGTCTGACCGTCGGCCAGCCGATCGGTCAGGCTGCGCGACAGCATATTCAGCGCCCCCTTGCTGGCTGAATAGAGCGGGTAGGTTGCCGAAGTATTTTCGTTCAGGCTGGCTAACTGCGAGGTCATCAGCGCCAGCACGCCATTAGTGGGGGAGAGCAGCGGCAGCAGTTCCGCAGCGCAGCGCACCGGAGAGATAGCGTTGGTTAAAAATAAAGCGGCCAGCTCGTCATCCTTCGCCTTTGCCAGATCCTGATGATCCGGGCCGAACACGCCTGCATTGATAAAAATCAGATCGAAAGATTTACCCTCAATCTCATTTCTTAGCGTCTCTCTTTGCGTGGGTTCGTTGATGTCCACGGTCAGCCAGTAAATGGCAGAGTCTGAAACCGGCGAAGTATTGCGGGTGGTGGCAATCACTTTCCAACCGCGCTGGGCTAGCGTATTTGCCAGACCCAGCCCAATCCCGCGTGAAGCGCCGACGATCAGCGCCTGTTTTGAGGTATCCATAAGCTGTCCTTTGTGTTTGCGTGTCTGCGAAAAAAACCATGACAACACTTTAGCAGCTTCAGCTGATTTGATGGCTGTTTCAGCCAAACGTCAGCTGTACCTTCGCCGCCAGGTTTTTGTCGCTGGCCATCTCCAGCGCTTTTACCACATCCTGCTGCGGAAACTCGGCGGAAAGCAGCGGAAGAGGATTGATGCGTCCGCTCTCCAGCCAGCGCACGGCAATCTCAAATTCATTGATGAAGCGGAAGGAACCGGCCAGCTCGATCTCTTTAACCAGTAGCGATCCGAGCGGGAACTCCAGCGAAGCGGCACCCATCCCCAGCTGTACAATCCGGCCTTTCGGCCGGGTAAATCCCACGGTAGAAGCGATGGCAGCAGGGGCGCCGGACGCTTCAAAGCAGACGTCAAAATAGCCGCCGTTCTCCTGCCAGCGGCTGGTAGTGGGGAGATCGCCAGGATCTACGGCCCGGGAGGCGCCCATTGCCAGCGCCAGCGTCCGGCAGCGTTCGCTCATATCGGTGGCGACAATCTCTGCGGCGCCCGCGGCGAAGGCCGACGCCATCACCAGGCAGCCAATCGGCCCTGAGCCGGTCACCAGCACTTTTTTACCCACCAGATCGCCTGCCTGGTGGATGGCGTGGATCGCCACCGCCAGCGGTTCGGCGAAGGCGATGATTTTGGCATCGGCCTCATCGGCATAGGGGACGCACTGCGCCGGGCTGACGGCGACAAAGCTGGCGAACCCGCCCTGAACGTGCGGGAAGAACTGCGCGCTGCCCATAAACTTCATGGTCCGGCACAGGTTCTGCTTGCCGGAGAGGCAAAATTCGCAGCTATTACAGGGTTGCGAAGGGTTAACGGCCACGCGCTGGCCTGGTTTCAGGGCGCTTCCTGCCGGCGCTTCGACGATTCGACCGACAAACTCATGCCCCAGCGTCATTGGCTCTTTCAACACCGACATGCCCGCACGGCCATGCTGAAAATAATGAATGTCCGAGCCGCAAATTCCGCCGCGCTCGACCTGCACCAACACCTGGTCGTCCCGACACTCCAGCATACGCGGCTGATTGCTGACCTGGTGCGCCGCGCTGACTACGCTGGCAATAATCTCTTTCTGCTTCATAACAAATCCTCAGGCTTTTGACGGGGTTTTTAACGGCTTCTGGCGCGCTTCGTCTGCGTGATCCTGCTCTGGATCGTCGGGCAGCGAGATAACTTCAATCTTACCTACCAGAAACAGGTAGGCGAGGAAACCGATCAGCGCCACGGCGGCGATGTACCACATGGCATACTGGAAGTTTTGCGTGCGTTGAAGAATAACGCCAATAACGATTGGGCTGATAATGCCGGACAGGTTGCCAAAAATATTCAGAAAGCCGCCGAGGGTGCCAATTAAGTGACGCGGGATGACGTCACTACAGACTACCCAACCCAGATTGGAGAAGGCGTTGGCGAAGAAGGCTACCGACAGAATGCCAATCGCAATGGTCGGGCTGTGCTGGAAGAAGTTAACCAGCGCAATCGAGGTGGTCACCAACAGACCAGACATGACCGGAAGCTTGCGGGCAAAGGTCCGGCTGTGGCCTCTCTTGAGCAGCATATCGCTGAGCGTGCCGCCGCAAAGGACGCCTGCCATCGCCATCAGATAAGGAAACATTGCGCCCAGTCCGGCCTTAGCGATGGATAATCCCAACCCTTTTTCAAGGTAGACAATAAACCACGTCAGGAAAAAGTAGAGGGTTGACGAGGCGGCAAACTGGGCGATAAATAATCCCCATACCGTACGCTGGCCCAGAATATGCTTTACGCTGGCCCAATTTACTTTGCCGTTTCCACTCTGCTGATTAGCGGAACCGTACCCGCCTCCCTGGCGAATATAGTCGAGTTCCGCATCGTTAACTTTTTTGCTGTGCTGCGGATCGCGATAGGCCACCAGCCAGTAAAGACCAAACAGGATGCCGACGCCGCCGGAAAGATAGAAAGAGGCTTCCCAACCGTATTCAGCGACGATCCACGACAGCAACGGCGTTAATAAAGCCAGGCCAATATATTGGGCGCTGGAATAAAAAGCCGTGGCGCGGGCGCGTTCATGATCGGGAAACCAACTGGCGATAATTTTAGTATTGGAAGGGAAAGAAGGCGCTTCCGCGATGCCAATCAGCGCCCGGCACACCAGCAGCATAATGAAGGAAGCGGTGGCGGTGGCAAACAGATGGTGGGAGGCGAAGCCCATCACAAAGGTAAACACGCTCCACAGCACAATGGCGCTGCCGTAGAGAATTCTGGAGCCAACCCGATCCAGGATGTAGCCTACCGGGATCTGGCTCATGGCGTAAAACCAGGTAAACATGGAGAACAGCAGCCCCAGCTGTGTCGGGGAGAGTTCAAACTGCCCCTGAATATGGGAACCCGCCACCGAAAGATTGGCGCGGTCCATATAGTTAATCGCGGTCACCACAAAAAGCATCAGCAGGATGGTCAGGCGAGAGCGGGTGGGTTTCATGGTCATTTTCGTCCCTGTGACTTAATAAGCCGAAGTCGTTTTGGTGGATAGCGGGAGGTGGCTGCTGAAACGGGTTAACGCAGTCAGCAGCACGGCAAATACCAGCGAACCGCCCATAAACACGTAAGAAGCGTCGGGACTGCCGGTGACGCCGTTCAGGTAGCCGACGATCCAGGCGCCAACAAACGATCCCAGTGCGCCGAAGCAGACCACGAATGACATTGCGCCAGCGGCCACGTTGCGGGGGATTATCTCTGGAATAGCGGCAAAAAAGGGACCATATGGCGTGTACATGGCGCCACCGGCAATCACCAGCAGGGTCCAGGAAAGCCAGAAGTGGGCGGGGCCGATGCTGAAGGAGGCGATAAAGCAGGCCGCTCCCAGTCCCAGGAACAGCAGCACGATCGATTTACGCTGTTGATATTTATCTGAGAACCAGGACGCGCCCAGCATCAGAGGAACCGCCAGGACATAAGGCGCGGCAGAGAGCCAGCCCGTGGCCACAATTCCCATGCCGGAGGCGGATTTCAGCATCGAAGGCAGCCACATAATGAAGCCGTACATGCCGATATTCCAGAAGAAGTGAATGAACGCCAGCGCCAGCACTTTAGGCGAGCTTAGCGCCTCGCGGTAGTTTTTCACCGGCTTGATATTTTCCTGCTCGGCGGCCAGAGCCTGCTCAACAGCCTGTTTCTCTCCCTCGGTCAGCCAGCGGGCATCTCGCGGGCGGTCGGCGTAAATCACCCACCAGATCACTGCCCACAGGATCGCTGGCGCGCCCTCAATAATAAACATCCCTCGCCAGCCCACGGCGTTAACCAGATAGCCGGAGAGAATTGACATCCATAGCACCGTAATTGGGTTGCCGAGAAACAGGAAAGTATTGGCTCTGGAGCGCTCTGCTTTGGTAAACCAGTGGCTGAGAAAAATCAGCATTGCGGGCATGACCACGCTTTCGGCCACGCCAAGCAGGAAACGTATCGCCGCCAGCAGGGCAATGTTATGCACCATCCCGGTTGCGGCAGCGAGCACTCCCCACAGCAGCAGACTCCAGAAAATCAATCTTTTGGCCGAGTGCTTCTCGGCATAAATGCCGCCGGGAACCTGAAAGAAAAAATAGCCGAGGAAAAAGAGCGCTCCCAGCAGCGAAGAGACGCCGGGGGTGATGTTCAGGTCTTCAGCCAGGCCTGCCGCCGCGCCGAAACCATAGTTTGCCCGATCCAGATAGGCCAGGCTGTAGGTGATAAAAGCGATGGGAATTAATTTCCCCCAGCGGCTGGCCGGTAATATCCCTGTAAGAGTCTGGTTCATAGTATTTTCCTGAGCAATCTTAATGTGTAGGGCACGAGGCCGGATCTTGATGCCCGGCAAGATGATTATTCTGCTGTGCTCGTGCGGGCGTTATAAGGTGGCGAGCCAGCCGCCATCGACATAAATGATCTGACCGTTAACGTAGTTTGAGGCGGAAGAGGCCAGATAGACGGCGGTGCCGATCAGCTCGTCTGGTTTCCCCCAGCGCCCGGAAGGGGTGCTGTTACGTACCCAGCTGTCGAACTCGACGTTATCAACCAGCGCCTGGTTCATCTCCGTCAGGATGTAGCCGGGGCCGATGGCGTTGCTCTGAATATCGTACTGCGCCCATTCGGCGGCCATCGATTTGGTTAGCAGTTTGATTCCGCCTTTGGCAGCGGTGTAGGGGGCGACCGTGGCTCTTGCCGCCTCGCTGGTCAGCGATCCGATATTGATGATTTTGCCGCCGCCTCCTCGCGCAACCATTCTGCGTGCGGCCGCGCGGGCTATCAGAAACGCGCTGGTCAGGTTAACGTCCAGCACTCGCTGCCAGTCGCTAAGCGCCAGATCCAGCATGGGCTGACGAAACTG
Organism: Erwinia typographi; assembly: GCF_000773975.1. Lineage (GTDB taxonomy): Bacteria > Pseudomonadota > Gammaproteobacteria > Enterobacterales > Enterobacteriaceae > Erwinia > Erwinia typographi. The sequence continues at coordinate 163,451 of NZ_JRUQ01000045.1, forward strand.
AATTCCCGCGTTGTTAATTACAATATCAACCTGAACATTCTGCTCATCGAGTTGTTTAAACGTGGCTTCTACCGCTGCTTCATCAGCAACGTCGAAAAGGAAGCCGCGCGCGTTTACCCCTTGCTTTTCCAGTCCGGCGAGAGCGGCCTGCATATGATGCTGCTGGGTGCCATTGAGGATGACGGCGGCTCCGGCCGCTGCCAGTCCCTGAGCGTAGGCCAGCCCCAGCCCGCGCGTAGAACCGGTAATCAGCGCCGTTTTGCCAGCCAGCGAGAACAGTGAAGACATAGAGACTCCTGTGATTATTCATGTAACATGACTAACAAGTTAGGCGTTTAGATTTACGTGACGTTGCGAAAATCAGCAATCCACAGCTTTCTAAAATGTCGTCCTGGTCACAATAAACCGCATCAGGATAAAGATAATGGCTATTAATATAGTTATAAAACAGATTGTTATGTGTGATTGTGTGATTTGAATCACAAAATAAAACGGCGTGAAACTATTCCTTGCTAATCGCCGTGCAGAGATGTTAAAAAAGCCAGATACCTGTAGGACAAGTTAGCGTATGCGTTGACAACGGTGGTTTTGCTGGCGTCCATGTGCCAGCAGCATAGAATGACGGCATACAGCAAACGGGGGAAAGGCGTGACACTGGAAAGCGTGCAAAAGCATAACGTGGTGAACGTTATCTATGAACAAATGAAAAGGAATATCCAGGACGGCGTTTGGGAGCCGGGCTGCAAGCTGCCTTCGGAGTCCGAGCTCACGCAGACTTTTAACGTCAGTAGAGTGAGCGTTCGCAGCGCGGTGCAGAAGCTTCGCGATCTTGGCGTGGTCGTTACGCATCAGGGAAAGGGCACCTACGTCACCAGGGACATTGGCCGCTACGGTGCGTTCAGCGATAATCAGCCGATTCTGCATCTGTCTCAGGAAGAGTTTGATGATATGCGGGTGTTTCGTCAGACCGTTGAATTTCGCTGTATGGATCTGGCCGTTGAGCAGGCGACCGAAGAGGATATCCGGCTGCTGGAGCAGGCGCTGAACCGCATGTTGGTGAGTAAGGATGACTATAAAAAATATTCCCAGGCGGATTACGACTTCCACCTGGCGATTGTCAAGGCGTCTCATAACAAGGTCTTTATCCATGTGATGGAGTCGCTGAAGAATATTTATATTCACTATCTTGAAGAGCTTAACCGGGTGCTGGGCATCACGCTTGAGAGCGTGGAAGCGCATATTAAAGTCTTTATGGCGCTGAAAAATCGCGATGCGGCAACCGCCAGCGAGACCCTGAATAGCGCAATGGCCCACAATGTGGGCGCGATTGAAGAAGTGAAGCTGATCGAAAAATAAAGCTGAAAAACCTCGTGATGAGGTTTTTATTTACGTCATACATGTAGGACATCATACATCATAGCGGTGATGCGGAGAGACTTATGGAAACCTTGAAAATTACCAATATCAAAACGCTGCTGACGGCCCCGGGGGGAATCGATCTGGTGGTGGTGAAAGTTGAGACTAACCAGCCGGGATTATACGGGCTGGGCTGTGCCACCTTCACCCAGCGCATCTTTGCCGTGGAAGCCGCCATTGAAAATTACATGAAGCCCTTTCTGCTGGGGAAGGATCCGCTGCGCAGCGAGGACATCTGGCAGTCGGCGGCGGTTAGCGGCTACTGGCGCAGCGGTCCGGTAATGAACAATGCGCTTTCCGGAATTGATATGGCGCTGTGGGACATTAAAGGCAAGGTAGCCGGGCTGCCGGTTTATCAGCTGCTGGGCGGGCGCTGCCGGGATGGCATTCCGCTTTATCGCCATTGCGACGGGGCCGATGAAGTCGAGGTCGAGGATAACATCCGGGCGCGGATGGAAGAGGGCTACCAGTATGTTCGCTGCCAGATGGGGATGTACGGCGGGGCGGGCACTGACGATCTAAAGCTGATCGCTGGCAAACTGGCGAGGGCCAGGAATATCCAGCCGAAAGTTTCCCCGCGCAGCCGCACGCCAGGCATCTATTTCGACCCGGATGCTTATGCTCGCGCGGTTCCCCGCCTGTTTGACCACTTGCGCAACAAGCTGGGCTTCGGCGTGGAATTTATCCACGATGTTCACGAACGCATCACCCCGGTGGCGTCCGTTCAACTGGCGAAAAGTCTTGAGCCGTATCAGTTGTTCTTCCTGGAAGATCCGGTTGCGCCTGAGAATATCGACTGGTTGAAAATGATCCGGGCGCAGAGCAGCACGCCGATTTCAATGGGGGAGCTGTTTACCCACGTTAACGAATGGAAACCGCTGATCCAGCAGCAGCTGATTGACTACATTCGCTGCCATGTCAGCACCATTGGCGGCATCACGCCAGCGAAGAAACTGGCGACCTATGCAGAAATTCACGGCGTGAGAACCGCCTGGCACGGGCCGGGAGATATCTCTCCGGTTGGCGTTGCGGCCAATCTGCATCTGGATATGAGCGTGACCAACTTTGGTATTCAGGAGTACACGCCGGTTAATGAGGCGCTGATGGAAGTGTTCCCCGGCTGCCCTGAAATCGACCGTGGCTATGCCTATCTCAGCGATCGCCCAGGGCTGGGGGTAGATATTGATGAAGAGAAAGCCCGGCGCTTCCCGGTGACGGGTGGCTTGCCGGACTGGACCAACGCCCGCCTGCCGGACGGCACGGCCGCCCGACCCTAGCGGCTAGCGTTGCCCTGGAACCGTGGTGTCGCCTGCGCCCAGCGTGCATTGCATCATCACGGTGTCCAGCCAGCGGCCGTGCTTAAAGCCCACCGATCTCAGCACCCCGGTGAGCTGAAACCCCAGCGAGCGGTGCAGGGCAAGCGAAGCCGCATTTTCGCTGTCGCCAACCACCGAGACCACCTGACGAAAGCCTGCCGCTTCGGCAAGGCGTAGCGCCTCAGTCAGCAACGCGCGTCCTGTCCCGCGTCCGGTATGCTCGGGATGCAGATAGATAGAATCCTCGAGGGTAAACCGGTAGGCGTAGCGGGGGCGATAAGGCGCGAGGTAGCAATAGCCAAGCACGGTCTTATCTTCCAGCGCGACGAGCCAGAAACCGCCTTTCTCCTGCACGTTCGTCAGCCTGGTCAACATCTCTGCCGCCAACGGCGGTTCGGTTTCAAAAGTGGCCGTACCCTTTTCAACGTGCCATGCGTAAATCTGCTGTATTCCTGCAATATGAGCGGCCTGCGCCGTGACTATTTCCATTCTTCTCTCATTGATAGGCTGGTCTGGCAACTATCGTAACGCTAATCTGTTAGCCGTGGCAGAGAGCAGGGTAATAGGAAAATCTTATGAGGGCGTTCAGGCAGGATAATTTTGTCGCAGGGCTGATTTTTGTGCCGAAGAAATGCCCGTCGGGCAATCTGGTCAAGCCGTTTCCAGCCCGTAAGCCTGACGGGAGAAAATAATGACGGGTTGCTGCGGCTAAATATTTTTCTAAGAGGACATTTCCGGTTGCCAGAGAATTTCACTGTGGTAGGGTAGGTGCCGTTAAATATATTGCGGCACTTCCTGATGGTTATTTTGTTAATAGCGATCGCTCAGCGCGGCGAATATTTACCCCGAAACTGCCAGAGTGGTCAGCACTATTTTCACAGCGAGTGGCGTGATTTTTTCTTCTATTTTTAGTGTCAGCACGTAAAAAATAACAAGGACTCATCATGCGAACCAGAGAAATTTTGACCTTAGCTATTACAACCCTTGCCAGTGCTTCTCCAGCGTTTTCCGCAGCGTTACCAGGCAAAGGTGTAGTCGTTAACCCGGTACAAAGTACCCTGCCAGAAGAAACCTTCCAGACAGAACTGATTAATCGGGCGCTGGAGAAGCTGGGCTATGACGTTCAGCCAATCAAAGAAGTGGATTACAACGTTGCCTATACGGCCATCGCCAGCGGTGATGCAACCTATATGGCGGTGAACTGGGACCCGTTACAGAAGGATATGTACAGCTCAGCGGGTGGCGATACCCGGTTTTATCGTCAGGGAACCTATATCTCCGGCGCGGCGCAGGGCTACCTTATCGACAAGAAAACAGCCGAAAAATATCACATCAGCGATATCTCCCAGCTTAAAGATCCCACTCTGGCGAAGCTGTTTGATGCAGATGGCGACGGCAAGGCCGATCTTGCCGGCTGTAACCCTGGCTGGGTTTGCGGTTCGGTCATCAGTACCCAGATTGATGCCTATGGTCTGAGTAACACCGTGGAGCAGAATCAGGGGAATTACTCGGCAATCATTGCCGATACGCTAACCCGCTATAAAGCCGGAAAGCCGGTGCTGTACTACACCTGGACGCCTTACTGGGTCAGCGATGAACTTAAACCAGGTAAGGACGTGGTGTGGCTGACGGTGCCGCATTCCGCTAATCCCGGCAGCCAGAAGGACCTGGATACCACCTTGCCGAACGGCAAAAATTACGGCTTCCCGGTCAATAACGAGCATATCGTCGCCAACAAAGAGTGGGCGCAGCAGCAGCCTGCCGCCGCGAAGCTGTTTGCCATCATGAAGCTGCCGCTGGCGGATGTGAACGCGCAGAACCTGAGAATGCACGAAGGACAGGGGACTTCCGCCGATATTGATCGCCACGTTGACGGCTGGATTGCTTCACATCAGGCTACCTTTGATGACTGGGTGCAGCAGGCGGCGGCAGCCGCGAAATAGTAGCCTGATGCCTGGTAAATAGCTGGAAAGGAAAGCAGGGCGTAGCGTTAAATAAGGGCCGGAGGTCGGCCCAACTTTAACCAAATTAAAAAAGGGATAATTCAAAAATTTGCCGGTCAGATCGCGAAAGCGACTCCGGCAATTTTTTGCCCGCGCCTGTGATAATTGTCACAACAGGTCGCAGAACTATTAATCATTCACGCTATCTGCACCCTCGTTTATAAAATTAGTTCTCGGGTCCGCAAACAAAAAAGCCCTCCCGCAGGAAGGCCTCAGGGCAGACTGTCGCGTGAGCTAGCTGCGTTTTGCCCGCTCTTCCGTCACTTTTTGCGCAATGCGATCGCCAATTGTCTGGTCGATATTGCGCCAGTACTCAAAGGCTCGTGACAGCACCGGCTCTTCCACGCCGTTAAGCAGATGTCCCGTCACATTATTCACCAGGCGATCGCGTGCAGGCTGATCCATCACTTTATTGATCAGCGTGTTGGCCTGGCCGAAATCATCATCATCCTTGCGCAGCGTGTAGGGCGCGCGCACCATTTCACCGCTGGCAGGCCAGGTTGAGTCGGTAGGATAACGATCGCCGTCCGCCGCCGGTCCGCCCTTGGAGTTAGGCGCATAGACCGGATCGGACACCGGGTTAATGCGCATCACGCCATCTTTGCTGTAGCTGTTGACCGGCGAATGGGGAGCGTTCACTGGGATCTGCTTATAATTGACGCCCAGCCTCGCGCGGTGCGCGTCAGCATAAGAGAAGACGCGGCCGAGCAGCATTTTGTCCGGGCTCAGACCGATGCCGGGCACCAGGTTGTTTGGCTCGAAGGCGGCTTGCTCAATCTGAGCATGGTTATCGGTAGGGTTACGATCCAGGGTCAGCTTACCGACCGGTATCAGTGGATAATCGTCGTGCGGCCAGACTTTAGTCAGGTCGAAGGGGTTATAGCGATAGGTTTCCGCTTCCGCAAACGGCATGATCTGCATATGCAGCGTCCAGCTTGGGAAATTACCGTTTTTAATCGACTGAAACAGATCGCGGGTATGGTAATCACCGTCCTGACCTGCCAGCGTATCGGCCTCCTCCTGCGGCAGAAACTCTATGCCCTGATCGGTCTGGAAGTGGTATTTCACCCAAAACTTCTCGCCCTGCGCGTTAACCCACATATAGGTGTGGCTCGAATAGCCGTTCATGTGACGCCAGCTTTTCGGGATTCCCCGATCGCCCATCAGTATCGTTACCTGATGCGACGACTCTGGCGACAGCGTCCAGAAATCCCACTGCATATCATTGTCGCGCAGATTGTTATCCGCACGGCGCTTTTGCGAGCGGATAAAATGCTGGAACTTCATCGGATCGCGAATGAAGAACACCGGCGTATTATTCCCCACCATGTCGTAGTTGCCTTCCGTGGTGTAGAACTTGATCGAGAATCCACGCGGATCGCGCCAGGTATCCGGGCTGCCGCGCTCGCCAGCCACGGTTGAAAAACGCATCACCAGCTCAGTTTTAGTTCCAGGTTGGAACAGCGCCGCTTTGGTGTACTGGCTGACGTCGTGCGTGACTTCAAAATGACCAAAGGCGCCGCTGCCTTTGGCGTGCGGCTGCCGCTCAGGAATGCGCTCGCGGTTGAAATTCGCCATCTGCTCGATCAGATAGTGATCGTGCAGCAGCACCGGGCCATCGGGCCCCACGGATAACGAATGTTCATCGCTGGCAACCGGAATGCCAGCATCAGTAGTAGTAGGTTTATGGGTATCATTGCTCATTGCAGTCTCTCCGACTTATCGTTGCATCTTGGATTAAAAGATAGAAGAGACCGCCAGGATTGCACACAAACTGTCAGGGTATTTGTCGGCGAAGAGCACAAGATTAACGCCTGCGCGAATGTGTTAAGTTTTGTTTACAATATGACAGCCTGCCAGACGGGGTACAGGCGCCGTTGTTGTGCCATCCTTTTTTTATAACGGAGGAGGCAAAATGAAACGTGATGTACTGAGTGAAGACTATTATGATGAGGTTTGCCGGGTGATTGGCGATGCGGTTATTGTGCTGGCAGAAAGCGGCTACAACACTAATCGGGAAGTGCTGTCGAACCTGCTGAAGAAAACCAGGCGCGACCGTTCGGATGCCGATCGGGATGAGCAAAAGATTCTGGAACATGCCATTCGCCTGGTGAAGCCTGACTAAACCACAGGTGCGGCCAGCAATTACTCCTTTTCTGATAACAAGGCAGTCCCTTGATGAAAAAAATCGGTTTTCTGTCATTCGGCCACTGGACTCCGTCACCGCAATCGGCGACGCAATCGGCGGCCGATGCGCTGTTGCAGTCCATCGACCTTGCCGTAGCAGCTGAAGAGCTGGGCGCTGACGGCGCCTATTTTCGCGTGCACCATTTCGCCCGTCAGCTCAGCGCGCCATTTCCTCTGCTGGCTGCCGTAGCGGCAAAAACCAGCCGCATTGAAATCGGCACTGGCGTTATCGATATGCGCTATGAGAATCCTCTTTACATGGCGGAAGACGCTGGCGTGGCGGATTTGATCAGCGGGGGCAGGTTACAGCTGGGTATCAGCCGCGGCTCACCCGAGCAGGTTATCGAAGGCTGGCGTTATTTTGGCTTCGAGCCGCAGCCGGGAGAAAGCGATGCGGATATGGGCCGACGTCATACCGAAAGGCTGCTGGAGGTGCTGCGCGGAGAGGGTTTTGCCAAACCGAACCCTCAGCCGATGTTCCCTAATCCTCCCGGCCTGCTAAGAACCGAGCCTTTCTCCGAAGGCCTGCTCGAGCGTATCTGGTGGGGCTCTGGTTCCAACGCTACCTCTGTCTGGGCCGCTAAGCTTGGCATGAACCTGCAAAGCTCCACGCTGAAAGATGATGAGACCGGCGAGCCGTTCCATATTCAACAGGCTAAGCAGATCCGTGCCTACCGGGCAGCCTGGCGGGAGGCTGGGCATACGCGTACGCCGCGCGTCTCCGTCAGCCGCAGCATCTTTGCGTTGATGGATGCGACCGATCGCGCTTATTTCGGCAGCAGCCGCGAAGGCGGAGATCAGATTGGCTATCTCGATGAGAAGACCAGGGCTATCTTTGGCCGTAGTTACGCGGGCGAGCCGGAGGCGCTGATTGCGCAGTTAGCTAAAGATGAGGCGATTGCCGAAGCGGATACGCTGCTGCTGACCATTCCGAATCAGCTGGGCGTTGATTACTGTGCGCATGTGATGGAGGCGATCCTGAAGCATGTCGCGCCAGCGCTGGGCTGGCGCGACTAGTCATGCGGTTATCCGCCGCTGCTCTGGCTGGCGTCCGTTGAGGTTGTTGCAGGTTGCGCAGTCGTAGAGGCTGCGCTCTGGCTGGCGTCCGTTGAGGTTGTCGCTGCTGGCGTAGTCGTGGAGGTCGCGCTCTGGCTGGCGTCCGTTGACGTTGTCGCTGCTGGCGTAGTCGTGGAGGTCGCGCTCTGGCTGGCGTCCGTTGAGGTTGTCGCTGCAGGCGTAGTCGTGGAG
>NZ_JRUQ01000046.1 GCF_000773975.1 Erwinia typographi
GGTAGAGTCTTAGGGCGTGGTGTAAATTCGGGAAAATGGTGAGAGCCATCGGCTTCTCCGGTAAGGTAATGGTTACGAAGACATTATCTTAAAAGGAGCCAACCGATGGCTGACAACAGCATGACATTCAGTAACACTCTGATGCAACTCGGCGGTGAGGACTTTTTGCGTGAGCTCACCGAATTTATGCTCAACCGCATCATGGACGCGGACGTTACCCAGCGTATCAACGCGGAGCCCCATGAGCGCAGTGACGAGCGGGAGACCTACCGCAACGGCTATCGTGACCGCCAGTTCAACACCCGCCTGGGCACCCTCGACCTGCGTATCCCGAAGCTGCGGGAAGGTTCGTACTTCCCGTCCTTCCTTGAGGCCCGCAGGCTGTCAGAGAAGGCGCTGAACGCGGTTATCCAGGAAGCGTGGATAAACGGCGTCGCCACCCGCAAGGTTGACGCGCTGGTCCAGTCGATGGGGATGACCGGCATCTCCCGCAGCCAGGTGTCGTCCATCTGCCGCGGTATCGATGAGCGCGTGCAGGCCTTCATGCAGCGACCGCTGGAGGGTGAATGGCCCTACCTGTGGCTGGAGGCGACTTATGTGAAGGTTCGCAGGAATGGCCGGGTGGTCAGCGTGGCCGTTATAATCGCCTGCGCGGTCAACTCGGACGGTCGCCGGGAGATTATCGGAATGGGTATCGGCGAGTCAGAAGCCAAAGCCTTCTGGCTGGCCTTCCTGCTGAGCCTTAAAGAACGCGGGCTGGAGGGCGTTAAGCTGGTTATCTCCGACTCGCACAGCGGCCTGAAGGCAGCGATACAGCAGGTGTTC
>NZ_JRUQ01000047.1 GCF_000773975.1 Erwinia typographi
CAACCGACTGGCTGGCCCTGTTGACACGACCCAGCACGTTACGCATGAAGTGAACCCGGCAGCGCTGCCAGCTGGCAGAGAACAGGGCAGCCTGGCGGCTGCAAATCAAAGTGCAGTAGAATATGACATCCCAAAATCTCATTGCAGCAGAGCATTTCCATGTCACATTCCTCTGAGCATCAGATCGCTCACACCAAAATGGTTAAGCATCCTGGTTTCCATTTTTCCGGAAGTTGAATACAGCAGTAACCACCGCCCAGCCCAGGTACATGGTATCCATTTACCGAAAAACCATTAATCCCTATGCCATCAATATGATTAACGGCTCGCAGATCTCCCGAGGTATAACCCTCATCACTGTTCGCCTGAGAGCACCCTGATATCAGTACAACCAGAATGGAAAACAGCTTTTTATTCATCATCCATTTCTTCATTTTTGACTCTCCATTAATGTGTTCAATTCACCCAGATAACCTGCGTAGTTAGCTTTAAAAGCGATATCAAGGCAGTGAGCAAAATGGTTTTCCTGGCTGATATTGCTGACGTTTTTTTCCTTCATCAGCGCTTCTGCATCGCTGATACAGCCCATCAGGTTGACCTGTGCATCATCAACCCGGCTCAGGTCTGGCGCATCGTCCAGTGTGCGCGTGGGTGAGAAGCTGCCAGACTTCCAGACAATCTCTCCGTCCCTGTCTCTCCAGCTCCAGAACAGCGCAATATCCGTAAATGCGGCCTGCTGTCCGGCGGTGAGAACGTGGGTCAGCAGGGATGGGAACACGCGGTTATCGTAATAACGCAGCAGGCCCGTCTGCTCTTCCCACCGTACCTGCGACAACGCCTGCAGATGGCGGCATAACAAATCGAAGGCAAGAGGGGATATCAGCAGCGTCAGGCGCGGCGTTTCTGAGAAATACTCCAGCAGCTGCTCCAGCCACATCCGGTGGCTCGTGACCGCAAAGACCAGGCGTATGAGGACCGGTGAATACTCCAGCGTTCCCCCTTCCGGGGTGCCAGCGAACAGTTCAAACCAGCGCACATCCGGAGAGAGCTGGCTCAGGGCATCCTGTAGCGGTTGACCGGTTCCGGCCTGGTCAACCAGGACATCGATGTAATCCAGCCCGGCGCCGGAACAGAGCGATTCAGCCTGCTGCAGCCAGAGCAGGTGTTTTTTGAGAATTAACGGCGTCGTTGTCATGGCATATCCTTACCCACGCGCGGCGAAGGCCGCTGCGGCTTCCTGAGCCTTTTTGAGACAGTCCTTACACACCGATTTCGGCAACTCCGGCAGCGACGTGTCAACGGTTGCAGGGGCATCCCAGACGTGCTGGCCTTTCAGGCTCAGTTTTCCTGGCGTGTGGATCTCGATACTGCCCTGTGGCGTTATGCGAATCGATGCCCCGCCACAGCCCAGCACAATGCCGTTCTTCGCCGCGAAATGGAGTTCCCCCTGCGTGGACTGCACGGTGACATCCTTCAGGGCCGTTAACCCCATCAGGTCGCCATGAGATTCGATGGTCAGCGGCCCATTGCCGGACACCATGCGCATCCCTTCCTGCTGCGAGAGCAGTGACAGGGTCTGGCTGGCGTTCAGGGAAATACGCTCCCCACTGGCAATATTGGTTTCCCCCTGACTCTGCAGATGCAGCGTCTGTCCGCTGTTAACCAGCACCGATTCAGGGCTGACCACGCCAATCCCCTGCGGGGCGCTCAGCAGCATGGCCGGTGATTTCAGCTGATCAACGGCCACAAGGTAGGCTTTCAGATGCGTGGCATCCGGCTGAAGGTTGTGGTGTGACTGCGTGATGGTACGCCACCCGGTCATCTGGCTGACGGCCCCTTTTACCAGGCTGATTGCCGGAGACATGTCCAGAACCTGCCCGGTGGCCGTCGCCTGCGCATCGGCGGTAAGAAAAAGGCCCTTACCGGCTCTGAGGGTGCCGGTGCTGTCGGTGCGCAGCTCAAAGCCCTCACCGCGTTTGTTACGCGAACCGTCAACGATATGACCGAGCGTCAGCTGGCTCTTGCCGCCATATTCCGTCGAAATTTTTACGTGCTCAGCCCCGCGCCGGTCCTCGAACCGCAGTTTGTTGTTCGCCGGGGTCCTGAGGACATTTCGCTGGTAGTTGTAGAGATTTACAGGGTCTTCATGCCGGGAATCATGCATCGCGCAGAGGATGTAAGGCCGGTCCGGATCGCCGTTGGTGAAGGCAATCATCACCTCCGTGCCGGTAATCAGCGGGAAATGCCAGCCGTAAACGTTCCCGGCATAGGGTTTTGCCAGGCGGACGGGGAGACTTTCAAAGCCGGGTTGCCACGTCGTGTTGAGGTCAAACTGGAAACGCACCCGGTAGCGTCCGGTTTCGCCCAGTTCGGCATACTGTGCGTTTTCTACCGGGCTTGTCACCCTGGCGGCCAGCGTCCCGGCGATATGTGGCCGTGGCAGCAGCGGTGGGCGATACGAAACGTGGCGCCGGTAAGGAACGGCGGTAAAGCTGATGAGATAGGCCGTGTCGCGGGATATGCGGTGTGATGATGTTGAGACCACCACCAACCCGTCCGGTGCGTCTTCCCAGCTTTTTCCCTGTGGGTGAATAATCATCCCCGGACGGATATCCATTCCGTTCGTTTTACCTTCAAAGACAACCTGCTCCGTTATCAGCCGTTCGCGACGGCGCTTAACAAACCAGCGCCCCTGCTCCGGCTGCTGCTCTGCGGCCAGGCTGCCCTGCTCCCTGTAGTTCTCACCGTAGCGGTATTCTTCGCCAGTGAGGGCGGGATTATCCGGATCGGTTTCCTGCTGTACCTGCATATCGCTCTGGGCTTCGCGATAATATTCATCGTTCACCCGTATCTGCCCGGCAACCGTGTGTCTGTTGACCGTCACGTCCCACAATGATTCCTGACCGCCATCAAACAGCCCCGACGGATGGCGAAAGGCGATTTTGGGGCCATCCGTAAAGGCGCCGCCGGAATCGCCCAGCACCAGAACATCGCGGTGATTTTCTTCATCCCACGCGAAGTACCAGAACACGCCAACCCGGGCCAGATGGCGCTGAATAAATGCCAGTTCGCTTTCAGCGTAAGAGATGAAGAAATCCCGTACCGGGTACTGCGTATTCAGCTGGTAGCGGAAGTCGAGGCTGGAGAACCCCCAGCGCGTCAGGGTATCTTCGACGACGCCAATCACGCTTTTGTTCTGGTATACCGCATACGTCAGGCTGTTGCGTAACAGGGCCAGGCTGGATTCCAGCACCAGCACATAGCGCGTGATATCGGCGGAGCGTTCACACTGCTGAAATGACGTGATGACGCCCCGCATCACGCGGGGCGTAATGGTCTGCCAGGGCTTACCGTCAGGATAAAAAAGAAGCTGTGCCGTGGTATTGATCAGTACGCTGGCCGGAATATCGGGCGTCTCGCTGGTCAGCTCAACCGAATAACGCCAGGGGGTGTTCAGGGCTTCTTCGCCACTGAAACGTAACACTGAGAGCTGGATGTCAGGGGCCTGTTTATGCAGCGCCGGGATCTTCAGCTGGTAGTGATTATAGACGGGGAACTTCCCCCCCTGAAGGGTAAACGAATTTTGGGTCATGACCTGCTTTCTCCCTGGTCAGTTGTTATCAGCGCCGCGTGAACCACAGTCTGAGCAGCCAGTGCAGATGAGCACTCATCGCACAGGAAACGGCGACAGTCACCAGCAGTCCAGCCAGTTGCAATACCCACGGCCTGCGCCGCCAGAGACGAATGTCCGGCCGGTGGCTGCGGATAAAAACCGGGGTGTCAGCTTTGTCCCGGGCACCGGGTAACCGTTCGCGCAGCTGGTTCAGCAAAGACTGGCGCTCTTCATTATCTTCACCCCCATCAGGGATGTGTTTTCCCTGATAGCCCAGCGTCAGCATCCGGTGGTAACAGGCCATAATGGCAACAGAAGGAGCAGGCTCGCGAAGCAGCTTTTTGATGTGTTCGTAGAAGTATTCGCCGCCGCGAAGGTGCATCAGCAGCCTCGACTGGATCGGCGACTCATGCCACCAGAACGAGACGTCAACATCCTTCTGGGTCATCACGGCCTCATCCAGAAAGACGCAATGCGCGAACTTGATTTCTTCGCAAACAGCTTCTGTGGCCCCCGCCTGCTGCAGCTTTTCCTGAACCTGTTCGATTTGCTTAAGGCAGTGCTGATAAAGCTGCTTATCCACCACCACGCCAGGCGTGTTACGGATGGCAAGCGCCAGAAGCCAGGTGTCCTGAAAAATGACGTCCATAAAGGCAGCGGGATGCTGACTGAAGCATGGGGTGGTTTCGGTTGCAGAGGCGGTCACGACACCTGACTTCCTTATCTGTATGAAATATCTTCCGGTACCCGGATTCTGGCAGATGTCCGGTAAATCAAACCGAAACGGAAAGTAATTAAAACCTTTTTGTTATTATGGATAACAAATTTGCTGTGAAAGGGTTTTGCCATTCTTCCGTTTTTTAGCCCGGACTGTTCGGTGCTCACTGAGCTGTGCTCCGCCTCAGTCCAGGCTAAAAAAACGTTACTGGGATTTGGGGCGCAAGGGAACAGTAAATGCCGTTAAGCTGTCACTCAGGGCTGACATGAAGGGATAACCCCAATACCTTTAATTGTGGCGTAAACTGTCCTCATGGTTTTAAATCCCAGCGTGACACCGATTACCCTTTTCAGCTTGCCATGATCACATTCAATGACGTTATTCCGATACTTAATCTGTCTGTGTTGAACATTAGATGAATGTCAACCTTCGCGTTTGAGAAGAGCGCACGGCCATGGGAGGGAGCTTTATCCGTATTGATAAAGCGCGGGATCTGTCACTTACGTCCGTTGCTGAATAATTTGCCCAGTAACAGGTCGGTGGCTTAAATGTTACGACGCCGGGAGAGATAAAAAATCGACAGAGCGGCCCATATTGCTGACGGTCCGGGAAATATAATCCCAGCGGCCAATTACCTTCATGTACGTTTCATCAATCTGGCACTGGAAAAAAAATGGAATTTTTTGGATGTAACCAGCTATTGATGGATTCTTATCAAAAAACTTGCGATTTTTTTTCGATTTGATGCGGGTTTTCATTGAGGTTTTGTTATTGTTTTGAGTGCAATAATAATTGGGATATTTACTTAACTGAAAAATAAAAACATTAAATTAAATCTCTGTTTGCATAGATGGTGATTTATTTTTTTTTGTGATTAAAACAAGGAGATGTAGCGAAGTACATATTGCAGTCTAAAGAATGAAATATTTTATAGAGGAGGATTATATGAGATACGGTTTGAGATTGTTTGTGTTGTTGGCTGTGATGACATCTACCTTCCCTGCATTGAGCGCAGGTCCCAGATTATGTTGTACCGGGAGGATAACAAAAGTAACGTACAATAATGACGAGACACTATCAATAATTATAAGTAATGGTTCTAATAACAGAATAGATCTGTTTACCAGAAGATGGAATCTGAGAAATTATCTTTTTAATGCATATGTACTACAAAAAGAAGTGTCAATTTATACTAATGAATGTAGGAATGGCGGAGGGTTTGCTGTTGTGTCATTCAACTAGATTTAATGATGATTATAAATAACAATGTTTACCATCTGCCACGCATAATACTTTGGGTTAATAAACCTACTTGTGTTTTTATGTTTAAGGTGAGTTTAACAATTGGTAAGTAATTATTTTACAGCATCAATGACTGGATGAGCCCTCGTCAGGGGGCTGCATGTGTAGAATAGATTCTTCTGAATGGATAACCTTCTGGATTTTATTATTGGTGACAGTAAGGGGAAATGATGTGAACCATGTGAGGTGGGGGAATGTTTCTTGATGTTATAAAATTAATTTTTACATGGTCTGAGTATAACAGAATTCTTGATTAACTGGGAGGGTTTTATTGTGAGTTCATACAATGAATAAAGTGCTGGTCTTTTCTGTTTTATTAAGTAAATTTAAATGATTATTAACAATTTTCACTAATCATCCTATTAAAGGAATGCATTATATATGTTAGATGAATCTGTCGATATTTCGCAGCCAAGGTTGAGTTTTTTTGCAATAATACTAAATTTACTGGTTTTGGTTTTGGTTTTGGTTTTTGTTGCATATACTGCCACATGTTCCGCTAAGAATAGTTACATGATAGATTTTAGCACACCAGATAAGTATGTTAAATCTCTAAAAGATATAAGGGGGAATATAGGGGTTCCACTTACAAATATAGGGGGTGATCAAGCCAGGATATTTATGCTTCCCCCTCAGCGTGAAGGTGGAATGGATGGTATTATTATAGCTATTCGTGGAGTGGATTTTTATAATGATGAGGAAGTCGCTCCTGTTAACTTTGTTTTAGATCCAACTAATTTATATATTTCTGGATTTATTGTTAATAACATTTATTATCGATTCTCTGATACATCAGGAATCAATGCGCCAGGGGTGATTGGCACCATCCAAATTAATCAAGAGTCATCATATACATCTCTTCAAAGAGTTGCTAACATGCAACGTTCAGACATGATAATTAACAGAGCAACGCTTACCGACGGTTACAGTCAATTAACGAGATTTTCTGGAGGAAATATAAATCAGGAGACTGCAAGAGCTTTACTTCGTTATATTACAGTGATCCCTGAAGCTTTGCGTTTTCGACAGATTCAGCGCAATTTTCGTCCTGCGCTGGATGTGGCGGCAACTCAATATGTTATGAGTAATCCTGATATTTCTCTTACTTTAAATTGGGGGAGATTAAGTTCAGCATTACAGGAATTTGATGAGAGACTTGCATCTGGTATACGTATTGGGTCGATTAACCTCCCCACTGCATCGGATATTTTATTGGCTATTGCTGTTTCTTTAAATTGCAATAACAATTTTAGTAAGTTCTCCGCTAGTTATCGTGGTATTGCAAAATGCCCGATCAATAATTCAGTTATAATTAACAAAGTCATTTGGAACAAAGAAACCATAACTACTTTACTATCTGAATAAACGAACTCCTTTTTTGATGTGGTGATTCCTTACAATAGTTGGGGGGTATTGTGCCGCTGTTTGATGTTCCAATAGTGGCTACTTTGAGCCAATAACTCATGGCTGATTGAGCAGTTTCTTTCCGTCAGCCCGCAGTTCTCCTGACGGCGACAGATGACGGTATAACGTCTGTCGCGAGATACCAAGCTCTTTGCATAAATCACCTATCCGGGTCTCTGGCTTCCCCATTGCTGCCATCGCCAGGCGCAGTTTGGCCGCCGTCATCTTGAACGGCCTGCCGCCTCTTCTTCCCCGGGCCCTCGCTGAAGCCAGCCCGGCAAGGGTGCGTTCAGTTATCAGCTCCCGTTCAAATTCAGCCAGGGCTGCAAAAATACCAAAAACAAGTTTACCCGCTGCGGTCGTGGTATCAATCGCTGCCCCGTGTCCCGTCAATACTTTGAGCCCCACTCCTCGCCCTGTCAGATCATGTACCGTGTTTATCAGATGGTGTAAATCACGGCCCAGGCGATCCAGTTTCCAGACAACCAGCGTGTTGCCTTCCCGTAGAGCTTTCATGCAATTCATCAGGCCGGGTCTGTCTTCAACTTTACCTGATGCATAGTCTTCATAAAGATGCGACGGGTTAACACCAGCAGCCAGTAAAACGTCGCGCTGGAGATCGGTCGTCTGAGAGCCATCTATCTTTGATACCCGCATATATCCAATTAACATTTTTCACCTGTCACAAATACGTTCGGTTAAGTGACAATCATTAACACAATAATTTAGCCGCTGAATATTGTCACAAAACCCGTGATTTATTCAACGTTATGCAAATAAGATGATTTTTAGCTTTGGTTACGGAATTTTCTCTGATTACGTGCGTATTCCGGCGTTTTTCAGGGGGGGGTAGCCTGTTACGTTATGCCCCCTCTTAACGTTTAACCCAGCCCAGCATTCTTTCAGCCAGCGGGTGCCGTAGAGGAGGGAAAAAATTCATCGCCAGTAGTCCGATATTACGGGCTGCTACCAGCGGCAGATGATTACCGGAAAATAAACGAACAAGCCCGTCAGTCAGACCAATAGTGGCGTCAACATCGGCTTGCCGCCTCACCTGATAACGCCGCAGGACGGTGTGGCAACCCGGGTCCTCTCCTTTCTGCCAGGCGGCGATAAGCGTTTCAGCCAGCGTCATCACATCACGCAGACCGAGGTTAAACCCCTGGCCGGCAATCGGATGCAGGGTCTGGGCAGCATTGCCCACCAGGGCCAGCCTGTGGGAAATTCGTTGTGAGGCTTTCTGTAAAGTTAACGGATAACTGGTGCGCTGCCCGACAGTAGTAAAGGCACCGAGACGCCAGCCAAAAGCCTGCTGTAGCTGGCGGAGGAAAAAAGTATCATCCCACTCATTCAACTGGTCACGATGTGAGAGGGGGTGGCACCATACCAGCGAGCAGCGTCCCTGCGACATTGGCAGCAGAGCCACTGGCCCGTTCTCAGTGAAGCGCTCAAAGGCCCGTCCGCGATGATGTTCGGAAGTGGTAACGTTGGCGATTACCGCAACCTGTCCGTAAGATTCCTGCTGCCAGTGCAGGCCACAGGACGCCGCCACGCCGGAACGGCTGCCGTCAGCGGCGACCAGCAAAGAACCCTCTGTAACCGTACCGCTTTCCAGAACAACGCTGACCCTCTCTGTTTCACGACAGACCTGCACGATGCGGTCCGGACAGTGCAGCGATATGCCGGGCGCACTGCGCAGAAGCCGGAATAAGACCTTTCCGACGTCGTGTAACTCCACCACCTGTCCCAGAGCGCTGACGCCGTAGCTTTCAGCGCCGAGCCTGACAAAACCAGCATGACCAAGATCGCTGACCTGAACTTCCCGGATGGCGGTCGCTGTCGCCTGCAAATGCGGCCAGATCTTCAGCGTTGCCAACTGCTGGCAGGTACCGTCTGCCAGCGCAATAGCCCGGCTGTCATAGCCAGGATGCTGCTGTGAGCCAGGCTCACTGGCCTCAATGACAGTAACGGGCAACGCTCCCTGTGACAGACGGGAAAGGGCCAGTGCCAGCGTGGCCCCGGCAATTCCCCCTCCTGCGATAATTATGTTCATTAATCCACCTCCCGGAACAGTCAATATATTGAGCTTTTATGGGGGCACCTGAACTTATCAAAATACAGCTTATCAGACGCCGGTTATTTGGGGCGTACAGCGTGGTGAACCGCCATCTGGCATTAGTAGCATGATAATTGCTGATCATTCAGGCCGTGTTGAATATTTAGTGCTATTACTCAATATGTACCCTTTTGTGGGAATTCAGGCAGAGGCCCTTCTCATGTATCAGATCGATTATAATTCATACCGTTCGGTTAAAGGTTTTAACCGCCGCATCCGCTTTCTCGTTATGCACTATACCGCCGGGGATTTTGCGGCATCCGCTGCGGACCTTTCCGGCGACGGAACGGTCAGCGCGCATTACCTTATTCCCGATACCGATGACCCGACTTATACCGCAGCCGGATTCAGCGACATGCGCATTTTTAACCTGGTTGACGAAAATGAACGGGCCTGGCATGCGGGCGTCAGTCAGTGGGCTGACCGGACTAACCTGAACGACACGTCGATTGGTATTGAGATTGTCAATCAGGCCAGCGAGGATGAAAACGGCAACTTCACCTTCCCACCGTACACCGATGTTCAGGTTGAGGCCATACGCGAGCTGGCGCTGAATATCCTTCAGCGCTATCCGGACATCACCCCGGTTAATGTCGTTGGGCACTCGGATATTGCTCCCGGCCGCAAAAGTGACCCCGGCCCTGCTTTCCCGTGGAAAACACTTTACTATGCCGGTATTGGCGCATGGTATGACGATGACACCCGGTCTGCATACGAAGCGCAGTTCAGCAGTGACGGTCTGCCTTCAGACGATGACATCGTCGCAAAACTTAAGGCGTATGGCTATGACGTCTCCGGTGCCACAACCGATTCCGGACTTCAGCTGCTTATCCGCGCCTTTCAACTGCATTTCAGGCCGGACAACTATGATGGCGTGATTGATACCGAAACAGCAGCGGTACTGTATGCGCTGACCGGTAAATACTTTCCAGAAATGTAAGGAAATACAGTAATATCTCCGCCTGTTGATTATGATTTATCCGCAGGCGGATGCCTCAGTGATTACGGCCCTGAAGCAGGCGAAAATTTTCCTTTAAAAACCGTTATTTTCGACGAGGACAGCGGTAACCCGCTCAAATTTTGTCTTTCCGATCACTTCTGCTGTTCGCGCAGTATCGCCAGCAGGGCCTGAGTGTCCATCCGGCCCACGCCGTCGCTGCCTTCCAGCAACGCTTCCGCCATCTGCCGTTTCCGGCCGTG
Source organism: Erwinia typographi (assembly GCF_000773975.1). Lineage (GTDB taxonomy): Bacteria > Pseudomonadota > Gammaproteobacteria > Enterobacterales > Enterobacteriaceae > Erwinia > Erwinia typographi. Next base: position 10,354 of record NZ_JRUQ01000047.1, read on the forward strand.
CAGGGCGACTATCTGTTCCTCAATCGTCCCCTCCATCACCAGGCGGTATACCGTGACCGGACGCGTCTGCCCCATGCGGTGTGCCCGGTCGCTGGCCTGGTCTTCGACCGCCGGATTCCACCAGGGGTCGAGATGAATGACATAGTCGGCGGCCGTCAGGTTAAGCCCGGTGCCGCCCGCCTTCAGGCTTATCAGAAACAGGTCCCCTTCACCCGCCTGGAACGCGGCCACCCGTTTTTTCCGGCCTGCCGGCGGGGTCGAACCGTCAAGGTACTGGTAAGGAATGCCCTGTTCATCCAGCGCGCTCCGCAACAGCGTCAGATGGTCGACATACTGGCTGAACACCAGCGCCTTGTGGTGGTTTTCCCGCAGCTCACCGATGATGTCAAGACAGGCCGTCAGCTTGCTGCCCGCCAGCGGGATATCGTCCAGCACCAGTGACGGGTGGCAGCAGAACCGGCGCAGCCGGGTGATTTCCGTCAGCACCTGCAGCGGGCTGATGTCGTCACCGCCCTGCTCCAGACGTTCCACCGCCTGCTGGCGCAGGGCCTCGTACCAGTGGCGCTCTTCGTCGCTCAGCGGAATGGTGTGAAGGATGTCGGTACGCGGGGGCAGCTCGTCAAGCACCTGTGACTTGGTCCTGCGCAATATAAACGGTTTAATCAGCTGCTTCAGTGTGGCGGCGGCCAGCCGGTCCCCCTGTTCAGCAGGGGCCACAAAACGCTGGTTAAATGACTTCAGGCCGCCCAGCAGGCCCGGATTGAGGAAGCGGAACAGGCTCCACAGCTCAGCCAGGTGGTTCTCCACCGGGGTACCGCTCAGCGCCAGCCGGAAGTCTGCCTTCAGCATCATCACGGCACGCGCCCGCTGCGTCTGCACATTTTTGATGGCCTGCGCCTCATCCAGCACCACGCTGTGCCAGGGCTGTGCGGCAAACGCCTGCGCATCCTGCAGCAACAGGCCGTAGCTGACCACCACCACATCAAAGTCGCCGGTGGCAGGCAGGTCGCGCCGGCGACGGTAATCATGTATCCGCAGCGTGGGGGCAAATCGTGCTGCTTCGCTCAGCCAGTTATACGTGACGGAGGTGGGGGCCACCACCAGTTGCGGGCCGCCGGTGGCACGCTCCGTCAGCAGCGCCAGCGTCTGCAGGGTTTTTCCCAGTCCCATATCATCGGCCAGGCAGGCACCCACACCCCATTTTGCCAGTCGTGACAGCCAGCAGAACCCTTCCTGCTGGTAGTCACGCAGTTCCGCTTTCAGCGTGGACGGCACCACGGGCTGGTGTTGCTCCCGTATTTTCAGCGCACGCAGCTGCCGGCGCCAGTCCGCATCGCCGTCAGACTGGCCGGCTTCGTCAGCCAGCGTTTTCAGGAACGGCAGGGTCAGCGCATTCAGGGTGAGTGACTCCGAATCCACGTCCCCGGCCAGCAGGGCCAACTGCTGCAGGCGCTGACGCAGCTGATTATCCAGCGCCAGCCACTCCTGCTCGCCCAGGCGAATAAAGCGGCCGTGGCTTTCCTGCAGAAGGGCCAGCACCTGGCGCAGCTGCAGTACCCTGCCGTCATCCAGCGCCAGTTCACCGGACAGGGCAAACCACTCCCCCTGCCGGCGGACGCTGAGCGTCAGTGCCTGCATGTCGCGACGTCCACCGAGCCGCAGACGTTCGCCCTCCGGCCACACGCATTCGAGCAGCGCCGGGTCAACGGCGCGCAGCTGCGTCAGCGCTTCCAGCGCCTCCTGCGTGCCGGCCAGCTGCCATTCGGTGCTGTCCTCTGATGACGTATCCAGCACCGGGCAGGCCGTCAGCACCTGCTGCAGCCGGGCCTGTTCAGACGAAAGGTCCCGCCGGGTCTGAACAGGCTGCCCGTCCTGTTCACCACTGACGATATCGCTGCCGCGCCCCGGCGTGAACGCGGTGCCGTCCGGCAGGGGCCGGACCAGCAATTGCAGGCGCAGCCCTTCGCCCAGCGGCAGCAGATGTGCGTAAAGCTTTTCGTCCGCCGGTACGTGAGGAATGTGCGCCATCAGCTCAGGCAGGTTCGCCCGGACGGGGAGCAGCGGCGCGATGGATGACACCGACTGCAGGACACGCTCGCGGGCGGCTACCGGGATACGCAGTCCCTTTCCGATAATACCGGCTATCCGGCGGTGCTCATCCGTCACCGGATACACCACCAGACGCACCGGGGTCTCTTTTTCCCAGACCAGTTCGCGGGTGTCGCTGACGGCGGCGGGACTGAGCGTGAGAGCCAGATGACTTCCTTCCTCCGCGATGTCCAGCGTCACCTGGCCGGGTTCGATATCAATCCGCACATCGGGCGCTTCCTGCCAGAAGACAGCCGGGTGGCCCGCCAGCGCCGGCAGGGCCGCCTGCGCATCCAGGATTAAGGTGTCGCCGTGCCCGTAAAAAGAATACGACGGGGCGTGATGAATATGCCGCACGGCCTGCCGGTCCTGCGCCAGCAGCCAGGGCAGCGCGTCAGCGGACTCATGGAGACGTCTGAGGGAAACCGCCCTGCCTTTTGTCCAGGCTCCCCGGCTGTATTTCTGTTCCCGGGGTTCGAGGCTCAGCTCGTGGCGGTGCAGGGTCAGAAACCAGGCCAGCCTGGCCGTGCCGGCGCTTTCCTGCGGCGTCAGCTGGCTAAGCGCGTCCAGAGCATACTCCCAGGCCTCCCGGCGGCGGTAAAGCGTGCTCAGCGGGCGCTGGTCCGGTCTGAACACCGGTGCCGTCTGCTGATACTGCTGATGGAGGAGTTCCCCGATGTCCTGCTCCAGCCGGCGGTACCCCCGTTCATTCAGCTGCGTTCTGAAAATTTCCAGCCGCTGCTGCGCACGCGGGCTTTCTGCCGTATCGCTTCGCCAGTGCCGCAGCAGTGCCTGAAACACGCCGGACATGCCGGTCAGCGGAGAGGCGGCCAGCTCCGGGGGCACGCCCTGCGGCGGATGGCCTTCGCATTCATGAAGCAGCCCCTGCAGCAGCACCCAGCCGCTGCCTCCCCCCTCGCGGACGGCATACTGTGCCAGCTCCCGGAGCGTCGGGGTATATTCAGGCTGATGCCCGGCCAGCAGCGTCAGTGCGGTCATCATGGCCGGCAGTGGCGGCAGCAGCAGCCGGCGTTTTCGGGTTGCCCTGCGGTACTGACTGACCAGCAGCCGGTATGCCTCAAGCGCGGCCTCCCGGTCTCCCTGACACAGTGCGGCCCAGCCCGTGACGGCCGGGGGAAGTTCTCCTTCCCCGACAATCCGCTCAAGGCGGTCACGGTCGTCACGCCATATCGCCTGCAGGGCCAGAGGCTCCCGTAACGCGGACGGCGTCGTACCCTGCGCGTCGCTGAACGCGCAGGCGTACTGATAAAGGGCGGTGCAGTCGCTTAGCCGGCGGCAGGCATCATCAAGGAAGCTGGCCAGCAGCGTGGTCTGGATGCCTGGCTCCAGCAGGGAAAAGGCCAGCCGTCCGTCACCGTCGGCCAGCAACAGAAACGCCGGGTGAGTGCGCGGCGCATAGCCGGGGTGCGTCATAACCTCAGGCAGGTGCAGCGACAGCGCCCCACTGTCCCCGGCCAGCAGGGCATACCACAGCCGGGCTTTTTCCGAACGCAGAGTGTTTCTCAGGCGTGAATGGTCGCCGGGCTGCCCGGAACCGCCCCAGACTGACGGATGTGTGACCATGTAAAGGTAAACCGCATTTTCATGACCGGTCGTCAGATGCCAGCGGTTGTCCACCGTCCTGAGCCATCCCCGGGCGGTCAGCATTCTCAGGGCCTCAGCCATATCCGCGGCATTCATGCTGCGGGTGCTGACCGGGCTGATTTCCAGCTGGTGAAGGCCGTCCAGAAGGGCTGTTTTTGCCAGGTCGTCCTGCAGGGCCAGCAGACAGAGGATGGCGGCGAGATGCAGTGGCAACGACCTGAGGCTCTCAGCCTCAGGGGAAATCCCCGCGTTATCAGCGGGAGACGGCATTCTGCTTGTGTGTCCGGTCATGGAGGGGCTTACCTGTTAACGTGGCTGCAGCGCATCCGGCTGCGGTGGTACTTCTGCGGGGTTCAGCACAATCGTGTGGCAGTCTGATGTACTGGCAGGCAGTCCGGGGCGCAGACCGTACTCCGACATCACGTGAATAAACTGCGCGGCGTCACCCACGATACGAAATGGTACGGGGTGCAGGTGATGGCCGTCGTGAGAGAAAGCGGCACTGAGCGCGGCTTTTTCAACCCAGAAGCCGTTGTGTTGTGACGGCACCGGCGTGCCGCCCGCCGCCCATTCACGTGAGTCCATCACGTAATTGTCCCAGCCCTGGTCTTTCAGGGTTTCGGTTGCGTAAGTGAGGCGAAACAGGTCGGACTGGTCAGCCAGATTACCTCTGCAGGAGCGCCAGATGTATTCCAGATGCCGGTGCAGCCTGCCTGCAGGTCCGTGTCTGCGCCCCTGCTCCAGCAGCCACCGGATATCGGTAGCCACACTTTTTGGAAAGCGTTTTTGCTTCTGGGCGGTGGCCAGCCAGCGGATAAGGAACAGATTGTCGGCAACCGGCGTACCGGCAACACCTTCCTGCCGGGCCAGTGCCAGCGCCGCCAGGGCGCAGAACGCCAGATGACTGAGCGCTGAAGTGGTGTTCTCTGTGGTAACGGATCCGGTCTTGTCTGACAACAATGGCTACCCTGCCCCCTGAAACGAAAGATTAATGGTGGATTTGTGCCAGGTCGTCGTCGGACAGCCCGGTCATTTGCATTACCGAGCTGCGATCGATGCCGTTCTGCAGCATGGAGCGGGCCACCTGAAGTTTACCTTCAAGCATGCCTTCCTGGCGTCCTTCCTGACGTCCTTGCTGGATACCCTTCTCAAGGCCCTTCTGTTCAAGCTGTTGTGCAATAGTCATCAGTTCATCCTCATGTTGCGGCACCCTCAGTGCCAGTTCGCGTACAAACGCCTGTGCATCTGATGATTCTCCGGCCTGCAGAATATAGTGTACCAGCGAAATGACCTGTGGCGAAGACAACCAGCCCGCCAGCAGGATGGTTGCCAGTCTGTCCGTCAGCTCCGCCAGGTCCCGCTGGCGAATATGTTTTTGCAACAGGGTCAGCGCGGCCATGCTGCGGTGGTTCATTATTTCCTCATCAGAAATAACCGTCACGTCAACCAGCGGAAAATCTCCCGCATACAGTTTTCCGGCCAGCGCCGGATCGTCAAACTCCTGCAGCCAGTTGGTGGAGTAAGGATAAGGGCTGCGTTTGCCGGTATAAAACAGCACCGGAATGACCAGCGGCAGCTTTTTGTGACCGGCATCGAGATGGCGCTGCATAGCTGCCACCGCGTACCGGATGAGCCGAAAAGCCATGTGCCGATCAGGGCTCGACTGGTGCTCGATAAGCACATGCACGTAGCCGTCATCCCCGGCGGTGGTTTTCAGGCTGTAGAGCACGTCGCTGAAGTACTGACGGAGGTCATCCTCGACGAATGAGCCGGATTCCAGCTTCAGCGTGCTGAGATCGCAGATGGCGCGCAGTTCTGCCGGAAGATGAATATCCATGAAATCACGGGCGATCTCCGGCTGTGTCAGAAACTGCCGGAACGTGGCATCGTGGGGGGTGGGGATGCTGCTTTTCTTCTTCATCAGTCCGGGCTCTGAAAAATGACCCGGATATGCTATCACAGCCGTGAGAATGCTGGTATTGACAGTGAGTTGTATTACCCCCTTACGCCATGGAATGTTTTACTCTTCTGAAATCAGTATAATAGATAAACAGTAATGGACCCTCCGGAGTGAATGGCTATGAGCATTGGCGGCTGTGATTTGAATACATTTGCAACCAGACTTAATGAAGTTCTTACGCTCAGCGTGCCTGTCAGAACACCAGAAAAGCTGTTTGGCAGGGAAAGGCAACTCGAAAAAATTCAGCTGGCACTTCATTCTCCTGGCCGGCACGTTTTTATCTATGGTGACCGTGGAGTGGGTAAAACATCGCTCGCACATACCGCCGCCTCGCTTGTCCAGTCATCCGACAACCGGCCTATCACCGTTAGCTGTGACCATGATTCAACCCTGGAATCTGTCATTGAATCAGCCATTAATCAGGGGCAGTCAAGAATGCAGGTTGATCGCTTTAAGACATCAGCAACAATTGGCGTGAACACTGCATTTGTGAAAGCCGAAGCCCGCTTTGATGAACGTGATATATCTCCTAAGCGCTCGATAGTTAATATGGCAGCGGCTGTAGAGGCGCTGAATTATCTGGCCAGTAATTATTCAGACAACACAGTCATTGTTATCGATGAATTTGATTTGATCCGAAGCGACGAACAGAGGGCGCGTTTTGGTGTTCTGCTTAAACAACTGAGCGATGGTGATGTATCTGTCCGTATCATCTTTACCGGGATTGGGCAGTCTGTTTCCGACCTGATTGGCGGCCATCTTTCCAGTCAGCGACAGATTGAGCAGATAGACCTGGAACGTCTGCACTGGACTGGCCGTCAGTGTATCGTTGAAAGTGCATTTGAGTATTTCGGACTAGAGATCCCCTCAGTGATATCTGACCGTATTTGCGCGCTGAGTGACGGATTTCCGTACTACGTCCATCTTATGTGCAGCAAGCTTTTGCATGAATGTTATATGGCCGGGGAAGTTGTCACTACAGTTACTCGCCCTTTGTTTATGGCTTCACTTAATGCTGCTGTGATGTCAGCAGAGGAGACGCTGAGATCATGTTACGAGATGGCAACCTGGCGTGATGAACATATGCATCATATATTGTGGGCTATGGCTGAGGGGGCTGATCTCAATCGTAAGAAGGACCATATCATTATCTCTTATCTGCAGGTAATGAAACTTCTCTCGATAGAGCCATTAACCCAGAAAACCTTCGATAGCCGTTTCGCAAGACTCAGGCAGGAAAATCACGGTGCAATCCTGTGCCATGCTCTTGTCGGAAAGGATGGGGTTCGCCCCGGCTGGTATCGATTTAGTGAGAATATGATCAGAGGTTTTGTACGAATGCAGGCTGAGAAATGCGGGATCATACTGGATTTTGATCGCCAGTACAGTGCGCATACTGCCAGCATCAGAACCGCAGCAGTTAAAGGGGTATATAATCCATTAAGCTCTGTGGAGCGTAGCGTTGCTCGTCTCAGGCGTGATGATGAGAAAGATGGTGAAGAAAACATATGAACCAGGAGAGCAGATTGATACTTTGATCGGTTTTGTTTTTTTTCTTGGGTTATCGCAGCTACCCGGTCCCTACCCCCCAATGTGATAACTGGCGGTCTACTCACCTCAACGCCATCGAATTTCATTACCGGTTTAAACAATGCTTAAATGATAATGATTCTTTATATCATTTATCTTGCCAGCCTCTCATACCCGAAGGCACACTGCCGCAGATTTTCATTTATGGATTGATTAAGATGAAAGTATTGCTGGCTGTGGGCTTCTCACTGCTCTGTTTTTCCCTGCCTTCTGTCGCTGAAATATCAGAACGCACCGTTTTGCCATTAACACTGACTGACAACGGCTTCTTACCGGCTGAGCTGACCGCGTTCGCCGGTAATAAGCTGATCATCCGGATGACAAACAAAAGCAGCCGGGTTGCTGAACTGGAAAGTTATGATATGAAATTTGAGAAAATAGCCCCACAGGGAAAGACTGTTTCAGTCTTTGCCGGTCCCCTTCGTCCCGGTAAATACCGTTTTTTTGATGATTACAGCCTGTCTGGTTACAGCGGATGGCTGACGATCAGGGAGGAATAAATCTGTGCTTGCTGCGCTGGTCATTGTTTTCAGAGAGGTACTGGAAGCTGGATTAATTATTTCGGTTATTCTTGCGGCCTGCAGAGGCGTCCCTGTCCGTAAATACATTCTGATGGGCATACTGGCCGGAGTGGCTGGGGCTGTCATCCTGGCATTATTCACCGATCACCTGGAAAGCATGCTGGACGGACGGGGACTGGAGTTATTCAGCGCCGGCGTTCTGTTGCTGGCCGTTTTGATGCTGTCGTGGCAGGTGTTGTGGATGTCTGCCAGTGGAAAACGGTACGCCAGTTCCTGTTCCCGGGAAACAGAGAGGCTGCTGGCCGAAAAAGGCGGCTATTCTTCCATCGCAATTCTTGTCGCTCTCACCGTTCTGCGCGAAGGCGCAGAGGTTGTTCTGTTTCTCTACAGTCTGTCCCTGACGGTCACCAGGAGTGCTGGCGTCGGTATGCTTGCTGGCGGTGTTGCGGGGGTGCTGTTTGGCGTACTTGTTTCATGGGGCGTTTATTCGGGGCTGGTGCTTATCTCCTTACGCACACTTTTTGCTGCCAGCAACGTCCTCCTGATATGTATTGCTGCGGGGCTTGCCAGTCAGGCTGCCGGTATTCTTGCCAGTGTGGATATGTTGCCGATGCTGGGATGGCAGATATGGGATACCTCATTTCTTCTTTCTGACAGCAGCTGGGCCGGAAGTCTTGCTCATACCCTTCTGGGCTACACCGCAACACCATCAGGGATACAGCTTTTCGCCTGGTTGCTTGTTTTTGCCGGTATTTTTTCCCTGCGTTTTTATCTGCTCCGCCGGGAGCAGCATTAATTAATAAAATGGAGACTGTTCGCGTTATGAAAATGAAAGTAATGGCCGGTATGCTGATAATGGGTGGCCTGGCGGCGACAGAATGTGCTTACGCAAAAGAATATCCGGTCGGTGGCCCGGTACAGAAAGAGGGTATGGAGATAGCCGCGTCTTACCTGGTGGATATTGAAACGGCGCCAATGCCTTCCTCAATGGTGATGGGAAAAGATGTCATCCACCTTGAGACCGACGTCCATGCCACACAGGATAACAAGTGGGGATTCCCACCGGATGCATGGATACCCTACCTGAGCGTGGATTATGTGGTTCAGAAAATCGGTGATGCTGACTTTATGGAATTCGGGCAGATGCTGCCGATGTCAGCTGCCGATGGTGCACACTATGCCCACTCAGTGAAGATGAAGGGGCCAGGGACTTATAAGGTATTCCTGAAATATACCCCACCGGATGAAAAAGGGTATGCCCGCCATACGGACAGGGAAACCGGGCTGCCTCAGTGGTTTTCTCCTTTTGTCGAAACATTTACATTCACCTATCCCCAGAGCTGATGTGGCTTCCCGGCAGCACGTCTGTTGCTGCCGGGAACTGAGCTATGCATAAAAGACATATTCTGATTTTCGTTCTGTCCCTCTCCGCAGTGCCGGAAACATGAATTTGCGAACATATCTCGTTGGTGGCCTAGTTGTAGGCGTTTTGTGTCTGGGCTGGGCCGCCGATCATTACTACAATAAAGCCATGACATGGCGTAATACTGCGCATCAGTTAGAGACGGTGACAAAACAGCAGGCCGCGACAATTACCAACATTAATCAGCGCCAGAAAAAACTGGCCGCGCTTGATGGTTAGGAATCTGAATCGCATCTTTTGATAGCGACTGACCATGAATGTCAGCACGAACTATCCCTTTGATGACACGGCCATGCGTGTGTTTATGTATAAAAATGCAATGTTTGTCGTATTTTTAATCTGAAATCCATTTTTCAGGCGCACTGATCCAGAGCAGGCATCCGCAGCCATCGCTTTTTCTCCACCCCATACAGCCTTTCTGACAGCAGTTCCGTTGCATGGGTACCTGCCTGAGGGCCGGCAAAGCGCAGCCGGTCGCCACACAGGATACACTGGTACGGGTCGGTCCCCAGGAACGCTTTCATCAGCACCTCGAAGGTAAGCGTCAACTCAGCACCGTCATTCACTGATGGCCAGACAGGGAGTTTCAGGAAAGGATTAGTGGCGCATCTGCGCCAGGTCGTCTTCAGACAGACCGGTCATTTCCATGACGGTACTGCGGTCGATACCGTTCTGCAGCATAGTGCGGGCAATTTTAAGGGTAGCTTCACGCTCGCCTTTTTCAATTCCACGTTGCTCACCGAGCAGCAGCCCTTCAGCCCTGCCCTTCTCTATACCCTTTTGTTCAAGCTGTTGTGCGATGGTCATGAGTGCGTCTCCGTGTTGCGGCACACGCTGTGCCAGTTCGCGTACAAAGGCTTCGGCGTCGGATGTTTCGCCTGCCTGTACTATATAGTGTACCAGCGATATTACCTGCGATGAAGACAGATATCCGGCCAGCAATATGGGCGCCAGCCGGTCAACCAGTTCTGCCAGGTCCCGCTGATGAATATGCTTTTGCAGCAGGGTCAGAGCAGCCATACTGCGATGGCCAGTGATTTCATCATCCGGAATGACCGTAACGTCTACCAGCGGGAAAGCGTTGCTGTAGAGTTTACCTGCCAGAGTCGGATCGTCAAACTCATCCAGCCATCGTGTGGAGTACGGATACGGGCTGCGCTTACCGGTATAGAACAGCACCGGTATCACCAGCGGCAACTTTTTATGCCCTGACTCCAGGTGGCGCTGCATGGCGGCCACCGCATAGCGTATCAGGCGGAAAGCCATATGTTTGTCCGGCGTTGACTGATGCTCGACCAGGACATGAATGTATCCATCGCCGGCTGTGGTTTTCAGGCTGTAGAGGACGTCGCTGAAATACTGGCGGAGATCATCCTCAACGAACGAGCCGGATTCCAGCTTCAGTGTGCTGAGATCGCAGATGGCGCGCAGCTCTGTCGGCAGATGCAGCTCCATAAAATCCCGGGCAATATCCGGTTGAGTCAGAAACTGCCGGAATGTGGCATCGTGAGGTGTGGGGGTGCTGCTTTTCTTCTTCATCAGCCCTGGTTCTGAAAAATGACCCGGAGATGTTATCACAGCCCGATAAAAGCTAACATTGGCGGTGAACGGAATTGCCATTCCTGCAGGGGACTGTCCCGGGGTGGTCAGGTCCCCTTCTTTACCCTTCTTCTTTGCTGCAGACGCGAATTACCGTCATTTTAGATACACCTGCAAGGCGTGCTGTTTCCCGAAGCGATTTTCCATGAGCCAGGCGCAGAGTGCGTATCAGTTCATGCTTCTGCGCATCGGCCACCCTGCCCCGATATCTGCCCTCCGCTTTTGCCTTGCTAATACCTTCAGCCTGGCGTCGTCGCCGGTCCTCGTAGTCTTTTCGGGCAATAGCGGCGAGCATATCCAGCATCATGCCATTTACGGCCTTCAGCATGCTTCGGGTAAAGTCATCACTTACTGTGCTGGATAGCGCCAGATGGCTGGTCGGCAGATCAAGACTGACGATGGCCAGCTGCTTGATGGTTAGGAGATTGAATCG
>NZ_JRUQ01000048.1 GCF_000773975.1 Erwinia typographi
TTTAACTTGACCAGTACAGAATTCAGAAAGCGATCAGCGCCAATGCTTGAAAAACTAATTGATGAGATGGAGGCTATCGAAGGCGGCTCCTATCCCTTTATGAAAATTGAGTCTTCAGACCTGAAAAAACTGCTGCCTTACACACCAAAAAACAGAAAGCAGGCACTACAGAGAGCCTTTGACCAGTATCTTGATGCTCACTCAATTGCCGAAACCAAGCACTGGCACGATGAAAACCCTTCAGACGGCAACCTGTTTTTTCCGGCAAGTTTTATTATTAAAAACCCGAATGGAGTAATTGCCAGAATGGAAGCCCTGAAGAAAGAGCTGAGCAGGTAAGCCAATTGGAACGGTTGTCACCGGAGAGGTGGTCTTCAAGTCCCATGCGGGCACTATCCGTGATCATTTCATAACGGATAACGAAAATGATAACGGATTAGTAAAAAAAAGCCCCGGCTTTTTCAACCCAGGGCCTACCTTTCGCTACGAACCTGATTGGACGTCAGAAGTTAACAGATAACGGAAGGTGACTATTTTCTACAATATGATTATTCATCTGTCAACCAGCAGCATTTATCGCACAATCGGCACGTCATCCCCCTCGCCCGAACATACGAAAGTGCATTCTGGACGGAGTGAAATGTGCCAATGAATTTCCTGAGAGGCTTAGGTGGAAGAATTCTGCAACTTCTTCTGTGAAGATAAAAAACACCGCCGCGCAATTCAACTATATAAAAATATTCACCCTGCATGCAGTATTCAATTTCCCACTTACTATTGTGAGCAAAAAAGTAACACTGCACTTCCGAACGAACTCTAAACCCCGGAAATAAAAAAGCTCACCGAAGTGAGCCTGGATAATTGCTGAAAAAATGTGACTTATTTGAAGTGCGGTGTCGGGTGCCTCCCGATGGGTCAGGAAAGCCAGAACCTGACCCGCCTACACGACCACATACACAGTCTGGCTTGGCCCCTCCGCAAAGGGGGATTCACCGCACGGCCGAAAACTTAGCAGCCATGTCGAATAATATCAACGTGTAATCTTGTGTTTCTCTTCAGCAAAGTGCTTATCAATGTCATCATTGTCCGGCAATAATGCCCAGGCTATGTAGAAACTGTTAGGTGCGAATTCTTCCATTCCCCAGGCGTAAATCCCGACATGCCACACTTCACCGTCGTCTTCAAATACATGGATGGTACCTTCGTGCCAGCCGTCGCACAGGTTATAAACCAACGCATTCTTGCCAGCCATTTCAGCGGTTGGCTTTTCACTGGCCGGACGGAAGATTACCTGGTGAGCGAGATGTTGTGACATGTCACACCTCATATGCAGAAAAACCCCGCCGATTAGCGAGGTTTCGAATGTGTCAGTGGCGCATGCGTAAATCCCCCACTATTAGAAAAGAATACGCCATTTTCAGACAAATTCAACTTTAATTTGTCCAGGATTAACAAGGCAACATTTTCGTCGTTATAAACTTTGATACTGCTGGCTGCCAATCTATCATGAGGTAAGAGCTTAACACTCTGAATTAATTCTGGAATCTACCCCCCTTAATAAGGATTTTTATGAGCTGGAACAAATCTGCTGCTATCACCTATCTGAGGTCGCATGCGCTGGGAAGCTCTCATCATGAGTGCGCTAAATATACCCGCAAGGCAATCGAAGCTGGTGGAATACGGCTGGAACGGACCCATAATGCAAAAGATTATGGACCAATACTGTTACGTGCAGGGTTCAGCGAAGTACCTCAGGGCTCCACACTCATCTCTGGCGATGTTGCTGTAATTCAACCTTACCAGGGCGGTAATCCGAGCGGTCACATGACGATGTACGATGGCACCAGATGGATTTCCGACTTTTCACAACGCAGCATGTACCCAGGTCCGGGTTACAGGAAAATGCACCCTGACTTTAAAATTTACCGGATGCACTGATGAGAAAAATAATTATCGCCATGTTGTGTGCTTTTTCAGTATGCGCCCTCGCCAGTACGGAGAAGGATGCCGCAGCACAGGCTAAAGCGTTCTATATCTCCTACCTGACATCTCTCGCCAGCGATACCGGGGACAACTTTCCACGGGCAGAACTTCAGAAGTACGTCGCAGCGCAAACAATAAAGCGGATCGAGGAAGTCCAGAAAATACCTGAACAAGAGTTGCTTGAATCTGACTATTTCACTTACTGTCAGGATTACGACCCGGCCTGGATTCCCTCACTTCGGGTAGGCGATGCAGAGGCGACGCCTGATGGTAACGAAATCGTCCAGGTATGGTTAGGTGTCGAAAATGGCCAAAAGTTACACCTCGAAGCTTTTATGAGACAGGAAGATGCTCACTGGAAAATTTATCGTGTCAGGGATGTAACCAATAATTTTGAGCATCCAATTTTTAATGACTCTGCAATCAGGCATATCGCCAGCAACAATGGCCTGAGACCGTAGTTCCACGTTTAAGAATAATTGCTTTGACGAATCCGCCCGGTACAGGGCGGAATAATTAAGTTAACTACCGGGTAATTTTACTGAATTCCGCGTCAGCGTGGTTTTCTTCAATCTCGCATTTCGCAACCAGCTTTTCAAAAAATGGCCTCCAGTTACGGTTCCACGTTCGTTCATTTAAATCTGGGATCATTACCGAAACTGCGCGATAAGCTCTGGTGCCAGGCATGCGCTTAAATCCTCGCCCTGAGCAGCGCTCACACTCCCTGTCTACCGGTGCACCCTGTCGTGCCGATTCAGCAAGGTCACGTACCCGCCCTGTGCCGTTACAGCGGCAACGCGCGGTTACCTTGCCCTTCCCTGCGCAGTGCTGGCAGCGTTCCTCCACAAGCTCTGTTTCGGTGCGCGGCGCTATCACCTCTTCCCCGGTGAAGCTGTTAACGTACCCGGCGTACTTCACGACATCCCGCTGAACCTTGTTAAAACCGGTACCGCTGCAATGCTGGCAGTTGCTGGTTGTGGCCGCTGAACGGGAATACTCCTCAAACGCCAGCTTTGAAAGGACGACCAGACATTTCCCAAGCTGACTGCCAGCAGCCTTAGCCACCAGCTTTGGCACGGTGCGGTGTGCATAGCTCAGCAGCTGTTCGATAGTCCGGTAGCGGTCATCGTTGCTGACGCCAGTTTTAGCCATGTACGCCGCCATCCCGAACGGTGACTTGGACTGACACATTCCGATCGCCCCCATCAGGTCTGTACCCGTCAGGTTATCGGTCGCGGTCGCGCGGGAACTGTCCGTAAACGCCTGGCTTTTGGGGCTGAAGTATTTCACTGCGGATTCAAGTTTCATGCTTTCCCCTTCGATTCGTAACGTGCTGCCACTAATGCCATTGATACAATCATTCGGCTGTATGCCATATGCAGGTCCACCAGCCGATCCATCCAGATCCCTACAGGTCCGGTATAGCCGCCGTGAGCCTGACGGATATACTGCTCAATCGTGTGTTGGTCTTCTTTTGTGAGTTCCACTATGCGGCCACCTTTTTGTAAAAGACCTGCTCGCGAACCTGTTCGCCGTTCTGGATGAGGTCGTTAAAATCGCCGGAATCCGGCCAGCGTACCGTTACTTTCTGAATGTCATTCCTCGCAACCAGGTTAACGTGTGCGCATTCAAATGCTGCTGAATGGCCGGTAGCGGAATTCAGATCCATATCTGCAAAAATAATCAGGTGCATTACACCAGGCGGCGCAATGAACTTTTTCATAAACCCTGCGTTCGCCGTGGACCAGGTATTTACGCCGTAAAGCTGCTTACATGACAGTGCTGTTTCGATCCCTTCAGCAATGCCCAATGTTGACGCAACAGGGAATAGTCTGATCGCCACAGAACGGGTATGTTTCAGATAGTTGTCATTCTGGAGGCTGTCCGTTTTTTTGTTCGGAATAACATCAGCTTTTTTATTGCCATCCAGATAAGTGCGGTGCAGGTAACACAGAGTGGCTTTCTCGTCAGTCATTAGGGAGCACATAGCCTGAAGATTCAGACCATGATATTTCTGCCTGCTGCCATAACGCACATCGTTAGCAGGTAGCGCATAAATACCGCGTCCATTGAGATACTGCTCAGCTGGTGTATTTTTTAGTTGTGGCAGGCGGGGAAAATTCGCCAGAACACGTTCACGATACTGGTCAACGGTAGCGGCTTCTTTCGGTACGTTCTGACCTTGCTCACGACGGAAACCAATAATCTGGTCAACCTCATCCATTAACGTCTTGATGTCTTTACCCTGCGTGCGGGTAAGAAGATGCCAGCCATCTCCGCGATCACAGGTGCAGATAAACGTTCCCCGGCCCTCCAGATCGTCACACCTGTATTTTCCTTTCGCGCCGCACAAGGGACATTTCCCTTTGAAATGGCGTTTCCCGGTCACCGGAGGAAGGCCATAATGATTAAGGATTTTCGGCCACTGCCCGACTGCTGCTTCCCGCGTATTCATGCTTTACCTCTTTCTGCCAGTGTTCTTTCCATCGTTTTTTTAAGCTCTTTCACATGCTCTTTTGCTGTATTGATGCTGACTGGCCGTGCCAGTGAGAATTCTTCCGGCTCAGGGTTAACTGGTCTCTTTTTGGCGAATTTAATCTGCTTCCATTTGATGAAGTTGTTAACTTCAGGTGAGATCTGCATAGGGTTATCGTGGAGGCTGCGCGGCCATACGCCGAACTTGTCGTGAAAGGTGTGCTTGCACCAGCCATCACTTACGGGCTTGCCGCTCATAGCCCGCTGACGCTGATAGAAGCGAAGCTGTGACCACCAGTTCTGCATTTCCTCCCGGGTAAATTCGCGTGTTTTTCCATTCATCCGGGAAAGATCGCGGCTGGTATCCGTCTCCACATCATCACCGCCAACAGGTTTGAATCCGCATTTCGGGCAGACGTAAACCCCGGCAGGCTTCATAAAATGGCACTGTGTGCATTCTCTGGGCTTTTTTTCCGTCTTCTCGGTTTCTTTGCGGGAGCCTGACTTTTTCTCTCCGTCTCTGGAAGAAGGCAATTCGTTGTATTCGATGCTGTCAGGGAATCCCAGACGATGAACACTTCCACTGTGATCCAGAATGAGGCAGGTTTCTTTGCCCTGCGCAGTACGAAGTCCCCGGCCTAACGCCTGACACCAGCGGATTTCTGATTTGGTTGGGCGGGCGTAAATGATGCAGCGAACATCGCTGTCGAAGCCGGCGGTCAGGACAGAAACGTTAACTATCACTTTCGTTGCCCCCTGGGCGAAGCGATGGAAAATCATTTCTCGTTCTTCACTTGGGGTTTCAGCGATCACCCGTTCTGCGTTGATACCACAACGAAGAAACTCATTAGTTATGAAGCCAGCGTGATCCTGGTTAACGCAGAAGCAAATTGTCGGCAGGTCATGAGCATGACGAAGCCAGCTTTTAACAATGTCACCAACCAGATCCGCACCGCACATAATTTCTGCCAGATCCCCATCGGTATAATCGCTACCAAACTCTTCTGACTTCTTCGGACGAATGCCGGAGAGATCTGGCTTTGAAGGGGCAAAAAACTCATACCCGCTCAGATCACCGCGCTGGATCAGTTCCTTCATTGTCGTGGGCTTAATGAGGCGCTTATAGTATTTCCCCAGAAAGGGTGAGAATGGCGTTCCCGACAGGCCAATAACCTTTACGTTCGTCTTTTCAGTGAGGTGCTTAATGACTCCCAGCAACTGGGCGCGGCGTATATGCGCCTCATCGACAATCAGCAAATCGATGTTGTCAGGGAAATTACGGCGGATCAACGTGTCAGCTGAAGCAATCTGGATCTTCTTCTCCGGGTCGTAATTGGGATGGTTACTCCAGATGTAGCCGATCTCGTCTTCTGGCAGACCGTACTGCACAAAGCGAGCGGCAGTCTGGGTTACCAGAGTGATATACGGTGCACAGAACAAAACCCGCATTCCCCGCGATACGAACCCATCAACGATAAACGCCGCCATCCCCGTTTTACCGGCACCCGTTGGCGCATAGACCATGAACGAGTTGTGCTGCTTCCAGTCGCGACGTAACATATCCAGTGCGCGTTTCTGAGCGAAATTCTCAGTTATGTTAAGCATTGTTGTTCTCCCGGCAGACTGGCGCGAATTTACTCGCCAAAGTGTTGCGCGTCGGTTCTGCCTCTTCCTGCCGATATTTATTGATAACCTTCCTGGCCGCGCTTTTCTGAGCCCTGGTCAGATATTTCCCGCCACGGAAATAACGGCTCAGTCCATTGATAAAATCGTATTCCCACCGGCTTAGCCCCTGACATCCGAAAGCCGTCATGACGCGCTCCAGCTTCACAATGAAATACTCATCTTTTTCTTTCAGCCTTCTGTCCTCTACGTACATCAGAGCCACCTTTTAGTTTTTGCTCAGCCAGGAACATAGCCCTGACCTGATTTCATATTTAGCCATTTAGACGGCTGTCTGTTTCTGGGTAACCCCTACAGTGATCTATGTAACTAAGGTGCCTTCCCTCTGGCTAAGCCTTCCCTAACACCCCTTTCAAAGATCACCCCCCCTTACCCCCCCTAGAAAGTTTTCCCCTCTTCCCCGCGTACTGCCAAACTAGTACAAACATACGTACTACCTAACTAGTACAGAAAACTATCTGGGTGGTATTCGCTAGCAGATCACCTCCTTTGGTTTTTCCACTAACCCCATAGCTGCACGGTGATACCGCTCCACAAACAACCGGAGCCGGGTATTAGCCTCATGCCGTGCACGATTCTCCTGGCGGAACGAGACAGGCTCAGCGTCAAATGTCTCCTGGTACACAACCGCGTAATTCAGGGCGATTTTCTGACGCATTGACGGTGACAGCTTCGCCATCTGCTCCTGTATCCACGTGGCATCTTCCGGCACAAATACGGATGGCATCACAGTACGGAAGTAATCAGGCGTCATAGCAGACTCCCCTTGCGCTCTCTGCGCTTGCGGGTTGTGGCCTTGCTGGCGTGGAACCGCACCCACTGCCGGGCCTCATGCAAGAGATCATCGAACATGCGCCCCTTCCTGCTTGCCTGTGAGCTGCGGCGGTAGTAGTCCAGTGCAGCGGTAGCCCCCCCCCTGTGCGACCTCGTCAGAGACGCCCTCAGAGGCCAGAATCGTGATGATGTTTTTGCGAATAAAATCATCGGGAAGCATTCAGCACCTCCCGCAGGTCGATTATCTGCCGCTGATTCCAGTCTCTTACCGCGTCCTCGCGGCTGTCAGGGAACTGACGAGGTTCGCAGATGGTGCAGGCAACGTAATAGGCGTCATCTCCACCAGCAAAGCGGGAGACACGATTCAGGCGGACTTCCGACGTTCCACATTCAGGGCATGATTCAAGTGGCACAGAGCTTGAAACGATTGAAATGCGTTGAGCCGTTTCATTCAGCGCCGTCAGGTCAGATGGTTTCATGAGCGCACCTCCAATAACGCTTTGGTTACATCCACTTTAAGTTTCTTCATCGCCTCAGCATCGCGGCCACGAATAATGCGGTGGATGTAATCGAACTGTGCTTCATTGAGCAGATAGTTAACTCGTGGGCGCCCAAGTCCGATTCCGCAGGTGTTCCTGGGCAAATCCCCCATTACCTCCAGTTCCTTCTGATGTCTCTTGATAGTTGCCATCAAGCTTTCATGCTGAATTCCTGCGCGCTGAGAAATTACACGCGAATCGATACGCGCTTCCTTCCTGTGCTGCACCAGAATTTCTGTGCTGACATTGCTCATGGCTGAGCCTCCTGTGCGGGGGCTGGATGGGGGAAGAGCGTTGGGAGATCGGGGCGCAACTCATGAGGCTGAACTTTGCCCGATACAGCTTTAACCAGCGTTGGCACATGCTCAGGGGAAATTTTCTTTTTCCCATTAAGCCAGTCGCAAATCGTTGATTGTGACTTTTTGCAAAGCTTAGCCAATTCGGACTGGCTACCAGCAAGTTCAATCGCTTTTGCCATACCTAAGTTCTTCATTAGATACCTCCAGAAAAGAATAAAATCATTTTAGCGATATTTTAGACTTAATCAATCGCTTTGGCGATTACTTGTGACTTTATCGCTTTGGCGATATGATCTATCAATCAAATCATGGAGCTAACAAAATGAACTTTTCTGAACGTTTAGATTTAGCAATGCGGCAAGCTGGATATACTCAAGGAAAACTCGCAAAGGCGGTCAACATGGCGCAGTCCAGCGTCAACAAGTTGCTAAATGGAGCAAGCGGATCTCGAAAAACAGTTGAAATAGCTAAAGCGTTAGGTGTTAGTCCTGAATGGTTGTCTACCGGGGCGGGTGAGATGGCTAAAACAGAGCCTTCTAACATACGAGAAACATCTCTTAAGGCCGCAATTTGGGAGGAAATGGACAGGGACGAGGATGAATTTGTGGAAATACCATTGCTTAATGTAGCTCTATCAGCTGGTGACGGTAGTTGTGAGTTAGAAGAATCATCTGATTTTGCGTTGGTATTTCGCAGATACTACTTAAAACGCATGGGCGTTCCTGAAAGCGCTGCAAAGCTTGTTCGGGTTAGCGGACAAAGCATGGAGCCCATGCTAAATGATGGTGATGTTGTGGGCATAAATCTCCAAGAAACTTCGATAAGAGATGGAAAAACCTACGCAATATGTCAAGCAGACTTGTTAAGAGTCAAAACTCTGATCGCAACACCAGAGTCGGTCATCATTCGCTCTTTAAACAGAGATGAATACCCTGACGAGGTTGTACCTCGATCTGACTTCAACCGAAATGTTCGAATAATTGGCAAGGTTTTTTGGTCTTCACATAGCTGGTAAGCTTCTCAACACCCGCCGTATGGGCGGGTTCCAATATTAAGTCATAAATATTTAACCAACAAATTCATGCCGTTATGAAATTATCGCCAAATAAATCGCTTTAGCGATTGACGGCGATATTCGCTTTACCTATTATCATCTCATCGGCAAACAACGGAGCCAGTGAGATGTTAAATATATTAACTACGCCCTCTAACAAAAACGAACCTGATGCAACAACTGCATTTGATATTCATCTCAAACTAAAAGCCAGCAAGAGCCATTGGTCATATTATTTTGCTGCGCAACCACATCAGAAAAATGCAAAATATGAACTTTGCACCAATTTTGTTGGCGTTATTTCATTTGCCCTTTACGAAAAAATTGATAACGGATTCGTATTAGTTGACTTCTTTGAAGATATCAAAGATGCCTGCCCCGACGCCATTAAAATACTTGATGAACACCCCGAAGCAAAAGCAGCCATATTAGGCTCTATGTTTCACGCAAGAAACCAATAAACACCAGAAAAATAATTCACAGCGCCTGCGCTGGGGATAACCGTAAAATTTTTTCGGAGCAATTAAGATGGTTAATAAAATTAAGTTCCATCACAAAAAAGAGTTACCACTGCATCGACTTCCATTTGTAGGGAAAGTAAAAGGGAGACACTGCCTTTCCTTTTGGGATATTCCTGATGCAGGTGGATATGCAGGAGGCAACACAACAGGCGCTGCCTTAGCGGTGATTTACCTGCGCCACTTACAAGAGCACGGCGCGTCAGTTGGCGGTTCGTTAGGGTCTATTACCGCAGACATGGCTGGAGTTGGTTTCTCAGATGAATTTGATTCCCGCAGGGGGCAGATCATAGGTTTTTTTAGCACTATCGAACCAATTCTCGCTGAATTATTGAAACGGTCAGGAATTGAATTCAAGTTGGACAACGATCAGTTATTACAGCGAGCCAACAAAGGGCTTAATGGATATTGGTGAGGACATTATATGTCATTCATAAAAGATAAAAACAAATATCGTCAGGCTCTGCTGATGCGTGACGCGGGCCAGTGGGTGCTGGCTGAATTATTCCTTCGTGCCGCATACGGGGTGAAGTGATGACCAGTCTTATTGAACGCAACCGGAACCGCGTTATAGACGCCACTATGACGCAGATTAATGTGCGCACCGGCACGAATCACACAGCGGTTAATTTGCCAGATGGTTCAGTAACCACTATCGAGGTGACAGCGGAAACGTTGCGTAAGGCGCTTATTAAGCTCTTTGAGAAACCAGCTTATGCAACCCGAAGTCATGCCGATGCCGAACAGCAGATTATCTCCAATTACAGCGCCTGCGTCACGCGCGACTTCGATAAGTTAACCGTGCATGGGAATGCGTTTATTCGTGTGCTGCTGGATAACCTGGTCGAACAGGCATTTTTTAGCAGGAGTATTAAATGAGCAATTTCAGAAAACATTATGACACCGCGCTCATGCTTGAACAGAAAGGATTCTTCCGCCGGGCTACAACCGTCTGGCGTCAGGCGCTGCGGGCTGCATGCGGCGAGGATGAAGAGAATGTTGCTTTTTCCGGTATTCGTCGCTGCTCATCTAATGCCAGATATAACGGAGGGACAGAAACATTATGACGCTCTCAGTTTTTAAAGCGCCTGAATGGGTAATTATCCAGGCAACGAAAAGGCTGGCGCAATATCGCAAGCGGCGAGTATTCCCCTGCCGCATACACGGTACCGGATATCTGAGCCTGAGAGTTAATCCGCGCTGGCGACTGCTATCACGGAATAACGGGAAAGATTGGCAGTTAATGACCCATGCGGTCTACAACAATATTAAGGATGGGAAATGAACGACATTGAACAAGAGAAAATATCTCAACTGGTGAAACAACTCCAGAACGCCATTGATAATTCTGGCGGGAAATTTAACCCACCAGCATGGATGCTTGATAAAACCCGTCCCGGAGATACCCCTCTCACTCAGGAAGAGGTATTTGAATTCGCGGAGTTTCAAACCCGGCAACTCAGAAATACTGCTGCATTGTATTACCTGAACCACTGTACCGAACGTTTTGGTTTCAACGATAAAGGGCAGAATGTTTTCTGTGCACCTGGCCTTATCGTTGAAATTGACCAGCAGGTTATAGAGGTTCTGCTTATCCACCAGATTGAAAGGTATCTGATTGAAGAGCGGCCTGAGGATAAATACCTGACACCGATGCGATTCTATATGGGTGACGAGATAAAACGGAAAGAAAACGGCTCTACGTGGCTCATTGACTTTATCGACGATGTTTTTATTTCAGGCGCGAAAGAACTTGCAAGCACTTTCGGCAACAACGGTATCACTTTTCACTGAGGAATAAACAATGGCTATGAAAACTCAAATTACCAATACCAAAAAGCAGACGATGATGAGCAGTAAAGAAATTGCCACATTGACTGGTAAGAATCCGAAAGATGTTATCCGTGATATTTGGGTAATGACAGAGAGCCTTTATGGCATCAAAAAAGATGGCGCAGATTTGCGTCATCATAAAAATCAGCAACTTACATTGGTTGATGGAGTAATCGTCTGCATTGATGGTCGAGGCTACGTCTCCGAGTTCCTGCTCGATCGCCGCCATACCGAAATTCTGATTACCGGTTATGACGTTAAACGTCGCGCGGCGGTTATTGACCGCTGGTTCAAGCTGGAATCCGGATCAGCACGCCCTGCGGCAGAACTGGACTGGCGTGATAACCCCGCCCACCTACGTAACATCCTCATTGGCTTCACAGAGCAGGTAGAGCTCGTTACTGCCGAGAGGAATGAAGCCATTCGCACCAAGGCCCAGATCAGCCGCAAACGCGAAGCCTCAGCCCTCGGAAAACTTAGTGCTGCTTCTCGCCGCTGCCGTGAGCTGGAAGAACGCCTGGGTGAAAGCGCCAAAGACGCCACCATCACCAAGGTTGAGAAGGCAACCGGACGTAAAGACGAGTTCAAGTTTATTGCCCTGCGCCGCTGGTGCAAAGAAAACGGCCAGCCTGCGCGTGATGTTGCTGATGAGCGCTGGGGGAGCGTCAAGTCATGGCCTGCAGGGGCATGGCTGGCGGTTTACGGAATCGATCTTAAAACACTTTTTGGGGGTAAATAACAATGCAAAAAATCAACTATGTCGTCACCTATATGGGCAATTATCCATGTGGCGGGTATCACCCGCTCATCGTCAAAACTGAGGCAACTGGCGTTGAATCCGCTATCTCCGCCGCGCAGAACGCTATCGAAGATGATCGCATTAAGGCCACCGACCTGACGCTACTCTCGGTCGTGCCTGAAACATGCCCGCCATCTACCGAAGATGTTAACGGCAATGGCGAGTTGAAGCCTTGCCCGTTCTGTGGAAACCCGCACGTCAGCCTGGTGGAAACGCTGAGGGAGCTGGACGGCGAAAACACCTACTTCGTGAACTGCGGATGTTGCAACGCTTCACAGCTTCCTGACAGCAAAGAGCGGGCTGTTCACGACTGGAACCAGCGCGAGGAGGCCCAGTAATGTTTATCCACACTGATTTGCTGCGTGCGGCCCTGTGCTGCGTTGCTGACGAAAAAGAAGAACGCGGATACCTGCGCGGGGTGCACATCACGCCTACCCACATTCAGGCGACTAATGGTCACGCCTGTGTATCGATGGAACACGGCGCAGATAATCCCATTGAAGGGGTGTTCATTATCAACGGCACAATTCCAGATGAGGCCGAGGGAACGTTTATCAAGCCCCTGTACGGGACTCTGGTGGCCGAGCACGTAACGGAAGATAACCAGGTGATCGGGCGCAGCAACCTTGATCTGGTACTGTGCCGATATCCTGACTTCAGCAAACTGCTTCCGGCCACACCAGAGCCATCCGACCTGTTGCCCATTTTCCAGGCTAAATACCTTGCCCTGCCCCAGCAGATGTTCGGTAAGGATTTCATCGTGGCAGTCATGCTTAAGTCGTGGGGGCATGAAAAACCCTGCCAGCTCATTTTCGACAAGGCTGTTAACCAGCTTTACGGCAATCCCTTCGTGGTGATTATGCCAATGCGCCCTCAAACCTTCGAACGACTGGAGGCGGCCTTCGATGAAGAAAGTAACTGAGCTGGTCATCTGGACGCTGATTTTCATGGCTGCGGCAGGTATGGCCTTATTCAGCATGCTGCTGGGGCTGATTGTTATGTTGGCTAGGTACATCAAATGAAATTTAACTATCAGGACCACGGCGCAGTCGCAAGCCTGACCATCACCAGCACCGCCTTCGAGTTTCGCAGGCACAACCGGGCGGTCGATGCTGCCCTACTGTCCACCAGCAGTCTGATTTCTGAGCGTAAAGGCTGCTTCTTCATGAAGTCGGTGCTGACCGGCAGAACGCCGGAAATGATGCGGGCTTATAAGGTTGCGGGACGGGAGGCGGCGCGATGAAAGTCATCACCAAAAATTTCCGGCTGAATGCCCTAGCTAACAGCTACTCAACCGCCATTTTAGAGCACGTCTGCAAACAGAATGGCGGCCCACACTTCCAGATCATTGCCAACGGGTACCCGGTCACCATTCAGATTGTCGGTGGCGTATCCGGCGTGCGGCAGCTGGTCGATGCCTACTACTTTGAGGCTTTAAAGCTGAACTATCAGGGGTGGGAAGCGCTTGGCATCGCCACCATCAGCCAGTGCCTAATCAATGGCTCCGAGCTCACCAGCAAGGGAAAGGAAGTCTGGGAAAGCATGATTGCCGACATGGGCGCATCTGTTGAAGGGGGACCGAATGCAAGTTGATTTAAATGACCCGCTGGTTAAGGCCAGCGTCAGTATCGATGACGGGCGCGACTGGAAGGATTGGCTGGTATGGGATGCCAAAAAGAACTACCGGCGCAGCATGGGTATTTATGAACCGGAGCCAGCGCGGCCACAGGTAGCACAGGTAAAGATCGAACCGAAGAAGAAGAACCGTAAGCCTGGACGCCGGGCGGTCCAACAGCCACCAGAGGGAATGTGATGGATACCAGAAACTGGAAATGCCTGATTGGCATGCACCAATACAGCGAAACGCTCAAAACCGGCAGGTACCGCGTTGGTGGAGTTTATTACACAGATGAAGACGGAGTCTTTTATACAAAGTAGACTGGCCCCCTGAATC